>CADBDA010000001.1 GCA_902793295.1 uncultured Bacteroidota bacterium
ACATGAAGCTGGTTTCCATTCCGTACTTTTTTTTCCATTCACAATACGAAATGCCAGCTTCTTTTATTGCATCTCACCTACGCATTTGTCGGAAGAACCTAAATTATTTGAATGTTTATGAATAACCATTTCTTCAAATGCGTATATTTTGACTTCTTGCTGTGCGTCATGTTGTTATCCTCTGTGGCGACGATGGCGCAGCAACCCTATTTCTCGGCCGAGGAATTGCCCGATGCCGCTTATTGGCTGCCGGCCCCACCTGCGCCGGGCTCGTCGCAGTTCATGTACGATGTCTCGCAGTACTACTGGGGAAAGGAGCAACGGCTCGACACTGCCAAGGCTAACAAAGCCATTCGCGAAGCACAGTATGAGGTGAGCGATATGGCACGCCAATTCAGCGTCGCTTTCGGAATGGAGATTTCCGCGCAATCCACACCGGCCATCTATCATCTGCTCGATCGTTCCATAACAACCATCCGTCTGAGTGCCACCAAACCCAAGGCGGCCTATATGCGCATACGCCCCTATGCCTATTTCAATGAGCCGACGCTGGTGCCTGAGGAAGAGGAGGAACTGCGAACCAACGGTTCGTATCCCTCCGGACATTCGGTCCGCGGATGGGGCATGGCACTGCTGCTTAGCGAAATCAATCCCGCCGCCCAGAACGAACTACTGAAACTGGGCTATGAATGGGGCCAAAGCCGAGTGATTGCCGGCTACCATTGGCAGAGCGATGTCGATGCTTCGCGTCTGCTGGCCGCTGCCTGCTATGCCCGTCTGAAGACCTCCAAGGAATTCAACGACGACATGGCCGCCGCCAAGAAAGAATTTGAAAAGCTGAAAAGCGAGCAATCAAACTAGTCCCACCATCGCGCTTCGCCTATCGCCCTATGGGGTCGCCGCAGAAGTCTTTGCGGCGGCAGTCTTTGCAATGTCGCCCTTGCCACACGCCGTCGAGGTGGTCGGCGGCGGCATCGACCAATGCGGGGTCGTCGGTGAGTATGCCGGCTTCGAAATTGCGCGTGTGTTCCCCCTTCATGCCCATGCCGGCGCCTGTGAGGTTGGCGGAGCCGATATAGGCCTTGGTGCAGTCGAACACCATCAACTTGAAATGCACTCTGGGACATAGCCTTCGTTCCAGGCGCTGCCACAACTGCGGATAACGGTCGAAGTCGGCCCTGAAATTCTCACCGGGTTCTTTGGCATGGAGCAGTCTCACCTCCACACCGCGTCGGGTCAGTTCGTCGAGTAGTGCGAGGAAGGGGATAGACCCCTGTCCTTGAGAGATGTACAGGTCTTTCAGGTCGGCGGTGCCTATCCACAGGTCGTGACGCACCTGTCGGCAGAGGGTCAGCACGCGTTCGTAGTGGTCTTTGTCGGCAATGTATTGGATCATGCTTCTTAAACGCGGTGTAATACAATAAATTGTTTTCATACATCTTTTTTCCGTCTCTCATCAAATCGCGTGCGTATATAATAAAAAGTGGTTTTCTGCGTTTACAAACCGTTCGGACAATTCGATAATCAACACATTATAGCTATGGAGAACAGGTTTGATACGCTACCCGAAGTGGAGTCCACGCGCGACGGCAAGCCCGTTGCCCGCTACACACTGAAAAACTGTCACGGCATGGAGGTCGTGGTGACCAATTTCGGCTGTCGCATCGTGGCGTTGCGCTTCCCGGACGGCAATGGAACTTTGCGCGACGTGGTTCAGGGATTTGACAGTCTGGAAGCTTATTATCCCGAAAACCACCAGTCGGACTTTGGCGCAGTGATAGGCCGCTATGCCAATCGGCTGGCCGGCGGGCGTATCGAGGTGGGCGGCATCTGCTACCAGCTGCCTCAGAACAACGGGGAGAACTGCCTGCATGGTGGCCCCGTGGGTTGGCAGTATGCGGTGTATGACGTCGTGGAATACGACCGCCGCCATATTGTATTGACGATGACAAGCCCTGACGGCGACAACGGTTTCCCTGGCGAGGTGGCTGTTCGGGTGACCTATTCGCTCGACGAACGGAACGCCTTGAGGATCGACTACCACGCTACGGCCGACCGACAGACGGTCATCAATATGACCAACCACAGCTATTTCAATCTCAACGGTGACGGCAACAGTAGCATCCTCAACCATCGTCTTCAGATTAACGCCGACACCTACCTGCCTACCAATGCCAACCAGATACCCTTGGGCGAGAAGGCCCCTGTTGAAGGTACCCCGCTCGATTTCCGCAAGCCTCATAGGGTAGGGGAGCGTATCGACGCCGACTGCGAACAGTTGCGCATCGGCTGCGGCTACGACCACTGCTGGTCGCTGAAGAACGGTGGAAGCCTCTCCGCTCCCGTGGCGACACTATGCAGCGAACAGAGCGGTATCGGCTTCAGACTCTTCACCAGCGCACCGGGACTGCAGGTCTATACGGGCAATTACCTGGACGGTGTTCGAGGCAAGGGCGGCATCGCCTATCCCCGACGCAGCGCCATCTGTCTTGAGACGCAGTGCTATCCCGATTCGCCCAACCACCACTGGCCGGAATCGTCGGGCACCATAGGCCCCGACAACCCCTTCGACAGCACAACGGTCTTCCAATTTTTCAACGGCGAATAAGGCACGGCGTCCAATCCCGTGGAAAAACCTTAATGCGCCAAGCAGCAATCAAGTCCAATTATCAACACTCAATTTCCATATCCATGTCTCTCTCCCAACTGCTAAACATTTTCTCCTCCCGCTATGGGGATGACGGTGTGGTTTATAGCGCACCGGGCCGTATCAATCTTATCGGCGAACACACCGACTACAACGGCGGTTTCGTTTTTCCTGGCGCGGTGGCGCAGTCCATCACCGCGGTGCTTCGTCCCAACGGCACCACGAGTGTCAACGCTTATGCCGCCGACTTGGACCTGCAGGGTTCCTTTGCCATCGACGACCCCGACGGACCGCAACAGACCCACTTGCGCTACCTCTATGGGGTGGTGCGCGAAATGAAGGACCATGGTGTTGCGGTGCAAGGTTTTGACGCTGTCTATGGAGGCGATGTGCCGCTGGGGGCTGGCATGAGTTCGTCGGCGGCGCTGGAATGCTGCTTTGCCACGGCACTCAACGACCTTTTCGGCAACGGTCGCTTGGACCGCATGACGTTGGCACGTATCGGTCAGGCCACCGAACACAAATATGTGGGTGTGAAATGTGGCATCATGGATCAGTTCGCCTCGATGCACGGTCGCGAAGGGTCGCTGATGCGACTCGATTGCCGTAGCGGCGAATACGAATACTTCCCCTGGCACCCCGACGGCTATAGGCTGCTGCTGGTCAACAGCTGCGTGAGACACGAACTGGTGGGGTCGCCCTACAACGAACGCCGCCAAAGTTGCGAACGGGTGGCGCAGCTGGCCGGTGTGGAAACCCTGCGCGACTGTTCGTGGCAGCAGTTGGAACAGCTCCGCGACCGTCTGGACGATACCGATTATCGCCGGGCCCGCTATGTGCTGGGTGAGACCGACCGCGTGTTGGCTGTGTGCCAGGCGCTGCAGCAGGACGACTACGAAGAGGTGGGACGCCAAATGTACCTCACCCACGAAGGTTTACGCCATGACTACGAGGTCAGTTGCGACGAAATCGACTTCCTGGTGGACGAGGCACGGCGTTGTGGCGTCAGCGGCAGCCGCATCATGGGCGGCGGCTTTGGCGGCTGCACTATCAACCTGGTGCGTGATGACCGCTACGATACCTTCACCGAAACACTCCCGTCACGCTACAAGTCCCGATTCGGCGTCGACTGCCAGCTGATTCCGGTCGTTATAGGTCCTGGTGCGCGAAGAATTATGGATTTGGAACAATAAAAAACGCTTTCGACTCGTTTTCATCTATCGGCAGTTCGGCGCAAGGATGCCGACTGGCCGTCAACATAACCGCTATCATCAATCTGCATACACAAAAGTGAACAAGAAGGACGAAGACAACTATATCATCATCAAGGGCGCACGCGTCAACAATCTTAAAAATATTGACGTCCGCATACCACGCAACAAGTTGGTGGTCATCACCGGTCTGAGCGGCAGCGGCAAGTCGTCGCTGGCGTTCGATACGCTCTATGCCGAAGGGCAGCGACGCTATGTGGAGAGCCTGAGCAGCTATGCCCGCCAGTTCATGGGTCGCATGAGCAAACCCGAGGTGGACTATATCCTTGGTGTGGCTCCGGCCATCGCCATCGAACAGAAAGTCAACACCTCCAATCCGCGCTCCACAGTGGGCACGTCGACTGAGATTTACGAGTACCTGAAGCTCCTCTATGCCCGAATCGGACGTACATTCTCGCCCATTTCCGGTGTCGAGGTGAAGCGCCATAGTGTCAGCGATGTGGTGGACTTCATCTACACCCTCGCCGAAAATACGAAGATGATGCTCTTCTCCCCCCTGCAGGTGACCGACGAGCGTCCCCTGCGCGCCCAACTCGAAATTTTGCATCAGGAGGGCTTCATGCGTGTTGCTGTCGGCGGTACGGTGCTGCGTATTGACGATTTCCTGCCGGTGTGCAACGACAAGGAGAAGTACCAGAATCCCATGCTGCTGGTGGATCGCATCGTCGTGCGTCATGGCGACGACGATCAGATGGCCCGCATCTCAGAATCGGTCCAGACGGCATTCTTCGAAGGCCGTGGCAGCTGCACCATACAGGTGCTTCCCTCCGACGATGCTCAAGCGGCAGACCATGCGCCTGCTCCGGGCTTCTACGATTTTTCCAACCGCTTTGAGGCTGATGGCATCACCTTCGAAAAACCCAATCCCAATTTCTTCAGTTTCAACAACCCCTATGGCGCTTGCCCGCGCTGCCAGGGCTATGGCAACGTTATCGGCATCGACGAGGATATCGTCGTTCCCAACAAGCAACTGTCGGTGTATGAAGATGCTGTGGTGTGTTGGAAGGGCGAGAAGATGTCGGAGTGGAAGACGCACCTCATCCGTCTTTCGCCTAAGATGGGCTTCCCCATCCATACGCCCTATTGCGAGCTCACCGACAAGGAACGCCGTATGCTGTGGGAGGGTGCTGCCGGTTTTCCGGGCATCGACGGCTTCTTCAAATGGGTCGAGTCGCAGAGCTACAAGATCCAGTATCGCGTCATGCTGGCCCGCTACCGTGGCAAGACCGTCTGTCCGGATTGCAAGGGCACGCGTCTGCGCCCCGACGCCCAGTACGTCAAGGTGTGTGGCAAGTCGATAACCGAACTGACCGATATGCCGGTCAAAGACTTGGCCGAATTCCTGAAACACATGGAACTGACCGACTATGAGCGCAAATTGACCGAACGCATCACCAAGGAGCTCCACAACCGCGTGGGCTACCTGCTCGAAGTGGGCTTGGGCTATCTGACTTTGAGCCGACTGTCGAACACCCTGAGCGGCGGCGAATCGCAACGCATCAATCTGGCCACGTCGCTGGGCAGTTCGCTGGTGGGTTCCATGTACATCCTCGACGAACCATCCATCGGACTGCATTCGCGCGACACCGACCAGCTCATCGCTGTGCTGAAAAGCCTTCGCGACATGGGCAATACGGTCATCGTTGTGGAACACGACGAGGAGATTATCCGTGCGGCCGATTACATCATCGACATCGGACCTGAGGCGGGTCGCTTGGGCGGCGAGGTGGTGCTCGAAGTGGACGGCGCCACCATCCAAGCCAAGAGCGGCAAGAAGAAATTGTCGGACAAAGACCTTGAAAAACTGGATATCAGCCGTTCGCTTACGGCGCAGTATCTGCTGGGGCAGCGCTCCATCGAGGTGCCCCAAAGCCGACGTCCCTGGCGCGACTGCATCAGCCTCCGTGGGGCCTATTGCAACAACCTGAACCATGTGGATGTGGACATCCCGCTCAACGTCTTCACCGTAGTGACGGGCGTTTCGGGTTCGGGCAAGACCAGCCTGGTGAAACATGTGCTCTACGACATACTGCAGAAGCGCTTCGACGGCAACGAGGAATATGTGGGCAAATGCCGTTCGGTGTCGGGAGATTTGCGTCGCATCAGTGGCGTTGAGCTGGTGGATCAGAACCCCATCGGACGCTCCACACGCAGCAATCCCGCCACCTACATGAAGGCCTACGACGAGATCCGTCAGCTTTATGCCATGCAGCCGTTAGCCAAAACACGCGGCTACAAGGCGGGCTATTTCTCCTTCAACGTGGAGGGCGGACGCTGTGAGGCCTGCCAGGGCGAGGGCTATATCACCATCGGCATGCAGTTCATGGCGGACGTGCACCTGCAGTGCGAGGAGTGCCATGGCACCCGTTTCCAGGCCGAAACGCTCGAGGTGGTCTATCATGGCAAGAATATCAGCGATGTGCTCGACATGACGGTGGATCAGGCGGTGGAATTCTTTGACCCCGAGGCGGCCGATCAGGTTTACAAGTCGGCTTGCCAACAGATAGTGAACAGGTTGCAGCCCTTGCAGGATGTGGGCCTCGGCTATTTGAAGCTGGGACAGAGCTCCAGCTCGCTCAGCGGTGGCGAGGCGCAGCGCATCAAGTTGGCTTCTTTCCTCATCCATGGCGAGAACCGTCAGCCGCTGCTGTTCATCTTTGACGAACCCTCGACGGGTCTGCACTTCCACGACATACAGAAGTTGCTGAAATCGTTCGCCACACTGGTGGAAAACGGCCATTCTATTGTGGTTATCGAACACCATCCCGACATCATCAAGCAGGCCGACTGGATCATCGACATGGGTCCGGAAGGCGGCAACGAAGGCGGTCGGGTGGTCTTTGCCGGTACGCCCGAAGAACTGCTGAAATGCAAGGAATCCTACACAGCCCGTTTCCTGAAACCCAAATTTGAATAACTCCATTTAGCAACAGAATACCGATGACTCCTAATCCGCAAATCAATCATCAGAAAGAAATCAGGTCGATCCGTCGTGCCGCCAATATCGGCCTCTACGGCACGTTGGCTTTGGGATTGCTGACGTTGGTGGAGCACTACCTTGCCGAACATGTATGGGCACGGCAGATTGTGACCAACGACTATACCCACCAACTGCTATACATCGCCGCGCCGGTGCTGACCGTGGTGGGTATTTCCTACATCCTCCTCATGGTGCGCCGACAGTTGCCGCGGGTGCGCCAGCTCGACACTGTGGACGAGAAGCTGCCGCACTATCGCGCTGTGGTTCGCACGGTCTATGCCATCCTGCTGCTGGTGATGTTTGTCTGCTGCGCTGTGGTGGTCATCACCCGCGAAAACATCGTCATCATGATGATGTTGCTGCTTTTCTTCATGGCGGTGATGAACTACCCCAATATGTATAAAATGAAATCCGACATGGGTCTGTTGGACGATGAGATGAGCGACCTGTTTGGCGACAACTACATCCGCGAACATACGTCGGACGACAGCAACCAATCAGAGGAATCATGATGAACAGCACCGATACCATCTGTGCCATCAGCACGCCTGCCGGTGTGGGCGGCATCGCAGTGCTGCGGTTGTCGGGCACCGATGCCAAACAGTTGGCGGAGGCGTCGCTACAATCCGCATCAGGGCGTGCGGTGCGCCTTGCAGACCATAAGGCTACGTTTGCACACCTCCACACCAATGAGGGTTTTCTCGACGAAGTGGTGGCCACCCTTTTCGCCGCCCCGCATTCCTATACCGGCGAGACAGTGGTGGAGCTCTCCTGCCACGGCTCGCTCTATGTCCAGCAGCGGATGCTGCAGCATTTCATCGGTCGTGGCGCACGACTGGCCGAACCGGGCGAATTCACGCTTCGCGCCTTTCTAAATCGTCGGCTCGACCTCTCGCAGGCCGAGGCGGTGGCCGATCTCATCGACGCCCGTTCGCAGTCGGCCCACCGTTTGGCGGTGAGCCAGATGCGTGGCGGCTACGCTCAGGAATTGGAGTCGCTGCGCAAGCGACTTATCGACTTGGCCGCCCTGCTTGAATTGGAACTGGATTTCAGCGATGAGGAGGTGGAATTTGCCAACCGTAAGGCGTTGCGGCAAACCACCGACGAGTTGCGCACTCGGGTGGCACAGCTGGTCGGCACATTCCAATCGGGCAACGCTCTCAAACACGGTGTTCCGGTTGCCATTGTGGGCCGTCCCAATGTGGGCAAGTCCACACTGCTCAATGCGCTGCTTCACGAGGAACGGGCCATCGTAAGCGACCAGGCGGGTACCACCCGCGACACCGTTGAGGAACTCTTCACCATCGACGGCATACAATTCCGGCTGATCGACACTGCCGGCATCCGTCATACCGAAAATAGTGTCGAGCAAGCAGGTATCGAGCGTTCGCGCAAGGCGGCCGAGCAGGCCATGGTGGTGCTCTATGTCGTGGAGGAAAACGATGATGCCTCCGCCGTCACTCAGGCCATTGAGGATATGAAAGCCACCCTTTCGTTGGACGACAAACGGCTGATGGTGGTGCGCAACAAGTGCGACCGCCAGACAACCTCCACCGCTGCGGAATCCATGCTTGGCCCGTGGCCGGTGGTCTCCCTTTCGGCCAAATACGGCACGGGACTCGACGATTTGCGTAAGCAGATGGTGGCTGCTGCCACCCAGGGCATCGGACAGCAGGATGTGCTGCTCACCAATGCGCGACATTACGAAGCGTTGAACCATGTGTTGGAGGCGCTGGGTGAGGTGCTGCAAGGCATGGAGGTCGATTTGCCATCCGATTTGCTGGTGGTCGACATCCGCGACGCCCTCTACCATCTGGGTACCATCACCGGCAAGGTCACTCCTGACGATATACTTTCCACCATCTTCAGCCGTTTCTGCATCGGCAAGTAAGCCGCCACCATCATCCTTTCAGTTACGACGAGGGGGATGTTCACTGTGGTGGAAAAAATATAAAGGCCCTAATGACATTAAGGACTCTTAACGTCATTAGGGCCTTCAAAGTTGTTTCGTGTCTTACTGGTTGGCGTATTGCACTATCTCGTCGTGGAAGAAGTCAAGCTGCACGCCAGCCTGGCGGAACAGTTCTTCGCTCTCCTGTCCGCAGTGGTATTTGTATTCGCACACCACGCGTTTGATGCCGCAGTTGATGATAAGCATGGCGCAGGTGCGGCATGGGGTCATGCGGCAGTAGAGGGTGGCGCCGTCGAGAGCGATGCCGCGACGGGCGGCTTGGCAGATGGCGTTCTGCTCGGCGTGGACGGTACGCACGCAGTGGTTGCTGATGGTGCCGTCGGGGTTGATGGTCTTGTGGAAGAGGTGGCCCACTTCGTCGCAGTGGGGCAGTCCGGAGGGGGAACCGACATAGCCGGTCACCAGCAGCTGGCGGTCTTTGACGATGACGCAGCCGCTGCGACCGCGGTCGCAGGTGGCACGTTTGGCGGCGGTGTCGGCCAGTTCCATGAAGTATTCGTCCCATGTCGGGCGACGGTAGAGGATTTGGGAAAGCACGTTTTCCACTTGTTTGTTCAGCTCGTCGATGCTGCCGCCGTTGTCGAAACGGAAATCAGCTTGTTCGATGCAGACTTTAAGGTTCTGCTTGTTGGGATCGTCGTTGTTCATCTCGCGCTGCTCGTTTGCGATGAAGGTCTCGTAGTCGATATGGTCGGTTTCGGAGCCGCGGAGCACGGCGCGTTCGTAGCGCACCCGCGGGTCGGCATCCACGGCGAAGAGGTAGAAATTGGGTTTGCCGCGCAGGGCGCTGACCTCGCCTGGGGTGCGGACGCTCTCAATGATGCAGTTGCATCCCGAGGCCTGAGCCTGTTCGTAGAGTTGTTCGACAATCCACGAAGGGCTGTGCTGGGCACGCAGGTCGTTGCCCACAAGGGTCATGCTGTCGCGGTTCACTGGCATGTTGCGACGTTTGATCTCTTCGGTGATAAAAGCACGGACACTGTAGTGAACAAATCCGCGGTTTTTGACCAGATAGTCGACGATGGTGCCTTTGCCCGCGCCCAGGGTCCCTGTGATGCCAATTGTAATCATAGTGTTATGTTATCTGTTTGTTTTTAATGTTTAATCGACGAGCTGAATTTTGTATGCGGTTCGGTGCTTTTCAGACCTTGAATTTGTATTCGAGTTTGGCCAGGTCTTCGTTGGCTTTGACGATTTTTTTCTTCAGGCCTTGCTTGTAGTTGACGAGTTTCTGCATCAGATTGTCGTCGCTTTGGGCCAGTATTTGCATGGCCAGAATGGCGGCGTTCTGTGCACCATTGATGGCAACTGTGGCAACGGGGATTCCCGGAGGCATCTGCATGATGGCAAAGGTGGCGTCGAGTCCTTCCAGAACGCTGCCCTTGATGGGTACTCCGATGACGGGAAGCGCGGTTTCGGCTGCGATGACGCCAGGCAGTGCGGCTGCCATGCCGGCACCGGCAATGATGACGCGGATGCCGCGTCCTTGGGCCTTGCGTGCAAAGTCGGAGACTTCGGCGGGTGTGCGGTGTGCGGAGAGGGCGTTCACCTCGAAAGGAATCTCCATTTCCTCAAAAAACTGGCAGGCTTTCTCCATGACCGGAAGATCGCTGGTGCTGCCCATGATAATACTTACTATTGGGGTCATTGTGTGAATGTTTTTTTTTGTTTTAATGCTTTTAATAATCAGTGTTTTATTGCTGTATGGCCTTTGTAGTGTCTTTGCGTCGCCGGGCACTGTGTTTTGAAATCCAGTAGCCAACCATCAATAGCGCGACGATAAAACCAACCATAAATAGATCGGCTATCAGCAGGTGGAGTAGTGAATCTGCTTTTAAGTTGCTGGGAATTATTAATATCATTGCAATCAAAACGATGATGCTGAACCAAATAATGGCAGACAACAGGAGCCGCCACATGGTTCCCCAAAACCGATAGCCGAACAGCTGGCGGTAGGCCGCATAATAATAGAAGGGGATGAGGAGTATGAATCCGGAGAATAACTGTGCGAAAATGAGGCAGAAGAACATCAGCGAACTCATGAATAGCTGAATGAAAATGCCTTTGGGCAATGTGTGGTGGGGATTTCGCGGTGCAAAATGGAATAACGTCCAAGTGGGCAATATCATGATCATGGTGACAGACAACATGCCCCATGCCGGATGGGAAGACAGCCAATTGGTGGCGGTTTCAAATAGCGTTGTGTTGTCTTGTACGATTTGGACATCTGCGTAGCTCTCTCCGCATAAGTACATGATGAAAACATATCCTACGGCGATGGTGAAGAGCATGTTAAGCGGCGGGAAACTCACTTGTCGACGTCCGTTGATGAATTCGCTGATGAGGTAGCCTGGACGCAGCAGCAGTTGCCACATGGTGATGGGTAGCGAATGAGAATCCACATTCCAGAGGTTCATGATGCTCTCCTGTACCGCTTTCCAACTGACACTGCCCTGGGTACCTTTCTGTCCGCATATTGGACAGAAGTTGCCGACAAATTCGTGGCCGCAATTGGCACAATGATGGGTCGGCAACCCTTGGTCGGAATAGGAGCGCGGCGTCTGTTGCCACTTGCTGAATCTGGCAAAGGAATCTCGCAGTCGCATGGTTTAGAAAATCATGGATAGAAGGACATAGAGCCAATGGGCGGCGATGCCAGCGCAGAGTCCGCCGATGGTGTGGGCACCGATGGCTTTGCCAATGAGTTTGCGGTAGCCGAGGCTGTCGAGCATGGCGGTGTGGGTGCTCAGATAGCCGCTCCAGCACATGCCCATGGCGGTGAATACGGCAATGGCGTTGCTATTGATGATGCCAGTCTCGATGAACTGCGGCACCAGGCCAAGGGCGGCACCCACAGCGCCGAGGGCGGTGATGGGGAATGCCACCAGTTCGCCACTGGTGAATCCGAACAGCCAGTTGAAGATGAAGTTGATCTTATCTGCCAGCCAGGGGATGATGGGCACGCCTTCGTAGGCGGCGCCGGTGTAGCCTCCGTTGGGATGGCTGAAGGTGAGCATCATCACGACAGTGGAGATGCAGAGCACACCGGGAATGATGGCCAATCCGATGTCGACGCCGCTCTTGCCGCCGTCAAGCAGCGAATTGAGGAAACGTTGGAACGCGCTGCCTTCGCTCTTGAAGGTGATGGCCTGTTCGTCGCCCATGTTGGTGTTTTCGTCAACAGGGGCGTCGAGTTCGGGATAGCTTTTCAGGGTGAAACGCTGCATCAGTCGGGTCGACACAATGCTGCCGATGACGGCACCCAGGATGCCCACCAGGGCACCGCTGCCGTATCCCTTGCCGGTCATGAAGGCAAGCACCACGAGGCCCATGCCGAAGGCAGTGCCGAAGTTGGTGAGCGACACCAGCTGGTACTTCTTGAAATAACGTGAGAAGTTCTTGTCCTTGGCCAGCGAGATGATGGCGGGGTTGTCACTGAGGAAGGTCATAAGGGCTCCCAAAGCAGCCACGCCGGGCAGGTTGTAGAGGGGCTTCATCAGCGGACGCAGAATGCCCTCCATGAGTCGTACCACGCCGAATTCTGTCAGCAGGCGGCTGATGGCACCCATCAGCACGCAGATAGCCATGATGTAGAATACCGTCTCCATCAGCAGGTGGTAGGCCGTCTGCATGAAGGTGTTGAGCATGTGGGGCAGGGTCATCTTGTAGGCCAAGATCCAGAAGAATCCGACAAAGATGATTAGGAAGATGATGGCCTCGATGCTTCGTTTGTGGGTGAACTTCAGGGGTCGTTTGAGCCGACGTTCCATGCGGAGAAACAGGGCTTCGACCGAGCGGGCGTAGGAGGTTGTTTTCTTGCGTTCCATTGCTGAAAAATATGGTTGTAAGGGTTTTTGCGAAAAGGATGGTTGGGCTTGATTAGTTCTTCTTCAATCCGCGCTCCATGAACATGCGGTGGATGTTCATGTGCCAGGTGATGCCGATATTGGCTGTGAGGGTGTGGGTGAACGAAGTGGTGTTGCCGGCGGCATCTTCCAGTGTGTGGTCGCAGTAGGAGAGGACACCATGCAGACGCACGTCTTTGCAGAACGACGGATTGTATTCGAATCCCACGCCGTAGAAGAGGAATTTGTTACCTTGGCCGATAAGGATGTCCAGGTCGTAGGGCAGCACACTGGCAAAGTCGGCTTCCGAAAGGTTCTGTTCGTAGGCGCCCTTGGCATAGAGGTTGAAATCGTCGGTCAGGTGGAAGTTGAGGCAGCCGACAGCAGCGAAGTTCTTGCCCCAGTCGTCGCTGGCCAAAGCGTGGTGGATGAGGTCGATATAGAGGTCCCAGCGGTTGTAGGTCAGCTTGTTGCCGAGGGCGATATAGTTCATGTACCCGTGGTCGGGGCGTTCGAACATGTTGACAGAATAAAGGGTGCTGAAGTGGCCGAATTTGCCCGACCAGTAGAGACTGTATGCCATCAGGCCCATACGCCATTCCTTACCGGGGTCGATGCCGTTCAAGTAGTCAATGCCGGCGCCGTAGTAGACGTATGGTGAATTGGCCACCTGTGCCAGAAACATGTGGTTGCCGTCGTCGCTCTTGAAGGCTGCGGCAGCGCCCAGCTGGAAGCAGTAGAAGTTGTTCCAGTAGTTGGTGCTGAAGAGCACGTCGATGGGTGCGGCGTCGTATTCGAAGCCACCCACGGCAAGGGCGTCCTTACCGAGACGGAACATCCAGTTCTTGTTGGGGTGGTAGGTGAGGTAGAGGAAGTCGGTGTTGTCGAAAAACGACACGCTGCCGGGGTGGGCGATGATGCGCTGGCGGAAGAAGTAGCTGAACTTGTCGTTCAGGTCGCCGCCGACCACAAAGTTGAAATACTTGCCGTGGAATCCGAGCGGGTCGTCGAGGACGTCGTCCTGGTTGATATGGAAATAATCGAAATCGGCGCGCGCCTCAAGTCGTATCTGTGTGAAAACAGGTGCAAAGACAACTTGCGATTTGGCTTGGCCATTCAAAAAAAGCATGGCGCCAAGTAGTAGAATACTTGATAGTCTTTTTGTTTTCAATGTCTTATAGTTGTTATTGTTAATATTTGTGAATATGCAAAAATACATAAAAATAATGATTGTCAAAAAAACTCCGTGTTGTTGGTGCTCTTTTTTCATTTCGTTTTTAAAAAAAATATTATCTTTGCCTCCAAAATTAATATCAATAATTATGCATAAGAATAATACTATCAAGGGTTTGTGCTTTTTTGCACTGTTTGTTTTTGCTGGATTTGGCGCCAACGCCCAGCTGACCCATCTCGAGCAGTCGGTCTATTTGAATTTTAACGCTGCCACCGCCCAGTTCAACGACGATGTGGCTGCCAACATCGCTGGCGATCTGCTGCCTATGACGCGCTTCAATGCCGGTAAGAACGCCGGTCTGGGTGTCGGTCTCGGCTATCGTGTATCCTATCGCTTCGACGTCGGATTCGGCGAAGTGTCTCCTTACATCCACGCCGATTTCCAGTGGAACCGCGTAAAGGGTGACATGCGCGACCAGTATATGAATGCCAACGATGGCAATGCCCCCAACTATTTCAATATTCCTATCTATGCGGGTGTCAACTATCGTTATCAGCTGACCGAAATCTTCACTCCGTTTGCTGAATTTGGCATCGGTCCCGATTTCTTCATGATCACTAAGGAAACCGGCAGCACCGTCGCTTGCCCCAACTTCAAATTGCGCTACCAGACGACTTGCAATGTGGCTTGGCAGATTGGTTTGGGCTCCTTCTTTGGACAGCATGTCAGTGCCGGCCTCCACTACAGCGGCTATGGCAAGCATGCCGTCAAATACACCAGCGCCACCGAAGTGCCTACTGCACTGGTTGCAGAAGATGCTGCTGACACCAAGACCCAGACACGCAGCGTAGGTCTCTTCTCACTCCGCATCGGTTTCCACTTCTAAGAGTATCGTTACGGCGCATCGAAAACGTCAGTTTGTGTGCCGTCGTCAAAATAAAAGGGAATTGTAACTTGGTTGCAATTCCCTTTTTTCGTTGCTTTTCATTTTTTGGCATACGGCCGTTTGACTTTTACCATGTGAATGTTATGCCGGGTCCGTTCATGATTTTCAGTGTCATGGGTGTGCCCGCGGGGGGCAGTTCCATTGTGTCGGTGTTTTCATTGTAGCGGCGTAGCCAGAAGGGGTCGATGTCGATAGCGAAACGGGTGCGGCTGCGGACGGGAGCTCTCAGGTCGAGGTGTGCATGTTGGACAGCCACAAGTTGGCGGCGCGGTGCGGTGATGCCGTCGCCTTCAAGGTATATTTGTATGACTTCACTTTGTTCGTACATGAAGTCGTCAACGCTGTCGAGGACCAATACGCCCTGAATTGTCAGGCTTTCGCGGTCGAACGAAATGCTGTCGTAGTGGAAGTGGCCGTAGCTGAGGCCGTATCCGAAGGGAAAGAGGGGCTCCGCTTCCATATATCTATAGGTGCGTCGGCTCATATCGTAGTCCTCGAACTCGGGCAGCTGAGCGGTCGATTTGTAGAAGGTCACAGGCAGGCGTCCGAAGCCGTCGGTATTGCCATACAGGGCGTCCACGACAGCGGTGCCCATATCCTGGCCGCCGTACCAGGCGACAAGGATGGCGTCGACGTCGTCGACCACCTCTTCCAGACCTATGGCGCTGCCGGTGCAGAGAACGAGCACGATGGGCTTGCCGGTGCGGCGCTTGATTTCCTTGATGAGGTCACGCTGCGGTGCGGGCAGCTCGATGGCGGTGCGGTCGCCCTTGTAGAAGCCGGGCATATTGACCTGCAGCTCTTCGCCTTCGAGGGCAGGGGAGAGGCCACCGCAGAAGACGACGACGTCGCTCTTTTCTATCTGTTTCCAGAATTTGCGGCCGGGCTTGTAGCCGTTGTCTGCCAGATGGCAGGCGGTGTCAAAATAGACTGACGCGTATATTGCACCGTAGGTCGAGGAATAAAACATATCGTGCCAGATATATTCCACAAAGGCTTTGTGAATGGTTTTCTGATAGGGTGGCTCGCCGTTGTAGTTGCCGAGGGCCATTGCGGAGTCGGCGGCATTGGGGCCGATGACGGCAATCTGCTCCATTCTTTTGGGGTCGTTCAGTGGTAGTATGCCGTTGTTTTTGAGCAGCACCAAGGTGTTGCTTGCTACCCTTGCAGGGTCGGAATAGAGGCTTTTGTTTCCGTGGTTGTATTCCGAAAACCATTCGGGACGGATGCGAAAACGTGTGCGCAGGATGCGGCGCAGGTGTTCGTCGATTTTGGCCTCGCTGATGTAGCCGCTGTCGACGGCCGTACGCAGCGCGGCCAGCCCTGATCCGCACTCGAGGTCCACTTCCGAGCCGAAGGCTGCCGCTGCTGCCTGTGCTGCGGTGGCGTGGGTGCGGTGGCGCGGAATGACGGTGTCGGGTTCCCAGCAGTCGTTGAGGGCCCAGCAGTCGGTGACAAGGATGCCGTCATAGTGCCAGCGGTTGCGCAGTATGTCGACCAACAGGTGGTGGTTGGTGCAGCAGGGCTCGCCGTTGAGGCGGTTGTAGCCACACATCACCTGCTGTACGTCGCTGTGCTCGATGATGTATTCAAAAGCAGGCAGATAGGTGGTCCACAGGTCGCGATTCGAGATGCGGGCGTCGAATTGGTGGCGCAGCCCCTCGGGACCGCTGTGGACGGCCAGGTGCTTGAGGCAGGCGGCCGACACGAGATAAGGCGAATGGAGCGCTGCGGTGTCGGGCCACACCCATGTGGGACCGGCTTTGAAACGCATATGTGCACCAGGTCCTTGCAGGCCACGGACTGCCGCAAGGCCCATTTGTGCCGTCAGGTAGGGGTCTTCGCCGAAGGTCTCCATGCCGCGTCCCCAACGCGGGTCGCGGAAGATGTTGATGTTGGGCGTGAAGAAGGTGATGCCGGTGTTGTCACCATATTCTCCGGCTTCCTGCGACTGTCGGTGCTTGCGCACACCCTCGTTGGCAATGCGGGAGTAGACCTCTTCAACCATCTGTGGGTTGAAGGTGGCGGCAAGGGCAATGGGCATTGGGTAGACAGTGGCCACGCCGTTGCGGGCAATGCCGTGCAGGGCCTCGTTCCACCAGCTGTAGGGCTTGATGCCCAGCCGTTCGACAGCGGGGTTTTGGTGCTCAAGGAAGGCGATTTTCTCATCGAGGGTCAGTCGCGACAGCAGGTCGTCGACCCGTTGCTCCACGGGCAGCGAGGTGTCCTGGAAAGGGAACTGCTGGGCGTGCAGGTCGTTGTTGGACAGAGACAGGCAGTTGAGTACGAGTGCAAATGCTAAGATGCTTTTTCTTTTCATGGGCGTTTGTTTTAAAGATGCGATTGACGGCTTCGGGTCGTAGAAAAGGTTTGTTCGAACAGGGGGCAGATGCTGGAGGGCCAAAAAAAGCCTCGTTTTTGGGAACGAGGCTTCGTTTTATGGAGTTTTTGGAAAACGTCAGAGGGTTTCGGCGTAGGTGATGAATCCGTCCATCTGGGTGAAGAACGGAGACTCGGGGTAGTCGCTCTTCACTTTCTTGAAGCATTCAAGAGCGTGGTCTTTGTCGTTGTTCATGAGGTAGACCATGCCGACTTTGAACAGTGCGAAGGGAGCGGTGATGGGGTTGTCGTCCATGGTAGCGGCCTTGTTGTAGTGCTTGATGGCGGCATCGTTGTTGCCCTGTTCGACTTCAGCGTCGCCCTTCATCATCTCATTGAGGACAGGGGTCATCTGGTCCTTGCCTTTGTAGCTGTCCATGTATTTCAGAGCCTGGTCGTATTGTCCGAGGTTGAGGAAGCAGACGGCTGCCTCATATTTGGCGCGGTTGCCGGTGGGGGTGGAACCGTATTTGTCAATGATGGCCAGCAGACCGATGCTGTACTTGTCGTTGCTGGTGGAGTCGCCGTAGAGGGCCAAACGGTAGTTGCCTGCGTCAGCAGCTTCGGTGGCGGCGGTGAAGTACGACTCTGCGGGGAAGGCTTCCATATTGGCTTTGGCCTTACGCGGTTCGGAGACAAACTTGCGGATGCCGAAAATGCCTAATACGATGACGACGATGGCAATGACGCAACCGATGATCCAATTTTTGTATTTTTCGATGAATTGTTCGCTCTTTGAGATGAAAGAGATGTTTTCAGTGCTCTGTTCTTCAACGTTTTTTTCCATTTTGTATGTGATTATTTTAATTTTTATCGGTATTTTTTGAGTTTGCAAAATTAGTCTTTTTTTTTCTTATGCAAGAAAATATTTTTCTTTTTGGGCTCGAAAAGTGAATTAATTAAAAAAAAAGTCCTGTTCAAATATTTGTCAATTAATAAGATATAAAATTTTGCTATTTTTTTTAACAAAAAAAATATTTCTTTCCTAAAAAATGCTTAATTTTGCACCCAATAATTATTATTTCTGACTATGAATACACACACAAAATATTTGGGATTGGATATTGAAAGTCCTATTATCGCCGGCAGTTGTGGGCTGACCAACGATATCGAACATCTGAAACAGTTGGAGGCCGCTGGTGCCGGTGCTGTCATCATCAAATCAGTCTTTGAAGAGCAGATCATCTTCGACATAAAACGCAATCTGAGCATGATGGCTCCCACCGACAATTATGGTATGAGCTACGAGTATGTGGCCTCACATGTGGCTGACGACTCGCTGGGCAAATATTTCGACCTCATCAGGGAGGCCAAGAGACAGCTGCATATCCCCGTCATCGGCAGCATCAACTGCTATTCGTTCGAGAACTGGATGACTTACACCCAACGTTTCCAGGAGGCTGGTTGCGACGCTCTCGAGCTCAACATGGCTATCCTGCCTTACGAGACGACTCTCTCCTATGAGGATGTGGACCGTCTGTTCTCCGATATCATCAACACCCTGAAGAAATCGGTGTCCATCCCCGTTTCTATCAAGGTGAGCCAGAACTTCACCGATATGGCCAATTTCATGCAGCGCCTGTCGTGGATGGGCATCAATGGCATCACCATGTTCAACAAACCGCTTAATGTGGATATCGATGTGAACACCATGCAGCTGCATCATGCACCGTCGCTCTCCTCGCCCGACGAGCTTTACAACACCCTGCGTTGGGTGGCCATCCTGTGCAAGAAACTGCGTTGCGACATTTCGGCTTCGACCGGTGTCCATACCGCTGACGATGTGGTGAAGATGCTGTTGGCCGGTGCCGGTACGGTGCAGGTGGTGTCGTGCCTCTACAAGAACGGTGTCGACTACATGCGTACGCTCAACGACGGTCTCCAGGCATGGATGAAGTCCAAGGGTTATGACAGTGTCGACCAGTTCCGTGGCATGTTGGCTGTGAAGAACAATGAGCAGGCTTCGATGTTCTTCCGTACCCAGTTTATGAAACATTTCGCAGAGTTGTAATAACCGTTGAACGGAGACAACCGACGGTGATGAGGAGCTGTGCCCCTCTCACTAGTCAGATTCAAGATACAACTTTCTTCCAATCCTTGTAAATCTTTTCTTATGGAAGTGAAGCGCCTTTTCGACCTGCTGGAATACCGCAAAGAGCAGCAGCCTGACCGCGCGGTGTTCGTTGCCAAGTATGGCTCCGAATGGAGAAAAATCTTTATCGATGAGTATATCGATACGGTAAATAATCTTAGCTATGCCCTTTTATCACTCGGACTGCAGCGGGACGACAAGGTTGCTGTCATTTCGTCAAACCGTCCCGAATGGAATTTCCTGGATATGGCCGTTCAGCAGATCGGTTGTGTGTTGGTCCCTATCTACTCCACCATCAGCAGCGACGACTACAAATTCATTCTCGACAATGCCGAAGTGAAGCTGGTCTTTCTGGAGAACCTTGATCTGTTCCGAAAAATCAAGGATATTCTGCCGTCGCTTCCGCTGATTGAGGGTGTGTACACTTTCAAGGAGTCGGACGGGCTTAAAGAGGCGCTGTCCCAGTTCTCGATCGGTTGTGGAACCTTGGCGGACCTGTTGGCGGAAGGGAAATCCCACCCCCAAGCCGACAAGGTGCTGGAACTGAAGGCTTCCATCCAGCCGCGCGACGTGGCGACCATGATCTACACCAGTGGCACAACGGGTTTCCCGAAAGGGGTGATGTTGTGCCATGAAAATATCCTGACATGCGTGAACGGTGTGAAGATGACCCCCAAGCCTTATTTCAGCCGTGCCATGAGTTTTCTGCCGCTGTGCCACATCTACGAGCGCATGATGAACTACCTGTACCAGTTCATGGGCTATGAACTCTACTATGCCGAAAGCATCGCCAAGGTGGCGGAAAACTTGAAGTATGCACGTCCGTACATGATGACGGCGGTGCCGCGTTTCATCGAGAAAATGTACGACGGCATCTTCCGCAGTGGCCAAAAGCTGACGGGATTCAAGAAAAAGCTATTCTTCAAGGCCTTGAACCATGCCATGGAGTACGACCTTGACGGCACCACCTTCTGGTATGACTGCCGTCGCAAGTTGTACGACAAATTGGTCTATAGTAAGATTCGCGATAACTTTGGCGGCTGTCTCGAGATGTTCGTCTCGGGCGGTTCTGCCATCCAGCCTCGTCTGGCCAAATTCTTCACTTGCATCGGCATGGACATCTATGAGGGCTATGGGCTGACCGAGACCTCGCCGGTGATTGCTGTGAGTTCGGCATTGCCTCACGGACGCAAATTGGGAACAGCCGGATTGCCGTTGCCGGGTATTGAGGTGAAGGTGCTGCCTGAAACCAATGAGATTGTCTGTCGCGGAAGCAATGTGATGGTCGGCTATTACAAGTCGCCCGAGCTGACTGCCGAGGTGATCGATGCCGACGGCTGGCTGCATACAGGCGACACTGGAGCGTTCGAGCCAGAAGGGCAGCTGCGCATCACCGGTCGCACCAAAACCATGTTCAAGACCTCGATGGGCAAATATGTGAATCCCGAAGTGCTGGAGGAGAAATTCAAGGAGTCGCCCTTTATCCTCGACATGATGGTGGTAGGCGAGAACCAGAAATTCGCTGCGGCACTGGTGTTGCCTGATTTCGACTTTCTCAAGGAGTGGCAGGAGCGTCACGGTATCCATTGCGAGACCCACGAAGAGATGGTGACCGACAAGCGGACGCTGGAACGCTACCAGCGCGTGATGGACAAATACAATGTCCAATTCGGCGCCACCGAACAGATCAAACGTTTCAAGGTACTCAACGACAGTTGGACCGAAGCCAACGGCTGCATGACGCCTACGCTGAAGATCAAACGCAAAGTGATTGAACAACGTTGCAAAACTGAAATTGAGAACCTCTTTAAATAATAATAACCTGGAGCCTCTGTGAAGGACTCCCTCAAATACTATTACACATGGAAGAAAAAATACCAAGTTTTTTCCGTTTCGAAGACCTTCGAATCTATGGCAAAGCTATAGATTATAATCGTTGGCTATTGTCGACATTGAAAGACGCTGATACGCAAAGTGGCAAAACTTTGTGCCAGTCGTTCGCCAATTCGGCGATGGATATAGCATTGAATATTGCCGAGGGTTCGTCGCGCAACAAGACGCAGTTCGACCATTACCTGAAGATAGCCAAGACGGCCATCAGGGAATGCATCATCTATACTGCTGTTGCCCATGGTCTTGGTTTACTGTCGGACGAAGACAGTGAACGTTCGCGTGAGCTTCTGATGGAGCAGACACGCATGATCGGGGCGCTGATCATCTCGTTGCAGCGCGGTTCGCGCCGTAGCCGCGAGGATGATGACGCGTCGCTGTCATCGGGCGATTTCGAACACGAACAGGCTGACGACAGCTCGTTCGACAGTTCGTTCGACGAACTGGGAAATTGACCCGGATGCACATAGTCAGGAACTGTGAATGGCGAACTGAACTTTTCACTATTCCAGTCCTTTTGTTTATTGGGAGTCGAAAGATAGTTTCGTACCATCTTTCAATTCTCAATTGTAAATTTTTTTTGTCTAATCTAATGTAAGCTATGAGCTATCACACTTTATACCCACATCTGCAACAACTTCGACACACGGAGACGAACAATTTCTTCCTGATAGCAGGTCCGTGTGTGATTGAGGACGAGAAGTCGCCCTTCGAAATCTGCGAGCGTCTGCTTGATATTACAGAACGGCTGCACATACCTTTTGCCTTCAAGGCTTCCTACCGTAAAGCCAACCGGTCGCGTGTCGATTCCTTCACCGG
Source organism: uncultured Bacteroidota bacterium (assembly GCA_902793295.1). Lineage (GTDB taxonomy): Bacteria > Bacteroidota > Bacteroidia > Bacteroidales > P3 > Colimorpha. Next base: position 22,016 of record CADBDA010000001.1, read on the forward strand.
TATTGGCGATTGGGAGGGCTTGGAAATTCTGGGTAAGATCAGAGAACAATTCGGTGTGCCCGTGGTGACCGACATCCACAATGAGACCGAGGCCGCCACTGCTGCCCAGTTTGTCGATGTGCTCCAGATTCCGGCATTTCTGTGCCGTCAGACTTCGTTGCTGGCGGCGGCTGCCGAAACGGGACGAGTGGTCAATGTGAAGAAGGGTCAGTTCCTCTCGCCTGAGGCCATGCAGCATGCGGTGGACAAGGTCCACTTCTTTGGCGGACGCGAAGTGATGCTGACCGAGCGTGGAACCACTTTCGGCTATCAGGATTTGGTGGTCGACTTCCGCAGTGTGCCGCTCATGCGCCGCAACAATGTACCGGTGGTGGTCGATATCACCCATTCGTTGCAAAAACCGAATCAGCCTGACGGCATATCGGGCGGCAATCCGGAGATGATTGAGACAATCGGTCGCGCGGCTGTCTCGATTTGCTGTGACGGCATCTTCATGGAGACGCACCCCGATCCCAAGAATGCCAAATCGGATGGCGCCAACATGCTTCCGCTCGACTTGGCCGAATCGTTGTTGGATCGTCTGGTGAAGATACATCAGGTGGCGTGCTCCTTGTGAGGATCGCGCAGAAGCATCGGTCCTGACGCGGCGACTCATCGCCGATAAGCCCGCTTTCTCCGGGAAAAAGGAAAAGCATCATCTTTTTATATAGTATACATAAATATTATTAAAGTAGTGTTCCGACGACCGCATCCGATGTGGAATGGTGAAAGGTGGGGCACGAATGCTAGAAAAAAACTAATCTTACTGCTATCATGCAACTGAATCTGACCAAACCTATTGTTTTTTTTGACCTCGAAACCACTGGTGTCCAGGTGGGTTCGGACCGTATTGTGCAAATCTGTCTGCTGAAGGTGCTGCCCGACGGCACCGACTGTGAGCTCACCTATCTGGTGCGTCCCACCAACAACCAGGGGACCACCATGCATATTCCCGAAGAGTCGACCGCAGTGCATCATATCACTGACGATATGGTTGCCCACGAGAAGTCGTTCCGTGAACTGGCTCCTGCTATAGCCGAATTTATCGGCGACGCCGATTTGGCGGGATACAACTCCAACAAGTTCGATGTGCCACTGCTGGTGGAGGAGTTTATGCGTGCCGGTGTGGAGTTCACATTGGAGGGACGCCACTTGGTCGACGTACAGAATATCTTCCATCGTATGGAGCAGCGCACCTTGGTGGCTGCCTACAAGTTCTACTGCGGCAAGACGCTCGACGGTGCCCACAGTGCCGATGCCGACACACGAGCCACCTACGAGGTGCTCAAGGCACAGTTGGACCGCTATCAGCAGGTTCCCTATGTTGACCATGACGGCACCACTACTTATCCGGTGGTCAACGACGTGGAGGCGCTGAGCCGTTTCACCTGCAATGCCCAGTGGGCCGACCTGGTGGGCCATATCGGCTACGACAAGGCAGGCCGCGAAGTGTTCAACTTTGGCAAACACAAGGGCATCACGTTGGAACAAGTGTTCATGAAGGAACCGGCTTATTACGATTGGATGATGAAGGCCGATTTCCCGCTCTCCACCAAGCAGGTGGTAATGCGTGTGCAGCGCCGGATGGTGGAGGAACGTCGCAAACGTGACCAGGAGAAGCTGCAGGCATTGAAACTGAAATTTGAAGGATGATCAATCCTTGAGGACGATTATTTGAAAAAAAACATAGTTATGAAGTTCAGAATCTTTTTGTTAGTATTGTTGTTGCCTCTCTTCGGATGGGCCCAGCAGGAGACCGATGTCGATACAGGTTACGTCGAGGACGGGGTAGGCCTATTGGTTCCCGACTACGATTATTTGAAAACTGTCATCAACGACAAGTCCTCGCCGTTCTACTATCCGAAGTTGCTGAAACGCTTCGCTGCCGCCGACACTTCGTTGAGCATCGAAGAACTGCACTGCCTCTACTATGGCTATGTGCTTCAGCCCGACTACAATCCTTATCTGCATCCGGAAGAAGTTGACGAGGCCTTGAAGTTTCTGAACAAGGACGAGGTCAGCAAGAAGGAGGCAAAGAAAGCCATAAAGCTTCTGAATAAGGCGATTGCCGAAACGCCTGTGCACCTGCCGCTCTATGCTTACCGCCACTATGCCAACTCTGTGCTCTATGGCATAGAATCGAAACAGGCTGCCGAAGACGCTTTCCGCTATCTGGCCCTGATGGGTGTTGTCCGTTCGTCCGGATTGGGCAATGGCTATGACAACGCATTCCATGTGGCCATCACCAACCACTCCTATCTGCTGATGCAGTATTATGGTTTTAACGTCGTGGAACAAGCTTTGTCGCATCATGATGGACGGTCCTATGATATCTTCACGCTCGAAGAGAACGATTATGGTATTGAATCGTTGTATTTTGATGTGACTCCATGCTTTCGTTCGCTTTCCAAACTGTTTGAAGATGATGAGGTGGCGTCAGATTTTGAGCAATATGATATCGCGATAGGTACGAAGGTGCTTGTCAGATTGGGTGAGAAGAAGAACGGGGTCTACCGTTTCAGTGTCGAAGAAATCGATATCATTAACGATACGATCGAACTCACGGAAACCAAGAACCTGTTTCCTGAAGAGGGTGATCCGAACACCATTGTCTTCTATTGTGTTTACGGTCGTTGGTCGAGCGGCAAAAACTGTGTGCTGCTGACCATCAAAAACTATACCGATGTCAATCTGAGTTACGATACCTATATGATGATTGGCGCTGACGGGCAGTTCCGGCCGACCTCCAACGATGGTATCTTCTCCAAAGTGGTGGGTACCGAAATCTGGAACGATCCTGTCTCCATTATCCGTATCGCCAATTTGCGAGATATGAAATAATGCGTTCCAGACTGTGAAAATCATTTGTATAGCCCGAAATTATTCGGAACACGCCGCCGAAATGGGTGCTCCCCGTTTCGCACCGGGGTCGCGTGAGGCAGTGTCGCCGGCGTTTTTTTTGAAACCCGACAGCGCCTTGCTGCTCAAGAATCAGCCCTTTTTCTATCCCGATTTCAGCCACCAGGTTGAATACGAGGTTGAAGTCGTTGTCCGAATCGACAAGGTGGGGAAGAGTATCGACGAACGATTCGCCCATCGTTACTACAGTTCTGTGGCGTTAGGAATCGATTTTACGGCGCGCGACTTGCAACGCGAAGCGAAAGCCAAGGGACTTCCTTGGACGCTCTCCAAAGGTTTTGACGGTTCGGCGGCACTCAGCGAATTTGTTCCGCTCGCCGAATTGGGAGGCGACATCCAGAACCTTGATTTCACCCTGTCGCGTGGCGGCCAGCTGCTCCAGCACGGCAACACACGCGACATGCTTTGCCCCGTCGACCGAATGATCTCCTATTTGTCCGACTTCATGTTGTTGCGTACTGGCGACCTTATCTATACCGGCACCCCGGCAGGTGTCGGCCCTGTCTCGGTCGGCGACACCCTTGAAGGCACCTTGCAGGGCAAGCCCTTGCTGCAGTGCCGCATCAAGTGAGTCATTATTTCTCCAAGGTGTATTCCAGGAACATGGTCTGGGTGACCTGTTCGCCCGCCACGCGGATGGTCAGCGGCAGGAACGACGAGATGGTCGGTTCAGCCTTGCGGTTGTCCATGCGCAGATAAATCACCAGTTCCCGTCCGGGTATCAGTTTGGTGTATCCCACCACTTTCACGTCGGGTGAACCGACGCTGATAAAATCGAGCGTTGTCTCGCTGATGGAGGTGTGGTTGAGATGTACCTGTATGTCGGCGTATTCGCCTGTGAAATAGGTACCGATGTGCATGGCGCGGGTGGGCAGGTGCAGACAGCTGATGAGGCTGCTGTCGTCCTCCAGGTATTGGTAGTCCTGAATTTCGATGCGACGCTCCTTGGCGGCTTCCACGCTGTAGACCGACTTGTTGGTGTGGCGTGGATCGGACGACACGTCGTTGCCGGCATGGCTGCTGCCGTATGCCACCTCGCGGATTTGCAGCGAGCCGCCGTTGGTGCCCATGTATTTGGTGAGGATGCCCTTTTTGTATTCCATAATCTGGTTGACGATGGAGGCAATGCGGCGTTTGGAGATGAGCTCATTGTATTTGCTTGTGTGGATGGGGCTTGCGTAACCTTCTACGGTCATGCTGATGCGGTGTCCGGCCTTCAGGTCGTCGAGCAGCAGGTTGAGGAACTGCTCGAAGCGTTCGCAGTTGTACTGCACCTCGTAGTCGAAGAAATAGTCGATAGCATCGCAGATGGAGTCGTAAACCACATTGCCGTTGGCGATGGTGTGGGCTTTCTTATAGTCGTTGCGAAGGAACATGTAGCGGTTGTAGGTCTGAAAGTAGTTGGTCGTAGTGGTGGCCAGTTTGGATTTGGGATCCGGTTCGTCGTTGTGGAAGTACAGTTTGATGGGCAGCAGGTGGTGGATGGCTGTTTTCTGCTGGGTGACAATAGGTTCGATGACGACGTGGCGACGCGGTGGGGTTTTCTTGACGGACTTCCATTGGTAGATGTCGTTGCAGCAGGTGTTGCCATTGATGAGGAACGACCCTTCGCGGTTGGAGGTAAGGTAGCCCGAGCGCGGGTCGTCGCTATTGACGGAGAAGTAGAGGTCGTTGGCCGGAGAGTTCAGCGTGCTGCCCAGATTGAGCGGCTGCTGCCAGTTGTTGCGGCTGCCGTCGGCACGGAAGATGTCGTAACCGCCATAGCCCAGATGCCAGTCGGATGAGAAATAGAGCCGATGGTTGCTGTTGTCGTAGAAGGGGGTGATTTCGTTGCCTTCGCTGTTCACCGGCATGCCGATGTTGACGGCGGGTGCGGGGTTGCCCTTCTTATCGATGAGGGTGTACCAGATATCGTAGCCACCCATGCCACCCGGGCGATTGGAGGCGAAGTAGAGCACGGTGGTGCTGTCGGGCAGATAGCCTACGGCAGGTTGGGTGTTGTTGTAGTCGGCAAGGTTGACATCGCCGCCCACTTTCTTGGCTTTCGACCATTTGCCCTTGTTGAAATGAGAGTAGTAGATGTCGCAGGGGATGTCTGAAAAATCGTCGGGCGAGCAGATGGTGAAGTAGATATTGTTGTGCAGCGGGTCGAAGGCTACGTTGCACGAGTGTTTGTCTTTGCTGTTGAGTCCCCACGTATTCAATTGGCCCTTATTCGGACCGTTGCCGTTGAAGTCGGCCTGGTATATCTGCATCAGCACCAGGTCGGTCGATATGGCGTCTTTGGAGCCCGGTTTCGACACTTCGCGCATCGAGGAATACATCAGCAGCGAGTCGCCCATCAGGACGGCGCCCGATTCGCTGGCTGCGGTGTTGATGTTTCGTCCGGCATTGGATACGGAGAAGGTGAGCGAGTCGGGGACGCTGTCGAGCACCCATTGGCAGGCGCGGCTTTCTTGACGGGCGCGCCGCGTCAGTTCCTCGTTGGCCGCATAGGTGAGGTAGCGGCTGTAGTAGTAGAGTGCCGAGTCGGCCTGCCCGTTGTTGCGGTACATGGCTGCGAGGAAGTATTCGCAATGCGGGAAGCTGTTGGCGGCGGGCGACTGCAGCACGTTGAGATAGGCGGGGATGGCCTCGCTGTAGTTGTTGGACAGACGCAGTGATTCGGCTATCTTATAGGCTGTCGACGGTTGGGGGCTTTTGCTGTAGGCAGCCCTGTAGTAGTCGACGGCGGTCTTGTAGTAGCCGTAGCGGAAGGCTTCGTCGCCTTCACGAATATCGTCGCTCTGCGCAAGGATGGCAGAGTGGCAGATGATGGTCGCCAGCAGCAGTGGCAGCAGACGGTGGCTGAGGTGGAAAAGGGTACTGGTCTGTTTCATGATACGAGTGTAGGGTATAGGGATTGTGTGATTCAATATGTTGGTTTTCGTTTTTGTCATTGTTTGTGTTAGGAGTTACAATATCGGGCAGGGTAGCGCTTTGCGGTGGACCCTATTGTTCTTGGCCAGGCGGTAGACGATGGCCAGTTCGAAGGCGCCTATAGATTTGGAAGCGGGGGTCAGTTTGGAGATATTCGCGTCGTAGGAGAGGGCGAAGATGAAGGCGTTGTATTCTGCCGAGAATTCGACGGTGGCGGCGTCACGCCAGCGGTAGCGCATGCCGGCCGCCAGAGCCAGAAATCGGAAGGAGGATTCGGAGAGGTACCATTTGGCGTCGCAGCCCACGATGATTTCGCGGTATTGTTTCTGGAAGGATGCCGCAGCGATGGGCAGCAGCGCTACGTTGGGCCATGCACGGAATTCGGCACGGGCGTAGGCGTTGAAGCGTCGTTCGATGCGGGCGTCGTCGAGTTCCAGGAAGGAGATGTCCGGCTGGTTCAGGTTGCGTGCCGAGACGCCCAGTTTGACGAAGCAGTCGTCGTTGGGTTGCACGAACCATGCCAATCCCGCACCGAGGGTGACGAAATTGGCGGCTGTCGAGGGCATGTTGTCGGAGGGGTCTTCCATAACGATGTCGCCGGTGTTGAATCCCGCCTGTCCGGCGCCCAGTTCGATGGCCCCCGAAAGGAAGCTGTTGTTGCTGCTGTTGAGCGATTTGTAGTAGGAGAGGATGATGTTGCCTGCGGTGGTGCCGTAGTGCAGGGTGCCCGCGCGGTCGGAGAAGAGAATGCAACCCAGATTCAGTCCGTCGCCGTTGCGTTTGCGACGCAGCAGCGACAATTCGGCGGTGGCGGCCACCGTCTGGAACGCTTTCGACACCGACGACCACTGGTTGCGGTAGGTGAGTCCGAAGCGGCCGATGCCGTCGAAGAAGCCCGAGTAGGCCGGGTCGTAGAGAATGGGGTTGATGTCGATTTGCGAGAAGTGGATGTCCTGAGCGTTTAGGGGCGACGACAGCAACAGCAGGCCTAGCAGCGCTCCGCAAAAGAAGCGTCGGCGACGAGGCTGCTGTATGGTGTGGCTGTCGGTCATAGGGCTAAGGGGCTGCTTTTAGTCGCGGGTGTAGGGAGGGAGCGATATGTCGGCAAAATCTTTTTTCAGGTATTTGTAGTAGCCTGCAATGCCGACCATGGCGGCGTTGTCGGTGCAGAAGGGGAGTGAGGGAAGGAAGACTTTCCAGTGGTGCTTCTCGCCCAGCCGTTGCAAGCCGCTACGCAGGCACGAGTTGGCCGACACGCCGCCGGCAATAGCCACCTGGCGCACGCGGTGGGCCAGCGCCGCCTTCTCCAGTTTTTTCAGCAAGAAGTCGACGATGCACTGCTGGATGGAGGCGCAGAGGTCGGCCTTGTGCTCCTCGATGAAGTTGGAGTCTTCCTCCAGCCGGTCGCGAAGGAAGTAGAGGAACGAGGTCTTGATGCCGCTGAAGCTGAAGTCGTAGTTGGCGATGTGCGGGGTGGCGAAGGTGAAGGCTTTGGGGTTGCCGTTCTTGGCCAGCCGGTCGATGATAGGGCCACCCGGATAGCCTAGGTCCATAATCTTGGCCGCCTTGTCGATGGCCTCGCCGGCAGCATCGTCAATGGTCTGTCCGAGGATTTCCATGTCGAAGTGGCTGTGGAGCAGAATGATTTGGGTGTGTCCGCCCGAAACCAACAGGCAGAGCAGCGGGAACTGCGGAGGGGTGGAGGTGTCGTCGACGCGGATGAAGTGCGAAAGCACGTGTGCCTGCAGGTGGTTGACTTCGATGAGCGGAATGTCGAGCGATAGCGCCATCGATTTGGCGAACGAGACGCCGACAAGCAGCGAACCCAACAGACCGGGACCGCGAGTGAAAGCGATGGCGTCGAGTTGGCGTTTGTCGATATTGGCATTACGGATGGCGGTGTCCACCACAGGGACAATGTTTTGCTGGTGGGCACGCGATGCCAGTTCGGGGACCACTCCGCCGTATTGTTCGTGTACTTTTTGGGAGGCGATAATGTTGGAAAGCAGGCGGTCGTCGCGAAGGACGGCTGCGGAAGTGTCGTCGCAAGAGGATTCTATGGCGAGGATGAGTGACATGATGATGTTTGTTTACTTGACGTGTGTGTTGGTAGGTGAGGGCGGAAACAGATTGCCGCATATACGGTCAGTCGGCCGGCGGAAATCTGTAGAGATACAGCTGTGCGCATAGTGCCTAATCACTAGCATCTGAATACTAACCGCTAAACGAACTGACAGAATTGCGATTGCAAAGATACACATTTTTTTTAAGTTTGTATACTTTTATATGTGTTTTTTTTCTTGTGCTGGCGGGTCCGCTGCCGGTTGGGAGCGACGACGGAAGGGGCGCGAATGTAGTCCCCATGTGTGCATTGTGCCTGTCGGCAGCCTTTTTCAGTTAGATACGATTGGAAATAGTTTTCGATGTTAAAATACTGGATATTAATATGGTATGTTTGTTCTGGCCATTCGCCCGAATTGGAATCGTCCCTCGCGGGAGGGCGCATCTGTTTTTTTTTCAGCTATTTCAATACTAAAAGCGCCGTTTTTCAGTTAATGGATAGATAAACTGAAAGACTATCAAAAAGTTTTGGAAAATAATGGGGAAGGTGCTTGCCACGATAGGCCTGGTGGTCTATATCGTGGTGGCATTGGCTAACTACTCTGTGGTGCAGTCGCTTGCGGGTTCGTATGCCAGTAGCCGTCTCAGTTCCGAATGGGGAGGCAAGCTGCGCATCGCTTCGCTGGGATGCAACCCCTTCAACCATTTGGTATTGAGGGGTGTTGAGTGGGTGGCCCCCAATAACGATACCATCTGTGAGGCCGGCAAAATCGGTGTCAGTTTTGACCGCTTCCCCGTCGACGGACAGGGGCTGCACCTGTCGCATGTCGAACTGCGGAACATCTATTACCATTTCGCCATCGACAGCAACGGAATCAATCTGAAATTCCTTATCGACCACTACCACAAACCCCACCCGAAACCTTCGGTGCCTCACAAGCCCTTTATCGTCCAAGTGGATGAGGTGATACTGGATCATGTCACCTACCGCCAGGATTTGAAGGAATCGGCCAATCATCACACGGACAGTGTCGGTGTGGATATCCCCCACATGTTGTACCGCGACGTGTGTGGCATCATTCGCAATGTGCGCGTGGACAAAAGCCATGTGACCTGTCGTGTCGACAAGCTCTCCACCACCGAGCGCTCGGGGTTGGAGCTCCGCAATATGAAAGCCAATGTCTATGTCACGCCTACGGGCATCAGCGCCACCAATCTGCTGCTCGAAACCGCCGATTCGCGCATTCAGGGCGATGTGCTGTTGGACTACGACAGTTGGAAGACTATGAAACACTATGTGGACAGCGTCGTGATGACCTGTCGTTTGGACGAAGGCACCTATGGCGGCATGCGTGATGCCGGCTATTGGGCCCACTCGCTGTGGAGTGTCACCGAAAGTGCCCGTTTTCATGGCACTGTGGGCGGCCCCGTCGCCGACCTCCATGCCGATGGCTTCAAGGTCGGTTTCGGCGATGAATCGGAACTGGAACTGAACGGCTATATCACCGGTCTGCCCCATATCGACTCCACCATCATCGGTGTCGACATCCAACGGCTCCACACCACCTACAACGACATCGCCTCGGTCCAAGTGCCCGGCAACTTCATGAAACCCGTCGCCGATCTGGTGCGCCGACTCGACCCGCTAGATATGGATGTCAGCTTTACAGGCTCCATCTATGATTTCTATACCACATTGTCGATACGCAGCGGCATCGGCCAGTTGGACGGCGATGTGGTGATGGCCATGAATCCCAAACGAGGCGAATACCGCTATGTGGGCGAACTGAAATCCAACCAGATTGCCATTGGCCGGCTGGTACCTAACGAATGGGTGTCGCAGGCGGCGGTCAACCTCAGTTTCGAGGGCAACGGCATCGATCCCCATACCATGTCGGCATCGTGCGAGGGCCAGTTGAGCCACATGGTCATTCACGGCAACTACATCACCGGCGAAGCTGTGCTCAATGTCGAAGCCGACGAAGGAACGGTGACGGCCGAGTTGAGCCTCGACGACCCGCTGGCGACGGTGAACGCCCACGGCGAGATGGCCTGGCGTGAGTATGGACCTTCGTATCGCGCTTCCGTCGATCTGGCACATGTCGACTTGAAACGGATTGGCCTGTGGAAGGATGCCGATGACTCTGTGGCCGTCTTTGACGGTCGTATTGACGGACGCTACATCACGACGGGAGACGAACGCTACTTCGGGCGCCTTTCTGCCTCGGAGGTGTCGTTCCGGGCGGGAAGCAAACATCTGAAGATGGACAACGCCGTGCTGACGGTCCGCGAGCAGCACCAGTGGAAGAATCTGACGCTCAACAGCGACCTGGTGAATGCCCAGATGCGCGGCTATTTCGACTATCAGACGCTGCCCTTGCTGGTGAGCAAATTCGTCGACGACTATGTTCCGCCGGCGTTGATAGGAATGACGGACAAATCGCCGACCGCCTACGACGAGTCGCCGCTGGCCGCTTCGCAGTTTGAACTGGATATGGAATGGGTGGACAGTGCCGCCATGTTGCAGCAGCTGTTGCCCCAGTTGCGTCTGGCACGGGGCACCACCTTGCAAGCCAACTACAACTATATGGAATCCTTCAAGCCGCTGCTGCGCAGCGACTCCATCGGATGGGGATCCATCTGCCTGCGCAATGTGGGTGTCAACGGCGAACCCCTGGGCGACCGCTACCGGCTCCGTCTGACGTGTGATGAAGCCACCTTCGGCAATTCGCAGATGAGCGACAATGCCGACCTGACGATAGAAAGCTCCGAACAGGCCACCCGCTGCCGTCTCGTGTGGGACAATGCCGACAAGCGGGTAGGCGATCTCGATATGCGGCTGGTGAGTGTCGGCGACGAAATGCGGCTGCTGGTGGAACGCTCCCTGCTGACATTGGGCGGACGCCAGTGGACCCTGCGCGACGCGGGCGGCGAAGTCGCCTTCGGAGGCGGACACTTCCGTGTGGCCGACCTGCGGTTGGAGAGCGACAGCCAGTCGGTGTCGGTTCAGGCGTCGCGAATGGGACGTCCCGACGACTCCGTCAGCGTGGCCTTGCACGATTTCGGATTCGATTTCTTCAATCCTTATCTCAATGTGCTCAGTATGAATGCCGCAGGCAGTGCCGATGGTGTCCTCTATCTCGGCGGACTCGACGATGTGCTCTTCCTGAACGCCGATGTCAATGTCGACGACCTCGCCTTCAATGGCGAACGGCTGGGCGACGCACGTGTCCGCTCCACATGGAACGGCGAGATGAACCAACTCAATCTGCATCTCGTCAGCCGTCGAGTCAATCCCAGCGAAGCGGGAATGACCATCAGCGAACCTATCGAGGTGACAGGCTATGTGGCGCTGGGAAGCGACGATCCCGAACTCGACTTTACGGCCGACCTGCACAATGTGGGACTACAGGTGGTGCAGCCTTTTGTCCGCAGCTTCTCGTCGGAAATGGCTGGTGCTGTCGACGCTTCGGTCGATGTGGGCGGCACCCTCAGCCATCCCGACATCACGGGTCTGCTCTATCTGGACCACGCCAAGTTGTTGGTCGACTTCCTGAATGTGGCCTACGCCGTCACCGACACCATCTATCTGGACAGCAATGTGGTGCGATTTGACCAGGTGCAGGTGATCGACCCCCGAGGCAACGAGGCTGTCATCAACGGCACCATTCGACACAACCATTTGAAAGATATCTTCTTCGACCTGATGCTGGAAAGCGACGAACTGCTCTGCATGCAGACTTCCGCACAGCAGGGGAACGTCTACTACGGTACCCTTCTGGCCAGCGCTGACGGCAGCGTCCGCGGTCCGGTCGACGATTTGACCATCACCCTCAACGCACAGACCCTGCAGGGGTCATCGCTGTGCATCCCCATCACCGACAACAAGTCGGTGAAAAACGCCAGCTACATCTATTTCGACGGCGACGAGGAGGTGTTCAATGACGACACCTATTCCTTCAATATGAATGCCGGCACCCCCAACGGCAACAGCGCCCCATCGGTTTCCAACCAACGCAACGAAACCAGTGGCGGAAGTCGTTGGCTGCTGAATATCAACGTGGAAACCACACCCGATTTGAGTCTGCAGCTGCCTATCCGCTCTTCGCTAATCGATGCCGACATCAGCACCACTGGCAGTGGCGACCTCCAGTTGGCCATCGGTGCCGACCACCCCTTCTCCATTCTGGGCGACTATGAATTGGAGGGTGGCAAGATGGGGCTGAATCTGCTGGGCGTGATGCGCAACGAGTTCTCCATCGACGAGGGCAGCCGCATCTCGTTCCCCGGAGAGGTGGGCGACGCCATGTTCGACATCAAGGCAGTCTACAGCCAGCGTGTGAACCTGTCGACCCTCACGGGCAGCCTCGGTGCCAGCGACAACCAGAAACCCATCCAGGTCGAGAATGTCATTGCGCTGAACGGCACCATCCAAAACCCCGCAGTGGGATTCGATATCCGACTGCCCAATGCCGACCAGAGCGTCGAAGAGGAGGTGTTTGCCTACATTGACCGCAACAACGAGCGCGACATGCTGCAACAGACCATGTCGCTGCTGCTCTTCAAGCGCTTCTACAACAACAGCGGCAACAGCACCGACGTGGGCACCGACGTGGCCAGCGAAGGCTACGGACTGGTGGCCAACAGCCTGGGTAGCATGGTGAGCAGCATGGTGCAGTTTGTGGATGTCAACTTCGAATACAAGGCCGGCAATGCGCTGACCACCGACCAGGTGGCTGTCGACATCAGCAAGGAGTGGAACAAGTTCTACTTCGAAACCACATTGGGTTTCGGCGGCGAAGCGCGTGAAATGAGCCAGGTGAGCAACAACAACAATATGACGGGCGACATGCTGGTGGGCTATAAGATCAACCCTAGGCTCCACCTCTTCGTCTTCAATCGCAGCAACACCAACGACTACACCCGCAGCGACCTGCCCTACAAACAGGGTGTGGGTTTGAAATACACACGCGATTTTGACAACTTCGGCGAACTCTTCCGCCCCAAAAAGAAAGGCAAGAAATGAAACTGTTGGTCGTCCGAATGAGTTCAATCGGCGATGTGCTGCTGACCACACCGTTGTTGCGCTGCCTGAAGCAGCAGCTGCCCGGTGTGGAGGTCCATTACCTGACCAAAAGCGGAATGGCCAGTCTGGTGGAGACGAATCCCCATGTCGACAAGGTGCACATCCTACAGGAGTCGATGTCGGCCACAGTCAAAATGCTGCGAGCTGAGCATTTCGACTTTGTCGCCGACCTCCACAATGTGCCCCGCAGCCGTCGTTTGCGTCGCCGTCTGCATGTGCGTTGGAAGAGCTACCGCAAGAACACCTTGGCCAAATGGCTCCAGATTATCACCAAGCGCGCCCCCAAGAAGGGCCGTCACGTGGTGGAACGCTATTTCGACGCCGTCCGTCCGCTGGGAGTCCATCCGGACGATAAGGGATTGGAATGCTATCTGCCATCTTCCATGGATGTGGCTGCTTTTGCCAACAGCACCATCGGTAAAAGCAAGGTCGCCGACCTCACCGCACAGCCCTATGTGGTGATAGCCTGTGGCGCCCAACATGCCACCAAGCGCATCCCGCCCGACAAACTGCAGTTTCTCGCATCCACCATCAAGAAGCCCATCCTGCTGCTGGGCGACAAGGGCGACGCCGAACGTATCCGCCAAAGGGAACTGCACTTCCAACCGCATGTCCACAACCTCTGCGGAAAGACCACACTGATGCAGACTGCCGCATTGGTCCGCACCGCCGCTGTGGTGGTGACCCCCGATACCGGCATCATGCATCTGGCCGCTGCCTTCCAGGTGCCCACCATCGCCCTGTGGGGTGCTACCGACCCCGCTTTCGGTTTCAGCGCCTACCATACGCTGCATGCCGATTGTGTGTCCGACTCCTGCTGGTGCCATCCTTGCAGCCGCACCGGCGGAGAGCGTTGTCCGTTGGGTCACTACAACTGCATGAACCACCAGAAGTGGCAGCAGATATGCCAGACCGTCGACCGGATGGTTTCCGCAAAGACACCGCAGACGTCCGCAACCGAAAAATAAAACCTGTAAACGAAAAAATACACTGTCCGATATGAAGAAGCGCCCATTGACTCTTATAACCTGTATCATCCTTTTCCTGACTATTGCCATCGCTCCGGTGGCCGCACAACGCGATTCGTTGGCTGTGGTCAACGGACCGTGGCAGACCGACACCGTCAACGGACTGCTGCTGCGTCAATGTCAGTTCTCCAACAAAGACTGTCTGGGTAGCAACCAGTTTGTCTGTGTGCTCGAAATCAAGCCCGACGACCCCTACAATCTGGCTTTCTCGTATGAGCCCCGTCGCACGCCGACCTCCGAACATGCACGCCGCCACAACGCCACTGCCGCCATCAACGGCTCTTTCTTCGACATGAAGGAACATCACCCCATCTGCTACCTGCGTATCGACGGTAAGGAGGTGGGCGAGAACACCCCCCAGTCGGTCGACCCCATCCATCGCAAATACTACCAGTACGGTTCGTTGGCTCTGCGCCGCGGACGCCCCATCATCTTCATTCCCGACAGCGCCCGTATGGCCGAACGCAGTCTGCCCGACCGCAACATCATGACCGCCGGCCCCTTGTTGGTCTATCATGGCAAACTGATGCCCATGCGTACCGACAAGACCTTTGTCACCTATCGCCACAACCGCACCGCCATCGGCGTGCGACGCGACGGAACGGTGCTGCTGGTGACCCTCGACGGCCGCATGAAGCAATCGGAGGGCATGTCGCTTCAGGACTTCCAGAAGCTGCTCCGCTATCTGGGCTGCTACGATGCCCTCAACCTTGATGGAGGCGGTTCCACGACGATGTACGTCAAAGGCTATCCCCACAAGGGGTTGGTGAACCACCCCACCGACAACGGCCGCTACGATTTCGAAGGCGAACGCGGCGTGTCGAACTGCATCCTGGTGCTGCCTCGCAAATAGCGGGCGGCACGGGTCCCTTTGCCGGCAGTGCTACGATCAAATGGCGTAGGGTGTTTGCCTTTATTCTGATACCATTAACCTGAAACTTTCACCTTCCAAAAGCCTCCCTCCATGCAACCATCCAAAAGATTCATCATCTGCAAGGCCAGTGCCGGTGCAGGAAAGACCTTCACCCTGGTGTGCCATTTCCTGACCACTGCGCTGTCCGACCCAGCCGAGATAACGACCCGCTACGAGAAGATACTGGCCATCACCTTCACCAACAAGGCCGCCAACGAGATGAAAGAACGTATCATGAAGACCCTTCATGGTATTGTGGACGGCAGTCTGCGCGATGATGATATGGCCCGCGAGCTCTGCGAGAACCTGCAGATTGACATTGACGAGCTGGTGAAGCGTTGCCGCCAACTGGAGTCGGCCATCCTGCACAACTACAGCAACCTTTCGGTCACCACCATCGACAGCTTCGTTTACCGGCTGGTGCGCACCTTCACCTACGAACTGCGACTGCCCATGAATTTCAATGTGCTCATCGACGAGCGTGAAATGGTGGAACGCTGTGTGGACCAGCTGCTCACGCAGGCCGGTGCCGATGGGGCGAAGGAACTGACCGAGGTGCTCTGCGCCTTTGTTGAGAGCCGCATGGAGGACGGCCGCAGCTTCCATATCACCAATACGCTTCGCAAGGTGGCCGGCGAGGTGTTGAAGGAGGAGACCCCCGCCTTTCTGGACAAACTGCATAAAGTGCCGCTGGGCCAGTACAAACATCTCTACGAATCGCTGATGGGCTCCAACCGCCAGCTGGAAGATTCGCTGTCGCTTCAAGCCCGACAGGTGGTTGAAAGCTGCACTTCAGCGGGACTAACGGCCGCTGACTTTAGCTACAAGGAGGCAGGTTTTTACGGCTTTTTCCTCGGATTCGCCAATGGCGAAATGGACGGCATCAACAAAGACTCAGTCCGTGCCGATAATGCCGCCGAAAGCGGAGTGCTCTACAACAAAACAGCCCCCGACTATGTGAAGCGCCAAGTGGAATCCGTTACCCCCATGATGGTGGAAGCCTACCGCCGCATGCGGAAGCTCATTCGGGAAGAGCGCAAGTTCTACAACACCCGCAAGATGCTGCTGGCCAACCTTTACGGAATGGCGATGCTGGACAGCATCCGCACCATCAAGGAACTCTATTACAGCGAGAACGAAAGTGTCCATATATCGGAGTTCAACAAGCGCATTGCCCAGCTGGTGGCTGACGAACCCGCCCCGTTCATCTACGAACGTGTCGGCAACCGCTATCTGAGTTACCTTATCGACGAATTTCAGGACACCAGCCGACTCCAGTTCAAGAATTTCCTGCCGCTGATCGTTGAAGCGCTGTCGCGCACCGACGCAGGCGGACTCTCGTCGCTTATTGTCGGCGACGGCAAACAGGCCATCTACCGTTTCCGTCAGGGAGACGTGCGACAGTTCATGATGCTGCCCCAAGTGGCAGATGACCCCATCACCAGCCGGATGCTCAGCCTCAATGCAGACATCCAAGAGCGTAACATGAACTACCGTACCCTTCATAATATTGTGAATTTCAACAATCACTTCTTCCAGTGGGCGATAACCGAGCATTTCAAGCACAATGCCGAACTGCAGGATCTTTATATCGGCGACCCCAGTCGCAAGGAACCCGCGCTGTTTCAGCACACCCAAAAGAAGGGCGGCTACGTGCAGCTCTCCTATACAGAGGAGGAACATCTGCTCGACGAGCTGCTGGCGCTGGTGCTCCATCTGGTCAATGAGCTGCACTACAACTATGGCGACCTGCTGGTGCTGGCCCGAACCAACATCACCCTCTCCCAGATTGCCGACAAGCTGGTGGCCTCCATCAACGACCCCCGTTTCCGACTGCTCACCAGCGAGTCGTTCATCCTCTCCAACAGCCGTGTGGTGCGGTTGCTGCAGGCGTTGCTGCGCTATCTCGAGAACAGTGCTGACCGTGTGGCGGCGCTGACGGTCGTGTCGCTCTATGCCGAAATCCTCGACGACATGTGGAACGATGCCGATCGTGATGGCGGCACCCCACCGAATGCAGCCCGTCCGTCGGAGGTCACCCTGCAGCGGCTCCGTGCCTGCAACTACGATTTGCAGCAGTTCTTCGGTGCGGTGTTGCCCGAAGGCCATGTTTTCAATCTCGACAGTCTGCATGCGCTGTCGCTCTACGACTGTTGCGAAGAGCTGTTGCGTCAGCTCTCGCTCGAATCGGAGGATGCCACTTATGTCGCCACCTTCCTCAATACCGTGTCGTCGTTCATGCAGCGCAACTATTCCGACCTCAGCGCCTTCAACAGCTATTTGGACGAAAACATCGACAAGCTGTCATCCTCTACGGCGCCCGACGAACAGGCGCTGCGCCTGATGACCATCCACAAATCGAAAGGACTTGAGGCACCCGTGGTCATCACCATGATGAAAGCCGAAAAAGAGCGTCCGTCGCAGTTGTGGATAGACCTTGATGCCACCCAGCAGTCGGTGACGGCCGATGCCGCATCGCTTCCAGTAGCGCTGATCGGCCAGCAGAAGAACGAATCGCTCTTCTCGTCCAATTTCGACGAGGAGGTCATCATGACGGAGATGGACCGCATCAATCTGCTTTATGTGGCATTGACGCGTCCGCGCGAAAAACTCTATGTCATGTGTGAAGAATGCAAAGCGGAGGGGAGTGACAACCGGGCGCTGCTGAAACAATACGCCACACGCAATGATTCCGGCTTTCGAGCTCTTGACGACCAACACTATGCATTGGGAGAAGAGCTGCCCAATCCGAAGGCCACCGATGCGCAGTCGGCGGAACAGCACGAGTCGGTACCGCCCATCCGCAATATTGTCTTCCCCGCTTGGGAGAATCGTGTGGTGGTGGCCCCCCAGAATGCCCATTCGCTATCGCCGCTTGAAGAGGACAGCCGACGCTGGGGTATCGTCATCCACGACCTGTTGGCGCACATGCTGACGGTGGACGATGTGCGACCGGTGGTGGAACGCTACTGTACGGCCAATTTGTTGGATACCAGCATTTGCGACGAACTGGTGGACCGCATAGTCCACATGATGGAGAAGGAAGAGAACAAACGCTTCTTCGGCAAAGGGCAGCGGGTGCTCTGTGAGGCGTCGCTGGTGGTGAACGGCGAGGTGCGCCGACCCGACCGCATCATCTTCACCGACAACGCCACCTGGGTGGTCGATTTCAAGACCGGCGCCTACGACAAGGATACCCACCAAAAGTACCAGAAGCAGGTGGCAGCCTATGTGGACGCCGTTTCGGCGATGGGCTATCCCAATGTCAGCGGATCGATCCTCTATCTGTAGGCAGCTTGCTTTTGAAGGCAGCTTGCTTTTGAAGGGGGACCGCTTTCATAAGAGGGCCACTTCTGTAGGGAGGCTGCTTTTATGGCAAGCTTGATTTTGTAGAGTACCTACAGCTGTAGGCGACTTACTTTTTCTTGTATTCTCTGCCGATCTGACCCGGGTCGATTTCGGGTTCGCTCATTTCGGTGCACATGCGGTATCGCGAACCGTGGTCATAGTCGAGAGACGAGCAAGAGACGCCTTCGCTGACGTAATCTGTCACGATGTAGGTAGGATTTTGGCCGTCTTGGACGTAGCAGCGGCAAGCTTTGGTGTCGCAAGAGGAGAAGAACGGCAGTGCGGCAGCAAGTGTCAGCGCCAGCATCCAAAAGCGGTTTCTGTTATTTTGATTTTTCATGAGGTTTATTGTTGGTATGTTCGTTGAATGATGTTGATTCGTTCGTCGGGTTGGGTGGTGGGGAGAATTGTTTTTCATTGTCCCCAGAACATTCTGACAACATCCATGGTGTCCATTTCGGGGGCGTCCCAGTCGGTGCAGAAGCGGAATGACGAGTCGTTAGGGTGGGGGAAGTCCCAGCCCAAGTCGGCGCAGGGTGTCTGCTGGTCGATGAGGGTGTGCTGCACCCTCACGTTGCCCCACCGTTCCAGCAGGTAGCAGCGGCAGTCGTGGGTTTGGCAGCCGGCGACGCCGAAGAGCAATGCCGCCGAAGCGGCCAGCGGACGGAGGATGTTGTGACGATGTTTCATATTTATTCGGCCGTGATTTCGTCGACAAAGAGCCATGCCTGTTCGCCGGCGCTCACGTGCCAGCGGGGCAGTTTGCCGAAGTTGGTTGCGGTGATGCGCACATAGCGAATCTCCGAAGCGTTGCCATGAACGGTGAAGGTGTTTGTGCCCTCCACCTCCTGGCGTTCGAGGGTGGATGCAAAATCCTTGTTGGTCACCGAGCCGAAGGGGCTGTACGACTGACCGTCGGCCGACACCTCCACGATCACCTCGGTGGGGTAGAATATCCATGCCCGCATGTTCTCCAGGCAGTCGACGCCCACCGTTGTGATGCTGCGAGGCTGCAGGAGGTCCACCACCACCTTCATGTCTTCCTGCCAACCCTGCCATCCGCCGATGCGGAAGTTGCTTGTGCCGTAGAGGCGGTCGATGAGGCCCGTGGGGCCGTTTTCGGCGTACTGCGGAGCCGGCTGGGTGAGGTAGGTCAGCTGGCGGTCGCTCTGCGTGTGGGTCAGCCGGTGGGTCACCACGGCGCTGTAGCCCGTCGAGTCGTTGTAGGCCACCGCCTTGATCACCGCGTCGTAGTCGACGGATATCGGACCGCTGTAGCGGGTCGAGAGGCGGGTAGGTTCGCTGCCGTCGAGCGAGTAGTAGACGCTGTCGGCCGACAGGATACGCACCACTGCGGTGCCGCTGAAGCTCTGCTGCCAGTCGTCGAAGACCGGAGCGCGGGTGATGACGGGCGCGGAAGCAGTGCAGGATTGGGGTAGGGCGGCAGGCGCCGTTCCCCATTTGGTGTTGGGGTTGGAGCCCATCTCGAAGTCGATGGTGCAACCCTCCTTGAGATCTTCAAAGGTGAGGAACGACCTGTCGAAGGGGTTGTTGTTCAGTCGCATGGACTGCACGTAGCAGTTCTTGCCGCTCTGGTTGTGCGCGTTGATGACGACGGATTTGCCGTTGGCCAGACGGATGGTCACCTTGTCGAACAACGGCGAGCCGATGATGTATTGGCCGCTACCCGGACAGACGGGGTAGAAGCCCATGGCGCTCATCACGAACCAAGCGCTCATCTGGCCGCAGTCCTCGTTGCCGCACAGGCCGTCGGGGCTGTCGTGGTAGAGTTCGGTGCAAATCTGGCGTACCAGTTCGGCCGTTTTCCATTGCTGGTTGAGGAAGGCGTAGAGGTAGGCCGCGTGGTGTGAAGGCTCGTTGCCGTGGGCGTAGAGGCCTATGAGACCGGTGATGTCGCTCTGGTCGCGACCCGACAGTTTCGCTTTGGAGTGGAACAGGCTGTCGAGAAAGCGAACGGCCTTTTCTTTGCCACCGATGGTGTTGACCCAACCCTGCACATCGTGAGGCACATAGGAGGAGTACTGCCAGCTGTTGGCCTCGGTGAAGTGGTTGTTGACCTCGGTAGCATCGAAGGGGGTGACGAAGGCCCCGTTGCGGCGGGCGTGCATGAAGCCGTTGCCGTCCATGATATTCTTCCACGACTGGCAGCGGCGCGAGTAGGCGCGATAGATGCTGTCGTTGCCGATGAGGCGTGCGAATTCGCTGATGCACCAGTCGTCGTAGGCGTATTCAAGAGTTTTGCTGACCGACTCGTTCTCGTATTCGCTGCTGAGGAAGCCGTCGCGGGCATACTCGGTGCGACCCAGGAAGGGCAGATTGGAGGTTGCCACCATAGCGTCGAGCAATTCGGCTAGTGTCGCCTTGTCGAGGTCGTCGAGCACACCGGTGCGGTAGGCATCGAGGATGACGCTGACGGCGTGATAGCCAATCATGCAGTGTGTTTCGTGGCTTGAGAGCTCCCACATTGTCAGTTCGCCGCTGTGGCGGTAGTGGTCGAGCATGGTGAGGACGAAATCGCGGCTGCGGTTCGGGTCGACGATGTTGAGCAGCGGATGCAGGGCGCGGTAGGTGTCCCACACTGAGAAGACGGTGTACTGGTTGCGGCCTTCGGCCTGCTGGACGGAGTAGATGTTGGTGTCGCGGTCCTTCATGGCCAGGTAGCGGCCGTCGGCGTCGCTGTAGAGGTAGGGCGACGTCATGCAATGGTAGAGGGCGGTGTAGAAATTGGCGCGGTCTTCGCGGCTGCCCCCTTCCACTTCGATCTGGCCCAAGGCTTTCTCCCAGATGTCGTGAGCCTCCTTCTTGGCCTTGTTGAAGGTGATGTCGGCGCTCTCCTTCATGTTGCCGTAGGCCCCCGGATCGTCGACCGACGAGATGCCCACTGTGAGGGTCACCTCTTTGACGTTGTCGGGGAAGAGCAGCAGCGCTTTGCAGTCTTCGCCGCTGATAGGTTCGAGGCCGTCGACGCGTTTGCCGTCTTTAAAGAACAGCACCTCTTTGGGTTGGCAGTCGGCCGTGAGGGCGAAGTGCAGCTGCTGCTGGGGGTTCCAGGCGTTCGAGACGCGGTAGCCGCACAGATGCCATTCGCCGGTGGATTCGGCAAGCGCCAAGCGCGAATCGATCACCACGTCGCGGTGTTTGAGGTCGACGACCACGCCTTTGCGACCGGCGCGCGGGAAGGTGTATTTGTGCAGTGCGTTGCGTTCGTGGACGGTCAGTTCGGCCATCACCCGGTTGCGGTCGAGGACCACGCGGTAGTAGCCCGGTTCGGCCTTCTCGTTGCGATGCGAGAAGGTGGAGAGGTAGAAGCTGTAGTCGAGGCTGTCGGGCAGGTCGCCGTTGTCGGAGGTGAACGGCATCACCAGCACATCGCCGTAGTCGCTGCAGCCGGTGCCGCTCAGATGGGTGTGGCTGAAGCCGTAGACGGTGTCGTCGCTGTAGTGGTAGGCGCTGCAGCCGTCCCAGCCCTCGAGACGCGTGTCGGGACTGACCTGGACCATGCCGAAGGGCAGGATGGCGCCGGGGAAGGTGTGCCCATGACCGTCGGTGCCCACAAAAGGATTGACATAGGAAGTCAGCGTCTGCTGGCATGAAACCGTCAGCAAACCAAGCACCACCGCAACAAGAAACTTACGAAAAACCATGAAGGAGATATAAATTTTTGATATTGTGATTTGTAACAATTTGATAAAGGCAGATGGACAGGACTATTAAACGTCAGCCGTCAAGGAGCAACGATGGCGACCGCAGGCATCAGATCTTCATCTTGATGAGGGCGGCGGCGCCGAGGATGGCCACTTCGTTGGCTTTCAGCTGCGACATGCGGATGGTGCAGCTGCCGGCGAAGATGTTGAGCAGGTATTTCTCGAAGGCCTTCTGGAGCGGTTTGAGCAGCGGTTCGCCCACCTTGGTAGGTCCGCCCATCAGGAAGATGGCTTCCGGAGCCGAGAAGTTGACGCTGTTGGCCATCGCCATACCCAGCTGGTCGGCCACCACTTCCCAGGTCTTCAAGGCGATGGGGTCGCCCTGGTTGGCCAGGTCGCCGATGGCTTTGCTGTCGATGTCGGAGGAGATGGGTGTGCCTTTCAGTTCGAAGTAAGTCTGCACGATGCCGCGGGCCGAGGTGTAGGTCTCGAGGCAGCCGTAGCGACCGCAGGAGCATTTGCGGCCGTTGGGGATCAGGATGCTGTGGCCCAGTTCGCCGGCGGCGCCGGTGCTGCCGTGAATCAGCTTGCCGTCGATGACGATGCCGCTGCCCACGCCGGTGCCCAAGGTGAACATGATGAAATGGCGCAAGCCCTTGGCGCCGCCGTAGACCATTTCGCCGTAGGCGGCCGCGTTGGCGTCGTTGCTCAGCACCACGGGGACGTTCATGTATTGGTGAATCTCCTTCTCGAAGTTCAGCACCCCTTTGATGGTCAGGTTCGGAGCGTTGTCGACGCAACCCGTGTAGAAGTTGCCGTTGGGGGCGCCGATGCCGATACCTTCGATTTCAGACACTTCCATGTCCTTCATCATCTTCTCGATGCAAGCCATCATGTCGCGGATGTAGGGTTGCAGTTCGATGTAAGCGTTTGTGGGGATATTGCTGCGGGCGATGATGGTGCCGTCGTCGCGCACCAGACCCATATCGGTGTTTGTGCCTCCGATATCGATTCCAATACTATAAGTATGAGCCATTTATATTTGTTTTATTAAGTTGAACACTTTTGCAAAAATACGAAAAAAAAGTGGAAGTTTCGCTTTAGAAACGCATATAGTTGGCATGTTTTGAGGAATATGCGTATCTTTGTAAGTCCATTCTTTGGAAGAATTTATGTAACTTGTTGAATAATAATTTTGTGTATAAATCAAAAAAAGAAAAAAGATGAAAAAAGGATTGCTTTTGATGCTTGCAGCAGCAAGTGTGATGATGATGACGGGCTGTTCGGGTTCCAGTTCGAGCGGCGAGAAAAAAGGTGTGCCACTGGCCCAGGTCGATCAGAAAGGGTCCGATGGTATTGCGTTCGTGAATGTTGACGGACAATGCGTTATCGACGACAGCCGATTCAGCAGCGCCATTGGTTTCAGCGAAGGGCTCTGTGCGGTGTTTGACAAGGGGACCAATAAGCTGGGCTTCATCAATGGCAAGAGCGACCTGGTGATTCCCTGCCAGTTCGACAACGACGAATTCCGCCACCGCATACCCAGCATGACCAATATCCGTGAGCGCAACATGTTCCATTGTGGCTATGCGCGCGTCTGTTCGGGCGACGGCTACATCCTGATTGACCGGAATGGCAATACCGTTTTGGAAGGCTATGTGCCCATCGACTGGGACGGTCATGTGGTGATTGCATGCGACCAAAACGTGTGCGAAGCCGGTCTCTATACGATGAACGGCAAGGTCGTTGTCGCTGTCGGAAAGTACAGCAGATATCGCTTCCTGCAGAACGGCATGCTGGCCTGTTACGACAATGAGAGCAGCTGTTACGGCATCATCGACCGGAACGGCAATGTGGTGGTGAACAAGGAACGAGGCGAGGGCTTCCTCTATGACGAAGTGAGCGACTTCGTGGACGGCTATGCATTGGTGCATTTGAAGGAGACCGACGGCCCGTGGCATGTGATCGACACGAAAGGCAATGTAGTCAGGCAGTATCCGAAACGTATCGGCAATACGCTTACGTTCAATCGTATACCGAAATTCTACGAAGGGCTGACCATCTATCAGGGCGGCATCCTCAACAACCGTTACGATCCCCTACTTGAATTTACCGACGAGGTGAAGGTAGCCACCTATTTCAGCGACGGGATGGCCCGCGTGTACGAGTCGTTGAACGGTGGCGCCAAGATGGGATATGTCAACACCCAGGGCGAGATGGTGATCCCCTACAAGTACAATGCCGGAAGCGACTTCAGCGACGGCGTGGCGCTGGTGAAGGACGACTCAGGTTGGCACATCATCGACAAGAATGACAATATTGTGGCCACTTTGCCCGGATCCGTCAGAAACGCTAATGGCACCAATGTCCCCAAATTCCATGCTGAAAGACTTGTGACCTATGATGACGAACGTCAGGTGATTTACGACACGAAAGGCAATGAGGTGGTGCTGCAGGGCGTGACCGGCAATATCGAGAATTTTTACTATTCCGGCAGCGACAACAGCGAAGTGGACGACGAGCTCTGATGCGACACCCGCCTGTCGACAAACAATAAGCCTGTAGGGGAGTCCCTTACAGGCTTTTTTTGTGGGAGGAGGATTGTCTTTTATTGTTGCAGCGACTCACGCTCCTGGGGAAAGGTATGGGAATGATATTCCATCGACGTCTCTGCCAATGTTTCCAGCTGTTCGGTCAGAAGCCGCACAACCTTCCAAGTCGAACCCGTAGGACTGAAATGATATGATTTGATTGTTATGGTTTGCGAGTAAATATTAGATTTCTTCAAGACCCAATGACTTCATATACTCATACGTTCCGTCGTAGAATTTCGGGAGGCGGGTGGGGTCTTCGGGGAAACCGTCCAAGCCTATGTTGCCGTTTCCAGAGGGGATGCAGATGACGATACCCTGACGCGCCCGAGTCAGAAGGACGCGATAGGCGTTGAGCATATATTTTCTGTTTTCTTCGTTGTTTTCAGGATTCCACTTGTTTTTGCCGTTGAATTTGTAGTAGGCCCAACTGCCGTTCTCGCAGCGCATGTCGGCATCCCACAGGATACAAGCGTAATCAAGTTCCAATCCCTGTACTTGGATTTCGGTGGCCGCATCTTCCAGGTAGTTCGACGAGCGGATGTCGGTTTTGTCTTCGAGGAACCAGTGGACGGCATTCTCATCACCCTGTCCCAGTATGTGTACTGCCAGCGGTTTGAAGCGAGCTGCCACTTTGGTCACCAGCACGCCTGTCTGCTGGCTGCCGCGAGCCTGTTTGCGAAGCCAGGCGCGGGCTTTCTCCATATCGCGGGTAAGCATGATGGGATAGCCCTTCTGTTGGACGTCCCTGTAGAGCGATGATG
The DNA here is from genome assembly GCA_902793295.1 of uncultured Bacteroidota bacterium. Classification (GTDB taxonomy): domain Bacteria; phylum Bacteroidota; class Bacteroidia; order Bacteroidales; family P3; genus Colimorpha. Next base: position 47,349 of record CADBDA010000001.1, read on the forward strand.
CATCGGGAGCGAACGACAGTAGCGAATGGACGAAAGCCGACAGTGTCTCTGCACGGAACGACCGAAGGCTGACGGCCAGATGCAGGCTGTCGGAGTAGGTCACCTTGTCGTTCGTCTTCAGCAATTCATTCACCCGGCCTTCGGCATATTCCGGTTCTGTCAGTTTGTTTGAGATATACACATCCCAATGCTTGAAGCGGTTGTTCAGGGCGTTGATCCATTCTGCGATGCCAGCTTCGCCGGTGTTGATTTCCTGTCCACCACCCACAAGGCAGATGATGACAGCCCAGTCTTCGCGCTGGTCGAGTGACCAAATCAGAAATTCAGCTTCTGACATCGGGAAATTGGGCACCTTCAGTTTGTTGCCATACGTGCCACCACGTTTCAGGTAGTCGGCGATGCGTTTGTGAGTCCAGCTGCGTTGCGCCTCGTCGAAGATGGCCACGTGTTCCACTTCACCATAACCTGTAGCTTCAAGTCGGACAGCCTTTTCGGGATCAATTTCCACAATGCCGTTCTCCACAGGATTCTTTATCTTGGCCAGCATATTGTCGCGATAGCGATGGATGATCTGTATGAACTCGCTGACTTCGCGTCGCGATTCGGACATATTCTTCCGTTCTCCGTTGGCTGAGCATTTTTTTTGGTTGTCTCTGGCCAAAGCCTCCGTCAGTACTGCCACCAAAGGCCCATTGCCCGACAGGTAGACGGCACCGTTTTCTTTGTCACGCTCCCCGTCCTTATAGGTCTGTTTGATGGCCACATCGAGACCCACAAGAGTCTTCCCGGCACCAGGGACACCCGTGACAAAACAGATGCTCTTTTTGCGTTTTTCTTTGCTGTTTTGGATGACTTCAAGGATATAGTTGGTGGTTCGGTCGGTCGACACCTTGTCCGCCTCATGGCGTGTGATGTCCTCTACCGAGTGATTTTCAAACAGGGTCCTTGCAGCCTCGATGATGGTGGGTGTGGGAGCATAGGGGCTGATGAGCCAGTTGTCGATTGTCTCGTCGTTGCGATCGGCTCCAGCATGTTCCAGCACCTTTGTGATCAGTTTTTGCAGATGCTCTTCACCCGTAATCATCGGGTTGTATATGTCGTCATTGTATACCGACGGCTGAAATACCGTTGAGTGATTCTTGTACTTCGTCGGAATCAAAATCGGCACAATCTTCCTGTCGTGACTGAAGAGGTGGAAGTTTTTCAAATCCAGTGCATAATCCATCACCTGCTCTATGCCGGCCTGAAACTCCTCTTTCTTGCCCACTTTGAATTCGAGGCAGAAGATGATACCCCGAAGCAGTAGCACGATATCGATACGCTTTCCCAGGCGGGGAATGTCGTATTCAAAGACAATCTGTCCTTTTTCGTCACCCCAAGGTCCGAGCACCTGTTGCATGAGCGTAATTTCGCCCATCCAAGCCTCATCGGTTGTGGTGAGGGATTCTCCGTGATAGTTGTTGTGTAGCGTTCCCAGCACCGACAGGGGATCTTGATGCAGAAAATCATAGAAGGTGGCTGAATATAGGCAACGGTTTGAGGGCATAGCTATTGATTAATTGGTGCTTATGTGATTGTCAATTTTTTTTTCGAGTACAAGATTTGCCAGACATACGGCGATCTCTGTTTTTTCCTCACGTGGTCGCCAGGCGATGATGAAACTGGCTTCGGTGTCGGCGACTGAATAGTTTTTCGATTCTAGCTCTTTTATACGTTTGAGCATTTCGTTTGACAATCTGCCCAAACGAGTTCCATGCGACAAAATATAACCATCGGAGTATTCTAGTTTGTCGCCGCTTCGCAGGCGAAGAATCTGTTCTTTATGGTCTTTGAAGTAGTCGAGAAACACGTCGTGCATAGACAATGAGATGACGAGAGCAGGTTGTTTGGAGAGGAAAGAGGTGTTATTGTAGATGTGGAGGTGATGTTTTGCCCGAGTGATGCCAACGTATACGGCCCGAAGTTTCTCGATGTCAAGCTGCTGGATTTCGCCTAAAAGGAGGTGGACGGTATCGAACTCTCGACCTTTAGCTTTGTGAATAGTGCTGACGAATACGGTATCCTTTTCTGTGGTAATGAAGTCCTCGATGCTTGAATCGATAGCAAATTCACGAAGATCACTTCGGTAAAAATCCTTGTGGGTGGCTTCAAAATCGGCAAAGAATTGTTTCAATGCCATCAGGCATTTGCTTGTGGCGTAGGTTTCTTCTGTACGCTGCTTGGCTTCTTCCCATATTTCCCTTCTGATGCTTCCATCGGTGGTATCGCCCAGTTGCTTGAAGAAATAGCGTACTTCTGCCAGGTTAATGAAACGGAAGGAGTCGGTGGCTTGGATCATCCTTACATGTTTGCCTTGAAGTCTGAGCAGATGAGCTACTTGGAGTGTCTGTTCGTTGGTGGTGGTGAGGAAAGCGGTGGTTCCAATATAATTAGAATCTTGTATCAGTGTGCTGTAATTGGCAGATGTGTTGACGATTCCTTGATAATTGGAGACAGATTCGATGGGGGTCTTCTTCATTCGCCCAGAAATCTTCTGTGCAAATTGATTGGCGTATGCTACAATGCTATGGTCAGATCGGTAATTGTCAATGAGTTCGTACAGCGTGGCTTGATAGTCGGTGATGAGTGAACGCATATGGGCGGAGTCGCTGCCGCGAAAGGCGTAGATGTTCTGGTCGTCGTCGCCGACGGCTATTACACGCATTTCTTCGTTCCGATTCATTAGTGCCTTTACCAGCTTGAAATCATTCTCATCCATATCCTGTGCTTCGTCGATGACTAGCACGCTTTTGGCTATTTTGCTTTCCTCGACTTCTCCGTTTTCTATCATCTCGGCCGCGCGGTTAACGACATTTTTGGCCTCTTCGAGAGAACCGTTTCGTCCAATCAAGTCAAAACTGTAGGAATGGAAGGTCTTTATGTCGACAAAATGAGCTGCATTGCCGACCAGTTCAATCAGCCTTTTTTTGAACTCTGTTGCTGCAGCGCGAGAGAAGGTGAGCATCAGCAGTTGCTCGTGTTTGACATCTTCCATGAGCAGCAACGACGCTAGTTTGTGGACTAGTACGCGTGTTTTGCCGCTTCCTGGGCCTGCTGCGACAACGATGTATTTTGACTGCTTGTCGTCGATGATTTCGCGTTGACGAGGGCTGAGGGAACCAAAAATTTGCTGATACTTGGCGGGAGTAATGTTTTTTGTTATTTGTGTTCGACGTTCACCCTTGAAGTATTTGTTGATAAACAACTTATAATCCATCAAAAAGTAATCTCTCACAAATTGCATTGCTTTATCGTAGTCCCTTACCATCATATTAGCGTATTCGCCGACAATATGAATCTGCTGAATACGTTGCTTGTAGAATTCGTCCAACAGTCGGTATTGTTCTTTCCCGTATCTTCTCGTGCGGTCCACTTTACGGTGGAGCTGCATGGTGTTGTATACTACCATGAAACCGCCTTCGATTTTTAGAAGTCCTGCTTTGCTGAGATACAGTAGCGCCTCTTCCATATCGCCCAGGCTTGCTTTGTCAGAGGAAATAAAGGCGCTTGTTTGGCGTTTGGTGTTGTAGTTGGTAAGTAACTCGACCATAGAGAAGGTTATCATCTTGTCATCGGCTGATGCGGTAAGCTCTTTCGAGACGTATCTGCATATGTCAGATCTTCGGTTGAATCGTTGCACTGTCGTTTTCCTATCCACTTCGAGCCGTAAGTTGACGCTTCCATTGGCGCTGTGTTCTTCTTTTTTCAGGTAACCTTTGATAAGCAGGAAATGGAAAAGCATTCGCAATGTTTTCACGGTACACCGTTGATGACCGGCCTGTTGAGCTTCTGCATTCAGCTGCTTGTAGTTGAAGGTGGTTGAGTCCGTGTTGATTTTTTCTAAGATGAACTGTTCGAGACGTAGTATTTCCTCCAAACTGCGAGTGATGTTTGCTCGATCGATAAAAGCTTGCATATCCTGTGTGTCGGCCAACAAACCTTCTTGACGCATCAAATTGATGTTGCGCACCACTGCCTCTTTTTTCATGCCGAGAATGTCTGCCAGATAGTCGACTCGGCTTTCCGCTTCTGCTTCCCGGCCGTCGGCGGTGGCGCGACTGCTGATGAGAGAGTGGATGATACGTGCTGCCTCCTCGCGAGTTATGTCATCGAAAAGTGTGGAATCGTTAAGTCGCTGGCGCGCTTCTTCCATTGAACGCACTTTGATACCTGTGGCAAAGATACGTGGAGCATTGCTTCCTCTGCTGATAAAACCAGCCTGTTCCAGAGCAGTAATGGCTCCTCGTACTCGCGTTTCAATATCATTGCCGTCATCGTCGTTCCATCCGGCTTGACGCGCAACTTCCAATGGAGAACAACTCACTTTATCGTGCTTGGCGGTCAGTTCTTTGATGGCCTTCCATACTTGCTGTATTTCGCTGATGGAAAGTTTTGTTTGGTTGAGGAGTATGAAATGCTTGTCGAGGTCGCTGTCGTCGAAGAGGACATAGCAGTCGGCCTCCATTTGAGGATCACGACCGGCTCGTCCAGCCTCCTGTATATAGTTTTCGAGAGAGTCGCTGATATCATAGTGAACCACCAGTCCTACGTCTTTTTTGTCCACACCCATGCCGAAGGCAGATGTTGCCACAATTACCTGAGCGAGTCCGTTCATAAAAGCATTCTGGTTTGTCACTTTTTCTGAAGCGTCCATTTTGCCGTTGAAAGGTAGCGCTCGAATACCATCACGTTTCAGCCGGTCAGCCAGAACGATAGTGCGACGGGTTCGTGCAACGTAAATGATGGTCGGACAACGATGCCCAAGAATAAGGTTGCGGAGTTGGGTGTATTTTTCATCCGCTGTTTCGGCGTGCAGCACCGAATATCGAAGGTTCTGACGCTCGGCATTGGATGCAAAGACTTTCAGCGTGATATTCAGTTTTTGCTGGAAATAGTCACAAATGTCAGAAACGACCTTCTGCTTTGCGGTGGCGGTGAAACAGCTTACAGCGATAGGTTGGCTTAGCTGTTTCTTTTCTTGTAGGCTTTTGATGAAGTCACCAATGTAAAGGTAGTCGGTTCGAAAGTCTTGACCCCAAGCCGAGAAACAGTGAGCCTCATCGATCACGAAACGTACGACATTGCGGCTTAGGAGCAGACGCTCGATGGTCTTGCTGCGAAGCATTTCGGGAGCAATATAGAGCAGGTTTGCAGTGCCTTCGGCCACTTGATCGATGACAGTGGCACGCTCTATGGGGTCAAGAAGACCATTGATAGTGACAGCATCGCTGATACCTCTTTCGGCAAGATTGTCCACCTGGTCTTTCATGAGACTTTGCAAAGGTGAAATGACCACGGTCAGTCCGTGAATGTTCCGACCGGACATTAACGCCGGTAATTGAAAAGTCAGACTTTTCCCACCACCTGTTGGAAAAATGGTCAGAATGGATTCTCCTCGAATTGCAGCTTCAACTGCGTGTTGCTGCATCGGTTCGCCGTCAAATAATCGGAATGCGTCGTATCCGAAAAAATCTTTCAAGCCGGTGTGGGCATCCAGTCGGTGTTTGCAATACTCGCATTTGTCGCATGGAGTATTACACAGGAATGTCATTACATTGTTCACCTTCGGGTAGTTGCGTAATACCCAGGCCGGTGTTAAAGATTGAAGGTCATCGGCACCTATCACAGCCAAAGCGAAAGCCAGTTCGATGGGATAGCGTCTTGCGACGGCCTCAATGTTGGCATTGGTGCATATTTTTCCGGAGAATTCCTCGCGTATCAGCGTGGAGACGTATCCTAATCCGTTGATGCCGTCGTTGCCAATCCATTCAAAAAAACCGCGAAATTCATTTGTGTTTTTCAGCAGTGCACGGTATATCATTTGCCGTTTTGCTGGTAATGATTTCCATGCCTCCACTTCATCAAAGAAGAGATTCTGGGCTTTTTTTGCGTCATTGACAGGGTTGTTCAGTTCATCTACCTGCAGCTTGTCGTCCTTCACTAATCGATGATAAGGCTTGCGTGGGAACAGAAGAGGAGATAAGGGTAATGTATCAATTACAGTGTATGAGTCCTGTAAATGAATATATTTCAAATCGTGATTGATAATGTTATGACCACACAAGGTGTCGCACATCGACACAAAATCTTCAAATTCACGTGCCGATTGTGTATGCAATATGGCTCCGTCTGCTCGCACAGCTCCATAATCTTGCACTTTTTGGCTGTCGATCCCAACTTCTGTGTCGATAAAAACTATCATAACATTATGCTTTGTTCAAGCCTTGTGATTGGTTGTGTTTATGGTTGGTAAATGGGTGAAATTTTGCTTCTTGTATTTGCGTGTGCTGCTATTTGAATTGCTGTGATTATTGTTTTTACCAATTGATTTGCTGAATCTGTTGGATGACAGATTCAAGTGCAAAATTACGTAATTTTTTTGATATGGCAAACGGTTGTTTTTGGGGTGGGGATTGGGGTGGGGTGCCGTTGGTTGGGGCGTTGTGAAAGGGTGGGTCTTTGGTGGGTCTCTGGTGGTTCCCTTGTAGTGCATAGTGGGAGTTGAAGGAGGGGGAGATTTGATTTGGAGGGGGTTGATTTGGAATGGTGGTTTGGGATGGCGTATTTTGGAGGGGGAAATAGAAACTCGTAACTCGTAACTCGTAACATGCAAATGAAAATGACATAAGAGAAAGTTCCTTTTATTAAATAATATATATAATATATAATATACCTTAATATAAAAAGGGAATTTTTTTATGTGAAAACAAATGCAAGATACGAGTTACGAGTTACGATCTCGGGGAGTTGAGTGGTGGTAATTTGCTGTAGATGATTTTGTTGTATTTTTTTGCAGATTCGCATATCGTCTCATGGGTCGTTTTTTTGTGGAGACTGGATTTTTGTTTTGTTGAGGTGCTTTTTTAGCGTTTTTTTCGGTTGAAAATGCCTTTTTTTTCGAGAAAAGGGGTGGAATTGGCGTGCTTTTAGGCTGAAAATACCCTTTTTGGGAGAGAAAAAGGTGAAATTGATATTTCTTATTGATAATCAGTTTTTTGCTGGATGTTGAGGGCGGCGAAATATCGGTCGGCGGGAGGGGAAATTAGAAACTCGTAACTCGTAACTTGTATCTTGCAAATGAAAATGTATTTCCCTGAAAAAGGTCGATTCATATTGGAAGAATTGACTTTTTTCAGGGAAATTATATTCAGGGAAATGAAGAAGGATGCTTTTGTGGCGAGAGGTGGGGGGGGTGAGTGGGGCTAGCGAGTTTGGCTGATGATCAGCTTCTTTTGCTGGCCGTTGAGGGTGGCGGTGTAGCAGCCGGCGGGTAGGGCGGGGAGGCTGATGCGGGTGGTGCCGTTGACGGGGTGCTGGAGCACTTGCTGACCCTGCATGTTGTAGATGGTCAGTGTGGCGTCGGTGGCGTCGGTCCGGACGGTGAGCTGGTGCTGCGCGGGGTTGGGGTAGAGGCTGAAGACGGTCGCATCGGCGGGGTGCAGACCCACGGGAATCTGGGGGGCTCCCTGACAGAGGTAGAGCTTGTACTGACGGGTGGTGACACCATCTTCGGCGGTGACATCGATAAGCGCCAGCAGGGTGCTGTCGTTGAAGGGCTGCAGGCTGACGGCGATGGTGGCGTCGTCGGCTTGGGGCGTTGCGGTGATATCGTCGGTGCTGACGGCGGCGAGGTCGTCGACATGGAGCGCGTAGTTCATTTTGGCGCGCTGGAAGCCGTTGACGGGATTGCCAGCCATCTGGATGCCGTTGAGCCAGGCGCTGTAGACGAACTCGATATCGTCCACGGAGATGGAATCGTAGGCTTCGCCTTCGCCGGGCTGGTTGTTGGTGGTGATGTTGATCAGGATGTAGCGGGCATCATCGGTGCCGTTGTAGACGAAGGGAGCGCGGAGGCGGGTCCATCCCATCTGGTCGGATTGGTCGGTTGTGCGGGTGGTTTTGGCGACGGCGCGGCCTCTGTATTTCTCGGTGTCGTTGACGTCGTTGGGCGCTTTGAAATCGCGTTCGCCGTGGATGACCGCTTCGACTTGCGCCTCGGAGAAGCGGCTGGCAGCGTAGAAGCTGACCCAGACGTACATGGAGTCGGGGGTTGCGGTGAAGGGCTGGCTGTGGTCGCCGTTGGAGCGCTGGGTGTAGTTGTAGTTGTCGCTGCTGGTGGCATTCATGGAGCCCGCGTGGATGCGACCGGTGGTCATATTGCCATTGGCTTTGATGCCGAGGATGCTACGTGTGTAGAGGGTCAGGTAGTAGCTGCCTGAGCCCCCCGGGCGTCTGCCGGAACGGCGGTAGTGGTGGTTGTCGGACGCCAGCGAGGCGTAGGAACCGTCGCTGCTGCTGAAGGTGTTCCAATGGGTGGGTTCGGAAGTGTAGCCACCGTCCCACTGTTCGAAGCCCGCATTGGGCAGTTGGAAAACTGTTTGGGCGTGAGCCGCAAAGGCGAAAGTGATGCCCAGCATCAGGGAGAGGATTTTTTTCATGGTGTGGGATGTATGTTTGTTTTTTTTGATTCGTGACTGGCTAGACGGTCTTGTCGAGAATTAGGATGTTTTGGAGGTCGCCCGGGAGCGAGGAAGGGGCAGAGGAACGGTCGAAAAGCGCGAAGAGCGCGGATCCCGAGCCGCTCATGGAGGCGTAGCAGGCACCGATGTCGTAGAGCTGACGCTTGAGGGCGTCCAGTTCGGGATGGGCGGCGAAGACGGTGGCTTCGAAGTCGTTCACAATGCTGTCGCGCCAGCTGCTGAGAGGCTGCCGGACCAGTTGACGCAGGTCGGCGACGGCGACGGGAGGGGTGCGACGGTCGCGCGGGACGATGTTGCGGTAGGCTTCGGCGGTGCTGACGGCCACATCGGGCTTGAAGAGCGTGAGGCGGAGACCGGCGATGGGGTTGGCGTCGACAGGCTGGATGCGGTCGCCGATGCCGGTGACGTAGGCCGCCTGGTTGCGGACGAAGAAAGGGCAGTCGGCGCCCAGCTGGGCGGCCAGCGAGCAGAGCCGGTCGGTGTCGAAGTGGAGCTGCCAAAGATCGTTGAGCATGACGAGTGCGAAGGCCGCGTCGCTGCTGCCTCCACCGAGACCCGCGCCGAAGGGGATGTTTTTGCTCAGGGTGACATCCATGGGCTGCACCCCGGCGGGCGCCTGCTGTTGCATGAGGCGGTAGGCACGGACGACCAGATTGGACTCGGGGTCTCCGCCGATGGGGATGCCCAGCTGGGAGAAACGGAAACGGTCGGCCGGCTGCATGACGAGTTCGTCGCACAGCGGCACCGGCAGGAAGAGCGACTCGAGGTCGTGGTAGCCATCGGGCCGCCGCCGGACGACGTGCAGACCGAGGTTGATTTTGCAGTTGGGAGAAGTCTTCATCGGTCGGTAGGGGTAGGGTTGAGGTTTTCGGCGTCTGCCTTTTCGGCGTTCAGCTTGTCGTAGGCTCTGATGATGCGGGTGACGAGCCGGTGGCGGATGACGTCGCTGTTGTCGAGCTGGATGATGGCGATGCCGTCGATGTCCTGCAAGATGCGGGTGGCCTGGACGAGGCCCGACTGCTGGTGCCGCGGGAGGTCGATTTGGGTGATGTCGCCCGTGATGACGAATTTGGCGTTGCGGCCCATGCGTGTGAGGAACATCTTGAGCTGGGCAGAGGTGGCATTCTGCGCCTCGTCGAGAATGACGAAGGCGTTGTCGAGGGTGCGTCCGCGCATGAAGGCGAGGGGTGCGATCTCGATGGTGTTGTCCTCCCAGTAGCTGAGCAGTTTCTGCTGCGGAATCATGTCGCGCAAGGCGTCGTAGAGCGGTTGGAGGTAGGGGTCGAGCTTGTCGCGCAGATCGCCCGGAAGGAAGCCCAGGTTTTCGCCCGCCTCGACGGCCGGACGGGTGAGGATGATGCGACGGATCTCCTTGTTCTTGAGCGCACGGACTGCAAGGGCGACGGCGGTATACGTCTTGCCCGTGCCAGCGGGTCCGATGGCAAAGACCATGTCGTTGCTCTTCACAGCCTCGACCAGCCGCTGCTGGTTGGGCGTGCGCGCCTTGATGAGGAGGCCGTTGCGACCATGGACGAGAATCTCCTCGTTGGTCTCGGTTTCGGGGCCGCCGATATTTTCGACGATCTGCATGATGGCGTTCTCGTTGAGGCGGCCGAATTTCTCGAAGTAGGTCATCATGGCGTTCAACTTCTCCTCGAAATTGGCGATGTCGTCGGTGGCGCCGATAACCTTCAGCATCTCGCCGCGAACGATCAATTTCAACTTGGGGAAGAGCAGCCGGACAAAATCCAGAAGGCGGTCGTTGGTTCCCCAAAAGCGCATGTAATCAATATCTTCGAGTGAGATGATTTTCTCTATGACGGGTTGCTCCATGTGGTGGTATGTGTGATTTTTGAAATGCAAAAATACATAAAAAATGCGAATCGGCGTGAGGAAGTGCCCCGTGTGGGCAAAAAAAAGAAGGCCCGGAGAGCTGGAGCCGACCAGGACTGAAGCACCATCGAGGACGTCGGGCTCCTTGTGCCCAGGAATGACAATTCGGGGTTTTGACAGAAAAATGAACAATTATTTGGTCGGTTCGCCAATTTTGTGTACTTTTGCAAAGTTTTTGACCGGTAGAGTTTTGCGGGAAGCGAAGCACAAAATGCGGTCCAAAAGAAGCGTAAATAAACTTTTAAATATTAAATATCAACATGGTAGACTATAAATCGATTGGGTTGGTGAACACCCGCAAAATGTTCGCAAAGGCTGTGGACGGCGGTTATGCTATCCCCGCTTTCAATTTCAACAATATGGAACAGATGCAGGCCATCATACAGGCTGCAGTGGAGACGAAATCGCCTGTCATTCTGCAGGTGAGCAAGGGCGCCCGCGAATACGCCAACGCCACCCTGCTGCGCTATATGGCCGAGGGCGCAGTGGCTTACGCCAAAGAGCTGGGCTGCCCCAACCCCGAAATCGTGCTGCATCTGGACCACGGTGACAGCTTCGAGACTTGCAAATCGTGCATTGACAGCGGCTTCAGCAGCGTGATGTTCGACGGCAGCGCACTGCCTTACGAAGAGAACATCCGCATATCGCGCCAGGTGGTGGAATATGCCCACAAGTATGACGTCACCGTCGAGTGCGAACTCGGCGTGCTGGCCGGCGTGGAGGATGAGGTGGCCTCGGAAGTGAGCCACTACACCAAACCGGAAGAGGTGATCGACTTCGCCACCCGTACGGGTTGCGATTCGCTGGCCATCAGCATCGGAACGAGCCACGGTGCCTACAAATTCAAACCCGAACAGTGCACCGTCGACCCGAAAACCGGTCGTCTGGTTCCCCCTCCGCTGGCTTTCAACGTGCTTGAAGCCATCGAGAAGAAGCTGCCCGGCTTCCCCATCGTGCTGCACGGTTCAAGCTCCGTTCCGCAGGAGGAAGTGGACATCATCAACGCCAACGGCGGCTGCCTGAAGGCCGCTGTGGGTATTCCCGAAGAGCAGCTGCGCAAGGCCGCCAAGAGCGCTGTTTGCAAGATCAACATCGACAGCGACAGCCGTCTGGCAATGACCGCCGCCATCCGCAAACACATGGCTGAGCATCCCGACCACTTCGACCCGCGCCAGTATCTGAAACCCGCCCGCGAGAGCATGAAGAAGATGTACATCCACAAGATTGTCAACGTGCTGGGTTCGAACGACAAGCTCTAAGTTTTTTTTCAATCTGAATTAATAATGGGCGGCCTGATTGCAGGCCGCCCATTATTTTTTGTAGGATTGAGCGAATGATTTGCATTGTGAGCTGTGCGCCCCCAGAGGCGGAGCCGCTCAGCGCGAATGGTGCAACCTGGCGGCGAAGGATTTGAAGCTGCTGCTGAAAAGCATGAGGTAGTCGCCGTTGTTGAGCGCTTTGCAGTCGGACAGGTTGATGCAGCCCGAGGGGCGCTTCAGGTACTGGCGGTGGACGTTGCCCCGAGCATCGAAGCGGAGCAACAGGATGTCGCTTTTGGACTGCCCGACATCGGCACGGATGCAGACACGCGAGCCGTCGTTGTTGATATTTTTGGGGTTGTCGATGGTGACGAGGTGGATGGTGCCGTCGGCGTCGATCATCTGGGTGAAGCCCTCGCCCGGCGTATTGGTGTTGCAGGCCAGCTGACGGCGAACCACATCGCTTGCCTGGATGTGGCCCTCGTCGTCGATGCGGATGAGGAGCAGTCCGCCGAGTTCGGACTGGTAGTATGTGCCGTTGATGCGTATGTTGTAGAAGCGTTCGTAGGCGACGAGGGTTCCCTGGCTGTCGTAGCGCGAGGCGGCAAAGGTCATCTTGTCGGCGCTGGTGTACTGCAGGTAGGAGCGGTCGGCCACATTGCACAGCCGGCAGATGTCGGTGGTGGAGAACATCCGTTTCTCGTAGTTGACGAGCTTTTTCTGCCTGACGTCGTAGACCAGCGAGAAGAAGCCCGAGGACCAATCGTCCAGGACGTCCAGCTGTTTGCCCCGCAGCAATCCGGTGCAATAGATGCGGTCGCCCGCACACTTCACGATGTCGATGGTGTAGAGGCTGTCGGGGATGTCGGAGCAGGAGAAGAGCTGTTCACGTTCGCCGTCGAGGACGGTGAATTCGATGGTGGTGCCCTCCTCGTTTTCGGAGGTGTAGAAGCTGGTGAGGACGATTTCGCCGCTGTCGGTGACGAAATAGTCGTCGAGTCCGGAAAGCGAGACGTCCATGCCCCACATCTCGTCGAGTTCGTTGTCGTAGAGGCAGACGCGCGCTTCGGTGTTTTTGCCGTCGGGGATGACGTAGAACATCGAAATCCACTCGCCCGACTGGCAGGTGCGGCTGTTTGTCTGCAACTTACGGCTGTTTTTGTGGGAGATGGAATAGCGTTCGGTGCGTTCGCCAATGGGTTGCAGGGTGGCCGCGTCGTACTGTTCGCGGAAGAACTGGTAGGAGGAGCCCTCCTGGACGGAGAACATGAGGCTGACGATGTCGCCGTAGAGGAAGCCCCCCAGATAGGTGACGTTATCGCCCATTTTCAATTCGACCTGACGCAGCGGCTGCAAGTTGTAGTCGAAGCAGACCAGATAGTCGGTGTCATTCTTCGGGTTGTGACGCAGCATGAAGAAATGGTCCGCATCGCCACCGATGAAGAGGTGGCGTGTGTCGTTGTTTTTGTATTTCAGCTCTTTGGATTCGTTGCCCACAAGGAGCGACCATTGCTGGGCCGAGAGGTTTGCCGCAAGAGCGAGGACGGCTATGAGAGAGAGGATTTTTTTCATGGGTAAGGGCTTTAAGGACTTGGGTTGGTGGAATGGTTTGAAATGCTGGTGTGTTAGGGAATCAGGGTAAGGGTTAGTCCGAGACGCAGCAAGTTGTTGTAGAGCATTTTTTTGTTGAGGCCGGTGTCGAAGAGATTCGGATTGAAGAAGCAGTTGTACTGGATGGTGTAGCCCAGTGCCAGATGGCGAGCGACGGCGTAGTTGCGGCTGATGTCCATGTGGATGCCGAAAAAGTTGTTGTTGCGCGCCAGATCGTCGACCTGTTGCGCCAGCCGGTACTGGCCCCAGCCCAAGCCGAAAGCGATGGAGCGTCCGATGGGTGCCGGCTGCTGTTTGCTCATGAGGCGATAGTTGAGGAAGAGGCTGTAGATGTCGCTGTTGACCTCGTCGTTGTAGGCCGTGGGCTGGTAGCTGGCGAGCGCTTCGATGATGCTGGAGCGACCCACGACGAAGCCCGCGTTGAGTTGGGCGCCCAAGTTGATAATGGCTCTTCGCGGGAAGTCGGAGAAGCCCTTCAAATCGTTGAAACCCACGTTGGCGGAAGCCGACAGCAGGAAGCGCGAGCCCATGAATCCCGGAACGGTGCGCGTGCTGTCGATGGCCGAGCTGTAGTGGTCGTAGAGCGCATTGGTCACCCTGGCCGGTTCGTCGTTGTAGCGGAAGGAATAGGTGCTCTTTTTGAGCGTGTGGCCCGAGAGGGCGTCGATTTGCACCGAATGAACTATGGTGGCCTGAGAAGAGGAGAGCCTGGATTCCAGTACGGCAGGAGCCAGCGGCGGGATGAACAACAGGTAGATTGGCGACATCGAGAGACTGCGTCCCAATTTCTGCATGTTGAGCACGGCGGTCATGTTGATGCTGCTAGCGTTGTACATGCTGCTGATGCGGTTCATGGCCGGCTGCATGCTGTTGAGCATGTCGAAGTCGCCCTCGGTGTTCCAGAACTCGTTGACCCATTCCACGATGTCGACGAAGTCGTTGTAGCGTTCGGACGAGAGGGTGGAGTGGAGGCTCTGGTCGGAGAAGTCCTCGGAGACGATGCCGTTGGCAGATGCCGCCCGCTCGATGTAGTCGCAGAGGCTCTGTTCCTTGTGGTTGGAAGCCTTGTAGCGCAGTTCGACGGGTAAGGAGGAGACGACCAGATAGCTAGGGTTGTAGATGATCTGCTTCTCGTTGGGGCGGAGCGAGCGGCTGACGCGTTTGTGAAGGGTCAGATGCTCACGCAGGTAGGCAGCAAAGGCAGGGTCGTCCTGCAGCAGGTCGGTGAAAGCGAAGGAACGCTGGTCGGCGTTTTTGTGCTTGTTACGCTGCTTCTGTTTCAGCCTCTGGTAGGTGGAGGTAGGCCGGCTGGCCGAGGAATTGTTGTTGTCGTCGGTCGAGCAGGAGGAAGCGAAAAAGTCCGGCTTGTAGTTGAACTTCTCGTAGAGGTCGGCGAAGATGTCGCTGCACATGTCGCTGATCTGCTGGTCGTCGGGGTAGCGGCGATGGTTCTGCCAGAGACGGTGGGCGGTGATGAGCGCCAAGTCTTCGCGTTTGACCATACGGAAGAAGTAGTAGCACTGCTGCACTTCGCCCTCGAAGTCCTTGTAGTTGCCCACGGCGCTGCTGTTGTTGGCGTAGGTCTTGTGTTTGGAGAGGCCGTAGAGCGCCTGGCACATGGCCCGGTTGACGTAGGCGTTGTCCGGCATGAGCTGCTGCATGAGATAGCAGTCGTAGAAAGCGCGAGCGTATTCGGCGTGGATCAGATCCTGGCGGATGCACTCGAGGCGTGCCAGCGAGCGGATATGGTTGAATTCGTCCGGCGAGGAGACCACAAAGTCGGCGCCCCCCGAGCGTCCGGCGACCACCGAGGCGGTGCGGGTGCGACGTTTCAGGATGTTGGGGTGGGTGCTCAGCGAATCGTCGTAGTCGTCGCGCGCCGAGATGGGCGCCACCTCTTTCAGGAAGTATTCCGGCGGCATCTTGTAGAAAGGCGTGTTGAAGTAGGCGCTGTCGAAGGGCACCTCGTCGAAAGGCAGGTAGCTGTATTGGAGCACGTCGAAGAAGCTCTCGGTCACCCCCTTGTCGTAGGGGCTGTCGAGGTAGAACATGGTCAGACCCAGGCTGTCGGCCTCGCTCTCCATCTGGTGGGAGCGGCTGTGGTATTTGATGAAGTCGCGCATCTCCTGAGTTTCGGCGTCGATATCGTCGCTGTCGTGTTTGGAGCGGGTGATGTTTTCGAGGCTATGCTTGCGAAGGTAGTGGATCACCTCGTGGCTGATGACGAAAGCCAGCTGCGCCTCATTCTCGACCTGAGCCAGGAGGCCGGTGCAGACGAAGACCATGCCCTGTCCGGTGGCGAAGGCGTTGACTTCGGGCGACTTGATGGTGTAGAAACGCAGTTCGCGACGCAGTGAAGGATAGTCGTGGAGCAAGGTGTCGGCGATGCGTTCGACCAGACGCGTCAGCGGGTCGCCGTAGAGGATGCGACCCGAAGCCATCAGTTTGTTGATGTGGTAGGAAGCCGAGAGCACCTTGTCGCTGTTGGGCAGCTTGCCGTCGGTGTAGTCGCGCACCCGCTGCTTGTCGAGGGAGTAGAGCTCGTCGAGGCTGAGCCGCAGATCGAGAGGCATGTCGCCCTCCGATTTCACGCCGTCGAAACGGTTGAGGTCGTAATGATGTTGAGCGGGACGCTCCGTTTGTGCCCAAAGAGTCGGGACGACGGACAAGAAGGCAATGATAAGGATAATTCTTCTCATTTTGTGTTTGTTGTGATTTGTGTATCGGGCCGCCTGGTGGCGACTGAAGTTTTGCAAAATTACATTTTTTTACTCTATAGGTGGCAAAAAAGTCGAAAAATTTACCGGCGAAGAAAAAAAAATTCAGCTGGTGTAAATTTTATGAAAAAAATTCTACCTATGGAATTGAAGAACGAACCTCGGGGAAGGAGATTGGCAACTATAAAGCCGTTAGGATTTTCCGGGCACTATAAGGCCGATTGCCATCCAGTTGGCCCCACTTTTGACGACAATGGAAAAAACGAAAAAATCTATGCACTATAAAGACCTTGCCGCGCAGAAAAGCGACAGCCCGCAGGCAGCCGAGAGGAAATTGAGAAACAATAAAACAAGGAATATTGAGTTATATTGATATTCAATTTATTCTATGGCTGACAAGGACAAGGAACAACGCTTTGTGGCGCTTATCAAGGAGCACGAACGACTCATTTTGAAAGTCTGTGCCATGTATAGCCGCTGCAACTGGGGAGAGGCGCAGGACCTCTACCAAGAGGCGGTGTGCGCCCTATGGCGGTCGTTTGACAGTTTCAGAGGCGAGAGCAAGTGTTCCACATGGATATACGCCGTCACGCGTTACACGATGATCAATCTGACGCGACGCCATCAGACCGACATACGGACCGCATCGCTGGAGGAGGTGGACGCAAACACGATCAGCGACGCCGAAGACCAGATGCTGGACGAGCTGCGCGAAGCGTTGGACCAACTGGAACCGGAAGAACGAGACATGTTCGTGATGTGGATGGAAGGATTTAAGAACGAAGAGATAGCACAAGTGATGGGGTTGAAGGCCGGAACCGTGGCCGTCAGACTGACCCGACTGAAAATGCGATTAAGGAGAATGATAAATCGAGAAACAAAAGGAGGTATGAGATGAAAGAGCAGAAGGACTTGGAACAGATGTACAGGCGCTTCAGCGAGCAAGCGGAGAGGGTTCCGCTGCCCACAGAAGAGCAGTTGCTGGAACTGATACGCCAGCAACCCCAGGCCGCTGCGGAGCCGAAGAGCGTCCGGGTGCCGTTGCAACCCACGAGACGCAGCAGCAACACGCACATGTGGCGCTATGCCGCCTCGGTGCTGCTGGTGGTTTCGGTAGGCCTGGTAGCATGGCTGATGACCCGCCCGCAGCCCGCCCCCATGGTGGCCGACAAACAAACCCCCGCCCCCACGCCAGCGGGCAACACCCTGACGAACGACAGCGCCCTAGGTGACAGCCTGGTGCCCGCCGTGATGCCACTGGTGAACTACGAAGAAGTGCTGATGGCCACCCAACCCCACACCCAGCAGCTCACACCCCAGGCCGACGACACCGCAGCGGGCGTAAGGGTGCCGCTGCCCATGGAGACCTATGACGGCGGACTGTTGAGCGACGAAGTCGCCCCCATCGCCCCCGTAGCTCCCGACGGCACAGACAGCAGCATGCAGCCACACTACACGCCCGACTACAACGAACACCAGCTGATCAAAGAAAAAGACATCAGAGCGAACGAGGAAGCCGACCAAAAGACCATTCAGCCCAAACAGCAGCAACCCACCAAAAAGAATAACAAACGCAAGATAAACCTTGAAAAGACAAAGAAAAACAGCAAGAAAAACGATGTGAACGTCATTGTGCCCCAAAACCAACAGACCGGCAGAGCCCCGAGGCCCCATGTGGTGCCCACCGGCAACGGCCACCACACAACGATATGGTACTAGGGCAGATGCGATTATGGCAAGCGAATATTCCTCCCCCAAAAAATGTATTTGACTGACGAAACGATACTTTAACCTTTAACCGACAACTAATAAAAAAAATGAAACAGAAAAAATTCCATACAACAATGCGAGGCCTGTTTTTTGCAGCGTTGCTACTCGCTACGGTCGGCACGCGGGCGCAATTCTATTCGGCCCTCACTTCAAGCAACACCCCCGGCGCCAGGATATGGCTGGGATATGGCGGCGTTTTGACCGCCGGCACACCGACGGCGGTGATAGGAAACGGACTGGGGTTTCCGTATGGTGAAAAAATCGAAGCCGAAAAGGTCGATTTCGACATGCAGCCGTCGGTGATGCTGGTTGCGCAGACACAGTCGGAAAACAGTGGCGGCATAGCCCACGGATTCAGTTTCACCTTCCAGTACAGCCGTTACGAGTGGATGGCCGATTTCAGCAGCGAGTCGATGGGCAATCCCAGCTATCGCTACCGAGCCGGCAAGAAGTCGAAAGCCCTCTTTATCGGCATGGGCTACGAATTTGAATACCGACCAATGGACCGGCTGGTGCTGGGTGCCGGTGCCGGCATTGGCGGTGAGGTGCAGTTCGGCCGGCAGCACAGGGCGGAAGCCATCCATCTGGCAACAGGGACCCTCTATCCCAGCGACGATAGCGAATGGCACGATATGGTCGTCGACGATGACGAATTCAATATGGATATCAATTTCAGCCTCTATGGCCGCCTAAAGGCGCAGTATTACATCACGCAGACCGTTTTTGTGGGCGTCGCGTTGCAGCTGAAGCAGGCCCTTGCCGGAACGGCCAATCCCCGAGACCTTACCACCTATCGGGGCAATCCCGCCGGGTTCAATATCTGTATTTTGGACGGTAATTTCAGCCGGTTGACCTATCTGCTGACCCTAGGGTTCGACCTTTGAAAGCACGAAGGCAAAGAGCGTCAAAATCCACGGGATTTGACGCTTATTTTTTAATTTTTAGTTATTTATTCTAATTATTATAAAAAAATCCGTACATTTGCACTTTCTTTCCATTGGGGAGGAAATGTTTAAACTATTGAAAACAAATAAATAACTGATTAATGAAGAAACTTGCTGTGGTCGCTTTTGGAGGCAATGCATTGCTGCGAAGCGGCCAAAAAGGTACTTATAAAGAACAAATTGAGAATGTGGAAAAGACTTGTGAGAGTCTGTGCCATCTTCTGAAGCGCAACTACAATGTGGTCATCGGACACGGCAACGGACCCCAAGTGGGCAACGTCATGCTGCAACACGAGGCCGGTCGCGCCAAGGGTATTGAGGCTATGCCGATGGACTTCTGCGTGGCTGAAACCCAGGGTTCTATCGCCTACCTCATTGAGATGGGACTGCGCAACGTGATGGCTCGCAATGACATTCAGCGCAATGTGGTGACACTGGTCACTATGGTGGCTGTCAACAAGTTGGACCCCATGTTCCAGAACCCCACCAAGCCCGTCGGACCCTACTACACCAAGGAGCAGGCCGACCAGTTTGCCGCCGAAACCGGAGCCAAATACAAAGAAGACCCTAAAGGCAACGGCTGGCGCAAGGTGGTGGCATCGCCCAAACCGGTGCGTATCAACAATATCAAGGTGGTCGAGCAGCTGGCCAAGCAGGGCAACATCGTAGTCACCGTCGGCGGTGGCGGCATACCCTGTGTGGAGGAGAGCGACCATGTGAGCGGCGTTGAAGCCGTCATCGACAAGGACCTGGCCAGCGCCCTCTGCGCTATCGAGATCGGCGCCGACGAGTTCTACATCCTCACCGATGTGCCCAAGGTCTACATCAACTTCCGCAAGGAGAACGAACAGGCCCTCGACACCATCACCATCGCTGAGGCCAAGAAATACCTCGAAGAGGGCCAGTTCGCCGAAGGCTCTATGGCTCCCAAGGTCCGCGCGGCTATCATGTTTGTCGAGAACGGCGGCAAGGAGTGCATCATCACCGAGGCCGGCCAGCTCAACAACCCCCACTGCGGAACCCGCATTGTGAAATAAATAGCCACCCCAGAAATGGACCCTTACCAATCTCCTATAGATAAAATCGCCAACGCCCCGCAGTTCAAGTCTTTTATGAAGACCGTCGCTGTATTGGGAGTCGCCCTGTTTGTTGTCGGAATAGTGTTGAAGCTGACGGGCGTTCAAAAAGGCGAGACGCTGCTGATCACCGGGGGAGGGATGCTATCCGTAGTGTCTTTCTTTTTGGGTAAGTTGTTCCCTTGTCCATTACACGTTGGTGAAGCATTGTGGAAGTTCTCAATGTCACTCACCGGCTTCGCATTGGCAGTGACAATTATGGGACTTCTGTTTGTCATAATACACTGGCCGGGAGGCGACAAAATGCTGGTGATTGGCGTCGGCACACTTGTGATATGCGCCATATCGTGGTTGTTCTTTTTACGCTATTACAGAAAAAACCGTGACATCAAAGTGTTTGAAGAACAAGACGAGGAAGAGAGTGACAAATAAAAAAACTGATAGAGAATCAAAAAATCAAAATTCATAATTCAAAATTAAATTAACATGGCTTACAATTTAAGAAACCGCAATTTTCTGAAGATCTTAGACTTCAGTCCCAAGGAACTCAACTATCTGCTTGACCTGGCCCGCGACCTGAAACGCGCCAAATATGCCGGCACCGAGCAGCCCCACCTGAAAGGCAAGAACATTGCCCTGATTTTCGAGAAGACCTCCACCCGCACCCGTTGCGCTTTCGAGGTTGGTGCTAAGGACCAGGGTGCCCACGTCACCTATCTCGGTCCCACCGGCAGCCAGATCGGCATCAAGGAGAGTATGAAGGACACCGCCCGCGTGCTGGGTCGCATGTTCGACGGTATCGAATACCGTGGTTTCGACCAGGCCACCGTCGAGGAGCTGGCCGCATACGCTGGTGTTCCCGTTTGGAACGGTCTGACAGCTGAGACTCACCCCACCCAGATTCTGGCCGACTTCCTCACCATCCAGGAGCACACCGACAAGCCCCTGAACCAGGTGAAGTTCGCCTACATTGGCGATGCCCGCTACAACATGGGCAACAGCCTGATGGTTGGTGGTGTGAAGATGGGTATGGATATCCGCATCATCGCCCCCAAGAAACTGCAGCCTGCTAAGGACCTCGTCAAGAAATGCCAGGAGATCGCCAAGGAAACCGGCGCCAAGCTCACCGTCACCGACGACGTCGAGAAGGGCGTGAAGGGCCTCGATTTCATCTACACCGACATCTGGGTGTCGATGGGCGAACCCGACAGCGTTTGGAAAGAGCGCATCAAGATGCTGATGCCCTATCAGGTCAACGCTGCCCTGATGAAGAAAACCGGCAACCCGAAATGCAAATTCATGCACTGTCTGCCCGCATACCACAACCTGGAGACCAAGGCCGGCCGCGACGTTCACGAGAAATTCGGTCTGAACGGTATCGAGGTGACCGAAGAGGTGTTTGAGAGCGAGAACAGCATCGTTTTCGACGAGGCTGAAAACCGCATGCACACCATCAAGGCTGTCATGGTTGCCACGCTGGGCGACTAAGTGTCAGACCACCGATAGCTGAAAATTGAAAATTAGGCTACGAGCTTCTTGTAGTTTAATTTTCAATTTTCTTTTTGGAATCTGCCAACCTATGCTTATCACAATCTAAAGCATCTCCATTCACAACTCAACAAATACTCATTGTTCAATTCTCAATTATTTGATACCAATGGATTGGTTTACAAATCTTCTCACTAACGGAGGTGTCGGCACCACGGTGCTGATGCTTTCCGTCTCCATCTTTGCCGGTTTGATTTTGGGACGCTTCAAAATCAAGGGCATCTCGCTCGGCATCACCTGGGTGCTTTTTGTGGGCATCATTCTCAGCGCTTTCGGCATCACGTGCAATCACGACATGCTCCACATCATCAAGGAGTTCGGTCTGATTCTCTTTGTCACTGCCGTGGGTCTGCAGGTGGGACCGGGATTCTTCAAGAGCTTCAAGAAAGGCGGTCTGGCGATGAACATCATGGCGCTGGTCAATGTGGCGCTGGGAGTGGTCATCACCATCATTGTGGCCCATGCATCGGGCGACAGCCTGTTCGATATGGCCGGTGTCTATACCGGAGCCGTCACCAACACCCCCGGTCTTTCGGCCGCCCAACAGGCAGTGCGCGACTTGGGAATGGCCGATGTGGCCGACCGTTTGGCTAACGGCTATGCAGTGGCCTATCCGCTGGCTGTGGTGGGTATGATCCTCACCTGCATTGTGTTGCGTCCGTTGTGCCGCATCGACCTGAAGAAGGAACCCACCGTGGCTGACAACCTGGAACCGAACAGGGAAAAACGGGACACCACGCAGGCTCAGCGTCACAAGGTCAACCTGATTCCCATCTTCGTCATCATCGCTGTCGGCATCGTGCTGGGAAGCATCCCCATTCCGGTGGGCATGTCGGCCCCCGTCAAGCTGGGATTGGCCGGCGGTCCGCTTGTGGCAGCCCTCATTGGCAGCTGGCTGGGAGTCCGCAAGGGCTGGTTCACCACCGAGTTCACCGAATCGCATGGTGTCTGGATGCTACGTGAAGTGGGTATCGCCCTCTTCCTGGCAGGTGTGGGACTGGGAGCCGGTTCCAGCTTCGTCAGCACTATCCAGGCCGGCGGCTACATGTGGATTCTCTACGGATTCATCATCACCGTGGTGCCCCCCATGCTGGTGTCCCTTTTCGGACGACTGGTGCTGAAACTGAACTACTACACCCTGATGGGATTCATCGGCGGTTCGCATACCGACCCCCCGACGCTGGCTTTTGCCAACAACATGGCCCCCGAGGGTTGCAAGCTGCCCAATATGGGCTACGCTACGGTCTACCCGCTGACCATGTTCCTACGTATCTTCACCGCACAACTACTGGTTTTGATGGCATGAAAAAACTAATGATAATGGCAGCGGCAATCCTCTTGTCGCTGCCTTTTGCATCGGCCCAGGACGACAGCGCTGCTGTCCGCAAGGCGCAGAACGTCAAGATTAAGCCTTACGGCTTCATCCGCAACTATTTCAACTACGACAGCCGTCGGATGCTGACGGTCTGCGGCGGGGAGTATCTGATGATTCCCTACGACGAGGACTGGAACATGAGCGAAGCGGACGCGAACCTTCTCAATGCTGAAAACCAACGTTATGATCGCAATGCCGTTCCCGAAGCCCATCTGCTGGCGCTCAGCAGCCGTTTCGGCGTGTCGCTTGAAGGAGGTCAGCTCACATTGGGCAACCAACAATGGGACCTGGCCGGCAAGCTGGAAGGCGACTTTGCCGGATTTGGAACCACCAACACGGTGCTACGCTTGCGACTGGCCTACATGACGCTGCGCACCCAGGACCGCCGCGGTTGCAGCCACGAACTGCTGGTGGGTCAGGATTGGCATCCGTTGAGCGGCAGCATAATGCCCAATGTGCTGGGTATGGCCGCCGGCGCCCCTTTCCGTCCGCACAGCCGTACACCGCAGGTGCGCTACACCCTTATGCCTTCCGATTTCGGCTTCACCGTTGCCGCCCTCTGGCAGTACCAGTTCACTTCGCCCGGTCCCAAGGGCGAAAGCAGCAGCTATGCCAACCAGTCGCTGGTTCCCGAACTGTTTGTGGGACTCAACTACCGCACAAGAGAAGTCTACGCCCAATTGGGAATGGACTACACCAACCTGCTGATTCGCACGGAGACCGCTGTGACTGACGCACTTGGCAACGAGCTCTACAAGAGCCTGACGAAGGAACACTGCCAGTCGCTGTCGCCGACACTCTATTTCCAATACACGCCCGTTTCGGGGCTCTTCATGTTGAAGATGCGCAGCACTTTGGCCCGCAACCTGGCCCATCTGAACATGCTGAGCGGCTACGCCTACGCGACCAATGGAACGGACTACGGCTACATCCCCATGCAGGCTTCGGTGTCGTACCTCAATGTCAGCGTCGGTTCGACCTGGCGCGCCAACCTCTTCCTGGGTTACCAGAAGAACCTTGGGTTGGCCGACAAGGACTACACCATTGCCGCTTCGGACCCCAGCAACTATCTCTTCATGAAGAAAGGCGTCGCCAACATCAACAGCATCTACCGTGTGGCCCCCTCCATCAGCTTCAACACCAAGATTTTCAATATCGGACTGGAGTATGAGCTGACGGGTGTCAGCTACGGACAGCCCGATGCCAACGACGGCACCGTGCCCAACGACGACAACCTGCACCAGGTGCTCGGACACCGAGTCTGCCTTCTGGTGAAGTACAATTTCTGAAAGGCACTACACTCTACAAAACGACAGACGGGATATCGCAAAGCCGATATCCCGTCTGTCTGTTGTATGAGGTATGCGTCTTTTGCAGGATGGTTCAAAGCCTGTACATGCGCCATTCGTCGCAGACGCGCGCGTAGTGTTGTGCAGTGGCGGTGCGGGTGTAGCGTTTCACGAGGGTTTCGTATTTCCCCAAGCGGGCGTAGGCTTGTGCTTTAGCCTCATCGCTCTTGATGGTTTTCAGTGCTTTCTGCTGCAGGACGTTGGCCTCGAGTGTGTGGCGGCTTTTGTACTTCTGGTTGACGGCGACGAGACGCAGCAGAGGATTCCAGCTCCATTCCGCCTCTTCGGCTCGGTAGGCGTACTCATAGGGTTTGAGCGGCTGCAGCGGGTCGACGAACTTGACCGAGGATCTGCCGTAGGTGGTCAGATACCAGCAGAGGTCGTAGCTGTTGCGCATGCCGATGGAATATTCGAGCATAGCCGTTCCGCTGACATCGGGGTCGGACGACTTCATCAGCTTTTGCAATTCCACCATCCGCTCGGCAAAGTGGAGACGGTAGCCCGTCTTGTCCTGATTTGGGATTTTGTCGACCAGGCTGAAGGGGTCGAGTTCGAACGAGAGATTCATGCACTGCTGGTAGGCCGGCGAAACGAGTCGCAGGTGCTCCACCGCGGCGGGATAGTTGCATTCGCGCAGATGGTGCGTTCCGATGATATCCTCCCAGTAGTCGCTGCCCAGATAGCCCCGTTCGTTGAACCAGCGGTCGGTGGCGTCGAGCGGATGCAGCTGACGTTCGCGATAGGCCTCGAGCGTTTTGGCCTCCATTTTGTCGGCCAGCAGGAACATCCAGTTGCAGTAGTCGTGTCCGTTCCAGTTGATATTGTAGGCGCAGCCGCGGGAGCCGGTGGTGTCGTCGTCCATCCAAGAGCACCAGGCGGTGGCGAAACCGGGGTGCTGGTTGACATCGGATTTCCATTGGTAGAGGGTCCCCCTATCCCCCTTGCGGAGGTTCGGGATGAGGGTGTTTCCGGCCAGGATGAAGAATCTGTTTTCGGCCATGTTGGCCACCTGAAGGGCACGGACGGGCCGTTCGGCGAGCGCCAAGCGGTAGGCCAGTCCGATGCTGTCGGGCAGCACGATGCGGCGCATGGCGTCGTACATGAAGCAGCTGCGGTAGAGGTTGCCGGTTTGGACCGATTCCAGATGCTGGTACATTTTGCGTTCCTTCGGGCTCAGCTGCTTCCATTCCTTCTGCAATTCGCTGTCCATCCATTGCAGTTCGCCGATGGCATACTGTTCGAAGGCGTCGCTCATTTTGTCGGTCTTGCAGCGCAGATAGAAACGCAGGACGCGGATGCTTTGTTGGAGGAAGGGGTCGCAGGGCAGCTTGTCGATGCCCTCCAGCTGCTGCAAGGCCGCTGCGGGTTTGTTGTTGTAGTCGAGCAGGCAGGCGGCGGTGTAGCTCCACATGGCCCTACGGCTCAGGATGGTGGTTTTGGCCGCCTGTTGGGCGATGCGCAGCACGGCCTCATGGTCCTCGTAGCCATCGGCACACACTTTGTTTTCCAATGTGAAGGGGTTGTTCTCCAGCGAGAAGAGCAGACGCTGCAGTTCGACTGGCAGGGTGGGGCTGTCGGGTGCTATATCCAGTACCAGTTGCAGCAGTTGGGGCAGGTTGTCGACTTTCCTGATGAGCATCAGCGAGCGGATGTCGCCACGTTGCAGGTAGATGTTGTCGGCCTCCTTGGTGCGTCCCAGGTGGTAGAGGCAACGGGCGGCGTAGTCCTCCGCTTCCGAGTAGAAAATGCTGCCGTGCAATTGGGGCTTGAGGGTTTCCCAGAGGTCCATGGTGGCTTGCGGGTTGCCGATGGCCCAGCAGCATTTCATGGCCAGAAAACGGTAGCGGTCGGCGTATTTCGACTTCTTTTTGCCGTTGACGGACAGCCAATGCTGGACATTCTCGTAGATGGACTGGATCTGGATGTCCTCCCTGCTTTTCTGGCGGCCGTTATAGTACCATGGTGACGCTTTGGCCTGGCGCAAGGTTTCGTACTGCTTGGAAAGATATAGCAGCTTGATGGCGTCGTTGTCGTGCCGTTTGGCCAGTTGCTTCACAAAGGCGTTGTTGGCGAACCAGCCGGTGGTGGTGCTATTGTCGGGGTGGAGGTAGAGACGGTTCCAGTCGTCCAGTGTGCCATTGTAGATAGCCTGGCGGATGGCCTCCGTATCCTTGCATTTGGTCTGCTGGCTCCAGAGCGCCACGTTCTGACCACTGAAATCGGGGCTGAGCGAGAGCGCGGGGCCTTCGGCACCATAGGGCAGCAGACGGTAGATGTCGTTATCCTCGGCGGTGTAGTACCACGGACCGCAGGCCAGCGCTTGCACGCTGAAGGCCAGCAGCAGGCTAGCGAGAATAAATAGTTTCGATGTCTTCATAACTGTATTTTGATAGATTGAGTGAATCGAGGTGATAGAGTATGGTGGTGCGGTTGCTGTCGAGAGCGGGCAGCAGCTCTTGGGTGCGGACGATGGCGCGCATGTCGCCCCACTCTTCGCGGATAGTGACGCCGCGGGCTTTCTGTTTTTGCTGCGCGTCGGGCAGGTTTTGCGAATTGATGAGCCGGTTGAAACGACCCTCCTTATCAAATTCAACGCCCCAACCGTAGACCGGGAAGGCCACATCGCAGCGAGGCAGTGCGTCGGGGCGGTATTGGCGCAGATAGGGTTTCACGTCGTCGGGGTCGAGAATGGAGTTGTGGGTGGTGGGGTTTTGCAGTGCGCCGGTGTTGTAGCACATCAGCAGTGTGCGGTCGAAGGGTAGGGAATCTGTCGGGTGGCTGTTGTCCAGTTTGTGCAGCTGATGCAGGCGCAGGGTGCCGCTGACCGTGATGTGGCGGGGATGCAGCAGGCGGTTGATTTCGCTGACCAGGAGGAAGTAGGCCTGTTCGGTTTGTCGGGTCCAGTCGCAGTCCAGTTGTATCTCGCGCACAGAACCCTCATAGTGGTCGGCCATCATGTCGTCGATGCGTTTCACAATCAGTGCCGCATAGTTGCCATAGTCGTGGTTCAGCGCGCGGATGGCGTCGACGGTGATATAGACCACGGGAACCACCTCCATGTCGGCCGGTAGCGCTTGTCGGAACTCGGTGCTGGCGGCAGGCACCATGGCCCACTCGGGGAAGCCCTCCTCTTTGCCAGGTTTCACGTCGAACAACTTGATATAAAGACGGTCCACATGATGATCCTTCATCCACTGCAGTTCCCACGCCGTCGGATTGTAGGTGGTCTTCCAATGGTACACTCCCCGATGTGCCGGAGGAACAACAGGCCCCTTGTGGCTGCAGCCGGTCAGCGACAGCAGGAGTGCGAGCAATGGGAAGAGGTAAGTGGAGAAGTGGCGCATAGTTCAGTCTTCGGAAGTGGCAATCAGGTCGACGAGGGTGCCGTGGGCGGCATTGACGAGGTCGGTGGGGGCGATGCGGAACTGGAGTCCGCGTTGTCCGGCGCTGCAGTAGACGGTGTCGTAGTTCACGATGCTTTCGTGGAAGAAGGTGGGGAAGGGTTTCTTCATGCCGATGGGGGAGCAGCCGCCGCGGATATAGCCTGTCAGGGGCAGCAGTTCCTTGAGGTGGATGAGGTCGCACTTCTTGTTGCCGGTGGCTTTGGCGGCCTTTTTGAGGTCCACCTCTTCGGCACCCGGAATGACGCAGACGAAGTAACCGCTTTTGTCGCCCCGCAGGACGAGGGTTTTGAAGAGCTGTTCGATAGGTTGGCCCAGTTGTTCGGCGATATGGGCGGCACCCAGGTCGTTCTCGTCCACCTCGTAGGGGATGAGCTCATAGTGTATCTTCTGCTTGTCGAGCAGGCGGGCTGCATTGGTTTTCTGCATAATACTGTTTGTTTTGACTAAGAAATGTCCGGTGGTGAAACCCTCCCAATGGTCTATCCTCAGTTGGCCAGACGGAGCCGTTCGATGATGTCGCGTTCTTCGTCGCTGACGCCGTCGCTGGCGGAAGCGACGTCCTGCATGCGGCCCAAGGTCTCTTCGGCGTTGGCCTTGTTGTGGAAGATGAAGTCGTCGTCGGTCAGGAAACTGCAGTCTTTCTGACCCAGCAGCTGGAGCATTTGTTCCTGTTCACTGGAGGTGAGGTCGTCCATCTTGCGGATGGTGAGGGTGAGTGCTTTCTTCTCCTCTTCGCTGACGTCGCCGTCAGAGACGGCGATAGCAATCAGCAGGCGGATGGAGCGTTTCAGGTCTTCCTTGTCTTTGAATCCGGTGGACTTGCCGATGCTGCCGATGAAATTGTTGATGCTCTTCATGCTATCTTTTACGCCGCTGAAGATTTTGCGGCTGGTGCTGTCGAGCGACAGTACCAGTTCGGGGTTGACAAAGGGGTCGACAACCACACCCTGGCGCATTTCGCCGGTGAGCACGTTGCGGTAGCTGAAGGTGAAGCAGGGGATGAGGCGATAGTAAATCTCTTCGATGGCGTTCATGGAGCCCGTCTTGTCGCGCAGCTGGTCGAGGTAGGGAGTGATGTAGGGGTCGAATTGTTCGCTGTCCACCCCGTTGTAGTGGGTGAGCATGCGTACTGGAGTGGTGTCGTCGCCCTTGTGGGCTTCCAACGTGCTGGTCTTCAGATTGTCGATATTGCCTTCCAGACAGCGGATGATACTGACCCGCTTTTCGCTGATGGTGGGGATGAAGTAGGCGAGGGTGCCGATGTGTCCGCGACCTTTGCAGGTGGGGCATTCCACTTGGCTGACAACGCCTTCTTTGTTCTGCTCCTCGACGGTGCCCAGGGTCTTGCACTTCGGACAGTCGCTGACGCTGCATTCGGCCACGATGGCATAGGGCGTCTGGTTCTTGGCGATGTGCCCCCCCTCTTCGGCCAGGGTGATGTGCTGGTGCTCCACCTTGCGACCGCCGTTGACCAGTTCGCTCATCTTCTGACGGGCATTGCTGAAGAACCCGCCTTCGGAGTATTTGGGCGCCTGATCCATGATGTCGATGATGGTGCGGTCCTTCAGCGGCAGGTAGGGGTTCTCGTTCGAGGCGGCGGCGATGGCCTGCAGGGTTTCCTTCACGGTACCGTCGACAGCGGCGGAGCGTTTGCTGCTCTTGTGGGTTACGCTTTGTGTGAAGGCGTTGATATAGCAATAGTTGTAGCGCTTGATGGCTACAGCGTTGTCGATGATGATGCTGTTGTATGATTCGGGCGACAGGCTCTTGATCAGTTCGTTCAGTGCGCCGATGGTCAACTCGCGGTTGTTTCGTTCGGCTGCTTGCTTAAGGTCATCCAGCGTGTTCATGGGTTGTAAATGATGTATTAAAAATAATAACTGATGACAACGATGTTTTATTTTGTGGGATTGATGATTTCGTCCAGTTCCAGCCAGCGCAGCTCTTTCTCGTCGAGTTGGGCGATGATTTCGCCGATGCGTTGTGAGGCTTGGGTGATCTGTTCGGGATTGGTGGTGCCGCCCGACAACAGTTGTTCCAACTCTTGCCGTTCCTGACTGAGGGAATCGATGTCGGTTGACAGTTGTTCGTATTCTTTTTGCTGCTTGAAGGTCGCTTTGGGCTTGTCACTGCGGGAACGCTCGTAGCGGGGTTTCTCCTCTTTCTTCTGTCGTTGCCGCTCGCGTTCCTGCTGTTGGCGCAGTTTTTGGTAGTCGCTGTAGTTGCTGTGGTAGTCGCGGATGCGGCCGTCGCCTTCGAAGACGAAGAGGTGGTCGACGATGTTGTCCATGAAACTGCGGTCGTGGCTGACGATGACCAGACAGCCTTTGTAGCCTATCAGGAAACGTTCGAGGATGTTGAGTGTGTAGATGTCGAGGTCGTTGGTGGGTTCGTCGAGAATCAGGAAGTTGGGGTTGGCCATGAGCACGGTGAGCAGGTAGAGTCGGCGCCGTTCGCCGCCGCTGAGGTTGCCGTAGTAGTTGTACTGCGTCATGTCGTCGAAGCCGAAATAGGAGAGGAACTGGTGGGCCGACATCTCCTTGCCGTTGTCCAGTTCGATGACATCGGCCACCTCGCGGATGATGTCGATGACGCGCATGTCGTCCTTTGCTTTCATGCCGCTTTGGCTGTAGATGCCGAATTGGATGGTCTGACCCACGATGACACGTCCGCTGTCGGGTCGCAGCTGTTCGGTGATGAGGCTGAGGAAGGTGCTTTTGCCGATGCCGTTGGGACCGACGATGCCGATTTTTTCGCCCCGTTTGAAGGTAAACGAGAAGTCGTCCACCATCTTGCGGCCGTCGAACGACTTGCAGACGTTGTAGAGTTCCAGGATCTTGCCGCCGATACGTTCGGTTTTGACAGACAGTTCGGCACGCTCTTTTTCGAAGCGGGTGTGCGCTTTCTGTTCCAGTTCGTAGAAGGCGTCGATGCGTGCGCGCGCCTTGGTTCCACGCGCTTGAGGCATGCGGCGCATCCATTCCAGTTCGGTGCGGTATTGGCTTTTGGCTTTCTCCACCTCGGCGCGTTCGTTGTATTCGCGTTCGGCTTTCTTTTCCAGGTAGTAGCTGTAGGGGCTTTCACGATGGAAATCGGTGTCGCCGCGACTGCTACGGTAGAGATATATCTGGCTGTTGTCGAGTTCGATGATGTCGTCACAGACATGGTCGAGGAAGTAGCGGTCGTGGGTCACCATCAGAATGGCCAGCCGTTGTTTGCCGAGGAAGTCCTCCAGCCATTCGATCATTGCGATGTCGAGGTGGTTGGTAGGCTCGTCGAGCAGCAGCAGGTTGGTGTCGTCGATGAGTATGCGGCTCAGCGCCACTTTCTTCTGTTCGCCGCCGCTGAGGGAGTCCATGGGACGATCCATGAGTTTGTCGACCTCCAGGCGGGAGAGCACTTCGCTGATGCGCTGTTCAAAGTCCCAGGATTCCACGTTTTCAGGGCGTTCGGCCGCTTCGACGAAACTGCGTACCGTCTGGTGGGCGTGGAAGTCGGGATTTTGGGGCAGATAGGCCATCTTGGTGTCGCCACGGAAGGTGACCTTGCCGCTGTCGGGCAGTTCCTTGCCGGTGATGATGTTGAGCAGGGTGCTTTTGCCGTATCCGTTGCGGGCGATGAGGGCGGTCTTCTGTCCGGCGTTGACGCCGAAGCTGATGTCTTCGAACAACAGCTTGTCGCCAAACGATTTGGTGAGGTTTTCTATGGTCAGTAGCGCGTCAGCCATGGGTTTTATGAAGGTTCGTTAGGAGTTGAGGGTGGATATTTCTTTGGGGAAAACGCCTTGGGTGAGCGAGTCGGTGTGGCTGACGATGCGGGCGGGAATGCCGGCAAGGGTGACGTCGTCGCCAAACGATTTGTTGACCACGGCATTGGCTCCGACGGCGACGCGGCTGCCGATGCTGATGTTGCCGTAAAGCTTCGCACCGGGACCGATGTAGACGTAGTCGCCCAAGGTGGGCACTCCGTCGTAGTCGCCGATGCAGCTGCCCGGATGAATGCGACAATAGCTGCCGACCTTGGCTGATGGGTTGACGACAATGGTGCCCGGATGGACTATGCAGAGTCCGGGGCCGAAGACGTTCTTGGGGATGGAGAATCCCAGCCGGGTGGCCAGCCGGTGATTGACGACCTCGAGCACGAACCAGCGCAGTTT
This sequence comes from uncultured Bacteroidota bacterium, assembly GCA_902793295.1. Taxonomy (GTDB): domain Bacteria; phylum Bacteroidota; class Bacteroidia; order Bacteroidales; family P3; genus Colimorpha. The sequence goes on from CADBDA010000001.1 coordinate 78,970, forward strand.
CCTTAGCGGTTTGCCCTGCATGGTGTTGTGCAAGTATTCGATCTTTCGCAACCGCAACTGGAAACGCAAGCAGTCCATCCAGCGCCAGCGGTAGAATGTCAGCCGTTCCACCTGATAAGCCTTCAGGTCCGCCTTGCGGTATGCGTTATAACTCTCTCGGTCTGTAATCATGGTTGACAGTGGAAGAAGTGCCTAAAATGATTGTTTGTCAGTATCCATACTTTCCTTTCCAGCGCCATTGCATCAGTTTGCGGGTCTCGTTTTCGCGTGCGTTGTCGCCAGGCTCGTAGAATTTGGTGCCGCGCAGTGCGTCGGGCAGGAATTCCTGATCAACGAAGTTGCCCGGATAGTCGTGGGCGTATTTGTAGCCGTCGCTGTATCCCAGCTCCTTCATCAGTTTGGTGGGCGCATTGCGTATGTGGAGCGGCACCGGCAGGTCGCCTGTGCGTCGTATAGCCTGCTGTGCGTTGGCTAGCGCCATATAAGTGCTGTTGCTCTTGGGCGAATTGGCCAGGTAGATGGCACATTGCGACAGGGTGATACGGCATTCGGGATAGCCGATTTTGGTGACCGCCTCAAAGCAGGCGTTGGCCAACAGCAAGGCGTTGGGATTGGCGTTGCTGACATCCTCGCTGGCGAAAATCAGCATGCGTCGGGCGATGAAGACAGGGTCTTCGCCCCCCTCGATCATGCGTGCCAGCCAGTAGACGGCTCCGTTGGGGTCGCTGCCTCGCATCGATTTGATGAAGGCGCTGATGATGTCGTAGTGCATCTCGCCCTGACGGTCGTAGAAGGCCATATTCTGCTGAATGACATTGACCACCTTTTGGTTGTCGATGATCACGCTGTCGCCCTTGTCGCGGTTCACCACCAGTTCGATGGCGTTGAGCAGTTTGCGGGCGTCGCCGCCACTGAGGCGCATCAGTGCTTCGTTTTCGCGCACTTCCACCGTGCGGCCCTGGTTGGCGTAGTGTTTGACGGCAGCGGCAATCAGCTGTTCCATTTCGGCTTTGCCGAATTCTTTCAGCACGTAGACCTGGCAGCGCGACAGCAGTGCCGAGATGACTTCAAACGAGGGGTTCTCGGTGGTGGCGCCGATGAGGGTGATGATGCCGCGTTCGACAGCTCCCAGCAGCGAGTCCTGCTGCGATTTGTTGAAGCGGTGGATTTCGTCGATGAAAAGGATGGCGTTCTCTTCCTGTTTGGCTTGCTCAATGACTTCGCGCACCTCCTTCACGCCGCTACTGATGGCGCTGAGCGTGTGGAAGGGACGTTGCAGCGTGTTGCTGATGATCATGGCCAGGGTGGTCTTGCCGATGCCTGGAGGCCCCCAGAAGATCATGGAAGGTATGCGTCCGCTTTCGATGAGGGTGCGCAAGACGGCTCCCTCGCCCACCAGGTGCTGTTGCCCTATGTAGTCGTCGAGAGTTGCCGGTCGTAGCAATTCAGCCAGTGGAGTCATGTTCGGAGTTTGGGATGGGGAAAAACAAATATTCAACAATTTGAAATCGAGAAGAATATCTCGATAGTCAATCTTAAAGAATCAGCATGGCGTCGCCGTAGGTGTGGAATTTGTATTTCTCCTTGATGGCCACCTGGTAGGCTTGCATCAGAAATTCCGGACCTGCGAAGGCCGATGCGGTGATGAACATGGACGACATGGAGGGGTGGAAGTTGGTGACCATCATGTCGGCGATGGTGAAGTTGTAGGGAGGATAGATGAATTTGTTGCTCCAGCCGTCGTAGGGGCTCACCTTGCCAGGTATGGTTACAGCCGTTTCGATGGCTTTCATGGTGGTGGTGCCGATGCAGCATATTTTGCGGCCGTCGCGTTTGGCGTCGTTGATGATTTTGCAGCAATTCTCGTCGATGTGCATCTCTTCCGAGTCCATGCGGTGTTTGCTAAGGTCTTCCACCTCAATGGGCTTGAAGTTGCCGATGCCGGCATGGAGGGTCAGTTCGGCCCATTTGACATCTTTGATTTCCATGCGTTTCAGCAGTTCGCGGCTGAAATGGAGTCCGGCCGTGGGAGCGGCCACAGCACCTTCCACCTTGGCGTAGATGGTCTGATAGCGTTCCTTGTCGTCGGCGGTGATGTCGCGCATGGCACGCAGTTCGTCGGGCAGTGGGGTCTGGCCCATGCTCTTGATGATGTGGATGAATTCGTCGTGTGTTCCGTCGAAGAGGAAGCGGATGGTGCGACCACGCGAGGTGGTGTTGTCGATGACTTCGGCCACCAGGGCGTCGCTGTCGCCGAAATAGAGTTTGTTGCCGATGCGGATTTTGCGGGCAGGGTCCACCACCACATCCCACAGTCGTGTGTCGGGGTTCAGCTCGCGGAGCAGAAAGACGGTGATTTGGGCGCCTGTTTTCTCTTTCTCGCCTTTCAGCAGGGCGGGGAAGACCTTGGTGTTGTTGACCACCACCACGTCGTCGGTGTCAACATAGTCGATAAGGTCTTTGAAAAGCTTGTGCTCGATGGTCTGGGTCTTGCGGTCCAGAACCATCATGCGAGCTTCATCGCGCTGCTTTGAAGGGCGTTCGGCAATCAGTTCCTTGGGCAGGTTGTATCTGAATTGCGACAATTTCATGGTTGAGTAGAGGGTATTGATCATGATATCCTATTATTGTTTATTCTTATTTTTTGCTAATACATAAAACCACCCCCAAAAGGGCATAATCGTGCAAAGATACAACTTTTTGAAGCAAAAGTCAAGTTTTTTAACGTTTTGGCGTTAAAAAACATTGCAAGATATTGAGAATCAATAGGTGTTGTTGCGCTATCACGCAAGCTCTTTTAACACTTGGTATTCGGGGCTGTCGGCCAGAATGCGCTGTTCGATTTCGAGCAGCGGCAGGGCGTTGTCGACGTCGTAGTCGCCGATTTTCAGTCGTCGCAGCTGAGTCAGCAAGGCTCCCGAACCGAGGGCCTGTCCCATGTCGCGTGCAATGCTGCGGATATAGGTTCCTTTGCTGCATTCGATGCGGAAGTCGAGCTGGGGCAGGTGAGGGGGAATGGTGCCTTGGGGGGCGCGGTAGTAGTCGCGTTTGCCCTCTTCGATGGGGGAGGTGGTGGGCACCCAGTCGGCCGAGGGCGCTTTGCCGGGTCGGAAGTCGGTGATGTTGAAGCTGTAGATGGTGACCTCCTTGGGTGTCGGCTCGATGGCGGCACCTTCGCGGGCGGCGCTGTAGGCCCGTTGGCCGTCGACTTTCACGGCTGAGAATTGGGGCGGCTGCTGCAGCAGGGTGCCGGTGAACTGGGAACGTACACGCTCCACGGCTTCGGCATCGATATGGGCGTAGGGGTAGTAGGCATCAATGGCCCGTTCCAGATCGTAGCAGGGGGTGGTGGCGCCCAGCAGCATGGTGCCGGCATAGGTCTTGACCGACTGCTGGAGCGATTCGATCTGTCGTGTGGCTGAACCGACGCAGACCAGCAGCAATCCGGATGCCAGCGGGTCGAGAGTTCCCGCATGTCCGATTTTGAATTTTTTCAACCCAAAGGTGCGTTTCAAGTGCCACTTCACCTTGTTCACCACCTGAAACGATGTCCACTGAAGGGGCTTGTCGATGGGGATGATGAGTCCGGGTTTGTCAGACATGGATCAGATGATGTAGGGGAGGATGATGACCAGCAGGCTGACGACAGCGCAGTAGATGGCAAACCAGATGAGTTTGCCGCGTTTGACGATGTTGATCATCCATTTGCAGGCCATGCAACCGACGACAAAAGCCGCCAGGAAGCCGATCAGCAGGGGGAATGTTCCGATGGCTGTTGTGGCGTCGGTCGTTGCCACGTCGCCGCTCAGCAGGTCTTTGATGTCGAGCAGGGCTTCGCCCAGAATAGGCGGAATGACCATCAGGAAAGAGAATTGGGCCAGACGTTCCTTTTTGTTGCCCAAGAGGAGTCCGGTGGCGATGGTGCTTCCCGAGCGCGACAGTCCCGGCAGAACGGCGCAGGCTTGAGCAATACCCATCACGAAAGCGTGCCAGGGTGACAGCTGTTCGCGTTGGCGCGGTTTGGCGTAGTGGCTGAAGGTCAGCAGCAAGGCGGTGAGCATCAGGCAGCAGCCCACGATGAACAACGGGTTGCCGAAGTGGGCTTCGGAGGTGGCCGGATTGAAGATGGCTTCCACCTTGTCTTTCAGTAGTATGCCGACGATGCCGATAGGAATCATCGAAATGATGATATTCAATGCGTAGCGGGTGCCTTCGTTCCATTTGAATTGGAAGAGGTCCTTGAAAATCCACACGATATCTTTCCAAAGGATGCAGCATGTGCTCAATACGGTGGCCACATGCACGGCGATGTTGAAGGTGAGGTTGGCTTCGCCATCCACACCGAAAAGGGCGGAACCGATGGTGAGGTGTCCGCTACTGCTGACGGGCAGGTATTCTGTAAGTCCTTGGACGATACCAAGGATAAGGGCTTGAATCCAATCCATGGAATGAGTGATTGTTGTTGTTTGTGATTGTGACTATAGGTGAAAGAAACGGAGCGTCTGTCAGACGTTGGTCTCCTGTTTTTGATCGTCGCTGGACGATTGCTTTTTGGAGCGGAACATGATGGCGCAAATCTCGACGACCAGTCCGATGACGATGAGCAGAGGAGCCACCACCAGTCTTCTTTTGTCAAACATGGCGGGGTTGAACACGTTGGGGTCGTCGCTTCCGCCGCCGCTAAGCAGCACATAACCTAAACCCAGAAGGACAATTCCCACAGCAAGAAGGATGTAGTTGGTGGTTCCGAATGCAAATTCCTGCGTGTTCGATGCCGTCTGTTCGGCTGTGTTCGGACGCTTGACTGCTGTCGACGATTGGCTCTGGGACGTTTTTTTATTGTTGTTCATGATTGTGAATCTGTATTAGTTGAATTGCTCGCTTTTGCTACGCAAATGATTGTGTACGGAGAAATAGGTGGCGATGAAGGAGATGCTGACACCCACCACGAAAATGAGGGCAACCAGAAGGATGTAGGCGGTGAAGTGTTGCGGATGGAAGAGTGCCAGATGGAACTGCTTGTTGAAGATGTAGATGGAGGCGAACATCAGCAAGGTGGCCAGCAGTGCGCCCAAGAAACCGTAGATGACGCTACGCCAGAGGAACGGGCGGGTGATGAAGCCCATGGTGGCGCCCACCATATTCATGGTCTGAATGGTGTAGCGGCGGTTGTAGAGCGCAATCTTGATGGTGGTGCTGATGAGGGCCACGGAGACGATGAGCAGCAGGATGACGAAGAGCAGCAGAATCCACGAGAGTTTGTAGAATATCTGGCTGAGGTCGTTGACCATAGATTCGTGGTAGGTGACGCTGTCGACATTGGTGTACTCCATCACCTCCTTCTCGAATTTGGTGCGCAGTTCGGTCATGTGCTGGGGGTTGTTGTTAGCCTTGAACGTGACCATAAGGGTGGGGTAGAGGGGGTTGACGCTGTCAAGCAGCGAAAGGATGTCCTCGTCGATTTCGGCCGAGAAGAGGCGTGCGGCCTCGTCGGCAGAGATGTAGTCGACATTTTTGATGTATTCCTGCTGAAGCAGTTCCTCGCGAAGGCTGAGTGCCTCCTCTTCTGTGGTTTCGGCGTTGAGGTCCACCTGGTAGGCGATACGCTCCTGCATTTCGTGTGTGGCCTTATAGGAATGGTATTCCACGAACATGAGAAGACCGAAAACAAAGAGTACTAGCATGATGCTGAAGACGGTGGAAGTGCGTCCAGCCCAGAGGTTTATCTTGCTGTGTCGTTTGGTTTTTTTGTTGCCCATATTGGCTGCAAAGATACAAACTTTTTTTAATATGTTACATATTTCAATAAAAAATCCTGTCGCGTGAGCGACAGGATTTCTCGAAAGTTAAAGATGTTGTTGTATATTGGGATAGAAATGGACGTCAAAGTCAGTTGGCCAGCATGACGGGCATGACAAGCATCAGGATGTCTTCGTTGTTGGCCTGGTCGTCGTCGTTGATGGGGAAGAGGATGCCCGCGCGGCTGGGGTGGGACAGTTCCATGAGCACCTGCTCGGTGTCGAGGTTGGTGAGCATCTCGCTGAGGAATTTGGCGTTGAAGCCAATCTCCATGGGTTCACCATCGTAGCTGCAGGGTATCGACTCGTGGGCGTCGTTGGAGAATTCGAGGTCTTCGGCCGAGATTTTCATGTCACGTTCGTTGATGGCCAGACGCACCTGGTGGGTCGACTGGTTGGCGAAGAGGCTGACGCGTTTCAGCGTGTTGATGAAGGTGTTGCGGTCGATAGTGAGCTTGTTGGGGTTGTCCTTGGGGATGGCGGCCTCGTAGTTGGGATATTTGCCTTCCACCAGGCGGCAGATGATGCGGAAGTTGTCGAATGAGAAGACCACGTTGGTGTTATTGTATTCGACGGAGACATCGCAGTCTTCGCGATTGCTGCCCAAAATGTTCTTCACCAGCGAAACGGGTTTGCGGGGCAGAATGAAGCTGGCAGCTTCGCCGGCGTGGATGTCGTTGCGGCGGTAGCGGACCAGTTTGTGGGCGTCGGTGGCCACAAAGGTGATATTTTCGGGGCTCAATTCGCAGTAGATGCCCGACATCTGCTGACGCATCTCGTCGGTGGAGGCGGCGAAGGAAGTCTTGTTGATTGCGTTGACCAGCACCGATGCGGGCAGAGTAGTCTGGACGGTGTCGGACATGTCCGGCATGGTGGGGAAGGTTTCGGCGTTCAGACCGGCAAGGCGGTATTTGCCTTCTCCCGAGCTGATTTCGATGCCAAAGTTGTTGGCGTCGACAGCGAAATTGAGCGGGATGTCATCCATCGATTTCAACATGTCAATCATCAGCTTGGCGGGCACGGCAATGGTGTCGATGCCTTCCACCTTGGCGTTCTCGAGTTCGATGGTGGTGACGAGCGTGGTTTCAAGGTCGGTGGCTTTGATGGTCAGAACATTCCCGTCGAGCTGCATGTGGAAGCAAGAAACGATAGGAACGGTGTTGTTGTTGGTGATGACTCCATTGAGGGCACTGAGGTGCTTAAGGAACAATTGGCTGTTGATGATGAATCTCATATCGTTATATGTTTTTTTTCAGTTTGAAATAAGTGAAAATCCGACTGCAAAGTTAGCGCTAATTTTGCAGTCGGATTAAAAAAAATGATGCTTTTTTTTCAACAATTGTTGATAAGGGTCGGGTGGTGTGTGGGCCGGAAAAGGGGGAATCGCAGACAGTTGTTGGATGGAGGTGATGCTACCAGCGACCGCTGGCGCCGCCGCCGCCAAAACTGCCGCCGCCAAAACCTCCGAAACCGCCGCTGTGGGAGCTGCCTCCCCAACTAGAACTGGAGGGGGTGCTGCCGCCGTAGTAGGTGTGCCCACCGTAGCTGGACGAGCCTCCCGAGGAGGAGTGTCCGCCTTTGTTGGAATCGCGGCTGAATAATACCAGGACGACGATAAAAGCAATGAACAGGAAGACGAATATTCCGACACCACCCTCATGGTCCTCCTTGTATTTGTCGAAGCTGTATTCGCCAGCGCAGACAGGCAGGATGACGTCGAGGGCTTTCACGATGCCACCGTAGTAGTCGTTCTCGCGGAAGCAGGGTATCATCTCGTTTTCGATGATGCGTTTGCAGAAGATGTCGGGCAGTGCGCCTTCAAGGCCCATGCCGGGAGCTATCTCCACCTGACCGTCGGTGTCGTCCTTGGGCTTGACGACGATAATGACGCCGTTGCTGAGCTTCTTTTGCCCAATGCCCCATCGGTCGCCCACTTCGAAGGCGAACTGGCTGATGTCGTTGCCGCCAAAGCCAGGAGTGACCATCACCACGATTTGGTTGGAGGTGCTGTCGTTGAAGTCCTGCAGCCGTTTCTCGAGAGTGGCTGTCTGTTCGTCGGTGAGGAGTTCACAGTAGTCGTAAACCAGATGGTTCTCCTTTTTGGGGATCCATCCGGTAGCGTTATAGTCGGTCTGTGCCGCTGCCCACGATGGGAGCAGCAGCACGACCAACAATAGGTGCAATGAATGCTTTATAGACATGTGATAGTTTTTTGAATCAATGCGTTAGAGCAGGGATTCTGTGGAGGGAGCCTGATCGGCGCCTTCAGATGCCTGGAAGTAGCCCATCTCTTTGAATCCGAACATACCGGCAATGATGCTGTTGGGGAATCGCTTCACGGTGTAGTTGTAATCCTGAACAGCTTCGTTGAATTTCTTGCGTGACACGTTGATGCGGTTCTCGCAGCCTTCCAACTGGGTCTGGAATTCCTGGTAGTTCTTGGTGGCTGTCAGTTCGGGATAACGCTCCACGGTGACATTGATGGCTTTGGTCATCTCTTGCGACATGCGGTCGTAGGCGGCCTGGAATTTGCTGATGTTTTCCTCGGTCAGGTCCTCTTTGTCGAGGTCTATGACGTTGTTGCGCGCCTTGATGACGGCTTCAAGCGTTCCGGCTTCGTAATTTCCGGCGCCTTTCACCACATTGATGGCCTGTGACACAAGGTCTTTGCGGCGCTGATAGTCGGCCTGAACGTCGCCCCATGCGCTTTTGGCTTTTTCGGATTTGGCGGTCATTTTGTTGTTGGCGCTGATGGCCCACATGGCAATGATGGCAACAATGCCAAGGATAATCCAAAGTGTTTTGCTGTTTTTCATGTTCTTTTTTTTGTTGATTGTTTTATGATTATTGTATTGATACTCTTTTGATTGTTGGCGATTGGAATGGCCTTTAGGATTGGGCTGTCCCGTATTCTTTTGTCATCAAAAACATCAGTGGGAAAAACGATTGTCTGGGATATTATTTGATCAGATTACCCAGGATGTCGCGGCTGAGTTCACGAGTGATGGTGCGTGTGGCCGCCGAGGTGGTGTTCTTGACGATTTTCTGAGTGGTGGAAGTGCGTGACTTGGTTTTCTTGCCGCTCACCTTGTCGCTGACAGCGGTGCCGAGAATGGTGGCCAGGGTGCCGGTGACGGCGGTGATGATGGCCTTGATGATTTTGGACATCAGGCTGCTCTTTTTCTTTTTTGTGGTGTTTTTTTCGTCGTCGTCGCTCTTTGCCGCTTTGCCGCCCTTGGAGTCGGGCGTATTGGCTGGCAGTTCCTGCTCCTGCTCTTGGGCTATCAGCATCTCGTAGGCACTTTCGCGGTCAATCATGTTGTCGTATTTGTGGCCGATGGTGCTGCGGCTGATGATGTCGCGACGTTCGGTCTCGCTGATGGCACCGATCTGTGAAAGCGGGAAGAGCACTTTGGCGCGTTGCACGATGCCCGGGGCACCTTTCTCGTCCAGGAAGCTGACCAGTGCCTCGCCGGTTTCAAGGGCCGTGATGGCCTCTTCGGTTTTGAAGCTGGGATTGGCGCGGAAGGTCTCGGCGGCGGTCTTCACCGCTTTTTGGTCGCGAGGGGTGTAGGCTCGCAGGGCATGCTGTACCCGGTTGCCCAATTGGCCCAGTATGTTGTCCGGAATGTCGGTGGGCAGCTGGCTGATGAAGTAGATGCCCACGCCTTTGCTGCGGATGAGTCGAATGACCTGCTCGATCTTGTCCACCAGCGCTTTGCTGGTGTCTTCGAAGAGCATGTGGGCTTCGTCGAAGAAGAAGACCAACTTGGGCAATTCCTGATCGCCCACTTCGGGCAGTGTGGAGTAGAGTTCGGAGATAAGCCAAAGGAGGAAGGTGCTGTAAAGTTTGGGTTGCATCATCAGTTTGTCGGCGGCGAGCACGCTCATGATGCCTTTGCCGCCTTCGGTTTGGAGCAGGTCGTGGATGTCGAACGAAGGTTCGCCGAAGAACTGGTTGGCACCTTGATTCTCGAGTTGCAGCAGGGCGCGTTGGATGGCGCCGACGCTGGCCGGTGCGATGTTGCCGTACTGGCTGCTGTATTCCTTGGCATGTTTTGACACGTAGTCGAGCATGGCCCGCAAGTCTTTGAGGTCGAGGATGAGCAGGCCCTTTTCGTCGGCAATGCGGAAGACGATGTTGAGCACGCCGTCCTGCGTTTCGTTGAGACCCAGCAGCCGCGACAGCAGTTGGGGACCCATTTGCGAGATGGTGGCGCGAATGGGGTGGCCTTGTTCGCCAAAGACATCGTAGAACCTTACCGGACAGGCTTGGAAGTCAGGATTGGGGATGCCGAATTCGTCTTTGCGTTTTTCGATGAATCCGCTGAGACTGCCGGCGCGGCTGATGCCGCTGAGGTCGCCCTTCATATCCGCCATGAAGCATGGCACCCCTGCTTGACAGAAGGTCTCTGCCATAACCTGCAGGGTGACGGTCTTGCCTGTGCCGGTGGCACCGGCGATGAGGCCGTGGCGGTTGGCCATTTTGCCGTTGATTGCTAATGCGCCGTCGGCGCAATGGGCGATGTATAGCCCGCGTTCCTTGTCGTACATGTGTCTTACTTTTTTTTCAGAATCAAATTGCAAAAATAAGATTTTTCTTTGAATTGGTGAACCTTTTAATGTAATTTATTGAAAATTATAATGCTGATATGCTTTGTGAAGTCCAAATGCAAACGATTTGGGGCGTTGTGGCGTAATTGTTTGGCCTGTTTTTGTTTGGATATCTCTTTTTTTTCGTAACTTTGCAGCATTCATTGCGGTGATTCTTTTTTTGGGGGGAAGAAAATAATTGTTTGATTTTTAGTTTGAAGGGTTGCTTTTCGTATAGTAGTGTGTTATGTGGGCGAAAGGCAGCGTGATGTGAGGCGATGGCCGACGGGTTGTGTGGCTAAAAAGAACCAACGCTTTCCAGTCCAAGTGACAATAACCTTTAACAATCTATCCAATATGAACAACACATCAATCGTCAATGGTCGTAGGGTGGCTTCGGACAGCATCACCCAATTGGGCGACAATGAAATCTTTGTTTTTGGCAGCAACATCCAAGGCATGCATGGCGGTGGCGCCGCATGGTATGCCAACAAGCATTTTGGCGCCGAATGGGGCGTGGGTGAGGGCTTGACCGGTAGCACCTATGCTTTGCCCACCATGGAGGGAAAGAGTTCGCTGCAACACGCGGTGAAAAATTTCATTGCCTGTGCCCGTCAGCATCCGGAACTCACTTTTCTGGTTACAGCCGTGGGATGTGGCATAGCCGGCTACACGGCTGCCGAGGTGGCTCCGCTGTTTCGTGATGCCGCCAGCCTGGAGAATGTCTACATGCCCCAGTTGTTCTGGGATGTGATAGGCTGACGGTTCCTTCAGTCATGCACAATATTCCATCTTGGCGCTGCGTTATTACAGCATCTATTGTTTGACAAATTATGGAGACAATCAAAAAAATCTATAAGATAGGTTATGGGCCGAGCAGCAGTCACACCATGGGTCCGCATCGCGCGGCATCGATGTTTGCTGCCCGTACCAAAGATGCTGTCAGTTTTCGTGTGACGCTTTATGGTTCGCTTGCCGCTACGGGCAAGGGACACCATACCGACATGGCCATCACTCGCGGACTTTCGCCCAAACAGGTCGAAATTGTTTGGAGGGCCGATATCGTGAAGCCATTCCATACCAATGGTATGTTCTTTGAGGCGTTGGATGCTGACGGCAAGGTGACGGACTCGTGGATGGTGTACAGCATCGGTGGCGGCTACCTGGCCACCGAGGAGGGCGAAGTGCCGTTGGGCATCACGCCCGAAGGTGAGGTGTACCCGCACAACACCATGAAAGACATCATGGAATATATCGACCGCGAAGGCTTGAGTTTTTGGGAATATGTGGAACAGTGCGAGGACGGTAGCTTGTGGTTCTATTTGGAGGAGATGTGGCAGCAGATGCAACAGACCATCGAAGAGGGGCTGCAGGATGACCGTGTCATTGCCGGCGGACTGCATCTGCGCAGCAAAGCCCATCAGTACTTCATTCGCGCCAGCGCCTTCAAGCCGTCGTTGCAAAGCCGTGCCCTTGTCATTGCCTATGCGTTGGCCACCAGCGAGCAAAATGCCTGTGGTGCCAAGATTGTCACCGCTCCCACCTGTGGCAGCAGCGGTGTGCTGCCTGCAGTGCTCTACCATCTGAAGAAGAATCACGGATTCAGCGATCGTGAGATATTGCGTGCTATGGCCACGGCCGGACTTTTTGCCAATGTCATCAAGCACAATGCCACCATCAGCGGTGCCGAAGCCGGCTGTCAGGCCGAGGTGGGCAGCGCCTGTGTGATGGCCGCCGTGGCCAGCAACCAGTTGTTTGGCGGAAGCCCCAAGCAGATTGAATATGCAGCCGAAATGGCTATGGAACACAATCTGGGCCTTACCTGCGACCCGTTGTGCGGACTGGTTCAGATACCTTGCATCGAACGGAACGCCATGGCTGCCCTCCGCGCATTGGATATCAATATCTACGCTATGATGAGCGACGGCCGCCACATCATCAGTTTCGACAAGGTGGTGCGCACCATGAAACTCACCGGCCACGATCTGCCCAGCCTCTACAAGGAGACATCGCTCGGCGGTCTGGCTATAGACGACTGACAGTCGAGCACAAGTGTGTCACTTTCCAATAAAAAGACCCCTCATACCGGCTGGCATGAGGGGTCTCTCTTTTCAGGTCTCGGGCCTACATTACAATTTGCGGATGATAAAGTCGGTCATCAGCTTGTAGAGGTTCAGACGGGTGTTGCCACCGTAGATGCTGTGGTTCTTGTTGGGGTAGACTCGGAACTCGAATTGCTTGTCGGCCTTTTCGAGTGCGGTGACCAGGTCGAGTGCGTTCTGGAAGTGGACGTTGTCGTCGCCGGTTCCATGAACCAGCAGGTAGTTGCCCTTCAACAGGTTGGCGAAGTTGATGGGCGAGTTGTTGTCGTAGCCGTCGGGGTTTTCTTGCGGACGTTGCAGGAAACGCTCGGTGTAGATATTGTCGTAGTAGCGCCATGTGGTGACGGGAGCCACAGCGATAGCGCTCTTGAAGACATCGTTGCCTTTCAGGATGCAGAGAGAGGAGAGGTATCCGCCAAAGCTCCATCCGAAGATGCCGATGCGACGTTCGTCAATCCAAGGCTTCTTGCCGAACCATTTGGCCGTTTCGATGGCGTCGATGCACTCGTAGTGTCCCAGGTTGCGGTAGGTCATCTTCTTGAAGTCGGCTCCACGTCCGCCCGTGCCGCGTCCGTCGAAGCAGGCGACGACATAGCCTTTCTGGGCCAGCATACGGAACCAGTTGTAATCGCTCCAGCCGTAGCTGTTGGTCACCTGCTGGTTGCCGGGGCCGCCGTAGACGTAGAAGAAGAGCGGATACTGTTTGTTTTCGTCAAAATTGGCCGGCTTGATGATGTAGTAGTTCAGCTCCACGCCCTCGCTGGTGGTGAGGGTGCCGAACTCTTTCTGTTCGCGGCCGTATTCGGCCAGTCGCTGCTGCAGCGCGGCATTGTCCTGCAGCACTTTGATCAGTTTTCCCTTAGCGTCGTGAAGCGTGTAGACGGGAGCGGTGTTGGCGTCGCTGAAGATGCAGATGTAGTATTTGCAGCCTGTGCTGAAAGTGGCGGAATAGGAACCCAGCAGGTTCTTTCCGTCACGGAGATGCAGGGCGGGTTGGGCGCTGACAATCTTTTCCACTTCGCCACCCAACTGGTGGTTCATGCACACTTTCTTCTTGCCTTTGAAGTCGATGGCATAGAGGTCGGTGTTGATGGGGCTGCTTTCGTGGCTGCGGAAATAGAATTTCTGCCCTTTTTCGTCGATGCCGCAGATGTCCACCACCTCGTAGTTGCCAGAGGTCACCTGACGAATCAGCTGGCCTTCCATGTCGTAGAGGTAGATGTGATTGTATCCGTCTTTCTCGCTGGTGATGACAAATGACTTGCCGTCGGAGAGAAATTCCCAGGTGCCCGGCACGTCGACATAGGTGTTGCTCTGCTCGGTGTAGAGCGGTCTGATTTTGCCTGTAGTGGCGTCGGCGGTGAGCAGTTCCATGGTGTTTTGGAGACGGTTCATGCGCATGAAGGCCAGTTTGTTGGGATCTTTGGTCCACTGCATGCGCGGCAGGTACTGGTCGTTCTCGCTGCCGGTGTTGAGGCGCATTGACTGGTTGCTCTCGAGGTTGTAGATGTAGATGTCCACCACCGAGTTGTCTTCGCCGGCCTTGGGGTATTTGTAGTTGTAGTTTTCAGGATAGAGGCCGCCCCAGGTCTGCATGGTGAATTCGCGCACCTTGCTTTCGTCGAAGCGGTAGTAGGATATCTTCTTGCTGTCGGGACTCCAATAGAACCCTTGCGTGATGGCGAACTCCTCTTCGTACACCCAGTCGGTGGTTCCATTGATGATGGCGTTCAGTTTGCCGTCGAAGGTGATCTGGTGTTCGGTTTCTGAGTCCAGATCCATGTAGAACAGGTTGTTGTCGCGCACATAGGCAGCCTTGGTGCCGTCGGGCGAAAGGGTCGTCAGACGCTGTTTGCCGGCTTTGGAAATCTTGCTGAATTGGCCGTTGGCGACGGTGTAGATGTAGTAGTCGGACACGCCGCTGTGACGGTAGATGGGCTCGAAGCCGCTGCTGAGCAGTATCTTCTGTTCGTCGGCCGAAAACTCATAGTCTTCGATGGGAGGAAGCGATGCTGCCTTGCGGCTCATCTCGGGTCCGTTGAAGGCACAGATGGTGGCCACCTTTTCGCCGGTTTTGTAGGAGTATTTCTCGATGCCGGTGCGGGTCAGCACGCAATAGTGCTCGCCGTCGTTCATGGAACGGATGGACTGGATGCCTCGCGGGGCGAAGGTGCCCTTGGCCCAGATGTCCTCCAATGTGATCTGTTTTGTAGGTTGTGCTATCAGACAGTTCATAGCCATAACCAATGAAATAATGAATGTTAAGCGTTTCATAAAGTATGTTTTTTCTCTCTTTTATTGCTGCAAAGGTACTAAAAAAAATGAAACCGGACTTACTTGGCCGATTCTTGTCCCTGGAAGCGAAGGACGTCAGCCTTCCGCGTGGGCGACGCCTGTCTGCCGTTTGGCGGCTAACGCTGTTCCATGGGCAGTTGGCTGAAGTGTTTCCTGCCGCGCAGGTGGTAGTCAATCAGCAGTTTGCCCTGGTAGATGCAGCTCACCTCGTGCGGGTTGAGCAGGGCGCGTTTCTGCCGCAGGGCAGGTTTCCATCGGCGGTATTCGCGGTGTGCTTTGAAGACGGCACGGCATTCGCCCCCTTTGCCCTTGAGCAGGAAGCTGGCTGCCGCCACCCAGTCGAGTAGCATGCGTACGGCAAGCACGCGGCGACGACGGCTTTCGGGCAGGTTCTTGTAAAGCATGGAAAGGTTGTTGCGGAAGTTGAGCTGGGTCTTGAATGGCGAACGCTTGGGCAATGTGCCGCCACCCACGTGGTAGAGCACGGCGTCGGGACAGTACATCACTTTGTAACCGCGATTCTTGCATCGCCAGCAGAAGTCGATTTCCTCCATGTGGGCAAAGAAATCGCCGTCCAAGCCGCCCATCGTTTTCCATACTGACGCCCTGACGAACATGGCTGCGCCGGTAGCCCAGAAAATCTCGCATGGGTCATCATACTGGCCGTGGTCCTGCTCCAATGTGCTGAAGAGGCGTCCACGGCAGAAGGGGTATCCGTAGCTGTCGATGAATCCGCCGGCGCCACCCGCGTATTCGAAGGTGTCGCGCTGGTCGTACATCATCAGTTTGGGTTGTGCAATCGCCACGTCGGGCTGCTGATCCATCATGGCGACCACTTTGTCGACCCAACCTGGTGTGACTTCCACGTCGTCGTTGAGCAGCACATAATAGTCGGCCTCCACCTGTGCCAGCGCTTTGTTGTAGCCGTCGGCGAAGCCGTAGTTCCGGTCGAGCGCAATGATGCGCAGGGTGTGGTAGTGCTGTTGCAGAAAGGCGAGGCTGTCGTCGGTCGAGCCGTTGTCGGCGATGATCACTTCGGCGTCACCTGTGGTGTGGGCTGTTACAGAGGGAAGGAAACGCTCCAACATGTGGCGTCCGTTCCAGTTGAGTATGACTACGGCTGTCTTCATTTTTCGTGGTTGGTGTCTGACGACGCATCGGTTTTGCGCCCGTTGTTGATGATTTTCAATGTTCCGTCTTTCAGTATCTTGCCTTCGTGCGTCAGCTTCCATCGGCGGTGGCTCCACAGCCAATACTGCGGTGCTTCTCGGATGACTTGCTCCAGATGTTGGGCGTAACGGCGTGTGATGTCGCCTTCGGGCAGTTCGTTCGGATGCTCGGTGAGCAGTTGGAAATGGACATTGTAGCGTCCGCGTCGCACTTTGGCGACATCGTAGAAAAATACAGGCATATCGTATTTTCGGGCGAAGTGCTCGGCACCGAAGAGGAAGGCGGTGTCCTGTCCGAAGAAGGAGGTCCAGAGGCTTTTGTGCGGATTGCTGGGCGACTGGTCGGACAGCATCATGTAGGCCACGGGGATGTGCCACTTGTCGTAGTAGGCCATGGCTTGCCGCACATCGGTCTGGTCGACGATTTCGGTGCCGTAGCGGGCTCTGCGGGCGGTGATGAAGCGTCCGAAACTTTTGTTGTCCAGCGGTTTGCCAACGCCGATGCCGTGGTGGCTGATGCGTTGGTCTAGGGAGGTGATCATGTATTCCCAGTTGTTGTAGTGGGCTGACATGAGCACCACGCTACGATTCTGACGGTAATAGGGTTCCAGCAGTTCGGCACCTTCGAAATGGTAACGGTGGGACACTTGTCGCAGCGTCGCCCTCAGATTGAAGATGCCTTCGGCCAGCAGGTCGGCCATGTGGCGGTAGTACTGGCGTTCGATGCGTCGTAATTCACGTTTGGGTCGGTCGGGGAAACAGCGTTCCAAGTTGGCGCGCACCACCTTGACACGATAGCGCACCACGTAGTACACCACTGGCCACAGCAGGGTGGACAAGGTGTAGTGGAACCACAAGGGTAGGTAGGCGAAGAGCAGAAACAATTTGTACATGCTGGTCCTGATGATTGCGCTGTGCGTGAGGATCAATAGCCGCGCTCAAACTGGTCGCCCACTTCACCCTGCAGGTCTTCGTTGAGCTGCTGCTGGCTGAGCCGTTGTTCCCATTTGGCTTCGCGCACCTCGCCTTTGGCGTTGGAGTTGAGCAGCTTGTAGAATCCGGAGCGGAATTCGTCCCAGAAGATGAAGCAGCGGTTGGGGTCGTCGCCGGGGATCTGGTTGTAACGCCACAGTTGGTAGGGGAGGTAGAATATCTGGCCCTGGTTGTCGACTTTGGCTGCTTGCAGGTCCTTCACGTGGAAGTTGTCATTGTCGCCGATTGTGTGGACGTTGACGCCACCACCCATATAGCGAATCGAGACGAAGTTTTTCTCGTCGCGTACAAAGTCGGGAGGACCGTATTGCAGATAGACACGACCGCGGTCGGTGTGGATGCCTTTGGTTTTGGGCCACGAGAAGTTGGCGTTGACATATTCGATGCGGTCGCGGTAGTCGCGCCACAGGCTTTCGGCGTCAATCGGGCTGCGTTTGACCCAGAATTTGTACAGGAACAGTTGCTTCTCTTCCAGGCCGGGACGGCGGATCAGGTCGTAGATGTCGCGCCGTTCCATTTCGTTGGCGATGGGAGCCAAGGCTTCGATATATTCGTTCAATGTCGCCTCGTTCTGGATCTGTCCGGCGAAGGTGAGTGACACAGGCGTCTGGTCGACAATGTCGGCCACCGAAGGATTGCTGCGGAAGAAAGGCACGCGTCGATAGAGCATGATGTCGTTGCTTTCGTTGCGCAATTCCACCACCAGGTTGTAGTTGCCCGAAGGGAGTGTTGCGATGTCGAGCGACCCGAAGAAAGGAATCAGGGTGTCGGTTGCCAGTTTCTGGACCGACTGGGTGGCTTCAAGCACTTTGCCGGTTTCCAAGATTTCGATGTAGCTGACCGCATAGACGAACGGTTTGCGGGTTTCGCGGTTGATGTTGTAGATCTCGTAGTAGTAGTGGATCTGGTTGATTTGTTCGGGGAGGAAGTCGTTGACGTAGGGCTCCATGTCGTAGCCACTGCGTGACAGTATGTTGGGCGTCGTGGTAGGTTTGGCCGACGACATCATTTGAACACTTGACAAGGCGGGATGTTTGCGGTCGTAGTAGAATGCCAGTTGCTGTTTGATGACCACGGGTTCGTCGTTGGAGTTCAGGTCGCGCAGGGTGATGCTCATGTCGTGGATGCCGTTCGCTATGGCCATGCGCTGCATGTCAAGGAAGTTGAAATGGCTGTTGTCGAGCGACATGATTTTGGGGCTGTTGAGGTTGTATTTCTTCACCAGCTCGATGGAATCTTTCTGGCTGATGGTGATAATCACCTCGACGGTGGCTTGGTAAGCGTCGCCGTGTTTCACAAAGTTGAGGTTCCAAGCATCGAAGGAGAGGTAGGTCTCAAGATAAGGCCCAGTTTGGGGGTGATAGAATGTGGCGTAGGAGAAGACGGCAGTGAGATGCTTCTGCTCCTGTGCG
Source organism: uncultured Bacteroidota bacterium (assembly GCA_902793295.1). Taxonomy (GTDB): domain Bacteria; phylum Bacteroidota; class Bacteroidia; order Bacteroidales; family P3; genus Colimorpha. The sequence continues at coordinate 97,332 of CADBDA010000001.1, forward strand.
GAACCTTGAAATCCAAGGTTCTCCGCCGTGGCGGTCAATGCCATCACTATGGCTAGAAATAGAGGTAGGATGCGTTTCATGATATTTCTATATTATTTATATGAGAACGCACGACCGTATTTCTTATTGTGTGTCGTGAAAAAAATAATGAAGGGTGGGGGCGAGGCGCGGAAGAACAGTCGTCAGATGGCAGGTCGGACGGATTTGTGGTGAGCTGTCATCTGATTTTGTGGTAGGTGTGCGTACTGTTGCCCGAAGCGACGACCATGGTGGAGGCGTTGATTTTGCGAATCGGCAGTGTGTCGGCGATGTCGAAAACATGTCGGTTGGCGAATCGTTTGCCTTTCAGAATGAGCGATTTGCCATGCAGTTCCCAATTGGTGTATTGGAGGGTGTCGATGTTGATGGATGCGGCGATGCCTCTGGTTCCGCATTGGAAGCCGCGGTTGGTGCCTTCGACCGACATCACCCATGTGCCAATGATGTCGCGCCGGGTGCGTCCGCCGAAAATGGCGTAGACGGCAAGTCCTAGCACAATGGCCACGGCAGCGATGGCGACAAGCGAATGTTTCCCGTTGATTTTTTTCATCTTGTCGCCAATAACGCTATTTTCCCCCGATTATTGCCCCTGGCGGAAACACTTTTTCGCGTGCGGTGTCGGAGGACTTTTTTGAACGTGGACATGGGCTGGCTTAAGGACCCTTTCCCCTCGGGTGATCGGAGGCGTGTATTTGTCGTGCAGAGGTGGGCCTTTGTGCTTTGGAAAAGGAAAAATTGTTGAAAAAAATGGAAAAAGTGTAACTAAATTATGCACTTTTCGATTTTTTTTGTATCTTTGCAGGACAGTACCATTGAAACATATTTTTTGTATGCTCTGATATAAGATATTGTGATTCAAATAACAAACAACAACATAGGAATGAAAGAACCAACAAAACTCACTGTGCTTTTTGTGTGTCATGGCAATATATGCCGCAGTCCCATGGCGGAATTTGTTTTCCGTCGAATGGTGAATCGTGCGGGATTGTCGGACATTATAGAGACTTCGTCGGCTGCCGTAAGTGCCGAGGAGGTGGGCAATCCCGTCTATCCTTTAGCAAAAAGAATGCTTGCCACCCATGGCATCGGATGCCGTGACAAGGTGGCGGTCCGGCTGACACGAGAAATGTACGATGAAAGCGATTACGTGGTGGTGATGGACAACGGCAACATGGATGGCGTGAAAAGGTTGATCCCGCATGCCGACTATTCCAAGTTGTCCAGGTTGCTCGATTTTGTCGTCACCGACGATGACGGTTTCGAGCGTAACATAGCCGATCCGTGGTATACACGCAATTTCGAAAAAGCATGGGAAGATATCGACAAGGGATGCCGCGCCCTTCTCGACTATCTGCAGCACGCTGGGGACGAGCGACTTGCAGGGCGTTGCTGACCGTTGGTCTTCATGTTGTTGCGTCTTTTTGCCCACTTTTTTTGTCTGTTTGCAAAAAAAAGCCTATTTTTGAAAGTTCGTTTTATGGCGAAAAATATAATTAATTAATTAATAATCAATCTAATAATTAAAGTTTATGCAACCAAAAGGTAACAAATACGGTGTTCACCGTGTACTCGAGCCGAAGGGCGTTCTTCCGCAGCCGGCAAACAAGATCGATAACAACATGGATGTCCTCTACGACAATGAAATCCTTATTGATGTCCAGACGCTGAATGTCGACTCCGCTTCTTTCACCGACATTATGAACTATGCCAAGGAACAGGCTGGTCCCAATGCCACCAAGGAACAGGTCCTTGAAGAGGTGAAGAAAGAGATGCTCCTCAATGTCGAGCTGCAGGGCAAACACCGCAACCGTCGTACCGGTTCGGGTGGTATGCTGCTCGGTAAAGTCGAGAAGATCGGTGATGCTCTGAAGGGCAAAATCGACCTGAAAGAAGGCGACCGTATCGCTACCCTCGTCAGCCTCTCGCTGACTCCTCTGCGCATCGACTCTTTCGGTGAAATCCGTCCTGAAATCGACCAGGTCGACATCAAGGGTAAGGCTATCCTTTTCGAAAGCGGTATCTATGCCAAGATTCCCGATGATATGCCCGAAAAATTGGCTCTCAGCGCACTCGATGTTGCTGGTGCCCCCGCCCAAACTGCCAAATTGTGCCAGTATGGTCAGACGGTTGTTATCCTCGGTGCCGGCGGAAAGAGCGGTATGCTCTGCTGCTACGAGGCCAAAAAGCGTGTCGGTGTCACCGGTAAGGTCATCGGTATTGCCAACAGCCCTAAATCGACCCAGCGTATCAAGGACCTCGGCTTCTGCGATATCGTGGAAAGCGCTGCTGGTATGACTCCTGTCCAGGTGTACGAGCTCGTCGAGCGCCTCACCAACGGCAAGATGGCTGATGTCACCATCAACTGCGTCAATGTGCCCGATCAGGAAATGACGGCTGTCCTCGTCACCAAGGACGACGGTATCGTCTACTTCTTCTCCATGGCTACCAGCTTCACCAAAGCCAGCCTCGGTGCTGAGGGTATCGGCAGCGACGTGAACATGATCATGGGTAACGGCTACACCAAAGGCCACGCTGAGTACACCCTCCAGGAACTCCGCGAGAGCCCGAAGCTGCGTAAGATTTTCGAAGAACTCTACGCATAACATAATTTTTTATGGAATAACCTGCGGGTAGTGGAATCCTTCCCGCAGGTTTTTTTTACCTATATATAGTTTTTTTTAAAATGATGATGCTATGAAAATCAAGAGATTGTCGTTGCTGTTGCTGGTTGCCTCGTTGGCAGTGGCGTGTGGTAAGGAAGACTATCGCGATGTCTGGGTCGGCGATTACAATTACTCATGCCATTACTATTCATGGAACCCTATAGGTTCGGGAGCGGATTATGTTACTACGGGTTTTCTGCGTGTGGATTACGAGGGTGACAGTTGTGTCAGAATCAGTCTTGCCGACGATTCTAAAAATTGGCTGTGCAATGTGGATGCCTCGGGGTCTTTGACCATTATCGGAAATGAATACCGTCATTTTCATGGTTATTTTGGCGCTCCGGACAGCCTTGTTTTCTATTGCTCCTATTTCAGTCCTGGTGCAGGTAGCGCTTGGGAATATCAATGTCAAAAAAGCAAAAAGTGACATTATAAACGACAAGCCCCTTGTCCGTAATGGTGATGTTGTCAACGCCACTCATCCTTATGAAGATATTATCGCTATTTGCCGCCCTTCTGGCTACAATTTCTTCTGTCTCTAAGATCGCTTGGTTGGGTTGTAATATTTTATAAAATAAACAATTATACTAATTGCAAAAAAACGTTTTATGAAAAAAGTGTTTTTATGTTTGGCCGGTCTTTTGCTGGCTGTGACGGCTCAGGCCGCCAATATGACTTCGGCTATGGCTAATGATGTATTCCCCACTGTAGTCGCTGTCAGCGAATCGGCTCCATCAATCACTGCTGAGGGCGTTGGAGCATTGAAAATAGACATGAAACTCAATGCACTGCCCAAGAGCATCAGCGGCCTTTACGACTCTTACAGTGTCCGTGTCGACGAGTATGAAGGCCATATCATCACCTTCACTCTCGATGGTGTGACTGTGCTGCAGGCTTATGCACGCTATGACCAATGGGATGTGGGCAACGACGAAACCCTGGCAATCTACCGCATTGTGGTGGTGAAAGGCTCCCCGGTCGGAATCGACATTAAAGGCAAGCTCTACAAGGTGGGTGACAACGTCTCCACGCTGGTTGCCAACAAAACCTTGAAGCGGGTCGATGCCACCACGTACACCTACCGCGATGTGAAGGTCACGATTTCAAAGGCCAACGGCGTAAGCACTATCACCGGACTCGAAGCCGAAACCAAAGAAGTGGAAATGGAATGGCCTTGATGGTCCCTTTCAGAATATAGAGCATGGAATGCCTGTTTTGGGCCACCATTTCAACCGAGTCGTCGCTGCCGCTTCGTGTCAGGGGCTTTGGATGATAAGGTCACGTAGGCTCCATTCCGAAACAGATGCAAATAATATTAGGTCGCATCACACGACAAAAGGCTACCCGACAGTTGGTGGCCTTTTTTATTGGACCTTTTTTATGGGTGGGCTGAAAGCGATGGCAATGGTCGGTTCACAGTGTGCCCACGAATGCGAAAAAAATTATTTTTAAACGCTTTTCAATGACCTTATTGTAATTTTTTCGTAAATTTGCAATTTCTACAGATTGTCTTGTCGCAATTGTTGATGTTGTATTTTGTTGAATAATAATATATAATAAAATAATTATATGAAAGTAAATCGCAGAAAAGAACTGTTTCCCAACGTCACCGACGAACAGTGGAACGACTGGAAATGGCAGGTGAAAAACCGCATCGAGACCTATGAGGAACTGAGCAAGTACTTCACTTTTGATGCCGAAGAAGCTGAAGGTATCAAGAAGGCCCTCGCCAAATTCCGTATGGCCATCACTCCCTACTACTTGAGTCTTATCGACCCCAACGATCCCTTCGATCCTATCCGTCGTCAGGCTATTCCTCAAGGCGCCGAGTGCAACATTGCTCCGGCTGACCTCAACGACCCGCTGCACGAGGACGAGGATTCCCCCGCTCCCGGCCTGACCCATCGTTATCCGGACCGCGTGCTGTTCCTCATCACCGACATGTGCTCCATGTACTGCCGCCACTGCACCCGTCGCCGTTTTGCCGGTCAGAAGGACGATGAGAGCCCCAGCCAGCGCATCGAAAAATGTCTGGAATATATCGAGAAGACCCCGCAGGTGCGCGACGTGCTCCTCAGCGGCGGCGACGCTCTGATGGTGAGCGACCAGAAGCTGGAATACATTATCGGCCGTCTGCGCAAGATTCCGCACGTCGAGATCGTCCGCATCGGTAGCCGTACCCCTGTCGTCTGCCCGCAGCGCATCACCCCCGAATTGTGCGAGATGCTGAAGAAATATCATCCCATCTGGCTCAACACCCACTTCAACCACCCCAACGAATTCACCCCCGAGGCCGAGCAGGCTCTGGCCCGTCTGGCCAACGCCGGTATTCCTTTGGGCAACCAGACTGTGCTGCTGCGCGGCGTGAACGACTGCGTCCACGTGATGAAGAAGCTGATGCACGAACTGGTGCGCAACCGTGTGCGTCCTTACTATATCTACCAGTGCGACCTCTCCATGGGTCTGGAACATTTCCGTACTCCCGTCAGCAAGGGCATCGAAATCATCGAGAACCTGCGCGGACACACCAGCGGCTATGCTGTTCCCACCTTTGTGGTCGACGCTCCCGGCGGTGGTGGAAAGACCCCCGTCATGCCGCAGTACGTCATCTCGCAGAGCCCTGACAAGGTTATCCTGCGCAACTTCGAAGGTGTCATCACCACCTACACCGAACCGCGCGAATACCACGAAGAGTGCCATTGCGAGGCCTGCGAACAGAAACGTCGTGTCGATGAGGGTGTCGCTTCGCTGCTCGAAACCGACCGCATGGCGCTCGAACCCAGTCATCTGATGCGTCACGAACGTAACAAAAAACATTAATTCAGTTAATATCAACCGTCCTATGTCGTTTCGCAAGTCGCTGTTTTTTGTCGCCTTTGCCTGCAGCGCGCTGTCGGCAACTCTGGCGCAGGAGCTTTTCCCGATGTACTATCCCTGTCGTGCCGAGACTGGCAAGTGGGGGTACGTCGACCAAAACAACTATTGGACGGTCCGGCCAATGTACGACGCCGTGCTTTATGAGACCAACGGCGGCATGTACCCTGTATCGGCCAATGGCAAATGGGGCTTCGTAGGTGTGAGCGGTCAGCCGCTGACCGAATGCATCTACGATGCCGCTGTTTGCGAAATCGATTACGCCAAAAACAACTATTCGGTCTATTATGCCGCCTTGCGTCGCAAGGGCAAATGGGCGTTTATCGATATCCGCGGCACCTTTGTGACGGAATTCAAATATGACGAGGTGCTGATTCTCAATGGGAAATATATTATCCGTATGCGTGAGGGTAAGAAAATGCGCAGCGGATATCTGTCGAACGACGGCAAGGAGGTTTGGAACGACTGACCCATGAAAACATCGATGCGCTCGTTGGGCTGTTTGTTGTTGCTGCTTTGCTGCGGCCTGTCCGGCTTCCTGAAGGCTCAGGTGGCGGGAATGAACACCCTGCCGGTGCTGCAGATGTCATCGTCGGCGCGCACTGCTGCGTTGGGCATCACCTATCTGCCGCTCTACGACGCCAACGACATCCAGGTGGCGCTCGACAACCCCTCGCTGTTGCAGCCGCAGTACCATAACCGGATGGCATTGAATTATGTGGGGCTCTTTTCCGAAAGCAAGTTCGCTTCGGTTGCCTATGCTCGCAACTTCAAACGCTTCGGCACCGTTCTGGTGGGGTTGCAGTACAATGGTTACGGCCAGTTTGACGCCTACGATGAGAACGAGACCCCGCAGGGCTCTTTCAGCGCCTCCGACATCGCGCTTGCGGTGGCATGGACCATGCATGTCGACTCCAATTTCTCGGTCGGCGCCGCCATCCGGCCGGTTTGTTCGCAGTACGAGAGCTATACAGCTTGGGCGCTTGGCCTCAATGTTGCCGGTAGCTTTGTCTCTGACAACAAGCGTTTTGTCGCCACCATTCAGGCACGCAATATCGGTGCCCAGCTGGCCACCTTCGACGGAACGGTGGAGCATCTGCCCTTCGACATCTCTGCAGCGCTTTCCTACAAGGTGAGCAACGCCCCCTTCCGGCTGTTCTTCCAGATGGACCAGCTGACGCGGTGGCGTCTGAATTACGACGACCCGTTGCAGCCCGAAAGGACTGTCGACCCCTATACCGGTGAGCCCATCAGCAAGCCGTGGTACGACGGGTTGGGCAATGCCCTCGACCAGTTGGCTCGTCATGCGGCATTGGGCGTTGAGGTGGACATCAAAGAACATTTCTTTGTCCGTTTGGGCTACCGCTACCGTCAGGCTGCCGAAATGGACGCCGACGACCGCACGAATATCAACGTCAGCGGTTTTTCCTACGGATTCGGCCTGCGGGTCAAGCGCTTCGAGTTCTCCTTTGCGCGTCGCAACTACCATCTGGGTCAGGCCCCCAATTACATCTCCTTGTCGTTAAAAATCTAGTCATTTTATATGAGGCTCCAATATGTTGTCAGCAACCAGACCAACCCGTACTGGAATGTTGCTGTAGAGAATTACCTCCTGTCGCGGAGGGATGCTGATGTGGTGACGATGTATCTGTGGAAGAACCGTCGCACGGTGGTTATCGGACAGAACCAGAACCCGTTCTCGGAATGCAATGTCGAAGCATTGCTTGCCGATGGGGGCTATGTGATGCGACGCACTACGGGTGGCGGCGCTGTCTACCACGATGACGGCAACATCAATTTCAGTTTCGTTACGCCGCCCGATTTGTACAGCCAGGAACGTCATTTCGACGTCATCGGGCGGGCGTTGCAGCACTATGGGTTGCAGTCGGAGGTAAGCGGTCGCAACGACTTGCTGTGCCAGGGGCGCAAATTCAGCGGCAATGCCTTTTCCAAAGGCCGTTACATGCGTCTTCACCACGGAACAATCCTGATTGCGGGCAATATGCACGATTTGGAGCGCTACCTGCGTGTCAAGCCGGCCAAGCTGCAGAAGCATGGTGTGGCGTCGGTTCGCAGCCGTGTGGTGAACCTGTCCGAACTGGCCGAAGTGACCAGCCTCAACATTGTCGAGCCGCTGATTGAGGCCTTCGGCTCGGTTTATGGTCAGCAACCGGTACAGGTCGGCTTCGATGAAATGATGAAGACCGACGACGTCAGAAAACTCTACGATAAATACAGCAGTGACGAGTGGCTCTATGGCCGTTGGCGTAATTTCACGGCTCAGCGTAGCGCTCAGTTTGACTGGGGCGGGGTAGAGGTGGCTCTCACGGTCGATGAATCCCGAGGTGTCATCACTGATGTCCAAATAGCCTCCGATGCCCTCGACCTCACAGCCCTCGACGAGGCACGTCGTCTTCTTGCAGGAGCTTCCATACATTATGCTCCACAGTCGGATAACGCTATCCTGCAGGATATTTTTTCGATGGTCTATTCTTGAAAATGATGATGTGGGACGAGTCCGGCGTCATCGCGATGGATAAAAAAAAACTGCCATGAATTGTGGCAGTTTTTTTTGTTGGATGTCAATATCGTTAGAACTTGAACATTTCTTCATATTTCACCTCTGTCACTTTTCCATGTTTGGAAAGTGCATTCAGATCGTATTTTGCTGAGTTGCCGCTGACAATGATGATGTGTGGACGTCCTTCGATGTATTGCTTATGGAAGTCGCGAAGCTGGTCGTAGGTCATCTCTTTAATCTGGTGGGTGATTTTTGCGCGGGGGTCTTCGGTAAGTTTCTCAAATTCCATCCAAGAACGGACATTTCCGGGGATTTTACGGAAATTGATGTAGTTGCCGTTGCGCATAGAGACGAGGTAGTCGCGAACTTGGTTGAACTTGGCCTCGCGTTCGGGGAATTTGCCCAGAAGCTCCATTATGACGTCGATTCCTTCGATGGTCTTGTCACACTGCGTGCCCAGAAAGGCCATCAATGTAGGATTGTTGCGATTCAGTTTATCGTAGGAAAAGACGGTATAGGTACTGTATCCAAGAGACCGGAACTCGCGGATTTCCTGGAAAAACACACTGTTCATTCCGCCTCCCATATATTCGTCGTATGCCACACTTCGGTATACGTCGTTAAGGTCGAATTCGGGACATTCGACAAGAACGTATATGTCGCTCTTGACAAATTTGTCATTGGAGACGTAGAAAACTTTGTCTTCATTGTATCTTTTTTGATTCTTCTTCCGGTGTTGGGTCATGGGGGTTACCTCCTTGCGGACAAGTTTGTTGTCGACAAGCATCTGGGCAATCTCTTTGGGATTTCGGTTGCCGACATAAGTAACATAACCGTCACGGTTGAATATTGGATTGAGCATGGCGAAGAGGTCTTCGCCCTTCATTTGTTTGAGCTCTTCGATGGTCATGTGGTTGAGATTGCTGGATTTGTCCCCAAAGATTGCATATTCAAGTAGGGCGTCCTGCCATGCGTCGGGATCGTCTTTGGTGCCTTTCTTTTCCGCTTTCATTGCTTGGACCATCATGTCGACGGGGGCTTGCTTGATTCGAGGGCTGTTGAGTTTGCGGACGACTAGCGCCACGATGGCTTCGAGATTGTCTTCAAAACCGGAAATGGAAAGTTGGGAGTAGTCCCCTGTGGTAGAGAATTCGAGGTTGCCGCCCAGACGTTCCACCTCGATGTTGAACTCTTCGCGTGTCAAGCTGTCGGCACCGATGAGATCAAAGTAGTTGAGTGCCTGTTTGAGATCACGATTGTCAAATACGCTGTAGTGGTAGTTGATATTCAAGGAGAAGATGTCGTTGCGGGGATTATTGACAGCATATAACTTGCAGTTGGGAGTGACGTCGAGAATGGTGACATCTTTATTGAAGTCAATGACTTGAGGCGTGATTTCTTTGACAGGGCGGTCGTAAATTGTTTGTGCGAAGGGGCTTACTGCACCGATATTTTGGGCCTCAAGGTGATCCCAGTCCGGTTTGACGGCTGATTCTTTTTTCGGTGATCCCATCTTGGAACGAATAATGGTGCAGTGTTTGCGGTCGAAGTAGCGGGATGCAATGTCCATTATGTCTTGACGGGTGATGTTTTGGATGCGCTCGTTGTCCTGCAGCCACTCTTCGTAGGTGCTGCCTTCAAGCTCCAGTGTCTGAAGGAGCATGGCGATACTCCTCAGATTTTCCATTTTTTCTTTGCGTTCGCGCAGAGCTTGCACCTTGATGCTTTCGAGAAGGGCGTCGGAGAAACGGCCTTCGCGAATAGAGTCAAGTGCGGCAAAGATTTTTTTCTCGGCGGATTTGTGTCTCTGGACAATAGGGATTGGGATGTATAAGAGCGCGTTGACACCAGCATCCCGTAATGAAACAGGAATATGGTAAGCTCCCATGATCTCGGTGTTGGTGGTGAGTTCGTCGAGAAGTCCGTTGCCCCCAGAGATAAGCTTGCTGGTGACATCAAGGGCTATTTTGTCCGGGTGGTTCGATTTGACACCGGGGAACAAGATGATGCCCATGGGAAGGGGCGTCTGTTTGATTTTTTTGACGACTTGCTTTTCATAGCGGGGCAGATTATACTGCTTCTGTTCCGCCTTTTCTCCGCGAGGCCAGATGCTGAAACGTTCTTCTGCCATCTGGAGCGCTTGTGCGGTGTTGAAGTCACCTACGAGGAGCAGTGTCATGTTGGAGGCGACATAGTATTTGTCGTAGAACACCTTCATTTGGCTGGGCTGTGGGTTTTTCAGGTGGCGGCCATAGCCGATGACGTCGCGACTGTAGGGGTGTTCGCCGAATGCTTCCGTGTACATGGTGCGGATGAATTTGTTCATTGCGTTGTTCTCGCCGATGTTCTTTTCCTCGTAGACGGCTTCCAGTTCGCCTTGGAAAAGGCGGTATACGGGGTTACGGAATCGTTCGGTGTAAACATCCATCCAATTTTCCAGCTGGTTGGAGGGGAGGTAGTTGTAGTAGATGGTGTAATCGCATGAAGTGCCTGCGTTGAGACCTGTACATCCCATTTTTTGCAGAATGGCATCTGTCTCGTTGGCAATAGCGTATTTGTTCGCTTCGATATTGAGGCGGTTGATCTCCAACTGTATTTTGTGTCGTTCTTCCTCGCTTTTCGCATCGTGCAGAAGGTCGTAGACCTTGCTGATTGAGTCGAGATAAAGGCTCTCTTTGGCCCAGTCGGTGGTACCGATACGGTCGGTGCCCTTGAACATCATGTGCTCAAAGTAATGCGCTACGCCGGTATATGCGGTGTCTTCGTTTTTAGATCCGGCATGTACAATCACGGAACCGAAAATTTTGGGTTCGGAGTGATCCTCGGCAAGGATCACTTTCAGTCCGTTGCTCAGGTAGTGGGTTTCGACATGTAGCGGCTGTTGGGCCTGAACCAATGCCGGCACCAGTAGAAAGGCAAATAAAATAGAATATAAAGTTTTCTTCATAAAGTTTTTTTTTGTTTTTAATTGTTAAATAACGGATTATTGATGGAGATTATTGCATCCACAGCGAAAAAAACATTATTATTTTTGATAAATGAGGAATGAATGGAATATCTTTCGTATTTTTGCATCATTCAGATTGCAATGGACGGTGTTGTAAAATGTTGGCATGCAATTGAGGAGGAGGACTTTTTTTCTTATTGCATGATTGAAAGCCATTCGGCAATGCAAAGACCGTCCCATTTTGAACGTATAATAGTAAATAGTGATATTGGCTCTTTGACATCTAGCAGCGACATTGCCAGCAAATAGCGACGGTTGTGAATTGCTTGAAAAGTAAATAGTGATATTAGCTCTTTGACATCAAAAAAAAAAAAAACAGCATCTAAAAACAGTTGTGAATTGCTTGAAAAGTAAATAGTGATATTAGCTCTTTGACATCACCAGCCGCAAGCGTTACTTCGGTCAGTTTGTTGTGAATTGCTTGAAAAGTAAATAGTGATATTAGCTCTTTGACATCAGGACCAAAGCAAGATTGTATTCAACTCAGTTGTGAATTGCTTGAAAAGTAAATAGTGATATTAGCTCTTTGACATCACGTAATCTTCAGTAACGACATCTATCGTGTTGTGAATTGCTTGAAAAGTAAATAGTGATATTAGCTCTTTGACATCAGAAAAAGGCGAAATGTTGCGAAAAAAACAGTTGTGAATTGCTTGAAAAGTAAATAGTGATATTAGCTCTTTGACATCCTATTTCTGAAATGAGCGAGCGTCTTGAAGTTGTGAATTGCTTGAAAAGTAAATAGTGATATTAGCTCTTTGACATCGGAGATTGGAAATTTCAATGACAGATGTGAGTTGTGAATTGCTTGAAAAGTAAATAGTGATATTAGCTCTTTGACATCGCGGGAGGCTCGCAGTTGTCGTAAGGGTATGTTGTGAATTGCTTGAAAAGTAAATAGTGATATTAGCTCTTTGACATCAAAGGTGATCGATGAAGATTTGTTCCTTGTGTTGTGAATTGCTTGAAAAGTAAATAGTGATATTAGCTCTTTGACATCAGTATTGACACAATAAGCACACAATACGTTGTTGTGAATTGCTTGAAAAGTAAATAGTGATATTAGCTCTTTGACATCTTATATTATAAACTTTAAAACTTACAATCAGTTGTGAATTGCTTGAAAAGTAAATAGTGATATTAGCTCTTTGACATCAAAAAACAGACAAAAAAGAGCGAAAAAAACAGTTGTGAATTGCTTGAAAAGTAAATAGTGATATTAGCTCTTTGACATCAACAATCTATACCGCCGCCACTCACCACGTGTTGTGAATTGCTTGAAAAGTAAATAGTGATATTAGCTCTTTGACATCTTTTCGTTTTTGCGGGCGGAGAAAAAACGAAGTTGTGAATTGCTTGAAAAGTAAATAGTGATATTAGCTCTTTGACATCCGCATGGGCCGCAACGCCGACGACGTGCTGTTGTGAATTGCTTGAAAAGTAAATAGTGATATTAGCTCTTTGACATCTAATTATAAACTTTTAAACTTTCAACAATGTTGTGAATTGCTTGAAAAGTAAATAGTGATATTAGCTCTTTGACATCTTTTTTTTGGCGTCTGAACTTGTTTCGATGGTTGTGAATTGCTTGAAAAGTAAATAGTGATATTAGCTCTTTGACATCGAACGCCAACAAAGCCATCTTCACCGAGAGGTTGTGAATTGCTTGAAAAGTAAATAGTGATATTAGCTCTTTGACATCACGTCTCCGTCCATTGCGTTGAGGCTTTGTGTTGTGAATTGCTTGAAAAGTAAATAGTGATATTAGCTCTTTGACATCAGTGCCAACAGACGGCTACCCATAATAACAGTTGTGAATTGCTTGAAAAGTAAATAGTGATATTAGCTCTTTGACATCACCAAAAAACGAACTTTTTTTTTAACCACTGTTGTGAATTGCTTGAAAAGTAAATAGTGATATTAGCTCTTTGACATCACGATTTGTGTAACTTCGCGATGTACAATGGTTTAATATGTGTCAGGGGCTAAAAAAATCCCGCCTGTTAAGGCGGGATTTTTTGTTTGAGAGAGTCATTTTTTCAATCCTGTGTCAGAAAAGTTCTAATTGTTGCCCAGGCGCATTTGGTTGCATTTCTTTTTTACAGATAAAAAGCTCGATTTGGGAAAATTGCTTGTCGGTTATTGTCAAACAACCTACTTGACCGTACTCGGGTAAAGAGGCTTTTACTCGTTTCAGGTGGACGTCTGCATTTTCACGACTGGCGCAATGACGAACATATATGGAAAATTGGAACATGGTAAAACCATCTCCTAGAAGGCTTTTGCGGAAATCGGAGGCGGCTTTGCGTTCTTTTTTTGTTTCGGTAGGTAGGTCGAAGAACACAAGAATCCACATGATGCGGTATTCGCTGAAACGGTCCATCTTACATCTCGGGGTAAATAATCCGGCGGTTTTCACCAGAGAAGCAACGAGCCAATGAGGCTGTTGTCTGGCTGGCAGCCACCATCAATGGGCTGCGTTGTCCGCTGATATGTACTTCGAGTGTGGGAATAGTGAGCAGATGGCTTTTGATGGCTGTTGTAACCTCAACGTCGCTGCATACAGCCATTGTCTCCATTACGAGGCGGTCGACATAAGGGCGGTAGGGCTCCATTATATCGTCGGCTAGGCAATAGGCGTTGTAGCGGTTGTGGTGGTGGATGCCAAGGGTGGGGAGGAGTCCGCTGCCCACGAGGGCTCGGGCGATGACGGCGCGGAGGATGGCGTAGCCGTAGTTGAGCAGAGCGTTGGGGTATGCGCCGTCGCGGCTACGGGTGAAATCGTGGATTGAGGGGAACATGTGACTCCAGTAGAAGGCTGCCGCGCGTCCCTCTAGGTTGGTGTTGTCGCCGCTGCGCACGTCATTGGCCCAAGTCGACATATTGCCCACCTCGATGCCATGCAGTTCGTGCAGCAGAGCGCCCTGATTGCGGATTTTCTGTTGTACTGTCTGTTGCCACAATTGTTTGCGCAAGGGCAGGGAAGAGTTGAGCTGGTCCTGGAAGCGTTCCTGTTGTATGGTATGTCCCTCGAGAGGCAGCATGAGGCCTACGGGCATGTGTGAGTTGTCGCAGGTGATGATGGATGCATTGTTGTCCAGCAACGCCGCCACAACGCCGTGGGTGAGGGTGATCTGCCGGTGGTCAAGTACCACGATGCCGATGTCCTCGATGGGAATAGTGGCCTGTTTTTCAGGTTTGTCGTCGTGTTTTTCCAGACGCACCACTAGTTGCCCGTTGCGTAGCGAGAGATAGGCCGGATGCGAGAAACAGAGAGTACGTTTGATCATGGTGTTATCCTATTTTGGTGATGTTCCCAAGACGGTCGACCTGGATGGGGATGCAGACCTCACGTATCATGTATTTCTTGTCTATGGTGGTCTTCATTTTGTTGGGCGATTCATATTCTACCTTATTTAATACAGGTTGGGCAGAACTGAATGGGACACAACTGATGTATATGTCATCACAAGAAACCACCTTGTAGATTCTATTGTGGTTAAGGGTGGCAACCGTTGGCTGTACACCATCCTCGGGCACATACACTAAGTCGCCTGGGGAGAGAATATATAGCATAGACGATCCCTGTGGTAAAATTTCAGCGATGTGTTCTTTCCAGAGATTATCATATCGTTTCTGTAGATTTATAACATCAACGAGGGGAAGTGTTTTGTAGTTGCGTTTTCTGGTCGTGTCGAGATAAATCACAAAAAATAGATTTGTGCCGTCAGCAGCCTCAACGTATTTTGTGGATTTCTGTCCGAAGTTGCTTATTTGGCGTTTTTTTGCAGATTTCTCATAGACGCGAATCTTTTTGATGGGCATGTGGTTGTGGTCACCGTTGAGAGACTTGATGTTGTGGTTCATGCGTTCCAGTCCGTCGGCTGAGAAGGCTTCTGCTGGATTGTTGTTCTCGGCGGCAAGATGGGCCCGGAGGATGGATCGGATGCCGCTGTCGGTGATGCTGTCAATGGTTTTCTCAGCATCGGCCATGGTGGTGCACTTGGACATGTGTGAGAGTAGGTCTTTGCGGGTGGCGAAGTAGCGGTCGTTGGTGTCCTTTGTATAATAGTAAACTTCCACTTTGCCGTCGGCGGCCTCACTCCATACGTCTTTGTTTTTGTCGAGGTATTCGACCACCTGTTTGTCGGTGTCGCCCATGGCCTTCATCTTCTTTATCTTATCTTTTAGCTCGCGGTTGACAATGCTGTTGATGTCTTTCAGGGCTTTTTTGATTGAAACTATCTTTTTCATTTGCAGGTTCACCTCTCCATAGACGGTTTCTTTGTGGAGGGGTTTGCGGACGGCCCAGCTATCGCCTGAACTTTGTATCTCAATGGTGTGCTTTCCGTCGCGAAGCACGGAGTAGCGGTTTGTGGTCTTGTTGATGACGCGCAAGTTCTGTTTGAAGCTGACAATGATGCCTTGTAGGCAGTTGTACAGGTCTTCGTTGAAGGTGGTCCAAGGTTTGATAAACTCGCTGAAACGTTCATGCTTTTGGCCTTTCTCGTCGATGTAGTAACTCAAGACGCGAAGTTTGTGCTGTAGGTCGTAGCGTTGCTTGTTGGACTTGGTGGCCTCGTTGTTGAGAAGGTTGACATGGTCGCGTGTGCAGCAGGCAATGACGATGGCATCCATGGCGTGGTGGCGGTGGTCGATGCGTTTTTTGTTGAAACCTTGGCGCATGTCGAGTGGTACCTGCGGAATGGTGTGTCCTTCAATAGTTGTGGTGGTATAAAGGTTGGTTCCGGTGATGGCATTCAAACGCTCAAAGCGAGGCAGGATGATTCGGTTCCAGACATCGCCTACGCCCCAGTCGTGTTTCAAACGGTCGGTGACGGCACCGTTGCAGGGGATGACATTTTTTGAGGTCACAGTCTCTTCGCGATTGCCATCTTCGTTCTCGGTGCGTACGATGTTGGACAGCAGGTGCATCATCATGCGGCTGATGTAGCGGCTGTCGTTCATCTGGCGTGAGGTGAAATCTTCGGGTATGTCGTCGAGCATCAACTTCTCGCGTTTGCGGCGGTTGTTGGCGAAGAGCTCTTTTACGAGTTTTTCGTAGGCCTCAACGGAAAGAATATCTACCGCACCTCCCATATTCAAGGGAACCTTCTCCCCATGGTGGTTGACAATGAATTCATGTCCAAGTTCTCGCCCTTTCAGTTGGTTGACCTCAGCTTCGCATATGACTTTGTTTGACAGCGAGTCGTCGAACCATCGGCTCTGGGGGATGACATGCTCAATTTGGTAGGCGGGGGTAAATAGTTTGGCCAGCGGGATGGTATGGCCGGTGTAGGGGGATCGATATTTTTGGTCAAGCCATAACTTGTATCGGAGCACCTCACTGTGGGAGGGCTGGTTCTTGGCAGCGGTGAAACGCTTCTGTATGTCGCGGATGTCGTCGGGGATTTCGATGTTGCTCTGCATCACTCCTTCTTCGTATATTTTTAGCAGCTCGTGCTGAGAGGGTGACTGTGGGCGGACATTCTCCACTTGGCAATCAGGATTCATTAACTCGGAGAGAAGCAGGCGGATGCGTTGGTTTGTGGCTTCGCCATCGGCGATAGATTGCGACATGCGTTCGCGTTCTTCGCGGGTCTTCTTCAGTTCGCGACCCAGCTCTATGTGTATCTCGTCGGGATGTCCATACTGCCGCCAAATATCGCGCACCACGCGCAGGCTTTCGGTAACCACCTGCTCCACTATGGGATTGTTGAGTGTGTTGTGATGGAATTCCTGTAGGTAAAGGTCAATGTCATCCGGCTTGGTCCAAATCTTTGTGTCGGCGGACTCAGAGTGCCGTCCGTAGACGAGGTAGCAAGCCTGCCAGGTGTTGAGTCCCTGACATTGGCTTATATCATTGAGCCCATTGAATCGCTCTCTTAAAATGGAAGAGAGATTCTCGTCGACTTCTCCCGTAATAAGATGTTCAATACGTTCACGTGTGGATGCGTCAATCGCATCAACTTTCCAATATTTTCCGCGTCGCATCAATGGTAGTAATCGGCTGATTGCTTTGGCGGAATAGGAGCCGTAATCTTTTGCTTTGTATACCGTTAGCTTGCGGAAAGCATTAGTGAAAGATGCAATCTGTATGTTATCCCAGCCCTGTTTATGCCCAAAAGTATGAAGGGCTTTCTCGTACTGTTTTGGGTCGTCGACAGAGTAAAGCAGGTGCCAAAGACTCTCTTCTTTTTCGAAGGTAAGGAATGTTTCGTTGACACCTGCCTTCCGTAATCCTCCTAAAAGTACGGCACGGGTTTCTCCCATGGGATACTTCTTTTCTCGCACGTAGTTCCAGCGATAATTCGGCTGGTCTTTCTTCCCAATTTTGAAGTAACGCAATAGGCCAGCTTCGTCAATCTCTTTTATCGCTGCCAGATAGTCATATAAGTTGGCGAAGGCTTCACCAGTGGGCAGCAGTGAGGGTGTAATGTCTGTATCGTCGTGATAGATGCGCAGGTTGGCGAGAAATTGCCACAGTCTGAATTCCTGATACAGCGGATGTGACTTGGCGATGCACTTGATGGGCTTCCCGTTACGCTGCTCGTAAGGGCAGTCGTCGATTAGTGATAGTTTGCTTTTCAGCGGACGTTGGTAGAATAGGATATCGTCGGCTAGCAGGTAGGTGAAGTCGCGTTTGGCAATGCTGTTGCGGTAGGTGTCGTTGTTGGGATAGAGCGCATCGATGCATTGATGGTACAGTTCACGGTCATTCAGTTCGGAGATGAATTCGTGTTGTTTATCAAGAATGCGATGTAGTTCGTCTTGATAGTAGCAGCGATCGATGGTGCGGACCGTCTCGCCGATTATCTTCTGCGAGGGGTTGGTAAGCAGGATGTTGTAGATATGTTCTCCGACGGTAAGGCCCGACTGGTCGATGTTGTGTTGGGTGCGGATTTTGCGTAGCCCCCAGTCTTTCTCTTCGGGCGAACGTAGCGAGGGCTGTTCCTCGTTCCGGTTGCCGTCTTTGTCTAGTTTGAAGGTGGCGATGAAGGGACGTATCTTCCCTTCCCAGTCTGGAGCGATGCGGAGGGCACGGCGGTACACCCATCCGTTCTCCAGCTTGATATTATACCATGAGCCTCCTTTCTTGTCCTTCTCACCAGTGTCTTCAATCTTGACGACTCTTAGCTCGTGGTATTCCATAGAGTTGGGGGCTTCTGGTGCGTCTTCGTCCGTTTTTCCGCGCAGTTGATTGTATCCGCGCTTCTGGTTGAACTGCATAAGCACCCAAGCCAACTCTTCTTTCGACAAAGGTTTAGTCAACGC
Organism: uncultured Bacteroidota bacterium; assembly: GCA_902793295.1. Lineage (GTDB taxonomy): Bacteria > Bacteroidota > Bacteroidia > Bacteroidales > P3 > Colimorpha. Next base: position 115,711 of record CADBDA010000001.1, read on the forward strand.
CTTTGCCCGAAGATAGTAGATGGTCCAGTCGTAGGGAATATTTTGCGTTATGCCGACCTTTCTGAAGTTGTCGACCATTTCAGCAAACGCGTCTTTGAAAAGGAATTCCGGCTTGCCGTCTTTGCCTTCACGCCATGCTAGTTTGGGCTCCCTCCCTATTGGCATTTTTCCATATCTATCAAGTTGTGCGGCAAAGTGTTCAGGCAGGAACCCCATAATATTTAATGCTCGTAACAGTCGCTCTCGTCTTAAGAGAAAACGTTCATGCAAACGGCGTGCCCCGCGACTTTTGGTTCGATCGGCAGTGAACGAAATGGTGTTCCCTTTTTCAAAGTCGCCCATTAATCCAGCATCCATTGGGATAATGCGAGACCCCGCTGCTTCAATCTTTTTTTTCTCGTTGTCAACCACAGCCCAACCAATGCTGTTGGTTCCGAGGTCAAGTCCTAATATTTTTGCCATTATATGATAGTATTTTTAGAGTGCAAAGATACACATTTTCTGATTATTTAAAAAATAATTTTGTCACATAAAATAAAAGTTGTATTTTTGCATCACTTTTTCAAGCAATTCACAATAAGGATTATTCCGTTGTGAAAACTACTAAGGGGGCGAAGCTAATTACTTCGTCGCCTTTTTTTTGTGTCGCATCTTGTTATTTGTAGTATATGATTTCTCGTTTTGCTGCAGTGGTGTATGGAAGATGAAACAATGAATTAATTGTTTTTGAATGAAACACTTCACTATATGCATGCTATTTTTAAGTGGTTGCTGTCTCGATCAATCAAATTTCTTTTGTATTTTGGTACATATCAAATGAATTGAGCCCTGTTATTCCTTGAAAATGGCGGCAGGGGCTTGCAATTGCAAGCCCCTGCCGCTGATTCGTTTTCGCAATGTAAAGGGTGAAACTATTGTCGGGAGGTCAAAAAAGGTGATGAACGACCGTGTTTCTTGACCTTATCGTGTTGACAATGTTTAGTCTACTTTGATGGGTTTGATATGCTCGTGGAGATACTGGTTGAGGTTTTCCACGGAGATGCGTTCCTGTTGCATGGTGTCGCGGTGACGTACCGTGACGCTGTTATCGGAGAGGGTGTCGTTGTCGACGGTGATGCAGTAGGGGGTGCCGATGGCATCCTGACGGCGGTAGCGGCGGCCGATGGCGTCCTTCTCGTCGTACTGGACCATGAAGTCGTATTTGAGCATGTCCATGATTTCGCGGGCTTTCTCGGGCAGACCGTCTTTCTTCACCAGTGGCAGAATGGCGGCTTTGTAAGGAGCCAGCACGGGGGGCAGGCTCAGCACGGTGCGCACGCTACCGTCTTCGAGGGTCTCGTCTTTGAGGCCGTGGCTGAAGATGGCCAGGAAGGTGCGGTCCACACCGATGGAGGTCTCGATGACATAGGGTGTGTAGCTCTCGTTCAGTTCGCTGTCAAAGTATTGCAACTTCTTGCCGCTGAATTCGCTGTGGCGGCTCAGGTCGAAGTCGGTGCGGCTGTGGATGCCTTCCAGTTCCTTGAAGCCGAAGGGGAATTCGAATTCGATGTCGGTGGCGGCGTTGGCATAGTGGGCCAATTTCTCGTGGTCGTGGTAGCGGTATTTCTCGGCAGGGATGCCAAGGGCGAGGTGCCATTTCAGGCGCTTCTCTTTCCAGTATTTGAACCATTCCAGTTCGCTGCCCGGGCGGACGAAGAACTGCATCTCCATCTGTTCGAATTCGCGCATGCGGAAGATGAACTGGCGGGCGACGATTTCGTTGCGGAAGGCTTTGCCGATTTGGGCGATGCCGAAGGGGATCTTCATGCGGCCGCTCTTCTGCACGTTGAGGAAGTTGACAAAGATGCCCTGTGCTGTTTCGGGACGCAGGTAGAGGGTGTCGCTGTCGTCGATGACGCTGCCCATCTTGGTGGCGAACATGAGGTTGAACTGGCGCACGTCGGTCCAGTTGCGGGTGCCGCTGATGGGGCAGACAATGCCGAGATCGAGGATGAGCTGCTTGAGACCTGCCAGGTCGTTGGCGTTCATCAGTTCGGCGTACTTGGCGCGGATTTCGTCAATTTGTTTCTGGTGTTCCAGCACGCGTGCGTTGGTGCTGACAAACTGTTCGCGGTCGAAAGCGTCGCCGAAGCGTTTGTGCGCTTTCTCGCACTCTTTCTTGATCTTGTCCTCGATTTTGGCGATGTGGTCTTCGATCAGCACGTCGGCGCGGTAGCGTTTCTTACTGTCCTTGTTGTCGATGAGGGGGTCGTTGAAAGCGTCGACATGGCCGGAGGCTTTCCAAATCTTGGGGTGCATGAAGATGGCGGAGTCGATGCCCACGATGTTCTCATGGTACTGCACCATGGATTTCCACCAATATTGTTTGATGTTGTTTTTCAGTTCGGTACCCAGTTGGCCATAGTCATAGACGGCACCGAGACCGTCATAAATTTCGCTGGAAGGGAAAATGAAGCCGTACTCCTTGGCGTGCGAGACGACTTTTTTGAATATATCTTCTTGATTTGCCATGCTTTATAATGTGTTTCGTGGTTAAAATAATGGCACAAAGGTACGAATTTTTTTGCATAGTCGTAAAAACTTTGTACTTTTGTTAATTCTTAAAGAAGCAAATAAAATATATAAATAAAGAACAATCAAATTTTTAGAGAGAAATGAAAAAAATCTTCCTTATGACATTTGTTGCTTTGGCAGCATTGTTTGGCAATCATGCTTCGGCTCAGATTAGCCATGGAGGTTCCCCTTTGTTCAATCAAGGCAACACCAAAGTCGAAACTAAAACATTCTACGCTCCCACGCTCGACAATGCGCGCTACGAGCAGGAGGATCTGAACGCCGTCAAGGGTGCAGGCCCGATGCGCGTCGGCATCATGCAACACGTTGACGTCGATCTTCTGGATATGGCCTCGGTGGTGAAGGATGCCCAAGGCACCCACTACCTTCTTGCGCTCAATTCGCCCAACGCTTCGTTCGTTTCTGTCCACTTCTCTGAATTCCAGATGGCCGAGGGTGCCGAACTCTTCTTCTACGACAAGAGTGGCGATGTGGTGCTTGGCTCTTTTGTGGCATCCGATGTGAAGGAAGAGGGCGATTTCTATACGCAATCCATTCCTGGCGACGAAATTTTTGTCGAATACAATGTCCCTGCCGGTCAGAACCCCGGCCGCATGCATATCGACCGTATCTGCCACGGCTACAAAAATATTTTCCGCAGCATTTCCGATATGTATGAAGCTCAGGAGGAATCGATGAAAGGCCAGCTGGGCTATGCCGAGGGTGACTGCCACATCAACGTGGTGTGCAGTGACGGTGACGACTGGCGCGACCAGATCCGTTCGGTCGTGGCATTGGAGCTCTCCACCAACATGGGCTCCTACATGTGCAGCGGTGCCGTTATCAATAACACCAATCAGGACCGTACGCCTTATGTCCTCACGGCATTCCATTGCCAGGACATCGACGGCCTCCGTACCATTACGACCTATTTCCTCTACCAGAGCCGTACCTGCAACAACAATGCCGGCGGTTCCATCTCCAAGTCCATCACCGGAGCCACTATCAAGGCCAAGCAGTCTTACAATGGCGGTTCGGACTTCTGCCTGCTGCAGCTCTCCAGCAGCATTCCTGACAGCTACACTCCCTACTATGCCGGTTGGGACCGTTCGTCGACCGGCTATCCCTCGTTGGGTGCCTGCATCCATCACCCCGGTGGTGACTACAAGAAGATTTCCTTCCCCCGTGCCGTTCAGAGAGGTACCGGTTCCAACGCCAAATTCTTCCTCTGCGGATGGTTGACTGGAACCGAAAACCGTGGTGTGACTGAGCAGGGCTCGTCCGGATCTCCCCTCTTCAACGGTGAGAAACGAATCATCGGACAGCTCTATGCCGGTAGCAGCGCCTGCGACTATACGGAAGGTACCGATTTGTATGGTCGAGTCTACAACTCCTGGACGGGCAACAACACCGACGCCACCTCGCTCAAGCCTTGGCTGGACCCCACCAACACCGGCGTCAACACCCTTGACGGTATTGACTATGTGGACGAGCCGGTGGCTATCAACAGCCCCGAAATCGACGCTTCGAACAATTTGAAGGTCTATCCCAACCCCTCCAATGGTATGGTTCATTTCGATGTCGACGCCATGGGCGATGCCAACTATAAAGTCTTCGACCTCAACGGACGTTGTGTGCTGGAAGGCCGTACCGTGCTGACCGCCACTTCTCAGGCCATCAATCTCAGCGCCCTCCAGTCGGGCAACTATGTGGTGCGTCTGTTCACCTCGTCGCGCAGCTACACCGCCAATGTGATTATCGCAAAATAAACCCTATTACGAATTGAACAACCGAAAATCCGTGATTATATGACATTAATGGATCAAATCAGAGCCAAGGCCAAAGCAGCAAACAAATGCATCGTCTTGGCTGAAGGTACCGAAGAGCGAACCCTCAAGGCCGCCGATATCATCCTGCAGGAAGGTATCGCCCGTCTCATCCTCCTCGGAAACGAACAAGAGATTAAGGGACTTGCCGCCCAGTGGGGCTTGAAAAACATTGACAAGGCCACCATCATCGACCCTGTCACCCATGCCAAAAAACAATTCTATGCCGAAATGCTGTGCGAAATCCGCAAGAAGAAAGGCATGCAGATGGACGAGGCCATGCGTTTGGTAGAGGATCCGCTCTATCTGGCCACTCTGCTCATCAAGAACGGTGATGCCGACGGCGAGGTTGCCGGTGCCCGCAACGCTACGGGCGATGTGCTTCGTCCCGCCTTCCAGGTGGTGAAGACCCTGCCCGGAGTCAGTGTGGTCAGCGGCGCTTTCATCATGGTGCTGAAGGATAAGACCTATGGTGAGGACGGTTTGATGGTGTTTGCCGACTGTGCAGCCACCCCGTGTCCGACGGCTGAAGAGCTGGGACAGATTGCTGTCGTTTCGGCTCAGACAGCCAAAGCCATTGCCGGTTTCCAGGAACCGCGTGTGGCCATCCTCAGTTTCTCGACCAAGGGCAGCGCCAAGCACGAACTGGTCGACAAGGTGATTGAAGCCACCAAGGTAGCCCACCAGCTTGACCCCAATGTGAAGCTGGACGGCGAACTGCAAGCCGATGCCGCCATCGTTCCCAAAGTGGGTGCCTCCAAGGCTCCGAACAGCGACATTGCCGGCAAGGCCAATGTGCTGGTGTTCCCCGACCTGCAGAGTGGCAATATCTGCTACAAGCTGGTGCAGCGTCTGGCCGGTGCCGAAGCTATCGGACCCGTCATGCAGGGTATGGCCGCACCGATCAACGACCTCAGCCGCGGCTGCTCGGTCGAAGATGTGGTCAATGTGGTTGCCATTACCGCCACCCAGGCGGCAGCAAAGAAATAAATGCTGCTACCCGATACAAAAAAAGCCCGCACAATCGTGCGGGCTTTTTTTTATGGATTGTTTCTGCCGAATTAGAAGCAGTAACGGATGCCGAGTGCGATGTCACCCCAATGGAAATCGGTTTCGGGGATGATGTAGAAGCAAGGACGGATGTCCAGAGAGAGCTGGATAGGCACTGCGGAGAATTTGTATTCGATACCAGCCTGGCCAACGAGACCGAGGGCGATTTCAGCGTCAACACCATCGAGGTCATAGTTCCAGTAACCCAGACGGGCACCAACGCCAGCATACCAACCGAAACCCTTAGCGATTTCACCAGTCCACTGGTAAACGCCGGTGAGGCTGAAAGCTGTGAATTCGTCTTCAAGATTCATACCAAGGTCGATTTCGAGACGATTGCCACCCAGACCTTTCTGGAAGGAGAGTTCAGCACCGTAACCTTGACCACCGCCGAGACGAACACCCAATGCGTTGTCCTGAGCGTTTGCAGTTGCTGCCATTGCGAAGACAGCTGCGATAACTAAGAATAATTTCTTCATAAAGATGATTTTTTAATTGGTTAATAATTAATTAAAATTCTGATTTTAATTGTTTTGTGGATTTGCTTTACTTTCAAAGACGATTGTTTTCTGTTGCAAAGATACTCAAAAAAACGAATACTTAAAAATTTTAACAGAGAAAAGTTGTTTTTAAGGGCTATTTGATACCCATGATGAGTTTGATTTTGTCGATTTCTTTGACTTTCTTGAGTCGCTGGTTGTAGTCCTCTTTTTCCATGGAGTTGATCAGCCGTTCGAAGGTGGATTGCATGGCCATCACGGCGTCCTGATGGGCGCGATAGCTGTTCAGGTCGCTTTCGCTCAGAATCACGGCTTCGATAGTGTATTCTCCGATCATGCGGTTGTAGGCTTTCAGGATGTTGCTGTAATCCTTGAAGGCAGTCTTGAACTGTTTGGAGGTGGATTCAATGTGGGTGTTTTGGGCGATGATGTCCTTGAACTTGTTTTGAATCTTGATGAAGTGGCTGAGCAGCGAGACAAAGTCGGCACCCCCCTGTGCGGTGTTGAAATGCGGGGTGAAGTGGGTGTTGTGGAGCATCTGTTTGTATCCGTTCAGCAGTCCTTTGGGGGCGTTTTTGGCGTTGAGGATTTCCTGCCCCTGAGCGTGGATGACCTTGCGGAGACCGATGATGGTGCCGTAGTGGTGTTGGATCTGTTCAAATTCGTCCAGGGTCTTGTTGTAGTATTGGGCGCTTGAGATGTTGATGAATTTGGGGATGAAGTCGGTGGCGTCGACCAGTTCCTTGTAAGCGGTTCCGATGTCTTTCAGATCTTTTTGGCAGAGTGCCAGGAGGGAGTCGCTACGCGTTTCGATGACATCGATGCGATCGATCACGTTGCTGTATTCTTCCTGCACTTGGATAAATTCCTGCAGCGAGGCGACAAATTTCTGGCTTTCGTTCAGGGTGGAGTAGGAGGGGACGATGCTCAGTTCGCCGACGATTTCTTTGTAGGAACTGTAGATGTCGCGGTGTTTCTTGCTGCATTTGGTCTGGATGCCGCTGCTGTTGCGGCTGATGGTTTCGCGTAGTTCGATGACCTTCATGTAGCTTTCCTGGACGGCAATGATGTCGCGCAGTTGTGCAGTGTACTCGTGGTATTCGGCGATGCTTTTGAAGGTGATGGGGACGGAGACCCGCTTGAAGACCTTGTTGTAGGACTTGGTGACATCGGTGTGGTTCTTGCCGGCGCGGAGCTTGAGGGTGTTACTGAAGTTGTCAATGCGTGTGCGGAAGGAATTCTCGCCGAGCACGCTGTCAATCAGGTTGTTTTGGAATTCTTTGAGTTCGGTGAGCTGATTGATGCGGTCGTCGGAATTGATGTCGCTGGCAATGTCGTACTTGTTGTATACGGAGAGGTAGGCGTAGTAGATGTTCTTGAGTTCGTTGACGCGAGCCTTGTCGGAGATGCCGTGGGCGTCGCAGGTGGAGGTGATGGAGTTGTGGAGCACCTTGATGCCCTCTTTCAGTTCGATGATGCGGTTACTCCTCTCCAGCTGGATGCGGCGGGCTTCGGCGCGGGCGCGTTCTTCGGCAGCAGCCCGTTCTGCCTCGATGCGTTTCTGTTCGAGCCTGTCGTAGTTTTCGGCGCGTTCATTCAGCAGGTTGGCTGTTTGTTCCATGCGCACCAGGAAGCTGCCGGCATCGACGATCTGATGTTCGGAATCCATGACGATGACGTCGCCGTCCCAAGTGTAGTCTTCGCGCATGCTGCGAACCATGGCATTCATCCTGGCACGTTGCTGCCGGCACCATTGGCTCATGAGCGGATAGGCGTTGGGCTGCACCTTTTGAAGGCTGTCCATGATGGCACGGAAGTTTTCGTCGTTGTTGACGATGCGTGCATCGACGTTGTAGGTGGGGCAGAAATCACGCATGTGATATGCGATGATATTTGTTTCTGCGGAGGATTCCATGTTAGGATCGTCCACTTGCGCTTGGACAGCAAAGGCTATTAGTGTCGTCAGCAACAGGGTGATTGTTTTTCGGAACATGGCGGGTGCTTTTTGTGGATGTATTGATTTTGAATATTAAATGGCGCGAAATGTCGTTTGGAAGATGCGATGGTTACAACTCCATGGCGAGTTGGTTGAGGTCGGGACTGCTGATGTCGTAGCTGGAGCCGTCGAAGCAGTGGGTGCACACCTGCGGTTTGGGGAGGCCGATGGCGTTGCATACGGTGTCGAGGCTGTTGAATTTCAGTGTGTCGACGCCTACGTGTTGGCGTATTTTCTCGACCATGGCAGCGTATTCCTTGCTGGTGCTGTCGCGGTAGGCCTCAAGGTTGCGTATTTCGCCGCCTTCCAGTTCCTCGATGCAGCGACGAGCGATGAGTTCCATGTCGTTTTTGGAGGCAGAGAAGTTGAGGTAGGTGCAGCCGTGGATGAGCGGCGGGCAGCTGATGCGGATGTGGACGTGCTTCACACCGGAGTTGTAGAGCATCTTGACCTGGTCGCGCAACTGGGTGCCGCGCACGATGGAGTCGTCGCAGAAGACCACGTCTTTGCCGTTGAGCACTTTAGTGCTGGGGATCAGTTTCATTTTAGCCACCAGGTTGCGTGATTCCTGGTTGACGGGCATGAAGCTGCGCGACCAAGTGGGGGTGTATTTGAGGATGCCGCGTTTGTAGGGGATGCCTTTGCCGGCTGCATAGCCCAGGGCCATGCCGATGCCCGAGTCGGGGATGGCGGAGACGAAGTCGGCCTCTACGTCGTCTTGGGCGCCCATGGAGAGACCCAGCTGGTAGCGGACCTCTTCGGCGTTGATGTCTTCGTATTGAGCCACAGGGTAGCCGTAGTAGATCCACAGGAAGGAGCAGATCTGCATTTTCTTGGAGGGTTCGATGAGTTGGCTCAAGCCGTTGTGCGAGATCATGACGGCTTCGCCGGGGCCCACGTAGCGGATGGTTTGGAATCCGATGTTGATGTAGGAATGGCTTTCGGAAGCCACGGCATAGTCGGTTCCGCGGCGGCCGATGACGAGGGGGGTGCGACCCAGATAGTCGCGGGCGGCGATGATGCCGTTGGCGGTGAGAATCAGCATGGAGACGCTACCTTTGACGTGACGGTAGACGTTACGAATGCCGTCGGCGAAGTCTTTGCCTTGGGTGATGAGGAGTGCGACGAGTTCGGTGGGGTTGGTGCCACCCATGCTGAGTTCGGTGAACTGCTGGCGTTGGTCCAAGCAGAGTTGTTCCAATTCGTCGATATTGTTGATTTTGCTTACGGTACAAACGGCGAAGCGTCCTAAGTGGGAGTTGACAACGATGGGTTGCGGGTCGGTGTCGCTGATGACGCCGATGCCCATGTCGCCGAGCATTTCAACGAGGTCTTCACTAAACTTGGTACGAAAATAGGAATTCTGGATGTTGTGGATGTTGAGGTGCATGACCCCATTGTCGATGGTGCTCAAACCGGCACGACGAGTGCCCAGATGCGAGTGATAGTCGGTTCCGTAAAAAAGGTCGGTTGCGCAAGGGTCTTTCGTGACGACGCCAAATAGTCCGCTCATAATGTGTTGGTTTTAAAATAATGAAAAATATGATGATTTAATTTATAAAAATGCAAAAATACAATTTTCTTTGCACAGACGAACGATTTGGTTGTTTTTATAAATAACAAAAATGTATAAAAGATGTATAAATAGTTGTTTTATATTGTTTTGTAATGTTGAAAAATACTTTTTCAATGTGGCTATTCGAACACCTCTTCGTCGGCGAAAAGGCGTGTCAGCGTGTGGTTTGTGATGGTGTTTGAGAGGGAATCGTCGTAGGGACGACGCACACGGATGTAGTTGTCGGTAAAACCGTACATCATGTCCTCTTTGCGGCTGCTTTCCCAGAGCACCGGGCGGGTCTTGCCCTGTTGTTGGAGGTAAAAATCTGTTTTTTTCTGGTCCGATATTTGCTGCAGCTGCCGGCTGTGTTCGCGTCGGCGATGGATGTCGATGCGACCGTCCATGCGGAGGGCGGCCGTGTTGGGCCTGTCGCTGAAGGTGAAGACGTGCAGGTAGGAGATGGGCAGCGACCTGACAAAGTCTTTGACCTTCTCGAATTCCTCGTCGTCTTCGCCGTTGAATCCCGCCATGATGTCGGCGGCGATGCAGGCGTCGGGCATCAGACGTTTGATTTTATCGAGCAGCGAAGCGTAAAAGGAGGTGTCGTAGCGGCGGTGCATCATTTGCAGCACCTTGTCGCTGCCGGCCTGGAGGGGGATGTGGAAGTGGGGGAGGAAATGACGTGACGAGGCGACGAACGCGATGATGTCGTCGGTGAGGAGGTTCGGTTCGATGCTGGAGATGCGATAGCGTTCAATGCCCTCCAATTGGTCGAGAGCCTGCAGCAGTTGCAGGAATGTTTCGCCGTGATGCTGACCGAAGGTGCCGGTGTTGATGCCGGTGAGCACCACCTCTTTGGTGCCGGTGGCTGCAATCTGACGTGCCATGTCGACGGTTTCGGCCACGGTGGCGCTGCGCGAGCGGCCGCGGGCGAAAGGAATGGCGCAGTAGGAGCAGAAGTAGTCGCAGCCGTCCTGGACTTTGAAGAATGTGCGGGTTCGGTCGGCGTGCGAGAAGGAGAGTTGGAAGCTTTTGGGTTCCGGTTGGACGATGTCGATGTGTCGTCCTTCGCCAGCAAGCAGGTGTTCCACGTGGTGCAGCAAGTCGTGCTTTTGGTCGTTGCCGAGGATGATGTCGACCCCTTCGATTTTTTGGATTTCAGCCGCCGCATTTTGGGCGAAACAGCCGATGACGGCCACAATGGCGTCGGGGTTGAGCGTTGTGGCCTGGCGGATGGCGTTGCGGCATTTCTTTTCGGCAATGGAGGTGACGGTGCAAGTGTTGATGACATAGAGGTCGGCTTTCTGGTCGAAATCGACGGTTGCCCAACCTGCATCGTTGAATTTGCTGAGCAGGTGCGAGGTCTCTGCGAAATTGAGTTTGCACCCCAGGGTGTGTGTGGCGATGGTTTTCACGTAAGATGTCTGCACTTACTTAATTGTTGTATTTTTGGAAGGGAAACGCAGGAATCCCTTTTTTCGTATTTTATTCGTCAGAAATGGGCATTTTTTGTTTCTTTTTTGGGGCCGAAAAATGGGAAAAATCAAGCCGTATTGCGCATTTTTTGTTCGTAAATTGTATATTGGGGAAGAAAAATTGATAATTATATTTGCTTGAAGCCGTGATGCTTCGTTGGTGGGGGGCAATAAAAAGTGTGATTTGGTTTTGTCGGAATGGAAAAAAAGTGTATTTTTGCAAATGAATTCAGACGAAGCGTGGTTGTTCAAAAAGATACAATGATTCATCTGAATCTCTGATAAGGCTTTCGTAATAATTTGGATTTTGTAATAGTGTTTAATGTGAACTGGAACGATGTGGTATCGTTCCAGTTTTTTTTTTGCCTGCTGCCAGCAGCAGGGGAAAGGTTTGCCTTGTGGTTTTTGTAGGTAATAAGCCTCTTTTGCCACGGTAGGGCTGTTGTCCCGCTAATGTTGTACTGCATTACATCCTTCTTCCATACGCAATTCTGTTCGAAATATGAGCAGAATCGCACGAAAGAATAATACCCCCCCCCTTGAGTGAAGTAAATGAAGAAGCGCCAAGTCGGCTATGTATGGCCAGCTTGACGCTACGTTATGGGTCTCTGGTGAGTCCCTGTTTCAGTCTTTTCTGAGAGGGGTCAGTCTTTGTCCAGCTCGTCGAGACGCTGCAGCGAGCGGATCATCTTGATGCAGTCGTCGTCGGGGAAGATGGTGAATGGTGGTTTGGGGTCGAGTTCCAGAATGGCGCGACCATCTTCGTCGTGTCCGATGCGGACGATGGCCGAAGTGTTGGCCATAACGCGGTTTTTCTGGTCGATGAGAACAAAATGTTCGTGACCCACGCGCTCATTGATGATGTCGGGCGTGTCGGTGCAGGTCAGCTTGGTGCCGTCGTTGAGGTACACCAAGGTGCCGTTGGAGCCTTTGGGGACCATGTAGGCGATGTTGTAGATGGATTGCCACCATTCGCCCGGAGTGTGGAGCAGTATTTTGCGGTCGGCCATGATGCCGTCCTGCCAAGTCTCGTCGACGGTGAGCTGACCATTTTCATAGTAGCGGTATTTGCCGTTTTTGGCGCCGTCCTTGAAGTAGCCTTCGCGTGACAGGCGTCCCTGGTCGTCGTATTCGACCAGGCGTCCCTGCATAAGTCCTTCCACGTAGTTGCCGCAGATGTAGGCCCTCTTGCCCAGTCGTTTCCACCAGCGGCCGTGGCGGCGGTTGTCTTTCCAGGTGGAGATTTCGACGGTGTCGCCTTCGGCGGAGAAGATGATGTGGGCACCCTCTTTGATGCCCATGCGGTAGGAAGCTATTTTGAGCAGTCTGCCCTCTTCGTTGTAGATGTGCCAGACGCTGTCGCGGTTTTTCTGGTTGTAATAGCCCTCAGCCAGCAGATGGCCTTTCTCGTCATAGGCCTGATGCTTGCAGAAGCGTCCGGGGTCGGTGTAGGTGTTGCGGATTTTCAGGGTTCCGTTGGGGTAGTAGTAGTTGAATGTGCCGGTTTCCTTGCCGTCGACAAAATCGCCTTCGAAGATGCGGCTGCCGTCCTTGTCGGTCTTGATCCAATGGCCTTGACGGCGACCCTTGTTATCGATTTTGTTCTGGGCGGCGCAGGCGAAACCCAAACATAATAAAATCAGAATGATAAGTCTGTATTTCATAGGGCTTACTTATTGTTGTTCGAAATGCAAAGGTACGTAAAAAATGTGAAATGGGATGGTCAATCGGAAATTGTTTGTGTGCGTACGTGGTTGACGATGCGCTGTGTGGCGGTGTCCTGGAAGCGTTGTCGCCGGACGGTGGTGCGTTGGCGAGGCGTCTGTTCGGAGCTGGCAGGTGCGGGCGCTGCCGCCTCCGCCTCCGCTTCTTCGTCGTCCTGCCAAATGCGGCGTTCGGTCTGTTCTTTGGCCGGTTTCAGGTAGACGCGTTCCCTGACGGCGTTGAACTGGACAGTGTATTCGTTGTGTTTGCCGTCCGGTTTGATGGTGCTGGTCACGGCCACCTCGAAGGGGTCGTCGATGACGATGCGGATGTGGTATTTCTTTTCTTCAAGTCCGCCAACGGTCACCATGCCCGACGATTTCTGGTTCTGGAGTTTACCATTGACATAGACGAAGAATTTGGCGTCGGTGATGGAGGTGAATGTCAGTGTATGGGTTTGAGCGCCAGCGGAAAGCATCAGCAGCATCAGGAGGGTCAGCAGCGTGAACCGTTTCATTTGCATCGGGAATTTTGGGGTTGTAATATGACAAGTAACGCAAAACATAAAATAATATTGTTTCCAAAAAACGTTGTGTGTCGAACAATAAACTGTCGAGCGTTTCGTTAAAAGATGATGTTTGCCAGCTGCACGCAATGAGCATGATGAAAATACAATTCCCCGCCGTCGTTGTCAGGATGCTTGTCGTCCTGCTGATGCTGCTGCCTGTCGGTACGGTTGCCGCTCAGGGAGTGGCGACGTTGACCGGCAAGGTGACCACCACAGATGGCAAGCCGTTGCAATACGCTTCGGTTGCCGCGGTGAGTCTGAATCCGGTGGTGGGTTCCGTGACTGATGATCAAGGACGTTTCCAGATGCAGCTTCCGGCTGACAGCCTTCTTACGGTGCGTGTCAACTTTACCGGTTACGCGCCCGCCGACACCACGATGAGGCTTCCCGCAGGGGCGACAATCAAACTGCATATCAGCTTAGGACGCGGTGCCACGTCGCTGGGCCCTGTGACTGTCAGCGACGAGCGTTCGAGAGCCACCACTTTCACCACCATCGATGTGGAACGCATAGAGCACAGCGTGGGTCCTCAGAGCGGTGTGGAGTCGATGCTGAAGACCCTGCCCGATGTCAACTCGAACAACGAGATGTCGTCGCAGTATTCGGTTCGCGGTGGTTCGTTCGACGAGAACCTTGTCTATATCAACGGGGTGGAAATCCTTCGACCGATGCTTATCCGCAGCGGGCAGCAGGAGGGCACCTCCATCATCAATCCCGACCTGGTTGACCATATCCTCTTCTCGCCCGGCGGCTTCGATGCCACCTATGGCGACCGCATGTCGTCGGTGCTCGACATTACCTATAGCCGTCATAACGAATTCAGCGGACGCGCCTCGGTGTCGTTTCTGGGCGCATCGCTTTCGCTGAAGGGCGGTTTGAGCGACCGCTTCAACTATTCCGTCGGTTTTCGCCGCCACTCCAACCGCTACCTCTTCCGCTCGCTTGACACCGAGGGCAACTACACCACCGCCTACACCGACCTGCAAGCCCTGTTCTCCTATCGCGTCAACGACCGGCTCGAGCTGCAGCTGCTCACCATACTGATGCGCAACATCTATGGGTTGGTGCCCACCTCGCAGACCACCGCTTTCGGCGGCTTCAGCGAGGCGATGGAATTTGAGGTCTTCTACGAGGGCGAGGAACGAGACAGCTATAGCACCCTCCTTTCGTCGCTGTCGGTCGACTACCATCCGTCGGACGACATGCGGCTGAAATGGACCACTTCGTTCCAATCCAACGACGAGACCGAGGCATACGACATCCTCAGCCAGTTCTGGCTCTATGAGCTCAATGTGGGCAACGTGAATGAGGATGGCGAAACCGAACGCTTCGATCGCGGTGTCGGCTCTTTCCTGGAGCACGCACGCGACTATCTGCAAACCAATATTTTCTCCACAGAACTGCGCGGATCGCACTATGCCGCCATGGGCAACTGGAATTGGGGTCTGAAGGCGCAACACGAGCAGGTGCGAGACCGCATGCGCGAATGGAAGTGGGTGGACTCGGCGGGCTATGCCATGCCCACTTGCTACGACATTCCCGGCGTGGTCGGCAACGAGCCCCATTCGCCTGTGCTGCAGCTCTTCTGTCGTTCCAACCATCGCGTGGAGACCACCCGACTGAGCGGATATCTGCAACGCAACTTCGATTTCTACAACGGTCGGGGCGACTTGTGGCGACTTGTGGCCGGCGCCCGCCTGCAATGGTATGACATCTCGTTTGATGATCCCAACGCTTCGGAAGTGCATGTCGGCTATGCCGGCGGCACACAGTTCGACACCTCGTCGCTCCACAACCGGCAACTGCTCTTCTCGCCGCGACTGAGCCTCAACTACAAGCCCGCATGGAAACGCGACATCCTTTTCCGTCTGTCCACCGGCGTCTACAGCCAGGCACCGTTCTATCGCGAATACCGCTACGACGACGGTTCGCTGAACCACGCACTACGCGCACAGCAATCCTACCAGGTGATGGGTACGATGGATTGGAATTTTCACATCGGCAGCAGCCCCTTCAAATTCACGGCCGACCTCTACTATAAATATATAGACCATCTGGTGCCTTACAGAATCGACAATCTGCGGGTGCGGTACGATGCGCATAACGACGCAGTGGGCTACGCCGCCGGCTTGTCGCTGCGGCTGAGTGGCGAGGTGGTGGAAGGTCTGGAGTCGTGGGCCTCGCTGTCGCTGATGCGCACCCAGGAGGATATTGAGGGCGACGCCTTTGGATGGATAGCCCGTCCCACTGACCAACGAATCAGTTTCAAACTCTTCTTTCAGGACTATGTGCCGACGGTGCCTTTCTGGCGCATGACGCTCAATTTCATCGTTGGCAGCGGTCTGCCCTTCACCTATCCCACGCAGCGTGATTTCAGCGTGGCGCACTACTATCCCGCCTATCTGCGTGTGGATTGGGGCAACACCCTGCAATTGTCGCGTTTTGAACGCATCAAGGAAAGCCGCCTGATGCGCCATATTGACGATATCCTGCTTTCGCTCGAGGTGTTCAACCTCTTCGACTACAAGAATGTGGTCTCCTATATATGGGTGTCCGACTACAACAACCAGTACTATCACGTACCGAACTACCTCACGGCCAGACAGCTAAACCTCAAATTGACTGTGCTGTTTTAACGGTGAGGGTGTGTGAACGGCAGTGCAGGCAGAAAAGTTGCAGGGAAGAGGTCCGGTTTGCGAGAGAGACTGTGTGATTGGAGGCTGGCGGAACGGCCGAAAGAATATGAGTCTTTTATTGATTTGAAAATAAAATTGTTTTAAATAACGTATACTTCTTATTGTTGGAACAATACCAAAGTAACCAAAACAGCGTCTTATGATAGCCCACTCAAACCCGATCTCCGACACCTTGCGTCCTTCTGATATTGACCGTAGCGGCTTGAAGCCCCAATGCCATCTGATGCGCAACGGGCAGCCGATACACTATTTTGTTGACGACCACTTGGACCTGATTCGTGTCGATGTGGTTTTTGAGGCCGGTTATGCCGTTCAGCACAAGAAGATGCAGGCGCTGGGAGCCATCCAGCTTATCAGCGAGGGCACCCGCCACCACACGGCGCGCGAGATTGCCGAATTTCTCGACTTCAGGGGCATCATCCTGGAAAAGAACAACGACGCCCTCACATCGCAGCTGACGGCCTATACGCTGAAACGCTATTTGGGCGATCTGCTGCCGCTGTTGCGTGAGTTGGTGGAGGAGGCGACTTATCCGCAGGAGGAATTTGAGATTTTCGTAGCCAAACGACGTCAGCAGCTGCAGACCAATTGGCATAAGACTTCGTATGTGGCCCGCAACTTCTTTTGGCGCAATCTGTATGGCGAGAAGCACCCGTTGGGCAGCTTCGCGTTGAGCAGCGATATCGACCTGCTGACGGCAGACGATCTGCGGCAGTTCCACCGCGAACACCTGCAGCTGTCGTCCGCCCGCCTGATGGTTAGCGGCAATGTCACCGACGAGGTGTTGCAGCAGATGGACGATTGTTTTGCCGATGTGGCATGGAAGGCACCCGCTATGCGACATCTGGAGGCGCCGCAGATTGCCCACGTCTCCGGATTGTATCAATATGAACTGCCCAATGCCGTGCAGAACACCCTTAGGGTGGGACGGCTGCTACCTTTCCGATGGGATGATCCGGCCTATGCCCAGTTTATGGTGCTGTCGACCCTACTGGGCGGTTACTTCGGATCGCGACTGATGTCCAACCTGCGCGAAGACAAAGGTTATACCTATGGGGTCAATGCGTTGACGCTCGTCTGTCGTGACAGCCTGATGTTCAGTATCGTCACCGATGTGGCTGCCGACAAGGCGACGGATGCTATGAACGAGATCATGAAGGAATTGGCACGGTTGCGAGACGAATTGGTGCCCGAAGAGGAACTGCAACTGGTGCGCACCAGCATGCTGGGCGATTTCATGCGGAGCATCGATGGAGTTTTCGAGCGGACCGAACGCTATGGGCAGATGTGTGACGCCTGTATCGACGAGCGGTTTACGGACAACTTTATGGCTGCGCTGTCGGATGAGAGCCCGTACTATGTGACACCAGAGGTGCTGCGCACTTTGGCACAACAGACGTTGGCTGCTGACGATCTGCTGCAGATCAGTGCAGGAAGAATATAGGGATTATAGGCCCTTATTGTCAAAAAGTCGTTTTTGGGGGGTAGGATTCTTTCGCTTGTTCGGCGACCAGACGATGGTAGTCGTCGGGCACACCTATGTCGATGAAGTAAGCGCCCGAGGTGTAAGCGAAGAACGGTTCCTGTTGGTATTTTTTTTGCATGATGTCCTTTTCGAACGAGAAGGCGGTGTCGGACGGTTGCTCTTCGAGCAGCGAGCGGTTGAGCATGTAGATGCCACCATTGATGGTGCCGAAGCCATGGGAGTCTTCCTTTTCGGCGAAATGCGAGATGCGGTCGCTGCAGTCGGTAGTGACTGAGCCGTAGCGGGCAGTATCCTCCACCTGTCGCAGCACCACGGCCAGGCGAGTGGGGTGGGTGTGATAGAAATGGCGCAGGTCGTCGTAGTCGATGCGGAAAAGGGTGTCGCCGTTCAGCACGGTGATATCCTCATCGGAACATTGGCTCAGTGCGTTGCGCATGCCGCCACCTGTCCCCAGCGGGGTGTGTTCCACCGCGTAGGAGATGGAGGCTCCGCGATAGGTGCTGCCAAAATGGTCTGCAATCTTTTCGTGCATATAGCCTGTGGAGAGCACTATATGGTTGTAGTTGAAACGGATGAGATAATCCATCAGCAGTTCGAGGAAAGGGCGGTTGCCGATGGGCGCCATGGGTTTGGGCACATCGCTGACGACGCTGCGCAGACGCGTGCCGAAACCGCCAGCGAGGATGATGCATTCTGACATTTCAGTTCGTTTTTTGAGCGGGTGAGAGGAAGAGGGACGTGATTCGGTCGGGCCGACAGCCTATTGCGCTTTTGGGAAGAGGGCGGATTCGACCAGTTCGCAGATGATGTGGCCGATCATGATATGGCTTTCCTGGATGCGCGGGGTGTCGGTGGAAGGCACATTCAGCAGCAGTTCGGAGTCGGCTTTCATGGCGCCGCCGGTCATGCCGGTGAAGGAGATGACGTGAATGCCCATCTCTTTGCATACTTCGTAGGCTTTGAGTATGTTCTTGGAGTTGCCCGAGGTGCTGATGCCGATGAGAACGTCGCCTTTTTTGGCGGTGCCGCGCAGCAGACGAGCGAAGATGTGCTCATAGCCGTAGTCGTTGCCCACGGCGGTGAGGTAGGAAGTGTTGCAATGGAGTGCTTCGGCGTTGAGCGGCGGGCGGTCGTAGTAGAAACGACCGCTGAGTTCGGCAGCCAGATGCTGGGCGTCGGCGGCGCTGCCACCGTTGCCGCAGAAGTGGATTTTGCCGCCGTTGCGGAGCGATTCGATGATCATGTCGGCCGCTTGACCGATGCGGTCCAAAAAGGCGTTATCGTTGAGTATGGCTTGCTTGGCGGCGATGCTTTGCTCGATTGATTCGTTGATACGGAGATTCATAGCGTGATGGGTTTTGTTGTTGATACGAAAGAAATGCAAAGATACGCATTTTTTGCGGAACGGAGACCGTCTTATGCAGGATGCGGAGAAAGGGGCGGTCAGGCCATGGTCCAGGTTTTGAGGCCTTCGGTGGTGAATTCGTAGCGGCGGATCGTGCCACCGAACTGCTTGAGGGTGTCGGCGACGGAATGGCGCGAGAGGGCGGGACAGTAGAAGAACATGAAACCGCCGCCGCCGGCGCCGCTGATTTTGCCGCCGGTGGCGCCCCCCTGACGGGCGGCTTCGTAGATGGCGTCGATGCGTGGGTTGCTGATGCTCTTGGCCATCTGTTTCTTGTGCTGCCAGCCGAAATCGAGGATTTCGCCGATGCGGTCGATGTCGCCTTTCAGGAGTACCTCCTTCATCTGTACGGCCTGTTCCTTGAGCTTGTGCATGGACTCGATGCTGTTGCTGTTTTTGGCCTTGACGTTCTGCTGTTGCTCCTTGATGATGTCGGCGCTGACATGGCTGGTATCGGTGTAGTAGAGGAGGAGGTTGTGGCAGAGCTCGTCCTGATAGCGCGGACGGATGCGGAGGGGGTTGACGATGACGTTGTCGCCAACAAATTCCATGAAGTTGAAACCGCCGAAGGTGGCGGCGTACTGGTCCTGCTTGCCGCCGGCCAGCCCGAGGTCGATGCGTTCGATTTCGTAGGCCAGACGCGCGATGTCGTATTCGCCGAGTGGCAGTTTGAGCCATTCGACGTAGGCGCCGAGGATGCTGACGACCAGGGTGGAGGAGGTGCCCATGCCGCTGCCTGCGGGGGCGTCGACGAAGGAGGCGATGCGGAGCGAGAGCGGCTTGTGGGTGAATTGGCGCACGATGCGGTTGTAGACCCCTTTGTGGAGGATGAAATAGCCGTCGGTATCGACTTCGGTGGCGTTGGTGTATTCCTCGCGCAGGTGCTGTTCGGGTGCCATAAAGACCACCTTGCCGTCGTTGGTGGGCTCGATGGTGGTATAGGCGAACATGTCGACGGTGGCGTTGAGGATGGCGCCGCCATAGATGTCGGAGTATGGTGAAACGTCTGTGCCGCCACCGGCGAGACCTAGACGAAGGGGAGCTTTGCTACGGATGATCATTTCTTTGAATTGAGAATTGAAGATTGGTGAATGGAATTTTTCGGGGATTTATTTGGGGTTGATGATGGCTTCGACCATTTTGTCCCAGCCGTATTTTTGCTTTTCCTGACGGACGGCATCGGTGAAGTCGTTTTCGCGGTTTTCCTGATAGTAGCGGACAAGTGCGTCGGCAATTTGGCGGGCGTCGGGTTCGACGACGTAGCCCACTTTGCCGTCGGGGACTATTTCGGCGAGACCGCCGACATTGGTGACAAGCATGGGTTTTTCGAAGTGGAAGGCGATCTGGGTGACGCCGCTCTGGGTGGCGCTCTTGTAGGGCTGTGCCACGATATCGCAGGCACGGAAGTAGTTGTTCACCTTGCTGTCGGGGATGAAATCGGTGCATTGGACGGTGCGGTCGGCGATATGCAGGCGTTCGATCTGTTCGAGATAAGGCTTGGGATCACCATAGTATTCGCCCGCGATGATGAGACGCACGTCGAGCGCTTTGAGACGTTGGTCGGCCATGGCGTCGAGCAGAAGGTCGAGTCCTTTGTAGCCACGGATGAAGCCGAAGAAGAGGACGTAGCGCGCGTCGGGGTCGAGATGGAGGGCCTGGCGGGCGTCGGCTTTGGAGACGAGGGCGCCGTAGTGGTCGTAGAGGGGGTGGGGGCAGAAACGACGAGGTTTCTGGGTGTCGAACAGCCCCAGGTCGTCGAGGACAGAGCGAGACATGGCGACGAAGGCGTCGGTAGAGCGAACGAAATAGCGCGAGAAGAGTCGGTCGCCGATGCGGTGTTCGTGCGGGATGACGTTGTCGAGGATGGAGACGATGCGGGTATGGCGGTTGCGACGCACCCGACGTTCGATGGTGCCCAGGCAGGGAGCCATGAAGGGCAACCAATATTTTGTGATGAGAATGTCGGGGCGTTTTTTCGCTATTTCGCGGCCAACGGAGCACCAGTTGAAGGGGTTGATGGAGTTGATGCGGCGGTGGATGATGAGACGTTCGGGTGCCGGTTCGTCGCTGTATTGCGTCTTGCCGGGGAAGAGGAAGGAGGGGTATTGGAGGGTGAAGGTGTAGATTTCGACCTCGTCGCCGCGCTGAAGGAATTCGTATGCAAGCCGCTCGTTGAAGGCGCTGAGACCTCCACGATAGGGGTATGCGGTTCCTACTATAGTGATTTTCATATTGTAAGAGATTCTTGTTGGAAGAGCGTTGAAACTGCAAATTTACAAATAAATTTGATATCATTGATAATAAAAATAAGGTTTTGGAGTTTTGATTAACCGATGGTAAAAAAAAACAAACCAACACTAAAAATATTAGAGAAATGAAAAAGCTATTTTCACTTGCAAGTCTGACTCTTTTCATGGTGATGGCCGTCTCGTGTACGGCACAGACGCGTGACACCGAACCCCGCCAGCAGGAAACCCCTCGCTATAGCGCACCACGGCAGGTCGATTTTTCGGACGTTGCCGCACAAACGATAGATGCTGTCGTACATATCAAAACCGAGATGACCAAACTGACACCGCTGTACCAGTCGTTTTTCGGCATGATTATTGACCGCGGGGTGCAGCGCAAGACCTATAATGCCTTCGGTTCGGGTGTGATCATCTCGTCGGACGGCTACATTGTGACCAACAACCATGTGGTTCAGGACGCCGAATACATCACGGTGACGCTGAACAACAAGAAGGAACTGCCGGCGTACATCATCGGAACCGACCCCGCCACCGACCTCGCCGTCATCAAGATTGACGCCACCGGATTGCGTACCATACCTTTCGGCAACTCCGACTCGGCGCGCATCGGCGAACCGGTGCTGGCCATCGGCAACCCGTTCAACCTCACATCGACGGTGACCGCCGGTATCATTTCGGCCAAAGCCCGCAATATGAATATTATACAGAATCCCGGCGTGGAGAGCACCATCGAGTCGTTCATTCAGACCGATGCAGCTGTGAACAGCGGCAATTCGGGCGGAGCGCTGGTAAACGACCGCGGACAGCTGATAGGCATCAATACCGCCATTGCCAGCGGCGACGGTTACTATACGGGCTATTCGTTCGCCATTCCCTCGACCATTGCTCGGAAAGTGACCAACGACATACGTACCTACGGCGCTGTGCAGCGTGGCTATCTGGGTGTCAATGTGGCTGAAGTGACCAGCGAGCTGGCTTCGAAGAAAGGAATGAGCGAACCCCATGGCCTTTATATCGCCCGGGTGATTCCCCAATGTGCTGCCGACCAAGCAGGACTTCGCGAAGGCGATGTGCTGCTGCGGGTGAATGGCGTGGAAGTCGACTCGTACGCGTCGATGATGGAAGAGGTGGCCCTGTTCTATCCCGGCGACCAGGTGACGGTGGAATATCTGCGCAACGGGAAGGTGCAGAAGGCCGAACTGACGCTGCTGAACTCGAAGGGCAACACCCACCTTGACTCGAAACGATAACACCGACCGTTGTCGGATGCTACGGAAAGGAAAAAACGGCAAGTGACCGGACTGGACGAGAAATACCGCGAAATGGTGCAGACACCAGTGCCGCGACTGGTGTTGCGGCTGGCCATTCCATCGATGGTCAGCATGGTGGTGACTGCACTGTACAACGTGGTTGACGCCGCCTTTATCGGCCGTTTGTCGACGGAGGCCACGGCCGGTATCGGCATTGCCTTTGCCTACATGACCTTCATTCAAGCCATAGGCTTCTTTTTCGGGCACGGGTCGGGCAACCACATTTCGCGAGCCCTCGGGGCGCGCCAATATGACGACGCAGAGACCATGGCAGCGGTGGGATTCTTCTCGCCGCTACTGCTGGGAGTTGTCGCCGCGATGATAGGTCTGCCGCTGTTGCCCCGACTGTCGGCGATGCTTGGCGCACCGCCCGATGTGGTGCCGTATGCTTGCGACTATCTGAGGTATATACTGATAGCATCGCCCTTCATGATGTCGGCGCTGACGCTCAACAACCAGTTGCGGTTGCAAGGCAACGCCCGTTTCGGCATGATAGGGATAGTGAGCGGTGCGGTGCTGAATATGGCACTTGACCCGATACTGATTTTCACGTTGGACATGGGCGTGACGGGAGCCTCGTTGGCCACTGCCATCAGCCAGTTTGGCGCGTGGTGCCTGCTGCTGTGGGGCACGCAACGTCGGGAGTCGGTGCATATACGGCTGGCAAATTTCAAGCCTTCGTTCTACTGCTACCGGGAGATTTTTGCCGGAGGGCTGCCGTCGTTGTGCCGCCAGGCTTTCAACTGCGTTTCGGCGGTCATGCTCAACTATGCAGCCGGAAGCTATGCCCCTCCAGGACAGCAGGCCTCGTCGGTTGCCGCCTTTGCGGTGGTCTCCAGGGCCACGATGTTCGCTTTCTCGCTGATATTGGGCTTCACGCAGGGTTTCCAGCCGGTGTGCGGTTTCAATTACGGGGCACACAAATATCGGAGGGTGCGGCAGTCGTATCTTTTTGCCTATAGTGTTTCCACGCTGATGCTGCTGGTGATGGCTTCGTTAGGCTATATCTTTGCGCCCCAAATCATTGCCTTGTTCCGCGATGAGGATCCTATGCTGATTGCGATAGGCAGCAGGGTGTTGCGTTGGCAGTGTCTGGTGTTCCCGCTGGTGACGCTGAGCACGGCGACGAACATGCTGTTTCAGAATATCAGGATGCCGTTCCGGTCGACGCTGCTTTCTATCGGTCGGCAGGGCTTGTTCTTTATTCCGGCGGTGCTGATATTGCCACGCTTATTGGGCCTTCAGGGAGTGGAGATGGCGCAGGCGGTTGCCGATGTGTGCACTTTCTTGATGTCGATACCGTTTGCGGTGTGGATTTCGCGCAAGCTGAAGATGGAAGCGGAGAAATAGAATGTTCCTTTTGGGAAGATTTTTTTGATGTGCGCTTCCGTTTTTTGGGGGAGCGAGTTTCCTTTTTTGGTGGAGGGTGTTCTTTTTTCTTGCGGTTCTTGTGGAGTTATGGAGAGAGAAAAAACGAAATTATTGGCGGCATATCCAAAATAAATGTGTATTTTTGCATCGCTAAAAATATACCACACGTCGATGAAAAAAATACTATTTCTCACAGTCATAGCGTTTTGTGCGTCATTTTCTGTGAAGGCACAGGATATTGTAAACCTCCGAATGGACCGTCAGCAGATGGGGCTGCGCGGATATGTAGCCACCATGGATGAGGATATTTTGATTCGAAAAGACTACTTTCGAGAGGATTGGCCGGAGCGGAAATGGTTTGTGAAAGACTTGCGCAACGTGCTGAGCGAGGACAATGGTAGAATCGTGACTTTCAACGAGGCAGGTCGCATGACCAGCATCACCTACACCTATCAGGGCAAACAAGGCAAGAAGACCAACTGCACCTATGCTTCGAACGGGTTGCTCAGCGCTTTTGTCGGCGAGGGCTACAAGGTGACAGCCAAGTACAACGGCAATATGGCCGACATCAATGTTTATGCTGAAACCAAGGACTATAAGCCCTCGGTGAATCTTCGCAAGGCGGATTTGAACACGGCGCCGTATACGAATGTGTACCCGTTTGACCTGAAATGTCGTCAGGAACTAGGCGAAGACGGCCTGGTGTTGAACTCCAACTATTTCTATGTGGACAGCATGCCTGCCAAGATTTGCAAGTACGATTATAACCACATGAATCTTCTGATGAGTGAGCGGGTGGAGGACTACACCAGCGGCGAAAAGGAGATCACCACGGTGCGATATACCTACGACTACCGCGGATTCCTGACCAAGAAGGTGCTGCACAGCAGAGCGTTGGACGAGACCACCACCTACGAGAACAACGAGTTGGGCGACTGCACGAAAATGACGGTGGAGCGTCCTTATGGAACCGTGGTGTACACCTTCGAGTATGTGTATGACAGCATGGACAACTGGACGGTGCGACTGGAGTTTGAAGATGGCATCTTCGACAATGCAGCTGTGCGTACGCTGACCTACCACAAGGAACCCAAGGAGAAGAAGAGCGCCGTCAAAGAGCCCAAGGAGAAGAAGAGCGCCGTCAAGGAATCGAAAAAGGAGCGTGCGGTGAGTGAGAAAAAGGCCGACAAGGACAAGGAGACCGATCTGAAGAAGGCAGAGAAGGAACGCCAGAAAGCAGAAAAACAGGCCGCTAAGGAAGCTGAGAAACAGCAGAAAGCAGCCAAGAAGGCACAGGAGCAACAACAGAAAGAACTGGAGAAGAACCTGAGCAAGGAAGAACAAAAGGCACTGAAGGCACAGCGTAAGGCGGAGGAGAAAGCTGCCAAGGAGAGAACTGCGGCACAGAAGAAGGCAGAGAAGGAGATGGCCGCTGCTCAGAAGAAGGCAGAGAAAGAACGTCTGGCTGCCGAGAAACGTGGCGCCAAGGAAATGGCTGCCGCTGAAAAACGAGCTGCAAAGGAACGCAAGGCTGCCGAGAAACGTGCCGAGAAGGAGCTCAAGGCTGCCGAAAAAGGGAAGAAGTGAGAGATAAGGTCAACATTATCCAGCTTCGTTTTTTCTCTTCAATCTCTACTTTAGATCATTTCCATCGGTTCGTGTGAATCGCATCGCTTCCGATGGTCCAATTATTCTATTTTGACCCTTTTGGGGGGAAGAAGTTTTTGGAATTTGTAGTCAAATTTTTGATTATATGAAACGTGTTATGTTTATTTTGGCTTGCATGGCGATGATCGGCTGTGCGGGCGACAACAATGGTAAAGTTAAAGAAGAAATGAGCAATACAAAAGGAGAGCTGAAGGCTTTCGATGTACAGAAGGAGTTTGCGGACAATGGGTTCACTTTTTTTACGAAGAACCTGATTCTGTGTGTGGGAGACAGTAGCGAAAGCAATGCGATGACTATCGGTTGGGGTGCAATAGGCAACTATCTGGGTCATGATCGTCCGGCGGTGACGGTGTATGTGGCTCCGGCGCGTTATACCTATGAATTTATGGAGCGTCACAAGCGTTTCACCATCATGGAGTTTGAGGATCCGGAGGTGTGGCAGTTTTTCGGCAAACGCAGTGGTCGTGAGTTTGTTGACAGCGCGAACCAAGTCCCGGATGCCAAAGCGGCAGCTATGGGTCTGACGTTGGCCTATACGGAGAATGGTACGCCCTACTACAAGGAGGCGAAGACGGTGATAGAATGTGAGACGATGACGGCATGGCACCAGACGCCGGAGGATTTCCGCAACGAGACTCCTCGAAAGTGGTATGAGGGCTTTGAGGCCGGTGTGCATGCAGTGTATATCGGTGAGGTGCTGGGAGCTTGGAAAACTGAGGATTGAGTGTTGTGATTGTCTAAAACTGATAAATGAAATCGATATGGTCATTGATTTTGATAAGATAGAAGAGGTCGCCACGCCCAACTTCAAGGGTGGCGAGGGTATTACCCGTATGCGTACGCAGTTTGACGGGATAAACAAGATAATGTATGGACGCCTTGATGTGGGTTGCACCATCGGTTATCATGCCCACGAGGAGAACAGCGAAGTGATATACATCACGCGAGGGACGGCCCGCTGCCTTTACGACGGCGGCGAGGAGCGGCTGACGGCCGGACAATGCCATTACTGTCCCCAAGGTCACTCGCATGGCCTTATCAACGCCAGCGACAGCGAACCGTTGGAGTATTTTGCCGTTGTGGGATGAAGCGGTGTGTCCGCCGTTGACCTCCGGGAAAGCATCGTGAGGTTTGCTTCTATTCCATGTCCTGACATCTCGTCACTAATGGTGCCGAAAGAAGTGAGATGATGTGTTGTGTGGATTGGGTGATGTGAGAGGGACGCGGGTGTCAGTTATAGGTCTGTCGCTCGTTGAATGGCAGATGTTAGGCTTCGGGTAAATATAAGGAACGCATCCTTTTTGGGGATGCGTTCCTTTTTTGTGGGTCTTTATCGATATTCTTTTTGTATCTATAAAACCGATGTTTTTGGATGCGGTTAGGAGATTTTGTCGAAGCCCAGGTAGGGTTGGAGACATTGCGGCATGAGGATGCCGTCGGGAGTTTGGTTGTTTTCGAGGAGGGCGGCGACGATACGCGGAAGGGCGAGGGCGCTGCCGTTGAGGGTGTGGGCCAGACGCATTTTGCCGTCGGAGTCTTTGAAGCGGAGTTTCATGCGATTGGCTTGGAAGGCCTCGAAATTGGAGACGGAGCTGACTTCGAGCCAACGCTGCTGTGCGGCGCTCCACACTTCGAAGTCGAAGGTCATGGCGGAGGTGAAGCTGATGTCGCCACCGCACAGTTTGAGGATGCGGTAGGGGAGGCCGAGTTTGTCGAGGAGGCCGCCGACATGAGCTTTCATTTGCTCGAGCTGGTCGTAACTGCGGTCGGGGTGTTCGATGACGACGATTTCGACTTTGCTGAATTCGTGGAGACGGTTGAGTCCGCGGACGTCTTTGCCGTAGCTGCCTGCTTCACGGCGGAAGCATTCGCTATAGCCCACGTGCTTGATGGGGAACTGGTCGGCATTGACGATGACGTTGCGATAGATGTTGGTGATGGGCACTTCGGCTGTGGGGATCATGTAGAAGCCGTCGAGAGGGATGGCATACATTTGACCCTCCTTGTCGGGGAGCTGACCGGTGCCGAGGCCGGAGGCTTCGTTGACCATGAGAGGAGGTTGGATTTCGAGGTAGCCTGCATCGGCAGCGCTGTTGAGGAAGAAGTTGATGAGTGCGCGTTGCAGACGGGCACCTTTGCCTTTATAGACAGGGAAACCGGCGCCGGTGATTTTGTTGCCCAGTTCGAAATCGACGAGGTCATATTTGGTGCAGAGGTCCCAGTGGGGCAGTGCGTCGGCGGGCAGGTTGGGCATGGTGCCGAAGCGTCCCACTTCGAGGTTGTCTTCGGCCGTGCGTCCTTGAGGGACGGAGAGATGGGGAGCGTTGGGGAGGGAGATGAGTTTGGCGTTGAGTTGCGATTCGACGTTGACCATTTGGTCGGCGAGTTGTTTTTCGTCGGCTTTGAGTTGAGCGGTGCGAGCTTTCTTCTGTTCAGCTTCATCGCGTTTGCCCTGTTTGAAGAGCAGACCGACTTCTTTGGCGATAGCGTTTTGTTCGGCTTTGAGGTCGTCGGATTGTTTTTGGAGGGAGCGGCGTTGTTCGTCGAGGGAGATGATTTCGTCGATACGTTGTTCGACATTGTCGACGTGTTTTATCTTAAGGCGCTGGATGCATTCGTCGCGGTGCTCTTTGATGTATTGGATTTGAAGCATGATGTGTGGGTATGGGGTATATGATGTTTTTTTATGGTTGAAAGACAAGGGGATGTTCCGCTCAGGCGAAACATCCCCTTGATACTATTCAGGCATGTTGCCTGTGATGTGACGATTAGCCTTCGACGATGGCGCCGGTGGGGCAAGCGTCTGCGCAGGTGCCGCAGCTAACGCAAGCGTTCTCGTCAATCTTGTAGATGTCGCCTTCGGAGATGGCTCCCACGGGGCATTCGCCAGCGCAGGTACCGCAAGCAACACATGTGTCAGTGATTCTGTAAGCCATTTTTTTTAGTTTTTAGGGTTAATAATGTTTTGCAAAAGTACTATAAAAAATGCAAATGAGGATTTATTTTAGCAATATTTTTGATAAAAATGTTTCAGTTTATTGATTGTTAGTGTGATGTGTAGAGCGTGATGAGATGTGCAAGCAGCGGGAAGGGGTGGGTTAGTGGAGGTTTTCGAGAAGCCGTTTCATGATTTTGGCGGGTGATTTTTTTGCATAGAGGATGGCGTAGACGGCTTCGACGATGGGCATGTGGAGCTGCTGTTGGCGGCGTATTTTTTCGATGCCGTCGACGGCGTAGTAGCCTTCGGCGACCATTTTCATTTCGAGTTGTGCAGCTTTGATGCTGTAACCGTAGCCGAGCATGTTGCCGAAGGTGCGGTTGCGGCTGAACTGGGAGTAACTGGTTACGAGGAGGTCGCCAAGGTAGGCGAAGCTTTCGAACTGACGGAGACGGGCGTCGGCGTTGAAGTCGCCATCGCCGATGATGGGCGAGATGGTCTGCATGAAGTCGGTCATTTCCTGGAGGGCGTTGGAGATGAGGACGGCGATGATGTTGTCGCCGTAGCCCAGGCCGCGGCAGAGGCCGGCGGCAATGGCGTAGATGTTTTTGAGTACGGCGGCGCATTCGATGCCGGTCATATCGGTGGAGTAGGTCGTCTTGATGTACTGGCATGAGATTTGTCGGCGGACCTGCTCGGCGAAATCCTTGTTGGTGGAGGCGACGGTAAGGTAGGTCAGTTTTTGTCGGGCGGCTTCTTCGGCGTGGGAAGGGCCGCTGATGATGCACATCTGGCTATAGTCGATGTTCATCTGCTCGCGGAGGTATTCGGTGATGATGGCCGTGAATTCGGGGACGATGCCTTTGACGGCGGAGATGTAGCGTTTGGATTGGAGGAGGATAGGGGAGACGTCCTTGAGCGCGCGGTGGATGAAGGCCGATGGGATGACGATGTAGATATCGTCGCTTTTGCGGATCACCTCGTTGATGTCGCTAGAGATATTGGTGCGGGAAGTGTCGATATAAGCCTCGCTGAGGTAGAGCGGGTTGTGTTTTTCTTCGAGGAGGGTGGGGATGGCTTCCTCCTCGCGAACCCACCAGTTGATTTTGCGGTCTTTCTTTTCGAGGAGTATTTTGACGATTGCGGTGGCCCAGCTGCCGCTTCCTAAAAGTCCTATCATGATGTGATTGTCGGTTTTATTGAATGATTGTTTTGTGGAAAATGGTCGCTTGGGAGAACCCCCGATGCCATCTCCGTTTTTTTGATGATGCTTATGGTATATAACAAGGTTTGTTGGTTATTATTTTGTGCATTGGCTTTTTTTTTATATTTTTGCAAATCTGAAGTTTTTGATTGTCTTATTTAATTGTTTGATAATTAATAAAAAGATGTATGAGCTAAGGTGTGGGAAGTGTCACCCCTTCCAACCTTGCAGCAGAAAAGAAAAGGCAATTCAGCATCATGGCCTTTGCTTTGTCGGCTTTGGCGATTCGGGGTTGACTGCGGTAGTTCGATGAC
Source organism: uncultured Bacteroidota bacterium (assembly GCA_902793295.1). Taxonomy (GTDB): domain Bacteria; phylum Bacteroidota; class Bacteroidia; order Bacteroidales; family P3; genus Colimorpha. The sequence goes on from CADBDA010000001.1 coordinate 145,582, forward strand.
GATTGTGATGGCGGTGAGTGCTTTCCCGTTTGGACAATCTAAGCTTCTGGAACAGTAATGATTTGCAAATAAAACTAACAACAAATAATATGTTATCGAAATTGAAACCTGCCTCTGTATGGCGTTATTTTGGCGAGATTATGCAAATCCCGCGTCCCTCGAAACATGAAGAGAAGATATCCGCTTATCTGCAACAATTTGGCAAAGACCACGGTCTGGAGACCCTCCACGACGCGCTGGGCAATGTGCTGATACGCAAACCCGCCTCGAAAGGCTACGAAAAGTCGCAAGGCGTCTGTCTGCAGGCGCACATGGACATGGTGTGCGAAAAGAACGGCGACAAGGAGTTCGACTTCCTGAAAGACGGCATCCAGCCCATCCTTGACGGCGAATGGCTTACAGCCGACGGCACGACGCTGGGAGCGGACGACGGCATCGGAGTGGCTGCGATACTGGCCATTCTGGATGATGACACGATTGAACACGGACCGCTGGAGGCGCTGTTCACGGTCGACGAGGAGACCGGCCTTACGGGAGCCGGCGGACTTTCGACGGAGTGGCTGCAGAGCGACATTCTGCTGAACTTCGACGACGAGGACGAAGGTGAGTTCTGCATTGGCTGTGCCGGAGGTATCGACACCACGGTGGCTATCGACTACACGACGCGCTACTGTCCCGCCGGCGAGGAGGCTTACCGTGTGAAGGTGAGCGGATTGAAGGGCGGCCACAGCGGCGACGACATCAACAAAGGGCTTGGCAATGCCAACAAGATGCTGACGCGCATCCTGTGGAACGCCACCGAGCAGTGCAAGATAGGCCTGGCCCGCATTGATGGCGGAAACTTGCGCAATGCTATTGCCCGCGAGGCATGGGCGGACATCGTTGTGGCGAAGGACTACGACGGAGCCTTCCGCGAACTGGTGGACCGTTTCAGGGAACATCTGACCTTTGAATTCCGCACGACGGAACCCGATCTGAAGGTGGAGTTGGAACCGATAGCGATGCCTCAGTTGCTTATAGACAGAGAGACGCAGTACAACCTGCTGAACTGCCTGTTGGCCTGTGCCCATGGTGTGCTTGCCATGAGCCGCGAGATACCCAATTTTGTGGAAACGTCGACCAATCTGGCCTCAATCAAGATGGACGACAAGCAGATTCACATCGCCACCAGCCAGCGCAGCAGCGTGGAGAGCGCCAAACTGGCCGCGGCGCAGAAGATTGAAGCCACCTTCCGAATGATAGGCGCCCATGTGACGCACGGCGACGGTTATCCCGGATGGACGCCCAATCCGACGAGCCGGGTGTTGAAGGTCGGAGTGGAGACCTACAAGAAGATGTTCGGACACGACCCCGTGGTGCGAGCCATCCATGCCGGACTGGAGTGCGGACTGATAGGGGAGAAATATCCCAAGATGGACATGATCAGCTATGGTCCGACACTTCGCGGGGTGCACAGTCCCGACGAGCGCATTGAGATAAAGACGGTACAGATGTTCTGGGATCTGACCCTCGAAATATTGAAGAATCTGAAGTGAAGCAGCGCGCAGCAATAGGGCATCTGGCCGCTGCCGGAACGTATATCATCTTTGGTGTCAATATCGTTTTCTGTCGTGACATCACGACAGAAAGCGGTGTTGCGCCTATTGTGCTGTTTGCGATGAGAGCGTTTTTTTCAGGTATACTGTTCTGGTTGCTCTCGCTGGTGATGCCACGGGAGCGAGTGGAGCGGAAGGATCTGCTGAAACTGTTTGGAGCGGCGGTGATTGGCATCTTCCTGCCGCAGCTGACGTTTCTGAACGCCATAGCGCGAACCACACCGGTCGACCTGTCCATCATCACCACCATCACGCCGATTCTGACGATGTTTTTTGCCGCCCTCTTTCTGCGGGAGCCGATCACGTGGAAGAAAGCTGGGGGCGTGCTGCTGAGTTTTGTAGGAGTGGTGTGGGTGATACTTCAGAGCGACGCGCATGGCGGTGGCGCATTGGCCACCACCCCTTTAGGCATCGTCTATTGTGTGCTGAACTGCACTATTTTTGCCCTATATCTCGGCACATGCCGGCCGCTGATGAAACGTTATTCGGTGGTGACCTCGATGAAATGGATATTTCTGTTCTCTTTTCTGCTGTCGGTGCCTTTCACCCTACGACCGTTGACGGCGACCGATTTCGGCGCCGTGAGTGGCGAGTTGTGGTGGAAGATTGCATTCCTGATCTTTTTTGCCACCTTTGTGGCCTATTTTCTTTTGCCCGTGGGGCAGGCCCACATCCGACCCACACTGGTTAGCATGTATGGCTATCTGCAGCCGATAATTGCCATTGCCATCGCCATCGTCACCGGAGGCGACCAACTGACATGGACCAAGCTGGTGGCGGCGCTGCTGGTATTTGTCGGAGTGTGGGTGGTGAGTACTAGCAAGAAGGCTGAGAATCAGAAAGAAGAATCGCCGATAAGAATGGAATGATGCCGTCATATGCCGGAAAAGAAAAATGCCGTGAGGACAAGGATATGTCGTCACGGCATTTTTGTTGTCTGTGAGGCTATGGTGGATGTCACAGTAGTGGCATCTATTTCTTTTTCTTGCGCCAGTCGAAATAGAGCATGCCGATGGTCCATACGGCGGCGCAGACGAGAGCCCAGATGATTAGAGTTGACATGAGATGAATGTTTTATGAACAAAAGAAGTTATCTTAACAAGGTGACGGTGCCTTTTTTGGAGAGCAGATTGCGAGGGGCGGTAACATCGCGGTAGTGTATGATCCAAACGTAGGTGGCTTGGGGACAAGGTTTGCCGTTGTAGGTGCCATCCCATTCGTCGTTCATGTCGTCGGAGTGCCACAGCAAGGCGCCCCCGCGGGAGTAGAGGTCGATGGAGTAGTCGGTGATGCCCATAAAGCGGACATAGAATGTGTTGTTGGAATTCTCGCCGGGGGTGAAGACATTGGGCGTCCAGATGGTTGCTTTGCGGAATGGGATGACGGCGCGAGCGCTATCATGACAGAGGTTGTAGTTGGCGATGAGCAGAAGCGAAACGGAATCGTCTTCGGCAGGATTGGCGACATAGGAGATGCGTGTGTCGGTGCCATAGTCCTCGTCGTTGACAAACCAGCGGTGGTCCAGTTCGTTGGTGCTGCGGTTGATGGCGGAGAGATGGAGTTGGTCGAGGGTGAGGAATTCGGGTGTGAATTCGATATTGGCATGCGGTTGGAGCAAGGGGGAGAGGTGGACAGAGTCGCTGTTGGGGCAGGTCGGGTAGTCGTTGTAGTCGACATATAGGATGTAATGTTCGTGGGTTAGGGGTTTGACGCGTATCGTGCGGTCGTGGGTGTGACCAATAAGCGAGGGGTCGTCGGGGTGGGCGTCCCATTCGAAGAAAGGAGCGTCGGTATTAGCTGTGAGGGTATAGGTGCGGGTGATGCAGTCGTATTCACCCCATTCCAATTTGACCATGGAAGGCTGCAGCACGTGAAGGTTGAGAAGGACGATGCTGTCGCATAGATGGGAGGTTTGGAGGGAATCGGAGTAAACGCCTTCTTGTGTGTATTCATTGCCTCCGAAGACATAGGAGACACCTTGACAGATGGTGTCGAAGAGCTCTGTAGTGGTGTTGTGGGCTACTGTCAGGTGGAGCAACAGAGTGCTGTCGCAGCCGTAGACAGTTTGCAGAGTGAGGGAAGGCTGGTCTGTGCTTTCGGAGTAGGTGAGACCATCCTGCCATTGGAAAGGTCCGCAAGAGAGGATACTGTCTGTTGTGGTAGTGCTGTTGTGGATAGTGAGATTTAGGTTGATGACGCTGTCGCAATTGAGTGACGAGGTGAGATGGACGTTCGGGGTGAAAGTGGACAACGTGTAGTCGACAGAATCGATCCAACGGTAGGAATCGCAGGCAATGATGGTGTCGGTGGTGTTGTATGATGGACGTAGGTGAACACTATAGTGGGTGATGCTGTCGGTTCCGTCGGCAAGAGTAACCACGGTGCTGTCGGTGAGCAACGTTCCGCCGCCGTTGAAGGTGAGTCCATCCCAGTGGAGAGGCAACAAGTTGTCACATAACGAAGTGTCTTTTTGATAGTGATGGTTGGGGTGGACGAAAAGCGAGTAGGTGATGACACTGTCGCATGCGACGGTATTGAGAATAGTGATGATGGAGTCCGTGATAGTGGCGGTGGAGGAAAAGACTACACCACCAAAGGTGTAGGGCAGTTGGTTCTCAACAATGGTGTCGTGGATGGTGGCATAGGACATGGCGTTGACCTGCAATTGGAGGGTCTCTATGCTGTCACAATGCGCTATGGTGGTATAAAGGTGAGTGTATGTACCCGAGGCGTTGTAGAGCGAGTCGCCGAAGGGGTAGGGAGCACCATTGCAGGTGGTGTCGACATAGGAAATCAAGTATTCGGGGTTGACTGTCAGATTGCGAGTGACAATACTGTCGGCACCAAAGAGGGTATGAAGGGTGTCTATGATCGTCAGGATGACGGGAAGTGAAGTTTGGGGGTCCAGAGAGAAGACGGTACTATCCCATGTCAGCGGCAAAAGACCCTGGCAGACGGTGCTGTCGACGGTGACGCGAACGGTGGGCATGACGGTGAGGGTAAAATTGACGATACTGTCGCAGCCGTATTGATTGGTGAGAGTTAGCTGCACCTGAGCGTCGGCGGTATCGGAAAAGGTCTGGCCGTTGAAATGGTATGGCAGCTGGTGGTCGCTGATGGTGTCGTTGATAAGAGCGTAGGAGACGGGGTAGGCCCAAAGGTGGTAGGTCTCAATGCTGTCGCAGGTGTGTATGCTCTGCATGTGGCTGTAGCCCAGGTATTCCACGCCCATTCGCATCACGCCGCTATAGTCGCATATGGTGTCGTAGTAGGTCAGGTTGTAGTTGGGGTAGTTCGCAAAATGGAGATGTTCTGTGCTGTCGCAACCGTCGACAGAAATAAAGTGACGGTCGTAGATGCCACTGATGGTCAGCGTGTCGCCATACCAGACAAAGGCGTTGCTTTCGCAAACGGTGTCAAAGAAATTGTTTGAATAGGAAGGCATCACGTGGAGACGCATGGTGACGATGCTGTCGGCGCCAGAAGCGGCGAGGAGGGTGTCGAGGAGTGTCGCCATACGCCAGCGGCCTTCAGCGGGTGCGCTGTCGACAATGTCTTGGGTGAAGGTTCGGGCATTCCATTGCATTGGTAGCACTTCGGAACATATGGTGCTGTCGGTACTGTTGTGGACGTTCCAAATCACATTCAACCGATAGCTGATGATGCTGTCGCAGCCGTGGCTGTTGGGGATGGTCACCAGAGAGTCGATACTGGAGAAGCGAATCAGTGTCAATGTGTCGTTGGCGACGATGGTAACGCTATTGGTGTCGGCAAAGAGCGTAGAGTCAAAAATGTAGCCGTTGAAATCGAAGGGCAACTGACGTTCGTAAATGGTGTCGTTCCACGATGCGAAGGTGTTTGGCATGAGTGTCACGTTCATGGTCAGCAGACTGTCGGCGCCATTAGTGGTGGTGAGCATGACGCTTTTTTGGGTGCTATAGTTGGGTGTGATGAAGTCAAAGTCGTTGGAATCGAAAGTTGTACTGTTCCAGACCAAGGGGAATTCGTTTTCGCACAAGATACTGTCGGCTGACGCTACCCGGTTGCGCCAGACGTTGAGATGCATGAAAGTGATGCTATCGCATCCGTCGATGTTGACTAGGATGGTGCTGTCGCTAAGCAGCATGATGGCTGCTTCGGTCGTGTCGGTCTGCGAAGCGTCGAAGGTGACGCCATTCCAGACAAAGGGCAGCTGGTTTTCGACCACGGTGTCGAAAAGTGTCGAACGGGTGTTGGGGTTCACTGTCAGGTGCAGTATCACTATGCTGTCTTCGCCATGTAGGGCCGTATAGGTGACCGATCGGGTCATGAGGAGCACCTGTGCTTCGACGGTGGGTACAGCAGAAGTGTCGAACAACGCACCTTGCCAAGTGAAGGGCATGCTATTCTCGCAGATGGTGCTGTCCAGATGGGTGCGTTGGTTCAGATGGACGCAGAGGTGGTAGTAGATGGTGCTGTCACATCCGGCGGTGTTGGAGATCACGATGGTGTCATCTACGAACAGATGGGTGGATAGTGGGTCGGCGTTGACCAGCAGTGTGCTGTCGTAGACCTCCCCGTTGAAGGCGTAGGGCAGTTGGTTTTCGACGATGGTGTCATAGTATTGCTGGTCGGAGATGGCGTTGACGGTAAGTTGGAGTGATACGGTGCTGTCGCATCCGAAACGGTTGCTGTGAAGGAAAGTCCAGGTGTTGGTTCCTATCGATGTTGTGAGTAACGAGTCGCCATAGTGGTAGGTCAGATTACTGCATGTGGTGTCGCTGAAACCAGTGCTATGGGTCGGGTGGAGCGACAGGTGGATTGTTATGGTGCTGTCACATTGTGCGGATGAGGTCAGCAGGTGCGGATAATTGCCCGCCAAGGAGTAGGTAGAGTCGAGGTAGGAGAGCGATGAGTTGTCGCAAATGGTGTCGTAGCGGTGATGGTCAAAAGTGGGGTTGACCACTAGCAGACGAAGCACTATGCTGTCGGCACCGTCGCTATTGGTGAGTGTGTCGGTGACGCTCAGTGTGCGTGGCTGCAGATTGGTGATATATATGGTGTCGAAGGTGGCTCCATCCCAGACGAAAGGCAATTGGTTTTCGCAGATGGTGTCGCGGACGGTGCTGCGCTGGTTGAGATTGATGCAAAGGTGGTAATAGATGGTGCTGTCGCATCCTGCCGCGTTGGGAATGACGATGGTGTCATTTACAAAAAGACTGGTGCTTTGGGGATTGGCATTGGCTATCAGTGTGGTGTCGTAGATGGCTCCGTTGAAAGTGTAGGGCAGTTGGTTTTCGACAATAGTGTCATAGTGGATGTTCCACGTTGTGTCTATTGTGTGGAGTTGCAGAACAACATTGCTGTCGCAATTGTCAACTGACGGGAAGAGGAAATGGAATGTGGAGGTGCCTGCAGCCAATTTGATGAACGAAGTGTCTGCAAAAAGGAATGGGGTATTGCTGCAGGTGGTGTCATAGAAAGTGTGGCTGAAGGTGGGGCGGACAGTGAGGTGAAGCGTTGCTACGCTGTCGCAGCCCATTGTGGTGAAAAAGTGGAAAGGATATTCGTAGTTGGAACCTGCTGCAAGGTTGCCAATCAGCGAGTCGGCGAAGGATAGGGTACCATTGTCGCAAATGGTGTCGTATAGGTGCAGGTCGAAGGTGGGGTTAATATGCACTGTCATGGAAACCAGACTGTCGGAGCCTCTGTTGGTGGTTAGGATGGCGTTTTTTGTGGAGTGGTAGGTTTGAGGCCATGAGGATGTCGGCGTGCTGAAGTCATAGTCAGCCTCGGTGAATGTCTGTCCGTTCCAGGTCAGCGGCAACTGAGAGCGGCAGATGGTGGAATCGGCAATTGTGGAGACGTTGGGGATGATGGTGAGCGAGTGGTAGATTGTACTGTCGCATCCGGCGGCGTTCAGTATGACGATGGTGTCTGTTATGGTCAGACTTGACGACTGGCCGCCGAGACTTGTGAGTGTCATACTGTCGTAGGTGATGCCGTTGAAGGTATGGGGCAGCTGGTTTTCGACGATGGTTTCTTCAATCGTGCTCCACGAGGTGTCAAGAACGGTGAGCTGCAACGTGACGGAACTGTCGCATCCGTCGACGGACGCAAAACTGAAAAGAATGGTGGAAAGACCAGATGGCAACGATGCAAACGATGTGTCGGCGAAAAAGAATATGGAGTTATTGCATGATGATTGTTCAATGCTATGGTTGTAAATGGGATTGACCGTCAGCAGACGTGTCACCAGACTGTCTGCGCCGTCGCTATTGGAAAGGGTGATATTTTTTTCGATGGTATGACGGCCAGTTTGGTTGTAGTCGTTGGTAGTAAAGATGGTGCCGTCCCAATTGTAGGGCAGTTGGTCGGCGCAGATGGTGTCGCGAACGGTGTTATTGACGTTCCAGTAAATTGTGAGCCAGTAGTGTACGATGCTGTCACATCCGTACTGGTTGACGAGGGTAAAAGTGTGGTCGGCGACTTCGTCAGCGAAAGATGTGTCGAGGAAAGAATGCGGCAGGTCGTTTTGGCGTACTGTGTCGCGAACATAACTATCACTGACGGGATTGACTGTTAGCGAGAGCGATACAGTGCTGTCGCATGAAAAGATGGATGTGTAGGTGTGCTGATAGGAGCCGGAGGTTGTCAAGGGTTGACCGGCGAAGAGATAGGTGCTGTTGGAACAGATTGTAAGTGAGACGGCACTGTCGTATACGGGGTGGACAGAGAGATTGAGGGTTTCAATGCTGTCGCATCCGTACATGCTGCTGAGGGTGTAGGTGTAGGTGTTTGGCAGATAGTGGGTTGTACCACAGAAGGTGAAGGAATTGCCGGAGCAAATGCTCACAGCGGTGTCGTTATGGAAGGAGGGGTGGACGGTGAGGTGTTGTATGACAATGCTGTCGGCGTTGTTGTAGCGGTGGAGGATGCGCGTCAGTTGCCCTTGGGAGGTGTGGGTCAAGCCGTTCCAGATGAAGGGTAGCTGATTGTCGCAGATGGCGGTGTAGATATGTGTGGTGACATTGTGGTTGATGTGAAGAATGAGGTGGATGGCGCTATCGCAACCGTTGTGGTTGGAGCGGTGCATGATGGTGTCGGTGTCGGAGTAGAAACTGAGGTTGTTGAAAAGGAAGGGCAGGTCGTTTTCCTGAAGTGTGCGGACGATTGTGGTGTCGGTTTGCGCGTTGACGTTGAGTATGAGCGTCATGGTGCTGTCGCATGACTGCACTTGGTCGAATTCTTGGAGGATTTCGGTGGCGGTATGGGTCGAGGTGTGGAGACCGAGGGTGTTGGTTTGGCTGGCGGAGAAGTGGAAGTCGAGGGTGTCGAAAGCGTATCCGCGACAGATATCGGCACGGATGGTGTCGTGCATGACCACGTGTTTTCGCATTGTCATGTGTATGATACTGTCGCAACCGGTTGTGTTGTTGTGGAAGATGTAAACGTGAGGGCCAAGTGTGTCGTAGACCACGAGAGGGGAGGCCCAGTTTGGGGGGTAAGGGTAAGAGGTGGTGTTGTCGCAGAAGGTGTATGTGGGGTATTCGTTGTAGGTGGGGTGGACAGTGAGGTTGAGGGTAACGAGGCTGTCGCAGTTGTGGATGGTGTGCTCGCTGAAAAGGTAGGAGCCAGAGGAATGGCCAGAGTAAAAATGATGGCCACGCCAGATCCAGCCGCTATCCAGCTGGGCTTGACAGATGGTTTGGTTGACCGTGTCGTTGTATTGGGGCATCACCTTGATGGGAAAAGCGAAGTTGTAGTTGCAGAAATTGCTGTCCTGAACGAAGCAGAAGACGGTGTCGGATTGGACAACGTTTCGGATTGGGAGGTTGTTACGGGTGGTGGAGTGGTTCTGGTATGTCCACTGAGGCGTGTTGCTATTGTTGTGAATTTCGAGTGTGGTGCTATTGCCAGGGCAGAGGATGCTGTCGCCTGAGATGTAGGGCGGTTCGTGTTCGCCGCGCAGGACGATGGGGATGCTAATGGTGTCGCGACAATCGTTGTCGGCGATGCCGACGACCAGCGTGACATTGTAGGTGCCGATGGCGTTGTAGGTCATTTCGGCGTGGTAGTTGGTGGAAGTCTGGCCGTTTCCGAAATCCCAGAATGCCGTTTCGCAGTCTTCGTTGGTCCAGAGCGGATTGCCGTTGCCATCGTAGACGAGACTATGGTTAGTGAAGCGGACGCTGAAGATGCAGTTGTTGACGGAGTATGAGTAGCTGAAGTCGGCGTGAGGGAAACGAGGGGAAGCGAGCGCATTGATGGTGTAGCCGCAGTTGGGGTCGTCGCAGTCGGTGGGGGTTACACGGCAAAGATAGAGGCCTGAATCGGTGACGGAGAGCTGCCGGGAAGTAGAAAGCACGGAGTCGGGGTTGGCGGCGTTGAACCAACGGTAGTTGAAGCCTTCGGGAGCATAAAAGATGTTGGCTATGTTGTTGCCGCATTGCTGTAGGTGGTCGATTTGTTTGCGGGAGCAATGGAGTGTGAAATAGGCGTAGGCGGAGGTGGCGGAGCTGCCGTCGCGAGTCGTCAACTGCAGATAGAGGGTCTTTCCGTGGTAGTTGGAGAGGTCGATGCCCATGGACATCCAGTCGTGCCAACGGTAGGGAGTGGTTGAGGAACCCATCGAATAGGTGTGCCATTCAGGGTCGCCGTCGTAGTACATGATGTCCCGACAATAGCAGCGGGGCTCTACGGGGAGGCAGTTTTCGTCGAAGAGACGTATAGAGAATCGAGGCTTCTGATAGTCCAAAGCGTTGTTGGGCTGACGGAAGACGAGGGCATAGCGAAGCATCATGAGGTTATAGTCGTTGGTGTCGACATGGATTTCGTAGAGGATGCATTCGCTGCTGTCGGGATTCCAGTTGCCTAGACGGACGGAAACGGTGTCGCCTGATGGAATTGTACGTAGCAAGTTGTTGGTATGAGGGTCGTGGGCATTGGAGTCGTTGTTGATCGTGTGGCGAGAGTCGGGCGAATTGGGGCCATAATTGACCACACAGAGGGCAGAATCGGCCCATCGGCGGTTGCCCTTGTAGCAGCTGACTTGTTCGGAACCGCTGAATCGAGTGTAGTCAATGCATTGGCGATAATGGTCGCAAGTGCTGCAGTTGTAAACCTTCGGGGTGCGAAATTTTCGTGGGGGATTGAGGCAGTAGTTTGAGGTGTCGTTGTAGTAGTTCGACATCAGGTAATAGGTGAATTCCGTACCCATTGCCAAGGTGGTGAGCGAGTCGTTACGGTTATAGACTGTACGTGTGGTAATTGACCGCGACGGGTCGTTGGACTGGAAGTATTTTAGGGTGGCAGTGCTGTTACCACCCATCCAGGAAAAATGGGTGTAGGTGGTGTTGGTGCCGTAGAAATTGACATCGTAGATTTCCGGAAAACAAACGTTCAGCTGAAATCCGGAGGCCATGCCGAAAAAGTCACTTACAAATTTTAGTGTGACCTGGCCGGAGTAGCAGAAGACTTTGAGGGTGCCCGAGTTGGTATAAAAGTTTTCGATCGGATAGTCGGTCGAAGGTCCCTGGTAGATTGTCAGGTAGTTTCCGTCATCAATATTGTAATAACCTGTCAGGGTGAAAGGGCGACCGTCGGCACTTTGCAGTGTAAGGGTCGCGTTGCAGTCTGCGGGATAGTCGGAATATCCACCCGGGTCGAGGATGCTGTACGAACCATTTGTAAGGATGGTGATGGTTGTGTCGCCTGTGGCGGGCATAATGATTTGTGCTGCAACATGCAGGGGAAGCAGCAACAAAAACAACACGAGGGTAAATAATATTGCCGATTTGTTGTTCATGACGGGGTGGAATGTGGATTTTGTAAAAGAAGAGGAGCGGCCACACTGATCGGTGGCAGCTCCTCTGGTAAGAGGATGGGTTGAAGGCTCAATCAATATTTGAAGAAGCCTTCGCCGGTTTTGCGGCCGAGGAGGCCGGCGCGGACCATCTTGCGGAGCAGGGGGTGAGGGCGGTACTTGGGATCACCGAATTCCTTGTAGAGGACTTCCATGATGGCTAGGTTGACGTCGTTGCCGATGAGGTCGGCCAGAGCCAAGGGACCCATGGGGTGGTTGGCGCCGAGCATCATGCACTTGTCGATGTCTTCAGCCGAAGCAATGCCGTCGGCCAGGATGCCGCAAGCTTCGTTGATCATCGGGATGAGGATGCGGTTGACGACAAATCCCGGGGCTTCCTTCACCTCGACGGGCTGTTTGCCGATTTGGGTGGCGAGGTCGATGACGCATTTGCAAACCTCGTCGCTTGTGAGCTGGCCGCGGATCACTTCCACCAGAGCCATGCGATCGGCGGGGTTGAAGAAGTGCATGCCGATGAACTGGGCCGGACGGCTAGTGCAGGCAGCGATTTCGGTGATGCTGAGCGAGCTGCTGTTGGTGGCGAAGATGGCTTCGGGTTTGCAGATCTTGTCGAGTTCCATGAAGACATCTTTTTTCAGCTGCATCTCTTCGACGGCGGCTTCGATGACCAGGTCGGCGTCGGCGAAGGTGGCGTAGTCAGTGGTGGTGGTGATGTTGGCCAGCAGAGCGTCGACGGCCTCTTGGGTCATTTTGCCCTTCTCCACGAGTTTGGCATACGATTTCGAGATGGAGCCCATAGCCTTGTCGAGGCTGGCCTGGGTGCGGCTTTTCATGACGACGGGCATCTTGGCGGCGAAGGCTTTGACGATACCTTTGGCCATGGTGCCGGTTCCGATAACGTAAATTTTCATGTCTATATTATTTTATATGTTTGATATTGAATTGTTCTGTGGTTATTTGCCTTCGAAATTGGCTTTGCCTTTGTTGATGAAGGCTTGCATGCCCGCTTTTTGGTCGGCGGTGGCAAAGCAGCGTCCGAACATGGTGTTTTCGAAGGCTATAGCCTTGTCGGCATCCATGTCGAATTCCTGGTTTATGCAGGTTTTGGCGTAGCTGACAGCCAAGGGTGCGTTGGCGGCAATCTTGGTGGCGAGGGCGAGGGCTTGGGGCATGAGGTCGGCCAGGGGGTAGACGGCGTTGACGAGGCCGATGCGGAGGGCTTCGTCTGCCTTGATGTTGCGGCCGCTGAAGATCAAGTCTTTGGCGATGCCCATACCTACCAGACGCGCCATGCGGACGGTGCCGCTGAAGCCGGGGATGATGCCCAGACCCACTTCGGGTTGGCCGAAGCGTGCGTTGTCGCTGCAGATGCGAATGTCGCAAGCCATTGCCAGTTCGCAGCCGCCGCCCAGGGCGAAGCCGTTGATGGCAGCGATGACGGGAATCGGCAGGGTCTCGATTCGGCGGAACAGGCGAGCGCCACGTTCGCCGAAGGCACGGCCTTCGCTCTCGTTCAGGTTGGACATTTCCTTGATGTCGGCACCAGCGACGAAAGATTTTTCGCCGTCACCGGTGATGATGAGCACGCGAGTGGCGGGGGTCAGGGTGTCGAGAAACTGGCCCAACTCTTCGAGGATGGCCGAATTGAGTGCATTGAGGCTTTGGGGGGCACTTATGGTGAGGGTTGCAATGGTTCCCTCGTATGCGGTTTTCAAGAATTTATATTCCATAATTGTTGGTATAAATGAATGAGTGTGTAGTGTGTTTATCTGACTTTTCTTGTTGATAGATATGTTTGTAATTATCTGTTTTGTAGTATATTGTATTAATATTCCACATAAACGGACTATTGCAAATTTACACATTATTATTCATCTGACAAAGTATTTTTTCGCCAGCAGGGGGGTGGAGGTGTGCCAACCAAATAAAGAAGACACCCAAAAAGTGGTTGATTATTGTTTTATAAAAGTGGACGGATTTTTCTGTGGTGGCAATGATTACGGGTCCTGCGATATACGTCGCTGTGCTATGGGTGGATGATTATGGGGCGTTTCAGTTTTCCTTACAGTTGTCGGATTAGGGTGAGGCCGCCTTGTTGGCCTATTTCGTAGAGGGGCCATGAGGAGTAGTTTTCAGTTTCGGTTTCGGATGAATCGCTATGGCCGTGTTCGCTGTGGATGACGTTGGCGAGCAGGGCGGCGTGGCCAATGGCGAAGAAAGCGGCTTGGAAGGTGTCGCCGACTGAGAGTTTGCTTCCTTGGCTGTTCAGGATGCGGAATGTGTTGTTGCCCAAGTATTCAGCTGTGATTTCGCGGCCAGGGTTCCAGCGCAGCATCAGTTTTTGCCCCGTTGTCAGGTCGGACACAGATACATTCTCGCCCAGCACCAGGTCGCTGGAGGGCGTGCAGTCGCCGTAGTGGTTGCAGAAATCGTCGTATCCGCGATAGCCTATCGATCGGGCCATCACGTTGAGGGTGCTCTGACGTGGCTTGGAGCTGAGGCCGCCGTATTGCCACATGCGTTTGACGGTGGTAAGTCCGATGGTTTCGCGTGTACGACTCTCGATGAAAGACATAAGAGTATAAAAGTCGGCGGGCGCTTTTGCATCGCAGCCCGCCGCTTCGCAGACAAGGCGTCGTAAAGTGTCTAAAGCAGTGTCGTTTGTTTGTTTCATAATTCGAATGCAAAAATACTAATAATTTCCGTATACAGAAAAACCATTTTGGTCCGTTTCGATTCTTACAATTATTAAAAGCGATATCACAGCGGCCAATCTGTCTGATTTGTCGGCGGAATTGGCAGATCAAGATAGTCGAAATGAGGCAGTTGTCTGATTCGAGCAATCGGCGGTGGGTTTAGTAGTAAATGCCTTTTTGTAAGGGTGTTTTCAAGGTCTATTATCCATTTTTTGATACTGTTAATGCGCTATCCGGTAGACGAGCCGTTTTATTAAATCGTCGACAAATACTGGTCGTGTGGTGAAAAATGCTTATCTTTGCAATCCCAAACTGAGTTGAAAAACCTTAGATGAGCCATTGTAACATATACATAATTAGCACAGGAGGTGAGAAATGCTGAACGACGGTCCTTCGGGATTAGTGTCGGGCGGTGCCGGCATCACGGAACCTTTCTTCACGTCGTATGAGGAGATTGGAGGTGGCGTTACCCACATATTGTGGCGTGCGCGTCGCTACGGACGCTGGTACGTGCTGAAGGGGTTGCGCAAGGAATTGCGCGGCAATCCGTTCTACGAGGAGTGGCTCTACAAGGAATACAGTATCGGTATCAGCCTGGACCATCCCAGCATTGTGCGTATCGAGAGCCTTGAGGACGATGCCGTAGTGGGTCGCTGCATAGTGATGGAATGGGTTGAAGGCGAGACGCTTGGCCAATGGAAGAACGGCAAAAGGAAGTCGGAGAGACGCCGTGTGTACAATCTGCTGCTCGATGCTGTCGACTACCTGCACCGACATGGTATATACCATCATGATCTCAAGCCTTCGAATGTCATCGTCACGCCCGATGGCCGTGTGAAACTCATCGATTTCGGTCTCAGCGACGGTCCGCAGTACGCCACGTTCAAGCAGTCGTCGGGCACCGAAACCTATGCTTCGCCCGAACAGCGTGAAGGCCGTTTTGCCGACCATCGTGCCGATATTTACGCACTTGGTCGCATTGCCGAGCTGCTTTTCGACCGTCGCTATCCGTTGCTGGTGCGCCGGTCCACGCAGCGTGACCCCCTGCGCCGGCCGCAGTCGACCGCGTCGTTGCGCCGGCTGATGGTCCCGAGGTGGCCTTTGTGGGTCGTGACTGCCCTTTTGATCGTGTTGATTCTTGTTACGCTGCAGCGTCCGTCGCCAGTGCGCTTTGCCGTACAGCTGGATAGCGGTCAGACAGTGTGGATGCGCGAGCTGACGCGGCTTCCCCACCGCACGGTGGAGATAGTGCCGCCCAGCGGCAGCCAGCAGAAACCGTGGCCCGACGATATGGCCAAGCCCGAGGGCGATATGGTCATACCTGCGACGGTGACACACCTCGGATTGGGATGGCGTGTGGAATCCATAGCTGATTTCGCGTTCCAGGACAATTCTCGTCTTACATCGGTGCGTTTCACCGACTCGTTGCGCAGCATTGGTCACAGAGCCTTCGCCGGCTGCATAGGCCTTCGCGACACACTGGTCATCCCTCGTGGATTAAAGTATATTGGACCGATGGCTTTCAACGATTGCGCCAACCTCACCACTTTGATATGGAAGGCTCGTGATTGCCAGGGAGCACCACATGACACTATTATGAAATACAGCTACTTCTTCCGCTGCATGTCGTTGGCAAGCATTATCATCGACACCGGCGTAGAGCAGTTGCCTGTCGAATTTGTCTGCAATGTGGCGGGGCTGAAGCAGATAGAGTTTCGCGGTGCGACGCGTAACGCCGTCTTCAATATGGCGGCCAAGAACCACAATTTGCGCCGTTTGGTGCTTTCTCCGCAAATGAAGGAGATATGCCACGGAGCCTTTTACGAAACGGCAATCGACACGCTTGTGCTGCCCGACAGTCTTGAGGTTGTGGACGGCTACGCCTTCGCCTATTGCAACAACCTACGTGTGGTGACTATGGGGCCGAAAGTGCGCTCGGTTGGGAACTACAGCTTTACCGAATGCTCACAACTTCAGCTGATGACGGTTCATGCGGCCGAACCGCCCGATGCTACATCCACCGCTTTCTTCATGCTGCCGCCGACGGCTGTGCTGCGTGTGCCGGCCACGTCGGTTGAGAAATACCGTAAGCATCCTGTGTGGGGGCAGTTCCGCACAATAGAAGCTATCAGATAGGCCTGTTGGTCGGATGATTGTGCGATTGTCCCATCTCGGCGGATTAATTCAGCATTACACATTGATATGCGAACGGAAATAAAACTTGGTTATTTTGGTTGGGCTATGCCTTTCGGAAGCGGATTTATTCGTCGGTAGCCCATTGTCAATCAAACTAGAACCCGATTTCGATGCCTATTTCGTGGAGTGACCCCAAGGTATAGAGCGACAGCAGATTGGCGGTAATGCTAAGGCGGCGAATGAATCCGCGCGGGAGGGCAATTCCCACTCCCATTGTAAGTCGCCAAGGGTTGAGGATTGGTCCGCGGCTATTCCTGATGGCGCTCGAGGTGACGATACTGTGCGATGGTGTAAGGCTCAAGTTCCATCCGATGTCTTTGCCTAAGGGCCTGAAGTTGAACGTGAACGGCAGGCTGGCATAAAGGCTGAAGGTGATGTGGCGTTCGGGTTCGCCGTCGGGATAGAGTTCGGTTATTTCGATTCCATCAATATTGTCTGTTGCTCCGATATTGTAGGTGGTGAACTCAGCCTGATGTGAATAGCCGCTAAGTCCGACACCGACTTCCAAGTCCTGCTGTTTGCCTAAGGGAATGGAATAGTTGACACCGACATTTGCCGCAAGTGCGGAGCTGGGCGACGTGGTGAAGTAGAAATTGGATGGGCCGGAAATGGAGTTTAGTTGTACGATGTCTTCAAAAATGTAACCATTAGCGTTGCCAATTCTGGGAAGTGCTAATGCTGCGACCGATGCTGTGAAGTGGAAACGTCTGACATGGGTTGTGGAAGGGTGAGAAGCGGTGTTTTCGGCTAACAATGGCTCTTGGCTGTCAAAAGAGTGAGCGTCGGGCAGCGGAGTCTCAAAGGTATTAGAGGTGTTCGTTTGCAGGGGGTCTGTTTCGAGGGATTGCAGCGTCGATGCTAATGTTGGAGAATCTGTATTCGTGGGAGTCTCATTGTATTCTTGCTGAATTTGAGGTTTGGGCAAGGTCGGCGTGGAGGAGGAGGAATGTTTAGTCTTATGGTGTGATGTGGGTTGAGTGCTTTGTGGCGTTATCTCCCAGCTGGGCATTGTCTCCCGGCTGGGTGTTGGTTTGGCTGAAGGGGTGTGCTGCTGTGCAACGATGATGTCCTCCGTTTGCTGCGGTGTCGCAAAATGAAGCACAGTCCATGTCGTCGTCGCCAGTAACACAACCGAGCAGACCATCAGGGCCCGCCTTTTCTGCTGCCGTGCCAATTTGTGCAGGTTGTCGGCGACCTGTTGCTGTTGCCGTTGGTTGGCTCCGTATTGTTGTAATATTTTCTCTATATCGTCCTGTTTCACTGTGTGATGGTTGAAAAGGTTGGAGGTTTAAAAGGTTTTCGTGTCAGAGGGTTGTTTGTTTAGACATTTCAGTTCTTAATGTGGCGTAGGCGCGGCTCAGTTGAGTGGTTATATTGGTTTCGCTGAGTCCGGTTTGCTGTGCTATCTCGTGGATGTTCATCAGTTTGACGTATTTCATTTCTATGATGGTCTGTTGCTGTTGTGGCAGTCGTGCCAGGGCTTGTTCCAACTGTTGGTAACGTTGTTCGGTGTCGTTCGGGTCGTTGTCATATTGTTGGATTTGGGCCTCTGACGTTTTGGCGTACATTATTTTCTGCTGTTGCTTGTCGCGGCGCAACATATCGATGCAGCAGTTACGCAGCGAGCGAATGCAGAAGCCCTGTGGGTCTTTCATCAGTCCCAACCGCCAGCGAATACGCCACAAGCGCACAAAGGTCTCCTGCACGGCGTCGTTTGCAAGGTCGTCGTCGTGCAGAATCGCTGTGGCCATACGTCTCATAGTTGGTTGCAGCGAGACGATGTCGTTTATGAACTGATCGGTATTTATGTTGTTTAGGTTCTTATATGATTGATTTGTTGTACGACTGTTTCTCAGAAAGCTTGCTCGTAGACTGTGACAGATTCGGGGTTCCCGCAGAAGATGCTCTCCACTATGATTACCAGTGTGAAGGGGTGGGAGGGAAGGTCGTTTATCTGGAAGGAGTTGTCGTATAGGCAGATGCAGTCGGTAAGACCTTGCTCGCCCACATGCTCAGTGACGGTCACCACATTTCCTGTCATTTCTATTGTTGTTGTGATATTGTGGGTTTCTCCGCAGTCGAGCGGCATATTATAATGTGTCACCAGCATAGGGGCGTTGTCGCTGGGCCACGACACTACGATAGAGTCGGCGCTCATATCCTTGGCAGCCAGTTTGTCGGTGCTGGTGTGGCAGTCAGAAACATTTGTGTTGGAGATGGTTGGAGTAGCTGTATGGCTCTTTTCGCAAGCCCAAAGCAATGCGATGATGATTGTGGCAGCAGCCAATATTCGTGTCTGTTTCATGGCGGGATTTTTTCTTGTTCATAATAATAACGAACAAACTCTTAGAATGTCACAGCAAAAGAAAAATTTTTTTTAATGTGACATTCCGACTTGCTGTGCGTTATATAGGTGGATTTAGAAAAAAGCAATATGAATATGAAGAGAAAAAAGTTTGTTTTTCCAGTTGTAATGACGTTGGTAGTGCTGATGCTGTCGGCATGCGAAGATGACGAGTATGTCCTTAATATAGAAAAGGGCAAGTTTGTTTTGTTTGAGGAACCTTATCAGCACCCGTATGCTTCGGATATCACCATCAAGGCCGTCATACTCGTGGAAGGGGATGTCTTGCCACATCGTGAAAGACATATAACGCCGTATTTAATCTCGGGACATATCCCATCAGGATACCATGCCGGTGACACTGCGGCAGTTCGGGCCAAGATAAAAGAAATATATCCCAAGGGCGGCACATTTACTATACACGACAATGTAACCGTTTATAAACTAAAAGATATAGAAAGGATAAAATGATGAAAAAGTTGTTTCATATCGTTATTGTGCTGAGCCTTATGCTCACGGCTTGTAAGAAAGACAAGACTGGTATCCATTTCGACTACGACGGCCCATGCCATTGCAATGTGGAGAACCCACTCGAGGATTTGGAATGGCTGCATAATACGGCGGAGGAGTTCGAGTCGATGCGCGACCAACAGTGGGCAAGCATTTCCATCTGCACCTACGACTCCATCAAGCAGGGTTTTATCATCAACCCTTGTGTGCAATGCCCTGACGGTATGCAGTCGTTTGTCGACTGCGAAGGCAACCAATTGGGCAACTTGGGAGGCTTTGCCGGCATTCCGCTGTCCACCTACAATATTGACCCCTCTAGCGTGCGCGAAATTTATCGCAACTATCCCGACACTACGGCCTCGCTTGTCAACAAATACTGGCACCTGGAGAACTTCTACGATCGCGAGACCCATACAGCGGAAATCCCTATGCAAGGCAGCAACCCCATCCCTTTCTGGCTCTATTTCCATGGTGATGGCAAGTTGGAAGGCGGTGGAATCAACCATCTGAATGGTAGTTATTTTCTTGACGAACATCACATATATATCCAAGTTGGAGCCACCACAGAGATATACGACGCGACGGGATGGGAGGAGCGGATGCTTGCAGCGTTGAACGATGCAACGGTTTGCGAGGTGGATTATTACGGTCGCACCATGCGCATATACTACGACCTTAACCGCAAATATATGGAATTCATCCGGATTAATAATTTCTATCCGCAATAATATTTTTTGCCGAAATAAAAAAAAGTGCTATTTTTGTTGCGTCGTTTCGATAGAGAGAAACGACGCAATTTATTGTAAGTCTGACCCAAAAGCAAAAAAAGCCTGCGTTCAAACCCGCTCTTGGCGAGTCGCAGCCCCTTGAACCCTGATGGAAAAGAGAATAGGAACAATAACCATATTAGTGACCGACCGTAGCATGTCGGCCCAGATCAATCCAATCATTTCGGAATACGCCGACATCATTTTATGTCGCCAAGGTTTGCCGTTTCAGCAGCGTGCTGTTGCGGTAATATCGCTTATTGTCGAAGGCACGGTGAACCAGATCAACGCCCTCACTGGGAAGGTGGGCCGCTTGCAAGGTGTGGAATGCAAGGCGGTGATGACAAAAGCCAGTTGACAACGGAAGTCTATAGCCCTCACACCCTATACGCAAACGAAAATTATTAATCCAATAACATATTCATTTATATGAAACATCAAAATTTCATTGATAGAGACAAGCTTTACGGAATGCTTGAAAATAATGCTCCCAGCGAGGCGCAACTCAACGACATATTGAACAAGGCCCGCAAACTGAAGGGATTGAACCTTGAGGATGTGGCCAAGTTGCTCAGCGTTGAGGACGAGAGCGGAATAAAGAAAATACTTGACACCGCCGAATACTGCAAAAACGAGATCTACGGTCGCCGTCTGGTGCTCTTTGCACCTATCTATACCGGAAACGCCTGTGTGAACAACTGCGTGTACTGCGGCTTCCGTCGCGACAACAAAGCGTTGAAACGTAAGATTCTGACTCTTGACGAGATTGAGACCGAGACGTTGCACCTGCTGCGAATGGGCCACAAACGTGCGCTGCTGATTTGCGGCGAGAGCCCGCGCAACGATGCGAACTACATGGTCGAAGCCATCCGCCGCACCTATGCCGCCAAGGACGAGAAGGGCAGCACTATCCGCCGCATCAATGTTGAGCTGGCACCTATGAGCGTTGAGGACTATGCCAAGCTGAAAGCTGAGAAGATTGGCACCTATGTCTGCTTCCAGGAGACCTACGACGAGGTGGAATATGCCAAATTCCATCCTGCAGGAACGCCCAAAGCCGACTACCTGTACCGTCTGACCTGCATGGACCGCGCCATGGAAGGCGGCATCAACGATGTGGGCATCGGCGCCCTGTTCGGATTGGTTGACTACCGTTTTGAGATTCTCGCCATCATGGAGCATGCACGCCATCTGGAAGAGGACTACGGCTGCGGCCCCCACACCGTCAGCTTCCCGCGCATAGAGCCCGCCGAAGGCACGCCGTTCAGCCTGCCCGAGAACATTCCGCACCCCGTCAGCGACAAGGATTTCATGAAGATTATCGCCATTATCCGTATCGCCATGCCCTATACCGGCATCATCATCAGCACCCGCGAGCGTCCCGAGCTGCGTGACCAACTGGTGAAGTACGGCGTCAGCCAGATAAGCGCCGCCAGCGAGACCAACCCCGGCGGATATGATGAGGACAACAACAGCAACGAGGCAAAACCCTACGAAAAGACTGGCGACACCGGCGCCCAGTTCACCTTGGGCGACCACCGTTCGCTTGACGAGGTGATCAGCATGATGATTGACGGCGGCTATATTCCCAGCTTCTGCACCGGTTGCTACCGCAAAGGCCGTGTGGGAGCCGACTTCATGGATCTGGCCAAACCCGGCCTTATCAAGGAATACTGCAAGCCCAACGCCATGTTCACCTTCCGCGAATACCTGGAGGACTATGCCAGCCCCGCCACCAAGGCCAAGGGCCTGGCGCTGCTCAAGGAGCTGACGCAGACCTTCAGCAAGGAAGAACTGAAGAAACGTGTCGAGGGCAATCTGTGCAAAATTGGCGAAGGCGAACGTGATTTGTACTTCTAATGGATGCGGTCCACGCATTTGTCGAACCTGCCAATCCTACATTTCGGAGGCTCAAAATGCCGTTTCCGACACAACAGATATCCCTGAGACATCAAAAGATATTATTTTTGCATCTGAATTCAACAACAGAAATGGGAATGCCGAAAACCATTACAAAAGAGTAGGCACAACAAATTTTTAAAAAGACTATCTATTATGAAAAAAATCTTTATGACCCTCGCTCTCATCGCTTTCGCAATGACAGCAAATGCACAGTTTGTTCTTGGTGGTCAGGTCTCTCTTGGCCACAATGGCGCTCATGACGATGATTTTACTGCTGGTATCAGCAACGCCACCACCAATATCACCATCATGCCGAAAATCGGTTATCAGCTGAACGACAAAATGCAGCTCGGTATCCAGTTTGGTCTGAACTACAACTACAACAGAGGTTATATCAACCCCCTCGGCAGCGAAGATGACTATGTCTCCGGTTGGGGTACCGTGGTCAGATTCAATCCCTACTTCCGCTACAACCTGACCCAGTGGCGTAACTTCACCCTCTTCTGCGAAGCTCAGCTGAGCCTTGGTCTCCATCTCGAAACTCACAACTACAACACCGTGACCGACAATACCACCGACAACGCTGACGACTTCACCACCATCGGCCTCAGCATCGTTCCCGGTCTGAACTACGCTCTGAGCGACAAATGCTCGCTTGACCTCTATGTCAACCTGGCTCGCTTGGCTTGCGACTGGACCCTCACCGACGGTGTCGACACCCACAGCTATGACCTCGACGTCAACATGAACGCTCAGGACCTCAACGCTCACCTTGGCAACTTCGCCATCGGCTTCAACTATCACTTCTAATAGCTCATTCCCTCAACGGAATACTTTACACCATCACTACCCCAACTAACCCAAACTTCCCTCAACTTCCGATTTAACATGTAGATTGTTTTGTTGAATTCATAATGGTGCTGGACGTCCCCTTTTGGGGGCGTCCTTTTTTTGTGGATGTCGGGTGAGAATTGGAATTGTGCCGCTGGGGGATGATAAAACCCCGAAAGTATTTTGTCCAACTTTCGGGGTTCGTTGCATTTTCGGGGTTTCGTTTTTTGGCGGGCTGTCCTTCTTCGGTCTCTGTTTGCGATGAAAGTCTTTGAAAGTCTTTCTTCGGAAGCGCTTGAAGAGAAGGACGGCAGCAGGCCTTGAAAGGCTTTTGGTCGTCAGAGCTTGAAAGGGCCTTTGTCTGAAGGCCTCGGAAGGTGGACAACCGTCAGCGGCTTTGGGTTTCGTTGATCAGACGTACCAGTTCCTGAACGGCGTCCTGCTCGTCGATGTTGCGTTTGACGATTTGTTTGCCGCGGTAGAGGGTAATCTTGCCGGGGCCGCTGCCCACGTAGCCGTAGTCGGCGTCGGCCATTTCGCCGGGGCCGTTGACGATGCACCCCATCACGCCTATTTTCACGCCTGTGAATTGGGCGGTAGCGGCTTTGATACGCTGGAGGGCCTCCTGGATGTTGTAGAGCGTGCGTCCGCAGGAGGGGCAGGCGATGTATTCGGGTTGGGTGATGCGAGCGCCCACGGCTTGAAGGATGTCGTAGGCGACCGGTATTTCGGCCACGGGGTCTTCGGTGAGCGAGACGCGGATGGTGTCGCCGATGCCGTCGATGAGCAGGGCGCCGATGCCTGCGGCGCTTTTCAGGCGGCCTTGCATGGCATCGCCCGCTTCGGTGACGCCGAGGTGGATAGGATAATCCATGCCCAGGGCTTTCATTTTTTGGACAAAGAGCCGTGTGCTTTCGACCATGACTTTCACATTGCTTGCTTTCATGGAGAACACCAGTTTGTCGAAGCCCTGCTGCTGGCACACTTCGGCGAATTCGATGGCCGACTGCGCCATTCCTTCAGCCGAGTTGCCGTAGCGGCTCATGATGCGTTGGCTCAGGCTGCCGTGGTTGGTGCCGATGCGCATGGCTGTGCCGTGCTGCTTGCAGATGTCGATGAGTCGTCCCATCTTGTCGCCGATGCGTTGCAGCTCGTCGCGATACTCCTGGTCGGTGAATTCGATCTTGCCGGTGTTGCGGTCGGTGTAGTTGCCCGGGTTGACGCGCACCTTTTCGACGATGGAGGCTGCCGTTTCGGCGGCTTGGGGGTTGAAGTGGATGTCGGCCACAAGGGGAACGTAGCAGTTGTGGCGAGCCAGTTCGTTTTTGATGTTGTAAAGATTTTGGGCGGCTTTGACGTCGGGAGCTGTGATGCGGACCAACTCGCAGCCGGCTTCGACCAGCCGGAGGGTCTGTTCGACGGTGGCTTGGGTGTCGAGGGTGTCGGTGTTGGTCATGGATTGTACCCTGATGGGAGCGCCGCCACCCAGGGTGAGGTTGCCTATGGTGATTTGTTTGCTCATTGTTCTTGAAGGGCTAGTGCCGCCAGACATGCTGGACAGGCTTGTTGATGGGGGTTGTTTTGTATTTATTTGAAATAGACTTCGGTGGCACCGACGCCGTATTTGGACATGGGCGCTTCGAAGAAGTGGACGTTGTCGTATTGCTTGAGCTCTTTGTTGATTTCGTCTTTGAGGATGCCTTTGCCGACACCATGGATGAAGGTCACCTTCTTCATCTTATTGGCGAAGGCATGATTCATGCAGAGGCGGAAATAGTGCATCTGCATTTCGAAGGCCTCGTGCGGCGTCAGGTCGGCGGGCCGTTCGGTGAGCATGTCGATGTGGAGGTCCACTTCGGCTTCGCCCGGGGCCACCTGATGTTGGAGCAGGATGTTGTCGGTCAGCGAGCGGGTGTTTTGCTGTTGCAGGTTGCTGAGTTGTTTTTTGAGTTTGGCCACTTGGTCTTTCAGGTTGGCCACCTGGTTTTTGAGTTGCTTGATTTCCTCGTCGGGCGTGAGCGGGACGGACACCTTGGCCGCCATGGGCATGGCGGAGGGCAGGGGAGTGCCTTTGCCCTTGAGGTGGTCCTCCATGGCTGCGTTGAAGAGTTTGCCTGCACCCTGCATGTCGGCCATGCGGATGAGTTCGTCGGGTTGCATGGGGATGTCAAATCCTGTGTCGTCCTGCACAAAGACGAAGTCGTCGGTCACTTTGGTGACGATGCCGCCACCGGTTTGGTTGAGGAATTTTACTTTATCGCCAGGTTCGAATTTTGATTTCATATTTCAGTCTGTTATTATTTCGTTAGCTAAAGTGGCAAAATCAATGCCGTCGAAGTTGCCGCTACTCATCATTAAGAGGTTCTTGTTGTCGTTGTTATGGAATAACGTTTTGACGTGTTCCACCAGTTCCATGCTGTCGGTGAACACTTCGACGTTGCCTCCAAAGGCTTCGCAGACGGCCTTAGGATCAAGCGGCGGAAGCTTCTTTAGTTGTAGCGCGTGTTGGCTAAAGTAGACGCATCGCACGTCGGCCTCGTCCATTGTGCTGCGGTACTGTTGCAGGAACTCCTGCGTCAACGAGCTGAAGGTGTGCAGTTCCATACAGGCTATGAGTTTGCGGTCGGGATATTGTTCGCGCATGGCGTGGATGGTGGCACGGAGCTTTGACGGTGCATGGGCAAAGTCCTTGTAGACGGCGCAGGAGTCACCCTTCTTCACCAGCTCCAAACGCTTGCTGGCACCGCCGAAACTGCTGATGGCCTCATTGAATGTGTCGTCGGCAATACCCAATTCGCGGCAGGCATAGCGAGCCGCGGTGAGGTTGAGCAGATTGTGACGTCCAAAGATTTGCAGCGACACGGGCGTTTCATAGCCTGTAAGATAGGTTGTTCCATTCGTCACTTCATATTCCGGCACATCGTATGGCAGTTTGGCGATGTCGGTACGTGAGTTGCCAACGGCTACATTGTGCACCTCCTTGTCGTCGTCGCAGTATATGAGCGTTCCGCCCTCTTCGATAAGGTCAATGTACTTTGCGAACTGCTCGCGGTAGATGTCGAAAGTGGGGAAGACGTTGATGTGGTCCCATTCTATGCCCGTGATGATAGCCACGTTGGGGTGGTAGAGATGAAACTTGGGACGGCGGTCGATGGGCGAGGTGAGGTATTCGTCGCCCTCGATGACCATCACCTTGGCGGTGTGGCTTAGTCGCACCATCACGTCAAAGCCTTTCAACTGGGCCCCTACCATATAATCGGCCTCTATTCCGCAGTGGGCCAGCACGTGCAGAATCATCGCCGTAGTGGTTGTCTTGCCGTGGCTGCCGCCGACGACGATGCGCAGTTTGTCTTTCGACTGCTCATAGAGGTATTCGGGATAGCTGTAAATTTTCAGGCCCAGCTCTTGGGCACGCAGCAGTTCGGGGTTGTCGATGCGAGCGTGCATGCCCAGCACGACGGCATCGAGGTCGGGTGTGATGCGTTCGGGATACCAGCCTTCTTTTTCGGGCAGCAACCCTGCGTTCTGGAGACGTGTACGGGCCGGGTCGAAGATTTCGTCGTCGGAGCCGGTGATTTCGTAGCCTTTGGCTTTCAAAGCCAGAGCAAGATTGTGCATGGCGCTGCCGCCGATAGCTATGAAGTGGACTTTCATTGTGAATGGTTATTAGTTGTTATACAATGTTTTCTTTAGGGTTTTCAGCATTGGTTTCTGGGTTGTCAGAATCGGTAGGCGAGGCCGGCCAGAAGATGACCGGGCACTTTGCGGTAGGTGACCGTGGAGACGGCGTAGGGCGACGAATTCACCGCCAGCCAATCCATACTGTCGAGGTGCAACAGATTGCTGCCGCGCAACATCAGCCGCCAGTTGCCCATGCGGTATTCCATACGGAAGGAGAGGTCGTGGAAATTGCGGGTATAGCTGTTGTTTTCGAGGTGGGTGTAGCTGTAGCGGACCTCACCGTTGAAGCGTTTGAAGGAGACGATGAAGGCAGCGTAGGCGCCCTGTTGTTGCAGTTTGCTGCTGAGCGTGGTAAGTGCAGTTATCTCGCTGGAGGTGGTCTGGTAGTCGAAGCCGATCTCGGCGTTGTACGGTTTTTTGGAGCGTGACACCAAAGCGAAGCGCAGGCTGTAGGAGGAGGAGGCAATGTTGCCGTCGGTGTTGTTGACGGTGGTCTTGCTGTCGCTTTTGGTGACCGTGCCGAACAGTTTGGCGTCGATGGGCCATGAGCCGAGCCCCTTGCTGATGTGCGAGCTCAGGTAGCGTGTGGTCATCTCGCCGTCGTTGTTGTAGAGGGTGAAGGTGACGGTGTTGCTGTCCTGGATGCTATGGGGCTTGAGGGTGAGGCTGCTGCTGGTGATGCCCGCACCGGCGAAGAAAAGTGTGTTGGAAAAGAGGTCGAAGATGTAATAGTTCAGGTTGAGGTTGCGCGACTCCGATTGAGGATCGTTGATTTGCGAGCCGATGCAAATGCTGTTGTAGCCGGTCACCATAGGGGCGCGCAGAAGGTGCTCGAGGTCGATGTCTTGGTCGTCCATCGATGCCGAGAGGGAGAGCCGGTGAGTGCTGCTGAGCTGGAGTGTCAGTTCGGCATGGGGCAGTATGGTGAACGACGGCCCAGAGTCGGGGAGGCCATCGATTGTCGATGTCCATTTTTCGTAATCCATGGAGGCACCGATGGAGTAGCGGAAGAGGCCTTTGTTCTTGTTGAAGGAGATTTCGGCGAAGGGGCTGTCGAAGGTGATGGACGCCACGACGGAGTCGACTGCCTGAGGGCCGTAGCGCAGTTCGCTGTGCGAATGGCTGAAACCCAACGTGGCATTGAGCGTGTGCTTGTTGCCCACCTGCAGCGCGTAGGAGATGTCGGGCGCCACTTCGAAATCGGTGATGTCCTTGTGTGTGTCGATGCGGTAATCGGAGCCGTCGGCCAGATAGCAGGCGAAGGGCAGGATGACCCGGTCGGTCAGCAGCCCGTAGCTGTAGTTGCGGCGCGAGTGGGTCATGTTGAAATGGGCGGAGAACATCGAATTGCCCCGCTGGATGTTGAGCACCATTTCCTCGTTGAAGGTCTGTTTGGACATGCCGTTGTCCTCGTCGGCCCTCATGTTGTTGAAACCGCTTTCCCTCAGGCTGTCGTGCGCATCCATACGTGAGCGGATGAACTGGGTGTGGTTGCTGAACTCAACATCATCGTTGGGAGTCCAAGTCTGCTCCATTTGTCCGGTGAAGAAAAGGTTGCGATTGCTGCTATGGAGCGCGTGGTTGTTGGAGAAGCCCAGCGACACGTAATCCAGTTGCGACAAGCTTTCGGCCTCGAGGCCTGTGCCGTTGAGGATGAGGTTGCCCTTCATGGAGAATTTGTCGGACGGTTTCCAGTTGCCGCTGAGGGTGGCCACGCCATTGTTGGAGGCATAGACGTTGCTGGGCGGCATGAGCAATGCTATTTCGTCGTCGGATAAGTGGAAACCTTCGCCGTGGGAGGAGAGCAGGTTTTCGAGGCCGACGATGTGTCGGATGTAGTCGCCGAAGGAGAAGACCGCTTCGCCGGTGTTGTTGGCCGAGAGGATGGCGGTGAGGGACAATTTTTTGCCGATGAGCAGTAAGGAATTCTCGCTTTTGAATTTGTTGCGGAAGCCCGCCATGGCCGACACTTTGCCGTTGGCGCGAGCGCGACCGTCGGTGGTCAGGTTGAGGGTGGTCAGTTCGCGACCGGAGAAGTTGTCGATGATGCTGTTGGAGCGTCCGCGTGTGAGCAGTTCGACCCCCTGGATGGCATCGGCCGAGAGGGTGTTGAGTGCGCCGTCGCTGCCTGAGGAGAAGAGGTCGCGACCGTCGACGGTGATGCGGTCCACCTTCTTGCCGGCGTAGCTGACATCGCCGTTGTCGTCCACCTCCATGCCCGGAATCTTGTTGAGCACTTCGGCGGCGTTGTCTTCGGCGCCCGTTTTGAAGTATTCGGTGTTGAATTTGATGGTGTCGCCACGGATTTCGACGCTTTTGTATTCGGCCTCCACTTTGACGGCGTTCAGCTGCTGGGCGTCGGCCTTAAGGCGGATGTCGATGTGCTTCTGAGCCGCATCAAGCGGTTGGCGGTACTCTTTGTAACCCAGGTAGCGAACCGCCAGCCAGTTTTTTGGCGAGGGGTTTGCCTTGATGGAGAAATGGCCATTGGCGTCGGTGATGGCGTAGGCGATGGGGGTGGCATTGGTGTTGCTGTCGGCATAGAGCATGACGGTGGCGTAGGTGGCATGCTCGTTGTCTGAGAGCCAGACGGTTCCCCGGATTTGGGCAAGAAGCGCCAAGGGGCACAGCAGCAAGAGGACAAGCGAGGCGGAATGTTTCATAGGCTTGTCACATTCCCATCATTTGGAATCCGCCCTGCCAACCTTCGAACCCCATCTCGCTGAGTTTCTTGGCGAGAATATCCTGCCATTCTTGTTGGGTCACTTTCTTGCCTTTGGAAGGCGCTTTGATGTTGGGGTCTTTTTCGAGCGGCTTGATGTCGGTGAGGGTGTAGGTCATGGGGCCGACAGAGAGTTGCACCACCAATCCCGGCAAACCGTAGCAGCTCATCGGGCCGGCGGGGATGGGCGTTTCGGCAGAGAACCATGCCACCATGTTGCTGTCGCCTTCGGCTTTGGTGCAGTTGTGACCGGCGATTGTGCGTGTTTCGTTGGTTATGCGCCAGTTGGCATTTTCCAGGGTGTCGATGATGATGAAGTTGCGGCCGAGGAAGTTGATTTGGGTGGTTCTTTCCTGGCGGGCGTAGTCGATGTAAAACACCGGCATGGCGTTACCCATGCCCATATCGTCGTCGCTGAGGTCGGTATTTTTGATGAAGAGCGACTGTCCTTTGGCATAGGTGAGGGTGTAGAAACTTTTGCGTTTGCTGAGATAAGCCTTGATGGCATCGCGACTGGCTTCGTCTTGAGCAAGAGACAGTTTGTCGCCCAGGTCGATGGTTTCCTGATAGGTGCATTCGTACCCCACGGCTTGCGCCATGAGGGCGGAACAGGCGAGGAGCAGGAGAAGGCAGCAAAGTGTTTTTTTCATTGTAAATAATCTTGTGTGTTAATGATTTGGGTGGCTTTTTTGAAGGGAGTCGTTTTTAATAGGGACGATGTCCTTGTCGGATGTGCCGTGCACGAAGGCACAGGCGGGGATTGGGTTCGTTCGGCAAAGATCACATAGGCATCTGCTGGCTGAGGCAATGGAAGCTGCCGAGGCCCCAGATGATGTCGGTGCTGTCGATGCCCACGATTTCGCGTGAGGGGAAGCACTCCTCGAGGATGTAGGCGGCGCGGGTGTCGTTGTCGCACTTGTATGTGGGGAAGATGACGAGGCCGTTGCAGATGTAGAAGTTGGCGTAGGAAGCGGGCAGGCGCTGGTCCTCCCAGATGACGGGCGAAGGCATGGGCAGTTCGACGATGTTGGGTTGTTTGCCGTTGGCCAGCCGGCAGCTGTTGAGCCGTTGGAGGTTCAGTTGGAGCGGTTGGTAGTTTTCGTCGTTGTGGTCGTATTCGACGGCGGTGATGATGGTGTCGTCGTTGACAAAGCGGGAGAGGTCGTCGACATGGCCGTCGGTGTCGTCGCCCACGATGCCGTCGCCCAGCCAGATGATGTTGTCGACGCCGTAGTAGGCATGGAGGTGCTGTTCGATCTGGTCGCGGTTGAGGTCGGGATTGCGGTTGGGGTTGAGCAGGCACGATTCGGTGGTGAGTAGGTCGCCCTTGCCGTTGACATCGATAGAGCCCCCTTCCATGACGATGTCGGGTTGGAACATGGTGATGCCCAGCGCGTCGGCGATGCGTGCGGGAATCTGGGAGTCGAGTTCGAACGGGTATTTGCCGCCCCATGCGTTGTGGTTCCAATTGACCAAGGCGCGCATGCCCGGCACCTTGTGGTTGAGGAGGAAGGCAGGGCCGTGGTCGCGGCACCAGGCGTCGTTGGTGGGGAAGCGGTGAAATTCGACATTGACCATGAAGGCGTCGGCCTCCTTGAGCGCCTGACGGACGCGGTTCTCCATGTCTTCGTCGAGCACGTTGATGTGG
Source organism: uncultured Bacteroidota bacterium (assembly GCA_902793295.1). Taxonomy (GTDB): domain Bacteria; phylum Bacteroidota; class Bacteroidia; order Bacteroidales; family P3; genus Colimorpha. Next base: position 176,279 of record CADBDA010000001.1, read on the forward strand.
ACGGTTTCCACCTCGGTCAAGGTCTTGATGAAAAGATGGTAGGAAGGGAAGATGGAGTTTATCTTTCCGGGCCAGGAGTCTTCGTTGTGTGGGTAGCTGAGCCAGGTGGCCTCATGCTTTTCCCATTCGGCAGGCATGTAGAAGCCGCGGTCTTTTGGAGTGGGGGTGATGATCATGAAGTTAGATATTGAAAGTTTTTCGTTGATTTGATTTGTTGTCGATGCGGACGGAATTGCGCGGGTTTTGCCCACGGTGGTGGCACGTGGCGGTTGCGGGGATGCCTTTTCGGGGCAAGGCGCTTAATCGATGAAGCGTTTGAGGATGGGGTCGTAGCTGTCGATGCGGCGGTCGCGCAGGTAGGGCCAATGGCGGCGGTACTTGTCGCTGTCGGCCAGGTCGAGGGTTTCGATATGGGTGCATTCGTCGAGGTGAGGAGCCTGCCAGAGGAGCCGGCCGAAGGCGTTGGTGACGAACGAGCCGCCCCAGAACTGCATGTCCTCTTCACGACCCGTGCGGTTGACGCTGACCACGGGGACACCGTTGGCGACAGCGTGGCTGCGCTGGATGGTTTGCCAAGCCTGGTACTGTTCGTCGTTGGTGGCGTCGTCCTGTTCGACTGACCAGCCTATGGCGGTGGGGTAGAAGAGTATTTCGGCGCCCATGAGGGCGGTGATGCGCGAGGCTTCGGGATACCACTGGTCCCAGCAGATGAGGACGCCGATGCGCGCATAGCGTGTGTGGAAGACCTTGTAGCCCAAGTCGCCCGGGGTGAAGTAGAACTTCTCGTAGTAGCCCGGGTCGTCGGGGATGTGCATTTTGCGGTATTTGCCCAGGTAGCTGCCGTCGGCGTCGATGACGGCGGTGGTGTTGTGGTAGAGACCTTCGGCCCTTTTTTCGAACATGGAGCAGATGATGACGACCTGCAGTTCTTTGGCCAGCGCCATGAAGTGCTGGGTGGTGGGGCCGTCGGGGATGGCCTCGGCGTAGCGGAAGTTGTGGTAGTCCTCCACATTGCAGAAGTAGCGCGAGGCGAAGAGCTCCTGGAGACAGATGATTTGAGCGCCGTCGGCAGCCAGTTGGCGCACCTTGGCGGTGTAGCGTTCGATATTTTTTTCTTTGTCGGTGTCGCAGGCCATCTGAACCAGACCTACGTTAACTTTTTGTGATATCATGGTAAGGAAGTTTGATTCTCAAATTGTTCGGTTGATAAATCCTGGGTGTTTCATTTAAAAAATCCATTGGGGTTCGGAGCAGACGATGCGGAAGCCCTGGACGTCGGGAGGCGCATGGGAAACGAGGTGGTCGGGGTTGTTGCGCGGCGAAGGGTCGAGGCAGCTGCCCCCCATGAAGCGGATGCTGTCGCCGTCGGTGACCATTTCGGCCGCATTGCCCAGCATGTCGAAGATGCGGAGCTCGTTGGGGATGCGTTGGCCGACGGGATGTAGTCGTCCGCCGCTGGTGCCCCTGTACCATGCCACCCACTCCGGGCGGTTGCTGCCGCAAAAGCGATAGTCTTCGCTGAGCAGGCCGCCGTGGTAGATGAAGAGCCATTCCTCTTTGGAAGGCAGGCGCCAATGGCGATGGGTGGTGCGGCTGATGCGAAGACAGAAGGAGTCCACTTCGGCACGGCTGACGGCTGTGACCGGCAGGTCGTCGCCCACCAGGGGCGAGGGATTGCTGCCCATGGTGAAAGACCAAAGCTCCTGAGGAATTTCGTAGCAGCTGACCCATAAGCCGCTGATGAGGTGACCGACGATGCCGTCGTCGTTGGTGTCGGCACGAAGGGTGTCGCCGGTGCATACCCAATGGCACGGATAGAGGCCATGTTGGGTTTCGAAGGCATACTCCTGCTCAAGGGACGGCTGCGCCGATGCTTGCGAAGGCAGGAATGCCACAAGCGTCAGCAGGAGCGGTATGACGGGCAGGAGGGTTTTCATTTTGTCGATTGTAGGGTGTTTGGATTTGTTTGGTGGTTGGAGGGCTAGTCGGTGAGCAGGAAGAACTCCACGCGCGCCTGCAAGCCACGGGTTTCGCAGATGCGGTTGAGCAGATCGACCATCAGGTTGCCGCTGACCCAAACCCCGTCGGTTGCGACGGTGTTGAGCTGAGCGGCGGTCGGAGCGGCGACGGGGAGCTGCAGACGGGAGGCGGTACCGGCATTGCCGTTCTTGCGGTTCATCAGTTCGGTGAACAGATTATCGTAGAGCGGATAATCCACCACCTGATAATTCTCTTTCTTGGCCAGACGGGCGGCGATGCGGATGGCATCGTTGAGGCCGCCAAGGCTGTCGACCAGGCCCAGTTTCAAGGCATCGCTTCCCGTCCAGACACGGCCGCGGGCGATGCTGTCGACGTAGTCGAATTCGAGATGACGTCCGTCGGCCACACGTTGGACGAAGACTTTATAGAAATCCTCGACGTTGCGTTGCATGAGGTCGAGCGCAGCCGGCGACAAGGGGCGTAGGACGCTGAGCGAGGTGGCGTTGGTGTTGGTCATGGCGGTGTCGGTGGTGATGCCCATGTAGCGGCGGAGGGTACCGCCCACTTCGGGTATGGTGGCGAAGACGCCGATGCTGCCGGTGATGGTGGTGGGTTGCGCCACGATGCAGTCGGCATTGCACGAGATCTCGTAGCCAGCCGAAGCAGCCACATCGCTCATGGAGACCACGACGGGTTTGCGTTGGCGCGCCCGGATGACGGCGTGGGTCATGATTTCGGAAGCGTTGACCTGACCGCCGGGCGAATTGACGCGCAGCACGATGGCACACACGTTGTCGTCGTTGGCGGCCTCGTTGAGGGCGTTGGTGATTTTGTCGGAATAGACAGCCTGTTTGAAGCCGGTGCCCGTCTCCACTTCGCCTTCGGCGTAGATGACGGCGATGCGGTCTTTGGCCCTGGTTGGGGTGAGGGTGGTGGCGTATTCGTTGAGGGTGACGAAGCTGCTGGTGGCATTGGCGGACTTGATGCCGTCGACGATGTCGCTTTCAAAGCAGAGGCGGTCGACCAGATGGCGGTTGAGGGCGTCGTCGGCCAGCATGGCGGAGAGGCTGTCGGCCATGTTGTTGAGCTGCTTGACGCTGATATGGCGGCTTTGGGCGATGGCGTTAACGGCGTGGTTCCAGATGCTGTTGATGTAGTCGTGGATTTGCTGGCGGTTCGATTCGCTCATGTGGTCCATGGTGAATTGTTCGCCGGCGCTTTTGAAGGCGTTGCTTTTGGGGCGGACGAGGGTCATTTTGACTGCCAGGCGGTCGAGCATCTCCTTGAAGAACATGGTCTCGGCGCCGATGCCACGGAACTCCACCATGCCGGAGGGGTTGAGAAAGAGGCTGTCGGACACGGAGGCCAGGAAGTAGCCCTGCTGGGAGTAGATGTCGGCATAGGAGTAGATGGGTTTGCCGCTTTTGGCGAAGTCGGCCAGGGCCTGACGCAGTTCCTCGCTTTTGCCCCAGGAGAGGGAGGAGCCGGTGCCCATATAGAGATAGAGGCCGTCGATGCGTTTGTCGGAGGCGGCCTGGTTGATGGAACGCAGGAGGTCGTTGAAGCCCCATTCGGTGGTTTGCGACATCAGCTGGTTGAGTTCGCTGGGAGCTCGTTCGGAGAAGGACTGGGTGAGGTCGATTTTAAGGAAGGAATGGTCGGAGACGATGGCCTTTTCGGTCGAATTGATGGAGCCGATGATGCCAAACAGCATGAGCAGTTTGAAGAGTCCGATGAGCACCAGGGTGATGAGCGAGCCGACGGCGGATGCCAGCATGATTTTACCAAAAGAGGGATGGTTTTTCGCCCTGGAGAGATTGCGTGTCTGGTTGGGGTCTGTGTTGTTCATGGTGAATGATGGGTGAACTATAAGTAGTTTTCTATTATCATGAGTTAACGAAAAACTCGCTGTTTTATTTTTTATCTATGTAAAATATTATCCCTTTTTCCGCGTTACGGAGGAAAAATGAGAAAAACAAGATGAAGAAAACGCTCTGCTTAATGTTTTTGACGCTATGTTGCGGCATGGCGGTGATGGCACAGACGTCTGACGTGAAAGAGAAGTCGGGCCGCCGTCTTTTCAAGAGAACCGTGAAGACCGATACGGTGGTGAACGACCATTTCCGCCGTTTGCAACAGGTGAGCGACCTGATTGAGCAAAAATATGTAGAAACGCCTGATTACCAGCGTATAACCGAAAAAGGTGTGACCGCGATGCTGTCCGAGTTGGACCCCCACAGCGTCTATATCGCCGCCAAGGACGTGCAGCGCAGCAACGAGGGTTTGCAAGCCAATTTTGAGGGTGTGGGCATCGCTTTTCAGATAGTCGACGACACGATTTCGGTGACCGACGTCATCGCCGGCGGCCCCTGCGAGAAGGTGGGCATGATGATAGGCGACAAGCTGCTGAAAATCGACGACACGCTGGCGACCTATAAAGGCGTCAACAACAGCTTTGTTTTCAACCATCTGCGCGGACCTCGCGGCACCAAGGTGGTGCTGACCGTGCATCGTCAGGGCGAGGCGACGCCGTTGGTGTTCAACATTGTCCGCGACAAGATTCCGCTGCACTCGATAGACACCTATTTCATGCTTGACGAGGAGGTGGGGTACATACGGCTGACCCGTTTTGCCCGCACGTCGCACACCGAGTTGCGTGCCGCCATCCGCGAACTGAAAGGGAAGGGGATGAAAAGGCTGATTTTTGACCTGCGCGGCAACAGCGGCGGATTTCTGGACATCGCCTTCGGAATTGCCAACGAATTTTTGGATGCCGGCAAGCTGATTGTCTATACTAAAGGCGATAAATCGCCCCGACGCGACTACCGTTCGCGCAGAGGCGGCACATTCACCGACGGCGCGCTTGTGGTGATGATTGACGAATACTCGGCATCGGCATCGGAGATTGTGTCGGGAGCCGTGCAGGATTGGGACCGCGGCACGCTGGTGGGCCGACGTTCGTTTGGTAAAGGCTTGGTACAGCAGATGATGGAGCTGTACGATGGTGCCCAGATACGACTCACCACGGCACGCTACTACACCCCCTCGGGACGATGCATACAGAAACCTTATGACGAAGGCACGGACGCCTACCATATGGACCTTCGCAAACGCTACGAACACAACGAGATGGTTAACGCCGATTCTGTCAGTTTTCCCGATTCGCTCAAGTTCGAGACGGCCAGCGGACGTGTGGTTTACGGCGGAGGCGGCATCATGCCCGATGTCTTTGTGCCGATGGATACCATCCGATTGTCGGATTACTTCATTTCGCTGCGTTCGGCAGGCGTGCTGAACACCTTCGCGCTCCAATGGGCCGACCAGCACCGGAATGACGCCCAATACGCCACGTTTGACGATTTTCTGGCCCATTACGATTCCGCTGCGGTGGTGCAGTCGTTTGTCAGCTACGCCGACAGCAAGCACATAGCGCGCGAAGACGTGAAAGGCGAGTGGGTGGCATCGTGGATGAACGACCTGACCCGCAAGGCGGTGGCCGACACCAGCCACAGCATACATGCCAACAGCTATGAGGACTACATGGAGCAGCTCTTCAGCCAGCAGTCGTATCGTGAGAGCCTGTTGCAGAAAGCCCAGTCGGAAGACCGCCGCCGCGCGCGCATCAACGAGCATAGCGACATTTATATGGGTTACCTTATCAAGGCTTTGATTGCCCGAAATCTGTTTGGCAGCGAGTATTACTACCGCGTGATGAAGGACGAGGACGAGGCTTTGAAGACGGCGCTGAAGACCGTCAAGAAACTCTGAAAGAAGCGAAGGACAGTAGCGCTGGAAAGAGATAGCTGAAATACAATAAAATAGTCGTCGATATGAAGAAGGCACACAGACGAAAAGTCAATCTGCCCGTTGTGGCGGTGGTGACGCTGCTTTGTGCGGCCGGGCTGACGCTGTTCTTCCTTTTTTGGGAGCCCGATGAGACACCTGTGGTCCCACCGCCGCCGATCGAAAAGGACGACTTTGACGCGAAGGCCTATTACAACGCTTTGGCCGACGACTTTTTGCGGTCGCTGCCCGACGACAAGGTGCCGATGGTGCGACTGATAGACGACACAAACCACTACATCTTCTACTACGAGAAGAGCAGTACGCCCTCGTGCTACGTGTACGACCTGGAACGCCACACCACCTCGGTGCTTTTCGGCGGAGAGAATGGGTTCTATATCGATACCAAATTGTTGATTGTCGGTGCTATAGAGGATTGGAAGTTGGCTGGACGCCTGCTGGTTTTCGTGGCCCGCAACAGGGCGCCCGAACGACGCTACCCAACGGCGACGGTGACCTTCTATGCCGACATCTACACCCGACAGCTCACGTTGGTGGATTATGGCGCCAATGCCTACTTCCCCGACGACAGCCATGTGGTGATTTACAAGGCCAAATTCCTCTATAGCGGCATGTTCGCTCCGGACGATTTCTATGCCAAAACGCCGGTCAGTTACAGATTGTTTTAGGGTGGGGTCCTAACAGGGTCCTAACAGAGACTTACCAGGGACCTTAAAGACCTTAAGGACCTAAGGTCTTACCAGGGACTTACCAGAGACTTACCAGAGACCTGACAGGGTCCTACAAGGGTCCTAACAGGGTCCTACCGAAGTCATACTGGAATTTTGGTGGGTGGCTTTTTTGGGGGTACAAAACAGATTTCTTTTTGCGATTTGCTTTTTTTACGTATATTTGCATTTTTGCATAATTCACTTTATCGTCGCAATCTTATTGTCTGATAGTGAGATAAAGCTTTTGTTTGTATATATTATAATATGGGAATAACAGATAATTCAGAAAAAATCAAAGTTCATGTTTCGTCGGAAATAGGACGATTGAGAGCCGTGTTGCTTCACCGTCCGGGCGTGGAGATTGAACGCATGACACCTCAAAATGCAGCCGAAGCACTTTATAGTGACATACTTAACAAACCGATTGTTGACGAGGAATACCGTTATTTTTCGGGTGTGTTTGAGCGCTTTACGAAGGTTTACTATGTGGCCGACCTGCTGGCCGACCTGCTGAAGGACGACGAGACCTGCAGCACGCTGGTGCTGGAGAGCTGCCGTGCCGAGGGTTGCGAATATCTCTTTGACGAACTGATGTCGCACGACCCCGCCACGTTGGCACGTGAACTGATTGAAGGCGTTCCCTACAAGGAAGGCCGCGACCCCAATCGCTATGCTGAGCGCCGCTACGTGCTGCGTCCGCTATACAACCTCTTTTTCACTCGTGACGCTTCGTCGTCGGTATACGACCGCGTGTTGGTGAACTCCATGTCGTTTGATGTGCGCAAGCGTGAGAACCTCATCTACAAGACGATATTTGAGCAGTACTTTGGCTGTGAGACCATCAATGCCCAGACGTGGAACAAGAAGGCCCACACCGAGGGCGGCGACGTGCAGATAGGCCGTAACGACCTGCTGTGCATCGGTGAAGGCATACGTACCGACGCCAAAGGCATCGAGTTTTTGGCCCACACGTTCCAGGACCGTCCCAAATTCAACATCATCGTCCAGCAGCTGCCCCATACGCCGGAATCGTTCATCCATCTTGACATGGTGTACACCTTTTTGGACCGTGACCGCTGCATGATGTACGAGCCGATGCTGCGCAAGACGGCCGAATTTGCCGGCAAGGCGACCACGTGGATTGAGATTGACAACGGCAAAATCAAGCATCACGACTGCAAGAACATGCTTGAGGCGCTGAAACATGTGGGAATCGACATGGAGCCGGTGTTCTGCGGAGGCGACGACCTGTGGATGCAGCAGCGCGAACAATGGCACAGCGGCGCCAACTTCTTTGCGCTGGCACCGGGCAAAATTATCGGCTACCGACGCAACAGCCATACCATCGACGCCCTCGACAAGGCCGGTTTTGCGGTGCTGAAAGCCGAGGAAGTGGCTTCGGGCAAAGTCAATATCGACGACTACAACCGCTGTGTGGTCACCTTTGCGGCCAGCGAGCTGCCCCGTGCCGGTGGCGGCGCCCGCTGCATGACCATGCCCATCTGCCGCGACGAGGTGGAATGGTAGGCGACGAACTTATTGAGGAAAATTAATTCTAAAAATCCATGGATAAAACATTGAAAAAGTATCATTTGATGAACAACTCGCTGGGATGGTTGATCGGAATCATCGCCTGCGTTGTCTACATCATGACCGCCGAAGCCACCGCCTCGTGGTGGGATTGCGGCGAGTACACAGCCACGGCAGTCAAATTGCAAGTGGGACACCCTCCGGGAGCCCCGACGTTCCAAGTGTTCGGACGACTGTTCTCGATGTTCACCACGCCCGAAAACGCGGCGTTTGCCGTCAACGTGATGTCGGCGATGGCCAGCGGATTGGGCATCATGTTCCTCTTCTGGACGATCACCCTGTTGGGCAAGAAGTTGCTGAAGACGGAGGAGTTGGCGTTGAACAACAGTAAAGTGTGGGCGGTTTTCGCATCGGGCATAGTAGGTGCATTGGCCTACACCTTCAGCGACACCTATTGGTTCTCGGCAGTTGAGAGCGAGGTTTACGCCATGTCGTCGTTCTTTACGGCGGTGGTGTTCTGGGCCATCCTGAAATGGGAGGAGCAGGCCGACGACCCGCATTCGCTGCGCTGGCTGGTGCTGGTGTGTTTCCTGGTGGGTATTGCCATCGGAGTGCACCTGCTCAACCTGCTGACCATACCGGCCATAGTGTATGTGGTCTATTTCAAGAAATTCCAGCAGTCGACTAAAGGCTTCATTCTCAGCGGTGTCATTTCGCTGTTTATCCTTGCTGTCATCCTGTGGGGCATCATTCCCGGCATAGTGAACCTTTCGTGCGATTTCGACGTGTTCTTTGTCAACAAGTTGCACATGGGCTTCAATACCGGTACGGTGGTGTTCTTCCTGCTGGTGGCCGTGTTTGTGCTGTGGGGCCTTTGGAACAATTCGCACCTGAAGCGTCCCGGCAAGACGGTCAATATCATTGTGCTGGCGGTGGTGTTCCTGCTGCTGGTTGTGGCCAAGGTCGGCGCCCAAAACGCCAGCGTGGGCTTCTTCTTTGTGCTGTGCCTGCTGGGTGTGGCCTCGTACTACATCATCAAGAGCAAGAACCGTCAGGTGATCAACGCCGCATTGCTGGGCTTCACATTGCTGGTGATCGGCTATTCCACGTTCTTCATTCTGGTGATACGTGCCAACACCAATACGCCGCTCAATGAGAATGCGCCGAAAGACGCTGTGGCCATGCGCGCCTATCTGGGACGTGAGCAGTACGGCGAAACGCCTTTCCTGACAGGTCCTTACTACACGGCCGGCAACCCGATTGCGTCGGAGAACGACTATGCCAAATATGTCCGCACGACGGACTATTTGGGACGTGACTACTACAAGGTCGGCGCCTATGCCCAGAAATACACCTATGACAAGTCGCACACGGGCTTCTTCCCCAGAATGTACAGCCCCGACGAGGGACGCAAGCATCCTACCTACTACAAGTATTGGGCAGGCGAGCCGCCGATGGGCGGGAAACCCACCTTTGCGCAGAATATGACCTTCTTCCACCGTTACCAGATGGGATGGATGTACTGGCGCTACTTCATGTGGAATTTTGCCGGACGCCAGAACGACATCCAGGGTCACCATTTTGACGACAACGTGTTCGAGTATGCCGATGCCGCCGGCAACCGCCAGCGCAAGCACGAGGCCTCGGTCAACTATACCGACGGCAACTGGATAAGCGGTATCGACTTTGTGGACGAACACCGACTGGGTCCGCAGGAGAACCTGCCGGACGACCTGGCCAACAACAAGGCCCGCAACAAATATTATATGTTGCCCCTGCTGTTGGGTATGCTCGGCCTGATATACCATTGCATCAAGAACCGCAAGGACGCCTTTGTGGTCTTCCTGATGTTCTTCATGACCGGTTTGGCTATCGCCATCTACCTGAACATGCCGCCGTGCCAGCCGCGTGAACGTGACTACGCTTTCGTGGGTTCGTTCTATTTCTTTGCGGTGTGGATCGGATTGGGCGTGTATGCCCTCTACGACTGGCTGTCGACCCAATTCGAGAAGAAGGAGCGTAACAACTACCTGATTGCCGGAGCCGCCTGCCTGGTGATGGGCTTCCTGTTCAATGGCGCGTGGTTCATCCTGGCGATGATAGGTGCTGCGCTGATTGTTGTCTCGGTGGTGCGGCTGCCGCGAAGTGTGGCGTTGCCGTTGGCCTTTGTGCTCACCATGTCGGTGCCGGTCATAATGGGTGCCGAGAACTGGGACGACCACGACCGTTCGCAGAAGACGGCTGCGCGCGACTTTGCACGCAACTATCTGAATTCGATGAACAAGAATGGCGTGCTGATTACGTTTGGCGACAACGACACCTTCCCGTTGTGGTATGCCCAGGAAGTGGAGGAATGCCGTACCGATGTGCGCATTCTCAACTACACCCTTTCGGGCATGCATTGGTATGTGGAACAGCTGTACAACAAGCTGTACGAGTCGGATGCGCTGCCCTTCACGTTCCCCAAAGAAATGTATGGTTTGGGACATGAAATCTTCGTGCTTGACCCCAACGGACAACGTATGGAGGTGACGGAGGCTTTGAAGACGGTACTTGCCAACCGCGACCGCTACGTGCGCAAGGACAACCGTTCGGACAGCATCATCTACCTGCCCACCAACAAGTTCCAGATCACTCTCGACAAGCAGAAACTGGTAGCCAACGGCATTATCGACGCCGCCCAAGCCGACACGATACCCAATGTCATTGCGTTTGACGTCAACGTGAGCCGCGGCTACTTGATGCGCAACGAGATGATGATGCTTGACTTCTTGGGGACCAACCGCTTCGAGCGTACGGTATGCATCATGAATGTGAGCTATATCGCCAACGTGTTCCCGGTGGTGGATCACTACAGCATAGACGACGGCATGCTCTCGATGCTGGTGCCCTATCCGGTTACCGGTGGCGGGCTCTTCCATTACACGGAGCGCACCAAGGATTACTTCCTGAAAGGAGTGCGCCAGGAGGACGGCAGCTACGAACCCTTGAGATGGGGTAACCTGAACAAGGACATCTATGTGGATCCCGTCAGCGAGAATATGGCCGTTGTGCAGCGCCAGACGTTCACCATGCTGGCTTATCAGCAGGTGACGAAGGGCGACACGGCCACAGCCAAGCAGCTGATGGAGCAGAGCCGCACGTTCTTCCCGCAGAAGAATTTCCCCAGCAACCGTTTTTCGATGACGGCCCTCTACCTCTATGCCATGATAGGCGACGAGGTGAACGCCTACGAAACGATGTGCAATATCTTCAAGTACTACCACCAGCGCCTGGTATATGCCAAGCAGTTCCAAGGCGACAAGGCCATGGGCATGCGCCGCATGATGGACGACTGCTACAATACCCTCTACCAGCTGTTGCAATGCCGCCAACGTATGGCCTTCTACAACCCATTTACGGGACGTGACGAGGGCTTGCGGCTGACCGAAGCCGGAGAGAAGGCATTTATAGCCGCTGGCAAGGACAATGCCGCACGGCTGAAGGAAATCGACAATTTCATTGCCAGCCCTGCCTATCAGGAAGTGATGATGGCATTGGCCAGCAGAAGATAGCCGACAGAAGACCGGATGACAATCCGGACACGCTTTGCAGGAGCGGCTTCCACGATTGGTGGGAGCCGCTTCTGCTTTTATATGTGTGGGGAGATGGATGGACGTTTGATGGGAGGGGAGGTGGGGATTTGATGGGAGCGTGGGTTGGTGAGGGGGGGGAAAGAGACGATTTTTTCCCTTAATCGGCGGAAATTGAAATTCTTTTCGTATTTTTGCAAAAAATTATAACGTCCCATGAAAGCAAAAAAGCCGGTGAAGAAAGTCAGAAAAATTACGGTTTCACTCTGCGAGCGTGATTTTGAGAAGATAACGGAATTGGCTCGCCAGCAGAATGTTGTGCGGCCGCTGGTGGCCAAAAGGTTGCTGCATGAACAGCTGGCGACCATAGAGATTGCCAAGCGCCAGAGCGACAGCAAAAACCAACTGGGGCTTTTCGATTCTTTGCAAATCAATATTTTCAACGAGACTTCGAAGACAGAGGAGTAAACTTTAATCTGATTCTGTTTGGAGTTTCAATTTTTTTGTGTAACTTTGCTTGCTAATAACTGAAAAGAGTAATAGAATAAAACAACTGATAATGATGCGATTGAAGATAATTCCCATGCTGCTGGCCGTGATAGCTTTCATGGCGGCAAGCTGTTCTTCTGCAGAAAAGGAGGAGGTCGATTCCGGTAAAATCATCATCGGGCACGTGACCGACTCGCACACATGGCACATACTTGACTACAAATCGTCGGACGGCACGGAGCATCCGGTGGCCATCAATCTTCCGATAATCCTGATTGACGACGGCCATTTGGAAGTGTTCTCTTCCAAGCAGTTCCATCATGGCCACGCCATCTATAAGGGCAAGAAGCACAGCTATGCCCTGGTGGGTGGTGGATTGGAGAAGGAGGAGATTGTTTGTGTGGCGGAAGATGGCGCTGAGGTGGCTTCCGAGGACGCTACGGAGGTCTCTTCTGAGGTTGCTACGGAGGTCTCTTCCGAGGTTGCTACGGAGGTCTCTTCCGAGGTTGCTGCTGAGGGCGAACCGCAAACGATTGTGGTGGGGGAGAAGGTCTACACGCTGTTGACGGATGGCGAGGGCAAGGTGCTCAAGCCGGTCGACATCTCCATCACGAAGACGGCGGCGGCCATCATGATTGCTGTGACGCTGCTGATTGTCATAGTGATAGCATCGGCGCGGAAATATAAGGTGCGTGGTGTCACGACGGCTCCTCACGGCATGCAGTCGCTTGTGGAGCTGCTGGTGCTGCATGTGCGCGACGGCATTGTGGCGCCCATTCTGGGACACAACACCAACCGCTTCTTGCCGTATCTGCTGACGCTCTTCTTCTTCATCTTCTTCTGCAACATATTGGGACTGATTCCCATTTTCCCAGCCGGCGCCAATATCACGGGCAACATTGCCGTGACAGCCATCTTGGCGCTGATCACTTTCTTCATCACCAACCTGAAGGGCAACAAGCACTATTGGAAGGATATCTTCAACACGCCCGGCGTGCCTGCCTGGCTGAAGATTTTCCCGCTGATGCCGCTGGTTGAGCTGGTGGGTGTTTTCACCAAGCCCATCGTGCTGATGATCCGACTTTTTGCCAATATGACCGCCGGGCATATCGTCATCCTAGGCTTTGTGGTCATCATCTTCATTCTCAGCAACAGCCTTGGAATGGCAGTAGGCGGCGCGGTGTCGGTTGTCTCCGTTGTCTTCGCCGTCTTCATCAGCTTGCTGGAATGCCTGGTGGCATATATCCAGGCGTTTGTCTTCACGATGCTTTCGGCCCTCTACATCAGCATGGCCGTTGAGGAGCCCGAGGAGGCATAACTGTTAGAAACCCATTAAACCCCCATAAAATGAAATCAATAAAAGACATCAATTTCAAAGGCCGTAAGGTGCTGCTTCGAGTGGACTTCAATGTGCCTGTGGACGACAATAAGAACATTACCGACGACACCCGCATGCGCGAGTCGATGCCGACCATCAACAAGCTGCTTGCCGATGGTGCAGCCATCATCATCATGGCGCATTTCGGTCGTCCGAAGAAAGGCGGTTTCGAACCCGAACTGACGTTGGCACCTGTGGCCAAACACCTTGAGGAGCTGACGGGACGCACGGTGAAGTTTACGCAGGCCCTTCTTGGCAGCGGCGAACCCGAAGCCCTTGCAGCCGGCCTGAAAGACGGCGAAATACTGCTGCTGGAGAATATCCGCTTCTATCCGGGCGAAACCAAGGGCGACGAAGCCCTTGCGGAACAGCTTTCGAAACTGGGCGACTGCTACATCAACGACGCTTTCGGCGCTGCACATCGTGAGCACAGCTCCACGGCTGTCATCGCCAAGTTCTTCCCCAACGACAAATACTTCGGCTTCCTGATGGAGAACGAGGTGCGCAACCTTGAGAAGCTGATGCAGAACCCGCCGCGACCCTTCACCGCCATCATCGGCGGCAGCAAGGTGAGCAGCAAGATCGGCATCCTTGAGAACCTGCTTGACAAGGTCGACAATATGATCATCATCGGTGGTATGCGCTACACCTTCACCAAGGCCCTGGGCGGCAAGATCGGCAACTCGATTTGCGAGGACGACAAGCTTGACCTGGCCAAAGAGCTGATGCGCCGCATGGATGAGAAGGGCGTGAAGTACTACCTGCCCGTTGACAGCGTGATTGGCGACAAGTTCGGCAACGATGCTAATACGCAGATTGTGCCCAGCGGCGAGGTTCCCGACGGCTGGGAGAGCATGGATTGCGGCCCCGAGAGCTGCAAGGCCATCCGCGACATCATCTTGGGCAGCAAGACCATCCTCTGGAACGGACCTGCCGGTGTGTTCGAACTCGACACCTTCGCCAAGGGCACGCGCGACATCGCCCAGAGCGTTGCTGACGCTTGCAAGCAGGGCTGTTTTGCCGCCGTGGGCGGTGGCGACAGCGTGGCTGCCGTGAAGCAGATGCACCTGGCCGACCAGATGAGCTACGTCAGCACCGGTGGCGGCGCCATGCTCGAATACCTTGAAGGCAAAGTCCTTCCCGGTATCAAGGCCATCCAGGACTAATGCATATTGACCCTTAATCCACCTTGAAGAGCAGCCCATGTGCGGCTGCTCTTTGAGAATGGAGCTCGCCCTAATTCGGCAAGAATAGTGGCACCAGTCACCCTTTCTTGGAAGGGTCAGGTCATTATCATCATCATGTTATGACACCAACAAAAGTTTTTTCTTTTCTTTATAATTGATTACCTATGAAAGCAATGAAACAATTTTTCTTTCTTTGTGTGGTGGCGCTGAGTTGCGTTTTTGCCGCCTGCGAACCGGATGAGGATACGCCCAATGACGCCAACGAGCTGACGGTGTCGCAAGTGGTAGGCACCTGGCAGTCGAACCATGTGCAAATCAACGCTGAAGATGCCCCCATCGAGATAAGCATTACCATGAATGAAGATGGCACGGGATACATCAACGACCCGAGCGAAGCGTTCCACTACACCCTTAGTGGCATGAATGTGTTGGTCACCCCTCAGAACGGCAACGTCACCCTGACCTTCACCATCGAGTCGATTACCGAAACCGAGATGGTGCTGAGCGGCAGCACCATTCCCGGAACCGACCAGGTTGTTTCCTTCAAGGGCTGGTTCACCAAGGTGAACGGCAACGTGCCGGACGACAACCCCGGCAACCTCGGCATCAGCGCCCCCCAAGTGGTTCAAATCACGGCGCATACGATGACCATCACTTCGCACCTTACCGGTGATGTGGAAAACTACCTGTCGCAATATCCCGAGCACACCTGCGGCTACATCTGGTGCCCTCAAAGCGAGGGACTTCCGACGATGAACAGCAATGTGGTGACGGCCGAAGGAGACAATCTGACGGTGACCATCGGCAACCTTGAGGAGCTCTCGGGTTATCACGTATGCGCATGGTTGAAACTCACGCCTAACAGCACCCCTATCATCAGCGATTACCGCATCTTTCTGACCGAGCAGGACAACACACCCGAATGGGTCGACCTCGGCCTTCCCAGCGGCCTGCTGTGGGCAAACCACAACTTGGGAGCAAACACACCCTATGAGCACGGCTTCTACTATGCCTGGGGCGAGACATCGCCAAAGAGCGACTACAGTAGTGGAACGTACATCTATACCCACGGAGATTCGCAGGACGTCACCAAATACTGCAGAAGAGAAGAAGACGGCTGGAACGGATACACCGACAACAGGAGCGTGCTTGAGCCTGGTGACGATGCCGCCACGGTCAATCTGGGCAACGGAGCGCGCACACCTACTGTTGAAGAATGGGAAGAGCTGATGGACAACACCACCGCCGAGTGGCAGGTGATTTCAACCGACGGTCAAAATGTCATCTATGGAATCACACTTACTGCCAGTAACGGCAACAGTATTTTCCTGCCAGTTACAGGCGAAAAGGTTGGCACAACAATCATGGAGAACCATGAAGGTAGCTATTGGTCCTCGACGCTTGCCCAGTATAACACGTCGTATCACGCAGAGATGTTCAATTTTTGGTCATCTAATGGCGCTCAAGTGGGGATTTCGGCACGACCCCGCCCCACAGGCCTTGCCATCCGTGCGGTGCATGCCGGCCAGTAATTGACGCCGAGCCCATAACGTGGAATTCCATTCGGAAAAAATGAAAAAAAAACCGTACAGCAATACTGCTGTTCAGACGGTTCGAAATGGTAGCAGTAGGATTATGGTTGCTTGCGGGCAACCAGTTCCTGCTGCTTCATTTTAACGATAAGGGGCATCTCTGAAAAAACTAAAAGAAGACTATGGGACATTTTTTGCCTATAACGTTGGAGGAGGTGAAGCGGCTGGGGTGGCCGCAGGTGGATGTGGTGCTGGTGACGGGAGACGCTTATGTGGACCATCCGTCGTTCGGCACCGCCGTCATCGGGCGGACGCTGGAGGCGGCGGGGTACCATGTGGCCATCATACCGCAGCCGAACTGGCGGGACGATTTGCGCGATTTCAGGAAGTTCGGTCGTCCGCGGCTGTTCTTTGGGGTGACGAGTGGGGCGATGGATTCGATGGTGAACCACTACACGGCGGCACGGCGGTTGCGTCACGACGACGCCTATACGCCAGGTGGCGAGGCCGGATTCAGGCCTGACCGGGCGACGTATGTGTATGCGCGGATATTGAAACAGATATACCCCGATGTGCCGGTGGTGATGGCCGGAATAGAGGCCTCGATGCGAAGGCTGGCGCACTATGACTACTGGGACGACAAGCTGTTCCCGTCGATACTGATGGACACGCCGGCGGACCTGCTGAACTATGGGATGGGAGAGAAGACGACGCTGAAGATAGCCCGATTGTTGGACGAGGGGAAGGGGATAGCGGCCTGCAGGGAATTGCCGCAGGTGGCGTACAAGGTGCGGCGCGACGAGGTGGGAGACAAGAGCGGGAGCATAGAGCTGCATTCGTTTGAGGAGTGCCAGAAGAGCAAGCGCATGGAGGCGGAGAATTACCATATCATAGAGCGGGAGAGCAACAAGATAGAGGCATCGCGGCTGTTGCAGGCCCATGGAGACAGCTATGTGGTGGTGAATCCGCCCGAGCCGCCCATGACCACCGAGGAAATCGACGCCAGTTTTGATTTGCCCTACCTGCGGTTGCCGCATCCGAAATACAAGAAGCGCGGGCCGATACCGGCATTTGAGATGATCAAGAACTCGGTCAACATCCATCGCGGCTGTTTTGGCGGCTGTTCGTTCTGCACCATATCGGCCCATCAGGGCAAGCAGATAGCCAGTCGGAGCGAGCGTTCGATCATGGCCGAGGTGGAGCTGCTGACAAGGCAGGAGTACTTCCACGGGGTGATAACCGACCTGGGCGGGCCGTCGGCCAACATGTACCGCATGGGCGGGAAAGACAAGACGTTGTGCCAGCGTTGTGCGCGCTACAGCTGCATACAACCCACGATGTGCAAGAACCTGGACGGCGACCATCGCCCGCTGGTGGCGCTGTACCGGAAGGCGGCGGGCGTGGCCGGGGTGAAGCACATCTACATAGGCAGCGGCATACGGTGCGACCTTTTCACGAAAGACAACTACGGGTGGGAATATTTCGGCGAGGTGGTGCGGCACCACGTGAGCGGACGGTTGAAGGTGGCGCCGGAGCACACGAGTGCGGCGGTGCTGAAGCTGATGCGGAAGCCCACGTTCGAGTTGTTCAGAGAGACGAAGCAGCGGTTTGACGAGATATGCCGACAGGCGGGGTTGCGATACCAGCTGATACCCTACTTCATCAGCAGCCATCCCGGCTGCCGGCTGCAGGACATGGCCGAATTGGCGGTGCAGATGCAGCGGATGGGTTACCGGTTGGAGCAGATACAGGATTTCACGCCCACGCCGATGACGCTGTCGACGGAGATGTACTATACCGGCATCAACCCCGAGACGATGGAGCCCGTATACGTGGCGCGGCACCCCAACGAGAAGAAGGAGCAGAACATGCTCTTTTTCTACTACAAGCGGGAGATGCAGCCCAAGATACGGCAGGCGCTGCGCAACGCCCATTTGGAGCGGTATATCAAGATGCTGAAGTTGTGAGGGTGCAGGGAGCCGACCATCACGTAGACAACCTTCAAAAAAAACAGCATCGAGTAAACTATTTTCAAAACAGACAATTGAAACCAAACAACCAACAAGAGTTATGACATTACATATTTTTGCTTCCCGACTGGTGTTTGCCCTGGTTTGCGGCATACTGATAGGACTTGAACGGCAGCTGCGTCAGCGTAGTGCGGGCCTAACCACCAACTCGCTCGTTTCGGTGGGAGCCTGCATCTTTATCCTTATCTCGGAGACGGTTATCTCCAATGCCATTGCCGATGGCGGACTGGTCAACAACGACAACCTTCGTGTTCTGGCACAAATCGTTACCGGTATCGGCTTTCTCGGCGCCGGTGTGATACTGCGCGACGGTTTCACCATCCACGGTCTCAACTCCGCGGCCACGCTATGGTGTTCGGCAGCCGTCGGTTCGCTTTGTGGCTATGGATTCTGGCACGAGGCCATCATCGCCGTGTCGGTGATATTGTTCATCAACTGGGTGCTGAAGTTTATAGAGCATTATCTGGAGAATCATCAGAAAGACAATCCGATGGCAGACCCGTATGACAAGAGGGAGAAGGTGGAGACGGGTAAGGACGAGCAACGGGCACGGTAGGCGGCTCGGGGGCGGAAGAGATGAGGGGACGGGCGATTGACGATTGGGGCGAGAGGTCGGGCATGCATAAGCGCCCAATAGAAAAAAGTGCATGCGTACGCAACGAAATATAATTTATTTGTGTCTTATTGGTTATAAGCAATAACTTGTCGGTTAAAGATATAAGATAATAGATGATAAAAAGTCGGTAAGAAGCGAGCGTTGGGACAATAGGACGAAAGGAATATGTAAAAAAAATGATATTGTGAGGCAAAAGCAACTATATGGTCGTTTCCGCATAACAGGTTCAAGGGGCTTGACGGGCTTGAAGGGTTCAGAGGGTTCGATGGGCTTGCTGGACGTGGTGTGTCGTGTGGTGGCGATGGTATGTTTGGTTTGCTTTTTGGCGCTGGGAGCGGAGTTGCGGTCGCAGACGGTGGTGATGCCGGTAAGCGGACATGGCGACACGACGATGAGCTATGCCGAAGTGTATGACGACGGAGGGCCGAACGGCGCCTATTCCAACAATTGCAACAGCAGTTACACTTTTCATACGGTGCATCCGCAAGGGCGGTACAAGATACAGATTGTCAGCCAGCTGACCCATTTGCCAGGCAATGCGTTGCTACAGGTGAGGGATGGTGCCGCGACGAACAGCATCGTGCTGCGGTCGTCGCCTCCGTCGATAAACGAGACCTTTTACAGCAGCAGC
Source organism: uncultured Bacteroidota bacterium (assembly GCA_902793295.1). GTDB lineage: Bacteria > Bacteroidota > Bacteroidia > Bacteroidales > P3 > Colimorpha. Next base: position 195,738 of record CADBDA010000001.1, read on the forward strand.
AATGCGGTGACCCTCACGTTCACGGCCGACGACGATTTCCCGACGGAGGGCTTTGAGGTGATACTGTGCGAATATGACAATCCGATGCCGGAGGGCTTTGCGGGAATCTATTTGGACAGCAACACCTACCGGATATGTTGGGAGAACAGCGATCCGCCGGTGACGTGGGTGGTGGATTATGCTATTGTGGAGCAAGGCGTGTCGTTGGGCAGTTTTTTTGCGGACAGCAGTAATTTCGACGTGATAGTAACCGATTCGACGTGTCTTACGTTTTATGATATCCCAGTGGGGCACAGGTTGGTGTACCGCATCAATCCGGTTTTTTATAGTGCCAGTTCGATATGTCCGCGCACGTTTGCCGGCCAGGCGCAGCCCTACGAGCCCCCGTATGAGTGTCCCTGCGTGATGCCGGGGAATGTCAGCTTAGAGCTGTTGGCCGACAGCGTCGTGATTCGATGGACGGGCGACGATACGGTCAGTTTCTGGCATCTGTATTGCGATTATTATCTTATTGACACCCTGTTGGACGGCAGCGTGCACGAATACGTGATGCCATACGATTATCCGTGTTTTGTGACCTCGGTGTTCCTTAACGGCAACTGCTTGACGCAGATGTGCAACGGCGTTTACGCCTCGTTGCCTATGGGCGGCTGTACGTTGACGGTGGGCTACATAGAGCGGGTGGCGACGACGGGCCATTCTGTGACCCTGAGGTGGAACGCCCCGACAGACACCCAGGCACGCTACCTGCTGTATTACAGGCGGCAGGGACAGCCTGAGGGTGCCAATGTGCTGGTTGACACCCTTGCGTACGAGGAGACGACCTATACGGTTGAGGGGCTGCAGCCCCATACGTATTATGTGTTCACCGTCAAGGTGTTGTGTGCGGACGGGAGCGAAGGCTGCTATGCGACGACGGGGACGATCAGCACCACGCTGGACAACTGCATCGACTTCATCAATTTCTTCGACCTGCAGCATGTGCATTGCATGACGGGAACATACAGCCATCCCAGCGCCTACACCGGCTGGGATTTCAATCGGCATGTGGCCATTGTCGACACAACGATGTATGACGCCAATACGGGCAACCTGCTGCGCTGCATACCGCCAGGAGAGGAAGCCTCGTTCCGGTTGGGCGACGACGACATCGGGGCGCAGGGAGAGTCGGTGACGTACGACTATGTGGTGGACAGCTTGGACAAGGACATGCTGGTGTTGAAATATGCCGTGGTGATGCAGAATTCGAACCATTCGAGCATCAACCAGCCCCATGTGACGCTGGAGATATTGGACAATATGGGGATGCTCATAGACACCATGTGCTGCTATGCCAATTTCTATGCGGCGGGCGATTTGGGGTGGAACAGCGTGCCGGGCACCAACATCATCTGGAAGGACTGGACGACCGTCGGCATCGACATAGCCCCCTATCACGGCCAGCAGATCAAGATACGGTTCACGACCACCGACTGCGCTGACGGAGGCCATTTCGGGTACGCCTATTTCAATATCCGATGTGACAGCAAGCAGATAGACCTGGTGAACCTGTGCGACGGCGAGGACTCCATCAACCTGCGGGCTCCGTTGGGTTTTGTGTACCGATGGACGCGAGGGAATGACACCACGACTTTTTCGACCGCCAATGAGATACGGGTGCCCGCCGACGAGACGCACTACCACTGCCATGTGACGTTCATCGGCAATCCGGCGTGTTCGTTCACGCTGCATTCGATAGCCGTGCTGCCGGTGCTGAATGCCGACATCTATTATGAGATAGACACCTGCGCGCAGCAGTTGCGGCTCTATTCGAACAGCAAGATACTTATAGACGAGGAATACCTGCCCTATGTGCATCAGACGATAGAGAACCAGACGTGGATAGTGAACGGCGACACGCTGAGAGGCGATTCGGTGGTGGTGGATATAGAGGCCAATGGGGTGAACGCCATACAGTTCAGCTGCAACCTGACGAAGTCGAGCTGTGGGGACACGGTGGTTGACTCGGTGCTGATAGCGATAGACCATCGGCGAAGAATAGCCGGGCCGGCGATGGTGTGCCAAGGCGACACGGTGACGCTGACGGCGGTGCCCGTCGAGTTGGAGCACGCCACCGTGGAGTGGGACGACGGCAGCACGATGGCCGAGCGGACGTTGGTGGTGGGGAGCGACACGACGGTATGGATGGTGTCGAACTATCTGACGTGCAGCGACACGTTGCAGCACCACATAGCGGTGTATCCGTTCTATGACGACACGGTGGCCTTTGAGATGTGTCCGATAGTGGGCGACACGATGGGGTTTGTGGTGACGCAGACAGGCGTTTACACACACTTGGCGACCGACCGGAACGGATGTGACTCGTTGATGACGATAGATGTGGTGTTGCATCCTGCATACTACGACACGGTGCGGGTGGAGACGTGCGGCGAGTCGTTCAGCAACGAAGAATTTTCGGTGGATACGACGGGGTTTTACACGCATGTCTACAGTACGGTGATGGGGTGTGACAGCATGTACCACCTGGACTTTGTGCGGCACGAGACGAGCAGCGACACGATACGATGGCAGATACTGGCCGACGAGTTTTATAACGAATACGACTTTCATGAGAACCGGGAGGGGATGTACACGCACACGTATGTGGACCAAAATGGGTGTGACAGCTTGATGAATTTGGACCTTTCGGTGATCTACCTGCGTTTTCCGAACGCTGTGACGCCTAATGGCGATGGGTATAACGACCGGATGGAGATCAACAACCTGCTTGATGCTTACATCTTCAGCTATAACTGCCTGTGGATCTATGACCGTTGGGGCCGGCTGATAGTGAAACGCGAGAATATACGCTGCGATGCTGACTTTTGGGATCCCAATGAGACAAATACGCCGGATGGCACGTATTTTTATCGGTTTGTGGCCCGAACGCAGGACCGGATCATTGACCACAAGAGTGTGATAGAGGTGATACGGTGACGCTTTGGTGGGGGCGGAATGCCCTTGGTGGGTTCCCCGCCTTGGCGGAGATATTGGAAATCTTTTAAATCTTTTTTTTTCTTTTTTCTTTTTTTTCTCTCTCTTTGTTTGACGGGTCGGGGAAATCTTGGAATTTTTTTTCCCCCCTTGGCTGGGTGGGGCTAATCTTGGAAATCTTTTAGAATCTTGGAAATGGAAATCCCGCTTTGCGGGAATGTATTTTTCGTGTTTTAGGTTTTTTTAATAGTGGGGTTTTTCGTGGGAATGGAAATAATCAGTACATTTGCTTGCCGAATTTTTTTTGAACGTTTGGTTGTGGGTGATGATAATCAGAAAGAAATGTGGGGTTGAGTGTGGAAGGGAAGGGTTAAAATGGTTCATGGTTAATGGTTCAGGGTTCAGGGTTCAGGGTTCAGGGTTCAGGGTTCAGGGTTCAGGGTTCAGGGTTCAGGGTTGTGTGGGGGGGGCGAAAAACGGTTATACTTATAATATATATATAGTGGCATAAATCAAATCAACTAACTAAACTAAGATAAAAAAACGAGAAACTTATGACATTTTTCAACATTCTGATGATTGTGATGAAGTTTGTGGGCGCATTGGCGGTGTTTCTGTTTGCCATGAAGCTGATGAGCGAGGGTTTGCAGAAGACTGCGGGTAGCAAGATGCGCCACGTGCTGGGCAGGATAACGGATCGTCCGCTGAACGGCATTTTGACGGGTACGATAGTGACGGCTGCCATCCAGTCGTCGTCGGCGACGACGGTGATGGTGGTGAGTTTTGTGAATGCGGGACTTCTTTCGTTGGCGGGAGCCGTGGCCGTGATTATGGGTGCCAATATCGGTACGACGGTGACGGCATGGATCATTACCCTGTTTGGATTGGGCGAAGGAAGCGGCGTATTCAGTTTGCCGCTTTTTTTGTCGATGGTGAGTTTGTTCTTCTTCAACTCGAAGAACGACACGCTGAAATCGGTGGGACAGACAATCATCGGTTTGGCGCTGCTGCTGTTCGGCATGGAGCTGTTGCAGAGCGCGATGCCTAATCTGGAGGAGTATCCGAATTTTCTGCAGGCGTTGGCGTCGATGTCGGATTGGGGTTTCTGGTCGATACTGGTGTTTGTGGGCATCGGTGCGTTGCTGACATGCCTGGTGCAGGCGTCGGCGGCGATGATGGCCATCACGCTGGTGATGTGCTACAACGGTTGGATCGGTTTTGACGTGGCCGTGGCGCTGGTGATGGGCCAGAATATCGGTACGACGATTACGGCGATACTGGCGGCGACGGTGGCGAACACGGCGGGCAAGAAGGCGTCGCGTGCGCACCTGGTGTTCAACGTGTTTGGCGTGGTGCTGACGCTGATACTGTTCCGTCCGCTGATGAATATGCTGGCGGACCTGACGATGACGCTGAGCGGCTGCAGCCCTTACGCCGACCCGTCGGATCCGAACTTCAACAAGGAGTCGATTCCGCTGGCGATATCGCTGTTCCATACGGTGTTTAACGTGGGCAACACGCTGGTGCTGGCATGGTTCATACCGCAGATACTGAAGGTGGTGAACTGGATGGTGAAGGATGAGGGCGACGGCATGGAGGAGGAGTACCACCTGACATACATAGAGGGCAGCCTGCTGTCGACGGCCGAGTTGAACATCCAGACGGCACGCCGGGAGATACAGCATTTTTCGGAGGATATGAACGCTATGTACTCCATCCTGCCGGAGTTGCGCACGGCGAAGAAACGTGCGGACTTTGACGAGGTGGAGAGTAGGATTGCCCGATACGAGGAGCGTGCGGACCGGATGGAACTGGAGATTACGAACTTCCTGACCCGACTGGGGAGCGGCGACTTGTCGCAGCACGGTTCGGAGCGCATCACCTCGATGCTGCGCATGGTGGATAACCTGGAGAGCATCGGCGACACGATTTTCCAGATAGCGGTGACACGCAAGAACAAATTACAGGAGTCGGTGCACTTTGACGAGGCGCAGAATGCGAATCTGGATACGATGACGCAGCTGGTGCAGCGGGCGTTTGACGTGATGCAGACGAACTTGTCGGATTTCGACCATGTGGATATGAAGGCGGCGTACGAGGCTGAGCAGCAGATTAACGACTTCAGAGACCGGCTGCGGCTGCAACACTTTGAGAGCTTGCGGGAAGGCCGGTACGGATATGCTATCGGGAACGCTTATAGTAGCTTGTATGCGCTTTATGAGAAGCTGGGAGATTATATTATCAACGTCAGCGAGTCGCTGGATAACAGCATGAAACATACGGAGGTGGGGTGAGATTGAAGCTCCCCGCCTTCGGCGGAACACTTTTTTGCGGGGTCTGATTTGGTGGGCTCCGCTTTTTTTTGGGTTGATGGGTTGGTTGGCTCCCCGCCTGCGGCGGAAATCTTGGAAAATCTTTTTTTTCTCTTTCTTTGTTTGACGGGTCGGGGAAATCTTTTTGAATCTTGGAAATGGAATTCCCGCGAAGCGGGAATATTGTTATTGGCGCTTGTTTGTTTGTTTGTTTGTTTGTTTGGTGGGGGATTAGTCGGTGAAGAAGTTGATCCAGATTTGTTCGGCTTGGGGGAGTTTTTCGGGTTCGGCTTTGTAGGCGGGGTTGGGGAGGTACCAGTCGGTGGATTCGTAGAACTGCTGCAATGCCTTGGTCTTGAAGATGTAGCCGCGCTTGGCGAAGGGCAGGTTGCGCAGTATCTTCTTGTGGAGGGCGCTGGCTTGGAGGAGGCCGTCGGACTTCTTTTCGTCGAGCCACTCCTGGAACTGCTGGGGTGTTTCGAAGCCGAGGTCCAGGTCGTAGTAGCGGCTGCGGATGTCGTCGACGATTTCGGCGGCACTGGAGGAGAAGAAGAGATGCTGGATGGGCACGTTGATGTCGAGTTCGCCATCGGGGTGGAAATTCTTGGCCTTGAAGCGGAGGGAGCCTTTCTGCATGTGGAAGTAGGGGGCGTAGATTTTGTCGCCATCGAAGGAGTAGACCTGGATGGAGGAGGTGCGGCACTTGCCGCGGATCTGCCAGTCGCGGACGTTTTTGAAGAAGGTAGGTGTGATGGCGAAGGACTGGCATTCGCCCATGTCTATTTCGAGGGTGAAGTCGTCGATTTGCTTGTTGGCCCAACGGTTGGCGGCGGTGAGGATGTAGGTGATGGTGTGGGAGTATTCGACGCTGGAGGAGGGGATGTAGCTGTAGGTGTGGCGGACAATGTTGAGGCCTTTCTTGAAGTGGGCGTTGAAGTGGTAGACGTAGAAGAAGGGGGAGTCGTCGGTGATGTATTCGTAGTTTTGGATAGTGGAGTCGATTTGGTGCTGGGAAAGGGCGTTGATGGCGCCATCTTTGAGGTAGAAGGGGTCGGGGCTGTTGGGAGATTCGTCGTAATAGGAGAGGGGGACCATGGCGACATCGTAGGGGAGGCGGGTGCCATTCATGACGACGCTGAAGTCGAAGATGTTGGGATGGTGGCGGTTGGGCATGATATCGTCGAGGGAGAAGGGGTAGGGGGGAGCGGCCTCGAAGCCGACGAGGATGTCCTTGTCGTTGCCGGGGTTGAAGAATTCGTAGTAGACGTCGATGAGGACGCGGCCGTTGACGAAGTTGAGCTTGAGGATTTCTTTTTGGACACGCACCTGGCTTTCGTGGATGGGGATGAGGTGGTTGCCGCTGGCCAGGAAGGCGGCGTCGTTGGCGAGGGAGGTGGCGGCCATGAGGCACAAGAGCAGGATTGTCAGTGGTCTTTTCATGATGGTGGGGGGTGTTTGTCTTCCGGCGGGGGCGGAAAGGTGTTGATTTGTTTTTATTGCTTGCTTGCTTTTGTTTTATTTAGTGCTTAGGCTTGTTGGCCTGATGCTTTCTTCGGCTTTTGGTTTGGAGGGGTTGGTAAAAGGAGGCGGGCACCCTTGGAGGATGTCCGCCTCGCATGAGAAAGATGATATCTTCTGATTTACAGTTGAGCGGGAAGCGCGGGATTAGGCTTCGACGGGCATCTGCTGGAGGAAGTTGACGCTGGCGTGGATGTGGCGGTACATGACCTCGTCGATGTCGACGAAGTTGACCACCTTGCGGAAGTCGGCGAAGAGCTTCTCGATGAAGGGGCTGCTGGTGAGTCCTTCCTGGTGGCGGAAGTCGAGTGCCTGAGCGGCGTTGAAGAGTTCGATGGCGAGGACGCGTTCGACATTCTCCATGACGCGGTAGCACTTGGTGGCGGCGTTGCCGCCCATGCTGACGAGGTCTTCCTGGTTCTGGCTGCTGGGGATGCTATCGATGCTGCAGGGGGTGCAGAGCTGTTTGGTTTGGCTGACGATAGCTGCGGCGGTGTATTGCGGGATCATGAAGCCGCTGTTGAGGCCCGGTTTGGCGACGAGGAAGCTAGGGAGGCCGCGTTTGGCGTCGATGAGCTGGTAGGTGCGACGTTCGCTGATGCTGCCGAGTTCGGCGACGGCGATGGCGAGGAAGTCGAGGACCATGGCGAGAGGTTCGCCGTGGAAGTGACCGCCGCTGATGATGAGGTCCTCGTCGGGGAGGACGATGGGGTTGTCGGTGGTAGAGTTGATTTCGGTTTCGACCACGCTGGTGACGTAGGCGATGGTGTCCTTTGCGGCGCCGTGGACTTGGGGCGCGCAGCGGAAGCTATAGGGATCCTGGACATGTTCCTTGTGGCGGGAGATGATTTGGCTGCCCTCGGTGTATTTGCGGACGGCGGCAGCGGTTTGGAGCTGGCCTTTGTGCGGACGCACCATGTGGAGACTTTCGTAGAAAGGCTCTATGCGACCGTCAAAGGCGTCGAGGCTGAGGCTGAGGATCATATCGGCCTGGGCACTGAGACGATGAGCCTTGAGGAGGCTCCATACGGCGTAGGAACTCATGAACTGGGTGCCGTTGAGAAGGGCGAGGCCTTCCTTGCTTTGGAGTTCGATAGGTTGCCAGCCTTTGGCCTTATAGACCTCGTCGGCGGAGCAACGGCGGCCTTTCCAGTAGACTTCGCCCATGCCAAGGATGGCAGGGAGCATGAGGTTGGCGAGGGGGCAGAGGTCGCCGCTGGCGCCAAGGCTGCCCTGCTGGTAGACAACAGGGAGGATATCGTCGTTGAAGCAGTCGATGAGACGCTGGACGGTTTGGAGCTGTGCGCCGCTGTAGCCGAAGCAGAAGTTCTGGGCCTTGAGGAGGAGCATGAGACGGACGACCTCTTGAGGCACTTCGTCGCCGACGCCGCAGGCGTGGCTCATGACGAGGTTCTTCTGGAGCTGGCTGAGCTGCTCTTTGCTGATGCTGATGTTGCAGAGGCTGCCGAAGCCGGTGGTGACGCCATAGATGGGGACCTTCTGGTTTTCCATCTTCTTGTTGAGGTAGTCGCGGCACTTCTGGATGCGGCGGGTGGCCTCGTCGCTGAGGGCGAGGGTCATGTGGTTGTCTATGATTTCCTTGACGCGAGCGATGGTCAGGGGAGTTTCGGGGGTGATATGGTGGATCATTTGAAAAATATTAAGATTGTTCGAGAATAAGAAAAAAAATTGGGGCGCCTTAGGGTCGAGCCGATGCCGGAGCGGTTGGCAGGAGTGTGGAGGCGCGGAAGAGCGTCTGTAGCCGACAGGAGGGGGTCACTTTTTGAGGTTTTCGCGGGAGAGCTCGGCGATGTTGTCGTCGACGAGGATGCGGCCGCAATGTTCGCAGACGATGACCTTCTTGTGCATTTTGATTTCGGTTTGACGCTGAGGGGGTATTTTGCTGAAGCATCCGCCGCAGGCGTCGCGGTCGATGGTGACGACGGCCAAGCCGTTGCGGGCGGCGTTGCGGATGCGCTTGTAGGCGGTGAGGTAGCGCGGTTCGATGAACTGTTCCTGTTCGTGGGACTTGTTGCGGAGGCGGATTTCGTCCTTTTCGGTCTCCTTGATGATGTCGTCGAGTTCGTCCTTTTTGGCGGCGAGGTCCTTGTTGCGGTTGGAGAGGAGGAGTTCGGCGGCTTCGATATGCTGCTGGACCTCCTTGATGTGAGCGGAAGCCTCTTTGAGGTGACGTTCGCAGAGTTTCACCTGGAGTTCGATGTATTCGATTTCTTTCTTGATGGCTTCGTATTCACGGTTGTTGCGCACATTGTCCTGCTGTTTCTGGTATTTTTTGATCATGTCGTTGTGTTCGGCAATCTCGTTTTTCTCGGCGGCAATGCGTTGGTTGGTTTCGTTGATGTCGTTCTTGAAGTTCTGGATACGCGTTTCGAGTCCGGTGATTTCGTCCTCGAGGTCTTGGATAGCTTGAGGGAGTTCGCCGCGGATGATTTGGATCTTGTCGATTTCGGAGTCGACACACTGGAGGGTGTAGAGAGCGATAAGGCGTTTTTCGACGACGATATCAGCGTCCTGACGAGCGATTTCGGGAACCGGATTTTCTTTAGGGGTTTCTGTTTTCGATGAGACTTTTTTTGCCATTGTGATTAATATATTTAGTATTTTTTGACGAGGGTAGAGGGTGCCGAGGAAGGGGCAAGAGGCTAAATATTAACTAAATATAATAAACATAGCCCTTGTCGGCTTCGGAAATTTGGCAGGCAAATGTACTAAATTTTTCGGAAATGACGCGATAAAATAATTCTTTTGCAAACTGTTCGCTTTCGAAGTGACCGATGTCGGCGAGGACGATGCGGTCGTCGGCGGCCTGGAAGTCGTGGTATTTGAGGTCGGCGGTGAGGAGGATGTCGGCGCCGGCGGCGACAGCGTCGTGGATGAGGAAACTGCCGGAGCCGCCGCAGAGGGCGACGCGCTGCACGAGCGGCCGGCAGAGCGCCGAGGTGCGGACGACAGGCAGGTGGAGGCGGGATTTGACCAGCTGGAGGAATTGGGAGACATCGAGGGGCTGCGGGAGGGAGGCCACCCAGCCGGCCCCGACGCGCTGGAAATCGTTGGCCAGGGGGAGGCAGTCGAAAGCCGGTTCCTCGTAGGGATGGGCCTCGCGGAGGCGGTTGAGCAGCTGACGTTCGATGCGCTGTTCGTAGACGACCTCGATGCGCGTTTCGGGTTCGTGGTGCAGCTGTCCGACGGTGCCGCAGAAGGGGTTGCAGCCCTGGCCGGCGCGGAAGGAGCCGAGGCCCTGGCTGTTGAAGCTGCAGCAGTCGTAGGCCCCTATGGCGCCGGCGCCCGCCTGGAAGAGCGCCTGACGGACATGGTCGGCATGGTCGGTCGGCACGTAGGTGACCAGTTTGCGCAGCACCCCAGCGACGGGACGGAGGATGCGTCCGTCGGCGAGGCCCAGTTTCTCGGCCAAGATAGCGTTGACCCCCCAGTCGAGGTTGTCGAGGTTGGTGTGGGCCGCATAGACGGCGATGCCCTGCTGGAGGAGGCGCAAGGCCAGGCGACCGGTGGCAGAGGAAGGCGTGATGCGTTTGAGTCCGCCGAAGATGAGCGGATGGTGGGAGACGATGAGGTTGGCATGGAGCGCCACCGCTTCGTCGACAACGGCGGGGGTGACATCGACGGTGCAAAGCACGCCTGAGAGTTCGCAGCCGTCGTCGCCCAAGAGGAAGCCCGCGTTGTCGTAATCCTCCTGGTAGACAGGCAGGAAACGATGGTTGAGGTATTCTACCAGTTCTTTGATTTTCATTGTTTCAGGTCTTGAGGGATGGTGATTTTGATGTTCTGTTCGTCGCCCATGACGATATGGATAGGCACCTCGGGCGCATAGCGAGCGACGACGCCGCAGTCGTCGGTGGCGTGGAACTGCGGATCCTGGAGAGCCCGCTGGTAGGCGTCGCGCAGGAGCGGGAAGTGGAAAGCCTGAGGCGTTTGGGCGCGCCACATGATGGCCCGTTCGGGGATGCGCTGGATGGTGGCGTTGAAGGGGTTGACCTGCCAGATGGTGTCGGTGGAAGGGATGCCCACCGCCACGGCGCGATGGGAGGAGCACGCCTGCCGGACGCGGCTGATGATGTCGGGAGAGACGAAGGGGCGCGCCGCATCGTGGAGGAGGAGGAAGAAATCGTCGTCGTCGCGGTCGAGGAAGCACTCGATTGCCGCGAGGGAGGAGAGGTAGCGTTCGGCGCCGCCCGGGACGACATGCTTCACCTTCGACCAGCCGTTTTTGGCCACGAGGGCGTTGGTGGCGTCGATCCAATCGGGGTTCATGACGATGCAAATCTCGTCGACGTCCTCGTGGCTGTTGAACGCCTCGACGGAATGTTCGAGGATGGAGCGGCCGTCGGCTAGCGGGAGGAACTGCTTGGGGGTGTCGCTTTGCATGCGGCTGCCGGAGCCACCGGCCAAAAGTACTGCTATCATAGAAGCGAATTTATTATAGAACAAAAAAGGACCTCGACGCAGCACGCCCCGGTAGGGCAGGGGTTGCCGCGAAGCGGAATTACCAAACGGAGAACGCCGAAAGTGATGTTTTATTTGGTTACTGGATATTTTTTGTTATTTTTGCAAGACTTTTTAGGAGGAAGAAAAATGAAGAAGTGGTTAAAAATCACGCTAATAGTTGTCGGCAGCCTAGTAGCGCTGCTGATGGTGGCGCTGCTGCTGGCAGGACCCGTGGCGAAAAAATATGTGAACAAGCACGGGAAGGAGCTGGTGGGGCGCGAGTTGCACGTTGAGCGGTTGAAAGTGAACCTGTTCAAGGGTCAGGTGCGCATCTACGACCTGGCGCTGTATGAGGACGACGACACGACCGTCTTCTTCCACTTTGACACGCTGGACGTGGCGGTGAAGCTGCGCAAACTATTGGGCAGCGAGCTGTACGTGAAGCACTTTACGCTGGTGAATCCCCACGTGCGGCTGTTGCAGGAAGGCGACCGCTTCAACTTCAGCAGCATGATAGACCATTTTGCCAAGGACGACACCGAGGAAGACGACGAGGACACCACCGCCAGCAACTGGCGGCTGGGGTTCTACAACATACGCCTCAGCGGCGGAGAGGTGTACTATGCCGACGCCGGCACAGGCGGCGAATGGGATTTGAAGAATCTGAATATCAAGATACCCGGTGTCTATTTCGACGGTTCGGAGAACACCGATGCCGGGGTGGAGCTGCAGTTGGCCGACGGCGGCGTGCTGCGCACCGACGCCTCGCTGAACCTGGACGACAACCGCTTCAAGGTCGATGTGGACCTGGAGCGCTTTGCGATATCGAACGTGCGCGCCTATCTGAGCGACGTGATGCGGCTGAGCAAAATGGGCGGGCAGCTTGACGCCAAGGTCACGGCGCAAGGCACGCTGGACGACATACTGAAGATGGACATCGGCGGGCAGGTGGCCCTGCACCAAGTCGACATTCGCGACCTGACGGGCGACCAAGTGTTGGGATGCCAGCGGCTGGCCGTGAAGGTGAACCGCATCAATCTGGACGAGAACCTGTTTGACGTGAGTACCGTTGACGTGGAGCAGCTGGTGACCCACTACGACCAATACAAGACCGGCAGCAACATAGACCGACTGCTGGTTGCCGCCGCCCCTGCCGCCCCTGCGGCGCCAGCGTCCCAGACGACTGCCGGCAGCACGAAGGCGAAACCCTTCAAGCTGAAGGTGGGCACCGTGAATGTGCGCGATGCCGCCTTCACCTACAACGACCACACGCTGCCCGACCCCTTCACGTTCCCCGTCAGCAAGATCAACATCAGTTCGCAGAACCTCAGCCTTGGCGGCGACAACAACGCCAAGGTACGCGCCCAGCTGCCCCACGGCGGCATGGCCTTCGTCGACTGGAGCGGCAACCTGGACGACTGGAAAGCCCACCAGCGGTTGCGGCTGACCATCAAAGGCTTGCATCTGAAAGGCCTGTCGCCCTATGCGGTGGCCTATCTCGCCTTCCCCTTCACGGACGGCACCCTGTCGTTCACGAGCGAGAACACCATCACCAACAGCCAGTTGAGCGGCAAGAACAAGGTGGACCTGTACAAACCCGAAGTGGGCGACAAGCGTAAAGAGGTGGAGGCGCAAGTCAACGTGCCGCTGAAAGCCGCGCTGTACGTGCTTAAAGACAAGGACGGGAAGGTGCAGTTTGACATCCCCGTGTCGGGCAATATCGACTCGCCCGAATTCTCGTATATGAAGATTGTTTGGAAGACGCTGGGCAATCTGCTGGTGAAGGTCGCCACCTCGCCCTTCAGGCTGGCAGCCAATGCCTTTGGCGGCGGCAACGAGATGGACTTCATCGCCATAGACCCCCACCGGTTGGGCTTGAGCGCCGAGCAGTACAACCTGCTTTCGAAGATGGCCGATGTGCTCAATTCGGACAGCAACATCGTACTCATCATGACCCCCCAGGTGGATCTGCAGAAAGTTGCGGACGACGAGCGGCTGCTGCTGCTGAAAGAAGAATACTACTATGCCAAGCATCCCGTCGACAGAGGGATGGCGATACACCCCCGGTTGGTATGCTACGACGAGATTGCAGCCATCGGTGTGAAGGACACCGGCTTTGTGGGCTGGTTGCGGCAGTATGGCGTCAAGACACGCCAGCCCTCGGAGAAAGAGGTGCGCAAGGTGGCTTACGCCCAATTCAGCCGTGAGGACGCCCTGACGAGACTGCGAGAACTGTCGAGGCTGCGCAGCGAAGAAATACGCCGGACGCTGGTGGAGAAGCAAGGCGTCGGCGCTAGCCAGCTGGAAATGGCCCCCCTCGAAGAACGCGCCGGCAAGAGCGGCTACGACATCGGTTCGAAGCTGAAGGAGACGGGCGGCAACGGAGAGTAGCCAGGACACATTGTTTTTTTTGAGCGCACCCGATTTGTATAAAAGCACTACATTTTGGCGAGCACGCTATAAGGAACACAACTTTTTAACTATCAACTACTAAAACGAACATGGGAATAGGAAAATGGATACTCGGCGGATTGGGATGGAGCATGATGGGCCCCATCGGCGCGCTGATAGGATTCTTGGTCGGATCGACGCTTGAGCGAAGAGGTGAAAACAGACGTTCGCGCCTGTCGGGCGACGACGAGTACAGCTACGCCCGTAACGACAACGGGGGTCGGCGCTACACCAATACAGGAAGCGACGCCGACCTGACGATGGCGCTGCTGGTGCTGGTGGCGGCGGTGATGAAGGCCGACAACGTGGTCAGAAAGAGCGAGCTGGAGACGGTGAAACGCTTTCTGCGCAGCAACTATAGCGAAGCGCAGGCGCAAGACCTGCTGCTGAAGCTGAGAGACCTGCAACAGCAGGAGATACCGCTGCAGGACGTCTGCCGACAGATAAAATACAACACCGACTACACGACACGCTACCACATGATCGACTTCCTGTTCGGCATAGCCAGTTCGGACGGCGATGTGAGCGCCCAGGAAGTAAGGGTGCTGCGGAGCATCAGCAACGGATTGGGTATCAATACCCGCGACTACATCTCAATCCATGCACGCCATTTGGCAGGCAACTATAGTGGCAGCAGCAATGGCGGCGGCAGCTACAATTCGGGTCGCAGCTACAGCAATGCCCAAGCCAACAAGAAGGACCCCTACAAGGTGTTGGGACTTGACAGCAGCGCCACCGACGAGGAGATCAAGAAAGCCTATCGTCGTCTGGCCATGAAGTACCATCCCGACAGGGTGGAGAACATGGGCGAAGAGATGAAGAAAAACGCAGAGGCCCAGTTCCGCGAAATCAACGAAGCCTACGAGACGCTGAAGACCCTGCGCGGAATGAAATAGAAGTGAAGACGAAAAAAGAAGCGAAGACAGTCGAGAATTGAAATAGCGTATTACTCCATTTGTTCAGACCACTTTAGGGTTGACATATCGGAAAGCGATTGGCTTTGTTTGTGATTGGAAGGCTCTGATGAATTGTGTCGATGCCTGTTAAAGTCCTTGACTCGTCCCTTGGGACATACATCAACTTTTCAGCCGATACCAAACAATTAATAATATCGTACGATTGCATACGAAATCAAAACAGGAACCACAATGATAATACGCATCATAAAAAAGACATTCTTTGTAGCGGCGTTGATGTCATTTCTGACATTTCCAACCACACGCTGTTTTTCCCATGATTCGGAACGCTATACTATAGGGATTGTGGGACACTACACCTACGAGCACACTTTCAGCTATGATATGGAAGGCAACCACTTCGACGTGAGCGAAACCGGCACGATGGACTTCTATGCCGACGGCACGGCGCTCGACTCTGCAAGACAGGTGTATACCGCAACGCTGAAGGATGGAAGGAAAGTGGTGTGGGAGTACAACTACATCAGCCCCAGCCGCTGGCGCCTTGAAGGCGAAGACCTATACTTCGCCGGAGAGAAAGGGAAGCTACGCATGGAGGTGATTGAAAGTGAAAAGTTGAATGTGGATTGTGTTGAATTGGCCCAAAAGATTGCCAACATGTACAGCCGCAGCATCGACTACGAGTACAAATTCCACCTCGACACCCTGACGGCCGAGAAGCTGCAATGGAGCTTCACCTATCGCGACGGGCATAGCGACACCTGGACATTCCATAGAAAATGAGGATTGTGAGAAAACATAAATGTGTTACCTCCAAAGACTGCGAGACAGGCACTTTGAAAGCATCAGGGACAGGTTGTTTTGCCCATGACGCGTATAGCCACCTACCGATGGGGATAAGCGGCGAATGGGGATTGTTTGGACAGTCCTGTCAAAGCCGATAAACTGTGTTCACGACACAGAATCGGCACGGAGATTCATCCTGCAATCAGACCAGAAAGTCCTATTGTGAGGATTTCCGTTATTTCCCCACTTGTTTGGCAGGGGCGGATTTGATGGTGAGGGTTTGGGTGGTTTGCCAGTCTTGCATCATTTGGCGGAAGGCCTTGTACTGCTTCGGGGATACGATGCCGTCGGGGACGTTGATGTTGAGTTCGCGGACCACATCGATGGCTCCATTATCCAGTTGTTTGATGCAGACCTTGATGCTGCCAATGCCGTTTTTGGAATAGCTGATGTTGACGGGTTTGCTTGCCAGGGTGCGTTTCGGCGTGCGGGGCAGGAGGATGGTGTAGTGATATTTCTCGTTGCAGTTGCGTATCTTGACGGGAGCCTTGCGGACGCTGGTGAGGCGAGAGGGGTTGATGCTGATGCTGCCACGCTCGGTGGGCAACGTCATCTGAGCGTAGCCGGAACCGATGTTTTCGCCCTGCCAGGCGATGGTCTGATCGACCTCGATGGTGCGCTGCTCGTCGATGGCGGCACCGTCGAGACGAGCCGGGCGCTTGTCGGTTGTGGAGAGGGTGTAATCCATATCGTGTCCATCCTCCTGGATGGTTACGACGACACGTTCCTCTTCCTTGGCGGCCTTGAAACCCGCTTCGCGGATGAGGGCGAGGATAAGCCATTCCTTGTCGGCAGGGGTGCCGCAGGCAGAAAGGAGCGTGACGGCGGGAGCCGCTATCTCGTAGTTCACCAGCGACAAGGGGAAGTCGGTGGTGCGGATATGGTCAATCACATAGTTGCGGATGTTGGTGACGAAGGTCAGCGGGTTGTTGTCGTGCAGTTCGCCAATCAGATTGGCAGCAGCAGCACCTATCTTGGCTTCGAGGTCGGCAGCGCCGGTGCCGCAAACGGCGGATGGACCGTCGGGCTTGTAGGTTATGTGGACGACAGGGTAGAGGTAGTCGGCGTCGGGCAGGTAGCTGTCTTTGAAGTTCTGGGGCAGGTTGGTGGCCACACAATGGTAGTAGTGGCCGTCTTTAATTTGTTTTGGTGTTGTGCCGTCAAAGCCTTCGACGGTGAAAATGGAGCCCATATTATCCGGTGAGTCGAATATCACCTCGTACTTCTTGACGGGGCAGTCCTCGCTGAGGATGATTTCCTCGTCAAGGTAGGTGCCTTTGCGGTGGATGGTATAATCGAGCACGATGATGCAGTCGTATTCGAGGGCGGTGTGCACCACCACGCGTTCGCGGATGCCGTTGTAGCGTCCGCAGTCGGTGCATTGGGAAGGCAGCTGGTCGATGAAGGCGTTGGCCGGAGTCTGCACGCGGCTGCCGTCCTTGCGGATGGTGTAGCTCTCGTTGATGGTCAGGCGGTCGATGGCCGGATTGTAGAGGATGAAGGTCTCGCCCTTGTCGGCGTAGGCGGTGATGGCGCGGTTGCGCAGCAGTTTGATTTCCTTGCGGAAGCCGATGTCGATGGTGCCGTCGCCATTCACTTTGTAGGTGCGGCGGATGAGGTTGTACTCGGCATCCTGGGCGCGGGAGGTGGCGAAGGGAGCGCAGAAGAAGGAGAAGAGCACGGCGGCGAACAATATTTTGGTTGCTTGTTTCATTGCTAACGATGATGTTAAGTTAAGTGTTGCGGAAAAGGATTATTTGTGGAGGACCACCGGGGTGGCGGCGACGGTTTTCTGGTTGCGGACGGCTTGGCGGAAGGCAGGCCAGTCGGACGCCTCGTAGACACGCTTGTTGAACATGGCACTCTCGCCGAAGGTCAGCTTGTCGCCCTCCAGCTTGAAGCCGCAGCCGTAGTTGACGGCCGGGGAGACGACGCCATTGATCTGAGCCTTGTAATCCATGGTCTGATAGGCGGCCGGGAGGGAGATGGTTTCGTTGATTTCGACCAAGCGGGAGCAGCGGTCGCTGAACGGCTGGGAGCGTTCGACGATGGACGTGTCGAAATAGAGATGGCCCATGGCGCGGCTGAAGAAATTGCGTGCGGAAAGCGGCGTGAAGATCAGCACGTCGCCGTCGACGATGGCATAGTTGGGGATGCTGTAGGAGTAGGTGATGGACACCGGCTGCTCGAGATAGCGGTCGGGGTCGGTATGGGTGATTTTCTTGATTACGGCGTTGGGGGCGATGCGCAGCAGTTCCAGTTCGAGGTTGCGCTGCCATTCGCTTTGGCGGGCGCTGAAGACGCCACGCACGGCCGCGTCGCTCTGACCCTCGGCGGTGATGGAGATGGAGCCCTCGAGGGTGCCGTCCTTCTTGATTTTGGAGGAGCCGTTGATGCGGACGTAGTGGTTGGCCGCCGGCGAGGTGGGCGTTTCCATGAGGTCGGCCCCCTCGGGCAGGCCCATGAGGTAGCCCTGCTGCTGTTCGGCGCTGCTCCACAGCTCGCGCACATTGGGCACCCACGTGGGGTCGAGGAGCTGGTACTGTCCGTTGCGGCGCTGGACGACGCAGACGCTATGGTTGAACTGGTCGGCCGGGATGCGGTCGATGCGTTCGTGAGCCATGGTCATGGCCGCGTAGCTTTTGAACCCTGCGGCGCGCAGCATGGCCACGAGCATGCCCGCCTTGTCCTTGCAGACACCGCAGCGGTCGGTGAAGTTCATCTGGGCGTTGTGGAGGGTGTAGCCTTCGCCCTCGCCCATGGAGATGCCGCAATAGCGGATGTTGTCGGCCACCCAATGGGTGAGGATGCTGATGCTGTCCAGTTCGCTTTTGGCATCCTTCAGCAGTTCGCGCACCTTGGCTGTCACCTCGGGGGTGCTCTTGAAGCTGCCGTAGTCCTCGTTGACGCCGTAGAACCACATGGACTTCGACTCCCAGTTGGGGGCGGTGCTGAGGAGCAGTTTGCATTGCATGTCGTTGTCGGCCAGAGCCGAAGGCTCATGTTTGAGCGGCATGATGTCGTGGCGGCGGAAGCGGTAGACGATGCGGTCGCCGAGGTCGACGGAATCCATGGAGACGCCGTCGAACTCGTTGTAGAAGCTGAAGCGGAGCTTTTTGGATTTCAGCACGTTGACGCTATACACCTTGTCGGTTATGGGTTGGTCGCTCCAGAAGGGGACAATGTCGTAGAAATGGCCGCGCATGGGCGGGATGTAGCGGCTGTCGTCGTCGGAAGGCTGGTTGCCGTTGAGGAGGGCATAGGTGAAACCCTTGCGGAAGGTCCAGATTTCCAGTTCGTCGCGCGGGTCGAGCCGGCCCACTTCGACCATTTTTTGGGAGGCGCCCCAATAGATGAGACGAGCCGGCGCCACGTAGTCGTAGACGGAGCCTTTGCCGAGCGCCACGATGGTGTCGGTGCGGTTGGCATAGTAGCGGTGCACCAGCACCTGGCGGATTTCGACGTAAGCCGACAACGGGTCGTAATCCATTTTGACCACGCTGTTTTGGCGGCAGCCGTCATAGTCGAGCATTTCGATGCGGCGGTGGTTTTCGACATAGCTCAACCCCGATTCCTCCATGAAGACCGACGTCGAGTCGAAATGTGTGATGGTGTGGCAGCCCTGATATTTGGTAGGCTCTTTGTCGTTGTCGCTGTTGACGGATTGGGCCTGGAGCGGCAGCAAGGCGCCCACGGTCAAGGCCCAGAGAAGGAAGTGCTTTATATTCATGTTGTTTTGGTTTTTCGAGGTTTGAGGAGACGGTCGGCCAGTCGGAGCACCAAGGTGAGGACGATGGGCAGGACGGCGGTGTTGAAATGCTGCGGCAGGAGCGGCCATGCGGCGAGGAAGAGCAGCAGAAGGACGCCGACGACGAGCGGCACGACGCGGTCGGGTCGGCGCAGGCGGCAGAGCAGCCACAGGAAGAGCGGATTGGCCCACAGCAGGTTGAAATTGGTATGGCAGCACCAATGGTCGCTGGCAAGGCTCAGGAAAAGCAGCAGTAGCGAGAGGAGGCTGACGACGCCGAAGAGGATGCCGTCGAGCCAGAAGAGGTTCCAGTCGCGGCGGCGGGCGAAGAGGGTAAGTGTCAGCACCACGGCGAAGAGCAGCCAGAAGCAGAGGGTGGGCGACAGGCTTTTGGCACGCGGGTTGCGGCTGTCGACGAGCAGTTGGACGGCCGGTTCGGCGATGGTTTCGGAGGGGGAAGCGGCTTCGGCTTCTGAATCGTTTTCGGAAGAGACGTCCATGACAGCCGGCAAGGGGCAGGTGTCGTATTGCACCAGCAGTTCCATGGGGATGTAGGTATAGGCCGTGGTGGGCATCGGCTGGTCGCAGTTGGCGCCCAGGAGCAGGTCGATGCCCAAGCGCCACCACAGCAAGGAGCCCTCGGTGTAGCGGTAGAAGAGGTCGCGATAGGACTGCGGTTCGGGCGGGAAAGGCGCGCGGCGCAGGGAGCGGCTGTCGAGCGAGCGTTCCACCATTTCGCGTACGCGGGTGGCGCAGTTGTCGCGGAAGAAATCGTACTTGTAGTACATGTTTTCGGGACGGGCGTTGATGCTGAGAGCGGTGAAGAGTCGGTTGAGCTCGTCGGGACTGAGACGCAGGCGCTGTTCCCACACGGCGCGATGGAAGTACTGGTATTCGAGCATGAAGTCGGCGAAGGACTGAGCTATGACGCAATAATCCATGCGTCCCTTGGCGAAGTTGAGGTAGAAATGCGATTGGGAGAAGTCGAAGCAGCCGTAGTTGAAGACCAGGTCGATGCGGTTGGCGGTGTCGCAGATGCGGATGGCGCTATGGCCGAAGGACTCGTAGAATTCGTCGCCGGGGCCGCAGGTGAGGAGGCTGGCGAAGGCGTCGGCGCTGAGCCAACGGTAGTTGTCCGACTGTTGGGCCGAGAGCGGCTGCAGACAACCTAGTATGGTGGCAATCAGTATGATGAAGTATTTTTTCATGGAGGAAATTGTCGTAATTTCGAATTTGCAAATTTACGAAAAATATTACAATAGGCCTGAGCGAGGCAGCCGGATGCCGTTTTTTTTGTATATTTGCAATGCCCGAAAACTGGGAGATAATAATAAAAATAGTTGACTATATGGACTTTAAACAGGTTATCAACCATTATCCCGATTTTCCGAAACCCGGAATCGATTTCATCGACATCATCCCCTTCATGTCGAACAAGGAAGCCTTCTGCCAGCTCATCAAGGAGATGGACGCCAACATCCACACGCCCAATGTGGTGACGGTGGAAGCCCGCGGATTTCTGTTTGCGGCGCCGCTGCTGACACAGTCGGAGAAGGTGCAGAACATGGTGCCCATCCGCAAGAAAGGCAAACTGCCCTTTGCGAAGGGCGACCTGTGCGACGTGCAGATTATGAAGGAATACGGCCCCGACCATGTCTTCTTCCGCAAGTCGGACATTGCCGCCGGGGTGCCCGAAGGCGACACCTTCTACCTGACCTTTTTTGACGACGTGCTGGCCACCGGCGGCACGGCAGCCGGTATTGCCGACGCATTGAACCGCACCAAGGTGATGCGTGACGGCAAGGAATACAAGGTGAAAGTCAAGGAATTCCTCTTCCTGGTGGAATTTCCCGACCTTTACGACCATGCCCGACTGGAAGAGATAGCCCCCATCAAATCGTTTGTGCAGATTGATGGCGACTAGGCAGGGGAGCGTTGACGAAATGAATGCCAAGCTGTTGCGGCTGGAGTCGCTGTTGCTTAACGAGCAGCCGTGCCTGGTGTCGGCCGATGCCCTAGCGGCGATGACGTCGATGGGCGTGAGCGACGAGATGGGCTACGCGCTGCTGCTGGCGTCGGCATTCGGCCTGCGACCCGACGAGGTGGAGGAGGACCGAAGGCTGGTGTACGAAAGCCTCCTGCCCTCGCTGCAGGCGCTCGACACCAGCGTTTTTGAAAACAACCCCTACTACCGGGACATCACGTTGCCGGAGACCACCTTTCGCGATGTGGCGCTGACCTATATGCAATACGCACCCTGCCAATCCTTCCCTTGTGGCGACCTGAAGATGGAAGGCGGCCGGCTGCGCGCCCCGCTGGGCTTCTTCAAAACCCCGTTCCGCTATCCCGCCATCACGCAAGACGGAAGAGAATGGATGACGGTGACACCCAACGAGATACGCACAATGCAAGACGCTGTGGATGCCGCATGCGGGCATGTGCTGGTTTACGGATTGGGGTTGGGCTATTTCGCCTATATGGTGTCGATGAAGGAAGCGGTGCAGACGGTCACGGTGGTCGATGTGGACGAGGCTGTGATAACGCTATTCAAAAGGCATATCTGGCCTCAGTTTCCCGAAACGGCAAGTCGCAAAATAATGTTAGTCCAGCAAGACGCCTTTGCCCATGCTGAGCAGACGCAATTTCGGCGTCAGGGACGTCCTTGCGATGTGGTTTTCACCGATTTGTGGCACGATGCCGGCGATGGCATCCCCCTCTACCGGCGTATGCGGACATTGGAACAGCGATACGGCAGCCAAGGGCAGCAGTTCCACTACTGGATAGCCCCCACGATACGGTATTATATGGGCGTGGACGACTGACGGACAGCGGTCGGTTTTGGGATTGTGAAAACCGGCGTGGCGACGCTTGAGGCACCCTGTTTTCGGAGCGTTGCGGAAAGGGAGGAGTGGGCCTTATGTTGAAAAAATGTGATAACTTTATATCGAATTCGCTCCCTATTGAAAGTAAATTAGTATCTTTGCAAATTATTAATACAAACAAAAATTGACCAAAAATATTTAAAAATGTCACAAGATCAGATTGTTAATAAGGATGACCTTGTTATCCGATTTGCTGGTGACTCGGGCGACGGAATGCAGCTGTCCGGTACGCTGTTTTCTGACGCTTCTGCCCTTACGGGTAACGATATCGCCACATTCCCCGACTATCCTGCAGAAATCCGTGCACCCCACAACACCGTTGCCGGCGTATCCGGTTATCAGGTCCATGTGGGATCGCATATCTACAGCTCTGGCGACAAATGCGACATTCTCGTCGCAATGAACCCTGCCGCCTTCAAATCGCAGCTGAAATGGGCCAAGAAAGGTGCCACCGTCATTGTCGATATGGACACCTTCACCGAAGACGCTCTTGAGAAGGCTGGATACAAGGAAAATCCTTTCACCGACGAACTGGAACGCGCCTACACCATTGTCCGTGCTCCCATCACCTCCTTCACCGCCAAGATCGGTGAGGCCCAGGGTGCAGATAAGAAGACCACGGAGAAGTGCCGTAACATGTTCGCTCTGGGTATGATTTTCTTCCTGACCCACAAGACGTTGGAGAAGACTTTCGCCTATTTGGAGCGCAAATTCGCCAAGAAACCCGACGTGGTGAAGCTGAACAAGGCTGTCCTCACCGAAGGTTATGAATATGCTGACAAACTGGAGCTTATCCACTCCAAGATTGTCGACGTGGCCCATGCCGAGATGCCCAAAGGCCGCTACCGCAACATCACCGGTAACGTGGCTACCGCTTGGGGTCTGCTGGCCGCCAGCGAGCGCAGCGGACGCCGCCTTTTCTTAGGCAGCTATCCTATCACCCCCGCCACCGACGTCATGGTCGAGCTGGCAAAACACAAATCGCTTGGTGCCCGCGTGTTCCAGGCTGAAGATGAGATTGCAGGTATTTGCTCCGCTATCGGTGCTTCTTTCGCCGGTGCGTTGGCTTGCACTTCCACTTCGGGCCCCGGCCTCTCGCTGAAGAGCGAAGCCCTTGGATTGGCCGTGATGACCGAGTTGCCTTTGGTGGTGGTCGACGTGCAGCGTGGCGGTCCCTCGACGGGTCTGCCCACCAAGACCGAGCAGAGCGACCTGAACCAGGCACTCTACGGCCGCAACGGCGAGGCTCCCCTCATCGTTGTTGCCGCCAGCAGCAGCGCCAACTGCTTCTACTGGGCCTACACCGCCGCCAAACTGGCATTGGAGCACATGACCCCCGTCATCCTGCTGACCGACGGTTATCTGGGCAACGGCTCGCAGCTGTTCCGCATCCCGAAGGTTGCCGACCTGCCCGCCATCACGCCGCGTCTGGCCAAACCCAACGATCCCGACTTCCGTCCGTTCCGTCGTGACCCCGAGACCTTTGCCCGCGAATGGGCATTGCCCGGCATGGAAGGACTGCGTCACCGCGTGGGCGGCTTGGAGAAATGCCCCGACGGTCCGCTGAGCACCGATCCCGAAAACCACGCCCTCATGACACGCAACCGTCAGGAGAAGGTGAACCGCGTTGCCAACTACATCCCCGACCAGGAAGTGATGGGCAACCCCGACGGCGACCTGCTCGTGGTGGGTTGGGGTGGCACTTCGGGTGCCCTCACCCTCGCAGTAGAAGAGATGAACAACGAAGGCAAGAAGGTGGCTTACACCCACTTCAACTACATCTGCCCGCTGCCGAAGAATACCGGCGACATCCTGCGCAAATACAAGAAAATTGTGGTATGCGAACTCAACAACGGACAGTTTGCAGGCTATCTGCGCACCCAGTTCCCCGAATGCCCCATGCACCAGTACAACAAGGTGATGGGTCTGCCTTTCGAGGTGGGCGAGTTAAAAAATGAGTTTAACAAAATTTTAGGAGAGTAATATCATGAGTGAAAGACATTTTGTTCCCAAATCGGACGTTGAATACACGAAAGCTGACTTTACCAGCGACCAGATGGTGAAATGGTGTCCCGGCTGCGGCGACCACGCCATTCTCTCCTCTCTGTTGAACACCTTCCCCAAAACCCATACCAAGAAAGAGAATATCGTCATGGTGTCCGGTATCGGATGTTCCTCGCGTATTCCTTATTATGTGGACACCTACGGTTTCCACAGCATCCACGGACGTGCCTGCGCTATCGCCACGGGCGTGAAGCTGGCCAACCCCGCATTGAGCGTTTGGGTGAATATGGGCGACGGCGACTCGATGGCTATCGGTGGCAACCACCTCATCCACGCTATCCGTCGTAATCAGGATTTGAACATCACCATCTTCAATAATGAAATCTACGGTCTTACCAAGGGCCAGTACAGCCCCACGACCAAGTTTGGCCAGGTGACCAAGACGTCGCCCTACGGCACCATCGACTATCCCTTCAATCCGGGCGAGTTGGTGATGGGCGCCCAGGGTACTTTCTTCGCCCGCACCCTTGACTGCGTGCCTGCGTTGACCACCCAGGTGATGGAACATGCAGCCAAACATGACGGCGCTTCGGTTGTCGAAGTGTTGCAGAACTGTATGATCTTCAACGACAAGACCCATGCTGCCATTACCGATCGCGCTGTTCGTGACGACCGCACCATCGTGCTGGAACATGGCAAACCCATGATCTATGGCAAGGAGAAGAACAAAGGCCTCCGCTTCAACGGACGTCAACTGGAATCGGTCACTATCGGCGAGAACGGCATCACCATCGACGATATCATGGTCCACGACGAAACCATTGAGGATACCGGTATCCACATGATGCTGGCCCACATGGGCGGCGACCTTCCTGTGGCATTGGGCGTTATCCGCAACGTCAAAAAGACCTCCTACACCCAGCTGTATGAGGATCAGATGGACGAGCAGATGGCCAATGGCAAGTACAAATGTGTCGACGACCTGCTCAACAGCGGCGACACTTGGGAAGTCTGACCTGTAATACAAGCAGATAATACTTTGGCGGGTATTCCCCTGAAAGGGAGGAGTACCCGCTTTTTTTGGTCCTGTCATTATTCCTAGTAATGATTTGTATAGGAAGACACTATTTTGCGTAGGTGTTGAAAGGCTTTGAAGAAATACATAATCTGAATATATAACTCAATTAACTGAATATTAAATAGATATTATATTTATCTGAAAATATGGCCAAATTATTCTTTGTATATTGAAAAAAAAATGTAAATTTGCAGCCGTAAATCATTTCTCGACAAAGTGTGTGAACACCATGTTATGACAAAAAATGGTTGTGTCTTTGTGAGAAAGACAGGGAATAAATCTGAAAAAATATTCAATATCAATAAATTTAAAGATTGCTTATGAAAAAAAACATGTTAAAAAAGGCACTATTGTTTCTTGTGACGCTGGCGACAGGGACGGTGCAGGGGGTCTGCCAGCACCGCTTGGTAGAGACGCAGTACCCGTCGGCGGTGAATCAAACCATCGTGAGGGAATACAATTACCCCGCCACGGTCAGCTATGTGGAGACTGCCACAACGCACTACTTCGGCTATGCCGACGCAACCTTGTCCATTCTTAATACGGAGATAGATCCCAATATCTTTGTGAGAGACTTCGTCATTTTCGAGGATTATGTTTATTTCTGCGGATGGGAAAAATTGCAGCAAACAACAAAGGGGGTGTGGGGTTGGTTTAAGGTGAACTCATTGATGCAGAGTAATATGAACTATCATGTCTACGACGATTTCGATTGCGGTCAGATATATGCCGACACGCTGCAGAGTTTGGTCGCATTTCGCGACAGCATGAACGCCCTCCATGTCGCAGTGGTGGGATCTATGCGCGACGGGAATACGAAAGACCGTTCCTGTATGCTTGACATTACGGGTACGGCGGGCGGTAACGTATGGACGTATACGATGGGCGTGACATCCGGGATGCAGGGTTATTACGAGAAAATCTCCAAAGTGTGTCTGACGGACAATTTCGTGGTGACAGTCGGCAGTGTTCCTGTGGGTTGTGGTGTTGTCAACCATCGAGTGCACCTTCGTAACAACATGTTCCAGCCGGGGGGTCTGCAGGACAACGCCTACTATTTCCCCGGAGATGTGTGGCCCCGTGCGTGGAACTTTGCCATCTGTCCTGTCGACGGCGACATGGTTGCTGTGGCGGTGAAGTTTGACGCCAACGCGGTATTCCTTAGTGATGGAGCCTTGGTGTATGTGTTTCACGTTCCCTCGCTTTCCGTTGGCATGAATGCCCTCAATGCCATCCGACTGGATTTGGGAACGAGCACCAATACATCGGATATATACGGACTTCGTTACAGTCGGCACAGCCAGGAGATAACAATGCTGATGTCGGGAAATACGATGTATGGTGTTGGCAGTGTGGTATTTGAATGGCCGGTTACGACACTTTTTCCAACGGCTAAGCCTTTTTTCCTTCCAGACAGGATGATGACCTCGATGGACAACTACAACACGCAGCAGCATTTCCTCACGATGGGATACGACAATAGCAATCCCAGTGCTGCGAATTTCTTTATTCAACCATTGCAGTCGAATGGGATTTGTTCCGTAGAAGAGTTGGTTATCCGTGGTCCGGTGGATTTTGCTGTCAAGATAGACAGCATTCCATACACAACATGCTCGAAAAAAATTGTATGTAGCGAGAAGGTCTCGCAAATCTTTTTTCCTATGGATCTGAATGTAAAATGTAGTGATTAACCTAAAATTATGAAAGATGCATAAAAAAATAGTTTTCTGTATGTTGGCTATGACGGTTTTCACCGTCGGATTGCAGGCGCAGCGCCAGTATTATTTCAGGGTGGGCGACACCATCCGAGGACGTGACTCCATCTATTTCTACCAGTGGTGGAGCGAAGATTGGTTGAGCGATTCTACCACTTTTTTGAATTACTTGACTGAATTCAACAATTCTTTTGGAGACAATGTCCCTTATAGTGTGAATTGGAATCCCAATGGATACAATAGCAGAAATAAAATCGGAAGATATGTGCGTTATAATTATACCGATGTTCCATTGAAAATAGTGGGATTGGCTGCATGTGTTGATGTATTGTGGGGAGATATGGATTTTCACGTAAATGTTACTCCACGGTGTATGGGTACGGATACGATTGAACCCACTCATCCAGAATACCTCCTTCTCTACGATGCAATAAGAGATTCGTTTCCTCTTGTTGCATCCGTCGAGTTCCACAATGTGGAGCCGGTACGTTACATGGACCTTCACCTACGAACGGGAAGTGAGATACCGTTTCATGTCATGCGTTATTATACTGATCATTATTGCTGTAGGGGGAATCCAATGGACACTAACCTGATTGTTCCGGTACACGAATACTATTTTGACAAACCTGTGACGGTTTACGATTCCTTTTATGTCGGAATGACAGGCAATTATACTATTAGTGAGTATGCACCTCCGGAATACAATCCGGGAGCGGGATATACGGCGAGTGCCTACACCATAGGGTATATTTCAAGAGTGGAGAGGCCGTTTTGTCCTGATACCTATACTGACACATGCTATTCCACTCCTTTGCACCTTTACAAATATAAGGCATTTATGTGGCATAACGGACAGATTATCAGCGATACCAACTGGTTGTGGTACGAGGGGCCCTTCTTTTCCCTTATCTTTCCCATCATCGAGATTGACTCGTCGTACTACGATGGACCTCCGCAGTATGAGTGCCCTGAGGTGGAAAACTTCCGCGTGGGCAACGAGGGGGACGGTAACGTGGTGCTTTTGTGGAACAACCACAACGAGCACTTGCGATGGGAGGTGCGCTACGGGCTGCAGGGCATCGAGCCAGAGGACGGTAACCTGCTGATTGCGTCCATCCCCGCCATCCAAATCACCAACCTGGACACCTGCACGCACTACACGGCCTATATCCGTGCCGTGTGCATGCACGACTCGCTGCACTACAGCGAATGGAGCGAGCCGTTGGACATCTGCCTGTGCGATA
This sequence comes from uncultured Bacteroidota bacterium, assembly GCA_902793295.1. Lineage (GTDB taxonomy): Bacteria > Bacteroidota > Bacteroidia > Bacteroidales > P3 > Colimorpha. The sequence goes on from CADBDA010000001.1 coordinate 223,893, forward strand.
CGGGTGGCGCTGCCGCCATCGAGGTGCCGATGGTGGAGCAGCTGACCTACCTGATGCCGAACCCGGCCGCCAACAAGGTACAGGTGATGTCCTCGTACGGCATGACGCGCGTGGAGGCCTACAGCCTTCAGGGTGCGAAGATGGTCGACATAAGTGTGCGGGGTTTGGGCACCACCCTCGACGTGAACGATTGGCCCGAGGGAATGTACATCGTGGTCGTCCACACTCCCGCCGGCAACGTCACCAAGAAACTGGTGGTGGGAAGGTAGCGGTTGGCAGGTCCATTAATGAATACATAACAGAAGCGCCGCTCGAAAGAGCGGCGCTTCTGTATTTCTGAGGGATGGGCGACCCATCGTTATTCCATTCTTTGGGGAATGGGATTCGGACTATTTGTCGCTTGAGTTGCAATTATTGTTTCATGCATTCAATCATCGGCACAATGCTGTTGGTGACTGTGGTGCTGTTGCTTCCGGTCGAAATGTTGTTGCTGTTCACATTGGCCAAGCCGTTGGCGTTGAGCAGCAGGTTGACGATGGTGGCGACATTGCTGTTGGTGATGATGCCGCTGCCGCCGGCCACCATGCCGGTAGAGAACGATTTCTTATAGTTGCTGTTGGCTTTGTTGGTTTTGAGCGAGTTGTAGGCGTTGACCACCACCAGCATGTTGCTGAGGTCGCTGAGGTTGGTGATGGAGAGGGTGCCTGCTTTATGGCTGGCGCGGAGGGCGATAAGAGCGCGGGCGCAGGTGGTGCCAGTGGTCATGGCGGCGGTGTCGGAAGCGCCGGTGAGCGAACTGCACGAAGTGGTCGCAAACAGGGCGACAAACATCATAATGATACTGATTTTTTTCATGATATTGGAGTTTTATTGTTTTTTAGCGATTGAAAACTATAATTTTAGTAAGGGGAAGCCCTTTTTTATTGTTTTGCAAAGGTAATTTTTTTTTGCAAATCGGCGAAAAAAATGTAACTTTGCAACCGAAATTGTTGCCCCGAAGGGGGTTGGCTCTTTGCAAATAAAATAAACACAATACATTAAATAAATAATCCTTTTATGAACAACACACTTTTTTCTTTTCCCAAGCCTGAGAATGAACCCGTATTGGGCTATGCTCCCGGCAGTCCTGAACGTGCAAAAATCCGTGAAGCTCTGGACGCGCTCTACAAAACGCAGTACGAAATTTGCCCCATCATTGGCGGCAAGAAGGTGAAAACCAAAGAGACGGGCACCATCGTGATGCCGACCGAGAACAAGCATGTCCTGGCAACATACTACAAGGTGGGCGAGAAAGAGGTCAAGGCCGCCATCGACGCTGCCATGAAAGCCCACGAGGAATGGGCCAACACCCCTTGGATTGAACGCGCCAGCGTGATGCAGAAGATTGCCACCCTTGTGAGCGGCAAATACCGTTGGCTGATCAACGCCGCCACCATGCTGGGTCAGGGCAAGACCACGATGCAGGCCGAAATCGACTCGGCATGCGAACTGGTCGACTTCCTGCGCTACAACGCCTTCTATGCATCGCAGATTTACAGCGACCAACCCTGCAGCGACAAGGGTACGCTGAACTACGTCACCTACCGTCCGCTGGAAGGCTTCGTCTTCGCCATCACCCCGTTCAACTTCACCTCCATTGCCAGCAACCTGTGCCTTTCGCCGGTGCTGATGGGCAACACCTGCATCTGGAAGCCCTCGACCACGGCCATGCTGAGCAACTATATCCTGATGGAGATTTACAAGGAAGCCGGTCTTCCCGACGGCGTTGTCAACTTCCTGCCTGGCAGCGGCGCCCTTATCGGCAAGGTGGCTTTCGCCAACGAGAATCTGGCCGGTGTCCACTTCACCGGAGGCACGAAGACCTTCAACGGATTCTGGAAGAGCATCGGCGACAATATCGCCAACTACCGCACCTATCCCAAGATTGTCGGCGAGACGGGCGGCAAGGACTTCATCTTTGCCCACAAGTCGGCCAACGCCGCCCAGGTGGCTACGGCCATTGTCCGCGGTGCCTTCGAATTCCAGGGACAGAAGTGCTCGGCCGCCAGTCGTGCCTATGTGCCCAAGTCGCTGTGGCCTGAGGTGAAGAAACTGGTGGGCGACATGCTGAAGGAAATCAAGGTGGGCGACGTGCGCGACTTCAGCGCCTTCGTCAACGCGGTCATCGACGAGGCTTCGTTCGACAACTGCATGAAGTACATCGAGCACGCCAAGAAGAGCAAGGATGCCGAAATCGTCTTTGGCGGCACGGGCGACAAGAGCAAGGGTTGGTTCATCCAGCCGACCGTCATCCTGGCCAAGACACCGAAGTACAAATCGATGTGCGAGGAGATTTTCGGACCCATCATCACCATCTATGTCTACGACGACAAGGACTATGAGAAGACGTTGCATCTGTGCGACGAGACATCGCCCTACGCCCTCACCGGCGCCATCTTCTCGACCGACCGCAAGGCATTGCGCCAGGGTGCCGACATCCTGAAATATGCTGCCGGCAACATCTATTACAACGACAAGCCCACTGGAGCCGTCGTGGGACAGCAGCCTTTTGGCGGCGCACGCGCTTCGGGCACCAACGACAAGGCCGGTTCCTACCTGAACCTGATCCGTTGGACCTCGCCGCAGGCCATCAAGGAGACGTTCGACCCCGCCTACAACTACAGCTATCCTTTCGTGAGCAACCTGGACAACCCCTACGTTGTTGAGGAAGCTGTGAAGACGGTGAAGAAAGCCACCGCCAAGGTCGCCAAAACCGTCAAGGCCGCTGCAAGCAAAGCCAAAGCTAAAGCCAAAGCGACTGCGAAGAAGAAATAAAAGATAAGATAAATGGCAAAGAAATAGGCGCCGACTTCCGTCGGCGCCTATTCTTTTAGGGGGTGCAAGGCTCCGTAGGTCTATTGTTGGAAGATGGCCTTCAGTCGGCGGATGAGTTCGATGTTGCGCGGCACCTGCAGGTCGAGGATGCCCTCTTCAAGCGCCACCATGTGGCCTTTGCGGACGGCGGAGAGCTGGTTGTAGGGGGCGGTTTGGGCGAAGCGGGCACTGTCTTCGGCGCGGATGAGCAGGAAGTCGGGGTCGGCATGGAGCAAGGCCTCGACGCTGAAGGTCCAGCCTTGGCTGTCCTTGGCGATGTTGTCGCCTCCTGCCATGGTGATGATGTCGTTGATGAAGGTGTTGCCGCCGGCGGTGAAGTTGCCGCCGCTGCCGAATCCGACCACGTAGTAGACGGTTTTGGGCTTGGCCGGTGCGGCGGTGTCGATTTGCGACAGCTGTTGGCGGAGGCTGCTGTTGAGGCTGTCGGCCTGGCGCTTGTGGTCGCAGAGCGAGCCTATTTTGCTGATATTTTCAAAGAGGCCGTCGAACTGCTGCTTTTCGATGACGCAGACCAACGGGACGCCCATGTCCTCGAACTGTTTGACCACTTTGCGGGGAACCATCGAGCCGCTGATGATCAGGTCCGGCTTGGCGGAGAGCACCTTCTCGATGTTCAGGTTGCTGATGCCGCCGATGTTCTCTATGCGGCTGGCTTGAGGCGGATAGAGGCAGAATTCGGTGCGGCCCACCAGGAGGCTGTCGGCGCCGAGGGCGAACATGATTTCGGTGACCGCTGGCGAGAGCGAGACGATGCGGTGCGGATGGGAGGGCACCTCCACGACGGAGCCGTAGTCGTCGGTGTAGGAGTAGTGTTGTTCTACGTTTTTGGGATTGGTGGCGGAAGGGCCGCATGCGTTGCATAGGGCCACAACCAGCAGCAGCAGCGCGAAGCGCAGGGGGTGAGTCATGATGATAGCGTTTTTTTGAAGTTTTGGTCGGCAAAGGACAGATGGTACAATAGGGTCGGGGAGGCGCGATGCTGGCGCCTGGAACCTTATTTCTCGTAGAGTTTGCGATACAGGTATTTGGCCGACATTTCGCATATTTTGCCGTTGGCGACGGTGACGATGGTGTCGTCGTGCAGCGCTTTTTCGCGTAGCATGTTCTCTTCGGCTTTTTTCAGGCCGTAGCAGATGCGGCTACGCAGTTCGTTAATTTCCTCTTGTGACATATTGCTTGATATTTTCAAAGATTTCATGTTCCAGGATGTTGTTTTCCACGCCGATGCCGCCTTCGGCCACCATGACGCGCGAGGGTTGGCTGTTGTCGAATATCATCCAGTAGTCGACCACAGGCATGTAGAGTTGGAAGAGGTTCTTGATGCCCGACCAGTAGCGGCGGCGCAGCACGGTGGTGGGGATGTCGTGTCCGCCCTCGCTGACGCGTTTGGCAACGCGCATTTCGGCCAGTTGGGGGCTTTGCAGCCAGAAGTAGATGAGGCTGACCTTGTAGCCCAGTTCGTGCGCCTTGTTGACGAGTGCCACGTACGAGCGGGTGGAGAGCGTCGTTTCGAGGGCGAAGCTGGCTTGCATGCCCAGCAGCTCGTTGATGCGCGCCACCATGAGGCGGCCGGCCTTGAGGGACATGCTCTCGGGGTTGAAGGGGGAGAGCCCTTTGGCAATCTCGTCGGCGTTGACAAACTCGCGACATTGGAGTATTTCGGGCAGGATGGTGTAGGAGGCGGTGGTTTTGCCCGCCCCGTTGCATCCGGCGATGATATAGAGTCTAGGGTTTGTCATGCATCAGTTTTAAAATGCAAAAGTACACATTATATTTTGAATATTAAAATATTTAACATATTTGCGACTGTGGCCCTTCCTGAAAAGCGATGACAATAAGCTGGTTGTATTGATGTGACTCATGCCGCTTGCCGTGTGCGGCGGTCTGTTGCGACGGCATGAAACGCGGTTGTTAAGAAACGCGATTCGGGCAAATGGGGATAGGCGGGGGAGGGCGCAAAGGAAGAATCTCTGTGGAATTGGCAGGGGGCTAAAAAGAAGCAGAAAAAGAAGAAGCCCTGTGGGGTTGCCTGTGGGGCAAAATAGCAGAAAAAGCAGAAAAAGAAGAAGCCCTGTGGGGTTGGCACAGGGCTTCGATTGGATTTGTTTGCTTCGTTATTCCGGTTCCCCCTTTTCTCGGGAGGGAGAAAAAGAGCGGGGGAGGGAGGATTAGAGCAGCTTGGCCAGTTTGGCAGCGAGGTCGCCAACGCGGGTGCTGTAGCCCTTCTCGTTGTCGTACCAGGAGACGATCTTGACGAAGTTGCCGTCCATGACCTGGGTCAGGAGGCTGTCGAAGATGCTGCTGTGGGTGTTGTCGATGATGTCGATGCTGACGATGGGCTCGTCGACATACTGGAGGACGCCTTTCATGGGGCCTTCGGCGGCTTCCTTGATGGCGGCGTTGATCTGCTCTTTGGTGACGTTGCAGTTGAGTTCGGCGGTGAGGTCGACGACGCTGCCGTCAGGAGTGGGGACGCGCATAGCGAAGCCGTCGAGTTTGCCCTTCAGTTCGGGGATGACCAGGCCTACAGCCTTGGCGGCGCCGGAGGAGGTGGGGATGATGCTGACGGCAGCGGCGCGGGCGCGACGGAGGTCGCTGTGCGGCTGGTCGAGGATCTTCTGGTCGTTGGTGTAGCTGTGGACGGTGTTCATGAGACCGCGTTTGATGCCGAATTTGTCGTTGAGGACTTTGGCGACGGGGGCCAAGCAGTTGGTGGTGCAGCTGGCGTTGCTGATGAGTTGCATGTCTTTGGTCAGCACGCTGTCGTTGACACCCATAACGACGGTTGCGTCGACGTCGTCAGCCTTGCCGGCGGGGACGGTGAGGATGACTTTCTTGGCGCCGGCGTTGATGTGTTTCATCATCTGGTCGCGTTTTTTGAAGAGGCCGGTGCTTTCGACGACGATGTCGATGCCCAGTTCTTTCCAAGGCAGGTTTTGCGGGTCGCGTTCGGCGTAGATTTTCACTTTCTTGCCGTTGACAACGAGGCAGTCGCCTTCAGCGTGCACTTCACCGTCGAAGTTGTCGTGGACGGAGTCGTATTTGAACAGATAAGCCAAGGTGTCGGCGCTGGTGAGGTCGTTGATTGCCACGATTTCAAGTTCGGGGTGAGCCAGCATGGCGCGGAAAGACATTCTTCCGATTCGGCCGAAGCCGTTGATAGCTACTTTTGCCATATTGATTTGTTATTTAATTGTTTAAAAATGATTTGTTTACTTTTTTGAGTTTACAAATATAACAATTATTTGTCATGTGGCAAAAAAAAACGTTAAAAAATAAAAAAACATACCCCATAATCCCAGACCCCAACACAATCCACCACCCATCGCCCCCAAACCCACCGCCAATATCCAAACTCCCGCGAAGCGGCAGACCGATCCATCCAGCGCCAGTCAAAGAAAAGAAAGAGGAAGACTATCACTTCCTGCGTCAGCCAAAAATTTCCGCGAAGCGGGAATTCCATTTCCAAGATTCAAAAGGATTTCCAAGATTAGGCCGACCGCGCAAGGAAAGAGACAAAAGAAAAGATTTAAAAAGATTTCCAAGATTTCCGCCGTAGGCGGGGAACCACCCAACCCAACCAACAAAGGATTAAAAAGATCCACCCCTCCAGCAGGAGCCCCAAACATCAAGCGCCATAAGGACCTTCGTGCCCAACGGAAGCCCCGATACGAGATGGAAACAATTTTTTGCGCGGGATGTCGTTAATAGGGTCGTGAAAAATGACGATTATACTTTTGATGCCGTAGAGCAGACGTATGCAGACGTTGCGAAGGCGAAGACGCAAGAAGGGAAGAAGAAACGCTCGTTGGCGCGCAAGATATGGCGCGTGTTGTGGATAACCGTGGTGTCGCTGGTGCTGTTGCAGCTCGTGTTGCTGGTGGCCTACAAGTGGGTCAATCCGCCGCTGACGCCGCTGATGGTGCAACGCTGGTTCCAGCAGTTGGTCGATGCCGACCGCGAGGTCAACTTTGAGCGCGATTATGTGCCGATAGAAGAGGTGTCGCCCCATCTTGTCGCCGCAGTCATCGCCTCCGAGGACGGCCGCTTCATGCGCCACAAGGGGTTCGACGTCGAGCAGTTGAAGATCTCGTACCGCGAAAACAAGGCCGGACGCCGCGTGCGCGGTGGCAGCACCATCAGCATGCAGACCGCCAAGAACGCCTTTCTGCCCCACCGGCGCAGCTATTTGCGCAAGGCCCTGGAGGCAGGCTACACCATGGCCATCGAAAAGCTGTGGGGCAAGGAGCGCATCATGGAGGTCTACCTCAACATTGTGGAGTTCGGCGACGGCATCTATGGCTGTGAGGCGGCCGCCCAGCATTATTTCGGCCATTCCGCCAAGACCCTCTCGGCCCACGAGGCGGCCCAGCTGGCCGCGACACTGCCGTCGCCGTTGAAACGCAATCCGTCCACGTCGACACGCTACTTCAAAAAACAGACACGTGTGGTGGAAAACCGCATGGCGAAGTATGGACGTGTGAACTTGAAACACAAACCCAAAAAACGTTCGGAGAAAGATGACGAGACCTTGTGGGACTTCCTGCGATGGGTGAAGACGCAACGGAGGGGGTGATGGGGGAGTGATAGTGGTAGCGTTTTGAGAAAAAAGATGGATGTGGTGTCAGATTTAGATTGAAAGAGGTGTATTTTATTTGTAGAAATCTTTTCTTAACAAATAAATACACATCATTATGAAGAAATATGGTTTAGGCATCTTTTTGATGCTTTTTCTTCCGGCGGTGGCCTCAGCCCAGTATTTTATTGCCGGTGGTATCGGATACAACGTCCTTTCCCCCACGGAACATACGGTGGAGGTGGTCCCCAAATCGAGCTATTACAGCGGCAACGTCGTCATTCCAGCCACGGTGACTCATAGCGGCACCACCTATGATGTTGTGGCACTGGGCGAAGAAGCGTTCTACGGCAGTAATCTGACGGGGATCACCATTCCTTCGTCGGTCACGCAGATAAAATATGGATGCTTCTTTTTTGCCACACTGCCTTCGTCGGTGTATATCCCCGCCTCGGTGACGGACATTGGAGCGGTGGCGTTTGCGGCGAACCAACTGACCGCAATCGATGTGGATGAAAACAACCCCAGTTACAGGTCGATAGACGGCATGCTTTTCAGCAAGGACACGGCAACGCTGGTGGAGTGCCCGAAGGCAAAAAGCGGCTCCATCACCTTGCCGACAAACACCAGTAGGATTGCCGCTTATGCTTTTGCCTACTGTCATAATGTTACTCAGGTGACGCTCCACGAAGGAATAAGGAGCATCGGCAATTGGGCTTTTGTGGATAACGTGATGTTGGATAACGTGGTCATTCCTGCCACGGTGACGCAGTTGGGCGCGGGTGCCTTTACGCACTGTTCGGCACTTGACCATTTGACCATCGCCCCGGGGAACACTCATTATTATATGGATGGCATGATGATTTACTCGGCGGATGGCGACAGTCTGCTGTCGGTGCACAAGAGCGCTGATTCGCTTTTTCTGCCGGATGGCTTGCGCTTTGTCAGTGGTTTCTCGGGCAATGGCGATATCCGCTATGTGCATGTGCCTGAAGGCGTGACCACTATCGATAACGATGCATTCAATGGCAGTTCGTTGGTAAGCATCGACTTTCCCAACCAGATGGACAGGATTGGCGGATGGGCATTCTACTACTGCACGTCGCTGACCCGTGTCGGCATGCCCGATTCGCTCGGTGCGATGGGCGAGGGTTGTTTCCATAGTTGCAACCGGTTGACATCCATTGATATCCCCGATGCTTTGCGCATCATTCCCCAAGGGGCTTTCTTCATGTGCAACTTGCTGTCGCACATAGCTTGGGGCGATGCCGTCGAAGTCATTGACACCACAGCTTTTGGCGACTGTGCTTTCGTGGAGCTGACGCTGCCTCCAACGCTGAGGGCTGTCAGGGGCATGGCATTCATCGGCGATTACAAGGGCGTCCTGAAACGCATCGTCTTCACTGCTCCGGTAGACACCATCGAAATGGACGCTTTCTACCGCCAGCCCTTGTCCAAGATGCGTTTGCAGAACCTCCAGCCGCCTGTCACCACAGCGGAGGGGTGCCTGTACGGTGTGCTGCATGGTGGCGTCGACACCCTCTTCATCCCCTGCGGAAGCCTCGATGCCTATCTGTCTGACGCCTATTGGGGTCAGTTTGCCGGCAAATATGTGGAATCTTGCGACGGCATCCGTACGCCCGATCTGCAATGCGCTGTCTATCCCAATCCGGCCTCCGAAACCATCAGCGTTGCTGTTGATGGCGACCAGTGGATGGAAGCCTCCCTGTTCGACCTGCATGGACGTGTTGTCGTCAAAGAACGTTTCCGCTCGACTATCACCATGGATGTGCGTTCGTTGGTTCGCGGCACCTATCTGCTGCGGATTGTTTCTCCTGAAGGTATGTCCACGAAAAAAATACTGCTCCAATAATAAACTACTTCATCCGTCGTTTGCAATGAGGATGCCTATGCAGTCAATCTGATGGAACGAAATGATGCCTTTACCGCTTTGCTCATGCGCCACAGCAAGATGTTGTGGCGCATGTGTTGGTATCGTGTGGATGGGGATGAGGAGCGTTGCAAGGATATGCTGCAGGAGGTCTACCTCTTATTGTGGGAACGTTTCGACGGGTTGCGGCCCGATGCCTCTCCTACCCAGGAACGTGCTTGGGTACGATGGCAGGTCCGTTCGGTCTTCTATAGGGTGGGGCGTCGCCGATCGCTCGATGTTTCGACACTGACGGACCATCTGGCCGACACCATGCCTGACGAGGAAACGGCGCGTTGCAGTGAGACATTGGACGAGTTGCTGTCGACATTGAATGGTGACGAACGGAAGGTGATTCAGCTATATCTGGAAGGCTATCAGGGTGATGAAATCGGTAAGCGGATGGGCGTCAGTCGCGATGCTGTCTATCAGCGTATGCACCGCATCATCCTGAAACTGCGTCGTGTGGCACTGCTGTTGCTGGTCTTGGCGTCGGCATCGGCGGTGGCTTTGGCTGTTTTCCCCCAGTGGCGGCATCGTCTTTTCCATGGCGACAATTCGGAATTGACCAGAACAGACACTTTAGAATGTCCAGTCTCCGATAAAGTGGTCGATACGTTGCCCCTGCCGCAATCCAAACCTCCGTCGGCAGACACATTAGTGAAACGGGTTGGCGTGGAACCCTTGGAATTCATGCCGTCGCTCAACCTTCTCGCCCCCGATGGGGCGGTGGAAGAGATGCCACGACGGGCTGCTTTCGACCATGTGACGCTGTACCTTGACGGATATAGGCTGACGATTGTTGGTGCCGAAGGCGAATTGGTACGCATCTATCAAGGCAGCAACCAACATGGCAATCTGGTGTTTTCACAGATAGCGGGTCCGGTCTGCGAAGTGAATCTGTTTCCGGATCTCAATACGCTGTTTGCCAGAAGTCGCAATTGTTTTGTCATCTATATCGGCGATAGGGAGCCCTATCAGATTGTGCTGTAGTGTTTTGCTTCCTGCCAGTTCTTCCCCTTGAGCAATACCACCCAAGCACATTCCATTTCGTGTTTTTTTTGTGTGGCAGGAAAAAAAAACCCTTTCCCCCCCCAAAAAAAAACAGACAATAAACCGGCGCTCTTAGCGTTATATGTTTGTGTCGTGAATAGCAATGGCAACAACGCTTGTAAAGGTTAATGTTTGTGGGTTGAAGCTCGTAGGAATTTGAATATCTTATAATAATATCTGTTTATGATTATCCGCATTATTCCGATAAAGCCTCGGAGAGGCTTAATTTCAATTGGAAACAACCCTATAATTGCGTCTCGAAGAGACGCGATTTCGATTTCTCGTACATTTGCGGATAGTCATATTTTGTTTTGGTGTTATTCGTAAAATAAAATCGTGTCAATTGTCCAATCCATATCCGACCCTGAGTGGAAACGCGCCTTGCGTTCGTTCCAGACCTATCTGACCTTGGAGCGTCAGCTGTCGGCCAATTCGGTGGAGAACTATCTGCGCGACGTGTCGCATCTGGCGCGATATGCCGCATCGGTGGGGTGCGGGCCCACGCAGGTCGACCTGCAGGTGCTGCGGGGGCTGCTGGTGCAGCTCAACGAGACCGGCATCGCCCTGGCGTCGCAATGTCGCATCGTCAGCGGTTTGCGCACTTTCTACCGCATGATGGTTGTGGAGGATGCCGTGAAGGAGAATCCCGCCACGCTGCTCGAGATGCCCCGTTCGTCGCACCATCTGCCCGATGTGCTCAACAACGACGAGATCGACGCCCTCGAGGCCACCTTCGACCTCAGCATTCCCGACCAAGCCCGCAACTATGTCATCGTCGAGGTCCTCTACGGCTGCGGTTTGCGCGTGTCGGAGCTGGTCGGCTTGCACCTTTCGGCCATCTATGCCGACGAGGAGTGCCTGCTGGTCACCGGCAAGGGCGACAAGCAGCGCTGGGTGCCCATCAACGCCCATGCCCTCCATCTGCTGATGCAGTATATCGGCACCAATCGTTCGCAGGTCAAGGCCAAACCCGGCGAGGAGAAGTATGTATTCCTTTCGCGGCTGGGGCGCCACCTGTCGCGCAACTACGTCTTCATGTTCCTCAAGGCGGCGGTGGAGAAGGCCGGCATCAAGAAAAACATCTCGCCCCACAGCCTGCGCCACAGCTTTGCCACCGAGCTCGTCGCCAATGGTGCCGACCTGCGCGCCGTGCAGGAGATGCTGGGACACGAGAAGATCAACACCACCGAAATCTACACCCACCTGTCGCACCAGTACCTGCGCGACACCATCAGCATCTACCACCCCCATTACCGAAAATAGCCGTTTGTGCTTTCAGATTCAGTCCTTTGCGGCCCCGACTATCTCCATTTTGCAACTTTTTGGCCGTCGTGCGTTGTTTTTTTGTACTTTTGCATACGATTCTTGATACATTTATTGATAATGGAAAACAACGAAAAGGATATCATACAAGAAGTTACGAACGAAGACTACAAATGGGGATTCGTCACAAATATCGATACCGACACCATTGGCAAGGGCTTGAACGAGGAGGTGGTGCGTACCATTTCGCAGAAAAAAGGCGAGCCCGAGTGGCTGCTTGAATTCCGCCTGAAGGCGTTCCGCAAGTGGCAGACCATGACGGAGCCCGACTGGGCGCATCTGGAATATGAGAAGCCCAAGTATCAGGAAATCATCTACTATGCCGCTCCCAAACAGAAAGAGCTGAAAAAGAGCATGGACGAGGTCGACCCCGAGTTGCTGGCCACGTTCGACAAGCTGGGCATACCCCTGCGCGAGCGCGAGGCGCTGGCCGGCGTCGAGTCGTCGGTGGGCGTCGCCTACGATGCCATCATGGACTCGGTGAGCGTGAAGACCACCAGCCAGAAGATGCTGGAAGAGAAAGGCATCATTTTCTGTCCCATCAGCGAGGCGGTGCAGAAGTATCCCGACCTCGTCAAGCAGTACCTCGGCAGCGTCGTTCCCAGCAGCGACAATTTCTTTGCTGCGCTCAATAGCGCTGTTTTCAGCGACGGCTCCTTCTGCTATATCCCCAAGGGCGTCCGCTGCCCCATCGAGCTCAGCTCCTATTTCCGTATCAACGCCCGCGGCACCGGCCAGTTCGAGCGCACCCTCATCGTGGCCGACGAAGGCGCCTATGTCAGCTACATGGAAGGCTGCACGGCGCCGCAACGCGACGAGAACCAGCTGCATGCCGCCATCGTCGAAATCGTGGCGCTGAAGGATGCCGAGGTCAAATACAGCACCGTCCAGAACTGGTATCCCGGCGACAAGCAGGGCAGGGGAGGCATCTACAATTTCGTCACCAAGCGCGGCATCTGCAAGGGCTCGCACTCCAAAATCAGCTGGACGCAGGTCGAGACCGGCAGCGCCGTCACCTGGAAATACCCCAGCTGCATCCTGCAGGGCGACAACAGCACCGCCGAGTTCTACAGCGTGGCCGTCACCAACAACTATCAACAGGCCGACACCGGCACGAAGATGATCCATATCGGCAAGAACACCTCGAGCACCATCATGAGCAAGGGCATCAGCGCCGGACACAGCCAGAACAGCTACCGCGGTCTGGTGCAGATCAACAAAGGCGCCGAGAACGCACGTAACTTTTCGCAATGCGACAGCCTGCTGCTGGGCGACCAGTGTGGCGCCCACACCTGGCCCTATATCAAGGCCAACAACAGCAGCGCCATTCTGGAGCATGAGGCCACCACATCGAAGATCTCCGAAGACCAGCTCTTCTATTGCCAGCAGCGTGGCATCAGTCCCGAAAGCGCCGTGGGGCTCATCGTCAACGGCTACGCCAAGGACGTGCTGAAAAAGCTCCCGATGGAATTTGCTGTCGAGGCACAGAAACTGCTCAGCATCAGTCTTGAAGGCAGCGTGGGTTGATGCACCAAGCCGTCCGTTTTCCGAATGGGTCGACAGGCAAAGAAGCCGAAGGTCCGCTGAAAGATTGCGAATAAAGAATACTACATCATGGACATACAACCCTACCGACACGAGGTGAAATACTACGAGTGCGACCGCATGGGCATTACGCACCACAGCAATTATATACGCTTCATGGAAGAGGCACGCGTCGACTGGATGGACCAGTTGGGCTACGGCTTCGACCGCATGGAGGCCGAAGGGGTGGTGTCGCCCGTGGTGTCGGTCGACTGCCGTTATCGCCACACCACCACGTTCAAGGATGTTGTCGAGGTTGCCGTCCGGGTGCAGGAGATGTCGGCGTTGAAGATTGTCTTCGGCTACACCATGGAGTGCGCCGGACGCGTGGTGTGCACAGCCACCAGCACCCATTGCTTTCTGGAGGATGGACGGCCGGTGTCGCTCGAGAAGCGTTTCCCCGAGCTGTATGCGAAGATACAGATTCTAAAGGGGGACATCGGCGGATGCCTGACGACAGGGGCTGGGGCTCCCCGCCGAGGTGAATCTTTTTAAATTCTTTTGAATCTTTTTTTTTGCCAGGTTGGGTGGCTCCCCGCCTCGGCGGGAAAAAACAATTTATGTGCCAGCCAAACAATCCCGTCGTAGGTGGGAAGAAAATTATGGAGTTTTTAAAATTTGGGGTTGGGGGCTTTTTGGTTGATGGATGTCGGGAAAAATGCGTACTTTTGCAAGTCGAAAAAGGAAAAATCGTATAATCGCTATGAAACAGATAATCAAAGTTGAGGGTATGCGTTGCGAGCATTGTGAGGCTCGTGTGGAGCAGACCCTTTCGAAGATGGAGGGCGTGGCCAGCGTCAAGGCCAGCCATGTGAACAACAGCGTGGAGGTGGATTACGACCCCGCCAAGGTCAGCGCTACCGAACTTGCCGACACCATCGAGGACTGCGGCTACTCCGTTACCCTATGACCGAAAGACGTACTTTCCCTGTGGTGGGCATGATGTGCGCCGCCTGTTCTGCCAATGTGGATCGTTGTCTGCGTCGCATTGAAGGAGTGCAGGGGGTGTCGGTGTCGTTGCCCGGACGCACCGCTATGGTTGACTACGACCCCGAGAAGATATCTCCCGAGGATTTGCGTCGCGAAGTGGCTGCGGCAGGATACGAACTGATTGTCGACAGCAACACCGATGTGGAGGACATCCATCGTCGCGCCTTTGTCGACTTGCGCCGTCGCATGTGGCTTTCGTGGCTCTTTGCGGCGGTGGTGATGGCCCTGTCAATGCATTGGCTGCGGCTGGGTCCGCAAGGGGTCGACCATCTGGTGTGCATGCTGACGGCAGCGCTGTCGCTTGCGGTTTGTGGCCGCCAGTTCTTTGTGGTGGCATGGCGGCAGCTGAAGCACCGCTCGGCCAATATGGACACGCTGGTGGCGCTCTCGACCGGCATTGCCTTCCTTTTCAGCGTCTACCTCACCATCGCTGGGGCCGAACACACCTGGTTCGACTCGGCGACGATGATCACCAGTTTCGTGCTCACCGGGCGACTGCTAGAGGAACGCGCCAAGAACAGCACCGCATCGTCGATCCGCGCCCTGATGGGTCTGCAACCCAAAAGCGCCCATCTGGTCGATGTGGCGGAAGGCACGGTCAGCGATGTGCCCATCGCCACCCTGCAGCCGTGCGACCTGCTGGAGGTTCGCACGGGCGAGGCCGTCCCGGTAGATGGCGTGGTGCGAAGCGGCGAGGCTGCGGTGGATGAGAGCATGATCAGCGGCGAACCCGTGCCCGTGCCCAAACGGAAGGGCGACCGCCTGCTGGCCGGCACCCTTGTGCGACAGGGGTCGGTGCGCATGCGTGCCGAACAGGTCGGCAGCGACACGGTACTGGCGGGCATCATCCGCATGGTGCAGCAGGCCCAAGGCAGCAAGGCCCCCGTGCAACGCATCGTCGACAAGGTGGCGCTGGTCTTCGTGCCCGCCGTGCTGACCATCGCATTGGTCACCTTCGCCGTGTGGATGCTTGTGGACGGCGACCTGCAGCATGCCCTTATCACGTCGGTCTCGGTGCTGGTCATCGCCTGTCCCTGTGCCATGGGGCTGGCCACGCCGACGGCGCTGATGGTGGGAATAGGGCGCGCCGCCGAACACGGCATTCTGGTCAAAGACGCCACCGCACTCGAACTGATGCATCGCGTGTCGGCGCTGGTGACCGACAAGACCGGCACGCTCACCATTCCCAACACCGATATTACGGCCATCGACACCCTGGCCCCCGACGAACGCGAACGCCTGAAACCCCATGCCGACGAGGCTGTGCGGCAGTTGCAGCAGATGGGTATCACGGTATGGATGACGAGTGGCGACCGCGACGATGCCGCCGCCTACTGGGCGCGGAAAGCCGGCATTGGCCACTACCGCAGCCGCGTGCTGCCTCAGGACAAGGAAGAGCTGGTGCGGCAGTTGCAGAGGGAAGAGCACGTGGTGGCGATGATAGGCGACGGCGTCAACGACTCGCAGGCGTTGGCTGTGGCCGACGTGAGCGTCGCCATAGGTCGCGGCACCGACGTGGCCATGGAGGTGGCGCAAGTCACCCTGATGAGCGACGACCTGCGGACGCTGCCCGATGCCATCCGCCTGTCGCGACACACGGTGCGCACCGTTCGGGAAAACCTCTTCTGGGCATTCGTCTACAACGCCGTCTGCATTCCGTTGGCGGCCGGCCTGGTTCCCGCCGTGCACATCACTCCCATGTGGGCCTCGGCCCTGATGGCCTTCAGCAGCGTCAGCGTGGTGCTGAACAGCTTGCGGCTACGTGTGAAGAAAATCAACTAGGGACGAGCCTTCCACCCACAGGGAAGCACAACACACGTCCAAGGGAAGCATGCGTCGACGCTTCCGCCCTTGCGAGCGGCTATTTCACTATGGTTAGTTCACTTTTGTTCGGAATGCCGATTGCGGCTATTTCACTTTTGTCCAGTAGACCGATTCGCTGATGCCCATCAGCGACCCTTTCAGTTTGAGCCGGCCGTCGGCGACGAATTCGACCGTCAGGTTGGCGCGGATGCCCCGTTGGGGATCGTAGATTTTTGTGTCGTCCCAGCGGTGCTTCTTGGCGTTGTAGCGCAGACTGCTGAAGAGCACGATGCGGTCGCAGGGGGTGGAGCGGAGTTTCTTGTCGGGGTTCTTGCTGTCCAGCAGTTTGTTGCCCTTGCTGTCGCGGTCGTGTTCCACCCAGGTGATTTGGGCCTGGTAGGTGCCGTTTTTGAGGCGGGTGATTTTGGCACGGAAGTTGTCGCTGCCCTGTTTACCGCTATAGGTGCCCACAATGGCGTCGGCGTTGTTGTTGAGAGTGTTTTGTGCTTCGGCGCCAGCGACGAGGCCCAGAAGCATGGCGATGAGTAGAAATGCTTTTTTCATGGATGGCATCAGTTGTTTGCAGTTTTAATGTCGGGCCGGTTGCCCGTTTGTTGAGTCCTCTTGGCTGGCGGGAGTGCCGTTGTCGTCGCGGAATCGGATCATCAGGTCGCTTTCGGGCTTGGAGTCCTCTTTGGGGACGGCCGGGCGGCGGCGGACGGTGCCTAAAACTTTGACGCTTCCCCCTTCGCCGCGGATGGTGCTTTGTAGCTGTTCCTGGCTTTTGTAGGAGTCGACCTGAGGCTTCGGGGATTCGTTCGGTTGCAGTATCTGAACAGGCGCCATACCTTCGATCATGGGTATGCGGTACTTGGATATGTCGAAGTAAATGGGCAGCAAAACCGATTCGCTGACCGGCAAGCCGTTGTCGAGCGCCGGCACCCATCGGGGCATGCTGTTCACCAGCCGCAGCGCCTCGAGGCCGCAGCCGCCACCGATGTCTTTGATGACCTCGGGTCGGACGATGGCGCCGTTGGTGTCGACGGTGAATTGGACGAACACCGTTCCGCCGATGTCCGTTTCGGCGGCCGTCTGAGGATAGCGCAGATTGTCGTGCAGGAAGCGTTGTAGCGCCTCGGGTCCCCCGGGAAACGTCGGCTCGGTGTGGGCGTTGTAGGTGACTTTGCCGACTATGATTTCCGAGTAATCCGGCGCGTCGATGCGGGTGACGGTGCTGTCCGTGATGCCGTTGCGGTTGGGGTTCTGGGCTTGGACGTTGCACGTCGCCGCCAGCCCCAGCGCGATGCCCGCCACGGTGGCCACCTTGCCCAATTGCAGCCGTTCGGTGAGGGCCTGCTCCAGGTAGCGCAGCTCGGCTTCGCAGCGCGGACAGGTGCCGCTGCAGACGCCCTGGTAGCTGCACTCCTCAGTCTTGAACGGTATGCCGTTTTCGTTGGCGATGTTTTTGCGTAACGATTTCAGTTCGTTGCAGATATATTTCCCGGAATTCATATTTGGAAAACTTTTGTTTTTTGCAAAAATACACTTTTTTTTTCAAACAGGCGGGAACAGCCGCCCGAGTTGTGGAAAAAATGTCGGAAAAATTATTTGGCAGAGTGGTCGAAAAGTCGTACTTTTGCAATTTGATATGACCCATAAACTCACCACTCAGGAAATGAACCGGCTGTCGGTCGAAGCCTTCCGTGCCAGCGCGAAACTGCCCCTCACGGTGGTGCTCGACAACGTCCGTTCGCAGAACAATATCGGCTCGGTGTTCCGCACCGCCGACGCCTTCCGCGTGGAGCACATAGCCCTTTGCGGCATCTGTTCCACGCCCCCCCACCGCGAGATACACAAGACCGCCCTCGGCGCCGAGGAGAGCGTGGCGTGGAGCTACCACGAGGACACGCTCGAATGTGTGCGTTCGCTCAAGGAGCGCGGCTACCGCATCTATGCCGTCGAGATAGCCCACGACAGCCTGAAACTGGGCACCGACCGCGTGGACGGCGAAGGTCCGCTGGCCATCGTCTTCGGCAACGAGATAGAAGGCGTGCAGGAGTCGGTCATCGAACTGTGCGACGGCGCACTCGAAATACCCCAAGAGGGCACCAAACACAGCCTGAACGTCAGCTGCGCCGCCGCCATCGTGATGTGGGAACTGTTCAAGGTGATGAAGCGCGGATGACGCCGCCCCAAGGGCCGAAGAAAATTTGATTGCATTAGTTTTTTGACACATAAGATTCCAACTAACGTTATGGACAAAGAAGAAAGAAGCGAAAAAGCCCGTGCGTTGCACAAGCAAGGCTGCAACTGCTGCCAGTCGGTGGTGATGGCCTACGCCGACCGGCTGCCCATCGACGAGCAGCAAGCCATGGATGTGGCCGCCCCCTTCGGTCGCGGCATCAGCGGTTGCCGCGAGGTGTGCGGCTGCGTCAGCGGCATGGCCATGGTTTGCGGCCTCACCGGCCACACCGCCGATGTGCGACCCCTGATTGAGAAATTCCGTGCCGAAGAAGGCGACATCGTCTGCGGACGCCTCCTGCAGATGGGCAAGAAACCTTGTCCCGAAATGGTGGCCGACGCCGCCGGCATGCTGGCAGAAATCCTGTAGACAGAAGACGACTATGAGTGACCCAACCAAGAGAATGACCTACCTGAGCGCCGACGAAGCCGTGATGCATGTCCGCCCCGGCGACCACCTGCACTGGCCATGCGTCAGCGGGGCGCCCGAACACCTGATAGAGGCCCTGGTGCGCCGCGCCGACCGCGAGATGGAAGGCGGCTGCGCCGACGGCAACCGGTTGCACGACGTGGTGATAAGCCATTTCTACACCGAAGGCTATGCCGACTATGTGCTGCCGAAGTATGGCGGCATTTTCCGGCTCGATTCGTTTTTCGTGGGCGGCAATGTGCGCGAAGCCACCCAGAGCGGACGCGCCGACTACATTCCCTGCTCGCTCAGCGAGACCCCCCGCATGATTGCCTGCGGGGCGGTGGGGTGCGACGTGGTCTTCCTGATGGTCAGCGAGCCCGACAGCGAGGGCTACGTCTCGCTGGGCACCTCGGTCGACTACATGCCCGAGGCCATCGACAAGGCCCGAGTGGTGATAGCCCAAGTGAACCGACATGTGCCGTTCACCTACGGCGACGCCCGCATCCACAGTTCCCGAATCGACTGCTTCGTCCGTCACGACGCTCCCTTGAAGCCCGCTGACCCCTCGCCGCTGAGCGAGACCGACCGCGCCATCGGCCGCCATTGTGCGGCACTCATCCCCGACGGCGCCACGCTGCAAATCGGTATCGGCAACATCCCCACGGCCGTGCTTTCGCAACTGGGAGACCACAAAGACCTGGGCGTCCATTCCGAGATGTTCAGCGACAGCGTCATCCCGCTGGTGGAGAAAGGCGTGATCAACGGCAGCCGCAAGCGCACCGACCCCGGCAAACTCACTGCCATGTTCCTCAAAGGGTCGCAGCGGCTCTACGATTTCGTCGACCGCAACCGCACGGTGCTGATGAAGGATGTGGGCTATACCAACAACCCCGCCGTCATCGCCTCGAACCCGAAGGTGGTGGCCCTCAATTCGGCCATCCAAATCGACCTCAGCGGACAGGTCTGTTCCGATTCGATAGGATCCAAGATCTTCAGCGGCAGCGGCGGACAGCTCGATTTCATTTTGGGCGCCACCTACAGCGACGGCGGCCTGCCCATCATCGCCATGCCCTCCATCACCTCGAAAGGGGTCAGCAAAATCGTCCCCACCCTCACCGCGGGAGCCGGCGTGGTGACCCCGCGGACCCTCACCCAATGGGTGGTTACCGAACAGGGCGCCGTCAACCTCTACGGACTCAGCCTGCGCCAGCGCGCCGAAGCCCTGATCAGCATCGCCCATCCCAGCGTAAGAGAAGAACTGTTGAAAACGCTTACATCCCCCAACTTCAAATGACCAACAAACGCAAAATCATCAACGACCCCGTCTACGGGTTCCTCACCATCGACGACGACCTCATCTTCGATGTCATCTCGCATCCCTTTTTCCAACGCCAGCGACATATCAAGCAGCTGGGATTCACCTATTTGGTCTATCCCGGCGCCGTGCATTCTCGCTTTTCCCACATGCTGGGGGCGCTGAACCTGATGAAGCGCGCCATCGACGTGCTCCGCAACAAAGGGGTGGACATCAGCCACGACGAGGCCCTGGGCGTGCAACTCGCCATCCTGCTGCACGACGTCGGTCACGGCCCCTTCTCGCACACCTCGGAACGGGCGCTGTGCAATGTGCACCACGAGATGCTGACCCAGCGCTTCATGGAGCGCATCAACGCCGAAATGGACGGCGCACTCGATGTGGCCATCGCCATCTTCAACGACAGCTATCCGCGCCACTTCCTGCACCAGCTCGTCTCGTCGCAGCTGGATATGGACCGGCTCGACTACCTGGGGCGCGACTCCTTCTTCACCGGCGTCAGCGAGGGCATTGTGGGCACCGAACGCATCATCAACATGCTCAACGTGAAGGACGACACGCTCGTGGTTGACGAGAAAGGCGTCTATTCGATAGAGAAATTCATCATCTCGCGCCGACTGATGTACTGGCAGGTCTATCTGCACAAGACGGTCATCGCGGCCGACAATCTCTTCTATAGCATACTGAATCGCGCGCGCAAGCTGCTGACCGACGGCAAGGCGCTGTCGGGCTACGAGCCGCTGCTCTTCTTCCTGCGCAACAGGGTGGGGGAGGCCGAGTTTGCTGCCGACCCGACGATGCTGGACCGCTTCGCCTCGATAGACGACGGCGACATCATGTCGACGGTCAAGGTATGGAGCGCGTCGGACGACAAGGTGCTGTCCACCCTATGCCGCCAGCTGCTGTGGCGCCAGCTGCCACGCGTGGTGGTGTCGTCGCAGCCCTTCGACGAGACGACGGTCGGCGAGCACACCCTGCAGGTGGCACAACAGTACGGCATCGATCGCGAACTGGCCGCCAGCTTCGTCGGCTCCGGACGCCTGGTCAACCATGCCTACAATTTCGACGATACCGAGATCAAGGTGCTGCTTAAGAATGGCAACTGCTTGGACATCAGCGAGGCAAGCGACCAGTTGGACCGCCATTTCCTGGAGAAGACGGTGACGAAATACTATCTCTTCTTCCCCAAGGAGAAGGCGGATGATGGAAGAGGGAAGATGGCTGATGGCGGATGGCTGATGGCGGATGGCTGATGGCGGAAGTGTTTGATGGGGCTTTCTGCTGGCGGGAGTTTTCATCGGAGCGCCTTTCTGCGAAAAAAATGACCTTGTGTGGCAATTTTGTCGCCCTGCGAACGTTATAGTGCCACAATCGGCCCAAGGGCTGCAATTTATCATCTAAGAAGCACAAAATTCAGATCAGTAATCATGGAAAATACACCTTTTGAAGAACAGAAACACTCTGAGCATACACAGCACAGCGACCATTCTAGCCGTCTGGAAGCCATCGACCGCGAACAGCGCCGCATGGAGGCCGCACAGCAGTCGGCCGAGGTCGAAAACGACTCGCAGGCCTTCACCAAACCGATGGTCGAAGCCCTCAACGGTCACCACACCAACGTGCAGACCCCCCTGCTGACACAGGAGGAAATCGACGACACCGAGAGCCCGCGCGTCAACTGGACGGCGGTGATATGTACCGCCATTGTGGCGGTCAGCGCTGCGGTGGTGCTCTGCGTGGCCAAACCGTGGCAAAGGGGCGACGCCGAGCAGGCGTTGGCGATGGCCGAAAGTACGGAATACCCGATGGATTCTGTGCCCTTGATAGTGGCCGACGAACAACCCGCAGCACAGCAGGAGGTGGTTCAGGAGGAAATCCACGAGGAGGCGACCGAGGTGGTCGCGGTGTCGGAAAAAAACATCGACTCCGCACAGGCGGCCCAAACTGTCAAACCCGCCGAAACGACGCTGCCGGTCGAGAAGGTCGTCACCACCGGAACCGACAACCCCTACAACTCTATCCGCCTCATCAACGCGTCGAACCGGCAGCTGACCAAGGCCGAACTGGATCAGATGAGCAAGGCCGAGCTGGCGCTGGCCCGCAACGCCATCTACGCCCGTCACGGCTACCAGTTCAACAATCCCCAGTTGCGCGAGTTCTTCGCCCGTCAGCGTTGGTTCAAGCCCAGCGATGTCAAACAGGATGAGATTCCGTTCACCAAGATCGAACTGGACAATATCCGTCTCATCAAGGCGCAGGAGCAGAAGTGATGGCCCGACTGATACTGTTTCCCGTCCCCATCGGCGCCGACGACATCGGGGTGTCGCTGCCGCCGCACAATCTGCCGCTGCTCAACGGCTGCCACACCTTCATCGTCGAAGAGCTGCGCTCGGCGCGCCGTTTTCTGAAGCATGCCGGCTATGAGCACGCCATCGACGACACCACGTTCCACCTGCTCAACGAACACACCTCGCCCGAAGAGATCACCCACTATCTGGATGCCATCGGCCGTGGCGAGGACGTGGGGCTGCTGAGCGAAGCCGGGTTGCCCTGCGTTGCCGACCCCGGCGCGCTGGTGACCCGCATGGCGCAACGCAAAGGCATCGAGGTGGTGCCGCTGGTCGGACCCTCGTCGCTGATGCTGGCATTGATGGCGTCGGGTCTCAACGGACAGAAGTTTGCCTTCAACGGCTACCTGCCGGTCGACAAGCACCAGCGGGCGTCGGCCATCCACGCACTCGAACAGACGGCGCTGCGCACCGGTCAGACCCAGCTCTTCATCGAAGCGCCCTACCGCAACAACCAGATGCTGCAAAGCCTGGCCGAGACCTGCCACCCCGAGACCCTTGTCGGCGTGGCGTGCGACCTGACCCTCGAATCGCAGACCATACGCACCCTCACGGCGGCCCGCTGGCGTAAGGAACGCGAGAAGCTGGACCTCCACAAGCGCAACACGGTGTTCCTGATCGGATGCTGACGGCAGATTGCCGTTTTATGTTGTTGAATGATGGATATCGCCAGAATGCAAAAATTTATTTAAATGATTCAATTTTTTTCTTATTTTTGCAGTCTGTTTGAATACAGGAACAATTCTAATTTTTTTGAAATATTTTAATGTAAAATAATCAATTATGCAAAAATTTGATCCCGCAACAGCCATTCAGCGTCTTGACGGACGCGATGCCAACCGTGGTGTGAACCCCGCAATCAGCGACAGCGCCACATTCACCTTCCCCGAAGCACATCTGATGACCGAGACTTTCCATGGCGAAACCGAGGGCTACTTCCTCTACAGCCGTCATTGGAACCCCTCCAACCTCTCCCTCTGCCAGGCCCTGGCAGCCATGGAAGGTACCGAAGCTGCCTGGTGCACCGGTTCCGGTCTGGCAGCCATCACCTGCGCCCTGCTCCATGAGGTGAAAAGCGGCGACCACATCGTCAGCTCCATGACCACTTACGGCGGCACCTTCGCTTTCATGGCCAACTACTTGAAGAAATTCAACGTTGAGACCACCTTCGTCAACTTCCAGGACCTCGAGGCCGTCAAGAAAGCCATCCGTCCCAACACCAAGGTGCTCTACACCGAGACCATGAACAACCCCCTGCTGCGCATCGCCAACATTCCCGAGCTCAGCAAGATAGCTCACGCCCACAACGCCAAGCTGATTGTCGATAACACCTTCACCCCGATGATTTTCAGCCCCTACCGCTTGGGCGCCGACGTCGTGGTGTACTCCATGACCAAATTCGTCAACGGTAAGAACGACTGCGTGGCTGGTGCCATCTGCGGCAGCGCCGAAT
This sequence comes from uncultured Bacteroidota bacterium, assembly GCA_902793295.1. Lineage (GTDB taxonomy): Bacteria > Bacteroidota > Bacteroidia > Bacteroidales > P3 > Colimorpha. The sequence continues at coordinate 247,795 of CADBDA010000001.1, forward strand.
ATATCGGCAGCCTCATCGATGTCAACAACGGTACCTGCATGCTGCTCGGCCCGGTTCTCGACCCCATGCGCAGCTCCAGCATCCTCAAGAACCTCCACACCCTCCACATCCGTATGCAGAAACACGGCGAAAACGCCATGTACCTGGCCAAACGTTTCAAAGAGGTGGGATTCAAATACAACTACCCTGGTTTGCCCGAACATCCTGACTACGAACTCTTCAACAGCATGATGAACCAGGGCTACGGCTATGGTGGTATGATCAGCATCGACATGGGCACGGCCGACGCCGCCAGCCGCATCATGGAGATCATGCAGCAGAAACAGGTCGGTTACCTCGCCGTTTCGCTGGGTTACTTCAAGACCCTCTTCTCTAACTCCGGCAAGTCCACTTCGAGCGAAGTCCCCGAAGACATCCAGAAAGAGATGGGTATGAGCGAAGGCCTCATCCGTTTCAGCATGGGTCTCGACAACGACATCGAAGCCACCTTCCAGCTGATCAAGGAATCTGTCGACGAATACAAAGCCGGCAAATAAAACCCTATACCCCAAAGCAGTGGCGCCCCCAGCGCCACTGCTTTCTTTTTTTTTCAAAGCCCCCAAAGCCCTTAAAGCCTTTCATAAGGCTGGAAAGACCAAAAAAAAAAATCATCCCATCATGAAAACCATAGCAGTCATCCTTTCCGGTTGTGGCAACCGCGACGGCAGCGAACTGCAGGAAACCCTTAGCCTGCTGCTGGCCATCGACCGCCACAATTTAAAATACCAGTGTTTCGCCCCCCAAGGCCAGTTGGCGGTGGTCTCGTATACCGACAACGACGGCGAGACGGGCGAACAGCGCGACATCTTTGCCGAAGCCGCCCGCATTGCCCGAGGCGACATCCGTCCCTTGGACCAATATCGGGCATCCGACTACGACGCGCTGGCCCTGCCGGGTGGTATGGGTGCTGCCCGCAACCTTTCGACCTACGCCTTCGATGGGCCCGATATGACGGTGCTGCCCGAAGTGGAACGCGCCATCCTCGACACCCACACTGCCGGCAAACCGGTGATGGCCATGTGCATAGCACCGATGGTGCTGGCCAAGGTGCTGGGACCTGTGGGCGTCAAACTGACCTTGGGCGGCAGCTGCGCGGCCTCTAATGTGGCGGTGCGCCTGGGCGCCAACCACGAGGAGTGCGGCCCCACCGACGTCTGTGTCGACTCGCGCAACAAGGTGCTGACCACCCCTGCCTATATGGTCGGTACCCACATCAGTCAGATTTTCGACGGCGCGGCCAATATGGTCGACCGCCTGGTGGAATGGTTATAAATCAATCAAGTATTATGGGACTCTTAGATAAATTACTCAACAACGACAGCGTCAAGAAGACGGTCGAATCGCTCACGGGTGGCAAAGATTTGGGTTCGGTGGTGAACTCGCTGAAGGATAACAAGGAGCTGATGTCCAAACTGTCGTCGGTCAAGGACGACAAGGAGATGCAGAACCTTATCTCGTCGGCCACCGATGCGTTGAAAGACCGCAAACTCTCCGACCAGGAGAAGAAGGAACTCGGCGACCAGCTGAAGAATCTGGCGTCCGGTTTCATGAGCAAGAAGTAAGATTCTATGCTGTCAGCAGGACAACGTGCTGACAATGTTACGATAACCTATCGCTTTCAGGAACTCGAAAGCCCCTTCGAAGCGGTCCAGGTTGGCGGGTTCGTGGGCGTCGGTCCCTACAATGACCGGAATGCCCAACGTGTTCATGTGCCGCAGGGTCTCCTTGGCGGGGTAGAAATCGTCGTGGCGGCCCTTGTAGAGTCCGCGGGTGTTGATTTCGGCCATGCAGCCCGTCTCGCGAATCAGTTGCACCGTTTCGTATAGCAAATCGCGAAACCAATGCTCGTCGTATTGGAAGTAGCGTCCCTTGTTGTGCATCACTATCTTGTCGAAGTGTCCCACGATGGTGGGCCGGTTGCGTTCTATCATGGCGTTGTTCTGGTAAAAGAACGCCTTCACGCCGGCCCGTATGTCGCCGTGGAAGATGCGTTGCAGCCCTTCGTCGTAGGTCTCCTGCCGGGGGCCGTCGATGAACCACAGTTCGTTGGCGATGTCCATTCCCCGCCGGTCGTCGGCTTGGGGACGCGCCACGCCGCGCTCCATGTGGCGTAGGGCCTCGGTGCGGTCGGGGTGGGGGATGAGGTGAACGCTGCCGATGGTGTATTGCAAACCGCCGCTGGCGATGAGGTCGCCGAAGTCCTCCAGCACCCCGGGGATGTAGTCAATCTCCAATCCCAGCTTGATGTCGATGCGTCCGGCGTATTCCTGTTGCAGGCTGCGCACCTCGTTGCAGTAGTCCTGGTAATGGGCCTGGTCGATGGAGAACTTGTTGGGGAACGGCACGGGGGCATGACCCGAAAATCCTAGCGCTTTGAAGTCGTGCGCCAGGGCGTATTCCACATATTCGCGCAGGGCGCCTTTGCCGTCGCAGTAGTGCGAGTGGGTGTGATAGTTAGAAAGCATAGACCATACTGAGAGATAGGCGCAGGTTGGCGACGGGCTCGTCGTAGCCGGCGCAGGTGTATTCCGCTTCGGCGGTGAAGTCCAACCCCTTGAGGGTCTTGTAGGTGAGTCGTGGCTGGATGCGCCACAGGTATTCCAAGTCGTGTCCGCGACCGAAGCATTGCTGGAAGTCGGTGTTGCCGTAGTCTAGGTTGCGGGCGTAGCCCATAAAGAGGCCCGGACGCCAATGGCCTGATGCACGTTCGATGTCGAGCCATGCGGTGTTGAAATGCCAGTCCTCGAAGCTGCCGTCGTTCAGCATCAGGTAACCGCCCAGCGAGCAGCCTTCGTAGAGGCTGTTGTTCAGCAGGGTCTGCGCCTTGACGGTGACGGCATCGCTGATGTATTTGCCGAAAAGCGACCAGGAGAACGACGAATGGCGTTCACGCTGTTGCGCTACGGTCGGCACGGTCGACACCTGCGGCTGGATGGTCTTCAGGTTGGCGGCGGCACCGAAGAAGAGGTGGCTGCCCCACCAGCGCAGCTGCAGGTTGAGTTCGGGAATCATGCTGTGGCGGGCGAAGAGGGTGCTGCTGGTGGGTGCACCGTTGAGGAAGCCCTGGCTCATATTGTCGAGTTGCCACGATGCGGTGGCAACGGCTTCTAATCCAAGCAGGTAGTACTCGTAGCGCACCTGCGGTTGACGGGCATAGCAATGGAAGGGCGAGCCCATGTTGAGGGGGTTGGTCATGGGCATGATTTCGTGAATGACCATGGGGTACCAGTATTGGCCGGCCAGCAGTCGGTGGCGGCGGACAAGAATTCTGATTTTGGTGCCTTTGGTGACATAGCGCTCCCACGCCATGTCGATGTAGGCGTGGCGCAGGCGCAGGTCGTTGATGGTGGCGTTGGTGCTGCCGGTGAAGTCGCCCTCGATGTAGGCGCTGGTCTTGGCACCCAGCATTTCGGGGCCGTTGATGCGGAGTCCCAGGCGGGCGGTGATGGCCAGCATGTCGGCCTTCCAGCCGTCGTTGATGTCGTTGCCCAAGCTGTCGCGCTGGATAGGCTTGGGGTAGAAGAGCATCATGTCTTCGCGGCCGCCCACCACGCTACGGCTGTCGGCATAGTAGTGCGGATTGACGAAACCGTGCCAGTCGAGCGTGAATGGCGATTGGGCAAAGGCGGTGCCCGTCAGGCACAGCAGACCTGACAGAATGATCAGCAGACGTTTCATTTCTTGATGGCGAGGATAAGTCCGAGGGCCACACCCAGCAGGGCGGCGAAGAGCACCTGGAAGGTGGGCGGGAGGATGAAGGTGATGGTGTGCGCCGGGAACCAGAAGAGCGGGATGGTCTTTTTGATGACGAAGTTCCATTGCATGTCCCAGTTCACCTTGTTGGCGAAGATGTCGCGCATCTTCATGGGACGCAGCAGCCCGCGGACGGTGCCGCCGTTGTCGGTGATGTGGATGTCGGTGCACTTGTGGAAGGTCATCATCACCGGGGCGAAGATGCTGTTCATGAGCACGCTGACGGCAAAGGCGATTCCCAGCTTACCCCACGTGAACGTCGGGGCGCTGAACACGGCGGCGAGGCTCCCCTTGTCGCATCCGCCGACGCTCTCGAGGAAGGTGGGCACACCGGTCTTGAAGATGACCATGGCCATGGCGATGCACATGCCCAGAAAGCCCCAAACCATCATGCGCGGAAGTACGCCGAAGCCCTTCTTGTTGTAGACCCCTTCGCGGATGCGCAGCGCCAGACATTCGCCCAGCGTGGCAAGAATGGCGAACTTGAAGAACGCCATGATGTAGGGATGGTTGGTGGTGGCGGTGTTGAACCAGTCGAAGAACCCCGTGGCGGGAATGAAGAATGGTGTCAGAATGACGATAACACACAAAATGAGAATCCAGTCCTTTTTTTTCATCTTTTTGAACGTTGATGTAAAGAATTGTTGATTGATTGATTCGTGTATTTGAGACAGTTGCGGGAATGGGGCCCGCTTCCGTCCGTTTGCAAAATTAGTAAAAATATGTATTCAATATTAAAATTTCATAAAAAGTTCGTAATTTTGCAAACCGACATCGCAGCAGTTCCGGGTTGTAGTGTTTTCATAATGAAATGTTTTCGTCGGTCCGCAGGTAGGCAAACTCGCTTCAAGTCGGCGGCCAGAAAACGGACCCCCCGAAAGGGAACTGAGGCGACTGTACGAAGTGAATTATCTGATGTGCTAATTTTTAACTAATAATTTTCGAATGTCCTCATTGCCTCCACTTTTCCTCGACTTGGCCATCATCCTGGTAACCGCCGGCGTCATCACCGTGGTTTTCAAGTGGCTGAAACAACCGCTTGTGCTGGGCTACATTGTGGCCGGTTTTTTCATCGGACCCTACTTCCCCTGGTTTCCGGCCGTCAAAGACGCCACCGACGTCCATGTCTGGAGCGATATCGGTATCGTCTTCCTGATGTTCGCTTTGGGCTTGGAATTCAGTATCAAAAAGTTGAAGAAAGTGGGCGCGACAGGTGCCATCACGGCGCTGACCGAGCTGGCCATCATGTTCCTTATCGGCTCGAGCGTGGGACGCCTGCTGGGATGGAAGTCGATGGAGTGCATCTTCTTGGGCTGCATGCTTTCCATCTCGTCGACATCCATCATCATCAAATCCTTTGAAGACCTGAAACTCAAGCAACAGAAGTTCACCTCGTCGGTCACCGCCGTACTGGTGGTCGAGGACCTCATTGCCGTGTTGCTCCTGGTGCTGCTCTCTACCGTGTCGGTCAGCCGCAGCTTCGACGGAGGCGAGCTGGTCATGAGCCTGGTGAAACTGGTCTTCTTCCTGATTATCTGGTTCACCTTCGGCATCTTCCTGATTCCGACCTTCCTGCGTTGGATGCGCCGATACATGACCGAGGAGACCCTCTGCATTGTCGCTGTCGGACTCTGCTTCGGCATGGTGGTGCTGGCCTCCTACGCCGGTTTCTCGACCGCTCTGGGGGCCTTCGTCATGGGCGCCATCCTCTCCGAAACCATCGAGGCCGACGTCATCCACCGCATCATCACGCCTATCAAAAATCTTTTCTGTGCCGTCTTCTTCGTCTCGGTGGGTATGCTGGTCGACCCACAGATCCTGATCAAGTACATCGGACCCATACTGATCATTGCCGGCACGGTCATCGTCTTCAAATCCAGCGCCGCCACCATGGGCTTCATCCTCTCCGGCAAGAACATGAAGACCTCCATCCAGTCGGGCTTCTGCTTCTGCCAGATCGGTGAGTTCTCATTCATCATTGCCAGCCTGGGTCTTTCGTTCGGCGTCATCAACCCCGACATCTATCCCATCATCGTCTCGGTCTCCATCATCACCACCTTCGTGACCCCCTACATGATCAAGGCCGCCAACCCTTTCTACGAGAAGGTGGAACCCCGGCTGCCGCAACGTGTCAAGGAGGCGCTGGAACGCTACAGCAACTCCGCCAAACAGACCAACCAGACCAGCTCGGTGCGCCAGTTCCTCAAGAAGCAGTTCAGCTCCATCCTGCTCTACGGTGCCATCAATACTGCCATCTGGCTGCTTTCCATATCGTTGCTGAAACCGTTCCTGAACTCGATGCTGGTCAACGCCGAAGGCGAACCCTCGTTCTGGGGCAACCTGATCGGCATGATGGCGACATTGATCATCATGATTCCCTTCGTGTGGGCTATCGCCGTGCGCAATGTCAACCGCGAGCGGGTCAAGCAAATGCTCGATTCGCGCGACTATAGCCAGGCGGTGGTCATCCCGGTGCTGCTGTTGCGCTATTTCCTGGCGCTCTTCTTCATCGGTGTGGTCATCGGTTCCTACATCCATCTGGCTGTCGGCTTCCTGGTCATCCTGGCCATCTTCATCGTGCTGGTGGTGCTGCTCTCCAAACGCACCATATCGTTCTATCAGCGCATTGAAAACCAGTTCATCTCCAACTTCAACTCGCGTCAGGCGCAGCAGTCATTCAAGATTCCCACGTTGCTCGAAAACAATTTCTACTTGGAACGTGTGTCGGTGACCAACTACTCCCGCTATTCGGGTGTGCCGCTGAAAGACACCAATTTCCGTGAGGACTATGGCATCAACGTGGTCTCTATCGAACGCGCCGGCAAGGTCTACGACCTTCCGCCCAAGGAGATGGTCATCCTGCCAGGCGACCGTCTGTCGGTGATGGGCAGCGAGGACCAGATAGCCCACCTGCGCGCCGCGCTTGAGGTGGAGCCCGACATGCTGATCCACGACCACAGCGACAACGAGTTGAATATCTACCGCTTGACGGTCAACCAGCACAATCCTTTCATCGGTCAGACCATCGCCGAATCGCGTTTCAACCAGCACTATCATTCCATGATTATCGCCATCGAACGCGACAACCGGCAAATCCTCAACCCGCGGTCGGTGACGGTCTTCTGCGAAGGCGATGTGGTATGGTTTGTCTCGCCCGAGGATCTCGACATTCACCGGTTCACACGCGACTAGGAATGAGCCAGTTTCGCGCGGTGAAAAGATTCCCGAACCCTCGTGTGCAATAAAACGCCGTCTGTGTCGTTTCTATAGCAAATTTTTTATCGTATGCTCAGAAAAACAACTGTTTTGATGGGGCTGCTGTTGGTTGCCACCTGCTTCCGGCTCGATGCGCAGACCACTCAGCCCACCGACCGATCCTTCGAACTGGCCAAGAACCTCGAGATTTTCAGCCGTCTGTATCAGACGCTCTACTATAATTACGTCGACGATGTGGACCCTGGCGCCACCATGAAGAAGGCCATCGACGCCATGCTCTCGTCGCTAGACCCTTATACGGTCTACTATCCCGAATCGGACATGGAGGACGTGCGGCTGCAGCTGCTGGGACAGTATGGCGGCATCGGCTCGCTCATCCACCAGCAGGGCGATAAAATCTACATCTCCGAGCCCTACAAAGACCTGCCGGCCGACAAGGCGGGCCTGCGCGCCGGCGACCGCATCCTGGCAGTCAACGGCGAAAGCACCGAGGGCAAGAACAACGCCGACGTGAGCAGCGCCATGCGCGGACAGGCGGGCACCACAGTGACCCTGAAACTGGAACGCGACGGCAAGGTCTTCGAACGCACCATCACCCGCGCCGAAATCAAGCTGCCCAATGTGCCCTACAGCGGCATGCTGCCAGGCAATATCGGCTATGTCAAACTCGATGAGTTCACCCAGGATGCCGCCAAGAATGTGCGCGAAGCCTTCGTCCGCCTGAAACGCGAGCATCCCGACATGGAAGGTTTCATCCTGGATTTGCGCAACAATGGCGGCGGACTCATGAATGAGGCGGTCGATCTGGTGAATATCTTCCTGCGCAAGGGCCAGCTGATTGTCGAGACCAAGGGCAAGGTGGCCGCCAAAAACACCAAGAGCTACACCCGTCTGGCTCCCGAAGATACCGACATCCCCGTGGCGGTGCTCATCAACGCCTACAGCGCCTCGGCGTCCGAAATCACCGCTGGAAGCCTGCAGGACCTCGACCGCGCCGTGATTGTGGGCTCGCGCTCCTATGGCAAAGGACTGGTGCAGAATGTGCTGCCGCTCATCTACAATTCTCAGATGAAAATCACGGTGTCCAAATACTACATCCCCAGCGGACGCTGCATCCAGGCCATCGACTATAGCCACCGCGACGAGAACGGCCGCGCCGTCAAGGTGCCCGACTCGCTCAAAACCGCTTTCACCACCGCCAACGGCCGTACCGTCTACGACGGCTTCGGCATCGAACCCGATGTCGAGGTCGAACCCCAGTACATGTCGGCGCTGGCGACAACGCTGGTGGCCAAATTCCACATCTTCAACTACGTGAACGAATTCGTCAAGAGCCATCCCACCATCGATGCCCCCGACAAGTTCGCCGTCACCGACGCCATCTACGACGATTTCGTGAAGTACCTCTCCGACAAGGATTTCAGCTATTCCACCGAGACTGAGGAACTGCTCAAGGCCTTGCGCGATGCCGCCAAAGAGGAGAACTACATCGAAGCGCTGGGTCCGCAGATCGACGCCCTCGAAAGCCAGCTGAAGAAGGACAAGTCGGACGACCTCCACAAGTTCCGCTCCGAAATCAGCGAACTCCTCAAGGCCGAAATCCTGGTCCGCTACTATTATGCTCCGGGACGCTTGCAAGGCTCACTCGCCACCGACCCCGAGGTGCTCAAAGCCGTCGAAGTGCTTAAAGACAAGGCGCGTTATCAGAAACTGTTGAAGAAGTGACCACCGACTGGCTGATACGTTTCTTCCCCCCTGTGACCGATGCGTCGGGACGCTTCTCGATGCGACTGTCGCTCCACCATGCGCTCTATTTCATGCTGCTGGTGCTCCTTGTCTGTGCCCAGTCGGTGAGCAACTACATGATGAGCGCTTTGGAAATCCTGCTGGCCGTCAACTGGGCGCTCGAGTGGGACATGCGTCGCAAGTTTGCACGCGGCAACTGGCATCCGCTGCTCGTCGCCTTCCTGGTGCTGGCGCTGGTCCATCTGGTGTGGCTCATCCCATCCGAAAACATAGCGTACGGGCTCCAAGACCTCTTTGGCAAGCTGCCCCTGCTGGCCATCCCGCTCATCGTGCTCACCTCGCGACCCCTCACGCGGCCGCAGTTGTCGCTCGCGATGGCTTGTTTTGTCTTCACGGTCTTCGTGGCCACCCTTATCGGCCATGTGCGCCAAGCCACCATGCCGCAGCTCGCCTACCGCGACATCATCCCCTTCATCTCGCATATCCGCTTCGCGCTCAATGTCTGCCTGGCCATGATTTTTCTGGCCGCCTTCCTTTTGGTCCATGCCCGTCGCCACGGGCGACTTCAGGCCGCGGTGGCTGTGCCCGTGGGGCTGCTGATGGTCTACTTTGTCCATTTCCTGCTACTTATCCATTCCTACACCGCGCTCATCATCCTTTTCGTGGTGGCGCTGGTGATGCTGCTTGCCTACGGCCGGCATATCGAAAACCGACGCTGGCAGCACCTGCTGGTGACGCTGTTTTTGACGGCGCTGGTGGCGGCGGTGATAGTCGTCGCCGTCTGTGTACGCGACTATTACAAACTTGTTCCTTTGGCCCGTCAGCCGCTGGCTACGGCCACCGTCAACGGCAACCCTTACCAGCACAAGCAGAATGGCTTTGTCGAGAACGGCAACCTGGTGGAAAACTACGTCTGCGACGTCGAGCTCGCGCGCGAGTGGGCCAAGCGGAGCGAACTGCCCCTTGCGACGGTCACCTCCAACGGCTATGCCGTCTATCCCACCTTGCTGCGCTACCTCAACGCGCTGGGAACCACCAAGGACAGCGTGGGCATGCAGCTGCTCACCGACGAGGATGTCCGTGCCATCGAACAGGGCATTGCCAACCCTGTTTACCTGCATGGCTCCAAGCTGAGGGTGATGCTCTATGTGATGCTCTACGAATACGAAAGCTATCGCGTCTTCGGTGCCGTCAAGAATTTCTCGGTCCTTCAACGTCTCGAGCTGTGGCGCAACACCTGGCAGGTCTTCCTCCATTCGCCCCTATTCGGGTGTGGCACCGGCGACATCGGCGACTGCTGTCAGACGGAGCTGACTAGGCGTCATTCACCCCTGGCCGATCATCCCCGCAATCCCCACAATCAGTACCTCACCTCGTTGGCCACCTTCGGACTCGTTGGCACCGCGCTCATCGTCCTCGCTTTCGTCTGGGCGCTGCGTCGCATCCGGTGGTGGCGCCGTCCGTTGCTGGTGGCTTACCTCGTCGTGGTCCTCATCTCCTTCATCAGCGAGAACACCCTCTCCACCTTGGCCGGGTGCGTCTTCTCCACCACCTTCTTCTGCCTCCTTTCCCATCCGCCAAACCCTGAGGATTTCGACGAATCGGCTGAACGGCAGACTTGATTCCGAACAACCCCGCACAAAGCAGTCAACCAGTAAGAAAAACCTCAAATCACACACCACATACACCAACACCTTGTATTACTATCACACACTTTCCAACGGCATCCGCATCGTTTTCCGCCAGAACAACTCCATTGTCACCCATTCCGGAGTTTATATCAATATTGGTTCGCGCGACGAAAGCCCTTCCCAGGAGGGCATCGCCCATTTCATCGAGCATAGCGTCTTCAAGGGCACCAGCCACCGACGCTCGTACCATATCCTGAACCGCATCGATGGGGTAGGGGGCGAGCTCAACGCCTTCACCACCAAGGAGGAGACCTGCATCTATGCTTCCTCCCTGTCGGTCCATCTGGAGCGTTGTCTCGAACTCTTTGCCGACATCATCTTCCATTCCACCTTCCCCGAACGCGAGATTGAGAAGGAGAAGGAGGTCATCCTCGAGGAGATCAATTCCTATAAGGACAGCCCAGCCGAACTTATCTACGACGACTTCGAGGAGTACATCTTCGGCAAGCATCCGCTGGCGCACAATATCTTGGGAAGCAAACGGAATGTGAAGCGTTTCACCAGCGACGACCTCCGCACCTTCCTGGCCGACAATTACACCACTGACCGCATGGTCATCTCCATTGTAGGCAGCGCCGATTTCAAGAAGGTGGTGCACCTTTGTGAACGCTATTTCGGCGACCATCCCCTCGAGGCCAGCGCCGCCCAGCGCGACGGCAGTCCCGACTACAGCCAGTTCGACCTCACCGTCAACCGCCACACCCACCAGATGCATGTCATGATGGGCTGTCAGGCCCCTTCGGTGTTCGACGAACGCAAGGTCGCCTTCTCCCTGCTCAACAACATCATCGGCGGACCCGCCATGAATTCGCGGCTCAATGTCGCCATTCGCGAAAAGTACGGTTTCTGCTACGCCATCGAGTCGCAGTACACCCCATTTTCCGATGCCGGTCTTTTCTACATCTATGCCGGCATTGATGCCGATGCCCGCCAGCAGTTCGACGAACTGGTGCGACGCGAATTGCGACAGCTGGCCGACAACCAGCTGTCCACCAGCCGGCTTCATGCCGCAAAACAGCAATATGTGGGACAGATGGCCATCAACAACGAGTTGGCCCTGAACGAGATGCAAGCCATCGGCAAAAGCTACCTCACCTTCGACCATGTCGATACCCTCGAAGAGATGCAGCGCGATATTGAATCCGTCACCGCTGCCGAAATCGCCACCCTTGCCGGCGACCTCTTCACCAACAGCCACATCAGCACCCTCTGCTACAAATAGACGAAAAGCACCTCACCTTTTCAGCAGGGCGTGGAAAAACTCAATCAAACCTTGGATATGAATGCGTAAAGCAAAAAAAAAACAGGCTGCAAAGAGTTTATTACAGCGATTATTTTGCTGCTTTCATGTTCACAAAAAATGTTGGTAAGAGGTATAAATCTGTTTTTAAAGATAAGATTATAAATATTTTGTAATCTTTATAATTGTTGGTATTATCAACAATGGAAAAAATATTTTGTCAGCATAAAAAAAAATTGTACTTTTGCATCACGAAAACGCATGGGATTCAATTCATCAATTGAGAATGTCTAATCGAAATCCAAATTCGATAACAGATATGAAAAATTGATGTGATTGAGGATGCTTTAGCTTTGTATCATTTGCCGCGAGTAACGCGGCCTTTCTGCGCTATCCGCGCTTTCTGCGAGAAAAGAAAAGGGAGTACTACGAGCAACATATTCGTGCGATTCGTGTCATTCGTGTTCAAATCTCTTTAACCGTTAACCCCTAACCTTTAACCTTTACATAACTTTTAATTTTTAACTCTTAACTGAAACGTGTCTTTAACCTTTAACCTTTAACCGTTACATACATAATGAAAATATCTGTCGCCGGTACCGGCTATGTCGGTCTCAGTATCGCCACCCTGTTGGCACAGCATAATGATGTCACTTCCGTTGACGTTGTCAAGGAACGTGTTGACTTAGTGAACAACAAGAAGTCGCCCATCCAGGACGACTACATCGAGGACTATCTGGCCAACAAGCCCCTCTCGCTCAAGGCCACCCTCAATCAAGAGGCCGGCTACCGCGATGCCGAGTTCGTAGTTATCGCCGCCCCCACCAACTACGACAGTCAGAAGAACTTCTTCGACACCAGTGCTGTCGAGTCTGTTATTGATGCCGTTTTAGCCGTGAACCCCCAGGCGGTGATGGTCATCAAAAGCACCATTCCCGTGGGCTATACGCGCAGCCTCTACGTGAAATACGCCGCCAAGGGGGTCAAACGGTTTAATCTTTTATTCAGCCCCGAGTTTCTGCGTGAAAGCAAGGCCCTCTATGATAACCTTTATCCAAGCCGCATAATCGTTGGTATCCCCAATATGATGAAAGGCAAGGAATATGAAGAGGAGAACAACTCCATCAAAGCCCTGACTGACATCGACTGGCTCACCGAGAAAGCCCACCAGTTTGCCAATCTCCTCGTCGAAGGCGCTATCGGTCCCAGCAAAGACTCCCTCAAACTCCAGCCCTCAGCCCTCAGCCCTCAACCCTCAGCCCTCAGCCCTCAACCCTCAGCCCTCAGCCCTCAGCCCTCAGCCATCAAAAAGAACATCCCCGTTCTTTTTATAGGCATGAAAGAAGCCGAGGCCGTCAAGCTCTTCGCCAACACCTATCTCGCCCTCCGTGTCAGCTATTTCAACGAGCTCGACACCTACGCAGAGATGAAAGGCCTCGACACACAGGCTATCATCGACGGCATCGGTCTCGACCCCCGCATCGGCACCCACTACAACAACCCCAGCTTTGGCTACGGCGGCTATTGCCTCCCCAAGGACACCAAGCAGCTCTTGGCTAACTATGCCGACGTGCCGCAGAATATGATGACCGCCATCGTCGAGAGCAACCGCACCCGCAAGGACTTCATCGCCGACCAGGTCCTCAAAATGGCCGGCTACTACGCCTACACTGAGAACAATGTCTACGGAACCGAGCAAAAGACCCCGACCATCGGAGTATATCGCCTCACGATGAAGTCCAACTCCGACAACTTCCGCCAGTCCGCCATCCAAGGTGTGATGAAACGCATCAAAGCCAAAGGTGCCCAAGTCATCATCTACGAGCCCACCCTCGAGGACGGCTCCACCTTCTTCGGCAGCCTGGTGGTAAACGACCTGAACAAATTCAAAGCCCTCTCCCAAGCCATCATAGCAAATCGCTACGACTCAGTTCTAGATGATGTTCGTGACAAAGTCTACACCCGCGACATCTTCAAACGCGATTAGTATATTACGTGCTCACTATGCAACTCCTTCTCAATATAGAAGAACTTAATCCCGAAATCGAAAACCTTGCTATTCCCTTGACAGAAAAGAAGGTCAAAGAACGTTTGGATTTGCGTCAAGAAGATACTGTCACCTGTGTTAATATTGGCCCGGGTGCTGATGTGTTGGTTATCCTTGCCTCTATTTGGACTATTGGATTAGCTATCTGGGAATTTCCAACAGTCTTACGAGAAGGATTAAAAAATTGGAAATGGCTAATTGATAAGATAAAGGGATTTGTCAAAAAAAATCAATTGGTGTCGGTTGATATGGATGGAGCGTTCCTCCTTGTCATTGACTACTTATCTAATGAGTATGGTGATGAATCCAATTTTTCCATGATGGATGCACATACTTTTAAGATTGTTGACATTTCAGGTATGTATCCTAATAATGAGGATTCTTTACCTGCTCATCCACACAATTACTACGTGTTTGTGATTTGGATTGCTGACAGAAAACTTATTCTCAGTGTTCGGTCTAATGGTGAAATACGAGTATTAGAATCGTTTGATGACATGCCATATGGTAAATATAAAATCTGATTGCTCAGCCTTCAGTCCTCGTTAATCTCAGCCTTCATCCATCAAACATCGTACATCATACGGCATATAAACGAAGATAATCTATAACACGACGAGTTAAATATATGAAACAAACTGATGATATAAACAAGATTAAGGCCGTTGTAGAATACATTCTGCAGCAGATGGGTGTGGCTATTGACTATATTCACCTTTTTAAGGTGATGTATTTCGCACAGGAGGAACATCTTGCCCTATATGGCGTGCCAATCATGTATGATACCTTTGTGGCTCGTAAGCATGGGCCAGTAGCTACTTTGACATATAAGGTACTGCGAGTGGCTGAAGGAAAGGAAATAGAAGTGACTGATGATTTGAAAGAGTTTGCTTCAGACCTGAATCTTGGTCAGAGTGACGGTCATCAAGTTGTTAGTTTAGCAAGTGATGTTAAAGCTGATATGGATGAGTTGTCACGGAGCAATATCCGTATTCTTGACAAATGGATAAAACATTGCAAGGAAATCGATTCATTTGACTTATCTGAACTTTCTCATGATAAGGCCTGGATAAAGGCTAAGCGTCAGGCAGAGAAGACAGGAGAAGATACAAAGATCACTCTTTATGATATGGCAGCCTCTGGTGGAGCCAGCAGGGATATGCTGCAGGTCGTGAAGGAACGTCAGATCAACCGTAAGGCTCTGTCATGGACTTAAGGGAGTTACAAACGGAATACCTCCGCCAACAACGGCAGGTTACCGACGAGCGGATAGCCGTAGGAGCTCTCATTCGTACCATGCTTTCTGAGGCCGATGGCCTTGTCTTTAAAAATGGGCGCACTGAAAAGCCCAAGCGACTTGTGGTTATTGGTGTAGACCATGAACAAGCCCTGTGTTTTGGGTCAGTGCTAGTAAATACAAAACTCAACCCCAAGGCACAGTATTCCGCAGAATATCTCTCTGCTCAGTACGAGTTGAAACAGGAGAACTATCCTGAGTTTCTTGATTATAATAGTTTTGTTGACTGTGGCGAATTATTCTCTATACCTATTGAACGACTCAAGCAAGGTGAATTCTTTGGATTCCTGACCGATGATGACCGCAACGGAATCTTTGATATCCTAGAGACCTCAGACATCTTCTCAACCAAACAGAAGAAACGATATGGTATCCGCCGTCGCTAATATCACCCATCACCCATCCTCCATCTAACATCATGAGCGAAGTAAGCGAAGCGATCCAAGCGAAATGTCTCGCCTTTGGTGACCGAGTGATCAAATTGAATGATTACTTGCTGGAGCAAGCAGCCAGCTGTATGTCTGATGTAAGAGGTAAGAAGTATGATGTGGGCAAAGGTAAATCAGCCTTCAGCCATCAAACATCTGACATCTCTCAGCCCTCATACATCAAACATCGCACATCTTTCGTTCCCGTTCACCTCAAATCTGTGGCGGCATTAGCCAACCAATTATTGAGGTCGGGAACGAGTATCGGCGCCAACAATGCAGAGGCGTGTAACGCCATAAGCAAACAGGATTTCCGGTCAAAAAGTTATATAGCTCTTAAGGAAGCACGTGAAAGTTTATATTGGATAGAACTCCTCCATCGAAACAATTATATAGATAATAAACAATATCAGAGTATTTACGAGGACTGCGAGGAACTTGTAAAGATCCTCGTTTCACGTTGCAAAAAACTTGATGAGCAGTTAAAGGATGAGAAAAAATAACATCATACTTTAGCCATCGAACATCTGACATCAAAAATACATCAGCCTTCATCCATCAGACTTCCGACCTCGTTCAGGCAAGGTGCAAGAAGCTTGATCAAGAACTTGGTGGGAAATAATTCAGCCTTCAGACCTCAGACCTCAGCCTTCATTTCTTCCATCTTACGTCTTCCTTCTAACATCGAAGTACTCTTCCCTCTTCCCTCTTTTTCAATTTGAAAAACACAGCGTGGATTGCGGGCGGATGGCCCAAAATCTAAAGACAATGAACAAAATATTCAAAATCTCAAACGCTGTAATCATAGCAATCTCCTGCCTCCTTGCCGCCTCCTGCTGCAAGGACAACGGCACCGCCAAAGTCCACGTCCGCGTCAATGACTTCACCATCAGTCAGGAGGAAATCGGGACCAAGTCCTCCACCGACGTGGCCGACTACTCGGGTGTCAAAGCCATCACCCTGGCTTTCTACACCTCCAACGGTGATGAACAGTGCAAAGTGACACAGATGCGTGCCGACGCCACCACCTACACCACTTTCGGTGAGTTCGACCTCTCCCTCCCTATGGGTAGCTACACGATGGTGGTTCTCGGCTACGGCCTCAACGACGGCGAACCCGCCATCACGCTCACCAGTCCCACCTCGGCCACCTTTGGAGACTACCCCGCTCGTGAGACCTTTGCTTACACCCAGGCGGTGAATATCACCAACACCGATGCCGTCACCCTCAGCGCCACCCTCAGCCGCATCGTCTCCAAACTCAAGATACACTCCACCGATGGATGCACCGAGAACGCGGTCAGTGTGCGGACCACACTCTCCGCTGCCGGCAAGGCCTTCAACCCCACCTCAGGTTTGGCTACCAGCAACACAGGTTTCGTCAATACACTTCCTATCCAGAGCACCGTGGGAAACAGCACCAACTCGATCACTTACCTCTTCCTCGCTACCGATGAGCAGACGGTGAACGTCACCATCGACGTGCTTGACGCAAACGGCAACTCAATTTCCCACAAGGTGGTCAACAATGTACCGTTCCAGCGCAACCGTATGACAGTACTTACCGGTTCACTTTATTCCTCCGGCAGCAACGGCTCCTTTCAAGTAGAGACCGACTGGCTTGATGACTATAACACTACATTCTAACACTAAAGAAATTGATTAATTAACCTGCCATCAGCCCGCCTCCACGCTGTTATTATTCCCCGCAGAAATAGCAGAGATAGCAGAAAGTTCTAGTGAAAAAACTCAGACCTCTTAACGAAGAATTGGTGAAAATCTTAGTCGCAAGGTGTAAAAAACTTGACGGAAATGAATAGAAGGCTGAAGTAGGAAGGCTGATGGATGATGTGAAAAAACTTCATCCCTCCGCCCTCAGACTTCAGACTTCAAAACACTTCAGCCCTCATACATCAGACTTCAGCCATCTTAAGCTATTAAGCAACTAAGCAATTAAGCCACAAAACAATTAAGCAATTAAGCAATTAAGCTACTAAGCTACTAAGCACCTAAGCAAACATCTTCCATCTTCCATCTAACATCTTCCATCCTTTATCCTACCTTTATCGTACTCTTATCGAAATCCTATCCCGCGAAGGGCCGAAACAGGGCGGCGCAAATGTTAAAAAACACTTAAGCAAATAATCAACGGTAAGCAGTAAGCTGTAAGCCGGACACCCCGTAAGGGGAACTGAGCACCGATGAATCAAATTTAATGTAGCGAAGAAGCACCTAAGCACCTAAGCAACTAAGCATCTAAGCACCTAAGCCAACTTTTAACTCTTAACTTTTAACTGAACCGCTGGTTCCTTACTGCCTCCTTACTGGTTCCTTACTGCCTCCTTATTGAGGCCTATGACAAACATCTGTAAGACACAAAATATACGAAAAAGATGGATCTAAAAACTGATACATTACTTTCCACAATGTGGGATTTGTATTTCTTCCTGCGTTTTGATTCGAAAGACAAAATTACACCAGCAGAATTTGAAAAGCTAATTAAGCAAGAATTCTCCCGCATTTTTGGCATGTCAATTGAGGCAATGCCAATTATTAAAGACCCTGTAATTGACTTGTTTTCTTATGGCAAATATATTGAAGAGTATTACGTTTGTGAGGAAAAGAAACAATTCATTTTGAAATACCAGAACAGCGTAGTTTTTTAAGAACATTATCATCGGGCAAAATATATCAGTCAATTATGGAAAACAATCTTCATAAAACCCTAAACGACGTCCTGGCTGCTTTTGATGCACCGGCCAAGCGGTTCGACAGCCATGAACTCGTGGCTGCGCTCAATGATTTGCCCGAAGAGGAACGTGCTAAACCCGAGGCACATCACGAGTGGACAGCCTTTATGCTACAACCTAACGACTCCGACAGCACCTTTGGTGGCTATTTCGGTCCGCAGGTCACCTTTGCCGATGCCAATGGGAACCCTCTCTATATGCCTGCTCTGTCCGACATCACACCCGAGGCGGTGCTATATTGGGAGCAACGCTACAAGACTTCAGCCAATCCGCTCATGCGAATGCGCTATGCAGGTTTGGTGTGGGATTTCAAAAGACGTATAGTCAACAGCAATTACGATACCGATCTTTATCGCACCTATGTTGACAGCATGTTGGCGGTGTGCAACAACGACCTAGCAAGTCATCCCGTTGTCACAACCAATATCCTTGAGCGTTTGTTCGACATCGCTAAAAAGCAGGATGATGACCTTGCTAAAGCCAAAGACGCTTTGCGTTCTTTCGAGCAACGCCACGCCGTTGACCATGCTGTGCGCTACTGGGCTTGCCAGTTTCAGCTGATGACACAAAATGGTAAGTTCTTTACCCAGGATGAGAAAGACACGCTTGTCCGCCAACATGAGGATAGAATGATGCGCTTGGCCACGCCCGATGCTAACGGAAAGATTGATGTTTGGACGCTTAACTCTCAGTGCGAATTACTGGCCGAGTATTACAACCATAACCAGCAGAAAGAAGAGATTCGCCGTGTGCTGAAGGTGGCCGAAGATGCTTTCATGAAGAGCTTCGACCCCAATAACCCAATGCAGAAGCTTGGCATACTCGAACAACTACATCATAAATATGTACACTTCGGCTTGCATGACGAGGCCGCACGGCTTCTAAAGGAGATACAAGCTGCCGGAACGGCCGCAGTTGATGCGCTTACACCTCATCAGTTTGAGTTTCAGATTCCGCCGGAGGTATATGATCAAGCCGATGCCATGTTTGGTGCAAAGGCCGAATCTGACGAAAAGCGATGGGTCAATTTCGTTATCTATTTCATCCCTCGCAAGGATATGGAAGAGCGGTCGTTGGCCGAAGCTGTCAAGCATTACCCGTTCAGGTATATGGTAGCAACCAATTTGATGGACTACAAGGGTCACACCAATTCCATTATTGGCTCCTATGAGCATGACCCCGAAGGCAACCTTGTGATGCATATCACCGAGAAAATGAATCTGGGAACCTATTTTCTGGGCATCGCCATCCATAAGATGCGTGAGCAAGGGCTGATGATCACCGACCGTATCATGCACGATATTGTTGAACCCTGCCCGCTTTTCGAGGCAAAGTCCCATCCTGTCATTCGTCAGGCTTTGGATTTCCTGTTCAACGACGAGTCGGTGATAGCCTGTCACCTCTTGGTGCCGCAAATCGAGGTTGCCATCCGCAATCTTGTCGAGATGTCGGGTTTCTCTATCCTCAAAGCTCAGAAGCAGGTTGAGAAAGGGTTTCAAATGATTACACTTGATGATTTGTTGCGAAAAGAGCCTGTCGAAACAGCTTTTACGTCTGATGGGGCCATGTATTTGCGCCTTGTCCTCACGGATCAGCGTTCGTTGAACATCCGCAACAACCTATGCCATGGCAATCTTCCGCCCGACAGTTTCAATTCAGGTGTTGCAGCCAGGTTGTTGCATGTCCTAATAATGATTGGAATGGTAAGATTCGAGGAAACAGACAAGTAAAATACATCATACATCTAACATCTAACATCATACATCTAAAGCGGCCTCCCGGTCTTTACGCGCAGCTGGGGAGTTGCGAAAAGCGAGAGGAGAGCAAACTTGTTTGTTATCCCGAGCCAAAGCAACGTAGACGAAAGTCAGCCGCTATCAGGGGCTGAAAGGTCTTCCGCACAGCCTGGAAGCCCCCAAATATGAGGAAAGATAGTCCCGCTGGTCTCTCATACATTGGTTCAATCCCCAGCGGGCTTGCCTGATAAAATTAAAGATATTTAATGAATTAAGATATTGTCTAACTTAAAATTTATAAAAAATGGAATTGAAGGAATTTTTCGAAAACTTTGCTGAAGTTATGGATTTGGACGATGCCAACTCATTGTCTGAAAACACTGAATTTAAAGAATTAGAGGAGTGGTCTTCGTTATCTGCTCTTGGTTTGATGGCAATGATTGATGAGCAATATGGCGTATCATTGACAGCAGCTGACATTAGAGGCTCAAAAACAATCGGTGACATTATTGAGAAGATAAAGAGCCATAGTAATGAGTAATCCATTCTCACTTGTTGACAAAACCATATTGGTAACGGGGGCTTCTTCCGGTATCGGTAAAGCTACGGCTATCGAGTGCTCAAAAATGGGTGCTAAAATGGTTATAACAGGTCGTAATGAGTTACGATTACAAGAGACTATGCAGTTGTTGGAGGGTGAAGGCCATCAGATGATTGTGGCTGACCTTACCAAAGAAGATGATTTGAATAGTATTGCCGAGCAATGCCCGCTCATTGAAGGGTTAGTAAACAATGCAGGTAGCACTATCATGGTGCCTACCCAGTTTATCTCTCGAGAGAAACTGCAACAGGTACTTGAAGTGAATACCATAGCACCAATTCTTCTTACTCAAATATTTGTCAAGAAGAAGAAAATAGCCAAAGGTGCATCCATCGTTTTTACAGATTCGATTTCTGGAGTGAAGATAGCTTCACCTGGCAATGTGTTATATTCAACATCCAAATCTGCCATTTATGGTTTTGTAAAGAATGCTGCTCTTGACTTGGCTGGCAAAAAAATTCGCGTAAACGCTGTTTGTCCCGGTATGATTGACACTCACATTTTAGATGATGTCAGTGTGACTTCTGAGGACATCGAAGCAGATGTTAAAAAATATCCTTTGAAAAGGTATGGTAAACCAGAAGAGGTGGCTTATGCAATAATTTATTTTTTGAGTGATGCTTCAGCCTTTACAACTGGTTCAAGTTTAGTAATAGACGGAGGTTTTACCCTACAATAAGTATTATGAAGACGGTTATTGAAAATGTAACAATTAAAGCAGTAAATTCTTGGCTTCCAAAGACGAGAATTGAGATGACTTCTTTTAACTCATTGTATGGTGTGGAAGAAGTAAATAGTATTATTAAAGCAACAGGTGTTGAAAGGATACGAGTTGCTGATAATGACATGACCTCTTCCGACATGTGTGTTAAGGCGGCTGAGGCATTGTTTGAACAAGAACAGTTTGATTGCTCTCAAATAGATGGTCTTGTATTTGTGTCGCAAACTACAGACTGGTTGCTACCAGCGACCTCTATTTCCATTCAAGACCGTTTGGGTTTATCGAAAGATACGGTTTGTATAGACATACATTACGGTTGCTCTGGATATATTTATGGTATATTTCAGGCGGCCGCTTGGATTGCTTGTGGAGCCTGTAAGAATGTACTCGTTTTGGCTGGAGATACCACTTCCAGAATGATTAACCCGAACGATAAGTCTTTACGAATGGTATTTGGGGATTGTGGAACAGCCACCATTGTTTCAAAAGGTGAGGGAAAAATGGGTTTCCAAATCAATTCTGACGGAAGTGGTAGTGATAGGCTGATTGTCCCCGCTGGCGGATTCAGAACCCCTGTTAGTGAATCGACTTCTATTTTGGAATGGGATGCTGATAAAAATGGCAGAACACAGAATGATTTATTTATGGATGGAATGGCAATTTTCAATTTTGCTATTACAAAAGTCCATAAGCAGGTGAATGCCTTGATAGAAGATATGGCGTGGAATAAAGAAGATGTGGGATTCTATGGATTGCATCAAGCCAATGAATTCATGGTAAACTATGTTCGTAAAAAACTAAAAATTGAGGCGGAATTAGCACCGGTTAACGTAAAGAACTATGGTAACACAGGTCCTGCAACATTGCCTCTTCTCCTTTCGGATTTATGCTCAGAACCACACCAATATAATCTTCAAAAATCAATTTTGACTGGCTTCGGAGTTGGCCTCTCTTGGGGTAGTATTGCTACTGATCTTAGTGAAACAAAGTTTTATTCACCAATAAACAAGTAAAAAATGGAACAGAAAATCTTAGAAATCATCAACGAGATAAGAGCTGCAAAAAATCTTGAACCCGTAGCTGAATTAAAACCTGAAACACGTCTTCGCGAAGACCTTGCGTTAACCTCATTTGACTTGGCAGAACTGACTGTCAAAATCGAAGATGAATTTGATATAGACATCTTCGAGGACGGTTTGGTGTCAACCATTGGTGAAATCTACGCAAAGCTAGCATAATGGTGTTCCTATACGACAACGAAACCTATTCGTACGACGACCTGCTCCATGCCATCAGTGGCAACGGAACGTACTTCCCCTTGTATAGAACCAAGGAGTTGTTTCCGTTTTTTGCCAACATGATCAAGGCTTTGGCTGCTGGGATGCCTCTCACACTGATTGATGCCGACATCAATGCCTCTGAAATTGATGGGGTGGAGGAGAGCGACATCAATGCTGAGCAGGCTTTTGAGTCGAAGACCTATCAAAACATGGACGAGGTGGTGGCCGCTTTGCAGCAGTCGCAATCTGAAATAACTATCTTCACTTCTGGTACCACAGGGCAGCCCAAAAAAGTGGTTCACAGTATCTCAACCCTCACTCGCAATGTAAGGCTTGGCGAAAAGTATGCCGGGCAAATTTGGGCGTATGCCTACAATCCCACCCACATGGCTGGCTTGCAGGTATTCTTCCAGGCGTTTGAAAACCAGAACACGCTGGTGAATGTGTTTGGCAAACAGCGCGATGAGGTGTACCGCCAGATTGCCGACAAGCAGATAACGCATATCTCGGCCACACCTACCTTCTATCGCTTGCTCCTGCCGTTTGAGAAGAGCTATGAAAGTGTGGTACGCATCACATTGGGTGGTGAGAAGTCCGATCAGCATTTGTATGATGCCATTGGTCAGATCTTCCCCAAGGCCAAAATCAACAATGTGTATGCTTCCACTGAAGCTGGTTCGCTGTTTGCCGCCAAAGGTGATTGCTTTCAGATACCCGAAGATATCCGTGACAAGTTTAAGGTGGTTGACGACGAGTTGCTAATTCACAAATCGCTGTTGGGGTCTTCCGAAAGCTTCAAGTTTACGGACGATTTCTACCATTCGGGCGATTTGATTGAGTGGGTTGACAAAGAGGCTGGCTTATTCCGCTTCAAGAGCCGCAAAAACGAGCTAATCAACGTGGGTGGCTATAAGGTGAACCCGGGCGAGGTGGAAAATGCCATTATGGCTATCGAGGGTGTGCGTCAGGCTTTGGTGTATGGCAAGGCCAACTCCATTTTGGGCAATGTGCTTTGTGCCGATGTGCAGCTTGAAAATGGCTTTGCTTTGACTGAACTCGACATCAAGAAGCATTTGTCCACACAGTTGCAAGACTTCAAGATTCCCCGTAGGATTAAGTTTGTGGAGGAAATGACATTAACAAGAACAGGTAAATTGAAAAGATCATGAACATATTAGTTACAGGATGCTCACGAGGTGTGGGCTTGGAAATATGCAGCGTGCTGCTGCGCGAAGGCCACACGGTGTATGGCGTGGCCCGCAGTTATACCGACGAATTCATAGCCTTGGAGCAGCAATATAGCGGCAAGCTCTTTTTCAAGAGCATTGATCTTTCCGACTCGGAAGGCGCAAGGAAAAGCGTTTTCAAGGAATTCATCACCAACGATGTGGTTCTTCACGGCTATGTCAACAATGCAGCCATTGCCTACGACGACATTGTCACCAACCTGAATTTGGATCGTTTGAAAGCCATGTACGAGGTAAACGTGTTCACCCCGATGATGATAACCAAGTATGCCATCCGCAACATGCTTTTGCATAAAACCAAGGGCAGTATTATACATATCTCGTCCATCAGCGTCCACACAGGTTACAAAGGCTTGGCCATGTATGCCTCCAGCAAGGGTGCTTTGGAAGCCTTCTCGAAGGACACTGCTCGCGAGTGGGGCCCATTGGGTATCCGCAGCAATGTGGTGGTGCCAGGCTTTATGGCCACGGCCATGAGTGCCAGCCTTACCGAAGATCAGCGTGACAAGATTTATGCCCGCACTTCGCTCAAGGCTGCAACATCAGTCAATTCGGTTGCCGAAACCGTGGCGTTCTTGCTGTCGGACAAGGCTTGCAGTATTACGGGGCAGAATGTACATGTTGATAATGGGACAATTTGATAAATTGAATAATTATGTTGTTTAATTCCTTTGAATTTTTAATATTCTTCCCAATAGTTGCAATAATATACTTTATTATTCCCAAGAACAATTATCGCAACTATTTCTTACTCGCTGCCAGCTACTATTTCTACATGAATTGGGAGCCAGTGTATGCCCTGTTACTATTAGCCAGTACTAGCATTACATATTTCGCAGCATTAGGAGTTAGTAAATATGCAAAACGCAGAAAACTGATATTGTGGTTAGGCGTTGTGTTTAACCTTCTGATACTGTTTTTCTTCAAGTATTTCAATTTTGCCGCTGAAAATGTAACGGCATTGTTTGGATGGTTTGGCATACAAATGCATATACCCGAATTTAAAGTGTTGCTTCCCGTTGGTATATCGTTCTACATTTTCCAAGCTTTGGGTTATATGATTGATGTATATCGGGGTGATATGAAGCCAGAGAAGAATTTTTTCACATACGCGCTCTTTGTTTCATTTTTCCCTCAATTGGTAGCTGGTCCTATCGAACGAAGCACAAACCTTTTGACACAGTTTTATGAGAAGCATAAATTTGACTCAAATAATGCTATAACTCACTAGTGTCTCTTAATTATTGTTAATTTTATTTATATTTAATTTAAGCACATTGAATTATGGAAGAGAAGTATTGTCCGGGGCTTGAATTTCGTACC
>CADBDA010000002.1 GCA_902793295.1 uncultured Bacteroidota bacterium
TCAAAACGCATTCTGCCTGGCTCCACAGGAGACATGGCCTGCGACCAACGTGGAGCAAACACATTCAAGCTTATTGTTTCTTCGGTGATCCTTCGGCGAAGGTTGTCGGACGAGCCGACGGCACACCACGACGATAGTTGTCAGCTGAGCTGACGGCATACCAGTGGCACACCACGGCGACGGGTCGGCAGTTTCTCTAAATGAAGTTGACCCATTCTTGGATGGGTTCGCACATCAAGCTTACGCCTCCAGGCTGTTTTTGTCGGACAGAAAATGCATTAGACCCATCGTGACAATACCATTCTCATCGTGTCTGACATGC
The DNA here is from genome assembly GCA_902793295.1 of uncultured Bacteroidota bacterium. Taxonomy (GTDB): domain Bacteria; phylum Bacteroidota; class Bacteroidia; order Bacteroidales; family P3; genus Colimorpha. The sequence continues at coordinate 323 of CADBDA010000002.1, forward strand.
TGGTGGTCCATCGTGAGCAAAATCTTCTTGAATGAGTCGTTAATATGCAGCAGGGACCGCTTCTCCTGTATCATCTTTTCGTCTGATAGCATCTGGTATGCCGACTGGACATAGTAGCGTTGCCCCCCTTTGTTAGCCACAAAATCCACTTCCAACGTCTGTCGAGGCTCTCCCTGTGGCCTGACAATCACGTTGCCCACATCCACGCTGAACCCCCTTGCACGTAGCTCATTATACACTACGTTTTCCATCACGTGTCCGTCATCGCTCTGGCGAAACGAAAGCGTCGCATTTCTGATTCCAATGTCCTGATAATAGTATTTTGCTTGGGCACCAATATATTGCTTGCCCCTGATATCGTATCGGACGCAGCGTTCCAACAGGAATGATTCTTCGAGATACTTGATATATTTGCCAATTGTATTGTCAGACAAAGAGAGTCGTTTCTTGCTTTTGAACGTATTGGCGATGTTGGTGGCGTTTGTCAATGACCCCACCGACGAGGCAAGAACGCGCATCAGTTCTCTCATCTCGGCAGTATTTTCAACATTGTAGCGTTCCACAATGTCTCTAAGGTACACTGTAGTGGCAAGTTGCCTCAGGTATGATTCCCTCTCCTCGTCGGTCATCGGTATCAAAGCGGGCAATCCTCCATATATTTTGTAATAAGCCCAGGCTTCGGCAGAACCACCCTTGAATGCCGGCAGGCATTCGGCAAACGACAATGGCCATAGGTGTATCTCGAAGCTTCGCCCTCGGAATTCTGTGGCTATGTCGGTTGACAAAAACTTGGAGTTGCTGCCAGTCACATAAACATCCAGATTCGGAATATGCAGCAGGCTGTTCAATAGTTCAACGAAATCGTCCACCATCTGTACCTCGTCAATGATGACATAGTGCATCGTGTTTGACCGTTGGCAAAACGACTCAACAGCATCCAACAGGGTCTCTGGGTTGCGGTATTTGCGACTTCGGATGTTGTCCATATTGACAAACATAATGTTGTCTTCACCGGTCCCTGCTTTTTTCAGTTCGTCGACAAAAAGTGTACTCAACAGAAAAGACTTTCCACAACGCCTGATGCCAGTGACAATTTTTACCAATCCATTGCCACGTGCATTCATCAGCTGCTCAATATATTTCGGTCGTTCAATTATCATTGTATTTCGATTTTGTGGTTATACATCCATTTTTTCGAAATGCAAAATTACAACTATTTTTGAAATTGGAAAAATATTTTTATAAAGACCCTGTCAGCCAGATTGCCGTTACCCCACGACGAAGTCTCGTTAGCGTTTCGGGAAGATACTAACGCATTCACGCATTAACACGTTAACGCATTCCTCATCCCTTCTTTGTGGGTTATACGATCCTTCTTTGTGCCTTCTTTAGAATTAACAAATGTGTTGATAAATATGGTGTATTTGTTTCACTACTTTTTTGTATCTTTGCAAAAAATAAACGAAATGGCATACTTGGCAAAAATATCACAAACGAGCAATGATGAAAAAGAGAAAGAGTCTGTAATGTTTATTGAACAGCTACTAAGAGGACATCATGTTCATACTGATATTAAGCAAGGTGAAAAAGGAGCTAATACAGATGGATGTGTCGAGCTATTGGATGAAAACAATAGAATAAACGGGAAAATCACAGTTCAGGTAAAAACTGTAAACAAAAGAGATGAAGGTAAATATAAATTCCCATGTCCTACATCCTTGTTCGCTTATGCTGATTGCAACACCGAAACGGTTATGTTGTTGGCTGTTGACCATCACGAAAAAGTTGTTTTGTGGAAACAAATTTCTATACAATTGCTTGAAGATAATCGGGACAAAGAGAATCAAGAGACCATTACATTGTCGTTTTCTGAAGAAGAACGAATGTTTGAAAACAATGTTGAAGAGACAATTCGGAAATGGCGTAATTTAGCGGAATCTAATATAAATATTTTCAAAAGCTCTTTTGCCAACAAAAAAGAGAATGAAGAATTGAGGAAAGCGCTTATCAATACCTCTTCGTCTAAATTAGATTTAACAAAAGAGGATATTGTTAAGACACAATTGTTTTTGGATACATATAACAACCTATTCGATAATGAGTTATTTTATTTCAAAAGACTATTCTATAGCAATTGTTGGAAAAACGGAGTGGCAATATATAAATACGAAGACCATGAATTAGTATATTCTTTATTCCCTATATTATATGGAGAGAATAGTTTATTGATAAAACAGTTTCCTTATTCGATGTTATCCGAATGTAAGGATCCTTTCGTCAGTATGAACTGCGAAAATAATGAAATAAAGACTCACCCTCGCTTATGCGCAATTAATCTTGTAGAAGATAAGATTATAAACTTTATCAAAGAGGTTCATGTTTTACCGGCTTATGATGCCCTTCTTCTTGAATATGTTAGGGATATATGTTCGCAATATCCTAGCCTCAGAATAAAAAAAGAGCAGTTGGAAGATTTGGATAGCCTTATATTGTTTTTTGAAAAAAATTATTCTGGTTTGAAGGAACGGTCAATTTATACAACATACTATAGTGGAAATATTAATATTGGTGATATATACGATGTTTTAAAAATTCTAAGAAAACGAGGATATTCAAGAATTCCTATTATCTATCCAGAAAGAGGACAATATGGGAATACTGGCTTTGTATATGATTTTTTCTCTAAAGCATCTGCATTTGAGAAATTAAATAATGTGGTGAAACTCGCGTATAGTACCTATTTTAGTTTTTTTGATAATGAGATGCCAATAATACCTGTCGTATTAAAACATTTTGATGGAACGAATCTTATAATTTATAACTTAGACTATAACACCGGTAACTCCCCATTATTGAATGCCTACTATTTAGAGACAGTTAATCCATCTGACAGTTTCAATGTCGAATGCTATTTAAGTGAGGTCTTCCCATTGAAGAAAGAGAATGGAATAAAGTCTGATGTTGAATTATTTAATAAGGTTTTAAACCATAACGGTGTTGAATACAAACTAAAGAAATGCGGAGGGCGTGATATAAACGAGTACCTATTTGGTAGATTCAACGTACAAAATGTTTTTAACACATTATTGAAGGATCAATTATCGTCTTTTTTTGAACTGATGAAAAAAACTATTTAAATATTTATAATATGCTGAGGATTGTTTTCAGCAAATGGCAATCCAGTCCATTCTATTGTTTATTCTTGTTCAGATATTTTTAGATTAGACAATTTCCAGGGATTATTTTCATCCGGTTTTTCTATAACAATCCTTTGACACTTGTCCTTCGAATTGAGTTCGCTTCGTGTGATTTTGCATGACAATCCATTGCGAGTAAGAATGTTTTTTAATGGCAGCTCCTTGCATTTCGAGAAATCAGGTGACAAGATAATTTTATCAACAATATTCGACAATGGAATATGTATTTTCATATTTGGTGGTAAAATCACATCAGAATCATCGGGTATTATAAAGAAACGTTCTTCCATTTCATTATTATAGGCTTGTCTTTTTAGCAATAATAGCGACAGGTAGTTGTTCAATTCAAATTTCTCAAACCAAAGAGGGTTCTCCCTTTGAGTTCCTTTATGGATATCCTTTAGTCGTCTAAGTGGATAGGTATAATAAACGTAGCCAAAATAAATAGTACAGTTGTTTTTTTCAGCCCAGCAATTTAAGGCTTTCAATAATTTATATTTGCTAATCTCCAAACGGACAATGTTTTCGCTTCCATAAGTTTTCCATGCTGCTTCTGTTTCATATCCATACGTAAAACAACATGAAAGAAGTCTTGGGGTGATTGTTTTGCATTGGTAATCTGTTAGTATATTCGAATAATCGGCATTGTAGAATCTACTTTCAAAATCATCAGTCCATTCCGATGGCTGTTGAAAAAACAAACCATTGACCAACGTGTCTTCAAAATATTTAAACTTAATGTATTTGCCAATATGTCTTTCATACGGTATACCACTATTAATATAATCATCCTCGTAATAAGAAAATTCTTTTTCTATAAATCGATCTTGCTCGCTCAACAGCTGCTTAATATTAGGAAGTCCTTTAATGTTTTTAAATTCTTTGACTCTTTCTTTTCTAAATTCTTGCCATAATTCGAACCGTAACGTTGTCTTATTTATTTCATTCATAGTCCTTCGTATTGATACCAATGTGATTTCAATAACATATTGTGATATAGGAATAGATTATTTTAATCTTCCCCTAATCATTAATTCATGTTTCGCGGTTTCCCTATACCACGCCATAAAAGCGTGCATGTTGGTTCGTTCTCTTCGTTTGTCTTCTTCTGATGCAAATTGGGTCTCTTCAATATCATTTTCGAACAGACCTATTATGTAATCAACGCCTTTGTCTAACGTTGTTTCTTTTATGGGGACAGGATATCCCATTGCATCAACTATGGCAATATTAAAGAACTCTACCCAGTCCGGGCAGTTCATCAAAAGCTTTATTTTCTTTACTCGTTTACGAATATATGGAGAACCATACCGCTCTAGTAAAAATAGGAATAAGTCTGCTATCGTCTTTATGTCTCTCATTTCTCTTTTTTTAGAGAAACGAGCAGATTCTCATTTTATTGTGTATTCTTTTCTATCACAGCGATCTCTTCGGGGGTGAGGTTGTAGAGTTGATAGATTAGTTTGTCAATTTGATGCTCAAGGTCTGAGGTGTCGGCAGTGGGGTTTGATTGTTTTATTGTTTGTATCTTTTCAACAAGTTCTTTAAAAGGTTTCTCGTCTACTCCTTTCTTTATTGGTACGGTTACCATTTTGTTGTAATCCAATTTACAACGTCCTGCATCTTGACCATCACCATACGCAACAAACTTAAGTCGTTTGTAGTACTTGAAAAGTTTGGAGTTAAGAAAACAGAATAGGAATTTACTGTCTGTTACTATCATATAGCATGAATTGTTGATATAGTGGCCCTCTGTATCAAAATAGAATTGATGATCTTTTGCCGTATGAATGTAAATCAGTTTGGGTTTTTCAAATTCTTCATAATATGCACAAGCTCTAAGATTGTAATAACTTTCTCCCTTATCGCAACGACTTTCAAGTTCATTTTTATACCTTTTTAAATATTGGTATGCTGTAGGATACAATTGTTCAATTTTCGTATCATATCCTGTGGCAACAAAGTACTTATTATCGTTTTTTATTCCCCACTTTTGAATGTCTGTAGATTGTGCATATTTCTTTATTATGGGTGCACTCTCAGAATTAAGTAGTCTTTGTGCAAGTGCATAATCTTTAATCACAAAAGCTTTGTTAAACCCAGTTTTAATCCCATAATATATTTTGTTGTTGGTAAAATCTTTAAGAGTGGTAGTATTACTTTTTATTTTATCTATAATAGAACCATGTGAGTCTTCTATAAATTGCCACTCACTATCATTCTTTATAGTGGTCAAATAATTCCTAGAGGTGATTTCCGTCAGATTTAAATTGGTTAATGTCTTTATTGGATAATAGCGAGTAGGTTCTTTCGAAATGGACTTAAACAGAATCGTTATACCCGCATCGGTAGATGCATTAAATACCGGCAATTCAAAGAAATCAATTATTCTATCAACGCACACCTTCGTGGAGAGTGTATGTCGCAATTCTTTTCCGTATTTTGTCTTTAAGAATTTGTTGGATGTAATGAACGACAGAACGCCATTATTATTCAAAATAGAGATTCCGAGCCCGAAGAAATAAACACATATATCAGCTATCCCATTCCCCACTTCTGGGTATGTATTAATAAGTTTGGTTTTATAATCCATTCCAAGTAACTCTTGTCTGATATAAGGCGGGTTGCCGATGACTATATCAAACCCGCCGTTGTCGAAAATATCTTTGAACCAGGTGTGCCAGAGGAAGAAGTCTTGGTTGGCAGAGCAGTCCATCTTCTCTAACTTGGCGAGGGAGGTCGGAGTGCCGCCGATGCTCTCTCGGATGAGGGTCTTTACCTCTTCGTTGATGGACTGTCGCATACTGGCTTTCTTCTTGTGGTCGGTGACGGAGAAATACTCACGCAACAGTCGTTGCAGGTTCTGTCGGCTGGTATGGCTATCAAGTCCCAGCACCAACTGCATCGATTTGGATTGTCCGCCACGCAGACGGCTCGAGATGCGGCTGAGGTCGAAACCCTCAAAACTCTCGATAAGGCTGTTGCCCTGCATAAATTTGTAGTCGAAGTTAGGCAAAGGCTCTGGCTCCTCGGCATCCACCACGATACTCAGCCAAAAACGCAAGCGGGCGATGTCGATGGCACCTTTCTCTATATCGACACCGTAGATGTTGTTCTCAATGATTTCTTTCTTTAACTCTACACGGGAAGAGGTCTCTTCAACTGCTTCACGGCAACGCCATAATTCATTGAGTAAGCCCATAGGGAATGCACCGCTACCAATGGCGGGGTCACAGATTCTCACCTCGCGCAGGGCGGTGTCTAATGCTTCGCGATAGGGCTCCAGTTCAGGTTGCATCTCGTGGGTTTCAACGAAAGCACGAATGTATTTATCGCAATCAGAACTATCAGATTTTTCTTTTCTTTCTGATTGAGATTTGTCTATCTGTGTGGCAAGGTAGGCAATGAGCGACTCTTTGCACATGTAACGCACTATCTCCTTGGGGGTGTAGAACGCACCCTTGGCTTTGTTGTCCTCCAACAGGCTCTCGAAAATCTTGCCCAGCATCTCGGGGTCGACACCCACTTCGGCATCGTCGGGGTCGTTCTCGTCAACGGTGAAGTTGTAGGAGGCCATAAAGGTGAACAAGTCCTCAAAGAGTGAAGCCGGCAAAGTGATATTCTGTTCATCGACAGCATCGCGTTCAAAGAGTCCTCCGTTCAGATAGGGCAATTCTTTCCAATCTTCCAACAAGCCCATATCCCAACCTTTGGTCTTGAACAGCTGTTCGCGGTTGACTTTCTCGGTGTTGAAAATGCCAAAGAAAAGTGGCTCCAGCACCTGCTCGAGGAAGTCGCCTTGATGCGGGCTGAAGAAGAATAGGTCGCGCAGGAAAGCAAGATTGCCATTCAGCCAGCCTTTCTTCTGCAGGAAATGCAGGAAGACGATACGTCCCATCATCTTCTTCACATAGTCGTGAATGGTGGCTCCTTCAAACCCTTGCCGCTTCAATTCATTGATGATAATGTCGTAGTGGCGATGGTATTCATCGAAGAACTCCTTGCTGAGGGCATCGACAGAGAAGGCATCCTTGAGGTCGGACAGTTTGAAACGGCCATTCTTTTCTGCCACCTTCCCTAATCGTTCAATCGGGGTTTTGTATTGTCCCTGCTCATCACCCAGGATATAGGAAAAACGTTTGGCTGCGGTATTTCCCTCCTTGAGGTCACAGATATATGACAGTCTCCAATGATTCCCGTCGTCGAAGACAGCTATCGCTCCATCGACATCATATTTCAAGTAGGGCTGTATCAGCTTGCGCAACCCCACACGCTTGCGGCGCACATCGCCGCCATCGGCCACACGGGTATAGAAGAAACCCAACAGACGACCGTCGGCATCTTCCATCTGACCGATGAAATAGCTCTTGTCGCCGTCTGCGTTGGTGTCAAGCAATTCGGGACGTGTGGCCACATCGTTGCAGCCGAAAAGACGGTGGACAATCTCGTTACTATAGGTCGTATAGTCGAACGGGGATTTGAATATCTTGCGGAGGGTTTCGGGATTCATAATATTGCTTATTTGAATGTTTCTGAAAGGATGATGTCCGCGGTGGTGAGTGCAACCTGTTTGGTAGTCGTCTCGGGTTGTGGCTGTCCATAACGGTCGTCCAACTCTTCGAGCTGTTCCAAAATCTTAATCATGGGAACAGGCTCTTTCTTTTGTTTCTTCGACATGCGGATAAGTGCGTCGGCCAACTGGTTGTAGGTGCCGCGTTCCACCAGCTGCTTCAGTCGGTCAACGGTGTGGCGGCCTTCATCGTCGAGCATCGGACGCACCTCGCGCAGGAAGGCGGCGGCTTTCTTGGCGTCGTTGTCTTTGCTACCGATTTTAGGCTTGTCGTCCTGATGCTCGCGCTGCTGGTCGAGGGTGTATTGTTTCAAGGCCGTCTGCACCTGCTCATAGTGGAGCTGCCCGCTGTCACCAAACGGCACAGCCTTCTCGTCGGGTTCAGCATAGAAGATATCCGCTGCCTCAAGGAAGGATAATTCTCGGATTGATTCGCCGACAAGATAGAAAGCCTTCTTGAAGTCTGACGATAGATACGTTACTGTTGAATTTTCAATTTTCAATTTTGAATTTTCAATTCTACAGCATCGGCTTTTGGGTGGTAGCTGTTTGATTTTGCGGTACAGAGTGGGATTGGTGTCGTGCAGGTGCCGCACCTCGCGTAGCAATTCCAAGCTGCGGTCGGTCTCGTCGCGCACGTCGGCGTTGAAGAGTTTGAATTCGTGCACCATCTCCTCATGAGAATAAATCCTGGTGTCCTCGCCGAGGGCGGAATGGAAACTCTGCAACTTGATGAGCGAGTTCTTCTTGAGACTGATGATGGCATCGCCTGGGTCGGAGGGGTAGAACATATAGTTGTAGATGGCGTCGGCGGTGGAGCCGATACGATTCACACGTCCGATGCGCTGCATCAGGCGGGTGGCATTCCATGGGCTGTCATAGTTGACGATGACATTGGCCCGATGCAGGTTGACACCCTCGGCCAGCACATCGGAGGTAATGATGATGTTATAGTCGTTTCGCCACTCCTTCTTGTATTTGGCATCGAAGTTCGCCTGAATGGTCTCGCGCAGACGGTTACGATTCTTGGCACAGACGGCAAGGATATCGCTGCGGTGCAGACGTTCTTTAAGCTCTTTCTCCAGATAGTTGACGGTGTCGACACTCTCGCTGAACACCACCAGCTTGCCCTCGAGGTTCTTGCTCTTGTCAAACAATTCATCTTCCAACATACTGACGAAGAGGTCCAACTTGGGGTCGGTCTTCACCTTGTCCCACCGTTTGCAGAGTTTGTCCAACACTTCGGCGTCGTATTCCAGCATCGGCAAGAAGTCGGGCTTGAAGTCGGCAGCACGGAATACAATCTCATTCTGTTCAAAGCCCTTGCCAATGGCCAGCTCGATTATCTCGTCTAACTCCATGCCGTCGGCCTGTAGTTTCTTTACATTCAGTTCGGGGGCGATAATCACCTTGTCCTCGTTGAACATCTTGATCATACCGTTGGTGGCGTCAAGGAGCGTGTGGAGCGATTTTCTGAAGGCGTCGAAACTGCTCTCCAGACGCTTGACCATGTGAGTTTGGTAGATGCCAGCCAGCGAGTCGGCCACCTGCTTGGCTTTCTTGCCTGACGGAACTTTATACGATGGGCAATACTCAACGGCACGGTAGCGGGCGTAGTTGAGGCCGCTACCGTCGAACATCTCGGGGTTGTCATCCTTCAGGTTGGCGGTGGGAGTGTCCACTAACCTCTTGTAGGTATCGACGAAGACCATCAGCACTTCGGGCGACATCTGATAGGTGCGGTCGGTGGGGTCGAGCAACTGCGGGAAATGAATCTCTCCGGCATAACGGGGTTCGTGCTGGATGTTGCTGCGGGTGCGTCGCACCATCACCTTCTCCAACACCGAGTGGCGCATCTGCTGGTTGATGTTGTCGATGTGGCTGGTGAGGTAGTCGGCACTCAGTACGCGTCGCTGCGACATAAGGCTTTTGAACTCCTTTATCCACGGGGCGAAAGTGTCGGCGATGTTGCCCACCCCGTCAAGCGTGCAGCGGGCGGTATCCTGGAACAGCAGCAGCTGGTTCTTGATGTCCTCGGGCGTATTGTTGAGCGGGGTGGCCGAGAGCAGGAGGACGCGCTTGCCACCCTTGACATTGCCCTTGTTGAGGCGAGTCGACTTGCAGATACGTTGCAGCAGGTCGTAGTTGTCGTTGCCGTCGTGTCTGAAGTTGTGAGCTTCATCGACGATGATAAGGTCGTAGTATTCTTTCTCATCGTATCCGTTGCCATCGATGACTTTATCAAGACTGCCGTTTGTTATAAAGCGGCTGTATTTGTTCTTGATGCCGAAATCTGCAAAAGTATCCTCCCAGTTGCTTTTAACCGCTGGTGGGAAGATGACGAGGATGCGGGTGTTGTCGCCATTTGCGGCGATGAAGCGCTGCGCAATCATAGCAGCCACCACAGTCTTGCCCAAACCCACCACGTCAGCGATGAAGCAGCCGCCGTGCTGCATCATAATGTCATATCCCTGCACCACAGCGTCACGCTGGTAGGTAAGGTTGTCGTAGTTGTCGGGCAGTTGAGGAATGAAATCATCCTCGACCTGGTTGCCGAAGTGGTCAATGAGCATCCGCATATATAGCTCGTATGGAGTGGGCTGATGTTCTTCTGGCGCAAGATGAGTTTTCCCGACGATATGGTTCACATCGTCCAAGGTCACCGGAATGGCATCGTTCCAGAGTTGCTGGAACTGTTCCTCGCAATAATGCACATCGTCATAGTCTTTCATGGCTACATTGAGCTCGTAGCGAGGCGGCTCGGTGGCGCCAAGTCCTTGTGCGCTAAGGTTGCTGCTACCCATGATGACCCAGCCGTCGCTGTGTTCGCTGTGGTTTTTAGGCAGGCAGAGGTAGAACTTGGCATGCAGGTCTTTGGTCGGGTGGATACGCAGTTGCAGGCGGCCACTCGAAACATCTTCGCAAAACTGGCGAATGCCCTCATCCACCTCGGATGAGTATTCCGATTGGTAGACATCGCGAAGGAAATCCTCACAGTATTGTTCCAAACTTACCTCCTTATCGCCAAAGAAGAGCTTGCCGGCGGCTTGTGACTGCCGGAAGAGATTGTCGATATTGATGCCGACAAGAATCTTGATTTCCTGTGTGGCATCCAATTCCTGCCGCAGTTTGAAATATCCGGAAGAACGAAAATAGCCAACCACAGCGTGAAAGATGTCGAAGTTGGCCATTGCAGAGGCGATGCCGTGGAACTTGTCCATCAGCGTCGACTCGATATTATTGAAAAACTTGGTGCTCATAAGGCTCAGCGTTTGTCGCGCTTCGCCTTTCAATGAACTACTAATAAAAATCCGCGGACTTCTGTCTGAATGGAGGCTCTGGACTGCCTATATCCCAAAACGAGAAAGCCCACGGATAACACCGTGAGCGTTTCCTGCCTTCTCGTTGGGATTAGAAATTGTCCAGATTTCCATTCACTTGAAAAGCGAAAACGCTTATTACTATATATTTATAATATTTCTATCTGTCTATATCTGTCGTATTTTTGTTATTTGTTTATGTTTTGTTTCGAGTTGCAAAGATACGAAAAATTGCCCATTCTGCAAATAATATTTGTCGTAAGCGTCGAGATGCGGATAACTGTTGGCCTTTATCGAAGCTTGCCGGTTGGAAATGAAAGGGGCCATCGGCATTAGCTGACGGCCCCCTTTTTTCTCTTTCTTTTACGCTCCTTTGCGGAGTGGGTGACTTATTTCTTCTTGATAAGCGAGATGAGCCAGAGGAGGATGACGGCGCCGATGACGGCGGTGACGATTTGTCCCACAAGGCCGCCCCAATTGATGCCGACCCAGCTGAGGACGTTGCCGCCGATGAAGCCGCCGACGATACCGACGATGAGGTTAACCCAGAAGCCGAAGCCCGAACCTTTCATGATTTTGCCTGCCAGAAAACCTGCCAGCGCTCCGATGAGAATGGTGATAATGATATGCATAATGTTTTTGTGTTTTGGTTGCTAATTATTGAATAATGACTGTTTTTAGCGCAGCCTCAGGTCGCCCCAGCGGTCTTTGAGCTTGCCGCCCACGTTGACCACCGGCTCTTGGAGTTTGCCCTGGAGGGCGGATTCTTTCTCCACTTCCATGTCGGCGCTGTTGAAGAGGTCGTAGTAGTTGATGTCGCCTTTACGTTTCTTGAGCTCTTTGAGGATGTAGTAGGTGAAGAAACCATGGTGCTGTTCGTCGAAGGCGAAGGCCGTCTTGTCGAAGGGGGCGGCGGCAAAAAGGACCACATCGTTGCGGATGCGCAGCCCCTTGGCGCGCTTGTCGGTATGCTTGATGTTCACCAACGGATTGCCATCGCGTCCGTTGCCGTCGAACGAGGCGTCGAGGATGATGGTGACGGCATTGTATTGCACCCTGTTGAACCAGGCGCAGAGGGTGTCGACCCGCAGGCATTGGTTGAGCAGTTTCTTGGTGTCGCGCGACGAAAGGCGGGATTCGACATCGATGGTCTTTTTGTTCTTGAAGGCGTGAATCTTCTTGTAGTCGATGCCGGCGGGGGCGATGTAGGGGTTGTAGTCGTAGTCGGTGAATCCGTGTCCGGCGAAGTAGATGATGAAGTTGCAGTCGCCTTTCTGCGAAACGGAAATCTCCTTCATCCATTTGACGCCTTCCACCTTGATGTCTTGCATCTTGGCGTCGCGAATCAGCTTCACCTGACGGGCGGGGATGCCGAGGGTGCGGGTGCAGTATTGGGCCAGCACTTCACCGTCGTTGTGGGCGTAGGGTACGTCGGGTAGGGGAGCACCGTAGTGTTCGTTGGCCAGAATGAGTACGTAGGTGTTGGCGTTGATGTTGGTGTCGCCCTTGGGGATGTTGTAGTCGATGAATTCGTCGTTGATGAGCTTCTCGTTCATCTCGACGATCTCTTCGTTGAAGGCGCCGTGGACGATGATTTCGATGCCCACGTTGCGGTATTGCGAACCCTCCTCGCTATAGCTTTGGGTTTCGTAAGCCCAATGGTTTTCGGTGTTCTTCAGCATCTTGATGTTCTGCTGCATGTTTTCGCGCATGCCTTGTGCGCGAAGGAAGGCCAGTTGGGCGTTGGTGGTGATGCCGGTGGCGGTGTTGACCGAGATGCGGACCGACTCGCCGTTGTAGCGGGCGGCGATGTATTGGAAGTCGCCGTATTCGCCGCCGTAATCCAGATGGCTCACCTGGGTGATGTCGGTGGCGGTCTTGATCTTGATGTCGACTTGCTTGCCGCTCTTGAAGGCGTCCTTGCCCAGGTCGTCGATCATGGCGCGGGCAATCTCGCAAACGGCCATGCTGGCATTCGACTGCTCGCACAGGTAGGCGCCGGTGGGGTAGTTGTCGGTTGTGCTCTCGATGTGGCGGCAGGTGTAGTCGATAAGGATGCGGTAGTTGAGCTCGGCGCGGCCTTCGTCGGTGATGCCGCTGACCAGGTCGGCCTTGATATTCACCTTCGACTCGTCGTAGAGCTTGCGGTTGTTGGGGAGTGCCAGCAGGTAGTCCTCGGCTTTGATGCGCATGGCGCTCTGCCGCTTCTCGACGCTTTTCTTCAGCTGCTTCAGGATGATGTCGCGGTATTCGCTGTTGACAAGCTCCTCGCTGAGCTGCGCCCTGATGGGCATGGCGGCAAGGATAAAGCATGCAATCGGAAGAAAATATTTTATAACTTTTTGTAAATGTAATTGTTGCTTCATATTTGAATGATTTTGTCCATTTGCAAAGTTACAAATATTATTTAACAATTGAGCAAAAAAAAGATGCCCCGCCTTCGTCGGAGGGCGCCTGGGGATAGGGAAAATGTTGAGAGCGTGTGTCCTTGGAAAGGACGCAAGGTGCAGGTGGCGGCGGCGTTTCAGGCTTCTTTGGAAAGGCCGAAGGAGAACCGCTTCTGGAGGCGGTGGCGGAAACGGTAGAGCACCAGATAGTAGAGTGCCACCACGAGGATGGGGATGGCGGCGGCCAGGATGTCGGAATCGCTGGTGGCGGCCACCAGGGCCAGGGCGGCGATGAGCAGCACCGCCGGGACGATATAGGCCAGCAGCACCGCCAGCAGCCCCAGGCTTTCGTTGACCGAGACGGTCACCCTCTCGCCTTCATGGTAGAGCTGCCATTCGTCGGTTTCGACTTCGACCACCTTGTCGGCCTTGTCGACAAACGAGCAGCTGGCGTGGGCCTTGCAGCTGGCGCATGCCGAGACCACATGCATCTCTACTTTTACCATACGAGGTTCGACGGCCAGGACGATGCCGTCGTGGGTTGCTATCTGTGCCATATCTTGGGGAATGTTTTGCAGTTTTTCACACAATCGCCATCGGGGTTGATCTTGTAGACCTCGCCGTTGACGGCCACTTCGGCGCGTCCCCATACGAAGGGGGAGGCCAGCTGGAAGACGAATTCGATGGCGTCGTTGCCTTGTTTGTCGATGTAGCCCCACATGCCGTCGCGCTGGACGGGCATGAGGCCTTCGGTGCATTCGTAGGCGGATTCGTATTGGATGGGGATGACGATGCGGCCGCGGGTGTCGGCATAACCGTAGCGCCCCTCTTTCTCGATGAGGAAGAGCCCTTCGGAGTAGAGATATTCCATGGAGCGGTAGCCGCTGTTGTCGTATTCGATGGGGAGGACGGTGTTGCCTTTGCGGTCGATGATGCCGTATTTGTTGCCCACACGCACCCAGGAGTAGCCGTCGAAGAAGCCGCTGACCTGGTCGTACCAACCGCAGCACTCTTTGCCCTTGAGGTTCACAAAGGTGGTCTTGTTGTCGCGCATCACCACGTAGAAGCCGTCGGTGTAGTCGGTGACTTTCTCATAGATGAAGGGCGTGAGCTGCTTGAAATGCTTGTCGAAGAGGGCGGCGTTGGAAGTGGCGGCGTCGACTGCCCAGAAGGTGCCGTCGTGCATGGGGGTGAGCTCGACGTATTTGAAGGGGATGTGCTCCTTGCCCTGATGGTCGATCATGGCGAAGCGGTCGTATTTTTTGGCGATGGCATAGCCCTCCTCGAAGGGGTAGGCGAATTCGAACTGGGGCTCGATGACCATGTGGTCGTCGTGGTCGATGTAGCCGTAGGCCAGGTAGTCGCTGTCGAAGTCGAAACAGACCACCGCCAGCCCTTCGCTGAAACCGGAGGCCGTGCGGTACTTGAAGTCCACCCGCTGTCGGCCGGTGGTATCGAAAAAGCCATACAGGTTGTCCTTCAGAACGCGCATCATGCCGTCGGTGGGGTAGTCGATGGCGGAGAACTGCACGGGCAGGATGAGCCGACCGTCGCGATGAAGCAAGCCGCATTTGTCGTAGTCGCTGTAGACGATGCAGTAGTCGCCATGGAATTTGTCGACGAATTTGTATTTGGCTTCGCAGATGAGGCTGCCGTCGTCGCGCTTGAAGCCGAAGAGGCCGTCGCGCTCGATGGTTTGGATGCCGTCGATGTACACCAGCTCGCAACCGCACGATTCGTCGTCGACAATGACGGTTTTCGGCTTTGGGGACTTGGGGTCGGGTCGCTGCGAGAAGGCGGTGGCTGCGGCAGACAGACACAAGATGAGGGCTAATGCTTGGAAGAGTTGACGGGTCATTTTTTTGAGGGCAGAGGGGTTGGTGGACTTGAGGGGGGGGTGGTTTTTAAGGTCTTTAAGGTCCTTAGGGTCATTAAGGTCTTTTTGGACTTGGCGGGGTTTGGTTTTTTTTCGTGGGGGTTAGCTTTTGGGGTTTACGATTTTTTCGGCGCCGGCGTCGATCCAGCCTTCTTTGCCGTCGGCGATGGTGATGAGCCACCAGTTTTCGTCGGTTTCCTTGATTTGCAGCTCGGTGCCTTCGTGCAAGACGAATTTCTCTACTGCGCTGGGGTCGGGGGCTCCTTTCACCACCACCATCGGGGCGGTGACGACAGCTTGATGATTATGAGTCACATTTCGGGCTGAAATTGTTGCGTCGACAATGGAAAATAATGTCAGAACAAGCAGGAGGGAGCCGACGACAAACATCGTTTTCCGTAGCTTGTAGCTGTTGGCGACGAAAAAGAGGGTTGCTGCTGCACAGAGCAGCACCATGAGGATGATGCACACGGTGCGCCACCCGCGGGGCGAGGTGATGTGGAGCAGGTTGTCGAACCATTGTGCGACGATGTTTCGGGGCAGCTGTTCGATATGGTCGGCCGTCTTGCTCTGCGCCAGCAGCAGGTTGTCTTTGACGGCCTTGTTGTGGGGCGAGAGCAGCAGGGCGCGTTCGTAGTGCAGAATGCTCTGTCCCAGTTCGTCGAGCCGATAGTAGGCGTTGCCCATGTTGTAGTAGAGCTGCCAGCTTTCCTGACCGGCGTCGAGGATGGCGGCATAGTGTTCGATGGCCTGGTGGTAGTCGCCGCTGTCGTAGGCGGCATTGCCCTGTGCGAACAGCTGGTTGCAGTCGGCGTTGCCGGTGGTGGCGGCTTGGAGCGACGACGTGGCGCCCAGCATCAGCAGGACGATGACGGCCAGGGTCTCCTTGGCGGAGGCGCGGTTGGGCTGTTTCATTTTGATGGCGCTTATCTGCATGATGGTTTCCATTGCTTCATCATAGATGGATTGTTTCTTGGCGCTGCTGTCGCCCGGAGCGAAACGGGCAAAGTCGACATCGGCAAGCGTCTGGAGAATGCGTTGCTGCAGGCCTTCGTCCACCTGCTTGTCGGCCAGATGGCGACGGATGGTGTCGGACGAGAGGAGCGAGAGCTGGATGTTGAATTTGTCGGAGATGCCGCCCCAGAGGGCTTTGTAGATCTCCTCGTAGAAGCGTTCGTCGTTGCCGTCGTGGAGGTGGCGCTCGGCGTTGCGCAGGCGCTTGCGGGCCAATTTGGTGGCGCGTTGCAGACGCATGCTGCCTTCGTCGCCGGCGATGGCTTGCTGACGGCGTACCCAAGCCACCACCACAATGGCGGCCACCAAGGGAACCAGCATCAGCAGCCAGAACCAGAAGCCGGCATGTGCGTTGCTGCCCAGGGGGCTGAAGTGCGAATGCTTCTCGATGTGGTGGATGTCGCTGTTCAGCTCGGCCACGTCGCTTTTCTGGTGGCTGTTGTCGCCTTTGGCCACTTTCAGCTTGACGGCGTCGCCATGAAGGGTGACATACTGTCCCGACGAGGGGTCGAAATAGACGTAGTTGAGGACCGGAATCTCGTAGTTGCCTTGGGTTTGCGGTGTGACGATCCACTCGAAGGTGCGGCTGCCGCTGAGGCCGCCGTCGCCCTTGACGATATTGTCCACCACGCGAGGCTCGTAGACATCCAGGCCTTGGGGAAAGGCCACCTGCGGAGTTTCGAGCAGGCTCAGGTTGCCCCGGCCGCTGACGGTGACGCTATAGGTCATCGATTCGCCGGCACGCAGTTGTTTGAGGTCGCTTTTCACCTTGATGTCGAAGCGTCCCACACCGCCCGCGAAGCCTTCGGGCGCCTCGGGCAGGGGCTTGACGTTGACATTGATGGAATTGCTGGTGAGCGATTTGACCACGGCCTGTTGCTGGGTGGGGGTGAAGAAAGGGTCGTCGATGAAAAAGTCGAGGATGGTGCCGGTGCGTTGCCGTTGCATCTGGGTCATGATGATGGCCACGACATCGGTCTGCAGCGGGGCGATGTTGAGTGTGCCGGTTTCCTGCGGGAAGAGCGCGCCGCGCCGTATCTCGGCCACCTGATATTGGCGTCCGTTGACGGTTTCGGCATACTGTTTCACCTCGGTTTGTCCTTCGCTGAGGTCTTCGCTCCAGAAGCCTTTGTTGCGCGGCAGTTTTTCGATTTGGAACTGGGTCAGCGGCACTTGGGTGTAGATCTTGTAGACGATGATGGCCTCTTCGCCCTGGTAGAGGTTGGTCTTGTTGATGGAGGCGCGTGCAAAGAGCGTGTTCTTGTCGATGGATTGGGCGGTGGCGGGGCGTTGCTGTTGTTGCTGCCGTTGCTGTTGTTGTGGCTGCGGTTGTCCCCAGCCGCCCCAGCCCCAGTTGCTTTGCTGTTGCTGCTGCTGTTGGCGTCGGTTGGGGTTGGCCTTCTCAATTTTGACGCTGAAGGGTTTGCTGCTCACCGTCTTGCCGCCCACCGAGCAACTGGCGGATCCCACATTGGCGGTTCCCTCCTTGTCGCCCTGCACCAGGATGGTGATGGTGTAGCTCTCCGTGTGGGTGAACTTGCCGTTGACGGTGGTCGAATAACTGCTGTAACCCACATTAGGGCCTCCGACATGGGTCAGGTTCTTCAATGAGGGCATTTTGAAGTTGGAAGGCTCTCCGTCGACCTCGAAGGTGATTTGGAAGGTCTGTCCGGCGGGAGCTGACTGACGGGCGCGGACATTGATGACGCCGTTCTGCGCTGCCGTTGTCAGCGGCAGCAATGCGCAGAGGGCCAATAATATGATCAGATGTTTTCTCATTGCTTTGTTCAAGTCTGTTTCTAGTCAAACATGTTCATACGCTGGCGGTTACCAGTCTTTTTCGATTCTGTTGGGATCTCCTTGGCGGCGTTCTTTACCCATCTCTTTCATACGGACAGCACGCATGGTTTGCTGCTCGTTGTTCTTCATGGCGTTGAGCATCTGCTCGGCTTCGCGCCGACGTTGCTCCTGCTGTTTCTGGTCCTGATTCTGGTTCTTGCGGTCGCCGTTCTGTTTGTCCTTGTTCTGCTGGTTCTGGTTGTTGTTCTGGTTCTGATTCTGATTGTTCTGGTCTTTCTTATTCTTTTGGTCTTGGTTCTGGTTGTTGTTCTGGTCTTGGTTCTGTTGCTGTTTCTGTTGCTGGTTTTGGTTCTGATCCTGATTCTGGTTCTGATTCTGGTTTTGGCTTTGGTTCTGTTCGGGCCGTAGCAGTTTTTTGGCCAGCGAAAGGTTGTGTTTGGCGTTGCTGTTGTTGCCGTCCAGTCGGAGCGACGCCTTGTATTGTTCGATGGCAGCCTTCAACCCTTGGGCGTCGTAGCGGCCCGAGTCGCGGGCGGTGAGAGCCGATTTCAGGTAGATGTTGCCGGCATTGTAGTGAGCGCGAGCCTTTTCCTCGTTGGTGGCTTTGGGGTTCTCGACCACTTTCTTGTAGCAAGCCATAGCCGAATCCAGCTGGTTGCGGCGTGCCAAAGCGTAGGCCTGGTTGAACTGCGCATGCGCATAGGTGCTGTCGGCCTTCAACGCCGTCCGGTAGTTGGTGATGGCTTTGCTGATATGGCCGGCTTTCATTTCTTTGTTGCCGGCGCGCATGGCCGTGTGCCGTTGACGGAGGCTTTCGCGCGACTGCTTGTTTTGCGCCTGAACGGCGGGGATCAACAATAGGATGAATGACAGTAATATGAGTTGGCGCTTCATGTCGATATGCTCCTTTTTCATTTTTTTCGTCTGATGATTTTGGTGATGTTGATGCGAGGGTTGCGGCGTTCGAAGATGAACACTTCCAGCAGCAGGAAGAACAGGCCGGCCGCCAGTGGGTACTGGTACTGCGACTTATAGGAGGCGTATTGTGCGGCGCCGAACTTCTGGCTGTTGAGTTTGGAAAGCTGTTTGAGTGTCTCTTCGACAGCGGCGTTGCTGTTGCCGGCGTGGGTGTAGATGCCGTTGCCAGCGCTGGCGATGTCGCGCAGCATCTCTTCGTTGAGTTTGGTGATGACCACGTTGCCGTCGATGTCCTTGCGCCAGTCGGTCACCTTGCCCGAGCGGTCGACAATAGGAATCTGACTGCCCGAGGTGGTGCCGATGCCGATGCAGCAGACCATCACCCCTTGGTCGGCGGCCTCTTTGGCGGCTTCCAGGGCGTCGTCCTCGTGGTTCTCGCCGTCGCTGATGATGACGATGGCGCGGCTTTTGTTCGGCTCCCATTGGGGGGTGTCGCTGTCCTCCTCTTCGCTGTAGCCGAGGGTGGCCATGCCTTTGGCAATGGCGTCGCCGATGGCGGTGCCCTGCTGGCTGATGAGGTCGGTGCCTATCTGGTCGAGAAACATTTTGGTGGCGCCATAGTCGTTGGTGAGGGGCATCTCAATATAGGCGCGACCGGCGAAGATGACCAGCGAAACGCGGTCGCCGCCCAACTTGCCCAGCATGTTTTTCACCACCTGCTTGCAGCGTTCCATGCGGTTGGGTTTCATGTCCTGCGCCATCATGCTGTTCGACACGTCGATGCAGACGGCGATGTCGATGCCACGTTGGTCGCCTTCCGCCAAGACGCTGCCGCGCTGGGGGTTGGCAAGGGCAAGGATGAGCATGCAGACGCCCAGACAAATGAGCACCAGCTTGATGATGGGACGCCGGCGGGAGGCGTCGGGTTGCAGGCGCGCAATCATCCCATGTCCGGCAAAGGTTTGCATCAGTTTCTTACGACGCCGTTGCATGAGCATGAAGAAGACCACCATAAGCGGTATCACGCCCAGCAGCCATAGATAATGTATATGTTCGAAATGCATCGTTTTTTCAATAGATTAGTAGAGAGGTTTTGTTGTTTTAGTTGTCGTTTTTACGAGCGCTGCCGAAGAACGAGTCGAGGTGAAGCAGCAACTCGAAGCCCAACGCCAGCAGCGCGATGAGCAGGAAGGGCATGAATTCGTCCTTGTTGTGCTTGTATTGAGTGACCTCGATGCGGGTTTTCTCGCTCTGGTCGATCTGCGAGAAGATCTCGTTGAGCGAGTTGTCGTCGGTGGCGCGGTAGTAGTGGCCACCGTCGGTGCTCTCGGCCATGCGGGTCAGCAGATCCTCGTCGATTTCGACAGCCGCGTGGAATGGGATGCCGTGCTCGTCGTGGAACAGCACTTGTCCCTGTCGGCTGCCGACGCCGATGGTGTAGAGCCGAATGTTGTATTCCTTGCACAGTTCGGCGGCGCTTTCGGGGTCGATGGAGCCGCGGTTGTTGACACCGTCGGTGAGCAGGATGATGACCTTGCTCACCGCCTTGCTGTCCTTGATGCGGTTGATGGCGGTGGCCAGGCCGTCGCCGATGGCGGTGCCGTCCTCAAGGAGTCCGGTGCGCATGGCTTTCAGCTGGCGGTCGAGCACGTTGTGGTCGATGGTCAAGGGTGTCTGGGTGAAGGCTTCGCCGGCAAATTCCACCAAGGCGATGCGGTCATTTTTGCGGCCCTCGATGAATTGTTGTGCCACGGCTTTGGCGGCCTCCAATCGGTTGGGGTTGAAGTCTTCGGCCTTCATACTGCCCGAAACGTCCATGGCGAGGACGATATCGATGCCCTCAATCTCCATCTCTTCCAAGCTCAGCCGGCTTTGTGGACGTGCCAGCGCCACAATGAGCATGGTCACGGCCAGACAACGCAAGGCGAAGCGCAGATGGAACAGCAGCAGTCGGGGGGAACGGTTATGAGCGCCGAACATCTCGATGGACGGGATGTGGACAGGCGCTTTGATGTGCTTGTAACGCAGCATGTACCACACCACCATCAGGGGCACAATCAGCAGCAACAGCAACAGCCACGGGTGGGCAAAACTGAAATTGTGAAACATCACTTGGTCCCTCCTTCCTCAGGATTGTTCTGGCGATGCGTTTCGGCGACGGTACGTACAAAGTCGACGGCGAACTGCATGGCCTGGTCGTGTTCGTAGCTTTCGGGGGTGGATTTGGCGAATTTCACCATATCGGCTTTTTGGAACAGCTGGCGCAGCATCTGTTCGCTCTCTTCGCTCCAGTCGGCGATGCCATGGAAGGCGCGGAGCGTCTGGCGCGAGGTCATCTCGCCCGCTTTGATGCCGTACATGTTGCGCAGGTAGCGTCGCACGATGTCGGTCATGTCGGTATAGTAGCGTTTGATTAGCCCTTTCTGCCACAGCTCCTTGCGGCGCAGCGTCTCCAATTCGGACAGGGCGCGTTTGTCGGCAGGGACAGGCTTCATTTTGGGCAGCACAAATACCGGTTTGTGGCGGCGGCAACGGACGATAATCCATACGGCGGCGGCGATGACGGCGGCGATGAGCAGTCCCAACAGCGGCCAGCGGGCCACCTCCCAGAAGGTGGGCGGCTCCTCGTAGTAGGTCGCGTCGGCCTGCATGTTGCACTTGGTGGTGTCGGCCTCGGCCACAAATGCCACCCGAAGGAAAAGACTGTCGGCAGGAGCCAGCATCACGGCGCCTTCGGCGGTTTGCACCATCACAGTCATGCCGGTGATGGGATGGGTGCCCTCGTCGAACGATGTGAGGGTCACCACCTGTTCCAGACGGCTGACGGCACCCGATGCGTCACGCGAGGTGTCGATGTGCATGTCGAGCGCTTCGACGGCACCGGTGGTGAGCGCTTCCAGCGGCGGGAATGCCACCTTGGCGTTTCCTGGCTGGTCGACGATGAGATGCAGCGTGTGGCGGTCGCCGACGGTCATGAGGGCGGTGTCGACGGAGGCCGATACCCGCATCTGGCCGTAGCGGTCGGGCAGGGGGGCGGAGCCGATGCTGTCGGCTTGCTGCGCATGGCCCGACAGGGAGGCGCCCAGCGCTGCACATAACAACCAGTATTTTATTATTTTTCTAGTATTCATTAGTTTTTCTTAAAGGTTCGTGTGTCAAGTATGTGTCGTGTGTCGCACACGCGGCCCGAAAGCGGCGGGCGGCACAGGCGTTGTGGAAGGGAACGTGCCACAGGGCGATGGATGCTAGTAGCTGCGACGTTTGAAGAGCGTCAGCAGCGGTCGGACAAAGTCTTCGCCCGTGGCGATGGTGGTGTGGTCGATGCCATACTTTTGCAGCAGGGTGTCGCTCTGTTCGATGTAGTGGCGATAGTGCGCTTCGTAGGCATTGCGAACGGCGCGCGAAGAGGTGTCGACCCATCTGATGCTGCCGTTTTCCAAGTCCTCGAACGACAGCAATCCGACGGGCGGCAGCGTGTGCTCGCGAGGGTCGTCGATGTGTAGCACCACCATGTCGTGTTTGCCGGCAGCAATCTTGAGGGCGTTCTCGTATCCATCGTCCATCATGTCGCTCAGCAGAAAAGCGGTGGAGCGTTTCTTGATGACATTGGTGAAATAGCGCAACGCCTCGGCGATGTCGGTACCGTGTCCTGTGGGGTGGAAATCGATGAGTTCGCGGATGATGCGCAGTATATGGCTGCTGCCTTTCTTGGGCGGGATGAATTTCTCGATGCGGTCGCTGAACATCACCACGCCAACCTTGTCGTTGTTGTGGATGGCCGAAAAAGCCAACGTGGCGGCAATCTCGGCAATCAGTTCCGACTTGTACTGGTTGGTGGTGCCAAAACGATGCGAACCGCTGACGTCGATCAGCAGCATGACGGTGAGTTCGCGTTCCTCTTCGAACACCTTGACGTAGGGGTGGTTGAGACGCGCTGTGACGTTCCAGTCGATGTTGCGGACATCGTCGCCGTACTGGTACTCGCGTACCTCGCTGAAGGCCATGCCTCGACCTTTGAAGGCGCTGTGGTATTCGCCCGAGAACATCTGTTGTGACAGTCCGCGGGCACGTATCTCGATGCGCCTCACTTGTTTGATTATGTCACTTTCTTGCATCTTTCGGACGAATTAGGGCACTTCTACTCTGTTCAGTATTTCGTTGATAATCTCTTCGCTCTTCACGTTTTCGGCCTCGGCTTCATAGGTCAGGCCGATACGGTGACGCAGCACGTCGAGAGCGATGGCGCGCACATCCTCGGGGATGACGTAGCCGCGACGGCGCATGAAGGCATAGCTTTTGGCCGCTTGGGCAAGGCTGATGGAACCACGGGGCGAGGCGCCGTAGCTGATTAGGCCCTTCAGCTTTTCGAGATGGTATTGCTCGGGGAAACGGGTGGCGAAGATGATGTCGGTGATGTAGTTCTCAATCTTCTCGTCCATGTACACCTCGCGCACCAGCTCGCGAGCCTTCAGGATGTCTTCGGGCTTCATCATGGCGGTTTGGCGGTTGAAGCCGTCGCCGAGGCTTTGGTGCAGAATTTGGCGTTCCTCCTCCTTGTCGGGGTAGGTGATCACCACTTTCAGCATGAAGCGGTCCACCTGAGCCTCGGGGAGGGGATAGGTGCCCTCTTGCTCGATGGGGTTCTGGGTGGCCATGACAAGGAAAGGCTCTTCCAGACGGTAGGTGTTCTCACCGATGGTGACCTGTCGCTCCTGCATGGCTTCGAGCAGAGCGCTTTGCACTTTGGCGGGAGCACGGTTGATTTCGTCGGCCAGAATGAAGTTGGAAAAGATGGGTCCTTTTTTCACCTGGAAAGTCTCGTTTTTCTGGCTGTAAATCATTGTTCCGACAAGGTCGGCAGGCAGCAGGTCGGGAGTGAACTGGATGCGGCTGAATTTGGCATCGATGGCTTTTGCCAACGAGGTGATGGTCAGGGTCTTGGCCAATCCGGGGACGCCTTCCAGCAGCACATGCCCGTTGGAGAGCAGTCCAATCATCAGACTTTCAACCATGTGCTTCTGTCCGACAATGTTTTTGCGCATCTCCATAATCAGGGCGTCGACCACGGCGCTCTCTCTTTCGATACGCTGGTTTAACTCTTGAATATTAACAGGTTCGTTCATGATATATAGTGATTGTTTTATTATCTTTGTTTCTGTTGCGGCACGACGGACATCCGTTGTCGAGCAGAACAGCAAACAAACGCCATGCAAAACAAAAAATTGTCATCTTTGTATGTTTTTTTTAATTTTTTAATGAAAAATCAAGGACAATCCAAAAAAAAATACTATCTTTGCATGTTATATTTTAACCGCGAAATCAAAAATCTAATTAATTATTAATATCTTATGAAAAGTAAAAAAGTACTAATCGGCTTAATTGTTGCTGCTTTCTTCGGCGGAGCTCACTTTGCATCCGCCCAGACAAAGGCAAATTACCAAAACAACCTCATTGAAATTGGCCCTGACAATATCGGCGGCCGAGTTCGTTCAATAGTTGTCGATGAAGCAGACCCCAACCACACCACTCTTTATGCTGGCGGTGTTGCAGGCGGTCTCTATAAGAAAGTCGGCAATGGCTATTGGCAGTACATCCCTTACTACAACAACAACGGACAGGAAGTGTCTCTTCCCATCTCCCACATGATCCAGCTCCCCGACAACAGCCTGCTTATCGCTACTGGTGAGGGCATGATCGAAAACCATGGCGTCAACACCGATCGCATGGCTCCTAAAGGTCGTGGTGTCTACCACTTCAACACGGACAACAATACCTTTAATTTCCTGACCAAGACCAATCCCACGTCGTTCACCGAGTGGTCGTACGTCAACCGTCTTGCCGCTCTGGAACGCAACGGACGTCTCTATGTCTACGCCGCCACGACGGAAGGTCTTTACAGATGGAACTTCCTCGCTTCGGACCCTGACTGGACTGCCACTCCCGAATTGGTTCAGGCCGGCAACTTCCAGGATGTCATCATCCTTTCGGCCGACAATATGGTCTATGCCACCTGCCCTGGCAAGGTCTACCGCGTGGGTAACCTCACCGCTGAAGGTCCTGCAGTCGATGTGACCGGCAGCCTTTCGGCCTTCGCTACCGCCAGCCGCATCGAAATGGCCGGCTGTACCATGCACGTCCTCGATTCTGCCACCAACACCTATGAGCACACCACTTTCCTCTATGCTTTGGTTGCAAACGATAAGGGCCTCCTTGACGCCCTCTACCTGACCAAGGACCAGCAGAACTGGACCCGCCTCACCACCTCCACCATCGCTCCGTTCACCACTAAGAACCCCGGCTATCTCAATGCAGCCATCACCGTGAACCCCTACAACTACAGATCGGTTTACATGGGCGGTGCCAATGTCTACCAGGGCGAAGGCTTTGCTGAGAACTCCTATTACCAGTGGACCACCATGTCGTACAACGAATGGAACCTCAACAGTGGTAACTATATGGGCGGCGTCTA
This sequence comes from uncultured Bacteroidota bacterium, assembly GCA_902793295.1. Lineage (GTDB taxonomy): Bacteria > Bacteroidota > Bacteroidia > Bacteroidales > P3 > Colimorpha. The sequence goes on from CADBDA010000002.1 coordinate 25,874, forward strand.
CTCCAACCCGCTGTTTGTCCACTCGGGTGTCCATCAGATTGTCCCCACTTGGGAAGTCGTTGACGGCGATACCGCACAGGTGATTTATTTCGCTACCGACGGTGGTATCTTCAAACAGACCAAAGAGGGCAAATTTGTCTCTATCAATAAAGGTTTCAATACTGTCCAGTTCAACCATATCGCTGTGTCGCCCGACGGTTCCATCATCGGTGGTGCTGTCAACAACGGCTGCCCCTTCATCCAGTCGCGTAATGACCACAACGCTTATCAGGACAGCGTCCAGTTCTATGTCGACTCCACCTGGTACGACCAGTCGAGCACTTCTATCCTGAACCACATGGCCAGCGTCACTTGGTTGGGTAGCGGTGCCGGTGTGGCATCCTCCATGTTCCAGCAGGTGCTCCCCAACACCCGTCGCTCCATCTTCGTTTCCTCCGAGCCTGGCCAGTTCATGTTCGAAGGCTCCACCGTCAGCCCTGTGGCCAGCATGGGTCGTGCTTGCACCGACTACGCTGACTACTACAACACCCAGACCTGGACCATTGCAGAGGCTTTCCTGTCCAATATCGTGGCCAGCAGCAATCCCATTCCTCAGATGAAACTTTGGGAAACGAATCGCAACACCATCTGGAGAGATAGCATCACCTTCCATATCGACACCAACCTCACTTACTACCACGATGGCGTGGAGACCCCGCTGACCGGCAACACCGTTATCGTTCCTGGTGACAGCATCATCGTCGCTTGCAAAGCCAACTTCGACTATCCCTTCTTCCACACCTTCACCGAGTCGTTCACCGTTAAAGATCATCTGACCCACAGAATTGCCAATCCTGTTGTCAGCCGCATCCTCGTCAACGGCCGCGACGGTGGTAACCTTGCTTGCGTCTTCCTGAATGCCACTCCTAACTACTTCCGCAATGTGTGGGATTACAATGAGTCGCTCAACGCTACCGGCGATGATGTCGAGAAACTGATGCACTGGGTGCCCATCTATCGTGCCGACAACGGCTACTCGATTGGCGACTTCACCTTCAGCCGCGACGGTAAGAGTATTTATATTAATGTTATCAATGATACTACTAAGGAGAGCTTCATCTTCCGCGTCTACGACTTCCATCAGGCCGATGTCAACCACGGTGTCAACTTCAAATCGCAGTTGGCTTTCACCCGCGACTTCGACGGTATGAGCCGTATCACCCACTTCGATACCATCTGGGCTGCCGATGGCGGTTGGTTCAGACGTCCCGTGACTTCTATGACCTGCGATCCTCGTGACGGCAATGACAACCTCATCGTCACCTTCGGCGGTTATCAGACCCTCGAACCCAACATCATCGTTGTGAATAACGCTAGCGACAAGTACACTCGTACCATCACAGACCTCACCGTGACCGATGCCAACTCCTCGATGGGTACCGCCGATCCTGTCTACTCCGCTATGGTTGAATACACCACTGGTAAAGTTTTCGCCGGTACTGAGAAGGGCGTCTTCGTCAGCGGTTCCCTCACCAACCCCGCTTGGCAGACCTACGGTTCCTTCAACGGTGTTCCCGTCACTTCCATCATCCAGCAGACCAACGTCCTCCAGCGTCAGCGCTACGAGCAGATGGATGGTGTGAACAGAGTTCCTTATCTCTTTGCAAAGACCAAATATCCCTACGCTATCTACTTCGGTACCTACGGCCGCGGTGTCTTCATGGATACCACCTATGTGACCGATCACGAAAACGAAATCAGCAATCCTGAAGACTGGGTCGGAATCCAGGTGGTTGACAAGGGCAACAACCAGGTGAAGGTTTATCCTAACCCTGCCGTTGACCAGACCACTCTCGAACTCTCTGTCGTCAATGCCGGCAACGCCGTTGTCAAGATCTACGACATCAATGGTAAGATGGTTTACAGCGAATCGCTCGGTTATCTTGGTGAAGGTTTGCACACCTACAGCCTCGACTGCACCAAGTTCAACCACGGCATGTACCTGTTGAACATCAACCTTGGCAAAGAGTCAGCTACTTCCAAACTGATCGTTCGATAATAATAATTAAATAGAGAAAGAGGTACTGACTGCAAAGCGGTACCTCTTTTTTTTTGCAGACAATAATTAAGAATAATACATATATTAATATGAGCAATTTAGTAGAAGAATTGAAATGGCGTGGTATGATCCACGATATGATGCCGGGTACGGAAGAACAACTCAACAAGGAGGTCACCACGGCATATGTAGGCATCGACCCCACGGCCGACAGCCTTCATATCGGACACCTTGTCAGCATTATGCTTCTCAAACACCTGCAGATGGCCGGACACAAGCCGCTGGCTGTCGTCGGTGGTGCCACGGGTATGATCGGCGACCCCTCGTTCAAGGCCGCTGAGCGCAAACTGCTCACCCCGGAAGAAATACAGCACAACGTCAGCTGCATCAAGAAACAGCTGGAGCGTTTCCTCGATTTCGACAACCCCGTCAACGGCGCCGAAATCCTCAACAACTACGATTGGATGAAGGATTACCTCTTCCTCGATTTTATTCGCGATGTGGGCAAGCATATCACTGTCAACTATATGATGACCAAGGACTCGGTCAAGAAACGTATGGAGACGGGCATCTCCTTCACCGAATTCAGCTACCAGTTGCTGCAGGGCTACGACTTCCTGACGCTCTACCGCACCAAGGGCTGCAAGCTCCAGATGGGTGGCAGCGACCAGTGGGGCAACATCACCACGGGTACCGAGCTGATTCGCCGTATGGAAGGCGGTGAGGCTTTCGCGCTTACTTGTCCGCTCATCACCAAGGCCGACGGCACCAAGTTCGGCAAGACTGAAGGTGGCAACGTGTGGCTCGACCCCGAAAAGACCTCCCCGTACAAGTTCTACCAGTTCTGGCTCAATTGCTCGGACGTTGATACGGCCAAGTACATCCGCATCTTCACCCTCTTCGGCAAAGAGGAGATCGACGCACTTGAAAAGCAGCATGCTGAAGCCCCCGAACAGCGCATTCTGCAAAAAGCCCTCGCCAAGGACATCACCATCCGCGTTCACGGCCAGCAGGCCTACGACACCGCCATCGCCGCCAGCGAGCTGCTGTTCGGCAAGGCCACGACGGAACAACTCAACGCACTTGACCGTGAAACGCTGCTCAGCGTCTTCGACGGTGTGCCGCAGTTCACCGTCAGCCGTGCTGCTATCGAGGCCAATCCCTCGCTTATCGACATTGCCGCCGAGGTGGGAATGTTTGCCAGCAAGGGCGAAATACGCCGCGAGCTGAAGCAGAACTCCATCTCCGTCAACAAACAGAAGGTAGGGGAGAATGCCACGCTCAGCGCACAGGACATCCTTGCCAGCGGCTGCATCCTCGTGCAGAAAGGCAAAAAGGCCTATTATATCCTTAACGTGGAATAATCGTATATGCCCTGACAAGTTGGATAGCCAGCAGGCCATCGGCCTGCTGGCTATCCTTTTTTTTCTTAAAACTTCTCCTCCTGCAGGTAGATTGTGCACGGGTTGGGCGGCCATGACCCTTGCACATTCGGCTCCTTGGGTTGGGTACGGCGGTATTTTGTTGTCCACCAGTGGTTTCCGCGGTCGTGGAATTGCACATACTTGAAAAACACCCCTCGCATTCGCTTACACAGATTCTCTTGCAGGCTCAGGATGTGGAGTTCCCCGATGTTGTCACGGTCGTTGAACGGGTTCGGGTGGGCGTTGGTGCAGTAGGTATACACCTCCCAATTGGCTTCGCGGCTGGTGAAGCAGATGGTGTCGCCGTTGTAGCACACAAAGCGGCCTAGAGTGTCCTCTTCGCCAGGCACATGGATACGCTTCATGGCCACCACCTCGGCGTAGGGGCTCTCGCCGAGGGGACCGAGTCGATACCTCTGTATGCTGATGGTCAGGTGCACGCTGTCGCGAATGGTGATTTCGCTGTGGTCCCAATCCATACTGTCGCTCACAGGTATGTAGTATTCCTCGTCGGCATAGCGGAAAGCAATGGCTGTGGCGGGGTAGGGGTGAGTGGTGGCGGTGTCGTACTCGCCGCGAGGGTAGTACATCCCGAAGCTCGTCAGGCGGATGTTGGTCTCGACCTTTTCTTCGGCGTTGCGGAACAGGAAGTCAGTCGTCCATCGTTGGTAGATGGATATGTGGTTGCTGTCACGGAACGATACGATGCTGTCGCGTTTCGCGTAGAATGAACCATCGCAGTCGGCAGGCTCATCATTCGTGTCATTCCAGTAATGAGGTTTCAGCAGTTTGACGCCGTTGTGTGGAGTTTCAAGCCAGATGGCGTCGTAGCGATTGGAACGGAGGTGCTGCAGCAGACTGTCGTTGGTGACGATGAGGCCGCCATCCATACGGTAGTCGCCCTTGTGGAGCATCATTTGGCGTGTCTGAGCAGAAGCCGAAAGTGCCGCAAGCAGAAACAAAAGATACGCAAATGTTTTTTTCATTTTGGTTTTTTTTTTATAACGCAGTTTCTGTTAGAAAAATATGGAACCTCCAAATTTTTTTAACTTTTTTTCAATAGTTCCGCTCTATGTTGTATTTATTTCGTATTTTTGCAAATCCGTTTGAAATTTATAATTAAACAATAATAGTATGACACAAACAGGTATTAAAACTTTGAGAGACAGCGCAGGAATGCGTTGGACAGCTCTCTTGCTTTTGGCGCTTGCTATGTTTTGCGCCTATATTTTTATGGACATTTTGTCGCCCATCAAGGAGTATATGGAGTCGACGCGTGGATGGGACAGCGGTTCTTTTGGTCGTATGCAGGGCGCTGAGGTGTTCCTCAACGTTTATGTGTTCTTCCTCATCTTCGCCGGCATCATTCTCGACAAGATGGGTGTGCGTTTCACCGCTGTTTTGTCGGGTGCTGTGATGCTTGTCGGCGGCATAATCAAGTTCTATGCTGTAAGTGACATGTTTACGGGCACCAGTCTTGAGTCTTGGTTCACCAATCACCTCAACTGGAATGGCGATCTCCCCATCATCGGATCTATCCTTCCCTTTGCCGAAGGAATGCCTGCATCGGCCAAATTGGCTGCTTGCGGATTCATGATTTTCGGATGCGGATGTGAGATGGCCGGTATCACCGTCAGCCGTGGTATTGTGAAGTGGTTCAAAGGCCGCGAAACAGCCCTTGCCATGGGTTCTGAAATGGCCCTTGCCCGTCTGGGTGTTGCCACCTGTATGATTTTCTCTCCCTTCTTCGCTAAATTGGGTGGCGGAATCCACGTCGACAATGCTGTGAAATTCGGTGTTGTGCTGCTTTGCATCGCCCTCATCATGTTCATTGTCTATTTCTTCATGGACAAAAAACTTGATGCTCAAACCGGAGAAGCTGAAGAAAAGGACGACCCCTTCAAATTCAGCGACCTGGGCAAAATTTTCACCAGCCTTGGTTTCTGGCTGGTCGCTCTGTTGTGCGTGCTCTACTACAGCGCCATTTTCCCCTTCCAGAAGTATGCCGTCAATATGCTTCAATGCAACCTTGACCTTACCGAAGCCGATCCCAACACTTTCTGGGGTAAAAACGCTGTGACTATTGTTCAGTATATCATTATGCTCGTTGTGGCCGCTTGCGCTTTCTCGAGCAACTTCATGAAGAAAAACAAAGGTCTGAAATACGGTTTGATGGGCATGGCTATTCTTGCCTTGATCGTGTACTGCTACATGGGCTATATGCGTGGCACTGCAGAAACCATCTTCGCCGTCTTCCCGCTGTTGGCTGTGGCAATCACCCCCATCCTTGGCAATTATGTGGACCATAAGGGTAAAGCTGCAACGATGCTGATGCTGGGTTCCATTCTTCTGGTTGTCTGCCATCTGACCTTTGCTTTCATCCTGCCGGGCGTGTCGGCCAGTTCACCTGCCGGTGGCGTTGTGGTGGCTTATATCACTATTCTGGTTTTGGGTGCAAGCTTCTCGCTGGTGCCTGCAGCCCTGTGGCCCTCGGTGCCTAAGCTGGTTGACGAGAAAATCATTGGTTCTGCCTACGCCGCCATTTTCTGGATTCAGAATATCGGTTTGGGCTTGTTCCCGACGCTGATTGGCAACGTGCTGGAGAGCACCAATGCCGACAATCCCAAAGTGATTGCCGCCAAAGCAGCCATCAAGGCCGGCGAGGAAGGTGTCCTGGTTCCCTACGACTATAAGTGGGCACTTGTGATGCTGGCTTCTCTCGGTATTGCTGCTTTGCTGATTTCTATCTACCTCAAGGCTGTCGACAAAAAGAAAGGCTACGGTTTGGAAGAACCGAACATCAAGCCTCAAGCTTAAGACTGAATCATAAGCTATATTGAAAAGCGCGGCGTCGGAATCTTCCGGCGCCGCGCTTCCTTTTATGCGCTATATTTACAATTTGAAAGTGTCGTGGTAGTTGCCTTTAATCATCAACTGTTCGGGAAGTGGAACGTCCCTTTGGACTTCAGCTGGTGGCTTGCAATATGAACTTGTTGAGCGGCACCGAGGCCTTGAACACCTTCATCACGTAGTCTTTGAAACCGTCGCTCAGCAGCACTTTGTTGGGGACGGTGTGCATGGTGCAGTAGTCGTTGAATTTGAGCAAGTCGACATGTTCCCAGTCGTTTGGGTAACCTTTGGGGGCGCGGCTCAGGATGCGTGTGGTGAAGTAGGAGTCGCCGAAGTATTTCTTATAGTTCTTCTCGTTGCGGATGGCCAGAAATTGGTCGGTGTTGTAAAATATCTCCTGCCGGATGGCAGCCAGTTTGTCCTTGTCGGGCATGAAGATGCCTCCGCCCAAGGAGCAGTTGCCCGTCAGGCCCTTCTTGTTCTCCGCTTCGCTATCGAAAAGTCCACTGGACTTTTCTTCATCCACTTGTCCGATTTGCAGATAGTAGCCCGCTTCGCCGCTGCGTTTGATGCCGTGACTGCTCAGAAAGAAGGAGATGTGTGTCTTGTAGGGGCGTTTGTCCTGCGTGAAACGCAAGTCGCGGTAGATTCGATAAAGACATTTTTTTGCATCAGGATGGCCTATAGAAGGGTCCAGCGGGCTCAGTTCGTCGATGATTTGTGCAGTGAAGTCGACAAATTCAGCGTGAATGGCATCGTAGCGGCTTTTGTTGTCCATAAACCATTCCCGGTTGTTGTTGACTGCCAATTCGGCGAAAAAAGTAAGTACGTCAGGTGACATGGTGGAGACTAAATAGTTACAATTGATTACAATACTCTGTTGCTAACAATCAACTTCCCAAGTATTTCTCTTTGTGGGCCCAGTGCTCGTTCCAGTCCTCCAGGTTGCGGCGCAGCAGGTTGGGGATGTCCAAACCGTAGGGGCAGCGGCTTTTGCAGAGTCCGCAATCCACGCAGTCTTCGATCTGGTGCATCTTGGTGTTGAACTCTTCGGTGAGGTAGACGGAGTAGGGGGCGCGACGCAGGAAAAGGTACATGCGGTTGCAGCTTTCAATCTCGATGCCGACGGTGCAAGGCTGGCAGTAGCCGCATCCGCGGCAGAAGTCGCCAGTCAGCTCCTTGCGGTCTTTTTCGATGCGTTGGCGCATTTCGTCGGTAAGGGTGGGCGGGTTGTCCTGGAAAGAGATGAATTCGTCCAGTTCGCTTTCGCGCTGAATGCCCCAAATGGGTTCCACGCCGGGGAATTGGGCCAGATAGGCGTAGGCGGTGGCTGCGTGGCTGATAAGTCCGCCGCTGAGGGCTTTCATGGCGATGAAGCCGATGTTCTTTTCGGCGCACTGGTTGACCAGATGCAGCTCCTTGTCGGAAGCCAGATAGGAGAAGGGGAACTGGAGCGTTTCGTACATGTCGCTGTCTATGGCTTGCTGAGCCACGGCCAAACGGTGGTTAGTGATGCCGATATGGCGCACCTTGCCCTGCTTTTGGGCTTCCAGCATGGCTTCGTAGAGTCCGCTGCCGTCGCCAGGAAGCGGGCAGAAGGCCGGGTTGTGGAACTGGTAGAGGTCGATGTAGTCGGTTTGCAGCAGTCGCAGCGAGGTTTCAAGGTCCTTCCAGAATCCGTCGGCGTCGGTGGCGCCGGTCTTGGTGCTGATGATGACCTTGTCGCGCCGGTCGTGGAGCGCTATGCCCAGTTTCTCTTCGCTGTCGGTATAGAAGCGGGCAGTGTCGAAATAATACATGCCATTGTCAAAGGCTTTGTGTATCAGACGCACGGTCTCTTCGGTGGAGATGCGTTGTATGGGGAGGGCGCCGAAGCCGTTTTTCGGCACCACGAGTCCTGATCTTCCTAATGTTACGTTCATTGTGGATATTGTTGAATTGTGGATGTTTTATTTCTTTGTTGTTTCCGACTTCTCGTTGTTTTGGGCGTTGCTGTCGGGGGTGTTGGACTGGATGTCGGCTGTAGGCGCTTTCTTGGTGGTGTCGCGAAAGTCCTTGATGGGCTTATCCATATCCACAACGCCTTCGCTGATGCAATTCAGCATCTGCAGCTCCGATGCCTCGATATAGGCGGTGTCGTTCAGGTAGTCGGTATATTTTTTTTCAATGTCGTCCAGACATTTTTTGACGGCCTCTTCGCCTTCCAGTTTATAGCATTCGCATTGCGCTTTGCCCGATTCGGCACCCATCAGGCGTGGGTCCTTTTTGCCGCACGAGCCGCACAGGGCAGCGACGGCCACAAAGATGGTGGAAATGATAACTGTTTTATTCATAGTTTGATGAATGTGTTCTATTGAAAATTACAAAATGCAAAAATACGATTTTTTTTGAAATGTCAACGCTTGTAAGGCACCGGGTCAGATTGGAGACGCTTGGGGCGGATGGTTTTGTTGACGAACCGGCTGCGATTCGGTTCGCTTTCGGACGACGGTGTGCAAAGCTTCTGCTGTGCTTGCCCATGCCATGTTTTTGAGGCCCGAATGAGCTGCGTAGATGGAAAACGAAAATAAATTTTGTTGTTTGTCTGCATTTTACTACTTTTGTATGTTATAGTTTTGCGTATTGTTGTACGCAAAATATTGTTATTTAGTGAAATAAAAAGATATTATACTATTTATATGGCTAATTTTTTAAGCAAACTATTTGGAAACAAGTCGCAGCGCGACCTGAAAGAGGTCAATCCTTATGTTGAGGCTGCGCTTAAAATCTATCCATCCATTAAAGAACTGACCAACGACCAACTTCGTGCAAAAACCATAGAGTTCAAGGAACGTATCCGTACCAACGTCCGTGAGGAGGAGGAGGAACTGTCTTCGCTCCGCCAGCGTATTGAGGACGAATATGATATGCCTGTCGATGAAAAAGAGCGTCTGTACAAACGTATCGACGAACTGGAAAAGATTTCCTACGACAAGACGCAAGAGGTGCTGAACGAAATTCTTCCTGAGGCTTTTGCCGTGGTGAAGGACACCGCTCGCCGCTTTGCCGAAAACGAGGAGGTGGTGGTCACTGCCACCGACCATGACCGCGACCTGTCGGCTTCGCGCGACAATGTCAACATCGACGATTCGGGTATGGCCCACTACAAAAACAGCTGGATGGCTGGTGGAAATATGATCACTTGGGATATGGTCCACTACGATGTCCAGTTGATTGGCGGCGTGGTGCTGCACAGCGGCAAAATCGCCGAGATGGCCACAGGTGAAGGTAAGACGCTCGTCGCCACGCTGCCGGTCTATCTGAATGCCCTGCCGGGCAAGGGGGTGCATGTGGTCACCGTCAACGACTATCTGGCTAAGCGCGACTCCGAGTGGATGGGCATGCTGTTCGAATTCCACGGCCTCACGGTCGACTGCATCGACAAGCACGAACCCCACAGCGACGCCCGCAAGGCTGCTTACAATGCCGATATCACCTACGGCACCAACAACGAATTCGGTTTCGATTACCTGCGTGACAATATGAGCCGCAATCCCGACGAGCTGGTACAGCGCGGACACAACTACGCTATCGTCGATGAGGTCGACTCGGTGCTTATCGACGATGCCCGAACCCCACTTATCATCTCGGGTCCTACGGCCAAGGGCGACGACCAGGAATTCGACCGCTTCAAACCGGTTATCGAAAAGCTCTATAACACCCAGCGTATGCTGGTGACTACCATTCTGGCCGACGCCAAGCGCGAACTGGGCAACAATATGGATCAAAAACCGGACCAGCCGGGTGCCATGGCATTGCTCCGCGCCTACCGCGGTCTGCCGAAAAACAAGGCGCTGATCAAATTCCTCAGCGAGACGGGCGTCAAGGCGCTGCTCCAGAAGACAGAGAATTTCTACATGCAGGAGCAGAACAAATACATGCACATCATTGATGACGAACTCTATTTCGTTGTCGACGAGAAGCAACGTACCTGCGAACTCACCGACAAGGGTATGGATTTTCTGGCCCAGATGGGTGAGGATCCCCGTTTCTACCAGCTGCCCGATGTGGGCGCACAGATTGCCGACCTCGAGAAAGAAAACCTCTCCCCGGAAGAAAAAGCTGCCAAGAAAGAGGAAATTTATAACAATTTCGCCATCCAGAGCGATCGTGTACACACTGTCGACCAGCTGCTGAAAGCCTATACGCTCTTCGAAAAGGATGTCGACTACGTGCTCACCGAGGACCGTCAGGTGAAGATTGTCGACGAACAGACCGGCCGTATCATGGAAGGCCGCCGTTGGAGCGACGGCCTGCACCAGGCTGTCGAAGCCAAGGAGAACGCCAAGGTGGAAGCGGCCACTCAAACTTATGCCACCATCACCCTTCAGAACTATTTCCGCATGTACAAGAAGCTGGCCGGTATGACCGGTACCGCTGAGACCGAGGCGGGCGAATTCTGGAATATCTATAAGTTGGATGTCGTTGTCATCCCGACCAACCGACCCATTGCCCGTGTCGACATGAACGACATGATCTACAAGACCAAACGCGAGAAGTTCAAAGCGGTCATTGACGAGATTGAGCGTCTGCGCGGTGAAGGCCGTCCGGTGCTGGTGGGTACCACTTCGGTGGAGACATCCGAACTGCTCAGCAAGATGCTCACCATGAAGGGTATCAAGCATAATGTGCTGAATGCAAAACTGCATAAGAAAGAGGCTGACATCGTGGCTGAAGCCGGTGAACCGGGACGCGTGACCATCGCCACCAATATGGCCGGACGTGGTACGGATATCAAGCTTAAAGGCGATGTCCGCGAACATGGTGGCTTGGCCATCATAGGTACTGAACGTCATGAGAGCCGTCGCGTCGACCGCCAGTTGCGTGGTCGTGCCGGCCGTCAGGGAGACCCGGGTTCGTCGCTCTTCTTCGTCTCGCTTGAGGACGACCTGATGCGTATCTTCGGTTCGGAACGTATTGCCGCCATCATGGACCGTATGGGTCTGCAGGAGGGTGAGGTGATTCAGCACTCCATGATCACCAAACAGATAGAGCGTGCACAGAAAAAGGTGGAAGAGAACAACTTCGGCATGCGTAAGCGCCTGTTGGAATACGACGATGTGATGAACAACCAGCGTACCGTCATCTACAACAAGCGTCGCAATGCCCTCTATGGCGACCGCCTCTCCATCGATATTTCCAACATGTTCTACGACACCTGCGAACTGCTCTACAACGATGCTTCGCAGGCCAACGACTATGAGGGCTTCAAGATGGAGATGATCCGCGTCTTCGCCATGGAGGTGCCCTTCACCGAGCGTGAATTCTTCAACACCCGTTCGGGCGACATGATCCAGAAGCTCTACGAGATGACCTACAATGCCTACAAGGAGCGCATGCAGCGCCTTGCTGAACTTGCCTATCCGTTCATCAAAAATATCCACGACAATACACGCTATCTCAATGTGGTGTTCCCCATCACCGATGGTGTGAAGACGATGAATGTGATTTGCCCGGTGCAGAAATCCTATGAAAACGGCGGCCGCGAGGTGCAGCTCTCCATCGAAAAGAATATCACGCTGGCCATCATCGACGACATGTGGAAGGAACATCTCCGCGAACTCGACGACCTGAAGACCTCCGTCCAGAATGCCAGCTACGAACAGAAGGATCCTCTGTTGATTTACAAGTTCGAATCGTTCAATCTCTTCGAGAAGATGCTGCTCGACATCAACCGCCAGATTGCATCCTTCCTGAGCCGCGCCAGTTTGCCCATCAAGCAGGAAAGCGAGATGAAGGAGGCACACCAGCCCACCAGCAACCAGAAGGGACTGCGCACCAGCCGCAACGACGCTCCCGAGGCCCAGAGCACAGCTCCTCGCGAGAGACCCCAGCCGGTGCATGTCGAAAAGAAAGTAGGTCGCAACGATCCCTGTCCTTGCGGCAGCGGCAAGAAGTACAAAAACTGCCACGGACGCGATGCCGAGGCATGATAAATCTTTAAACGGCAGGGTCTGTCAATCCCCCTTTGAACAAGGACCGACAACATGAGACCCTGCCTGAAATCATCAGAACAAATTCAATAAAACAATCAATATAAAACACTAAAAATATGAAAAAAAGCCTTTTAGCCCTGGCAGTCATCGCCATATTGGGAATATCGACATCGCATGCCCAGTTTTTTCAGATGGGTCTGAAACTGCAGTATTCCACCACCTCCATCGATGATATGATCAACGATGTCACCACCGAGGTCAATGATTTCACCACCGATTTCCTTCGTGGTTGTGAGGGTGGTCTCCTCTTGCGTGCCAATATCGGACGTTGGATCACCATCCAACCGGAAGCCAACTTCTCCATTGGCTCTGTGTGGGATTCCGTCGAGGCACAGGATAATTTCATCGACAAAATTGTTTCTGCCTATTCCAATGTGCAGACTGTGAACCTCTCCATACCGGTTTTGGCTGGTATCCATCTGCTCGAGTTGAATAAAATGCTCTCCTTGCGCGTCTTTGTGGGCCCCGAGTTCTATACCACCATCAAGGGCGCTACCGACAAGGCTTTCGACTTCAGCAACTACTCGCTCATCGGCGGTGTAGGCATCGACTTGTTGGGTTTCATCTATGTCGACGGACGGGTCACCCGCAGCCATGAGGGAGACATGTTCTACCGGTTGGGTGTAGGCTTGCTCTTCTGATTTTTCCCCTTTCTTCGCCATGCAACAATCCCGCTCTGTCCGCTTCTGTCACTTCCTCCCGCTTCCACTACTGTTATTGCTCTTGATTCCGCTTTCGCTTGAGGCCCAGCAGGTCGAGGGAATTGTCGTGGACGATGCCAACGGCAGTCCTCTGCCAGGAGCCCATGTGCAATGGATTGGAACGCTTCATGGCACTACGGCTGATGGCGAGGGACGGTTCCGTTTGTCGTCGTGCCAGGATTGTTCGACATTGGTGGTGGGGCTGATGGGGTATGCCAACGATACCATTCGTTTGCAATCGAATGCACCACTGCAGGTACGACTGAAAGCGGCTGCCACCGCATTGCAAGGCGTGTCGGTCCGCGAACGTCGCCGTGCTTCGTTCACCCGTATGTCGTCGGTGGCGCAGACGGAAGTCATTACCGTTGAGGGGCTACGCGGTTTGGCTTGCTGCAATCTGGGTGAGAGTTTCGAGAATTCGGCCACTGTCGATGTAGGCTACAGCGATGCTGTGTCGGGCAGTCGCCAAATCCAGCTGTTAGGGCTCACGGGTGTCTACTCGCAGCTGCTGCTCGAAAACACGCCTTTCTTGCGTGGATTGTCGGCTCCTTTCGGATTGGGTTATGTCCCCGGCCAGTGGATGGAGAGTATCTCGGTGAGCAAAGGGGTGGCGACCGTCAAGAATGGCTATGAGGCCATTACGGGTACCATCAATTTGGAATATGAAAAGCCCCATAAGGGCGATGCCTTTTCGCTCAATCTGTATGAAAACAGCGATTTGAAATCGGAGGTGACGGCCAAAGTGAACCATCGTTTCAGCGAGCGTCTGGCAACAGGGCTATTGGTTTACACCACGCTCGACTCCCGTCGTTCTGATCATTTGGGGCACGATGGCTTTGCCGACTACCCGATGCAGCAGCAGTTCAACATCGCCAACCGCTGGCATTTCGACAACGGGCAAGGATTTGTTTCGCAGACACTTGTCAATTATATTCATGAGAACCGATTGGGAGGCGACATGCGCTTTGAAGGCGACATGCGTGGAAACGACAGCATCTACGGATTTGGCGGCACCACCGACCGTCTGCATGTCTTCTCCAAAAATGGCAAGGTCCTGTCCAATACGACGTCGGTGGGCTTGCAGGTGGCGGCCACATGGTTTCGTCAGGATGCCTATTACGGGCTGTCGGATTATTTGGGCGAAGAAAAGGATATTTATGCCAATCTCTTGGTGAATGCCGAAGTGTGGGGCGGCCATATCATGGATTATGGCGTGTCGTTCCGATACACCGATGTTGCCGAACGGCTCAGCTATGTTCCATACATCGGAGCGCCCTTGCAGTACTTTGCCGACGGCGACAACTACTGTTTCCGGGAGGTGCTGCCGGGTGCATTCGTCCAATACACCTTCCGTTATGGCGACAAATTCAATGCCACCCTGGGTGTCCGCTACGACTATAGTGTTCCGCCGTCGCAGATTCATCCGGATGTGTCGGGTGCGTTTTACGCCGATGGCGATTTCCAACGTCATGCGGTGTCGCCGAGGTTGCATTTCCGATGGAATGTTTGGAACAACTGGGTGTTGAGAGGATCGGTCGGACGCGGTTTCCGAACGCCCAATCTCATTGCCGAAAATATTGGTATTCTGGCATCCGGCCGCCGAATTGTCCAGCAGGAATGGATTGGTCGGGAAGAGGCTTGGAACGGCGGACTCAACGTTACCAAGCGCTTCCAGTTGTCTGATGGTCGCAAGGCTTCGTTAACGGTGGACTATTACCATACACGCTTTGTCAATCAGGCGGTGGTCGACCTCGATGTGGCCGCCGACGAGGTGTGGTTCTACAATCTTGATGGTCAGAGCTACTCGAGTGTGGTTCAGGCCGATTTCAGCATCGATCTGTTCGAGGGCTTCAACGCATCGCTGGCAGGGAAGATCAACGATGTGCGCTGCTCCTATCATGGCACCATGATGCGCAAACCCTACACCGCATTCTGGAAAGGGCTGTTAGTGTTGAGTTACCATACGCGTTTTGAGAAATGGCGTTTTGATTTGACTACGCAGCTCAACGGCCCTCAGCGCCTGCCGCTCAACAAAGGCGAAATGCAGGGCGAAGCAGACGCCTATCTCTACATGCTGGGTCAGGTGACACGCAAATTCAAGCGTTTCGAGGTCTACCTTGGTGTGGAGAATATCACTGGGCATGTGCAGAAGACGCCTGTCATTGGGGCCGATGCTCCTTTCTCGCATGCATTCGACGCCTCGGTGGTCTATGCGCCACTTATGGGACGTCTCTTCTATGGAGGTATTCGATTCAATATAAGGTGATTGTGATTCAATCTATGTGCCGAACAATAAAACGATGTGTAAAACGTTATTTGAATCGAAAAAATGATATTTGGTATTGGAAATTGAGAGGCTCCGCCTGTTGGTCGGGTTCTGTTTCCTAGAATGACAAACATCGATTTTAAATATTTGGAACAATGAAAAAACAAGTTTTTATACTCTTTTTGGCTTTGGGTTTGTGTACGGTTTGTTTTGCACAACAAAAGTCCAAAAAGACTCGCACTGCCGAAATCGCTATTCCGGGTTATTGCTGCAAGGGGCTGAATGCCACTATTGAAAAGACATTGGCTTATGAACGGGGTGTGGTGGACTGGACGCTCAATCTGGACAAGAAATCGGTCACAGTGGTATATCGTGAAGACAAGACCAATGCGACCAAGATAGAGAAGGCCTTGGCTGCCAACGGTGTGCGCACCGCCAACGAGAAACCCAATCCCCGTGCCATTGAGAAACTGCCCGCCTGCTGTCAACCTGCAGCTCGTGGCGAATCGTCTTGTTCGAAATAATATACATGCTTTTTTATGTCGCTGATTGACGATATCAGAATGACGCGCGACATCAGTCGTGAGACGTTGGAGCAACTGCTCACCACCGACGACAAGGAGAGCATCGAGGACTTGCGCCGTCAGGCCCGTGAGGTGGCTACAGAGGTTTACGGCAACAAGATTTTTATGCGTGGCCTTATCGAACTCACCAGCCACTGCAAGAACGACTGCCTCTATTGCGGACTGCGTCGCAGCAACACCACCGCATCGCGCTACCGTTTGACCGACGAGGAAATCTATGCCTGCTGTGCTACCGGCTATCGGTTGGGATTCCGTACCTTCGTCATGCAAGGCGGTGAAGACGGCTGGTTCGACGACAAACGCATGTGCCGCATTGTATCCACCATCCGCAAGCAGTATCCCGATTGTGCCATCACCCTGTCGCTTGGCGAACGCAGTCGCGAGAGCTACCAAGCACTTTTCGATGCCGGTGCCAATCGCTATTTGTTGCGCCACGAGACGGCGTCGGCCGAGCATTATGCCAGGTTGCATCCGGCCGAGATGTCGTTCCAACATCGCATAGATTGTCTTTGGACGTTGAAGGAGATTGGCTATCAGGTGGGATGCGGATTCATGGTGGGTTCACCCTACCAGACATTCGACACACTCTATGCCGATCTGCAGTTCATACGCGAATTGCAGCCCCAGATGGTGGGTATCGGACCGTTCATATCGGCCCACGACACTCCTTTTGCCGATTTTCCGAACGGCAAGGTGACCTACACGTTGCGGCTGCTGGCCATCATACGACTGCTGCACCCCCATGTGCTGCTGCCTGCCACAACGGCGCTGGGAACACTTCATCCCCATGGTCGCGAGTTGGGTATACAGTTTGGCGCCAACGTGGTGATGCCCAATCTTTCACCAGTGGAACACCGAAAGGATTATTCCATTTACGACAACAAGATATGCACCGGCGAAGAGTCGGCCGAATGTCGAGCCTGTACGGAGGGACGAATCCGGAAAATCGGTTATGAAACGGTGGTGGACCGTGGAGACTATAAGGGTTGATACACCGGTTTTCTATCTTTGCACTATCGATACAATGCTTTGTATAGCTCCTTCATTCCTTGAGGGATGATGGTCTGTTGGAGAGCCTAAAGATAATAGTGTCCGAAAAGAAGTCGCGACTCGAAGAGATGGCAGCTATCCTCCTGGCCTGCACAGCCACCTGATGGGCATTCATGACGGCATTGTCTTGTGCGGCGCAAATCAATTATCTCGTCAAGTCCCAGATTTCGTATTCGATTCCGATGACATCGATGGTTTCGCTGTTTTCGGTGGTTTGGTAGGTGCTGGTGTCGACGCGGTGGAATGCAAGATGATGCTCGGTGAATTCGTCGAGGGTGTAATCGCGGGTCACTAAACCAGCCAGATTAAAGGACAAAGTGTTGGGTGTTAACGAATAGGTGCATGGCACTTCCCATGGAGCATCCACGTTTATGGAATCATGAAAAACAAAAGACAGGTCGTCCGTGGGATTGTCTGTCGAGTCGAAGAGGGTTCCGTCTTGAAGGTAGAACAATATTTTGAAATGGGAACCGTCAGTCGCATTCCAAGTTCCAACAATATCGGGCAGAGATACCGGAATGGGGGATGTCTCCTCTTTGCCACAGGATATATATACGCATGCGAGTACCGTAAAAATGACGGCAAAAAAAGTTCTTTTCATTGGATTGTATTTAACAGTTGATTCAACTAAAAACTATAGCTTTAAATAATAGCCTTGAAATAAACATATGCCCCTAATCACCTATATTCTCATTTGATAACGTTTTCAAAAGTGCGACAAGTATTTTGCTATTTAAATTATTGATATAAAATTTAATATAAAACGAATTGATATTTTTGATAGACACTAATGAAAACTTTTTGTTGCTTGCCCGTTGATGTCCGACTTAATCGTTGTCGTCCAGTTCGGCGTATAGTTCTATCATCTCTTTGGGGATGTCGGTTTGTTGTAGGGCTTGCAGGTAGTAGTGCCCGAAGGTGACGGCCGACAAGCTGTCCTTGTATTTCTCGTCCAGTTGTTTGGATAGTGCCATAAGCCTTTCGGTGCAGGCGTTGAGCACGCTGTCGGGGGCTATTTGGACGTTGGATTCTACCGAGTCGAGTGGCACCAGATTGATGCATTCCGCTGTCCGTTCCGCCAGCATGCGGGCGTCGGCTTTCATCGCCACAGTGTCGGGTAGGGCAGGTGTGGTGTGGCGCTTGGCGTCCTTGCATCCTATGGTGGTGGTGCACAGCATTGCCAGCAGCAGGAACAGGGCAGTTTGAGAACTGTGTTTGACGTTGAGGTGATTGTGGAGTTGCATGGTTTATTTCTTTAGGGACTTGTAAATCTGTTCTTGGATGTCGGTGCGGATGTTCATTTTCGACAGTTTGTTGGGCGAAGCCGACGGATACACCCTATTGGAGAGGAAGATGTAGATGAGGTTGTATTCCGGATCCACCCACACCATGATGCCCGTGAATCCGGTGTGACCGAACGATTTTTGTGAGGCCATGGGAGCGATATGAGTGCTGGTGCCTGTGATGAACGGTTTGTCGAAACCCAGCGCACGGCGGTTGCCTTTGTCGGCGAAATGGCGCGAGTTGAAGGTGTTGAAGGTTTTGGCGCTGATGTAGCGGCGTCCGTTCAGCGATCCCTCGTTGAGCATCATCTGATAGATGAGGAAGAGGTCGTTGGCAGTGGAGAAGAGGCCCGCGTGACCAGCCACGCCGCCGAGGGCGGCAGCATTGGGGTCGTGGACGTATCCGTGGAGTTGTTGTTTTCTGAAATCCGAGCTGTTTTCGGTGGGTGGGATGCGTCTGATGTCGATGCCATGTTGCAGCGGCTGGAAGTAGGTGTTGTGAAGCCCCATCGGACCGTAAAAGTGCTGCTGCACGAAGAGGTCGAGCGATTGGCCGCTGACATGTTCCACCAGTTCGCCCAGCAGTATGAAGCCCAAGTCGCTGTAGATGTAGCGGTGTCTTTTCTCGAGGTCGCTGTCGGCGATTTTCTCCATGATCACCTTGTGCAGCTCCGGGCTGACATAGATGTTGTCGCCAACGGCAATGTAGCCTTGCGGCGGGTTGGTGCCGATGTAGCGGTTGTTGCCGTTTTCAGCCTGCTTCCAGTAGGCGTCGAACGCTTTGAGCCGGCCGAAGTGGCTCAGGGCTTGCAGGACGGTCAAGTTCTTTTTGTTGGAGTGTTTGAGATAGGGCAGGTAGCGCGACAGTTTGTCGTCCAGCTTGATTTTGCCCTCGTCCACCAGCTTCATGACGGCCAGGTTGGTGGCAGTCACCTTGGTGAGCGAAGCCAGGTCGTAGACGGTGTTGGTGTCCATGAGCGGAGCGTTCTTGTCGTAAGTCTGGCGACCGTAGCATCGGTTGTAGACCACTTTGCCGTCTTTGGCTACAAGGATTTGGCATCCAGGATATGCGTGGGCGGTGATGCCGGCGCGTGCGATGGAGTCGATTTTTACGAAGCATTTCTCGTCCATACCCGCCTGACGCACGCGCAGATAGGGCGATTCTTGCGGGCGCGGTGAAGGTTTCAAGGAAGTTCCCTCGCGATAGCCGCCTGTAGTTACTGGCAGTTTTCCCTCGAAGGGAATTTCACCGTAGATGGCTTTTTTGGCAGCGTCATAGGTGATGCCCATGCGTTGGTAGGCCATGATGATGGCAGAAGGCCCGTTGTACTTGCTGCCGAGCGTCATATTGCGGGCCGTATTGGCCACGTCGGTAGCTTTTTGGGGCTTTTGAGGAGTAGGGTTGGGGTTGGGGAAGGACTCCAGGATGTAGGGCGATCCGTAGATGACCAATATGCTTGTCACACTGTCGAGAGCGGCAATCTGGTTGACCAGACGGATGTTGTCATTCGAGATGCCGTAGTTGTTTGACGAGCTGACGTTGCCGTGTAGGTGTATGACGACGTTTTTGCACATTCTGATACGGTTGGCCAGCGCCGAATCCAAATAGGAGATGGCTGTGTCGCAGTTTCCGATGGCGATATTGACCACAGGCTGACGGGGGTTGAGAGGCAGTGCGTAGTCGTTGTAGACTAGCGTCATGGCTTTTTCCGCCATGGAAGTGGCGATGGCCTTGCAGCGTTGGGCATCCTTGCTGTTGGGTACCGAAAGGTTTGCAAGGTCCATGTGGTGTAGACCGCAGCGGTATTTTTCGCGCAGGATGCGGTGGCAGCGGTCGTCGATCATTTTTTCGAATTCGGGATCGCGACGTGCCTCGTCGACAAGTGCCTGTATGGTGTTCTTGACGTCGATGGGTAGCAGGATGACGTCGCTGCCGGCGCGTATGGCGCGTATGGCACCTTCGCCGTCCTTGTAGTTTTTGGAAACGGCTTTCATGTCGATGCCGTCAGTGAATACCAGTCCGTCGAAGTGCATGCCTTTACGGAGCAGCGGCAGGACGATGCGTTCGGACAGCGAGGAGGGCATGTTGACGCGCGAGTCGAGGGCGTTGACTTGAAGGTGGGCCACCATCATGCCGCGTATGCCGTTATTGACCAAATGACGGAAGGGGAATAGGTCGACGCTGTCGATATAGGCAGCGGAGTGTTTGATTTGGGGCAGGTCGAGATGGCTGTCGACATCGGTGTCGCCGTGTCCCGGGAAGTGTTTGCCGACGGCGATGACGCCCATGCGCTGCATGGCACGAGCGTAGAAAGCCGCCTTGCGGGCCACCCGTTTTTTGTTTTCGCCGAAGGAGCGGCAGCCGATAACAGGATTTTTGGGGTTGTTGTTGATGTCGCAGACCGGAGCGAAGTTGACATGGATGCCCATTTTGCGGCATTGGCGTCCCACTTCTTCGCCGAAGCGGTCGATGAGGGTGTCATTTTTGGCGGACAGGGCCCCCATGAGCATCTGCCGTGGGAAGGAGAAGCAGTCGGAGAGGCGCATACCCAACCCCCATTCACCGTCGATGGTTACCATGAGGGGGATGTCGGACAGCTGTTGATAGCGTTTGGTGAGCGCCAGCTGGTTGGAAGCCGTCCCCTTGAAGAAGCATACGCCGCCCACGTTGTGGGATGAGAAATTCTTTTCGAATTCGCGTTTTGTTTTTTTGGTGAAGGAAGTCGGCACACGGACAAACATCAGTTGGCCCACCTTCTCTTCCAGCGAGAGGTGTTTCATCTGCTTGTCGGCCCAAGCATTGGCCGCTGAGAGACCGGTGGTGTCGGTGACGGTTGTTTTTTCAACGCGAGCAGTATTGTTGCTTTTGCGTTGTTTGGAATTTTTGCCCTTGTTGTTTTGAGCCGCAAGGGTGCAGCAGCAGAGAAGGAGAAGGGCGAAACAGATAGTGCTTTTCAAAGATGTGTGCTTCATGTCTGCGTAACGCAGAAATGAAGATATTATTATATATGGAGACAATATTGTTTGGGGAATTCCAGATGAAAGCCTATCCGACAGAGATAGCGTGCAAAACTGCAAAATGAAGAGCGCTCGGGTTCAAGTGGCATTCGACAGATCGGCAAAAAGAAAAGCCGACCATCAGATGGTCGGCTTTTATGCTTGCATGTGAAAAAAAGTGCTTATTTCACATTGTCCTTAACCTCGTTGAGGAAGGATTTGGCGGGCTTGAAAGCGGGGATGTTGTGAGCGGGAACAATAACGGAAGTGTTCTTGCTGATGTTACGTCCGGTTTTCTCAGCGCGACGCTTGATGATGAAGCTGCCGAAGCCTCTGAGATAAACGTTCTCACCGCCGATCATGGCATCCTTAACGGTGGTCATGAATTCTTCAACAACGGCCAAAACGGCCACTTTCTCAATACCGGTCTTCTCGGAAATGGAAGCTACGATTTCTGCTTTAGTCATAATGATTTATTTTTTGATGAATGTTTACAAATTTAGACTGCAAAAATACATAAAAATTTTAGAATGAGAATTTTTTTGTGTGAAAAAAAATAGTTTGCCTTTGGCTATAATTTGGTCGAAACAAAATAACATATTGAAATATAGTCTGTTATGTATATTTTATGCTAGTTTGAATAATACGTATTTTTTTTTATTGTGATTCAGTGATTTAGTAAAAAACTGGGCGTGGAAAAGTGTGGATTTGAAAAAAAATGACTATCTTTGCAAATTGAAAGCGTCAATATTTTAGTATTCATACCATCAAAGCATCACGCGCATCAAACAACCAACTTGTCGATATGAAAAAATATTTGTTGATGATAATGCTTGTTTTGACGTCTGTTTCCTTGCGGGGACAGGTGATGACGACTATGGGCACGGATTTTTGGCTGACATTCCTGAACAATGCGAACAGCATGGATTTGGTGGCTTATATCTCGGGTCCGCGGAGCTGCAGTGTGACCTTGTCGACACCATGCGATACGTTCTCTATGACCACGACTGTGACCCCAGGTGTGGTGACGTCTGTGGCGCTGCCTCAGGACGTGGCGCTGAATGTGCAGACTAACCAGCTGGAGTGCAAGGGTGTGCATGTGACGGCGACGGATACGGTGTCGGTATATATAGCGGCTCAGGGCGCTTTCTCGTACGACGAGTCGATTGTACTGCCGACCGAGGTGCTGCGTGACCGATATATCGTACAGTCGTACTCGGCCGACCAGGGTGGTAGCGAGTTTGTACTGTTGGCGGTGGAGGACTCGACGTGGGTGGACATCTATCTGACCGACAATTCGTCGGATGGACACTTGGCTGGTGACACGGTGAGGGTGCTGTTGCCTGAGGCAGGGAACACTTTCACGTTGACTACAACCCAGATGGGTGACACGTCACATCAGGTGGGCGACTTTTCAGGGACGCGTATTGCGGCCCGCGACTGCAAGCGTTTGGCGGTGTTCAACGGCAACTATTGTGTGTACATTCCTGACGAATCGACGGGCCTTTCGTGTGACCACGTGATGGAACAGGCGATACCGACCGATTGCTGGGGAAGTAACTTCTTGGTGGTAGGATCGGGCAACGATTATTATTATGATCGTGTGAGGATTACGGCACTGGAGGACGGCTGTGAGGTGCGTAAAAACGGCACTTATATGACGACCCTGAGCGAGGGCGATTATTATGAGTATCGCATCATCGTAAATCTTTATTCACAGGGGGTGGACTATATCACGACCACAAAGCCCGCATGTGTCAACCTCTACTTTGCCAGTTCGAGAAACAGCTTCGGAGACCCGTCAATGGTGACAATCAGTCCGCTGGACCAGGCGGTGAAGAACATCACCTTCAACAGCTCGAGCACGCCGGCGACCAATACTCATTATGTGAACGTTGTGGTGCGCGCGGCGGATCTGCCCTACATCAGACTGGACGGCAACACCCTGACGCAGTATTTTGCACCTGTGGCGGCTAACAGGGACTACCTCTACGCCACAATTGAGGTGTCTGACGGGAGTCACACGCTGCGAATGGTCGGCGGCGCAGGTTTTGTGGCCTATGCCTTCGGGTTGGGATCACATGAAAGCTACGCCTACTCCATCGGGTCACGCATGGAGGACGTGACGCGCAGGATTGTGGTGAACAACATCACTGTGAACGACATGTCGAATCTGGTGTTCTGTGTGGGTGAGCAGCTGACAATGTCGGTTCAGGGTCTCGATGAGGATAGTGAGTGCAGCTGGAATTTCGGAGATGAGAACGTTGCCACAGGGACCGAGGTGACACATACGTTCGACCATGTAGGTACGTTCCATGTGGGCGTGGATATCAGCGATAGCGACACCTTTTGCTTTCCGCGGACAAACAGTCTTCAGACGACGGTCAGAATCGTCGGGCCCGACTCCACGTGGTTTGGGGAAGTGGTTTGTGACCCCTTCTATGTGTGGCGGGGCGATACCTGCTGGGGGACAGGGGTGTATACCTTCGACACGACAAACCGATGGGGGTGCGACAGCGTGCTTCTGCTATCGCTACAGGTGCGCAGTGACACGCAGTACGTGACATTGATAGAGGGGTGCGACAGTGTTGTGTTAAACGGAACGGTGTATTATGCCAACCAGCTGGTGCAGACAGGCGAATACCTTGACCAATGGGGATGCGATAGCGTCAGCTTGGCCCAGTTGAGGGTGAACAAAAGTTCGCATTCGGTATACGAAGTGAATATCATGGAGGGCGACACGATTGTTTGGATTGACGGAGCCTACTACTATGAGGAAACGGACAGTCCGACAATGGTCTATCAGGGCTCCAACGGCTGCGATAGCGTAGTGCATCTCCAACTCCACTTGATTGCGGCACCCGTCATGCCACCAATCGACAGCAGCACGCTGTGGGTGCCAAACGCCTTCACCCCCGAGGAATCGACGAACAACAGCTTCGGAATCTTTTGCAACGATGTGACGGAGGCGCATGTGTGGATTTTCAACCGTCAGGGCTCGTATATCACCGATTTCGACGGGCTGAGCCAGACGTGGGACGGCAGGCGCAACGGCATCATGTGCAAAGCTGACGCATACGTCTACCTGATAGAATATGTGGTGAAGAGCAATCCGCAATACCATCAGCGCAAAGTGGGCACGGTGACGCTGTTGAGATAGTGGCCGAATTGAAAGATTGGGAAGCGAATTAAAAAAAAATTGTATCTTTGCATTTTACTAAAAAATATAAAAATGCGTGTTACTATCTCTAAAACAGATTCGCCCGCGCGCGTAATGGTTGTTTGCGCTGCGTTGATAGGCTTTGTGTGCCTGGTTCCGGCAATGTCGCACCTGCTGGCACTGCCACTGTATAAACTGAACCCCATGCTGCTGGCTTTGCTGGGCGGTCTTCTCCTGTTGAAGGACCGTCGGACGGTGCTACTTTTGGCGGCACTGCTTCCGATTTTTTCGATGGTGGTGGTGGGAATGCCCACACCCGGTAGAGCGCTCTGCATGGTGGCCGAACTGTTGACGTTGACGGCTCTCTTCGCTACGCTTGAGCATAGGATGCCGACATTTGTGGCGCTGCTTGTTGCCATGATTGCGTCGAAAGTGGTGTTCTACGGCATGCTGGCGTTGACCGTGGCGCCCGCAGTGCTGGTGGGTACCAGTCTGTGGATGCAGTTGGGCGTGGCTGTGTCCTATGCCGCCATCTATGCCCTGTTTTCGAAAAAAAGAAGTTGACAAACAAGCCGATGAAGGAACAACGGAACAAGAGCTACGACACTTCGATGTCGTACCGCCTGCGGCTGATTTGGGCCTATAAGGACGTGGTGCGCAACCATGTTCCGATGGTGACGAAGTGGTATATCAAGGCTTTCCGCCGTTCGCAGCTGAAGGCGGCCCGCAGGTTGCAGAACAAGGAGCGCATTGAGGTGGCCTTTATGCTGACCATTCCCGGAATGTGGAAGTCCGACTATCTGTTCCGCGCCATGCGCGACAATCCCCGTTACCATCCTTATGTGGTCATCTACCCCTATTCGTGGTACAAGGGCTTCAGTCGCGAGGAGGTGGATGCCACCTTGCAGCGCACGGTGAAGTTTGTGGCCGACAAGGGGTTTGAATATGTGGTTCCCTACGACGCGAATCGCGGTCGGTGGGAAGATATCAAGAAAACGCTGAATCCCGATGTGGTCATCTTCTCGTCCCCCTACAAAGACCACCTGCCCCAATACTTTGTGTACCATTTCCGCGACAGACTGACCTGCTACGTGCCCTATGCCTTTCTGGGATTGAACATGGGGGGCGACAATTACGACCTGATCTTCCACAATCTGGTGGGATTCTATTTTCTTGAGACACAGATGCACTTGGAAGACGCCATCGGCCGTTCGCGATGCCACGGGGCCAATTCGGTCGTTACAGGTTTTCCAGGCACGGAGGTGTTTCTGAGAAGCGACTATCGTCCCACCGACGTATGGAAAGCGCAGGAACACCCCAAGAAACGGATTATCTGGGCTCCCCATCACACGATAGACGACACCCTGCAGCTGTCGACATTCCTGCTGTGCTGCGACGAGATGCTGCTTCTGGCGAAAAAATACAAGGATCAGGTGCAGTTTGCCTTCAAACCTCACCAACTGTTGAAATTCAAGCTGCAGAAGCTGTGGGGGGAGGAGCGCACTAAGAACTACTACGACCAGTGGGCTACGATGGAGAACACCCAGCTGGAGGAGACAAGCTATGTGGACCTGTTCCTTACGTCAGATGCCATGATTCACGACTGCGGTTCGTTCACCACCGAATACCTCTTTGTGAACAAACCGGTGATGTATCTGACCCACGACGACCACTATGCGGAGCGCTTCAACAGGATAGGGCTGAAGGCCTTCGGGTGCCACTACCAGGGTTGCAACATTGCGGACGTGGAACGTTTTGTGCGCGACACCGTGGTGGGAAACGAGGACCCCAAAGCCGCCGATCGGAAGCAATTCTTTGACACCTATCTGAAACCGATTGACAATATGATGCCGTCGGAACGTGTCATTATGGAAATAGAGAAAGCCATCAACGGAGAAATACAATGAAGAAAGTCATCACATACGGAACCTACGACCTGCTGCACCAGGGACACATCAACCTGCTGCGCCGCGCCAAGGAATTGGGCGACTACCTGATAGTGGGTGTCACCAGCGACAGCTTCGATCGCCGACGTGGCAAATTGAATGTCAAGAACAATGTGTTGGAACGTGTGGAGGCGGTGAAAGCCACGGGCTTCGCCGACAAGGTGATCATAGAGGACTATGTGGGCCAGAAGATTGACGACATACAACGCTATGGGGTCGATATCTTTGCCATCGGTTCGGACTGGGAGGGTCAATTCGACTACCTGAACGAATACTGCAAGGTGGTCTACCTGCCGCGAACAGAAGGTATCTCGTCCACATTGCTGCGAGCCGAAGCCGACGGCCGCCACCGATTCGGGGTGGTCGGAACGGGCCGCATAGCCCGCCGATTCATACCTGAGAGCCGGGTGGTGAGCGGCGTCGAAGTGACATCGGTCTATCATCCCGACAAGGCGGATGCTGAAGCTTTTGCTGCGGAATTTGGACTGGAGTCCTCATTTGACGACTACGACGCCTTTTTGGCATCGGTCGACGCAGTCTATGTCGCTTCGCCTCACCTGACACATTACAACTATAGCCGCAGGGCTTTAGAGGCGGGTCGTCATGTGCTTTGCGAGATTCCCTTTGTGCTTTCGGCTGACGAGGCCCGCGAGCTTTATGCTTTAGCCGACCGCAACGGGGTTGTGCTGCTTGAAGCGAGCAAAACGGCACATTGCCCTGGTTTCATGCGACTGGTGACCATGGTGAAAAGCGGCGTGATAGGCGATGTGGTGGATGTGCGGGCCTCGCTGTCCAAGATGGTCAAACCTCCCATTCGGGAGCTCGATGCCCAGCAGGCTGGCGGCAGCATCATGGAACACGGTCCGCTGACCCTGATGTCGGTTATCAAATTGCTGGGCGTGAACTACAGCGCGGTGTCTTTCCGCTCGCGTATGCAGGATGGTGTGGATATCTTCACCAAAGGCGAAATAGAATATCCGCATGCTACCGCTTCGGTCACTACCGGCATTGGTGTGAAAACCGAGGGCAACTTGGTGGTCTCCGGCACTTTGGGTTATGTTTATGTGCCGGCCCCCTGGTGGCTGACGGACTACTTCGAGGTGCGTTACGAGGACCAGACGCGTAACAAGAAATACTTCTACGGCTACGACGGTGACGGATTGCGCTATGAGATTCAGGAATTTGTGTCGATGATTGTCAACGGCCGTCAGGATTCATTCCGCCTCACGCGAAATGAGAGTGTCGTCATTGCCTCCATATTGGAGCAGTACCGGCGACATGATCATGTGACTGAGATGTGACAACCATTAACTAGAATAATAAAAACTGCTGAGATGAAAAAACATGCAATTGTGACGGGCGGCACTAGGGGCATCGGCTACGCCATAGTGGAGATGCTGATTGAAGAAGGCTACCGTGTGACGCTGACCTATGGTCACGACGAAAGCGGGGCAACGGCCTGCCGTGAACGTTTGGCGGCCAGGAGCGCTGATGTCGAATTGTTCCGAGTGGATCAGAGTGACCCTTCTCAGGTGGCCGAATTCGCTGCCACCATGCGGCAGCAGGGTGCCGTGGATTGTCTGGTGCTGAATGCCGGAACCACCTTCCGCCACAACAGCTTGGAGGATGTGGGCAATGACGACTGGGAAAGGGTGATGATGGTCAATGTCAACACACCGTTCTATCTGGTTCGCGACCTTCAGCCTGTGATGCCCAACGGCAGCCGCATCGTCTTCATCGCCTCCGAAATGGCAGTTTACCCACACAGCCTTTCACTTGCCTACGGAGTAAGCAAGAGCGCCGTAGTGGCCATGGCCAAAAATTTGGTGAAATATTTTGAAGGGACCGACACCACGGTCAACGCGGTGGCACCTGGATTTGTGGAGACCGAATGGCAGCGCACCAAGGCGCCCGAAATCAGGGAGAGTATCTGCCGCAAGACGGCCGTAGGTCGTTTCGGCTCGCCCGCCGAGGTGGCCGACGCCGTGCGCTTCTGTCTTCATAACGCCTTCGTCAATGGCAGCCTTCTGGAGTTGAACGGAGGCTACTGCTTCAAATGACATTATTCAAACCAAAAATCTCATACTTCAAAACCTCATGCCTACTTTTGACTATCTGATTGTTGGTGCCGGACTGTTTGGTGCCGTTTTTGCCCGCGAGGCCACCGATCGCGGTTGCCGTTGCCTGGTGGTGGAACGTCGCGACCATATCGGTGGCAACTGTTTCACCAAGACCATCAATGATATTAATGTGCATTGGTATGGTGCCCATATCTTCCACACTGCCGACGAGCAGGTGTGGCGCTACATGAACCGCTTTGCATCGTTCAATCACTATGTCAATAGTCCCATTGCCAATTATCACGGCGAACTCTACAATTTGCCGTTCAATATGAACACCTTCTGCAAATTGTGGCCCGATGTGCATACACCCGAAGAAGCGCGTCGCCGTATTGCAGAACAGCAGGCCGAATTTGCAGCCGTGGAACAACCGCGTAACTTATATGAGCAGGGGATGAAGTTGGCCGGTCGCGACATCTTTGAGAAACTTGTCAAAGGTTACTCCGAGAAGCAGTGGGGTCTGCCCGCCGAGGAGATACCTGCTTTTGTTTTGCGTCGGCTTCCGTTCCGCTTCACGTTCGATAACAATTATTTCAACGATCCCTTCCAAGGCATCCCTGTTGGGGGGTATACGCCGCTGTTCCAGCGATTGCTGGAGGGTGTGGAAGTGCGTCTTAACTGTGATTTCTTGGCCGACAGGCAGCAGCTGATGTCACTGGCAGAGAGGGTGGTCTATACCGGTCCGCTCGATGCCTATTTTGACTGCCGTTTGGGACAGCTCGACTACCGTTCGCTGCGTTTCGACCACCAGTTGCTGGAGGGCGTCGCCAATTTCCAGGGCAATGCGGTGCTCAACTATACCGATGCCGAAACACCCTACACACGTGTCATCGAACACAAACACTTCGAATTCGGCCAGCAGCCCGACACGGTGATTTCGTACGAATATCCGCAACGTTGGCAGCCGGGGCTGGAGCCTTACTATCCCGTGAACAACGAGCGCAATGAACACCTGGCAGACGCCTATCGTTCGTTGGCGCAAAAAGAGGAAAAGGTGGCTTTTGGCGGCCGTCTGGCCGAATACCGCTACTACGATATGGACAAAGTGGTCGCCATGGCGCTCCACCATCCTTGGCTTCATTAAATCATTTGGCTAGTGGCCAATAGGTGACTATCGTACATCATTTCTTGTTTCGCCGATGTCTTTTGAAGGTGTCGACAGTGAAGATGGCTAGACCTACCCAGATGCAGCAGAAACAGATGATGTGGGCTGTTGTGAAGCTCTCTTTATAGACCAGAATGCCGATCAGGAACTGACCGGTAGGCGACACGTATTGCAGGAAACCCAGCGCTGTCAGCGTGATACGTTCGGCGGCTTTGCCATAAAGCAGCAAGGGGATGGCCGTGACCGCACCGGCCAGCAGCAACAGCAGCCAGGTGAGCGCATTGAAGTGGTTCAAGGCCGAAGTGCCGTTGGCACAGCACCAAACAATGTAAACCATGGCCAACGGCATCATCCAGAAGGTCTCGACCGTAAGGGCAGGAGTGGCGTTGAGCCCCATCTTCTTTTTCAGCAGTCCGTAGATACCGAAGCTCAATGCCAAACCGATGGAGATGAGTGGGAAGTGACCGTAATCCACCGTGAAATAGAGCACTCCGGCCAGCGCAAAGAGCAATGCAACAGTCTGGGCCCGGTTGAGTCGCTCGTGGAGGAAGAGTCCTCCTAGCAGCACATTGACCAGCGGGTTGATATAGTAGCCTAGGCTGCTTTGCAGGATGTATCCGTGGTTGATGGCCCAAATGTAGAGTCCCCAGTTGAAGCTGATGAGCAGGCTGGTGAGCAGGAGCATCCAGTATTGGCGACGCTGCTTGATATGGGCGGACAGGCGCACCTTGCGGATGCCCAGAAAAAGTGTTCCCATGAAAACACCCGACCAAAGCATGCGGTGGGCCAGTATTTCAAAGCTGTCCACATGGTCCAGCAGTCGCCAGTAGAGCGGGAAGAGCCCCCAAATGCAGTAGCACAGCAGACCGTAGAGCAGTCCTTTGCGGTATTCGTTCATAGGGTGTTGTTATAGCCTCCGCTGCGTTCTTTTTTGCGCCACATCAGAATCATGATCAGTCCGAACAGCATGCCGCCCAAATGGGCAAAATGGGCAATACCGTCGTTGGTGCCCATCACTCCGGTAATGAGTTCGACCACGGCATAGCCGATGACGAACCATTTGGCTTTGATGGGAACCAGAAAATAGAGGTAGATGCGTTCGTTGGGGAACATCATGCCAAAGGCCAGCAGGATGCCGTAGATGGCTCCCGATGCACCGACGGTGGGAATGCCGATGATGCGGGTGTTGTACAGGTCGAGCAGCGCATTGGTGGTCATATAGCCGAAGTCCGCATTGCTTTCCAATCCGCTACGCCAGGCGTTGGTGACTTGGGCCACCCATTGCGGGTTCACAATGTTGCGGAAGTGCTCGTTGCACACGGCGATAAGCGCATCGGGCGAGGGGGTGGCCGCATAGTCGTTGATGGCGTGCAGCACGGGCGTGGAGGTGAGCCATATCACCGCGGTGTGCACCAGTCCGGCTCCCAGTCCGCATATCAGGTAAAAGCATAGGAATCGGCGTGTGCCCCAGAAATTCTCCAATATGTATCCGAACATCCATAGTGCCAGCATGTTGAAGAGGATGTGCTCTATGCTGCCGTGCATGAACATATAGGTGAGGTACTGCCACGGACGGAAAAAGTCGCTGCCCACGAAATACAGTGCCAGGTATTGTTCCAGGTCCACGCCCATCGAACGTCTGAGGACCATGGTGGCAATATAGAACAGCACATTGATAATCAGCAGATGTTTGACGCCGGTAGGCAGCATGCGGAATCCTTGAGGTGAATATTGTTCTGACATATCGGATGTTTCGGTTGGTTGGTTTGATGTGAAAAAGTGTTTTATAGCTTTAAAATCAAATGATTGTTTCTGTAAAGTCTGTTTTGCAGTCGGTTGTTTTGATAAGCAATTTTTATGGCAATAGGAAACCTCAGCTTTTATTCAGTTTCTCTTTCAGTTCCTGTTCGGACAGCAGGAACATGATGCGTTTGCCCGATGGCGAGATGTCGGGTGCCTGACAGCTGAACAGGTCGGCAATCAGGTGCTGCATCTCTTCCGGTTTCAGCGCCTTACCCGAACGGGCTGCCATCTGTCCGGCAACTGACAGACAGACACTTTTGTCGCGTTCGTTAAAGCGTTGCATCATGTTGCTTTTGTATTCCGCAACCACTTGCTCCAGCAGTGGCTGCAGCTCGTTGTCCTTCATCTCGGTGGGGGCTGCGGTGACCACGAAGGTGTTGTGCCCTAAAGGTTCGATGACGAATCCCAGCTGCCGCAGTTCAGGCAGCAGTTCGGTGAGCATCTCGCTGTCGGCGCTGTTGAAGCTGCAGTTGGTCGGGAAGAGCAGCTGCTGGGCATCGGGGTGTGCCGATGCGCGTCGCTGCATGAGACGTTCGTAGAATATGCGCTCCTGTGCCCGTTGCTGGTCGATGACGACAATGCCCGATTTGAGCGTGGTGACAATGTATCGGTTCAGGTAGCATATCGGCGAGGCCTGTCCTGATGGCATCGGCGAGGGATCCGGTTCGTCGGGCAGCAGGTTGCCGATGCCGGTGCCGGTGCTGTCCTTTTCGTCGGTAGCGTCCGTGTTGTCGAAGAAGTGACGGTAGTCATTTGCCGACGGGCTTTGGCGTGACGAATGTGAGCCGCTGAAAGGGTTGTAGTGTGGATTGTAATGAACCTGAGGTGCTGATGGCGTGTAGCCCTGTGGGGCAGGGGAGAAGTCGATCTCGGTCGACGGATTGAATTCCAATTCGTTGGCTAGCGAAAATTGTCCCAGTGCCTTTTTTGTGGCGGCACGCAGAATGGCGAAGATGACCTGCTCGTCGATGAAGCGAACTTCGGTCTTGGTGGGGTGAATGTTGACGTCAATGCGGCTGGGGTCCACCTCAAGCATTACAAAGTAGGCGGGATAGGTGTGGTCGGGTATGAGTTCTGCGTAGGCACGTTCGATGGCGGCAGAAAGCCCCAGGTGGCGTATGTATCGTCCGTTGACGAAGAGGTACTGTTCGCCGCGAGCCCGTTTGGCGTATTCCGCTTTGCCCACATAGCCTTTCAGTCTCACTGGTTCGGTCTGTTCTTCAATAGGATAGAGTCGTTCCTTGAAATTGAGTCCGAAGAGTGCTGCGATGCGGCGGACGAAGCTGTCGGCACGCAGGTCGTAGAGTAGCCGTCCGTTATGGTGGAAGGTGAAGGCGGTCTGGCAGTTGGCCAGAGCCACCCGTTTGAATATCTCTTCGATGTGGGAGAGTTCGATGCTGTCACGCTTCAGGAAGTTGCGTCGAGCGGGGATGTTGTAGAAGAGGTTCTTGACAGCAATCGAGGTGCCGGTGGCGCAGCTGCACGGAGCCTGCTCCTTGACGTCCGATCCCTCAATCACCACCCGTGTGCCCCATTCGGCGTCGGTGGTTCGGGTCTTCAGTTCCACCTGCGCCACAGCGGCAATCGATGCAAGGGCTTCGCCTCTGAATCCCATGGTGCGGATGGCAAAGAGGTCGTCGGCACGGTGAATCTTCGAAGTGGCGTGTCTTTCGAAGCAGCGTCGGGCGTCGCTTTCCGACATGCCGCATCCGTTGTCGACAACCTGCATCAGGGTGCGTCCGGCATCCTTCACAATCAGTTGTATCGAGGTGGCTCCAGCGTCCAGCGCGTTTTCCAGCAGCTCTTTGATGGCCGATGCGGGACGGTCCACCACCTCACCCGCGGCAATTTGGTTGGCTACGCTGTCTGGCAATATGTTGATGATATCGGTCATAGGTAGAGTGGGAAAGAGGCTTAAAGTGTTGGTTTGCCTTGAGGGCCGTTTGTATTGGTTTTCTGCTCTGTTGGGGGGATGCTGATGGCCTGTGGAAATTCAAATCGCCCTTCGTGCCAAAGCAAAGCGCGAAGGGCGATAGTGTATCGGTCTGTGTATGAAGTTGTCACTCTCGGCGATTCTTGTCATTTGTTGATACCGGTAATGATCAGTTCCACTTTGGTGTCCTTGAAAGCCTGCCGTTTGTTGAGTGCGGCAGCGGCCGAACGTTTGATCTCGTTCTGTGTCATTCCGGCTATGGTTATCTGATCGGGATTCAGGCCATGAGCCACAAAAAATTCTTTCACGCTCTGCGCACGGGCAATCGACAATTTCTGGTCGGCTTCGATGTCGACCGCATACGACTGCACATAGCCTTTGATTTGGAAGGTCACTTCCGGATGTCCCTTGAACATCTGCATGTAGTTCAGCAGCGAAGTGTCTGATTCGGGCAGCAGGTTGGCGTCGTCGTCAAAGTAGATGTCTGCAATCGGAAACACGGTGCCCTTCTCGGTCTTGTTCATGATGAAACGCATCAGCGTGTCGTCTTTGAAAATATTGGAATTGAATTCTTTGAAGACTGAGAAATAACCGTCTTTTTTGGCGTAGAGCGCATAATTGAATCCCGGCACAAATTTCAGTTTTCCGCCACGGAAGGCTGGATTTTTGGCGATGGGTCGGTTGTCGGTGTTCTTTTCCAGAATTAGCAGGTCCACGTCGATGTTTTTCTTTGCCACCGGATCATAGAACACTACCAGCGGTTCGAACGACTCCACCTGGATGGACACTTTGATGGTGTGTCCGTCGCCCTTGGCGCTCTTGTTGTCCAGCACAATGTAGTAGACTTCGCCTTTTCTGACTGCAATAGAACGCAGAAACTCCGATTCCTCATTGGGTCCGATAAAGTATTTTTTGCCGTCGGCTTTCATACCCATGGTCGGAGTGACCATGCGGCGGCTGCGGGGCCGTAAATCCTGTTGGTTCTTGTTTTTTCCGCCTTTTGGGGTGGCTGCCGCTATGCCGGTGGTGTCTTTCCTCGACAAATCGGATGCGATAGGTTTTATCTTATTTTGAATCAGATGGTTGCTGAAATATATGTCTGTGTAGCGGTACACGCAGAAATCGTAGTCGTCCCATTCGTTAGTGGGGGTGATGCTGATTTCCAGATTGCCCGAATAGGGTGCGGTGAACTTGTACCACGTCGAATTGTGTTCAAATTCGAAAGCATGCGGGTTGTTCTTGTCACGCATAATCTCCTGGATGCGTCCTGCACCCTGAGGTGCCGAGGTGGGTCCGAAGGGCACATCGGGCATCAGTTCGATAGCGAATAGGCAGTCGTTGCTGTTGCTTGGCAGCTGCACTACTTCGGGCGCCGTTTTGGTGGGCGCATTTTTGTTGCCTTTGTTGCTTTTGGGTTTTTGAGCTTGGACTTGCTGCAGGCTTCCGGCCACCAGCAACACGACCAATGTGACGAATATTTTGCGATTCATTTCAGTATATTTTTGGGCATAATTACTCGATGCAAAATTAATCATTTTTTGTCATTCAGCACTATTTTTTATCCCATTTTTTTTACTGCTATTATGTAATGTGTTGTTTTTTATCGTTTTCTGCTCTTTTCTGTAGTGACTTTGTCCTCCTCCCTTATGGTGTATACGTGTCGATAGCCTGCCGTCCGCCAAGGAATTTCCGCCTTCACGCCGCCGGACACACTATCCCTCTGACGGTGTGCCTTCAGCATCCTTTTGGCCTGATGTCGAAAGAAAGGAATGACGTTGACAGATGGAATTCAACCGCAATGGTCATTTGTAAATTGGTTTTTTATATCGGCAAAAAACAAGATTTTCAGTCTGATGCGACACCTTGTCTGCGATTGTTGATTTTTTCTTTCCAAAAAAAATGTTATAACGTATTTTTTTCTTTATCTTTGCACCAAAATATTGTCTAACTATATAAAAGATAAAAAACTATGGTACTTGAAGTTAACGATCAGAATTTTGCAGAAGTCAAACAGTCGCAACTCCCCGTTCTTCTCGATATTGGCGCCACTTGGTGCGGCCCCTGCAAGGCGCTGGCCCCCATAATCGAAGAAATTGCTGCCGAATACGATGGCCGCGCATTGGTGTGCAAGGTCGACGTCGACGAGGCTCCGGGCATCGCCTCCGAGTTCCGCGTCCGCAACGTCCCCACTGTCCTTTTCATCAAGGGTGGTGCCGCTGTTGACAAATCCGTGGGTCTTGTCGCCAAGGCTACGCTGACCGACAAACTCAACGCGCTGCTCTAATCGACGGTCTCTTTTCGCCGTCCTATATGCAGAAGGCGAAAAATCACAGCTTTACATCCCTCCTTGTACTCTTCGGGGAGGGATTTTGTCTGTTTCTCCCATCCGTCGAACTTCCCTTCCATTTTTCTCCTTGCGCCTATGCCGTTTCAAGAGATAGATAAGTATAAATCACTCGATTTCTTCGCCAAGCAGATTGTCGAAGGCTTCATCACCGGTCTCCACAAGAGTCCCTTTCACGGGTTTTCGGTCGAGTTCGCCGAACATCGGCTTTACAACTCCGGCGAATCCACCCGCAACATCGACTGGAAGCTCTTTGCCCGTACCGACAAGCTCTTCGTCAAACGTTTTGAGGAGGAAACCAATCTGCGTTGCATGCTCCTTATCGATCATTCCTCAAGCATGCTCTTCCCCCTTGAAGGCCAGGGCCAGTTCCCCCATCCCAACAAGCTTACCTTCGCTGTTTATGCGTCCGCTGTTCTTACAGAACTCTTTGTCCGCCAGCGTGATGCTTTTGGATTGGCTCTCTTCTCCGATAAGGTTGATCTTCAGACCGAGGTGCGCTCCAGTTCCTCCCATCAGCGCTATCTCTACTCCATCCTCCAACAACAGTTGGCTCCTGTCGACCAACGTTCGCTGCCCCATCGGCCTACCTCCATTGCCGACACCCTACACCTCATGGCCGAACAGCTCCATCGCCGTTCCCTCGTGGTCATCTTCACCGACGCCTTTGTCCGTCCCGACCAGCGCGAACCGCTCTTCGACGCCCTCCGCCATCTGCGCCACTGCAAACACGAGGTGCTCCTTTTCCATACCTATCATGGCCCCCTCGAACTTGATTTCGAATTCGCCAACAAGCCGCACTGGTTCATTGATATGGAGTCCGACCGCCGCATCAAGGCCGTTCCCTCCGAAATCGCATCCCGCTACCGCGACGACATGCAGCAGCTCTTCGCCCAGATACGCCAACACGCCATGCGTTACCATATCGACTATGTTCCCGCCGATGTCGACCGCGGTTTCGACCAAATCCTGCTCCCTTACCTCCTCAAGCGTTCCCGACACATGTGATGTGTGATGAGTCATTTGGACCGATTCGCATGAAACGAGGGGAGTCGATATTACACGGACCATCTTTCAAATTCATTTATAAATCTTAAATTCTTCATTTTTAACATGTCATTCAAACCCGCAACTGTTCTTCTCTGCTTTTCGGCCCTCCTTCTGGTGGGTGCCTGCGGCAAGAAAGAAGGCGTTATTCCGACCGCCCACCGTATCAGCCAGGTCTTCTCCGAAGAACATATCACCTTCGAGGGGCAGCCTTATTATGACTGCGAAAACCATCTCTCCCAGCAGTGGAACTGGGACGACGATTTGCTTTTCCGTATCGACTATCGCGACAATCCGCCCTATTCCGAAGTGCTCTATCATGACGGCAGCCGCCTGGTGGCCACACGGGTGCTGGCCTATGGTGTCCGCACCGAGCTCTCCTACGATGGCCGTAAGCTCGAAACCATCGACTGTTTCCGCAACGACACCCTCTTTGCCCGCTACGCCTTCCATCACGACGGCCAGCAGATGACTGGTTTTGATCTCACCATCTACGACTCGGCCGCTGCCGCTCCGCGTTCCCTCATTCGTACGGCTCTTCCGCTCGACGACGCCTTGGTCAGCTACCTCGACGCCGATTTCCGCAACCTCAGCCGGCAGATAGCCGCCAAGTCTGGCAGTGTGGTCCACTATGACTTTCAATGGGATGACGAGGATCTGGTCCAGGTTGTCTGCCGTTCTGACAATCAGACCCTCTGGTCGGCCAGCATCACCTACGACGACAAGCTGAACCCCTATGCTCAGCTCTTCGGCTATCGCGAATTTTCCAATCCCGTCTCCGATGCCGACTTCCGATGCTTCTCGCGCCACAATGTGCTTTCAATCTCCCGCACTCCGGCTGGCGTCGCTCCCGACTATACCTACACTTACACCTACGATGGCGACTGGCCTCTTTCGCGAACTCTCACCTACGACATCGTCGGAAGCAACAACGATGGACTTGTTGTCGGTGTGTTCCACTATGCTATCTCTGATCACTACAACTACGATTAATCCCCATTAAAGAAACGATCCCCGTCTATGCCTTCTTTCGACGCTTCCTCCATCTCGTCGGTGGCCATCCACCATGTCGGCAACAAAACGACCGGCGAAGGACTCATCCTTTCCCAACGCGCCATCCTTCCCGATGACGCCCTGCAGAATATCCTGGCCACTTTCCTGCTCTCCTCGTTCAAGGGTGAGGAGTACTACCAGCTCTTCGACGAACAGTCGCTCGATGCCAACCCCATCTTTCCCATCGCACGTCGCCTCTTCGACAACCCCGCGCTTCTTCACGAAGAGTCGTGCGCCATCGCTCGCTTGCTATTCGATGCCACCGCACATCCCAACATCAAGCCGGGCGACCTTTTTGTGGTCTATTTCAAAGACTGCCAACTGGGTGGCGAAACGCTCGATGCTATTGGCATCTTCAAGTCCGAAAACCGCGAGGCCTTCCTCCGCATCAATCGTGACGACGAAACCTGGAGCCGCCTTCAGGACGACCCCACAGCCTCCGCCGACTTCTCTGTCGACATCCTTCACGGCATCAGCACTTCCAAACTCGACAAAGGGGCGCTCATCTTCAATAGCGACGCCGACCAGGGCTTCATCCTCAGCGTTGTCGACAACACCAACCGCGGTGCCGACGCCATCTATTGGAAAGACGACTTCCTCCATGTCCGCCAGCGGCAGGACGCCTTCTTCAACACCCATCAGACCATGCAACTCTACAAGGAGTTTGTCAGCAAAGAACTCCCGCAGCAGTTCGAAGTCTCCAAGGCCGACCAGGCCGACCTCCTCAACAAGAGCGTCCAGTTCTTCAAGCAGAACGACAACTTCGAAATTGACGATTTTGAACGCGACGTCCTCCAGCAGCCCGAAGTTATTGACAGCTTCCGACAATACCGAGACGATTTCTCAAAGCGCAACGACCTCCAGCTTCCTGATTCCTTCGGCATCAGCGACGGCGCCGTCAAGCAGCAATCCCGTTCCTACAAGAGCGTCATCAAGCTCGACAAGAACTTCCACATCTACGTCCACGGCGACCGTCAGCTCATCGAGCAGGGACAAGACGAAAAAGGCAAGTTCTACAAAGTCTACTACAACGAAGAATCCTGATAAATGAGCCGCCCTTTTTTTGCTTGCTCCGCCTGCATTGTAAGCCCCCTCGAGCATTGCCGTAAAGAGTCTCCTTCGGGGGCAACCGTTCAACCGATACAATTACTTTAACCATTAACTTTTATCCGTTTACCTATCCATGTTTACAAACGCACAAACCTCCAGCAACCAACCCAATTCTGGCCGTAATTTCAAATCCTTCTTCCGTTTTCACCCTTCATTGATGATGCTTTCCCTTTTTGCCGCATCGATGTTCATTGCCTGCGGGTGCCGCAGCCACAAAAACACCATCGTCAACGCCGCTCCGCAGTTCAACTCCGCAGTTGTCTGGAATCTTACCCTTCTGCGTGGACAGGAAGTCACCTATCAGAAAGGCCAGTCGATTGCCACCATCCAAATCAATCCCGAATCGGGCACCTTCAGTGGTTCCAACGGTTGCAACCGCTATTTCGGTACGGTCAAGCTGCTGCCCGACAATCGTCTTGAATTTTCCGAATTCAATGGCACCAAGATGGCCTGCCCCGAAAACTTCCGCAAGCTCGAAAGGGACTTCATGCAGCTCCTCCAACGGTGCAATGCCTACAACCTTCAGGAAAATAGTCTCCAACTCCTTCAGGACGACAAAGTCCTCCTTACCTTCGAAAAATCGGAAACAGTCGAGGACTAAACATGTTACGACAGGTTGCGTTGGCTGATCGTAGACGCCGATAATGAAGAATGATGACTGAAAAAACAACATAAAAATACGCGTACCTCAGAATGCTTTTTGTTGACGTACTTCTGCCGCTTCACCTTCCAGGAACTTACACCTACAGGCTCCCCGTCGAATACGAGGAATCTGTGCGTGTGGGGCAGCGTGTCATGGTCCAGTTCGGCGCCAAACGACTCTATTCGGCCCTCGTGCGACGCATCCACGACCAGGTGCCAGCCTACCGTACCAAGTACGTCCTCGCCATTCTCGACCTCGAACCGATCGTCACCGAACGCCAGTTCCGCTTCTGGGAATGGATGGCCTCCTACTACATGTGCTTTCCGGGCGATGTTATGGCCGTCGCTTTGCCGGCCTCTCTGCGTCTCTCCAGCCAGTCGTTTATCGTCGTCCATCCCGATTTCTCTGGCGACTGCAGCTCGCTGTCGCCCGACGAGGCGCGCATCCTCGACGTCCTCTCTCGTCGCAACCGCATCGCCCTCGACGAGGTTGAACAAATCACCGGATACAAGAAGATTATGCCGCTTGTCAAGTCCATGATCGAGAAACGCATCGTGCTCCTTGACGAGGAACTCCAACAACGCTTCTCTCCACGACGATCTGCCTGGATCAGTCTCGCACCCGACTATGTCGACAACGAGCCCCTGCAGCACGAGCTTTTCGACACCCTCGAACACAAGGCGGCCTACCACAAGCAGCTCCTTGTCCTGCTTCGCTTCATGCAGCTCAGCTCTTTTGGACACCAGCCTGTCGCCAAAAAGGTGCTCACCGACGATAAGGCCCTTTCTTCGTCCGCCCTCGACACGCTTGTCCGTAAAGGCATCCTCGTCCTCTCTCAGCGTGAAGAAAGCCGTCTTGTCGACCCGTCCTCCTCTCAAACCGTCTCGCCCCTCACCATCAAACTGAGTGGCGAACAGCAGCAGGCTTACCAGCTCATCTCTGATGCCCAGCAGCCGGTGTCGCTCCTTCACGGCGTCACCTCCAGCGGCAAAACCGAAGTCTATATCCGTCTCATCCACGATGTCCTTGCGCGCGGTCAGCAGGTGCTTTTCCTGCTCCCCGAAATTGCGCTCACCGCCCAAATCATCAATCGGCTCCGACGCTTCTTCGGATCCGCTGTCGGCGTCTACCATTCCCGTTTCAATTCGCGCGAACGTGCCGAAGTGTGGCAGCGCACCCTCCAACAGGGTCCCAACGGCTACCAGCTCCTTCTGGGTGCCCGTTCCGCCATCTTCCTTCCCTTCCACAACTTGGGTCTTGTCATCGTCGATGAAGAACACGACCCCAGCTACAAGCAGGCCGATCCCGCACCGCGCTACAACGGCCGCGATGCTGCGCTCTACCTCGCCCGTCTCCATGGTGCCCGTGCCCTTCTTGGTTCCGCCACTCCCTCCGTCGAAAGCTACCACCACGCCACCTCCGGCAAATTTGCCCTCGCCACCATGTCCCACCGCTATGGTGGCGTCCTCATGCCCGAAGTCATTTGCGTCGACATGAAGGACGCGCAGCGCAAACGTCAGGTGCGCCTCAATTTCTCACAAACCCTTATCGACGCTGTCCGCGAGGCGCTGTCGCTCCAGCAGCAGGTCATCCTTTTCCAGAACCGCCGAGGGTTCTCGCCCCGCCTTGAATGCGACATCTGCCACCACATCCCCCAGTGCGTCAACTGTGATGTGTCGCTTGTCTACCACAAAGCTTCCGCATCCCTCCGCTGCCACTATTGCGGCTATTCCATCCCCGTCCCGTCCGTTTGCCCTGCCTGCCACTCTCCTCAGGTCAAAATGCGCGGTTTCGGCACCGAACGCATCGAGGACGACCTCTCCATCCTCTTCCCCGACGCACGCATCGCCCGTATGGATCTCGACTCCACCTCCCGCAAAAACCGCTACCTCGAAATCCTCAACGACTTCGAAGACCGTCGTACCGACATCCTCGTCGGCACTCAGATGGTCACCAAGGGCCTCGATTTTGACAATGTCGCCGTCGTCGGCATCCTTTCTGCCGACAACCTCATATCCTATCCCGATTTCCGCTCCTACGAACGCGCCTTCCAGCAAATCACCCAAGTCTCCGGTCGCGCCGGTCGTCACTCCGCCCGTGGCACCGTCATTATCCAGACTTACCAACCTTATCATCAGGCCATTCGCGACGCCATGGACAACGATTACCTCTCCATGTTCAAAAGTCAAATCACCGAACGTCGCGTTTTCAACTATCCGCCCTTCTCGCGTCTCGTCTACATCCTTGTGCGCCACGCCCAGTCACAAATCGTCGATGCTGCCGCCGACGACCTTGCCTCCCGGCTGCGTACCCTCTTCGGCAACAGGGTCGTAGGCCCCGAATATCCCAACGTGCCGCGTGTCCGCAACATGTACATCAAGAAGATACTGGTCCGTTTCGCCCTCGGCGAAGCCGTCGCCCAAGGCAAACAGCTCATCCTCCAAACGGCCGATCTCATCCTCCAAAACAAAGACTATCCACGCCTCAATCTCCTGTTCGACGTGGACCCGATGTGATGTGCGATTTCATTTCTATGCGATAGGACCGTATGATGCAACAATGCGTCATATCAACCGGAAATGCAAAAAAAAAGAACGCCGCTCGGCGTTCCTTCATTTCTCAATCTTCTTCCACAGCCTTCTTCGACCATAGCCGCAGAAATTTCTCTACCCGTTTGCGGTTGTAGCTCTTGCCTTCTTCCAGCGATTCGGATTCCTGTATATGAATGGGAACTCCCTTGTCGTTGATGACCACGAAGACCGGGTAGCCGAAACGTCCGGGTTTGCCCAGAAACTGCATAGCCTCCTCGTTCTTGTTGGCTTTTGAGTAGTTGACGTGGATGTAGACGTAGTTTTCGGCGACCAAAGGCGCAATAACCGAGTCGGTACTCGCAAAGTCGGCAAAGCGGATGCACCATGGGCACCAGTTGCCGCCCACCTGGCACAGAACATACCGACCTGTAGCATTCGCCTCCGATATGGCTGTCTCTATCTGCACCATTGCGTCGATCGTTTCGTCGTAAGGTTTCTGCTGTGCCCGCAAACCCATCGTCGACGCCAGCATAATCATGATGAAAAGTATGTTTTTTTTCATTTTTGCAATCTCCATTTTCTCCAAAATGTCAATAATTGTCTGTTTGAAAAAATCTCGTGGATAGTTGAAAATAAAACAGATGTGTCGTCAACCCCTCGTTTCTTGCTTTTCAAATCCGTTAGGATTCTTTCGCTGCCAGTTCCAACTGTCGCGACACATCTCCTCGATCCCGTATTCGGCTTTCCATCCCAGTTCGCGCTCCGCCTTTGTCGGGTCGCTGTAGCATGTGGCGATGTCGCCGGCGCGACGTGGTTTGATGGCATAAGGCACCTTCACGCCGTTCACCTTCTCAAATGCCTTCACCACGTCAAGCACGCTGTATCCGTGACCCGTACCCAGATTGTAGATCGCCAGTCCGCAGCCACGGTCAATGGCCTTCAGTGCCGCCACATGGCCGCGTGCCAGGTCCACCACATGGATGTAGTCGCGCACACCGGTCCCGTCCGCCGTGTCGTAGTCGTTGCCGAAAACGCCCAGCTCCGGTCGCCGTCCTATGGCCACCTGTGTCACATAGGGCATCAGGTTGTTAGGTATCCCGTTGGGGTTCTCGCCGATGGTGCCCGACGGATGCGCACCAATCGGGTTGAAATAGCGCAGCAGTACGATGTTCCATTCCTTGTCTGCATGCTGCATGTCCATCATCACCTGCTCCAGCATGCTTTTGGTCCATCCGTATGGGTTGGTGCACTGTCCCTTGGGGCACTTCTCTGTGATGGGTATCTCCGCAGGGTCGCCGTATACCGTCGCCGATGAACTGAAAATGATGTTTTTGCACTTCTTTTCGCGCAACACGTCAAGCAGCACCAGCGTTCCTGCAATATTGTTCTCGTAGTATTCCCACGGCTTTTCCACCGATTCTCCCACGGCTTTCAGTCCTGCAAAATGGATGCACGCATCACACGGATGCGCTTCAAGCACTTGTTCCAGCCCCTTCCGGTCGCGGATGTCCACTTGGTAGAATGCCACCGGCTGGCCCGTAATCTGCTTCACTCGCTCCAAGGCAATGGGCGACGAATTGCACAAGTTGTCTACCACAACAACTTCATAACCTGCTGTTTGAAGTTCGACTATGGTGTGCGATCCTATGAATCCGGCACCGCCGGTAACTAGTATTCTTTTCATGTCGTGATGTTTTTCTTTTTGTTTGTGTTCGGGTGTGTCCTGCCCTTTTTTTGACCCCCTAACGAAAAAAAATCGCTTCTAGTATGTCAGCAATCCTTTTTTCCCCATTCGCTGCTCCCTGTCACATGCAAATCGTATCTCAGTTTGCCGTGTTTTTCACCTTTCCACAAACGTTTCTCCCTCCCCCGAAATCCATCCTTCGGGCAGAAGCTTTCAGAATGCAATTTAAAATATTGTCTTCTATGCTTTTATGATGCTCGAAAAGAAACACTTCCGTCCCATCTGTTCTCCGCAGGTTCGGATTTCGATTTTTTTTTGTATTTTTGCACGGTTGTT
Source organism: uncultured Bacteroidota bacterium (assembly GCA_902793295.1). GTDB lineage: Bacteria > Bacteroidota > Bacteroidia > Bacteroidales > P3 > Colimorpha. The sequence goes on from CADBDA010000002.1 coordinate 69,917, forward strand.
TTATCGCGATAAAATTATGGAAAACTACATAGTATCAGCTCGTAAATACCGTCCTACGACGTTCGAAAGCGTCGTCGGTCAGTCCCATATCACCACCACCCTCAAAAACGCCATCCGTTCGGGCAAGCTGGCTCAGGCCTTCTTGTTCTGCGGCCCTCGTGGCGTCGGAAAGACCACTTGCGCTCGTATACTGGCCAAAACCATCAATTGCACCAATCCCACCGACAATATGGAGGCGTGCAACGAGTGCGACTCCTGCCGCTCCTTCAACTCGGGTGCGTCGATGAATATCTTCGAGCTCGATGCGGCCTCCAACAACTCCGTCGAGGATATCAGGGAACTGGTCAAGCAGGTCTACATCCCTCCGCAAACGGGTCGCTACAAGGTCTACATCATCGACGAGGTCCACATGCTCTCTTCCTCCGCTTTCAACGCCTTCCTCAAAACCCTCGAGGAACCGCCGGCCTACGCCAAGTTCATCCTTGCCACAACGGAAAAACACAAGATTATTCCGACCATCTTGTCGCGCTGCCAGATTTTCGACTTCAAACGTATCAAGAATGAGGATATCGTCAACCATCTGGCTTTCGTCGCCAAGCAGGAAAATGTCAGTTACGAGCCCGAATCCCTCCACCTCATCGCCCAAAAGGCCGAAGGGGGTCTCCGCGACGCGCTCTCCATCTTCGACCAGCTGGTGAGCTTCACAGGCGCCAACCTCGCTTACCAGACCTGCTTGCAAAACCTCAACACCCTCGACAGCGACTACTTCTTCCGCTTCGTCGACCTCTTCCGTGCGGGCGACGTGTCTCATACCCTCCTTCTGTATCAGGAAATCATCGACAAAGGCTTCGACGGCCAACACTTCATCACGGGCCTGTCCGAACATCTGCGCAACCTCATGGTCTCGGTCGATCCGGCAACGCTCACGCTCCTGGAGTGCAGCGAGTCCACCCGCTCTCGCTACTGCCAGCAGAGCGCGTCATGCGGCCTTCCGCTGTTGATGCGCTACCTCGAGATCGCTTCCGATGCAGAATACCGTTTCCGCGATGCCAACAATAAACGGCTTTTTGTCGAGGTGGCGCTCATGAAACTGGCCGCCGTGGTCAAAAACATGCAGCAGAACCCCACCGCGGGTTAGATAGCAAGATCGCCACAAGCGGAACATATAACCCCCTCGTCTTCAGCCGCTGCTGCCGAATCGGGCGCCGCCGAACAACGGCCGTCCGCTACACCTGCACCTACTCCTGCAACTTCCTCATCTGCGCAACCGCCAACGCCTGTTTCCGCCACGGAAAAACCCTCAGCCGAATCGCCTTCAACCGAAACTTCTTTAGTCGATACCCCTTCGGCCAAAACCTCTTCAACCGAATCGCCTTCCGCTTCCGCCCCCGTCAAACCCATCGCGGGCTTGCCAAACGCTTTCTTCTCTTCGGTCTCTGTGTCGGCACCGGTCAATGTGGAACCGGTGCGTTCTCTCGAGTCGGTCGAGGTGGAACAGCTGACGCAGGAGCATCTGGAAGCTTACTGGAATCAGCTGCTGCAGGAACAGGCTGACGACGAAAAATTCGTCGCCTTGCTGGCCGACAAGAAAGTGGAGCTCCAAAACAACAACCTCTTCCTCATCAAGGTGCCCAACATTTACTTCGACACCCTCATTCGCGAATTTCAGGATCGCATCAACTCCTTCTTCCGCAAGGCAACCAACAACGAGGCGCTCCAGTACAAAGTGGCTGTGGAGGTGCTGCAGCGCGAATCCGTGGCCTACATGCCGCGCGAAAAGTTCGACGCTATGGCCCAGCGCAACCCGGCCATGTATTCCCTGCGCAAACTCTTCCCGGATATTGACTTTTGATCTGTCTCAATTCTGCCTCGAGCGACTTCTTCAACCCCAACCGAAACTAATGAATTAAATTATACCGTCTCTTATCCTTCAACGCACATCCCCATGGGTCCTACGTTCATTTTTTTAGGAGCACTGATTTTCTGCGCGCACTTGTTTGCGGCCTTCTTCCGCCGCAGCCGTGTGCCCGATGTGCTGTTCCTCGTGCTGATTGGCATCGTGCTGGGTCCCGTTCTGGGTTGGGTCACTCCCGACATGTTGGGTGGCGTGGGTTCTCTCTTTGCGTCTGTCACTTTGGTGTTTATCTTGATCGACAGCGGCATCGAGATGAGCATCGGCAACCTGCGTCGCTACTGGGTGGGCATCGTCCAGGTTACCTTTTATTCCTTCTGTCTGTCGATGGCGGCAGCGGCCCTTACGGCGCATTTCCTTGCAGGCCTCGAGTGGCTGCCTTCTCTGCTGCTGGGCAGCATGGTGGCGGGTACGGGCTCCTCCATCGTCATTCCGATCATCAAGCAGATGCGTATCAGCAGCCAGACCCAGACGGTCCTCACGCTCGAATCGGCCATCTCGGGCGTCCTCTGCATCGTCGTGGCGCTGGCGCTGATGGAGGGCTTCAAGATGGGTCGCATCAGCGTGGCCCAGGTGACGGGCAACTTGCTGGCGTCGTTCACCATGGCGGTGCTCATCGGCGGCCTGGGGGGCTTGGTGTGGTCCGTGCTGCTGCGTCGCGTCCGCAAACTACAAAACTCCATGTTCCTGACCCCGGCGTTCGTCTTTGTGCTCTACGGCCTCACCGAGGCGCTGGGCTTTAGTGGCGCCATTGCGGCACTGGCTTTCGGCATCGTGCTGGGCAACGCGGTCTATCTCGAATACGCTTTCGTCCGCAAACTGTGGCACCGTAGCATGCCTCCCATGCAGTCGCTGGGAGAAAACGAGAAGTCCTTCTTCAAAGAGATGGTCTTCATTCTGAAAACCTTCTTTTTCGTCTATATCGGCATCAGCATCCCCTTCACCGATACCGTCGCGCTCCTCTGGGGGGCGGTGATTGTCGCTGCGCTCTTTCTGGCTCGATTTGTCCTCATCCAGCTCGTGGGTCGCCACAACAGCGCTACCGACCGCCTCATCGTCTCCATCATGATCCCCAAAGGGCTCGTTTCTGCGGTGCTGGCCTCCATGCCGCGTCAAATCAACTCTGCGGCGGGTGCCCCGATCATCCCTCATGCCGAAACCATCGAATGCATGGTCTATTCCATCATCTTCTTCAGCATTGTCTTCAGCACAATCCTGGTCCTCCTCTGCCGCAAACGCATCATCGACACCGAACATAAACCTGAACAAGTGGAGGTGTACGACTATGAATGAGGTGCATATGTCGAAAAAAAACATGGGCTCCCATGGTTAACAATGAGGGTTGAAGCATTATAATAGAAAAAAACAGACATCATACATGACGATAGATTTTTATAAATATGACGGTGCGGGGAACGATTTCGTTCTCGTCGATGTTCGCGCAAAGGATATGAAACTCGCAGAGACAGAGATAGCGCGGATCTGCCACCGCCGTTTTGGTGTCGGCGCCGACGGGCTGATGACGCTGGGCAGTGCCGATGCTCCCTACGACTTTGAGATGAAATACTACAACAGCGACGGTCGCATCGGCTCGATGTGCGGCAACGGCGGTCGCTGCATTGCCGCATTCGCCCACCGTTTGGGATTGGGCCACCACGACCCCGTTAGCGACCGCTGGGTGGTGGACTTCTTGGGGTTCGACGGACCCCACCATGCCGAAATGATAGCCTACGACAACGCAACAGACAAAGGGGTGGTGCAACTGGGCATGCGCGATGTCCCCTGCAGCGAGGTGCGCAAGTGCTTGGAGGGGTGTTTCCTCGACACCGGTTCACCCCACTATGTGCAGCAGGTGTCAGATTTGTCCCACTATGACGTGGTGGGTCGGGGTCGCAGCTTGCGCAACAACTCCGAGGAATTCCCCGAAGGGACAAATGTCGACTTCATCGAACTGATGGACGACGGGCAGCTCTTTGTCCGCACCTATGAACGCGGTGTGGAGGACGAAACCTGGGCCTGTGGCACCGGCGTGACTGCCTGCGCTATCGTCTCCGGCGTCCGTCAGCTGAAAACGCTCGGTGGCGACTTCTGTGTGGACTACGAACTAAAGGATGGCGCTTACCGCAACGTTCGGCTCACCGGCCCCGTGTCACTCAACTTCGTTGGGAAATGGAATTGTTGACCAATTCCTACCCCCCCCCGAAAAACATCAACGAATACTAACCCTCCTGTCCGTCTGTCATTTTTCAATCCTTAATTCCCAATCCTCAATTCCCAATGGATCTCTTCTCAAACATAGATATCGAACCCGCACGAAAACGGATTGCCGAGCTGACACAGCTCGTAGACCAGTACAACTACGAATACTACATGAATGACCGGTCGCTAGTCTCCGACTTCGAATTCGACGCTTTGTTGCGCGAACTTACCGACTTGGAGCGGCAGTATCCCGAACTGGCTTCGCCCAACTCGCCGACCAAGCGCGTAGGGGGCGAGGTCAACAAGACTTTCCGACAGGTGTCGCACCGGTTCCCGATGCTTTCCTTGGGCAACACCTATTCCATTGAGGAGATTGTCGACTTCGAGGCGCGTACACGCAAACTGCTGGGTGATACCGTCTTCAGCTACACCTGCGAACTGAAATACGATGGGGTTGCCATCGGGCTCACCTACCGGCACGGACAGCTTGTTCAGGCGGTTACCCGCGGCAATGGCGCCGTAGGCGACGACATCACGTCCAATGCGCGTACTATCGGCACTATCCCGCTCCGCCTGCGGGGCTCATATCCTGACGACTTCGAGGCTCGCGGCGAGGTCGTGTTCCCATTCGATGCTTTCGAAGCTTTCAACCGCCAGCGTGAGGCTGAGGGCGACGAGCCTTTCGCCAACCCCCGCAACGCCGCCAGCGGCAGCTTGAAACTGCAGGACTCCGCCGAATGCGCCAAACGCAAACTGCAGTTCTGCATGTACTTTATGATGTTGCCCTCTCACTGGACGACTGAGGGCGACCGCTCGCAATCCTCCCTCATGGAACCTCTGCTGGACACCCACGCGGGACGTCTGCAGGCGGCTCGCCAAATGGGCTTCAAGGTACAGCCTTACATTAAGGAATGCAACAATATAGGGGAAATACGCGCCTTTATCGACTATTGGGACAACGAGCGATGGAACCTGCCGTTTGCCATTGACGGCATCGTCATCAAGGTGAACCAGGTGGCTCTGTGGGACCAGCTGGGGCTGACCGCCAAGTCGCCTCGATGGGCCATTGCCTACAAATTTAAGGCGCAGCAGGTGTCTACACCGCTGCTGAGCGTCAGCTACCAGGTGGGGCGGACAGGCATCATTACACCCGTTGCGAACATGGAACCTGTGTGGCTTGGGGGGACGACGGTGAAAAGGGCCACGCTGGTGAATGCCGACTTCATTGAGAAAATGAACATTTGCGAGGGAGATTCGCTGTTGGTGGAGAAGGGCGGCGAGATCATACCGAAGGTGGTGGGAGTAGACATGGCGAAGCGCAAGCCTGGCGCCCGTCCGGTGGGTTACATCACCAACTGTCCGGAATGTGGCGCCCGACTGCTACGCGCCGAGGGCGAAGCGGGCCACTATTGTCCCAACAGCGACGACTGTCCGCCTCAAATCGTGGGACGTCTGGAACACTTTGTGTCGCGCAAGGCAATGAATATCGATAACTTGGGTTCGGAGCGACTGGAGTTGCTGTACCGTAAAGGACTGGTGCACGACGTGGCGGATCTATACACGTTGAGTCGCGAACAGCTGGTGGGTTTGGAGAGTTACGACAACGACGGACTGCGTCGCACCAGCATACAAGACAAAGGGGCCGACAACATTCTGGCGGCCATTGACCACTCGCGCACAGTACCCTTCGAACGGGTGCTCTTCGCGCTGGGCATTCGCTATGTGGGAGAGGTGGGCGCCAAGAAGCTGGCGCGCTACTTTAAGAATATTGACGCGCTGATGGCGGCAACAGAAGAGAAATTGTCAACGGTGGAGGATGTGGGCGAGAAGACGGCGCGATTCATCTACGACTACTTCCATGACGAACGCCACCAACGGCTGGTCGAGCGGCTTCGTACGGCCGGACTGCAATTCACCACTGCCGAATTGCATGTGGACAATGTGCTGGACAACAAGACTTTTGTAGTTAGCGGTGTTTTCAGTCGCTTTTCGAGAGACGAAATCAAGGCTCATATAGAACAGCACGGGGGCAAGGTGAGCGGTTCGATCAGCGGAAAGACCGACTACGTGGTGGCGGGCGAGAAGATGGGTCCCGAAAAGCTGAAGAAAGCCGAAAAATTGGGCATTCCCGTCATCAGCGAAGACGACTACCTGAAAATGTGTGAGAAATGACCCCGAAAACTCTTTACTTATTGTTCAGTTTTCAAATCCTGTTGTTGATGCTGCCCAAGGCGGCTGGTGGGCAGCCCGACTGGACCTTGTCCACGACGGGCTGTATGACTATTCCCAATTCGGCAGAGTGGGGCTACATTGCCGACTTCGGACCCGGAGTGGACGCTGCCGTTCAGTTTCCTTGGATGTGGAGCCGTCAGTTGGACGACAGCAGCACAGTAATGCTGCGCCGCCCATACAATTTGGGGTTGCGAACCAACTTCACCTACTTCCCCAATGCCATTGCGGGTCACAGGCTGAGCATGTCGCTCTTTGTACAGGAGGCCTTGCTGGAAGGCCGTCGCGGGACTCTCTTTTTCGAATTCGACTACGGACTGGCTTACTATACAAATCCCTATAGCCGCTCCAACGATGAGCGGAATGTCTTCATTGGCTCGTACCTCAACTGTATGATTCAGGTGGGGCTGAACTATCGGCACCTGTTCGACGACCAGTCTGCGCTGTGGGTGGGGTGTCTGTTTGTGCACTCATCCAACGGCTACCTGAAAAAGCCCAACAAGGGGCTGAACTACATGCAGCTGCAAGTTGGCTACCAACTTCCGCGGCGCCAGCCCCCCGCAGCGCTGGCCCAGCGGTTTGAGCGGATAAGGACGTTGGATGGGACGGGCTATGTCTTTGTCCCCGAGTGCTACGCCGACCGCACCTTCCCGCGTCACGATCTGTTGTTGAGTTACGCTTCGGGCATTGTGCGTCCGCGAACGGTGAAGATGCGCGACCGCTACCATTATGCCTACACGGCACGGGTGGGGTGGCAGTACCATTTCAACCCCGTGCGCGCTGTGGGCGCCAATGTGGACATCACCTACAACACCACCCATAACGGCATACAGAATCTGGAACACGACGAGTATCCGTTGCCGTTCTACGTGGGGTTGTGCGGCAACTACGAGACCAGCTACCGACGGCTGACGCTGCATGTGGGGTTGGCCGCCTACCTGCTGAAATCGCAGCAGGCCCGCACGCCCTATTACGAGCGTGTAGGCCTGTTCTATGATTTTTGCGATGTAGACCGTCCGGTGCGTCATTTCGTAGGAGTGTCGCTGAAAGCTCATAGTGCGCATATCGATTTTATTGAATGGCACTACGGAATAAGGTTGCGGATGCGGAAGAAGGGATGATGGGGCGTACGCGATGTTTTTTTGCGGACGAGCTGTGGGCGCTTCAATTGGTATTATGAGTAAAGTTAGCGGTGTGTGACGTTGGCGCGTCCCGAGGTTTCGAATTCGGTGCGTGTCAAGAAGTGTTCGGTTTGTCGTGTTCAATTATAGTATCGTTTCAAGCACCCAAAATGATACAATGGGAAGTAAAAAAAATAATTTGGTTGGGATTCTTTTGTTGTAAGTGTTTGTGTGTTAATTGTATGTAATCTTTTGGTTCGATAGTTATTTTTGCTCAATCGCTTAATGGGAAATGTTTTGTATTTTTGCAAAATATTTTTTTTCGATGCAAGCACAAGGAAAAAGATGAAACAAAGACTTTTATTCCTCGTCCGACTCTATGTCACATTGTTGTTGGTCTTCATGACCCAGAAGGTGGTCTTCATGTTGGTCAATGTCGCTCATGCCGACGGTGCTCCGTTTGGCAGTTGTCTGGCGGTGTTGTGGCATGGCCTTCGGTTGGATTCGGTGGCGGCGAGCTATCTGCTGATTGTGCCGGTTGTGGTGTTGCTGGTGAGTTGCTTTGTGAAACGCATGGATCTGCGAAGGGTACTGCGTCCCTACTATTGGATCGCCGCTGTGCTGATGGGAGTGCTGTTTGTGGCCGACGTGGTGCTCTATGCCTTCTGGGGCGCCAAGATCGACGCCAACGACCTGATGTATGCCGCCAAACCGAAGGATATGCTGGCCAGTGTCACATGGTGGAGCATTGTGCTGGGCGTGTTGGTTATTGCCTTGATTTGTTGGCATTACTATCGTCGTTTGCGGCACGCCACACCCGAGGAATTGGGTCCTCTTGGTAACCGTTGGCTTTCGTTGCTGTTTGTGCCGCTGTTCGGACTAGTGTTTCTGGGCATGCGTGGCAGCATCAGCCAATCTACAGCCAACCCCTCCTATGCCTATTTTTCGACCCATGCTTTTTGTAACCATGCGGCCCTCAATCCCCTGTTCAATATGCTTCATTCGCTCTTTAAGGTCGAGGATTTGGACCGCGAGTTCGATTTCACACCGCGTGAAGAGGTGGAGGCTTCCATCGCCCCATTGTTTGCCTACGACGGTGCCATCACCGATACGCTGCTCAACACGCAGCGACCCGACGTGATGCTCATCATCTGGGAAGGTGGCGGATGGGAGATGGTGATGAACGACAGTGTGTCGCCCAACCTGCAGCAGCTGAGCCGCGAAGGGGTCTTCTTCACTCACTGCCAGGCCAACAGTTTCCGTACCGACCGTGGTGTGGTGTCGGTCCTCAACGGTTGGCAGGGTCTGCCCACCACCTCGCTGATGAAGATGACCGACAAGTGCCGCAAGCTGCCCTCACTGGCAGCGGCACTGGCTGCCGAAGGCTACCGCACACGCTTCGTCTACGGTGGCGACATCGACTTCACCAACATGCGCTGCTACCTCAGCGAGACGGGTTTCACTTCGGTGATGGGCAGCGAGGACTTCCCCGAAAGCCGCAGGCTCAGCAACTGGGGCGCCCCTGATGCCTATACGCTGGTGCCGCAGTCGTTCGACTTTGCTTCGCCGTCGTTCAATGTGGTGCTGACCCTCAGCAGCCACGAACCCTGGGAGGCACCGATGCACCGGCTGGCCGACCCACGACAGAATGCTTTCGCTTATGCCGACTCTTGTATTGGCGCTTTTGTGGACAGCCTGCGTACCCTTCCGCAATGGGACAATCTGCTGGTAATCATTGTTCCGGATCACGGTATTCCCTCCTTCTCCGGACAATCGACTGGCGACCCGCTGGTGGCTCATGTGCCTATGGTGTGGGTGGGTGGCGCCGTGCGGGCTCCGCGACAGGTGGATGTGCTGATGAGCCAAAACGATTTGGCAGCCACCCTATTGGCGCAGATGGGTGTCGACGCTTCGCCATTCATCCTCAGTCGTAATGTGCTTAGCCCCAGCTACAATTCACGTCGCCATTTTGCCCTCCATACCTTTAAGAACGGTTGCAACCTTATCGACAGCACCGGCATCACCCGCTTCGATTGCATCGACCGTAAAGCCACCGCCATTCAAGGCAATCCCGCTTCCGACCACGAAACCTTCGTCAAACAGCTGCTGCAATACATCTACCAACGCACGGCGGCACTTTAAGATTGACATTATATGAGAATAATTGTGATTTGTACGTTGAGTGCTATTAATCAATATATTAAAAATAATCTTATAGTAAAATGAAAAAACAGATCATTCTTTTGGGTGCGGTCCTTGTACATCTGGCTGCAACCTTCGTGTCATGTTGTGGTAAGGACGATGCCTCCGCCACTGCCACCGCCAATAATGGCAGCGATGCCATAACCACCATCATGCAGCGCAAAAGTGTGCGCTCCTACACCGACGAACCCATTGCGGATTCGGTGATGGAGTCGATGTTGCGTGCCGCCGTCGCCGCTCCTTCGGGTATGGACATCCGTCCGTGGCACATTGTGGTGATGACCGACAAGAGCTGCTATGACACCCTTTTTGCCGGCAATTTCAACATGGAGAAATTCAAGATGTCGTCGGCTGTTGTCATCTTCTGTGCCGACACCACGGTGACGCGTCCTCCGCGTGAAAATCCCGACGCACCGGCCGAAACCCGTCCCAATGGTTTGTGGCGTGACGACATGGGCGCCTGCGTCGAGAACTTCCTGCTGGCTGTCGAATACTACGGATTGGGCGCCGTATGGACCGCCTGTTATCCCTACCACGACCGCATGGATCCCATTCGCGACTATCTGAAACTGCCTGGCAATGTGGTGCCTTATGCTGTAGTGCCAGTGGGGTCGCCTGCTGGCAACGATCAGCCTAAAGATAAGTGGGACACCAGCCGCATCCACTTCAATAGGTGGTAATCATCTTTCGTTTCATTCCGACCCCAGGCACCCCCTGGGGTCTTGTCTGTTCTATCCCCCGTGTCGCAGCCCTCTCCCGCCGCTTTTTTCTCTTTTTTTCCTTTTTTACGCTTCAATTCTTATTTTAATTCGTACCTTTGTAATTCTAAAAATTATAGAAATCTATTATAATTAATTAATTAATACGATGATTACCAATAATTTCACCGCTCGTCACAACGGCGTCTCCAAGCCCGCCGACGAGGAAAAAATGCTCAAAACCATCGGCGTCTCCTCTATGGAGGATCTCATCGACAAGGCTGTTCCTAAGGCTATCCGTCTCGACAAGCCCATGCCTATTGCCGACGGCATCAACGAATACGAATTCCTTAACCGCTGCCGCGCTTTGGCTCAGAAAAACAAACTGTTCAAGAGCTACATCGGTATGGGTTACTACAACACCATCACCCCTGCCGTCATCCAGCGCAACGTCTTTGAGAATGCGGGCTGGTACACCGCCTACACTCCTTATCAGACCGAAATCAGCCAGGGCCGCCTCGAAGCGCTCATGACCTATCAGACCATGGTTAGCGACATGACGGGCTTGCCCCTCGCCAACGCATCGCTCCTCGACGAGGCTACCGCCGGCGGCGAATGCATGATCATGTTCTACAACAGCCGCAGCCGCGCCCAGGTGAAGGAGAACGTCCACAAAATCTTTGTTGACGACTGCATCTTCCCTCAAACGCTTGATGTCATGCGCACCAACGCCGCTCCTCGCGGTATCGAAATCGTGGTCGGCAAGGCTTCCGAAATCCAACTCGACAACTCGTTCTTCGGCGCCGTCGTCCAGTACCCGAACCAGTTCGGTGAGGTGTCCGACTATAGCGAATTCATCACCAAGGCTCACGAACTGGGCATCTTCGTCGGCGTCGCTACCGACCTCATGGCGCTGGCACTGCTCAAAACTCCGGGCGAGATGGGCGCAGACTGTGCTTTCGGTAGCAACCAGCGTTTCGGCCTGCCGATGGGCTTCGGCGGTCCGCACGCGGGCTTCTTCGCTGTCACCGAAGCTTTCAAGCGTAGCTTCCCTGGCCGCATCATCGGCTGGAGCGTGGACGTCAAGGGCAACCCCGCCCTGCGCATGGCGCTGGGTATGCGCGAACAGCACATCAAACGCGAAAAGGCTACCTCCAACATCTGCACCGCTTCGGCGCTGCAGGCTATCATGAGTGGCTTCTATGCTGCTTGGCACGGCCCGGATGGTATCCGCAATATCGCCGCCAACATGCATGCCATGGCGGGCGTTCTGGCCAAAGAACTGGAGAAATACGGCTACAAACAGCACAACCGCGTCTTCTTCGACACGCTGGCGCTGCAGTGCCCCGTGCCGACTAGCGTGGTGCGCAAGGTGGCTGAGGCTGCTAGCATCAACTTCCGCTACATTTGCGAAGAGTGCATCGGCATCAGCCTCGACGAAACCACCTCGAAGGACGACATCAATGCCATCATCTCCGTGCTGGCCAAGGCTGCCGGCAAGGAGCCTGAACTGCTGCACTGCGACGGCAAGGGATGCTGCACTTCCTTCAGCGATATCCCGGCAAATCTGCTCCGTACTAGCAAGTATTTGACCCATAGCGTTTTCAATAAATATCATAGTGAAACCGAAATGATGCGCTACATGAAGAAGCTCGAGGTGAAAGACCTCAGCCTCAACCGCGCCATGATCCCGCTGGGTAGCTGCACCATGAAGCTCAACGCCGCTGCCGAAATGCTCCCACTGAGTTGGAGCCGCTTCGCGGGCATCCATCCTTTCGCTCCCGCCGACCAGGCTGAAGGTTCGCTGCAGATGATCAAGGAAATGGAGGATATGCTGGCCATCATTACAGGCTTCGCGGGCGTCTCGCTGCAGCCCAACTCGGGCTCCGCTGGCGAATACAGCGGCCTCACCGTCATCCGCAACTATCACATCGACTGCGGCAACCCGCAGCGCAACGTTTGCCTCATCCCGGCTTCTGCTCACGGCACCAACCCGGCTTCGGCAGCCAAGGCTGGCATGACCGTCGTTGTGGTGAAATGCAACGATAAGGGCGATGTCGATATCGATGACCTTAAGGAGAAAGTGGCTCAGTACAAGGATTCCCTCAGCTGCATCATGATCACCTATCCGTCCACCCACGGCGCTTTCGAAGAGGGCATCCTCGAAATCGTCGACATCATCCATCAGGCGGGCGGTCTGGTCTATATGGACGGCGCCAACATGAACGCCCAGGTGGGCATCACTTCGCCTGGCCGTATGGGAGCCGACGTGTGCCACCTTAACCTCCACAAGACTTTCGCAGGTCCTCACGGCGGTGGCGGCGCTGGCGTGGGTCCTATCGCTGTCAGCGAAAAACTGCTCGACTTCCTGCCCAAACATTGTGTCTGCCCCGTGGGCGGCAAGAAGGGCAACGCTATGGCTGCCGCTCCTTTCGGCAACTTCCTCCTGTTCCCCATCACCTACGGCTACCTGCTCATGCTGGGCGGCAACGGTCTCACCGAGGCTACTCGCCACGCTATCCTCAACGCCAACTATCTGCGTGCCCGCCTCCAGAAGTACTACAAGATTCTCTACACCAACCGCAACGGCATGTGCGGCCACGAGATGATCGTCGACTTCAGCGAATTTAGCCTCAAGGTGAGCGTCGGCGATATCGCCCGTCGTCTCGACGACTACGGCTTCCACGCTCCCACCGTGGCTTTCCCGGTCCACAACACCCTCATGGTCGAACCTACCGAGAGCGAACCGCTCAGCGAACTCGACCGCTTCTGCGACGCCCTCATCAGCATCCGCCAGGAAATCGACGACATCATGTCCGGCAAGTATGACGAACACAACAACCCCATCGCCAACGCTCCTCACACCATGCAGGTGGTCTGCGCCGACGAATGGAACTATCCCTACAGCCGCAAAGTCGCCGCCTTCCCGCAGGAACATGGCGACAAGTACTGGCCGACTATCAGCAAGATTGACGACGCCTACGGCGACCGCAACCTGCAGCCCGTTTGGCCCGCTGAAGCTTAATCATCCGCTCGCCGTGATGTTCTATCTTCCATGTAACATCCGACAAGCCATCAACAAAAGGGGAGAATCCGCAAGGATTTTCCCCTTTCTCTTTTTCCGTCCTACTGCAGCTCGCGCTCACCACGGCTGCCTCCTGAGTTCTGTCCCCAACAAAACGGCAATCCCACCTCCCCAACAAACCGACAACCCCACCTCCCAACAAACCGACAATCGCGCCCCAACAATCGCCCGCCAAGTCAACCTGCTTCTCGCCCCCTAATGGTGTGTGGAAAACAAAAAAGCAACGGCCGAAGGTTCCCCTTCAGCCGTCGCTTCTGTTCTTGGTAATGGTTTAAGATCGGTTCGAAACAATCAATCGGTTCGGACGATGATCATTACCCTTGAACCGTAACCTCTCTTCCAATGGTCAGAGTTCTATCTCGTCAATGAATTTGTAGTCGGCTTCAAAGTTCATATAGCGCATGTTCTTCCAGCGTTTGGTGAAGAAGCCTTTGCGTTTGCCGACCAGCACCTGATAGGTGACCTTGTTCTTGATAAGCAGGCAGTAGAGTTCTTTCACCTTGTGGCCGGGGTGCATCTCCTCGATGGTCTGCATGATGGCATGAGGATAGTATTTCTCCTCGATGTACCAGCGGGTTTCGGTCCCCTTGGGCGAGAAGCGGTAGACGGTGCGGGTGCCGTTATCGTTTGTATAGCTGGCATCGTACACCAACGAGTCGATCATCTCCCATTTCACCGATTTGACATTCTGAACCTGACGGTTGAAGTCTTTTACATAGCGTTCGGGAACATCCTTTTCCGAAACACTTTTGCCATTCTGGGCCAAAACAACATTTTGGGCCAGCAAAATGACAATGGTCAATGCGAATAATTTCTTCATTGTTATGATTTTATAATGTTAGTATTCGTTCGTTGCGAACTACAAATATACAAATAAAATTGAGAATGACGAACTTTTTAAAGGTCGTTTTTTGTTGTATGCCGACGTCCCACGATGCCGACAACGTACTGCCCCTTGTGCGACAGCTGTTGTCACTCTTCTAACGGCCTGTCGGCTACAGGCTATTTTCGGATGTTTTGGCAGAGTTGTGCGGCCACTTTCTCTCCGTCGCGTATCACCTGCAGACACCAGCTCAGTTTGAGCGAAAGCAGCTCGTCTTCAGATAGTTGCCACGGAATGGTGGGGTTGGATCGCATGCGTTCGGTGGTGCTGAAAAGACACAGGGCGGCACTGACCGAGATGTTGAAGCTCTCGGTGAATCCGTACATGGGTATTTTGACGTAGGCGTCGGCACCGGCAACAGCTTCCGAGGTGAGGCCGGTGAGCTCGGTACCGAAGACGAGTGCGGTGGGTTGGCTCAAGTCAAGGTCGCCAATCAGGGTGTCCTTTTCGTGGGGCAGCGTGGCCACAATGCGGTAGCCTTTGTCGTGCAGATGTCGGTAGGTGTCGCCAATGGTGGCGTGCTTGTAGTAGTCCACCCATTTGCTGCTGCCTACGGCCACGTCGCCGGCTGGATTGAAGGCGTTGCGGTTCTCTACCACATGGACATCCTGCACCCCGAAGCAGTCGCAGCTGCGCAGCACGGCGCTGGCGTTGTGCGATTGGTAGATGTCTTCGAGCACCACTGCAATGTGGCGGGTGCGCATGGGCGCCAATCGGTCAAAGAGTTGGCGTTTGTTGTCGGACATGAAGGTGGACAGTTCCTCGTAGAGCTGCTTTTTCTCTTCTGTGGTGCAGTCGTAGAACAGGTCTGTTTTGTCTATAAAACGTTCAGGCATAAGTGTTAATTGCTAGTGACGGACGGAGATGTCTCCGTTTCGGCCGGATGGTTAAATGATGATTTGTCAAAATAGATGGTTTATCAAACGAGATTGTTTTCCTTGATAGCCCGACAGAGCTGGTCGGGACAGCTGGTGGATTTGAATCCGCAGCGGATGCCTTGCAGCCGTTCGACGACAGCGGCGGCATCCATCCCTTCCACCAGTCGGCCTATCCCTTGCAGGTTGCCGTCGCAACCGCCCATAAATTGGACATTGTGCAGTCGCCCCTCGTCGTCAACGTCGAAGTCGATGGCTACCGAACAGGTGGATTGGGTATAGTAGGTGAAGTGTTTCATTGTTGAACGTTTTTTTGTCGTTTGGTGGTATTTTGAATATTGTCAAATTCTTGATTGTTAGGATTGTTTCAGGATGCTCTCATAAAGTGTCAGAAGTGATTGGATAATCGCTTCCGGACGGAACTGTCGGCATTGGTCAGCAGCGGCAGCAATGAGCTTTTGGCGTAGCGACGCTTCGTCAAGTGTCCGTCGCAGTTGGTCGGCAATATCTTCCGCATTGTCGGGTTCGGCATAGAGGGCGGCATTGCCTCCCACTTCGGGTAGCGACGAACTGCGGGCGGCGACAACGGGCGTTCCGCAGCAGAGCGATTCGAGGACGGGAATGCCGAAACCTTCGAAGATGGAAGGGTAGACCGAAGCTTCGGCTGCCGCATAGAGGGCTGGAAAATCGGCAAAGTCGGCATTGTGGAGAAAGTGGACCCGTTCGACAAGCTGCAGCTGTTCGACTGCTTGTTTCACTTGGTCGAAGTAGGGGGTGCGTCGTCCGACGATGACCAGATGGATATCCGGCGGCAGCAGGGCTAGTGAGCGGACAGCGGTGATTTGGTTCTTGCGCTCTTCGATGGTACCGACGCAGAGTATGTAGCGTTCGGGTAGCCGATAACGCTGGCGCACCTGGCGGCAGTGGTCGGTATCGACAGGCTGTTGGAAAATGGGGTCGCACGACTGGTAGATGACCAGGGTCTTTGCGGGGTCGGCATGGAGCAGATCGACAGCGTCGCGCTCGGTTTGGCGACTGACGCATACCACCTTGTCGGCATGGTAGCAGGCGTGTCGGAATTTGAGATGGTAGATGATGCGGTCAATGGCGTGAAACTGGTGGGGATAGCGCCAAGCAATAAGGTCGTGAATAGTGACCACGCGCCTGACTGAACTCGGCAGGAAAAGCGGCAGTTCGTGGCTGAGACCGTGGTAGAGGTCCACATGGAGTCGACGGGCGATGAAGCCTACGGCCACCGTCCGCCACAGCGAGGGACAAAGACGCCACAACCCTCGGGGGGTGACGATGCGTACCTGGGGGTAGCCGTCGAAGCAGTCAGCATAGCGTCCCTTACGACTGGGCGTGAAAAGGACCAGGGTGACTTCGGGATGTAGTTTGGCGAAGCCGCCGATGACCATGCGGCTGTAGTTGCCGAGTCCGGTATTGTTGGCGAAAGCTCGTTTGGCGTCGAAGGCTAGAATCACTTTGTAATCGATTGTTGAGTGTTGGAAATAAGAATAATAATATGTAATCTATAGATATGTGGAGAATGGTCCGTCGGTTCCTACCATATTGTTTCGAAGTCCTCGCTTTCGCGCACTTTTGGGTCGCGTTGCCATTCCAGCACTTTCGCGTATTTCAGATAGCTGTTGAGCGCTTTGGAGAGGGTGAGACTGAATCCGTCGATGCCGGCAAGGATGCCGCCCTTGAGGAAGTAGTTGCTCAGAAAGGCGCCGCTGAAATGGAGGAATGGGGTCCACGGACGGACTTTGCGTCCGCTGAGGTAGATGACTTTGGCGCTGCGGGTGCTGAAATTGCGACCGGGTTTGGCAAAAAGGTCGCCCGCCGATCGGTAGCTGTAGTGGAGAAGGTCGTATTTGACACGCAGGGTGTTGTTTTCCGGGATACCTGAGTGCTGCTTGGTGTCGCGAAAACGCAAGCGGTCGTGACGGAACAGCCTGACCAGATAGTCGGGATACCATCCGCAGCAGCGCACCCATCGGCTGCCGATGTAGTTCCGGCGGCGGAAGGCGTAGCCGTCGTAGGGCGACTGCTCCAAGTCGGTGGAACGGATGAATCGGACCAGCTCGTCCGACAAACGTTCATCGGCATCGATGCTGAGCACCCAAAGGTTGTGGATGTGGTTGAGCGCCACGTTCTTCTGTATGCCGTCTCCAAGATAGGCCTGTTCGACAACAATGGCCCCGCATTGGCGTGCGATGTCGACGGTGGCGTCGGTGCTGAGTGAGTCGACAACGATGACTTCGTCACATACCTGCTGCAGACTGGCAATGGCTTGTGCTATGTTCTGTTCCTCGTTGAGTGTGGTGATGATGCCGGAAATTGACATGTGATGAATGGCGTTATTTATTTGAGAATTGAGACTTGGAATCGGTTGGATGGATGGTTGAAATACAGTATTTGTTCGGGACGGTTGAAATGCGGAATATCGTTTTTATACTATTGCTTTATTTGTTCAGTAACGAATCGTAGTGGTTCTTTATTGTGTGGCACACCTCGGCGAGTGGTATGTTTCGTATGTCGGCGGCGGCAGCATAGATGTCACGTATGTCGCAAAGGCTGTCGTCGGTTTCCAAAAAGAAGGGGTGCCGAAAGTCGCTGAGGGTGCCTCGGACCTTGGTGCGACGCGGGTCGAGGATGGCGGCACCGAAAGAGGGCCATACGGCCGCACGAAAGAGTTGTTCGGCGAGTTGCGTTGTACCGATAAACCCATGGACCACCCAAATGCCTTCGGGGTGCTCCTTGCGGAGTGCGATGAGCTCATTGAAGGCGCGAACGCAGTGTATCACCATGGGCTTCTGAAGTTGCTCGGCTATGCGTATCTGCCATTGGAAGAGCTGCAACTGACGTGTGAACGATGCGCTGCAGACCTTGTCAAGCCCGCATTCGCCCACCAAGTCGGTTTCGGAGAAAAGCCGATCGTACGCCGCGGCAAAGGCTTCATACGTCTGGCATGTCTCGTCGTCGGCTTTCCAGGGGTGTATACCAAAACTGCGAGGGGAGATGACTCCCTCCGCAGTCGGTCGGTGTGTATGGAAATCGATATATTCCATCGTTTGTGTCGATAGTTGGAAGTCGGACAAGGCGGTTTCTTTCGTCACAACTGCCAAATTCCATTATTGTTATTTCACTAGGAGTCGGCGCACTATGCGCTGTTCTTTGCTTTGGAAGACGACATTGTAGATGCCTTTGGGCAAGCGTCCAGCGTCGATGGTGAAACGGATGCTTCCGGCGCTGAACAGCTCGGTGCTGTGGACGGTGCGTCCGTTGGCGTCGACGATACTGACGGCATAGCGCTGTCCGTCGCCCAGGTCGATGTCGATATGGGCTTGGGTGGATGCGGGATTGGGGTAGAACTGGCCGAACGACGCCTCGTTGTCGACGCTCCGGATGCCGACAGTGGGCAGTTCACGTACGGGGGTGGTGTCCTCAACAACCCAGCTTTGGCCGAATACGAAAGTGATGTCCTCTTTGCTTACCGGAGCGGTCTCGAAATCAAAGTTGCTGCTGTCGATGCTGCCACCTTCTGTGTAGACGAAGGTGTAGTAGCCGCCCTGGCCGGCGGTCATGGGTTTGGTGATGGTTTTGCCGTTGTTGCTGGTGGCGGAGAGGTAGTACTCCACACTGTGCAGCGAATCGCCGTCTCCGATCAGTGGCATCTGTCCGCTGAAGCGGTTGCCGTTGGCGGTCAGGCTGACGGTGTCCCATTGGGCGCTGTCCGCTTCGCGCCACACCAGTTCGGCATGGGCAATGCCGCTTTTGTTGGTGATGATGGCGCTGACAGGGATAGATTCCATCGAATCCAATGCGATGGTGTCGTGCAGGTTTTTGTGCAGAATGCGCACGGGGTTGTCGGCAGGAATCTGCTTGGTGATGCAATGGATGGCGCCGCCGCTGCCGTCGAATTCGCGCACATCGACGGGATAGATGGTGTAGCCGGGATAGGTTTTCTTCAAGGTTTCGATATTCTGACGGTCCCATTCGGCGGAGGGTATTCCGTTGGTCACCGTCGAGAAGCAGGGCTGCATGATGACGTTGTTGACGAAGGTGTGGTTGGAATAGGTGCGGGAGTAGTTGTGGCTGTAGGTCACTTGGTTATAGAAGTTGTTGCCGTTGTCATCGCTGGGGAAGGGGATATTGCCCATGACGTAGTAGTTGCGGTCGAAAATCGACATATAGGAGCAGAGCGAGTCGATGTTGCGCTGGCCGGTCATGTAGTCGGTCCAGTGACTGTAGGCATTGGGCATGATGGAGAAGACAAATCCGTTCTCGTCCCAGGCGTCGGCATAGAGGTCCACGTGTCCGGTGCCGCCGTCGTACTGGTAGGCCGGCAGGATATGGGTGGCTCGTTGGCCGATCAGGTCGTGCAGACCTTGGCGCACCTCGCTGGGACTCATCGGGGTGACTTGGACGTAGCTGATGGAGGAGGTGTTCACACCGTCCCATGTCATCGGACCGTAATCGAGGGTGTTTTTGTTGTAGATGGCGTCGCTCGAGAAGACCATGCCGGTTCCGTCAACAAGGCAGTTGCCGCCTTCCCACTTGATGTTGGAAATGTAATTGGGCAGACCGTACTGCTGGCTGATGAGGGTGGGGAGGGAGTCGTCGAGCGAACGATTGGGATAGTAGGTGAAATCGAGCATGCCCACCTCGTCGTTGTCGCCATAGTAGAAGCAGATGGGACCGCAGTCGCGGTACCATATCGAGTTGCCGGGTCCGACAATGAAACGGATGTTGTCGTGCCGCAGGTTCATTCTTTGCAACTTGCGGTGGACGATGGCGGAATCGGCCGCATTCTCGATGTGGACCCACGCCTGAGCTCCACCCAATTGGATGGCATCCATCAGGTAGAAGAAGACATTGCCATGCGACGAGGTGGTATCCATGACACCCTTGTAGGGCCCCATACCTCTTGTCATCCAACGGCCTGTCAGATATTGGTAGTACTGCGCCACACCAGTCAATAGGGGAGTCGCCGACCAGTATCCGGATCCTTGCGAGGTGGCGGGTATGTAGTTGTAGGGGGCGGTGACGGCGATGGCTCGTACCTCTTCCCACTCACCGGGGAACCACACGCGTCCGTCGGGCATGGCTTTGGCCGATTTGGGTTGTGTCATCACATGGTCGCTAATCGGAATGTTGGGATTGCGGTAGTGCGAGATGTCACGTTTTTGCACGGTGATGCGAAACTGGTGCATCATCTCTTCTGTGGGTTGCAGGTTTTGGGCGGACAATCCGATACAGAGGACACAAAGAAGGGTGAGAAGAGAGGCTTTTCTCATAAACTGGTACATCATTTATGAAGTTTAAAAATAGGGTTAAGAATCAGATCGCAGGATCTGATTCTTTAACCCATTTGTCGATAAACATAAACCTTAGCGGTTCTTTTTTATCTGCGTTTGAGGCTGAGGATTTCGCGAGCCTCGTCGCTGGTGGCGATTGGGCGGCCCAGCAGTTTGGCCATACGGACCACCTTGTCGACCAACTCACCGTTGCTCTTGGCAAGGACGCCACGTTCCAGATAGAGGTTGTCTTCGAATCCGACGCGGACATTGCCGCCCATGACGATGGCGGGAGCAGCGAGGGTGAAGGCGTTGCGGCCGATGCCGGTGGCCGTCCAGGTGCTGCCGGCGGGAATGTTCTTGGACATCCACACCAGGTTGTCGACGGTGGCGGAAGCGCAGCCGAGGACGCCGAGGACGAAGTTGAACTGCATGGGAACCAAGGGTAGCGGGTTGCCGTCGGGGCCGTTGACGCCGAAAGCGCTGGGCACCTGACCCTTCTTGGCCATGTGGACGATGGTTTCGAGATGGCCCATTTCAAAGCACTCGTATTCGGGTTTGATGCCCTTCTCGATCATGCGTTTGCCGAAGGCGCGCATGGTGGGCATGGTGTTGTCGAAGATGTCGTCACCGAAGTTGCAGGTGCCGCAGTCGAGGGTGGCCATTTCGGGAATGGGGGTGGTGTTGGTGGAGTCGAGACGTTCGTCGGGAGTCATACCGACAGCGCCGCCGGTGGAAGGAATAAGGATGACGTTGGGGCATTCTTTGAGGATGGCCTCAGTGCACTCCTGGAAGCGGGTGTGGCTCTGGGTGGGGGTGCCGTCATCTTCACGTACATGAAGGTGGACGATGGCAGCTCCGGCATCGACAGCCGATTTGGCTTCGCGAACGATTTCTTCTACGGTATAGGGAACATTGGGGTTCTGTTCCTTGGTGACTTCTGCGCCACAGATGGCGGCGGTGATGATAAGTTTATCCATTGGTGTGATTGATTATATTGATTATTAATTATTAATGCGTTTGTTGAATTTGTTTTTTAAACTGCAAAGATACGATATTTTTCTGATTTGTAAGCATTTTTTTTGCCAAGCCGAACCGCTTATGATGGCAAATCTGCCGCAACGGGGTTAAGGACTTTAAGGACCTTAAGGCCTTAAGGCCATTAAGGTCTTGGGGGAACTTTGGATTTTAACTGTAACACTGTAACGTGTAACGGATGGGTGGTTGGTGGTATTGAGTTTTTTTTGTATTTTTGCAAATCATTTTTTGTGATTGTGATGATCGAAAATAATGGTATAGAACGCATTATCCTAGGAATTGACCCAGGTACCCAGATATTGGGATACAGTATTTTAGAGATTGTTGACCAACATCCGCAGGTGCTTGCCATGGATGTGCTTTACCTGAAGAAGATTAGCGATTTCAACCTTCGAATCCGTAAGATTTTCGACACCACACAGCGCATCATCGACACTTTTCATCCCGACCATCTGGCCATCGAGGCTCCTTTTTTTGGGAAAAATGTGCAGTCGATGTTGAAGCTGGGACGCGCCCAGGGGGTGGCCATTGCCGCCGCTATGAGCCGGGACCTCTCGTTCTCCGAATACGAACCTGCCACCATCAAACAGACAGTTACCGGCAACGGCAATGCCAGCAAGGAACAGGTGGCCATGATGCTGGGCGCACAATTCGAGTTCCCTTCCGAACCGCATTACCTCGACGCAACCGACGCATTGGCAGTGGCATACACCTGCTACATGGAGCGTAGCCACCCGTTGGCTGACGTGCGAAAGGAGCTGCAGGTGAAGAAGGTGCGCCGCAAGCCGTCGCGCAAGGCGTGGGCGGATTTCGTGATCAACAATCCTGACCGGCTCTGAAGGGTAGTAAATGCCGGGTATGATAACATCTAATGATATATAAATCAACAAACAATGACAAATAGCAATACAAATGGTTTCAACAGCTCTTTTGGAGCGATTATGGCAGCGGCTGGATCGGCTGTCGGTTTGGGCAATATATGGCGTTTCCCATACATCTGCGGACAATATGGCGGTGGCGCTTTCCTGGCGGTCTATATCTGCTTTGTTTTTCTGATAGGCATGGTGCTGATGATGAGTGAATTTGTCATCGGCCGCCGCACCAAGATGACCCCCGCCAAGGCGTATGTGGCATTGCGTCCGCAACGTCCTGTTTGGCGTTGGGTCGGCATTTTGGGCTTGCTGACCAGCTTCCTGATTTTGGCCATCTATCTGGTCATTTCGGGATGGACGTTGAACTACTTCTGGGATTCGGTGACCGGTGCCCTCGGTCGCATCGGCGGTGAGGCGGGTGCCTACGAAGAGCACTTCGGTTGTTTCGCATCCGGCGCTGTTCGTCCGGTGGTGTTCCTGCTGATCTTCCTGGGTTTGACGGCAGCCATCGTCATTGCCGGTGTCGAAAAGGGCATTGAGCGTATCTCCAAACTGCTGATGCCCATTTTGTTGGTGCTGCTGGTGCTGATATGCGTCCGTTCGCTGACGTTGGACGGCGCATCTAAGGGTCTTGAGTACCTGTTCCTACCCGATTTCAGCAAGCTGACCGGCGAAGGGGTGCTGGCCGCTTTGGGTCAGGCACTGTTTTCGCTGTCGGTCGGCATGGGCGTGATGATTGTTTACGGCTCCTATTTGCCTGTGGATGATAATATCCTGAAATCGTCCATGTGGATTACGGTGTGCGATACGGTGATAGCGATACTGTCGGGTGTGGCCATTTTCCCCGCTGTGTTTGCTTGCGGACAAGAGCCCACTGGTGGCCCTGGACTTGTCTATCAGGTGCTTCCGGTGGTGTTCAATTCGTTGGGCGGCTTCGGAGGTATCATCTCCATCACCTTCTTCCTGCTGTTGACCTTGGCGGCGCTGACGTCGGCCATTTCGCTGCTGGAGGCGCTGACCGCATGGCTCAACGAACGAGGTATGAAACGAATGAAGGGTGTGGTGCTTGTGTCGCTGTGCGTGGCGGTGCTGGCTGCTCTGGCTTCGCTCTCATTTGGCGATGGTATACTGAACAACACGCATCTGTACAACATTTTGGACAAGGCCACCGGCAATTATCTGCCTCCCATCTGCGCCTTGCTGACCATCATCTTCTTCGGTTGGTTCATGAAGAAGGACGACATCATGGACGAACTGTCGAACCACGGCACCGTAAAGATTGGCTATTTTAAGGTTTTCTATTATTTCCTGGCCCGCATCGTGGCGCCGGCAGCCCTGCTGATTGTGCTGGTGGCTGGCATCGTGGGAAAATGAAAACAGATAATATTTAAATCTATGAAATACAGACGACTGATATCGGGATTCCTCACTTTTATTGTGGCGGCGCTGCTACTGGTGGCATGCCAGGCACGCGTGCAGAAGACCATCGACCCTACGGTGGTGAACTTCGAGGCGGTGTATGATGCCGATTTCAACAGCGTGCTTTATCCCTCTATGATGCTGGCGCTGAGCAACTACCAAGGCAGCGACATGCCCGAGCTGTTCACGGTGAGCCTCACTTCGCCCAAGAACAATTCGGTGGTGCGTATCGTGGTCGATTCCACCATGCTCAACTATGTGAGCATCATGCAGGAATCGTTGCCGAAGAAAGGCCAGCGCTACACCTTCACGCCGGTCATCAAATGGAAATTCGACAACCTCTACCGGTTGCGCCAACCGGGTTTGGTGGATCTCACCTTCACCTGCTATGTCAACGACGAGGAGGTCGACGTGAAGACCATCCGGCTCAACTACCGTTCCATCAACGAATGTCTGCTGTCGCTGATAGGGAAGAACGGCCGCTATCGCGACTACCGCTGGCTCTTTACGGCGTATGTGAACGAGGACCATCCGAAGATTGACAATATATTGAGTGAGATTCTGGATCAAGGCATCGTCTCTGTGTTCGACGGCGACCGCACCGAAAAGAAAGTGGAGAACCAGATGCGCGCCATTTGGTACTACGCCCTCCACCGCGGAATCACCTATTCCACCATTTCGTGCACCTCCAACAAGACTTCCCGCTCCAACTCCCAGTATATCCGCTTCTTCGACGATGTCTACAACAACCGGCAGGCCAACTGCATCGATGCGTGTGTCTTCTTTTCGTCGATCATGCGTCGCGTGGGGCTACAACCCATCATCTTTGTCGAGCCTTGCCACGCCTATCTGGGTTACTATACCGACAAGAGCCGAAAGAAGATAGGTCTGCTTGAAACCACCATCACCGGGTGGGTGAACCTGCCCGAGCTGGACAAGCACTACGACGTCGAAAGCGGACGCCTGGACGACGACAGCTACAACAAGATTGCCCGCTATCTGAACGACAAGGACAAGGCCCGTTACCAAGAGGGCAAAATGACGCTCGAGGAGATCAAAAAGTCCGTGTCGAACACCCTCTTCGACCGCGCCAGCGAATACCAACGCGAAAGCTACGAGAAGAACAAGGCGCTGTTTGCCGACTCGACCCAGATGAGCTATCAGCAGCTGGTGGTGAGCGATCTGCGCAAACAGGTGTCGCCCATCCCTTCGGCAGAATAACCACAATCGACAACAACCAAGCAACAACGAACGATGCGCTACTTACTCCATTTGGCCTACAACGGCGCCAACTATTGCGGATGGCAAACCCAACCGGGGCTGCCCACGGTGCAGCAGACGCTGGAACAGGCGCTCACCACCCTGATGCGCACCCCCATCGCCATTGTGGGTTGCGGACGCACCGATACGGGGGTGCACGCCTCCGACTTCTACGCCCATTTCGACAGCGACAAGGCGCCGGAGGAGAATTTGGTGTTCAAGCTGAACAGCTATCTGCCGGCCGATATCGTCATCTATGGCTTGACGGCAGTGGCGAGCAATTTCCATGCCCGCTTTTCAGCAACGGCCCGTACCTACCAGTACCACGTGTCGACCAATCGGCTGCCCTTCGCCCAGGGGCTCTACAACCGCATCTATTTCCAACCCGACATCGACGCCATGAACGAGGCGGCGAAGGTGCTGATGGAGTATGACGACTTTACCAGCTTCGCCAAACTGCATACCGACAATAAGACCAATATCTGCCATCTGACCGAAGCCCATTGGGATAGGATGTGCGACAGCCGGATGGGTGGCGGCGAGGAACTGGTGTTCACCATCACCTCCAATCGCTTTCTGCGCAACATGGTGCGCTCGGTGACGGGCACCCTGCTCGATGTGGGTCGTGGCAAACTGGACATCGCAGGACTCCGACATATCATCGAGCTGAAGAACCGCTGTGCCGCTGGCGTCTCGATGCCCGCCCAAGGCCTCTTCCTGACCAAGGTGCAGTATGATAACGACCTGCTTCAAACAACATAAAGGCAAGGGCGTTCCTGGAAGGACATGTCGTAGACGCAAGACCGGAAACGCCGTTTTCTAGAAAACTGAAAAAAAAGAACAAACATGAAATATACCGAAGTAAATATCACGATTTCTCCGCTGGAACCCTATCGCGACATGCTGGTTTACAGCCTTGGCGACGAAGGTCCTTACGACAGTTTTGACGAGACCCCTCAAGGGGTGAAGGCCTATGTGCCCACCGAACAGTACGACCCGTCGTTTCTGGAGCAGTGCATCGACGAGGTGCGCTCTGTGGCCGAAGGGCTCAAGTGCACATACGTCGTGACCGATTTGCCCGACAAAGACTACAACGAAGCGTGGGAGAAGGGCCATCAGGCGGTGCTGGTGGAGGATTTCTGCTATGTTCGTGCCCCGTTCCATGAAGCCCGCAACGATGTGAAATATGATATCGTTATCGAACCCAAGATGTCGTTCGGCACCGCCCATCATGCCACCACCTATCTGATGCTCTCCCTGCTGGAAGGCGAAGCGGTGGAAGGCCGTCGGGTGCTCGACATGGGCAGCGGCACAGGTGTGCTGGCCATTTTGGCGGCCAAGAAAGGAGCCGCTTATGTCGAGGCCATCGATGTCGACGAATGGGCTTTCCGTAACGCGCAGGAGAATTTCGAGCGCAACGGCGTGACGGTGAACGCCTTGCTCGGCGATGCCTCGTCGCTCACGCCCGACAAACACTTCGATTTGATTTTGGCCAACATCAACCGCAACATATTGCTGCGCGACATGCCTGCCTACGCTGCGGTGCTCAATGCCGGCGGCACCCTGCTGCTCAGCGGATTCTACGAGCACGATGTGGAAGCCCTGCAGGAACGTGCGGCGGAATTGGGCCTTCGACTGCGCCAGCAACGCTCACGCAACGACTGGACGGCATTGCGATTCACTCGCGAATAGACGTTTGTTTACAGTAAGACAATGCGCTGCACCTCTTCACGCCCCAGCTGCTGGTTGATGGCGTTGCGAAGATCGGTGAGTTTGAACGACACCTCGTTTTTCAGTGCAGGGGTGGAAAAGACCACCTTGAGGGTGTGCCTTTCGGTGTCGTAATATGCCGAGCGGGTCAGCTTCACGATGAATTCGCCCGCCACCCGACGGTAGGCGGCTTCGACATGCTCTTTGGTGATGCTCTCGTCGAAATTGTAACGTCGCAGTGCGGCGTCGATAAGGTCTTTTATGGTGTATTCGTTGGACATGCTGCCGGGCGGGGTGGGGGAGATTAATAGGGATTAATAATACAATAATGACTTACATCACACGTCAAACCTCCTCCAACGCTCCGTTGGAGACTTGGAAGATTTTGTGGGGCATGTTGGGAGCTTGACGGAAGATGGATTCGACGCGGCCCTGCTGGGTGTCGGTGATGAAGACCTGACCGAAGCGGTCGCTGCCAACAAGCAGCACCAACTGGCTGACGCGCAGCATGTCCAGCTTGTCGAAGACATCGTCGAGCAACAGGATGGGTTTGACAGACAGCCGTTCGTTGGTGTAGTCGAACTGGGCAAGTTTCAGCGCCAGGAGGAAAGTCTTCTGTTGTCCTTGCGAGGCGAAACGCTTCACCGCAAAGTCGCTGACATAGAAGTCCAGGTCGTCTTTGTGGGGGCCGACGGTGGTGTATTGCAATTGGGCGTCGCGCCGTTGGCTCTCTTTCAGTTGGTCGGCCAGCGAGGGGTGGTCGTCTCCCAACTGGCAGTCGTAGACAATGTGCGGGCTTTCGTTGGCAGCCGCGTCGGGATGGATGAGCCGATAGTAGTGTTCGAACCGCGGTGCGAAGTCGAGCAGGAACGCTCGTCGGGCGGCCACCACGGGTTCGCCGAAGCGCACCAGCTGTTCGTCCCACAAGGCGATGGAATCCTCTTCAAAATAGCGGTTTTCGTAGAACTGCTTCAGCAGCCGGTTGCGTTGTTCGAGGGCTTTCTGGTAGGAAAGCAGCTGTTGCAGGTAGTTGCGGTCGACCTGCGAGATGATGCCGTCCATGAATTTGCGGCGCACCTCGCTGCCACCCAGTATGAGGTTCTGGTCGCTCGGCGTGACGATGACCAGTGGAATGCGGCCGATATGTTCGGCGAAGGTGGTGCAGCTTTTCTTGTTGTATTTCATCTTCTTCGACTGCCCTTTCTGGAGGGTGCAGGAGACGGCGACCGTCTCGTCGGGCTTGTCGTCCGAAAGCATGTAGTGTCCATGGATGGCGAAGAAGTCGTTGCCCGATCGGATGTTCTGGCTGTCGACACTGTTGAAGTAGCTCTTGCAGAAGGAGAGATAGTAGAGCGCATCGAGCAGGTTGGTTTTGCCCACACCGTTGTTGCCCACCAGACAGTTGACATTGTTGGAGAAGGTGACGTCGAGCGTGTCGTAGTTCTTGAAATTGGCCAGTTGGAGTCGATCGAGATACATGGAATATGATGAATGTTAAGTTTTTGTACAAAGGATTGGAGCGAGGGCCGGTTGTCGGCTGCCGGTTGTCAGCTTTCGATTTGCAGCTTGATTTGTTCCATCAGCCATCGCGGGGTGGAGGTGGCGCCGGTGATGCCGATGCATTGGGCACCCTGCAGCCACTGGCGATCCAGTTCCTCGGCCGACGAAATCATGCGCGTTTCGGGTTGCACCTTGCGGCAGTATTCGAAGAGGTAGTGTCCGTTGCTGGAATTGATGCCCGACACGAAGATGAGGCGGTCGACACTGCGGGCGAACTGTTCCAACTGCTTGGCGCGGTTGGCCACACGGCTGCAGATGGTGTTGAAAGCAACAAAGTCGCTTTGCGGCAGATGCTGGTCGGCGATGCGCTTTTCGATGTTGGCTATCAGTTGGTTGTATTCCTCGCGGCTTTTGGTTGTCTGCGAATAGAGGCGGATGGGGCGGCGGATGTCGATGGCATCGATATCGTCGGGCGACGAGACGATGATGGCGCTGTTTTGGGTTTGCCCGTTGAGGCCGATGAC
The DNA here is from genome assembly GCA_902793295.1 of uncultured Bacteroidota bacterium. Taxonomy (GTDB): domain Bacteria; phylum Bacteroidota; class Bacteroidia; order Bacteroidales; family P3; genus Colimorpha. The sequence goes on from CADBDA010000002.1 coordinate 98,747, forward strand.
CTCAGCGTGTCCCTGCTTGCCGAAGATGACCACCTGTCCCCCGACCGACTTCATCTCCTCATAGCCCTCGCGAATCTTCTTCTGCAAGGCCAGCACGATGGGGCAAGTGGCGTCGATAAGGCTGATGCCGAGACGGTGTGCCTGGTCGTAGGTCTCGGGCGGTTCGCCGTGGGCGCGGATAAGGACGGTGCTGCCCGGCAGCTGTTCCATCTGCCGATGGTCGATGACCTGAAGACCCAGATGCGACAAGCGCGCCACCTCCACGTTGTTGTGGACAATGTCGCCCAGACAATAGAGCTGGTGTGTCTTTTCCAGACGCTCTTCGGCGGCGGCGATGGCTTTCACCACCCCGAAGCAGAAACCTGCATTTTCATCGATTATGACAGACATTGGTTCTCCTGGTTGGCCGCCTCGATCACCTGTTCGTATTCCTGCGGAGTGAGGTCGTTGTAAAAATAATAGATAGGGTTCACCTTCTTGCCGTTGAGCCACACCTCGTAGTGGCAGTGGGGGCCCGAAGCCAAGCCGGTGGAACCCACCAAACCGAGCAGTTCGCCACGCTTCACATGCTGTCCGTCCTTCACCTTGGTTTCGCTCATGTGCGCATAAAGGGTTTTGTAGCCGAAGCCGTGGTCGACCAGTACAGCGATGCCGTAGCCGCTGAGGCTCGGGTCGTTGCGGCCGGACACCTCGACAACCCCGTCGCCGGTGGCATAGATCGGGGTGCCCGTCTTAGCCGAGAGGTCGACGCCCGTATGCATGCGGCGGTAGTGGAGTATGGGATGGTAGCGCGTGCCGAAGCCTGAGATGATCTGGCATTCGGTCTTCTTGAGCGGCATGATGGCAGGGATATGGTCCTGGCGCTCCTTCTTGTTGCTGGCCATGCGGTAAACCTCGTCGAACGACTGCGATTGGACGTAGAGCCTTTTGGAGAGGTTGTCGAGACGCCGTTGGGTGCTGGCGATGAGGTCAGCATTGTCCATCTGGCTGAAGTCGTAGTAGAAGGAGTCGTAGACAGGGATGCCCGAGCGTCGCACTTCGTCGGGAATCGGTTCCGCCTCGAGCAGTGTGCGGTAGATGCTGTTGTCGCGGTTTTCGAGGTCGGCAAGCACCGCCTCGTTGCGACGCATGGTGTTCTGCATCAGTGTCATTTGACGCTCGTAGCGGGCAAGGTCGCGTTTCAGCTGACGTTCGCGAGGCGAGTCGAACACCTGCATGCCCACCACCAGCAGCACCACGCCCAAAACCAAGCCGAAGGCCACCGAGAAGGAGATCTTCTTCAGTTTGTCGACGAAGGTCGTCTTCACCTTCTCGTAGGAGAGGGTGTGGGGGTTGAACTTGTATGTGTGGTGTTTCTTCAAAGGGCGATGCTGAAAGGGGAAGAGCGATTAGTTCTTTTTCAGTTTGATGAACTCGTGGAGCGCCTTGACAAAGTCCTCGGCAGGGCCGGTGTGGTTGACGAAGAAGCGCAGGTCCAGTTTGGGGATGCTGATTTCGCCCACCACCTGGGCACGGGTGGTGCCGTAGAGGTTGCTCAGTGCGTCGTTGTGGTGACGTTTCTTCTTGTGGGAAGTGTGAGCGTTGAATTTGGGGCGGACGGCCAGAGTGTTGATGTCCACCACATTGAAACGCACTTCGGTATCCTTCCACTTGTACAGCTCAAAGTCGACCGACGAACGTGCCGCGATGATGCCTTTGGGGTAGACGAAATACTTCAAGCCGCGGTGGTCGATCATCATGGGAGTGTCGAAGTCGCTCCAGATGTAGTTGAAAATACCCATGTCGAAGAAGACCTGTTGGTAAGCCTGGCTGTTGTCCTCCATGTAAACCGACCAAAGACGGCGCGAGTTGATGAGCAGGTGGAAGGCGTCGATGACCTTCTCCCAAGCCGCACGTTGCTCGTCGGAGAGCGGCGCCAGCACGTCGAGGTGGGTGCTGCGGGCGTCGTGCTCGAGGGTGGCGATGCTGGATTTGTAGTGCGACAGGATGCTGACCATCATCTTGTTGGGATGTCCGTCCATCTTGTCCTTGATGGCGCGAACCACCCGCTGAAGCAATTCCTCCTCCTTGGCCAGTGCGAGCATGTTCTGGTATGATGACAGCACGAGGGTGTAATCCTCGTCGGAATTCTTGTCGTAGGCCGCCGTCACCCGTTTGATTTCCTTGTCGATATTGGGTTCGCGACCCAAGAGGAGGGTGAACAAGTTCTGCTTGTTCCGTTTGCGACATTCGACGATGTAGCGGTGGTAGCTGTGGCTCTCCGAGCTGTGGGCGAAGAAGCCCGTGCCCGGAATGCCGGAGCAGATATAGTTGCCCGTGCGGGCGATGTTCTCGTGACGGTCTCTGACGCCAAAGGTGCTGAAGTAGAAATGGCGCGACACCGGCAGGCGCACACCCTCAGCCACAGTCATTCGTTTGGCAAAAATATTTTTGAGTTTCAAGGTCTTTGTGTTTTAGGAGGTTTGTGAATCCGATAATACAGCAGGGGAGGGGCGGCTTAGCCGTGGATAGCTTTGCCGTAGGCAGCCTCGATGGCCTCCATGATGGCCTCAGACATGGTCGGGTGGGGATGGATGGAGGCGGCCACCTGCTTGGCGGTGAGGCCGTTCTGACGAGCGCTGACAATGCCGGCTATCATCTCGGTCACGTTGTCGCCACACATGTGGGCACCCAGAATCTGGTCGGTCTTTTTGTCGATGACCATCTTGATGAAACCATCGTTGTTGCCCGCAGCGGTAGCTTTGCCGCTGGCCTTGAAGAAGAACTTGCCCACGAGCACTTCGTGACCTGCTTCGACGGCCTTCTTCTCGCTGAGGCCGACGCTGGCCACTTCGGGGGTGGTGTAGGTGCAACCCGGGATGTTGCTGTAGTTCACCTTCTCGGGGTCGAGACCTGCAATTTTCTCCACGCAGCAGATAGCTTCGGCGCTAGCCACGTGAGCCAAGGCAGGACCGTGCACCACGTCGCCGATGGCATAGTAGCCCGGCACATTGGTGCGGTAGTAGTCGTCGACCACAATCTTGGTGCGTTCGACGTTGATGCCGGTAGCCTCAAGGCCCATATTCTCCAGATTGGTGATGACGCCGACGGCCGACAGCACCACGTCGCAGTCAACCAGCACTTCGGCGCCTTTTTTGTCCTTGATATGGACATGGCAGATGTCGCCGTCCACGTCGACTTTCTCGACCGAGGCGCTCATCATCACCTTCATACCCATCTTCTTGAAGCTGCGGGCCACGTTGGCCGAAGTGTCCTCGTCCTCGTTGGGGAGGATGGTAGGCATGAACTCCACGAGGGTCACCTGGACGCCGATGCTCTGATAGAAGAAGGCAAATTCGCTGCCGATGGCGCCGCTACCCACCACCACCATGGATTGCGGTTTGAAGGGCAGGGTCATGGCTTCGCGATAGCCGATGATGTGTCGGCCGTCCTGCGGCAGGTTGGGCAAGTTGCGGCTGCGGGCGCCGGTGGCGATGATGATGTGGGGAGCCTCGTAGATGGCGGTGTTGCCCTCGCCATCGGTCACGGCCACCTTATGATCCGGCTGGACGCAAGCGGAGCCCATGATGACATCGACATTGTTTTTCTTGAGCAGGAACTGGACCCCTTTGCTCATCGTCTCGGCCACACCACGTGAGCGTTGCACCATTGCCTGCAGGTCCGCTTCGGCCGGTTGGGCGCTGACGCCGTAGTTGGATGCATGGTTGATATAGTTGAACACCTGGGCGCTTTTGAGCAGCGCCTTGGTGGGGATGCAGCCCCAGTTGAGGCAGATGCCACCCAGATTTTCGCGTTCGACGACAGCAGTTTTCATGCCCAACTGGGCGGCTTTAACGGCAGCCACATAGCCTCCGGGGCCGCTGCCAATGACGATGAGATCGTAATTCATAATTATATTTATTTTAATGTTTCCAATGATATATGACTAAACGTCACCAGTTTGCACTTTTCGAGGTGCAAGGGCGACCAGATGCAAAAATAATACTTTTCTGCGGTTCTGCAAAATTAATTTTGCCACTACGTTGTTTTTCACTATCTTTGTACCCTATAAGATGCAGCTATGAACTTTTGCAAATTGCTAAGAACCTGTCTGTTAATATCGGTGCTGATGTCCGGCTCGACGCTTGTGGCGCAAAATGCGCTCCGGCTGTCGCATCTGTGGAGCCGCACCAATGTGAGTTTTGACCTCAACAGGCTTTACAACTACAATATCTACGAGCGCAACCGTTGGGGGGCGGGATTCTTTCTGGAGACGCCGCTGAAATACGACACCCGCTACGGCACCCTGTTCCAAAACACCTTTTATGGCGACATCTACGGCGCCTACGGCACCGGCGACCGCGCCCTGAAAGGAGGCGGAAGCCTGCAGCTGCGTTTCCCCCGCTACATGCTGCAACGAATTTCGGTAGGATATGTGCATGACATTGAACGTGTTGGACGGCATGACTTCAACTCTTACAATATCGTCAACACATACGAAAACAGCTCCTATTTCAGTTCGCACTACAGCGCCATTGACCGGCTGGAAGCCTCGGTGAGGGTCGACCTGCCAGGACCCACAGCCTTTGCATTCGCCTACCGCCATTCCGCCGAGCGGATGCTGTTTGACGCCCACGGATTGCTCTTTCCGTCGATAGACGAAGCCGACGCCCTGCCCCGCATCAAATATGATGAACTGTTGCTTCAAATGGATTGGGGCAAACATCTGAAATTCGAAATCTTGGCTGGTCGGTGGAATCCCTACGATGCGACGCTTGCGGAGGGCGACCGACGCTATCTGCACCTCTTCGGCCAGTATGCCAACCGCTTGACCCTGCCCAACAACCATGGAGTGGTGAGCCTCTATGCCCAAGGCGGCACTACCGCGACCGGGCACACCCCCCTTTCGCGCAGGTTCGACATCAGCGGCGCCGGCATCACGCGGTATTTCTTCAACAACACCTTCCTCACCGTCCGACCCAACAGCTTCATGGCCGACGGCTACGTGACGCTGCACCTCGGCTATGCCATGAGCCGACCCCTGTGGAACGCGCGCCTGTCGAAGCCCACGCCCTTTGTGCAGGTTGGCGCCATGTGGGGGACCCTCTACGGCGACGATGTGACCGACGGCACCGGCAACTACCATCTGCTGACAGGCAGCCCTGTCGACGCCTCCGACCCCTATGCCATAGCCATCCGCGCTCCCTACCAGGGGCTGCTTGAACCCGCCATCGGCATCGACAATCTGTTCCGTTGGGGCATGCTCGACCTCGGCGTGGCAGCCGCCTACCAACTGACGCCCAAAAATTCTGCCTATCATCTGGACAATTTTTCGGACAAGTTCTCCGTTATGTTGGTTGCCAAATTGGTTTTTGAATACAATATCTGACGTTACGATATGAAACAGTCTTACGATAAGTGTGTGCTTCAAAGCGAATTGCGCCGTCATGCGGCCGCTTTTGTCGCCAAGGTCGCCGGTGCCCTTCTGGCGGTGGCGGTTTGCTTTGCGATGCTCGCACCGGCACAAGCCCAAAACGGTTACAAAATCGCCTTCAATTCACCGTCGCTAGCCGACGGCACCTACTACATCGGACAGCATTTCCGCGACAAATACGTGGTGCGCGATTCGTCGACGGCCAAGAACAACGCGCTGCTTTTCAATCAGAAAACGGCCCACATGCCGAAGGGCGTCTACACGCTGCTGGACAGCAAGAAGAGCAAGATGTTCGACTTTATGGTCGACGACAGCCGCAATTTCACCATCAGCTTTGACGCGCAGCACAGCAATGCCGGCATGCAAGTGAAGGGGTCGGCAGCCAACACCGCGATGTATGCCTATATGGCCAAATTGGATTGGGCCCAAGCCCGTGCGAAGGACATCAACGCCCGGATGAAGGACCCCGCCTCCAAAACCGCCGCCCAAGACGAGATGGACGCGCTGAGCAAGGAGATGAAGAGCTTCGAGGAGAACCATTTCAAGACCCATAAGAACCACTTGTTCACGCAGTTGGTGCAGTCGTTCTCGACGGTCGACGTCCCCGAGACGCTGCCTGCCGGAAGCGGCAACACCGACCTGCGCGAATGGCAGGCCTACTACTACCGCTGGCACTATTGGGACAATGTGGATTTGAAAGACCATTCGCTCATCTACACCCCCCAGCTGTTCGACAAGATGAACTACTACTTCTTCGGCCTGCTCTACTATCAGGACGCCGACACCATCACCCTCTATGCCCACCATGTGCTGGACAGGGTGGCCGACGACAGCACCATGCTGCGCTACTTCCTCGACTTCATTGTGCCCAACTATGAGCGCAGCACCAAAAATATCGGATGGGACCAAGTGTTTGTGAACCTGGTGCGCGACTACTACCTCAGCGGCAAATGCCCGTGGGCGACCGAGGCCGAGCTGTTCAACAAACGACAGACGGTCGACTTCCTGAGCCAATCGCTGATAGGCGCCATGGGACAGGAACTGTTGATGGCCGACACCAACCAGTCGGAGAACCCCGCCGATTGGATTTCGTCGCATGCCTTCCCGCAGAAGTACGTGATGCTGTGGTTCTGGGACCCCGACTGCAGCCACTGCAAGAAGCAGACGGCCGAGCTGAAGGTGCTGTACGATTCGCTGAACATGGCCGGCAACAAGATTTTTGAGGTGTATGCCGTTGGCTATGAGAGCGACACGCAGAAGTGGCTCAAGTATGTGCGCGACCACAAGCTGCCCTTTGTGAATGTCGGCGGACCCAATGTCAACATCGACTATCAGGAAGCCTACAACGTGCATGGGGCTCCCACCATGATACTGCTGAATGCCGACAGACAGATCATTATGAACAAAACCCTTTCGACCAACAACGTGCTGCCATTCATACGCCGCTACGAGGAGCTGCATCCCGAACAAGCCAACCGCGCCCCGTCGAAGTGGCAGCTACTGGGCATCCAAAAAATGAAAATCAAGGATTGACTATTTCCGAAAGGAACGGAATGAGGGGGAGAATGATGATGGGACAACGACAAGACAGATAGCGTAATGACGCAATAACGTAATGACGGGATAACGGAACAACGACAAGACTGACAACGGCAAAAATATATCATCGTTTACAAATAAAAACAACATTTATCATGAGAAAAAACATTGTTGCAGGAAACTGGAAAATGAATAAGACCTTTGATGAGGCCGACGAACTGGTATCGCAGATTATCGAACTGCTGGAGACCAAAGAATTGGGTGAAAACACCCGCATGATTCTCTGTCCGCCGTTCCCCTATCTGGAGATGTGCACCGACTACAGCAACGAGTCGTACTTCAGCGTTGGCGCGCAGAACGTGAACGACAACGAGAAGGGCGCCTACACCGGAGAGGTGAGCGCACCCATGCTGGCATCGATGGAGGTGGAATACTGCATCGTGGGACACTCCGAGCGCAGAGCCTACTACGGTGAGACCGACGCCATTGTGGCCCGCAAGGTCGACCAGCTGCTCAAGAACGACATCCGTCCCATCGTCTGCTGCGGCGAGGTGCTGGAAGAGCGCGAAGCCGGGAAGCAGTTTGACGTGGTGAAACGACAGATTACCGACGGCTTGTTCCACCTCGATGCCGAGGCATTCGGACAGGTGGTGATTGCCTACGAACCCGTATGGGCCATCGGCACCGGCAAGACCGCCACGCCCCAGCAGGCACAGGAAATCCACGCCTTCATCCGCGGCTTGATCGCCGAGAAATACGGCAAGGAGGTGGCCGACAACACCAGCATCCTCTACGGCGGCAGCTGCAAGCCCTCGAACGCCAAGGAACTGTTCGCCAACCCCGATGTCGACGGCGGACTTATCGGCGGTGCCTCGCTGCAAGCCGAAGACTTCGTGAATATCGCGCTGGCATTCTAAACGCCTGAGCGACCAAACGAACCGAAACACCAGGAGCGGGGAGGGGAGGCCTTCGTCGTCGTCCCTGCCCGCTTGTTTTATTCATCATTGAAACCCAACAGCCATGACAACAGACAATATCGATAATGCCGAGATAATAGAGGAATACGACGACCGCGGCACGGAAAAGCAGCAGCAGACGCAGCAGACGCAGCAGACGACGGGAGGCGGCAACGGCTATCCCGAGGGGTGGCGGGCATCGACGAAGGCCCTGTGGAATGGAGCCATCTTCACCTCCATCCTCATCCTGCTGTGCGCCATCATGGTGTTTTTCTTCCCGAAGGAAGGCATTGTGAAGGGCATCGGACCCGGAGCGCTGCTGGTATATTTCCTCATTCTGAGTTTCACGGCGTTGGGATCCATCAACACCTACCAGAAAGGACTGATGCAGTTTGCCCAGCTCTTTGGCAAGGACGGCAGTAGGGCGCTGGATGTGATACGGTGGGGCTTCATGATTGCCATGATGGGCGTGCTGTTCCACATCTTCATCTTCTACCTGCCCTTCACCGACCCCGAGGTGCGGCAAGAAGGGCTGACGCTGCTGATAGGCAACAGCATCTTGCTGCTGTCGCTGGTGACGTCGGTTGTGGGCTTTCTGATGCTGGCCACCGCCAAGGGGATACCCGACGCGTCGCGCAAGGGAAGCCTGCTGATGATTGTGGCCGCCCTGGTGCTGGTGGGAGCCGCCTTTGTGGCCCCCTATGCCATACTGGACGGCACGACCGCCAACCGGATACTGGAGCTGGTGATACTGCTTCTGGGCGCATTTCTTTTTCTTCTTTCGTGGCATAAAATCATCACTGTCAAGCTTTGAAATTTGAACGACTTATAGCCGGACGTTTTTTGCAGCGCGACAAGGACAGCTTTTCGCGCCCGCTGGTGAACATAGCCATCTACACCATTGCCCTGGGGGTGGTGGTGATGATTATGGCGGTGTGCATACTGCGCGGATTCCAGCAGCAGATAACCGACAAGGTGGTCGGTTTCGGCTCGCACATCACCATACGCAGCTACGGGTGGGTCAACGACTACGACGAGATACCCGTGCGGATTGACGGCGGCACGCTTTCGGCGGTGGCATCGCTGCCGGGGGTCAGCCATGTGCAGCCCTACGCCTACAAAGGCGGGATGCTCAAAACCGACGAGCAGATACAAGGCGTGATATACAAAGGCTTGGGAGTGGGGTACGACAGCACGTTCTTTGCCAAGCACCTGGTGAGGGGACGGCTGTTCGGCACGCGAGACAGTGCGAGCAACGAGGTGGTGGTGTCGCAACGCATGGCCAACCTGCTGTCGCTGGACACCGGCATGAAAGCCCGCTGTTATTTTTGGGTTGGTAACAACTACAGGGCCCGCGTGTTCCGCATTGTGGGGCTCTACAACACCGACCTGAGCGAATTTGACGAACACTACATCATCGGCCCCTTGGGGCAGGTGCAACGGCTGAACGGCTGGGGTGACAGCCTTGTGGCCGGATATGAGGTGCTGCTGGACGACTTTGAGCAGTTGGAACCCACGTTGGCCGCCGTGAAAGGCGCCACGCCCCCCGACCTGTCGGTCACCTCCATCAGGGAGGAACAACCCTCGATGTTTGCCTGGCTCGACCTGCTCAATTCCAATATTGTGCTGATACTGACCATCATGGCGCTGGTGTGTGCCGTGTCGGTGATATCGGCGTTGCTGATCATGATATTCGAGAAGACCTCGATGATAGGCGTGTTGAAGACACTGGGTGCCACGACGGCGACGATACGGCGCGTTTTTTTGCGCAAGGCGCTGGTGATAGTGGGTCGTGGCATCCTGATAGGCAATGCGTTGGCGCTGCTGCTGTGCGAGTTGCAGTCGCAATTCCACCTGGTGCGGCTGGACAGCGAGAGCTATTCGATGAATTTTGTCCCGGTGGATATCAATATTGTCTATTTTGTGGTCATCAGCCTAGCGACGCTCGTGGTGTGTCTGCTAGCCATGTTGCTGCCATCGACCTACATAGCGCATATTGACCCCGCCCGCAGCATCAGGGTGGAATAGGGGCAAAGAAAAGCACGAGACAGAACACAGAAGATACAACACAGGCATATATGGCACAGAAAAATAATTTTCAGAAGCCCCGCAAGGGCAAATGGATTATCCTGGGATTCACGATACTGCTAGGATTTGCGGCGTTGTGGCTCATCTACAATTTTGCCCAGCAGATACGCAAGTCGGAGCAGGAGAAGGTACGCCTGTGGGCGAGTGCCATCAGCCAGAAGTCGCAGCTGATGACCTCGACCGAGACCTTTTTCAACGAAGTGGGGTTGGACGAGCGGCGAAAGGTGAAGCTGTACATTGACGTGCTGGAGTCGTTCAACAAGAAGGACTTGGGGTCGGATGCGGAGTTTTACTTGGCGTATGTGTCCTACATCATTGACAGCAGCAAGACGCCCTTTATGATTATTGACCACGACTCGCTGATCACGTCGTGCGGCAACATAGGCGCCACGGCAGAGGATGACGGGCGGCTGATAGGCACCAAGGTGACGCCCGAGCTGATGCTACGTTTCAGCAGCAATCCGCCGTTCCACTACAGCATTTGGGGCATACCGCTGACATTGCTGTATAAGGAGTCGCAGATTTTTTCGGACATGCGGGCGGCGCTGGACAATTTGAACGAGTCGTTTCTGTCGGAGGTGACGAACAACAGCGTTTTTGTGCCCGTGATCATAATGGACAGCCAGAGCCACGGTGTGATAAGCTATGGCAATATTGACCCGTCGGTGTTTGAGACGCCGAAGAAGTTGGCGAAGAAGCTCCAATCGATGAGCAGTGAGAACGAGCCCATACTGTTGCAGTTGGCCAACCACCGGATGGCGTATGTGTATTACGAGAACACGCCGTTGTTGCGACTGTTGAGGTATCTGCCGTTGATATACCTTTTTTTGGGCATGATACTGGTGCTGGTGTCGTACAACCTGTTTCGGACGGCGCGTAGCAGCGAGGAGAACCGGGTGTGGGTCGGTATGGCCAAGGAGACGGCGCACCAGCTGGGGACGCCGATATCGTCGCTGACAGGATGGGCCGACTATTTGGAAGGGAAGACGTTGGAGGAACCCTACATCAGCGAGGTGCGGAAGGATATAGACCGACTGGACACGATAGCGCGCCGTTTTTCGAAGATAGGGAGTGTGCCCGAACTGAAGGACGAGGACCTGTGCGAAGTGGTGCGTCACACGATAAGCTATATGGAGAAGCGGAGTCCGCGGAAGGTGCAGTTTGTGACGTCGCTGCCCGACCACGCCATCATGGTGCCGATCAACCGGTACCTGTTCGAATGGGTGATAGAGAATATCTGCAAGAACGCCATAGACGCCATGGAAGGCAAGGGCACTTTTTCCACGCTGTTGTCGGTGGAGGGAGGCTATGTGCATCTGGACCTGTGCGACACCGGCAAGGGCATACCCGCCTCGCAGCAGAAGCTGATTTTCGAATCCGGTTTTTCCACCAAGCAACGCGGATGGGGCTTGGGGCTTTCGTTGGCGCGGCGCATCATCAAGGAGTACCACAAGGGGAAGATTTTCCTGAAGTATTCGGTTCCCGGGCAGGGGACGGTTTTCCGCATTACGTTGCGCAAAAAATAGCGACTGGCGTATGTTAGCCACACGATTGAAAATGCTTAAAGAAGATTTCTTTCCAATTATCACAAAAAAAATCACAGATGCAATTAATATAGCAGATGGTGCGTTTCTTCAAAAAAGGTGACAGTATATGAACAGCAGCATAAATGTAAATAATGAGACATTGCTTTCCAGCAACTTTATTCAAGAAATAAAGCAACTGGTGCTTCGTGGTCGTCAAGAAGCATACGCGGCTGTAAACCAAGCTATGGTGAATGCCTATTGGAAAATAGGCCGCCGTATAGTTGAAGAAGAACAAGGTGGCGCAGAGCGTGCTAACTATGGGAAGCAGATACTGAAACAGCTGTCAATAGCCCTCACTGAGGAATTTGGTAAAGGTTTTTCTGTGCAGAATCTGTACTACTTTCGACAGTTTTATTTGACGTTCCCCGAAATATTCCACACACCTTGTGGAATTTTGACTTGGTCGCACTATCGCCGATTGTTAAGTGTAACAAACCCACAAGCACGCGAATGGTATGCAAAGGAAGCGTCCGAGCAGATGTGGAGCTACGCCACCTTGAACCGAAATATCTCGACGCAATAATTGAGCGTCAGAAAGCCCTTTTTGCTTTGCAACAAAAAAATGAAGTATGATGGAACAAGAACCCATTCTTAATGCCCATAATAAGCAAGAGTACCCGCCGATGCATACGGCGGAGCATATATTGAACCAGACGATGGTGCGGATGTTCGGCTGTCCGCGGTCGCGGAATGCGCATATCGAACGCAAAAAGAGCAAGTGCGACTACCAGTTGGCGGCATGTCCGACCGAGGAGCAGGTTCAGGAAATAGAGCGCAGAGTGAACGAAGTCATCGCGCAGCACCTGCCTGTAAGCTACGAATACGTGAAGCGGGAGGAGGTGCCGGCAGAAGTGGATTTGGGGAAGCTGCCTGAGGATGCCAGCGAGACCTTGCGGCTGGTGCGGATAGGCGACTACGACCTCTGCGCCTGCGTCGGCACTCACGTGCAAAACACTGCCGAGATAGGCCAATTCAAGATTATCAGCCACGACTGGAACGAGGAAAACCGCACGTGGCGTATGCGGTTCAAACTGGTAGAATGAAAAAGAAGCAAAGAAAAAAACCGGCACAAGAGCATCTGGAGCCATTGGTCTACAGGACCCGTCCCGTTTGCTGCGTGAACATCGCAATTGCCGGTGCACTTATTGTTTCTTTTTGGTTGATCTTTGGTCCGAGCATCCTATGCGTGGTGGCCAGTGTGCTATTGCTGTGGTCGGCTTACGCCGCGTTCAGGCACCGCAACGACTGCATTACGCTGACCGAGAAGGGCATCGGCCTCGAACGCGTAAAGGTTTTTGAATATGGCAAGAAAACCCAGAGGCTTGACCACGTGGACATCGAGTGGCGATATGTCAGAGATGTGGAATTGGTTGGAGGCAAAGTCTGCCAGATAGATGTCAACGCTCACGACAAGATTTACACTGTGGATCTTGAATATTATATGGTTTTCCCGACAAAGTTGAAATCCTGGCAGGAGGCCATCAGGGAATACAGTCAAAAGCCCGGCACCCACATCAAACGTTGGTAATGTGTGGCAGTACGCATGTGGCGCATACGGGCGATTAAGATTGTGAGCCATGATTGGAACGGATAGACGCTTACGAGACATATGCGGTTCAAGCTGGAGGAGGGTTAATGATAATCAACGCTCTTTCGCCTCGTTGCAGGTCGGCCGGACAGCCCCAAGGTTGACATTTTTTATAAAAACAATTGTCAAGTGCAAAAAACTTTGTACTTTTGCACTTCGAAAAGGCATCATCATAATGCCCATTAATTATTTTATTTAGTTTACTTCAAACAATTCACAATCAATATGGACCTTACAGGAAGAAGAAGAAGTTCGAACGTTGAAGACCGTCGCAGCGGCAATGGCGGCAAAATAGCTGGAATCGGCATCGGAGGTGCCATCATTGCGGGCATCATCGCCCTGTTCTTGGGCGGCAACCCGTCGGAGGTGATGCAGCAGATAAGCAGCCAGCAACAGCCGACAACGGAATATACGCCTTCGGAACAGGAGGAACAGTTCAGGGTCTTTGCAGAACAGATACTGGCAAGCACCGAGGACGTGTGGACGGCGGAATTCAAACGCATGGGGAAGACGTATGTGGCGCCGAAGCTGGTGCTCTTCCACGGAAGCGTGCAGAGCGGCTGCGGCAGCGCCAGTTCGGCTATGGGGCCGTTCTATTGCTCGGCAGACCAGTGCGTGTATCTGGATTTGGATTTCTTCAACGAGATGCCCAAACAACTGGGCGCTGGCGGCGATTTCGCTTGCGCTTACGTGATTGCGCACGAGGTGGGTCACCATGTGGAGCATCTGCTGGGCGTTCTGGGTGATGCGCATGCCAAAATGGCTCGGGTGTCGGAGACTGAGAAGAACCGCATCAGCGTCCGGATAGAGCTGCTGGCTGATTTCTACGCGGGTGTGTGGGGATACCATGAGAACAAGATGTTCGGATCGCTGGAGGACGGCGACCTGGAGGAGGCTATCAACGCTGCGCAGAAAATAGGCGACGACTACCTTCAGAAAAATGCCCGTGGCTATGCTTCGCCCGAATCGTTCACCCATGGCACTTCGGCCCAGCGTATGCGTTGGCTGAAGAAGGGGCTTTCGACTGGAGATATGAGGTTGGGGGATACTTTCTCGGTGGATTATGAGAGGTTGTAGGGGGTGATTTTTCTTTCGCTGGAGTGTTTTTTTAGTATTTCTTTTTTCTGAAGGGCTCTTTTCGCATTGCTTTGCCGAAGGGTTGTGTCTGCTTTTCTTTTTTTCTTATAGTCTGTCTGCAGTTTTTTTTTAGTCTGTCTGCAGTTCTTTTCTCTCTCTTATAGTCTGTCTGCAGTTTTTTTTTTTAGTCTGTCTGCAGTTCTTTTTTTAGTCTGTCTGCAGTTCTTTTTCTCTCTTATAGTCTGTCTGCAGTTCTTTTTATAGTTTATTTCCGCATTTCTTTTCCGAAGCAAACATGAATGGCTCCGGTGGAGCCATGAGCCGAAGCCCGAAAAGTCCCTCACTTTTCGGAACTGCTGAGGGAAGCTCGCAATGAAAGGGGTCTTCCGCATTTCTTTTCCGAAGCAAAAAGAAACGCTCGCAAAGAAAGTGCTTGGTACGTCGAAGTGATACCGCTGACGAAATGGCTAAAAATGGCTCCGCCATCACTAAAACGTCCAAACTCGCAGGTTCGTCGGTGTTTTTTTGCTTTGGACGGGGGAGGGGCTTTTTGCCTTCTTTATGGGCGTTGGAAGGTGGCCTTGCTCAGACAGTGGCCGTTTTTTAACGTGCTGTCGAAACCATTTTCTTAACGCCATTTACGTCAAAGCTGGGGGAGAAGAAGTGTTTTTTATTGGGGGTTTGGTGTTTCTATTGGGGGGTCCTTTTGGATACGGATGGCGGGGTGGTTTTTATTCTTTTTTTTTTGGATTATAATGAGGTTGTGATATATATGGTCGGTTTCATTGATATGTTTTTCCGCATTTCTTTTCCGAAGCGAACATGAATGGCTCCGGTGGAGCCATGAGCCGAAGCCTGAAAAGTCCCTCACTTTTCGGAACTGCTGAGGGAAGCTCGCAAAGAAAGGTTTTTTCCGCATTTCTTTTCCTAAGCAAAAAGAAACGCTCGCAAAGAAAGTGCTTGGTTCGTCGAAGTAATACCGCTGACGAAATGGCTAAAAAAGGCTCCGCCATCGCTAAAACGTCCAAACTCGCAGGTCTGTCTTGCTTTTTTTACTACGGAGGTGGTGTTTGGCTTTCTTCTTCCATACTAACGTAAGGAGGTAGTCTCGCTCAGACAGTGCCCGTTTTTTAACGCGCTGTCGAAACCTTTTTCTTAACGCCATTTGCGCCAAAGCTGCTGGGGACGAAGTGTTTTTTATTTGGGTTTTATCGTTTCTATTGAGTGATTAAGTTACATTCCGGCAGAGTTTGCTCATACAATTTCTTGTTAGGGATACTGTTTTTAAAGACGAATCGTCGGTTTTTCACATTTCTTTTCCTAAGCAAACATGAATGGCTCCGGTGGAGCCATGAGCCGAAGCCCGAAAAGTCCCTCTCTTTTCGGTTTTGGAGGCCGACCATTTGGAGGATTAGAGTTTTTTAAGTTTGGTGAAGACGGCTTCGGGGACGTCGCGGTCGAAATGGTAGAAGCATTCGGCTTTGGAGAAGGAGGGGTCGAGATAGATGCGTCCTTTGATGCTGTCGTTGGGGTGGAGCAGGCGGTCGGAGCCGTAAATCATCACGACATTGTCAACCCACTTGCCTTCTTGGGTCAGATAGGGTCGGCCTATGGTGTCGGGGCTGATGAGCGAGACGGCATAGCCTACCTCGTAGGCGCTTTGGCAGGGTTCGTAGTCGACGACGACGCCTACGAAATCGAAATCGTCGTGGGAACAGGCGGCCAAAAGGAGCGGCAGGAGGAGGAGAAGGAGCTTTTTCATTGGGGAGCGGGTTTTGGATGGGTTTGATGGGTTCGATGGGTTCGATGGGTTTGATGGGTTTGATGGGTTTGATGGGTTTGATGGGGTTGATGGGTTTGATGGGTTTGATGGGGTTCGATGGGTTCGATGGGTTTGATGGGTTTGATGGGTTTGATGGGGTTGAGTTTTGATGGGGTTTGTGGGTCAGACGCTGACGCCAAATTCGCGGAGGGCGGCGTTGAGGGAGGTTTTTTTGTCGGTGCTCTCTTTGCGCTGTCCGATGATGAGTGCGCAGCTGACGGAATAGTCGCCTGCGGGGAAATGCTTGGTGTAGGAGCCCGGAATGACGACGCTGCGGGGAGGCACATAGCCTTGGTAGTAGATGGGTTGGGGTCCGCTGACATCGATGATCTTGGTGCTGCCGGTGATGACGGTGTTGGCGCCGAGGACCACTTCGGGAGCAAGATGGGCGCCTTCGACAACGATGCTGCGCGAGCCGATGAAGCAGTTGTCCTCGATGATCACGGGAGCCGCCTGGACGGGTTCCAAGACGCCGCCGATGCCCACGCCGCCGCTGAGGTGGACATTCTTGCCGATTTGGGCGCAGCTGCCGACGGTGGCCCAGGTGTCGACCATGGTGCCGGAATCGACGTAGGCCCCGATGTTGACATAGGAGGGCATCATGACCACGCCGGGAGCGAGATAGGCCCCATGGCGAGCCGTGGCGGGCGGCACAACGCGGACGCCCAACTGCGCATAGTTGCGCTTGAGGGGAATTTTGTCGTGGTATTCGAAGGGACCCACTTCGGTGGTGTGCATCTGGCAGATGGGGAAATAGAGGAGGACAGCCTTTTTGGCTGTTTCGTTGACGCGCCAACCGTCGTCGGTGGGGAAGGCAACGCGTTCGCGACCGCAATCGAGGGCGTCGACCATGGCCTTGACAGCGTCGACAACGGCAGGGTCGTTGAGCAGCTGTCGGTTGTCGAAGGCATCATTTATCAGTTGTTCGGGATTCATGGCTGAAGAGTTGTTGTTGGGTTGTCGAGATTGAAAACCAGTGCGGAATTGGAGCGGCGGCTGCCGTCAATCGACTTTTTTTTCAATTCATTACAATAAAAACGTTTTTTTTGAGTAATTACAAAAGTACGAATATTTTTTGAAATGGTAAGAATAACTCGCGAAAACAAGCAAAGGGGACGCCTGCTGGCGTCGCTGCTAATGGTGCTGCTGCTGTCCCCGCTGGGTGCGGTGGGGCAGAACCGTGACCTGATGAACCACTACCAGAACGAGATGCAACCCCTGATGGAGCGGGTGGTTGGGGCGCCGACCGACAACGAGCGCTACAACGCCAACGAGCAGCTGGTGCAGCTGTTTGAGGAGGCCCTGCAGGTGGACGGCTCGTTCCAATGGAAATGGAACTTCGGCACCCAGATATCGGTGCTGACTTCGAGCGACCGCCAGTTCAGGATCATCACCTGGCCCGTGGTGCGCGACAACGGCGAGTACGAGTGCTTCGGATTCGTGCAGTCGTACAACCCCAAGACGGAACGCTACGACGTGTATACGCTCAACGACAAGTCGGACGAGATCATCTCGGCCAACGAGGTGGTGCTGGGTCCCGAGAACTGGCTGGGGAGCGTGTACCAGGAGCTGATAGAGACCAAACACGAAGGCCGCACATACTACACCCTGCTGGGATGGACAGGTTGCAACGCGCTGACGCAGCGCAAGGTGATAGAGCCCATCTGTTTCCGCAGCAACAGTTCGGCCCCCCAATTCGGACAGGCGCTGTTCCGCCGCGAGAAGAACCTGCGGCGTCTGGTGCTGGAATATGCCCGGACGGCATACGTCAACGTCCGTTTCGACGAACAGACGATGCGCACCTTCGAGAACAAGAAAGTCAAGAAGAAAGGCCGCACCTACAACGTGCAGATACCCCACGAGGAGAAGGTGAAGATGATCATCTTTGACGAAATAGCCCCGCTGGTGCCCGGCATGGAAGGGCTGCCGCAATACTACGCCCCGACCGGCACGGAGATGGCCTACATCTTTGTGAACGGCCGCTGGGAGCTGCGCGACAACGCCCAGGGACGCCTCGACGACGAGAAGCTGAACAAGGACTTCGAGCCCCTGCCCAAGACGACGCCCACCTACCAGATGCCCCTGAATTGAGACGAGGGCCGCAAGGAGGGGACTTGCCATTCAAAAAACATTCTGTATCTTTGCAAAAAATTACAATAACTGGATTGTTTTGAAAGGCGTTATTTTAGAATATATTAACACTACAGACGATTTGCGCAAACTGCCGCAGGACGACCTGCCCGAGCTGGCATTGGAGTTGCGGCACTACATCGTCGACACACTGGCCTCCCACCCGGGGCACCTGGCCTCGTCGCTGGGGACGGTGGAGCTGGCCATAGCGCTGCACTACGTCTTCAACACGCCTGACGACAAGGTGATTTGGGACGTGGGCCACCAAGCCTACGCCCACAAGATACTGACGGGACGCCGCGACAGCTTCCCCACCATACGCACCTACGGCGGCATCAGCGGTTTTCCGCGCATGGACGAGAGCCCCTACGACGCTTTCGGCACCGGCCACTCGTCGACATCGATTTCGGCCGCACTGGGCATGGCCATGGCGTCGAAGCTGCAAGGCAACCTCCAGCGGCAGCATATAGCCGTCATCGGCGACGGCTCGATGACTGGCGGCGAAGCCTTTGAGGCGCTGAACAACGCCGGCGTGAGCAAGGCCAACCTGCTGGTGATACTGAACGACAATGGCATATCGATAGACAAGGCCGTGGGCGGTTTGAGCCACTACCTGGTGAACATCACCGCCTCGCCCAAATACAACCGGCTGAAAGAGCACGTGTGGCGCAAGGTGGGCGGCGACGAGAAGGAGTCGAAAGGCCGCAATTTCTTCTCGAAGACCCTGTCGTCGATGAAGTCGATGCTGCTTGAAGGGTCGAACCTCTTCGAATCGCTAGGCTTCCGCTATTTCGGTCCGGTGGACGGGCACGACGTCAAACGGCTGGTCGAAGTGCTGGGGCAGCTGAAAGACCTGAAAGGTCCCCGACTGCTGCACATCGTGACGACGAAAGGGAAGGGGATGCGTCCGGCCGAACAGAACCCCGTGGTGTACCACGCCCCCGGAAAATACGACGCCGAAACAGGCCTCCAAATCAAGCAACAGACGGCCCACCAGCCGCTGAAATACCAAGAAGTGTTCGGCCACACCATCGTGGAGCTGGCCGAGCGGAACGACCGCATTGTGGGCATCACCCCCGCCATGCCGACCGGCTGTTCGCTCAACATCATGATGCAACAGATGCCCGACCGCGCCTTCGACGTGGGCATCGCCGAACAACACGCCGTGACCTTTGCGGCCGGATTGGCGGCGCAAGGCATGGTGCCCTTCTGCAACATCTACTCCAGCTTCATGCAACGCGCCTACGACCAGGTGATTCACGACGTGGCGCTGCAGAAATTGCATGTGGTGTTTTGTTTGGACCGCGCGGGTTTGGTGGGCGACGACGGCGCTACGCATCATGGGGTGTTCGACCTGGCTTGCTTCCGCTCGATTCCGAACCTGACCATTTGTGCGCCAATGGACGAACACGAACTGCGCAACATGATGTACACCTCGCAGTTGGAAGGCATAGGACCCTTCGTGATCCGCTACCCCCGCGGGGCGTCGGTACATGCCGACTGGCGCAACGACTTCGAACAGCTGCCCATAGGCAAAGGCCGCTGCCTGCACGAAGGCACGCAAGTGGCGCTGCTCACCATAGGCCATGTGGGCAACAACGCCGCCGCCGCCGCCGAACGGCTGCGACAGCAGGGCTACGACCCCGGACACTACGACATGCGCTTTGTGAAACCCCTGGACGGCGAACTGCTTGACGCCATCGCCAGCCGCTACAAATGGCTGGTGACTGTGGAGGACGGCTGTCTGGAAGGAGGGTTCGGCAGCGCCGTGCTGGAACACCTGCAGATGCGCCATGCCGCCGACACGACAAAGCCATTGCCCACGGTGGTGCGACTGGGAGTGCCCGACGCCTTTGTGCAACACGGACCCGTCGCCCGGCTGCAGCACGACTGCGGCTACGACACCGACGCCATCGAGAGCTGTCTGCTGGATATATACAACAAAATGTAAATCAACCCTAACACTCCATTTCTCACCCTTCGAACCCCTAGGCTCATGAAACCGCTACTGCCCCTTCTGCTGTTGTCGCTGCTGGCGATGGAAGCATCGGCCTCCGACTTCAGGAAGACGATGGGCGGGCAGCCGCTCTATTTCACCATCACCGCCGAAGGGCAGCACCCCACGGTGAGCGTCGATTCGCCCTTTCCCGGCGGCGACTACCAAGGCATGGAACGTCCGCAGGGACGGCTGACGATACCCGAGCAGGTGGAGCGCGACGGCACCACCTACAAGGTCACGTCCATAGCGGCGCGAGCCTTTGCCGACTGCGAAGGGCTGCAGGCGGTGACGGTTCCGGTAGGGGTGACCGTTGTGGGCAGCGGCGCCTTCCACAACTGCAACAACCTGCGCAGTGTGACGCTGATGTGCGACAGCCTTGCCCTGATGTACCGCTCGTTTGAAGGCTGCTATGGGGTCGACACGCTGATTTTGGGCGCCACGGTGCGCTACCTGCCCCCCTTCGCCTTTGCGGGCATGGGACACCTGGCCGAGGTGCGCCTGGAGGCCGAAAACGCCACGGCGATGACCAACCTCTTCTTCGGATGCAGGTCGGCCGCACGACTGGTTGTGGGCAGCCGGGTGAGCACCGTGCCCGACTTCTTCTGCTACAATTTCGAAGGGCTGCAGTCGGTCGAATTCGTCGCCGACGGACACAGCCTTGCCACCATAGGACAATGCGCCTTTGTGAACTGCAGCTCGCTGCGCGAAATCGTGCTGCCGTCGAGCGTCACGCTGATAGGGGCCAACGCCTTCGCCTACTGCCGATTGCAACAGATAGCCTTCCGCAGCGAGGTGCCGCCGGTGCTGGCCGACCATCCCTTTTTCGGCATCGACTCGAACACGCATGTCGAGGTGCCATGCGGCAGCCGACAGGCCTACGCCAACGCCGCCGTGGGACGCTTTTTCAGGAACATCGACTACCCCGAAGGCTGTCAGAAGGACCCCATGCGACAGGAGGTGGTCTACATTCACGACACGGTGTATGTGCACGACACCATCTACCTGCCCGAGACCGCTTTCCGCGAGCATCTGGCCGCGGTCAACGCCACAGACGCCGATGCGGACGGAGGTGCGCTGGTTGAGGTGGATTATAGCGATGCCATTGGCAACGCCGAACCCGAGCAGTGGCTGTTTCTGGACGGTAGGACACTGCGCATTGCCCGGGCCCTGCGGCTGAGAGGGGCGCCCGTCAAGGTCTACGACGAGAACGGACGGCTGGTGCTGGACGACCGCATTCCGCCCGACCATCCGGCCGACAACTGGTACCTGCGGCTGCCCCGACGCAAACGACTTTACCTCAGCATCGGCAACCTTCGCACCATTGCGGTGGACATTGCTGCGCAGCAGGTGAAATATTGAGGAGTGTGCTGAGGGCGATTTGTGCAACATTTTTAAAAAAAATAACATCTCTGTTTGGCGGTTCCAAATAAAAGTCATACCTTTGTATCTTGTATAAGAATGATTACATTTCTGTGCCTGAATGGTTTAGGTGCTGAAAGCGGTTGTTTTTGTATCGAAAAATGAAAGAAATAATTCTGTAATAATATAAAAATCAAAAAAAATGACTCCTTCACACATCGAGCACATCGGCATCGCCGTCACCAATCTCGACGAGGCCATCAAGTACTGGGAAGACGTAATGGGACTTAAATGCTACGCCATTGAGGAAGTTACCGACCAGAAAGTGAAAACAGCATTCTTCAAAATCGGAGATGTGAAAATCGAGCTTCTCGAGCCGACATGTCCCGAAAGCACCATCGCCTCGTTCATTGAGAAGAACGGCGGCAAGGGCGGCATGCACCACATCGCCTTCGCAGTGGAAAACACCGACCAGGCACTGAACGAGTGCAAGGACAAGGGCGTGCGCCTCATCGACCAGCAGTCGCGCGGCGGCGCCGAAGGCCTGCACATCGGTTTCCTGCATCCGAAGAGCACCCTGGGCGTGCTGACGGAGCTGTGCTGCAAATAAACAGCCGTCGGCCAGCAAGGACAGAAACGAATTTTCGAGGTCTACCGACACCGCTAAGAGTGAAGGGAACCCTCACAATATAAACCTACAAACATTTCAAATAATGGCATTTGAAGAAAAAATAAAAGAACTTCTCGACAAGAGAAGTGAAGCCAAAATGGGCGGCGGTCAGAAACGCATCGACAAGCAGCACGAACAGGGCAAACTGACTGCCCGCGAACGCATTGCGCTGCTGCTGGACGAGGGCTCGTTCGAGGAATTCGACATGTTCGTCACCCATCGTTGTACCAATTTCGACATGCAGAAACAGTCCTACCTGGGCGACGGCGTGGTGACCGGCTACGGCACCATCGACGGCCGTCAGGTGTATGTCTTCGCACAGGACTTCACCGTCTTTGCAGGTTCGCTGTCGGAGACCATGTCGCTGAAAATCTGCAAGGTGATGGATCAGGCCATGAAGGTCGGCGCACCCGTCATCGGATTGAACGACTCGGGCGGAGCCCGCATTCAGGAAGGCTGCAACTCGCTGGCTGGCTATGCCGAAATCTTTGAGCGCAACATCCTTGCTTCGGGTGTGGTGCCCCAGATTTCCGCCATCTTCGGACCCTGCGCCGGCGGTTCGGTCTATTCGCCCGCACTGACCGACTTCATCCTCATGTCGAAAGAGAACAGCTACATGTTCCTCACCGGTCCCAAGGTGGTGAAGACCGTCACCGGCGAAGATGTGACCACCGACAAGCTGGGCGGCGCCATGGTGCATGCCACCAAGAGCGGTGTGGCCCATTTCGTGGGCGAGACCGAGGAGGCCACCCTGCAGCTGATTCGCGACATCATCAGCTTCATTCCCTCCAACAACTTCGAAGAGGCCCCCTACGTTCCCACCGAGGACCCCATCGACCGTTTGGAAGACAGCCTGAACACCATCATTCCCGAGAACCCCAACCAGGCCTACGATGTGAAGGATATCATCCACGCCATCGTCGACGACGGCAAGTTCCTCGAAGTGCATGAGAAATTCGCCCCCAACTTGGTGGTCGGTTTCGCCCACTTTGGCGGCGTGTCGGTCGGCGTTGTGGCCAACCAGCCGAAGTCGATGGCCGGTGTGCTTGACTGCAACAGCAGCCGCAAGGGTGCCCGCTTTGTCCGCTTCTGCGACGCCTTCAACATCCCCATCGTCACGTTGGTCGACGTTCCCGGATTCCTTCCCGGCACGGGTCAGGAGTATGCCGGCGTCATTGCCCACGGTGCCAAGTTCCTCTTCGCCTATGGCGAGGCCACGGTGCCCAAGGTCACGGTCACGTTGCGCAAGTCGTATGGCGGTGCCCACATCGTCATGTCGTGCAAGCAGTTGCGCAGCGACATCAACTACGCATGGCCGACGGCACAGATCGCCGTGATGGGAGCCAGCGGAGCCACAGAGGTGCTTCAGGGCCGCGCGCTGAAGGAGATCACCGACCCCGAAGAGAAAGCCAAATTCATGGCCGAGAAAGAGAAAGAATATAACGATCAATTCGCCAACCCGTACAACGCTGCCAAGTACGGCTACATCGACGACGTCATCGAGCCGCGCAACACCCGTTTCCGCGTGATTCGTGCGCTGCAGGCCCTTTCGACCAAGAAAGACTCGTTGCCGATGAAGAAGCACTGCAACATCCCGTTGTAGCGGCCGGTTGCCGAATCCTTCCGACGGCTGAGGCCCGAGGGAAGGGAAAATTTATAAATCAATCAAAATTATTAATTTAACGGTCTGAAAAGACCAAAAAAAAACACAAAACACACAAAAAAATGAAAAAAGCTTTATTTACCGGATTCCTCGGAATCGCATTCGCTTTCGCAATGGCTTCCTGCAATGGCAGCGCCACCGCTACCGACAGCAACAATCAGGACACCACCAACCAGGAGTGCCAGAAAACTGAAGAGTGCATGAAGCACTGCGAGGCCACCTGCCCCGACAGCGTCTGCTTGGCCAACAAGTGCGAAAACTGCGCTTGCCCCGACTCGAGCGCTTGCCACCAGAAACCCTGCTGCAAAGAAGAAGGCAAGGGTGAATGCTGCAAGGCCAAGGCTGAAGGCTGCAAAGGCGACGGCGAATGCAAGAAAGAGTGTGAAAGCAAGAAATAAGCTTCACGCCTGAAAAGCGAAAACTTCGGAGAAAAGGACGGCGCCGCGCCAGCGGCGCCTGCCTTTCCCGAAACGCTTCTTTCGTCATTTTTTTAACCCGACCGTTACAGCCCGCTTGTCAGCCCCCCGGGACGACGCCCGACGGCGATGCCGCCAAGGCAAGACCCCGACAGGCAAGGTCCCTTCAGGTGGATAAGCAAGGTGAGCCAAAAGAGAGCAAGACGCTTCTTGCGACCGGCAGCTTGCCAACACGTTGTAACCCCCAACAAGCAATTGATCGTAATTATGAATATAGTAAAGAAATTGATGACAACAGGCTTCTTCGCCCTTCTGCTCGCCAGCACGCCGCTGTGGGCACAGGCCGACGTCGAGCCGCTGCCGTTGGACGAGGACAACACCCACTTTGAGTTCAACAACCCTCAGAGTGGCATTGGTGTCGATGTCAACGACTTTGTCTCCGTTCCGGCATGCTATGTGGGCAACCAGAACCTCTTCGTTGTCATAGACAGTATCGATAACGCTGTCGACCTTATCTTCCGTCCCGACATGATGACGTTCGATACGACCATCCGCATCAAGGCCGATGAATATCAGGGCCGTCACGACCTGGCCAACATCATGCGACCCAAGAGTGTCGGATTCTGCGACGGATATGTCGTCTTCCTGGCTTCCGCCAAGAAAGACTCGTCCTACCTGGCTGTCGCCGACCTGGACGGCAACATCGTCAAGCGCCTCGACTTCGGTTGCTGCACTTACGCTTTCAAGATTTTCCCCGACGAGCTCATCGTGATGGGTCGCAACCCGCTGGGATACGACATCATCGCCATCGACATGGCCGATGGTATCGAGAACATCAGCCTTGACCCCGAGTGCTACGCCAACAACCACTACCATGTGGCCAAACAGGCCGACCGCATCAAGCAAGCCGACCCCGTCGGCATCGGATTGACGTGTGTCGCCGTGTCGGTGGTCTTCCTGGCGCTGCTCAGCATCTCGCTCATTCTGAAGGGCTACAGCAAGCTCATCATCAAGACGCAGGATCGCAAGGCCGGCAAGACGAACCAGGCCGCTGCTGTGGCCGCCACGCCGTCGGCTGCCCAGACCTCGGGCGAGATATATGCCGCCATCGCCACAGCCATCTACCTTTACAACGAGGAACTCCACGACGAGGAGGACACCGTCATCACCATTCAGAAGGTGGAACGTGCTTGGACGCCTTGGAATGCCAAGTATTATAATATGAATCATTATTTTAATAATAGATAAGAGGCTCCAACAGCCCATTCAAAACTTCGATACAATGAAAAATTTCAAATTCAAAATAAACGGCACCGAATACTCCGTCGATATCAACGAAGTCGAAGGTCAGGAAATATCCCTCGATGTCAACGGCACCCCCTATAAGGTCACAGTCGACAAGGAGATGAAACAGAAACAAGTGGTCATGCAGACGCGCACGGCCCCCAAGGTGGCTGCCGCCCCCAGTGGCGCTGTGCAGAAGTCGGCTCCCGCCGCCGCTGCCGGTTCGAAGGTCACCACGCCGCTGCCAGGCACCATCCTTGACGTCTTCGTCAATGTTGGCGACAAGGTCAAAGCCGGTCAGACCGTCGTGTTGCTCGAGGCCATGAAGATGGAAAACAACATCGAGGCCGATGTCGAGGGCACCGTCACCGAAGTCAAGGTCCGCAAGGGCGACTCCGTGCTGGAAGGCGACGTCATGGTGGTGATTGGATAAGTGTCTTAACCTTTAAACCTTAAAACATCTGAAAACCAATGAATATTTTATCAGCAACAGGTAATGGTGGCTTCATGGACTTCATGTCGACACAGCTGGTGCAGTTTCTTCACTACACCGGTTTCGCCAACGTGGAGTGGGGTCACATTATCATGATTTTAATAGGTTTGATATTCATCTATTTGGGTATCAAAAAAGAATTTGAGCCGCTGCTCCTCGTTCCCATCGGATTCGGTATGATTGTGGGTAATATTCCTTTCTATCCCGGATTGAAAATCGGCATCTACGAGGACGGGTCGGTGCTCCACATCCTTTACCACGGTGTGCAGAACGGCTGGTATCCGCCGCTCATCTTCCTGGGCATCGGAGCCATGACCGACTTCTCGGCCATGCTGAGCAACCCGAAGCTGATGCTTATCGGTGCTGCCGCTCAGGTGGGTATTTTTGCGGCCTATATGGGCGCTTTGGCGCTGGGCTTCGCACCCAATGAGGCTGGTGCTATCGGCATCATCGGTGGTGCTGACGGTCCTACGGCTATCTTCCTGTCGTCGCAGTTGGCTCCCGACCTGATGGGTGCCATCGCCGTGTCGGCCTATTCGTATATGGCTCTGGTGCCTGTCATCCAGCCGCCCATCATGCGACTGCTCACCACCGAGAAGGAGCGCACCATCCGCATGCGTCCGCCGCGTCAGGTCACCAAGCTCGAGAAGATTTCGTTCCCCATTCTGGGCCTCATCTTCTGCGCATTCATCGTGCCTTCGGGTCTGCCGCTGCTCGGCATGCTCTTCTTTGGCAACCTGCTGAAGGAGTGCGGTGTCACCAAGCGTCTGTCTGAGGTGGCCTCGAATGCCATCGTCAATGTCTGCACGCTGCTTATCGGTATCACCGTCGGCGCCTCCACCCAGGCCACCACGTTCCTCACTGGACGTTCCATCCTCATCTTCGCGCTGGGTGCCGGTTCGTTCATCGTGGCCACCTTCTTCGGTGTGCTCTTTGTCAAGTTCATGAACCTCTTCCTGAAGGAAGGCAATAAGATCAACCCCCTTATCGGCAACTCCGGAGTCAGTGCCGTTCCAGATGCCGCCCGCGTGTCCAACAATGTGGGCCTCGAGTACGACAAGACCAACTACCTGCTGCAGCATGCCATGGGTCCCAATGTGGCCGGTGTGGTAGGTTCCGCTGTCGCCGCCGGTATCCTGCTGGCATTCCTGCACTAATCGAAAGTCATCTTACGACTTGAATATTGAGTCCTGGCCGCAAGGTCGGGACTCTTTTTTTTTTCTCAAAAATGCGGATCAATTATATTATCGGAAAGGGGGTATGGTATGAAAAAAAATTTCTTTAGTTTAACAATTTTTAGTATCTTTGCAATCTGCAGAAAATAATATAATCGTTATAACATCATGATTGCAAAAGAATTATTGAATCCTAGAAGCATCGTTATTTGTGGTGCTTCCTCCGATGTCCATAAACCTGGCGGAAAAGCCCTGAAAAATCTGCTTGAAAGCAATTTCAAGGGCCAGATCTACGCCGTTAACCCCAAAGAGACTGAAGTACAAGGTGTAAAGTGTTATGCCAAGGTCGACGACCTGCCGCAGGTTGACTGCGCCATCCTCTGCATTGCCGCCAAATTCTGCGCCGGCACTGTCGATGTCCTTACGCAGCAGAAAGGCACCAAGGGCTTCATCATCATCTCTGCCGGTTTCTCGGAGGAGAATGCCGAAGGTGCAGCCATTGAAAAACATATTGTTGACAGCATCAATGCTGTTGGCGGCTCCTTGATCGGCCCCAACTGCACCGGTTTTCTCAACACCAACTATGCAGGTTGCTTCGACACCCCCATTCCGCGTCTCGACCCCCATGGTGTCGACTTCATCACCGGTTCCGGTGCCACCGCCGTCTTCATCAAGGAGTACGGTATCAGCAACGGCTTGACATTCAATAGCGTTTGGGCTGTTGGTAACAGTGCCCAGCTTGGCATTGAGGACGTCCTCGAACACCTCGACGAGACCTTCGACCCCGTCAAGTCGTCGCGTGTCATCATGCTTTATATGGAAAAGATTGGCGACCCCCAGCGTCTGCTCAAGCACAGCCGCAGTCTCATCAACAAAGGCTGTCATATTGCTGCCATTAAGAGTGGCGGTTCCGCTGCCGGCAGCCGTGCCGCTTCCAGCCACACCGGAGCCCTCGCCACCAACGATGCCGCTGTCGACGCCCTCTTCCAGAAGGCCGGTATCGTCCGTTGCCAGAACCGTCAGGAGCTCACCACGGTGTGTGCCGTCTTCATGCATCCTGAGATCAAGGGCAAACGTTGTGCCGTCATCACTCATGCCGGTGGTCCTGCCGTCATGCTCACCGACGTGCTCAGCAATGGAGGCATGGAAGTCCCCTCGTTGAAGGAACATCCCAAGTCGCCTGCCCTGCTCGAGAAGCTCTTCGCCGGTTCGTCGGTTGGCAACCCCATCGACTTCCTTGCCACCGGTACTGCCGAACAGCTCGGATATATCATCGACGCTGTCGAGAACGACTATGACGAGATTGACTTCTCCGTTGTCATCTTCGGTTCGCCCGGACTCTTCTCCAACCGTGAGGTTTACGCCCTGCTCGACGAGAAGATGAAGACCTGCAAGAAACCCATCTTCCCCGTGCTGCCCTCCATCATCAATGTCAAGGACGAAATCGACGAGTTTATCGCCAAGGGCCGCATCAATTTCCCCGAGGAGTGTGTGCTCGGCAATGCCATCTGCAAGGTCTACAATACCCCCAAGCCCCAACCCGAACATGTTGAGGTGCCTCAGATCGACGTGGCACGCATCCGCAAGACCGTCGACCGTTGCAAGGACGGCTACATGGAGATTGCCGACTACAACGAGCTGCTGGATGCTGCCGGTATCAGCCGCAAGAAATCCGTCGAAGTCAGCAAAAAGGAAGACGCCCTTGCTTTCGCCAAGGAAGTCGGCTGTTCGAAGGATGTGCCCCTCGTGATGAAAGTCGTCGGACCGCTGCACAAGAGCGATGTCGGTGGAGTCACCCTCGGTGTGATAGACCTCGACACTGTCGCCAAGGAATTCGACCGTCTCATTGTCATTCCCGAGACTTATGCCGTTGAGATGTACCCCATGCTCGATGGTACCGATGTCTATATCGGAGCCATTCGCGATCCCAAGTTCGGTCATCAGATCTTCTTCGGATTGGGCGGCATCTTCATCGAAGTCCTCAAGGACGTCCAGAGTGCCCTGGCCCCCATCACTGCTGCCGAAGCCAAAGAGATGCTCAAGAAACTCCGTGGCTATAAGATCCTGCAGGGTGTCCGCGGACAGGAAGCCGTCAATCTCGACCTCTATGCCGAGCAGGTGGCCCGAGTCAGCGCCCTCGTCCAGGCAGCTCCCGAGATTGCCGAGATGGACCTCAACCCCCTCCTGGGCAATCCCCGCTACGTCACCGCTGTCGACGCCCGCATCCGCCTGGAGAAATAAAGGCGAAAAGGGACAAGATTATCCGCCAGCATCGAGGAAAGCCACCGAGGGACAAGCAATTGTGCTATCGGTGGTTCCACACAAACGAAAAGCAGTGTGAACCCCAAAGCCAACCGCCACAAGAGCCCCCAAAGGAACCCCTCAAGGCCCCATCAACCTAAGCGGATAATCCCCAAAAAATAAAGTAAATAAAGGATGCCTTCCCACCAAGGCATCCTTTTCTTTTTCTCCAACCCCGGTGATAACGTGCCTTTGGGCGGTGTAATGGCTTTCGCCTGTTTTGGAGTTTGTAAAAGCAATTTTTTTTTGTTCGTGACTTTAGACTTTGTCAAAGTGACGATAAGATCACGCTTTCACGTTGGTTCGACCATTAATTTTGTCCATTACGTCCATTTATAGGACTCCATCAAAAAAACAATACGGGCCGTCTAATCAATTTCAAACGGTCCGTATTTGTTTATATCACTTGAAATTCTACGCTTTAAGCCTTCGAAGAATCGGTAATTGCACCAGTGTTGTACCGCATGCGGAATCTTTTCGTGCATTGCAGGATGAGGATGACAAGAGTGGTGGCGCATTCGGCGACGGGGACGGAAAGCCAGAGGCCTTTGTTCCCGAGCAGGTTGGGCAGCAGCATGTATGCAGCCACGACAAAGATGATGCCGCGCAGCATGGTGATCACCACAGCAAGTACGGCGCGCTCGATGCTCTGGTAATAACCTACCATGCAGATATTCACCGCCATAAATATGAATCCCAGTGCGTAGTAGGGGAGTCCTTGGGATGCAATGGCTCCGGCGGCTTGTCCTTCGTCGAGAAAGATGTGGGTGATGGTTGGGGCGATGAAATAGAAGAGGGTGGTAATGACAGATCCAATCAGTACGCTGACAAGAAGGCTGAGCAGCAGCGTTCTGTGTACGCGTTGCTGTTGGATGGCTCCATGGTTGAAGCTGATGATAGGCTGGGCGGATTGGGCTACGGCGTTGTAAATCATATAGACCAACGGGAAAAGGTAACATGCCACACTGTAGGCGGCTACACCGTCATTACCGATATGCTGTTTGAACATCAGGTTGCCCGAAAGCATCATCACGGCCACTGCCATCTCACCTACCAATCCGGAGGCGCCCATGCGTACCATATAGCCCACATTGCGCAACGAGAGCATCAGACTCTTCCGTGTCCGCTTCAATCTGTAGAAATGCAATTGTTTGGTCTTGAATAGCATATAGTATGCCACCATAAGTAACGCTATAAATCCTCCGATGTCGGTGGCCAGCGAGGCGCCCATAAGTCCCCAGTGGCAGGGGAAGATGAAAATATAGTCGAGCGCGATGTTGATGATGGCGGGAATCATGTTGGAAATCATGGCGTAGCGTGGTGAGCCGTCCAGTCGGATGACAAAAAGGCCGATGCTTTCAACCATCATGAATAAACAGGTGGGGATGAACCAGATATAGTATTCGTAGGCAGCGGGATAGAGCGAGCCTTTGGCGCCTAGAAGGGTGAGCACCCCCTTGGGGAAGCAGTAGCAGATGATGCCCATCGCCAGGGAGGTGATGATGCCTGCCGTAAAAGCTTGAGTGACATTGATTCTGGCGGCCTTGACGTTGCCGTGCGACAAGTGGATGGCGGCCACCACACTGACGCCAATGCCAAACATCATGCCGAGTCCGCTGATGAGCATCATGATGGGGCCTACAAGGTTGATGGCGGCCAACCCTTCGGCGCCGATGCCGTGACCGACAAAAATACCGTCGGTGAGGATGAATGCCATGTTGAATAGCATGCCCAGCAGGGTGGGGAAGAAAAATTTGGAGAAGAGCACGCCGATGCTGGTCTTGCCAAAGTCTATGCTATCTCTGTTGTCTTTCATTTTGTCTTTCTGTTTGATAGTTTGTGTTATCTCAAGTATTGGTTTAGTATAAAAATGGATTAGTTTGTGTCCTTTTTGGAAGTGCAAAGATACGAAAAAAGTGTGTGTCGGCCAGGACCGTTCTGTCTGACGTGTTCAAAGATGGAATTATTTGAATTGTTAAAAATATATTCTTTGATTTACAGTAATCTAACTGGAACTGTTCGTTGCTTTTTAAATTAAAATTCTTTATAGCTGCTTCCGAATGCTGTTTTTTGTGTATCTTTGCACGCTCAATTTGGCACACATCAATTGTTTAAAGATAATTATTTAGCTTATGAATATCACTCTGGAAAAAATGAACTTCGGCGACTTGCAGTCGTCCCTTATCTTCCTCTATGGCAGCGATGTGGCTGCACGCAATTTGCCGTTCAAACGCGACGAAACCGCCTATTTGGAGGCCCGCCGCAAAGAAGATGCTTCCTCGTTGGTGGTCTTCAACCGCCTTCCTCATAAAATCTATGTGCAGAACTTTGACAGTGAGCTTCCTACAGCCGAATCGCTCGAGAAGTTGCGTCGCGCTGCCGCCGCCATCCAGAAAATGCTTTCCGACGAGAAAGTGCAGCGTGTGGCGCTTGCCGGCGAGGGTATCATCCCCGAAGAGATGGTGGCATTTCTGGAGGGCCTGCACATGGCCAACTACCGTTTCGACAAATACAAAACCAAAAAAGATACGCTTTTGACCGATGTGGCGGTGGACAACCTCATCGTGGAGCCCAACGTGTTGGAGGAAAACCTGCGCCTGTGGCGTCGCATTGACCGTTGCCGCGATTGGGTCAACGAACCTGTGATGTACCTCAATGCGCCGCTCTTTGCCGACTTGCTGAAGGCAGAAGCCGAACGCTTGGGCAATGTCAAGTGTACCGTTTTGGGACAGAAGAAGATAGAGAGTTTGAAGATGGGCGGTCTGCTGGCCGTGAACCGTGGCAGCGAGGACGAGGCCCGCTTCGTGGTGCTGGAATACAAACCGGCCGACCGCGTCAACAAGCGCCCTATCGCCCTGGTAGGTAAAGGTGTGATGTACGACACTGGTGGTCTGAATATTAAGCCTGGCGACTACATGTTGGAGATGAAGTCGGATATGGCGGGCGCCGCCACTATGGCGTCGGCTCTTTTCGCTGCCGCCGAAAACAGGTTACCGGTCTACCTGATGGCCTTCCTGCCGATGACCGACAACCGTCCCGGCAAGAATGCCTATGCCGCCGACGATATCCTGCGCATGTATGATGGCACCACCGTCGAAATCACCAACACCGACGCCGAGGGCCGTCTCATTCTGGCCGACGCCATTGCCTATGCCGACCAGCAGAACCCGGCGCTGATTATCGACGCCGCCACCCTTACCGGCGCTGCCGTCCGCGCGTTGGGCACCTGCGCCATCGCCGCCATGCAGCAGGACGCCGCATCGGCATATAACTTGCTCAGCATCATGGGCGATCAGGTCTGTGAACGTCTTGTGCAGTTCCCCTTCTGGAAGGAATACGACGAGATGCTGAAATCGGAAGTGGCCGATATGATCAACTGCAACCTCGGTGCTCAGGCTGGCACCATCACGGCGGGTCGTTTCCTGGCCCATTTCGCCCACCATCCCTACATCCATCTCGACATCGCCGGCGTGGCCTACTATGCCAAGCGCGAACACTTCTACGGCGTGGGCGCCTCGGGTTTCGGCATCCGTCTGCTCTACGCCTTCTTCCAGATGGCGGACCAGCTGAAAGCGTAGCTTTGAATTGATGAAATAACAAAATATTGTCATAACGATAATAATAACAGCAATATGACCAAAAACGAATCGCACAAAATAAAAGTGGCCATCACCCATGGTGACATCAATGGTATTGGCTACGAGGTGATCCTTAAAACATTCTCCGACAGCCGCATGATGGAGCATTGCACCCCCATCCTCTATGGCTCGACCAAAGTGGCTTCCTACCACAAAAAACTGCTTCCCCAGCAGCATCAGGAGCTGAATTTCTCGGCCATCCACGACCCGTCGCAGGCACAGGAACGCAAATTCAATGTCATCAATCTGGTCGCCGACGAGGTGAAAATCGACATCGGCAAGTCGACCGATGTGGCCGGAAAACTGAGCCGCATGGCTTTGGACCGTGCCTGTGAAGACCTCAAGAAAGGGGCTGTTGATGTGCTGGTTACCGCACCTATCAACAAGAAGAACATCCAGTCGCCCGATTTCGACTTTCCTGGCCATACGGAATACCTTTCCGACAAGTTCAACGGCAAGTCGCTGATGATGATGGTGTGCGACCGCATCCGTATCGGCATCGTGACCAACCACTTGGCGCTGAAGGATGTGCCCGGAGCCATCACCCGCGAGCTCATGCTCGAAAAAATCACACTGATGCACCAGTCGCTGAAACGTGACTTCGGCATCCCCATGCCGAAAATCGCCGTGCTGGCCCTCGACCCTCATGCGGGCGACAACGGTGTTATCGGCACCCAGGATATGGAGGTGGTGAAACCCGCCATCGATGAGGCTTTTTCCAGCGGCATCCTGGCCTATGGCCCGTATCCGTCCGACGGCTTCTTCGGCTCGAGCGAGTTCAGCAACTTTGACGGCGCGCTGGCGCTCTACCACGACCAGGGTCTCATTCCCTTCAAACTGATGTCGTTCACCGAAGGCGTGAACTACACCGCCGGCCTCGATATCATCCGCACCTCGCCGGCCCACGGCACCGCCTACGACATCGCCGGCAAAGGCAAAGCCAGCGAACAGTCGTTTCGCCATGCCGTCCATCTGGCCTGCGACATCATGCGCCACCGTCGCGAATACGACGAACTGACCGCCGACCCGCTGAAATAACGTCCACTTCCCATCCTATGAAGAAATTGCTTCTGCTCGATGGCATGGCCATGGTCTACCGTGCCTACTATGCGCTCAACCACAATCCGCGCATGAACAGCCGCGGAATGAACACCTCCGCCGTGCTGGGATTCACCACCACACTCTACGACCTGCTGCGCCAGCAGCAGCCCACCCATTGCGCCGTCTGTTTCGATCGTTCGGAACCCACCTTCCGCCATGAACGCTATGCCGAATACAAGGCCAACCGCGAAGCCATGCCTGAGGAAATCCAGCAGGCACTGCCTTATATCATGCGGGTGCTCGACGGCTTTTCCATTCCGGTGGTGACATGTGCGGGCTACGAGGCCGACGACCTGATCGGCACCCTGTCGCGTCAGGCCGAGGAGGCGGGATTCGACCTGGTGCTGATGGTGACGCCCGACAAGGACTTTGCCCAGCTGGTCACCAACAAGGTGCACCTCTACCGCTTCGGTCGCAAGGGAAAACCCGACAGCATCTATACGCCCGTCGAGGTTTGCGAGGCGTTCTGTGTGGAGCGACCGGCTCAGGTGGCCGACATCCTGGGGCTGTGGGGCGATGCGGTGGACAATATTCCGGGCATTCCCGGGGTGGGGGAGAAGAAGGCCAAGCAATTGGTTCAACAGTTTGGAAGCGTGGAAAATATGATTGACCACGCCGACGAAATCCGCAACGAGAAACTGCGCGTTCTGGTACACCAATATGCTGCACAGGCCCGCATGTCGAAAGAGTTGGCCACCATCTGCCGCGAGGCGCCGGTGCAGTTTGACGAGACCAGCCTGGCGGTGACCCGCCCGGACTATGACCAGCTGGCAGCGCTCTTTACCGAACTGGAATTCCGTGCCTTCGCCAACCGCGTCTATACCGACCTCACCGTCAGCGATCCGGATTTGGCGCAGAAGCTGAATCTGCGTGCCAAACCGAGCAAGGCGTCGCAGCCGGCACCCAAACCCAAGCCCCCAAAGCCTGCCGACCCTTCGCAGGCATCGCTGTTTGGCGACAACGAGGAAGCGGTGGAAGCGGCCGACGAAACGCATCCGTCGGCGTCCGACAGCCATCGGCAGCTGGCTACGCTGCAGAGCCTGAACGACCTGCAGGATCGCGATTTCGCCATCTATCTGGATGTCGACCCCAAAAAACATACCACCAAGGGCATCGCCTTTGCCACCGGCCCGTCCGACTCGTTCTATCTGCCTTTCGACGGCAACGAGTACTTCTCCTTCCTGCAGTCGTCTCTCGGCAATCCCGACACGCGCAAAATCTGCTACGACCTGAAACAGCTGAAGCACAGCTTTATCGACCATGGTGTCAGCATTGAGGGCGAAGTGTTCGACGTGATGCTGGCCCACTATCTGCTAGACCCCGAAGCGCGTCATTATCTTGATTT
Source organism: uncultured Bacteroidota bacterium (assembly GCA_902793295.1). GTDB lineage: Bacteria > Bacteroidota > Bacteroidia > Bacteroidales > P3 > Colimorpha. The sequence continues at coordinate 134,390 of CADBDA010000002.1, forward strand.
TATCTGTTCGGCCGAGCACCATCTGTCGCTCGACGAAAACGACCCCCAGTACGCCTACGCGGCGGCCGAAGCGCTCTACAGGCTCTATCAGCCGATGAGCCAGAAGTTGCTTGACAACGACATGATTGCCCTCTACCGCGATGTGGAGGTGCCGCTGGTCGATGTGCTGGTCGATATGGAACGCGAAGGGGTGCGTATCGATGTCGACGCCCTGCAACGCTATTCGGCCGACCTCAGCGCCCAGCGCGACGCAATCGAACAGCAAATCTACGAACTGGCTGGCGGACAATTCAATATCGGATCGCCCAAGCAACTGGGCGAGGTGCTCTACGAGCGGCTGCAGGTGACCGATAAGCCTCCGCTCACCGCCACCAAGCAGTACAGCACCGCCGAAGAGGTGCTGCAAAAACTCAGCGACCGCCATGCCATCATTCCGCTCATTCTCGAATACCGGTCGCTCAGCAAGCTCATTTCCACCTACCTCGACACCTTTCCCAAACTGATAGATCCCCATTCGGGCCGCCTCCACACCATCTACAATCAGGCGGTGACCGCTACGGGTCGACTCAGCTCGTCGAACCCCAACCTGCAGAATATCCCTATCCGTACCGAACGGGGACGCGAAATCCGTCGCGCTTTCGTGGCCCGCAACGACGAATACTGCATCTTGGCGGCCGACTATTCGCAGATAGAGCTCCGCATCATCGCCTCGCTGGCCCACGATGAGCACATGATCGCTGCCTTCGCCAACCATTACGACATCCACGCTGCCACCGCTGCCAAAATCTACCATCTGGACATTGACCAGGTCAGCAAGGAGCAGCGTCGCAACGCCAAGTCGGTCAACTTCGGCATCATCTACGGCATCAGCGCCTTTGGATTGTCCGAGCAGCTGGGTATCGCCCGCAAGGAGGCCTCCGCGCTGATTGGGGAATACTTCGAGCAGTATCCGTCCATCAAGCGCTACATTGATGAGAATGTGGAATTTGCCCGTGCCAACGGCTATGCGCAAACCCTTTTGGGACGCCGTCGCTGGCTGCACGAAATCAACAGCCGCAATGCCGCCCAGCGCCAGTTTGCGGAACGCAATGCCGTGAATATGCCCATTCAGGGCACCTCGGCGGACATGATCAAGATCGCTATGATTCGCATCTGGCGGCGTTTCCGTCAGGAGGGGCTGCGTTCGCGCATGATTCTGCAGGTGCACGATGAATTGGTCTTCGACGTCTACCGGCCCGAGGTGGAGCAGGTCAAGGAGATTGTCCGCAACGAAATGGAGAACGCCTTGCCGCTCAACATCCCCGTCGAGGTCGGCATCGATGTCGGCGAGAATTGGCTGCAAGCGCACTGATTCTGAAAAAAAGTTGTAAAGTCGTTGACAATAAAAAAGTTGAAAGCCGAATGACAAGCGCATTCCGGTTTTCAACTTTTTTTGATGAAGGGTGGGAGGGGGCTACGTCCATGCCTATCCCACAAACAATACGGCGTCAGTTGTTGTAATGGATTTCTTCCAAGTTTTCCTGCACCATGTCTTTCAGCCAGTTGTACACTTTTACGTCGTTCATGTCCATGCCGTCGAGCGCCTCTTTGATTTCGTCGGTGTCGAAGACGAATTCGCCCTCGTCGGTGATGTGGGTGTAGATGATGTGGATATCCTGGTGTGCGGCGCAGAGCATGACGATGGTGCCCGACAGGTCGCCCATCGGCGGACGGTCCCAGTGGTCATGCTGGAACCAGAAATGGAGCTTGGTCCCCTTGCCGACTTCGCTTTCCAGGGTCATTCCGCCGCCGCAGTTCTCGGTGTTCATCTTGATGAGCGGCAGTCCCAAACCTACCTTGCGGGTGGTGCGCGAGGTGGTGTAGGGGTCGGTGACCTTTGCCAGAAATTCGGGCGACATGCCTTTGCCGTTATCCTCGATGGTGAAGTCGTAGAGGTTGTCCTTCAGGCTGTCCTTGATGGTGAGTCGCACCAGCGTCGAGTTGGCGGCGGTGGAGTTCTCCATCAGGTCGTATACGTGCATTGCCAGTTCTTTCATATATATTATAATGTGTATTGATGATAATAAGGTCGGTACTATTGGTTAAAATTTGCTGAATTCGCATATCTCCAAGTCTTTGGGCTTGTCGTCGAGCACTAATCTGACGAGGGTGGCTTTCTGGTGGAACCCCTGTCGGCCGGCGGCGCCAGGGTTGATGTGGAGCATGTTGTAGCACTTGTCGTACATCACCCTCAGAATATGAGAATGTCCGGCGACGAAGATGTCGGGTTTTTCGCTTTCGAAGAAGGGGAGCATGCGACGTTCGTAGTGGCCCGGGTAACCGCCGATGTGGGTCATGATGATCTTTATCCCCTCGCGGGTGAACAGCTGTGTTTCGGGCACCACATTGCGCAGGTCCCAACCGTCGGTGTTGCCATACACGGCCATGGTGGGTTTGAACTCGCGCAGCTGCTCCAACACCCCAGGACCGATGTCGCCTGCGTGCCACAACTCGTCGCATTCGGCGAAGAAAGTGTATACCTGCTTAGGTATCGTCCCATGTGTATCTGACAAAATTCCAATGCGTTTCATTTTTTATCTTGTCGAATGGTCTAATCTTCGTACTTTTGCAAAAATTTTTGCAAAGATACATAAAAAATCCCGATAGACTCGTCCCTACATGAAAAAATATCTTCCGCAGTTGCTCTTGGTAGTTTCGTCCGCCTTCTGGGGTGCCTCGTTCATCTTCACCAAAGACCTTTTCATCAGCGAACCTGCCATCACGCCTTACATTATCCTCACCTTCCGCATGTTCATCGCCTCGTTGTTCACCATTCCCTTCCTGGCGTTGACCCACAAGCTGCAACGCATCCAAAAAGGTCATCTGCGCTACTTCCTGCTGCTGGCCTTCGCCGAACCGTTTCTCTACAGCATCTGTGAGACGACCGGTGTGAAGTTCGTGTCGGGCAGTCTGGCGTCGATTATCGTCGCCACCATCCCGCTGTTCATTCCCTTTGGAATGGCGCTGGTCTACAAGGAACGGCTGCGTTTCCAAACCATCTTTGGTGTGCTGCTTTCGCTGGCAGGTATCGCGCTGATGTCGCTCGACGACAATTTCTCCTTCAGCGCCAACCCAATAGGTATTGCGCTTCTGGCTGGCGCTGTTGTTATTGCGGTTGTCTACACGCTGATTCTGGTCAAGATTTTGAACCATTACCATCCGGTGACCATCACCAGCTACCAGAATCTCATCGGGTTGGTTTATTTCCTGCCGCTGATGCTGCTGACGGACCACGACAAGCTTCCGCTGCTCTCCTTCTCGCCCCACATGCTGCTCTATTTGGCATTCCTCGGAATCTTCTGCTCCACAGTGGCCTACATGTTTTTCAACTACGGTATGCGCAGTCTGGGCGCCACTGCTGGGTCGGTCTACAACAACATCATTCCCGTCTTCTCGTTGCTGCTGGCCTTGATGATAGGGCAGGAGTCGTTCAGCATCATGAAGGTGGTCGGCATGGCGGTGGTCCTGGTGGGCCTCACGGTGGCGCAGCGCAAAGGAAGGAAAAAACAGCCGACACAATAATTCGCACAATCGTGCGTTTATGTTATGGTTCCGAAAATCGGAAACTGCAAGTTCCTATTTAAGTAAAGATTGATGAAGACTATAAAAACCAATATATTGGCATTGCTTGCCGCCACGCTGCTGGCTTCTGCCTGCGACCGCTTCGAAAGCGACCAGACGGCTCCGGCCTACCTCAAAATCGACGCCATCACCGTAGTGGACAACAGCGCCGACTCGTGGAGTTCCGAATCGGGCTTTTTCACCTGCGATATCGATGCTGTCAACCTTATCGTCTGGCAGGAGGGTGATGCGTCCGAAACCAATCTGGGCACCTTCAACCTGCCCTGTACCGTGCCGGTGATGAAGCACGGCAACATCGACTATGTGCGTGTGGTACCCGTGGTGCGTCAGAACGGCATCGCCGGCAGCCGCATCGCCTATCCTTATTATAAGACCATCACCCTCGACGACGTGACCCTCACTATTGATTCGGTCACCTGTTTCGACACCATCCGCACACAGTATATGCCCAGTTCCACCATGAGGGTGGTCTGGTCCGAATTTTTCGAGCCTGGTCCTAGTGCCGTGAAGCTCGACACCGCTGTGCAACGGCTGGTCTACAAACCCGACACCATCCGCTCGGGCTACGGCTGCGGCGTTGTCCGCGTGCCCGACAGCGTGATGAGCATCAATTTCTGGTCCGATTCGACCTGCAACGTGCCGACACCAGGTGTGGCGCTTTATCTGGAAATGGACTATTGGAGCGATTTCGACTTCAGCGTGGGTCTGAACAACCCCATCTACAACGGAGGCTCGAACACCATCATGTCGGCCATGACCATCTTCGGCAAACCCCAAGCAGGATGGCAGAAAATCTACATCAATCTGGGTCGCATCTGGGGCCCCCGCTACCGCTACTATCCCCATATCAGACTATTTTTCTCGGTCTTCAACCCCAACGGCAAAGCCGGCAACCTCTACATCGACAACATGAAGCTGCTCACTATCTGATACTTCGCTCATCCAACTAACCATTTTTCTTCCATCATTATCTTTCCACTGTTTTGAACAAAAAACGACAGACAATAAAGTATATGGCGTGGGATTTTGTCGCTGCCATTTTGGCGTGGGCGGCATTCTTCCTGTTCCGCAAGGTCGTCATCGACAACGATCGTTTCCAGGATGTCAACCAGGTGTTTCGCGATTCCAACTTCTGGTGGGGCATCGTTCTGCTGCCCGTGGCGTGGTGCTGTTTCTATGCTTTTCAGGGCACCTACAAGAATGTGTATCGCAAATCGCGCCTCAAAGAATTGGAAATGACGCTGATGGCTTCCGTTATTGGTGTCATCGTCATCTTCTTCACCTTGTTGCTCGACGACCACATCTCCTCCTACCACAACTACTACCTCAGTTTCCTGATGCTGTTCCTCTTCCATTTCGGCATCACCTATCTGGGCCGTCTCGTCATCACATCGCACACGGCCAAGCTGGTTCATACCCGTCGCATCGGTTTTCCCACGTTGTTGGTCGGAAGCGGCCGCAAGGCCTTCACCACTTTCCAGGATCTTGAGAACCAGGCGGTCTATTCGGGCAATATCTTTAAAGGTTTTGTACAGGTCAACGGACATGTCGACGAGGACTTGCTTAAGGTCATGCCGCGTCTGGGGTCGTTGTCTGACATCAATGCCATCATCGAACAGTATCATATCGAGGAGGTTATCTTCGCTGTGGAGGACTGCCAGAACGACAAAATCAACCAGATCATCTTCCTGCTGGACCGTCGCGACGATGTCCTCATCAAAATCACGCCCGACCTGCGCGATATTATCTATGGCACGGTGAAGATCAACTCCATCTTCCATTCGCCGCTCATCACCATCAATCCGCGCCCCATGGAGGAATGGCAATACAGCGCCAAGCGCTTGCTGGACATTCTGCTTTCCCTTCTGGCGTTGGTGCTGCTGTCGCCAGTCTTTCTCGTCACGGCCCTCATAGTGAAATGCACCTCGCCCGGCCCCGTCTTCTATGCCCAAGAGCGTATTGGCTACCGTGGCAAGCCGTTCAAGATGCACAAGTTCCGCTCCATGTATATCGACGCCGAATCGGCCGGACCCGCCCTGTCCAAGGACGACGATCCGCGCATCACCCCCTTCGGCCGCATCATGCGCAAATACCGTCTGGACGAGATTCCGCAGTTCTACAACGTGCTGAAGGGTACCATGTCCATCGTAGGACCGCGTCCCGAGCGGCAGTATTTTATCGACCAGATAGTGGAACGGGCACCGGAATACTTGCTGCTGCAGAAGGTGAAGCCTGGCATCACCTCGTGGGGTCAGGTCAAGTACGGCTACGCGGAGAATGTCGACGAGATGGTGGAGCGCCTGCGCTATGACCTGCTCTACATGGAGAACATGTCGTTGGCCACCGATATCAAGATTCTTCTCTACACGGTCATCATCATCTTCCAAGGTCGCGGCAAATAGTCTGCCGTCTCATCCTTTCATCGTCCCAGGCCGATGGCATCTGTCAGCGGCTGCAAATGGTTCGTTCGGATGGTGCCGTGCTCCCCAAGAATGATTGGTCATACGGCCATGCCTGACAAATAAAAAAAAAGTTGGTTCCGCATTGGAAACCAACTTTTTCTGTTTTGATGAAGGATGGCTTATTTGCCCAGCAGGCTCATCACCTTGGGGTAGATGAAGTCCCACTTCCACCATGCTGCTGCCGCGGCGGCGAGAATCAGCAGGATGATGATAATCCAAATCCATCCATGACGTTTGCGGGGGGCGGGAGCCGACTCCACTTCGTTTTCCATGGCTGCGGCCATCTCGTCGGCGGTTCCGACGACCTCCTGCTGGGCAGCCTCGATGGCGGCCATTGCTTCGGCGCGATCGGAGTTCGCTTCGGCTTCGGGCATTGCTGCAGGCGCTTCAGGAACGATGGGTTCAGTCTGCTGTGGTTCGGCGGGAGCGACCACGGGTTCCGGTTCGGGCTCCGGAGCCGGTTGGGGGTGGTAGTTGCCCGAAAGGACAGCCTCCATCGTCTTGTGCGAATTCTCGTCACTGATGGCTTGGGTCACGTAGTTGCCTGCCGACAGCTGCACGTCGCTTCCGCAGTAGGGGCATTTGGCCTCATTGTCGTAGAAGGGCCGGCCGCATTTTTTGCATTTGATCAGTTTCATAAACTTATTGGATTAAGGATTAAGAAAGGATGATTTTCTTTTTTCGATTCTCTGTTATTTCAGGTGCTTGTCGAACCAGTCGATGAAGTTGCGATGCCAGAGCAGGCTGTTCTGGGGTTTGAGCACCCAGTGGGTCTCGTCGGGGAAGTAGAGGTAGCGGGCGTCGAGACCGCGCAGCTTGGCGGCGTTGTAGGCTGCCATGCCCTGCGAAGCGACGATGCGGAAGTCGAATTCGCTGTGAACCACGCAGAGGGGCGTGTTCCACTTGTCGACAAAGAGGTGGGGCGAGTTACTGAAGCTCTTCTGGGTCTTGGCGTTCTTCTCCCAATAGGTGCCACCGAGGTCCCAGTTGGTGAACCACAGCTCTTCGGTTTCGAGGCACTGCTGGTCGAAGTTGAACATGCCGTTGTGGGCCAGCAGGGCTTTCAGACGGCGACCGTCCTTGTAGCCTTTCACGTCGTGGTTGTGACCGGCGAGCCAGTAGATGCTGAATCCGCCGAAGCTGGCGCCGCAGCCGCCCAGACGCTCTTTGTCAATCTGGCGCATGTTGTCGGTGAAGTAGTCGGCAGCGGTCATGTAGTCCTGCATGCAGAGTCCGCCGTAGTCGCCGCTGATAGCCTCGGTCCATTCCAGTCCGAAGCCGATGGTGCCGCGACGGTTGGGGGCGATGATGAAGTAGCCGGCGCCGCTCATGATTTCAAAGTTCCAGCGGGTGCTCCAGAATTGCGACACCATGCTTTGCGGGCCGCCTTCGCAGTAGAGCAGGGCAGGGTAGACCTTCGAGCTGTCGTAGTTGTAGGGGTAGATGAGCCACGTGAGCATCTCTTTGCCGTCGTGGGTCTTGATCCAATGCTCTTCCACCTTGCCCATCTTCACCTGGCTCAGGATGTCGTCGTTGAAGGTGCTCAGTTTCTTGCCTTCTGACTTGTCGTCCTTGATGTTGTAGGTGTAGAGGGTGGCGGGGTATTGCATGCTGACCTGGTTGGCCACGATGTTGCCGTTGTTGCAGAGTTCGAAGCTGTTCACGTTGTGGCAGCCTTTGGAGATCTGGCGGAAGGCGCCACTGGCCAGGTCGCAGGCAAAGATTTCTTCCATGCCGCGGTAGTAGGCCACGCCGAGGATTTCCTTGTCGTCGTTGCTCCAGCTGATGCCGGTGAAGTTGTAGTCGAATTTCTCAGCTTTTTGCGACATGTTGGTGCGTTCGCCGCTCTTGAGGTCGAGGACCATCAGCTGGATCAGGTCGCTCTCATAGCCGTCGCGTTCCATGCTTTCCCAGGCTATCTTGCTACCATCGTGGCTGAAGACGGGGTTCTGGTCGTAGCCCATGATGCCTTCGGAGAGGTTCTTGGTGGTGCGGTCGGCGATGTTGTAGAGGTAGATGTCGCTGTTGGTTGAGAGGGCGTAGTCCTTACCGCTCTTTTTGCGACAGGTGTAGGCTATCTGTTTGCCGTCGGGCGAGAAGTTGAACTGCTCGATGCCGCCCCAGGGGCGCATGGGGCATTCGAAGGTGCTGTCGACGATGGCGACGGCGTTTTCAATGTCCACGGTGCCGTCCAAGTTGGCCAGGAAAATCTGGGGGTATTCGTCCACCCAGCAGTCCCAGTGGCGGTACATCAGGTCTTCGTTGATGCGGCCGGTGGTCTTGTCGAGTCCTTCGAAGAGGTGGGCCACGTCGGCGGCGCGCTTCACGGGCAGGTCGGTGATGTAGACCACCTGTTTGCCGTCGGGCGAAATCTTGAAGCCTTCAAGGCCGGTCTCCACAGTGGCGAGCAGCTGCTCTTTCTTGCTGTTGACGTCGATGCTGCGCATCTCTTTTCCGCGGCAGAAGAGCAGTGTGTTGTCGTCCAACCAGGCGGGGTTGAATTCGCTTTGGGCGGTGGTGGTCAGCCTGATGGCATCGCCGCCGGCGGTGGGCATCACGTAGATTTCGGCGTTGCCTTTGTTCTCCTCAATGTCGTAGTAGGTGAGGGTATAGGCCACCTGTTTGCCGTCGGGCGACACGGCGCTTTCGCCCATCTTGCCCAAAGCCCACATCACTTCGGGTGTGAACTGTCCGTTTTTGACTTCGATTTGGGGCTTTTCGATGACCTTGCCGTCACCTTCGGTCCCGTGCTTCGCACAAGACGCCACCAGCGCCAGCGAAGCCATTGCAATGCATAGTTTTTTCATCTATTTTAAGCGTTTTTGTATTATTGTTTGTCTCTGAAATAAAATGCAAAAATACAAAAAAGTTGGCAATCGCGGCCGCTGTTCGTGCATTTTTTTATTTTGTTTTCCTTTTTCTTATAAAAACGGGCTCCTTTTTCACGGAAGAAATGGTTCTGTTCGCCCTGTTTTCATCCGTTGTGCGCCGACCCTCCCTTGCATTGTCGACGCTTCCGTCACGAAGACCGACGTTCCGTTTTCGGGGCAGCTCATGGGCTGGGTGGGTTGTCTGTTGTCGATTCAAATTGTGGGGGTGTTGTTTTTTAATTTCTAATTATTTATTCAAAAAAAGTGTACCTTTGCAATCTCGCAAAAAGGCTCCAAACAATGGGGTTGTGTACGTATTGTTTTGAAAATAATTATTTTATATAGTATTAATTTAAAATATTATCATGAAAAAAACACTTTTATTGCTTATGACAGCAACCGTGATGACCACTGCCGTCAACGCACAGAAGGTCACCTCGGGCATCACCATGTCCAACTTGGACAAGTCGGTGAAGCCTACCGAGGACTTCTACCAGTACGCTTGCGGCGGTTGGATGAAGGCCAACCCCCTCGACGCCGAGCATAGCCGCTACGGTTCGTTCGACAAACTGGCCGACGACAACCAGAAACACCTCAAGGAGATCATCCTCGAGACCGCCAAGGCCAAAAACGCTCCCGGCAGCGTGGCCGATAAGATCGCTACCCTCTACAACATCGGTATGGACTCCGTCAAGCTGCAGCAGCAGGGTGCCGAACCCATCCAGCCTTACCTTAAGACCATCGCCATGCTCCGCACCCGTGAGGATGTTCTCAACCACCTCAGCCAGCTCCACAAAATCGGCATCGACCCCTTCTTCGGTCTGTTTGGCGAGGCTGACTACGAGAATGCCAAGATGAATCTGGCCTGGCTCTATCAGACCGGCATTGGCATGGGCGACCGCGACTACTACCTCAAGGACGACGCCACCAACCGCGAAATCCGTGAGGCTTACCTCAAACTGATGACCAAAGAGTTTGCCCTGTCGGGTTACGACAAGATGGTCCGCATCGAGGCTTCCGAACTGGCCGAAATGGTGCTGGCTATCGAAACCCGTCTGGCTCGCGCCATGTACGACAACGTCACCAACCGCGACCCCTTCAAGACCTTCAACAAGATGACCGTGGCCGAGGCCGACGCCAAAGTGCCCGCGCTGCGCCTGCCCCTCTACTTCGCACAGATGGGTCTGCCTTCGCTCAGCGGCCTGAATATGGCTCAGCCCGAGTATTTTGAGGAAGTGGCTGCTGTCATCTCGTCCGAGTACGTGCCTATGATCAAGGCTTACTACGCTTGGCAGGTCATCAACACCGCCGCCGGTTATCTGAGCGACGATTTCGTGATGGCCAACTTCGAATTCTACGGCCGCACCATGAGCGGCACCGAGCAGATCCGTCCCCGCTGGAAACGCTGTGTCGGTACCGTCAATGGCGCTATGGGCGAGGCTCTTGGCCAGCTCTATGTGAAGAAATACTTCCCCCCGGAAGCCAAGAAACGTATGGTCACCCTCGTCGGCAACCTGCAGGAGGCTTTTGCTCAGCGCATCAAAGAGGCTGACTGGATGGACGATATCACCAAGAAACGCGCCCAGGAAAAACTGGATGCCATCCTCGTGAAAATCGGCTACCCCGACAAGTGGCGTGACTATAGCGGTCTCGAAATCAAGAACGACAGCTACTTCGCCAACATCATCCGTAGCAACGTTTTCGATGTCAACTATATGCTCAGCAAAATCGACAAACCCGTCGACCGCTATGAATGGCAGATGACCCCGCAGACGGTCAACGCCTACTATAACCCCACAACCAACGAGATCTGCTTCCCCGCAGCCATTCTGCAACCTCCGTTCTTCGATATGAAGGCCGACGATGCTGCCAACTATGGCGCTATCGGTGTGGTTATCGGTCATGAAATCACCCACGGTTTTGACGACCAGGGCCGCAACTACGACAAAGAGGGCAACCTCAACAACTGGTGGCAGGAAAGCGACGGTGAAAACTTCACCAAGAACGCCCAGGTGCTGGTCGACTGCTTCAACAAGGTGAAGGTGCTCGACGATCCCGAAACCTATGCCAACGGCGCCCTCTGCCTTGGTGAGAACATCGCCGACAACGGTGGCCTGCACATCAGCTACCTGGCCATGCAGAACGCCATCGCCAAGAAGCAGGTGAAGACCAAGAACATGGACGGTTTCACTCCTGCCCAGCGTTTCTTCCTGGCCTATGCCGCTGTTTGGGCATCCAACATCCGCGACAAAGCTATCCTTCAACTCACCACCATCGATGTCCACTCTTTGGCCCGCAACCGCGTCAACGTCACGCTGCCCCATATCGCCGAATTCCACGAAGCTTTCGGCATCAAGCCTGGCGACAAAATGTGGCTGGCTCCCAAAGACCGCGTCAAACTTTGGTAAACCGTTCGTCGAGCTATCGACGACCTACAATAGAAAAAGGTCGGAACCCTTCGCAAAGTGGTTCCGACCTTTTTTTTGTGCGTCTCAGTAGGAGGTGGTCAGACTTGCCCCATGGCTTTCTGCATGAAACGTTTGGTGTCGATGATGAAGCGTTCGTGCAGCCCTTCGCCGATCGGCCCACGACTGTCGAAAGCGCGCACGCGAAACACCAGTCGGCGGCGGTCCACCTCAATCAGTTCGCTTTCGCACCACACCTTCATGCCGATGGGGGTCGCCGCGCTGTGGGTCACATTGATCAGGGTGCCCACCGTGCCTTGTCCGGGTTCCAGTTGGGGCACCACGCTTTCGTTGCATGTACGTTCCATCAGGGCAATCATCATCGGGGTGGCGAAGACCTCTACCAGGCCGCTGCCGATGCGCGCAGCGCTCATCTCGGGGGTCACCACCTGCTCCAGTCGTCCTTTGATTCCTTTTTCTATCATAATGTCAGTTGTTTTTGTTTTCCGGAATAACGTTTTGGCGGCTCCGTTATTACGCAAGGCGCTGCTTTTTTCTGCGTCAGGACAATAATAATGCGCTTTTTCCGTTTGAAAAAATGGATACAGATTGCCGCCTATGAATATCATCATCACTACCACCGACTCCATCGAAGGGGCCACCATCACACGCTACATCGATGTCTTACGCAGCAGTGTCGTGGTGGGCACCGATTTGGCGCTGTCAGACCTTTTCTCGGGCACGAACCAAAAATACCGTTCACAACTCAACAGCAGCTACGACCGCGCTATGGTCGACCTGCGACTCAAGGGATTCTCAGTCGGGGCGGATGCCATTCATTGTGGGGCTCCATACCGACTTCGAGGAGATTTTCGGCAAGGGAAAGACCAAATTTGTCGTGTCGCTTGTCGGTACCGCCGTGAAACTGGACTGCACACAGATGCCCTCGCTCAAGGCCCACACCGATTCCGTGTCGGTCGACACGCTGCGCCGCCAGCAGCTGATGCTGTCGCTGGGCAACAAGATGAAGGACGACAACTATGCCCTCAATGCCTCCGATTGGGGCAACATACTGAGCTATTCGCTCTGGGACCTGGCGCCGCTTATCTACCGACGCTATCTGCTGCTCTCCAAATCGACCGTCAGCAATATCACCCTCAGCGAGAAGAAACTGCTGATGGACAATTTCTTCCCCTTCCTCAATAGCATGAATTTCGAGGATGCGGCCAGTGTGGTCTATGCCGATGTCACCACCGACCCTTATGGCACTGCCGAAGTGATTCGTAACTGCCAGCTGTTCCATCCCGCCAAGATTGTTGAGCTGCTTCACCCCGACAACAAACACTTGGTTGTTTCGCTGCTTGGAGCCGACAAGCCGGACTATACGGAACAGGACCTGCAGCAGATGCGGCAGATAGCCCGCTTCCTCGACAATCTGCCCGACACGGGTCACTACATAGAAGGCAAGGAGTCGCTGTTCGGCAAATCGGGTACCATGCTTGTCTGCGAACGCGGTCACACGACGGCCGTCGATCTGGGCGGACACTGCACCGAGATGCTGGACCACGGCCTTGGTATCTGCAACCTCAATGTGAAGGGCCTCACTGAAACAGAAGTCAAAGCCATCGCCGCCTTCAACCAAAAAATTGAAATCCTCTCGTCCCTGCTCAACAAGTAAAAGTCTCGTCCACAAGGTTCTGTCCAATCAGAAACCTTGAGATCGCCATACATTCGCCATTCTTTTTTTTGCGGACATCCCGACTGCAATCCCACTATGGTTGGCTCATTCTTCTGCAGCTAAATGCATTTCCGACGATCCTGCTATCCATGATATATACACCCTCGTCGAGTTGAGAGGATTCCATGACGCTTTCGGATCGTTTTGAATGTGCTTCGGTTTTCGGTTCGATTTGTATGTCAATCATGGGTTTTTTTATTGGCGGATGGGGCGAAAATCGGATTTTTTTTCGTAAATTTGCAACGTTTTTCGCACCTAATAATGATGCTTTATGAAGCTTTTTTTTGTTTTAATCTTTGCTTTAATTATCGGCTATAATTATACTGTAGCTCAGAAAAATATAACCATCAAAGGTACTGCTGAAAACGGCGTGGGCCGCAGGGTCGAGCTCTACAAAGTGTCTGACTATATTTCCAAAACCGAGGTGCTGCTGGACACTTTCCGCATCGGCGACGACAAGAAATTCGACGTACGCTGCTGGGCCAATTACCCGATGATGGTCACCATGCAGATTGAAAACTACGCACAGTCGTTCTACGTGGAACCGGGTCGCGACTATGTGGTCACCATTCCTTCGTTCGACTGGACCATCGACGAGTCGCGTAACGTCTTCCTCGATCCGGAACCGCTGCCGCTGTACTTCCAGAATATTGCTGCCAATGACATCAATCTGCTGATCGATAGCATCGACCGCGTCATTGCGCGTTACATCGACGAGCATGCTTTCTATTTTGACCAGAAATTTCACCCTTCGGCCTACTATTTCGACAGCTTGGTGCTGACAGTCAACAGGCTTTGCAACGACACGTCGAACGATTTCGTGAACCGCTACCGGGTCTACCGCCTGGCGGAGCTGAAATTCGACATGAAGTTCGATTCGCGTCGTAACTTGATTAATCAGTTCATCAAAAACAAACCGATTCTGTATTACGACGAGAACTACATGTCGCTCTTTTCGGCACTCTACGCCAACAGCATCTCGAAGGGTACCAAGGACATACCGGTCTACCGACTGGCCCATTGGGTGTACAATCTGGACTTGGACACTTACCTCGATTCCATCGGCATCGACCCGCTGCTGCGCCACGAGCAGATTCGCGAACTGGCTGCGCTGCAGGCTCTGCAGGAGTCGTACTACAACTTCCGCTACTATGATGCCGAGATGGTGGTGAAGATGATAGAAAAACTGGCTGCCCGCACCAAATTTCCTGACCATAAGGTTATTGCATCGCACATACTCAGCGGCTTCGACAAGCGCCACGAGGCAGAAGAGAAGGATGTGTCGTTCGAATTGCCGGATGTGGACAAAAACATGGTGCGGCTCAACGACTTGCGCGGCAAATGGGTCTACCTGTCGTTTGTGCGGGTGGGCGACCAGTCGTCGCTGGCCGAGATTGAGACGATGGCACATTTCAAAGATTCGGTGTACAAGTATTTCGACAACGTTGAATTCGTGACTGTCGACTGCGACCGGGAGTTCCAGAAGATGTTCCATTTCCTGAAGAACTCGCGCCACGGCAACCGCTACGACTGGAAGTGGCTGCACTTCGACGGGAACTACGACATGCTGCGCCATTTTCAAATCTACAGCTACCCGTGGTTCGTGTTGCTCGACCCCGAGGGACGCATTGTCTACGACGTCACGCCGGCTCCCAGTTCGGGATTCCTCTTCAATGCTCCGTGGATGGTGCAACGCCAGCCGGAACACAATCCAGGACGTAGCAAGTTCGGCCGTTGATTCACAGTGGTTACTGAATCTTCATAACATGTTGAATCTTAATTATTCTCACCCACTGGATAAAAGTTGAGATTTCATGGTTGAAGAGATTCGGTTGCGAAACGAAAAACATTGACATCTTTTAAACGCTTTCTCTGGCAAAAACGTTTTTATCATCGCATAACAGAAAATAAAAATATATACATACAATAATGATAGATAATACTTTACAACAAGCCATATCGACCGCTCTTAACAAGTTGTACGGCATTGAGGCCGCACCGGAGAGCGTTGTGCTGCAAAAAACGAAGAAAGAATTCAGCGGTGACTATACCGTTGTGGTTTTCCCCTATGTGAAACAGGCTCGCAAGTCGCCCGAGGCGGTGGCCAACGAACTGGGGGCTGCCGTGAAGGAGGCGCTTCAGGATGTGATTGCTGATTTCAACGTCATCAAGGGTTTCCTGAACTTCACGGTTTGCGACGACTATTGGCTCGCATTCGCCAACAGCATCGCCAACAATCCGCGCTACGGCCTGCAGGAGGTGGACAAGAGTGCCGCTCCGGTGGTCATAGAATACTCGTCGCCGAACACCAACAAGCCGCTGCACTTGGGCCATATCCGCAACAATTTGTTGGGATGGTCGGTATCGCAGCTGCTCACGGCCAACGGACGTAATGTGAAGAAGGTGAACCTGGTCAACGACCGCGGCATCCATATCTGCAAGTCGATGCTGGCTTGGCTGCGTTTTGGCAACGGCGAAACCCCGGAATCGTCGGGCATGAAGGGCGACCACCTGGTAGGAAAATACTACGTGGAATTCGACAAGCACTACAAGGCTGAAATCAAAGCACTGATGGAGAAAGGGGTAGAGGAGGAGCAGGCCAAGAAAGAGGCTCCGCTGATGGTGGAAGCCCAGCAGATGCTGAAGCGTTGGGAGGACGGCGACCAGGAAATCCGCGACTTGTGGCAGAAGATGAACAACTGGGTTTATGCCGGTTTCGACGAGACCTACCGCAAGATGGGTGTCGGATTTGACAAGATCTATTACGAATCGAATACATATCTGTTGGGTAAGGAACTGGTACAGCGTGGATTGGATATGGGTGTGCTGTTCCGCAAAGAGGATGGTTCGGTGTGGTGCGACCTTACCGACGCCGGTCTGGACCAAAAGTTGTTGCTGCGCAAGGATGGCACTTCGGTCTACATGACTCAGGACCTCGGTACGGCACTGCTGCGTCAGAAAGAGTTTGGCGCTGACCAACTTATCTATGTTGTCGGCAACGAGCAGGACTACCACTTCCAGGTGCTGAAGATCGTGTTGAACCGCCTCGGATTCGATTGGGCCGACAAGGTGTACCACCTCTCATACGGCATGGTCGAACTGCCGAACGGCAAGATGAAGTCGCGTGAAGGTACCGTGGTCGACGCAGACGACCTGATAGAGGAAATGGAACAGACCGCCGAAGAGATGTGCCGCGACAGGGGCAAGAACGACGACATGTCGCCTGAACAGCTGAAAGAGCTCTATCACATGTTGGCGCTCGGTGCACTGAAGTATTTCATCCTGAAAGTGGATCCTACCAAGACCATGTTGTTCAATCCGGCCGAAAGCATCGACTTCAACGGCAACACAGGTCCGTTCATCCAATACACCCACGCACGTATCCGTTCCATCATCCGCAAAGCGGTAGGAGAGAAGGGTCTCGATTTGCACGCTGTAGCCCAGGGACATGCCATCAACGACAAGGAACGCGACATCATCAAGCTGCTGCACGACATGCCGTCCATCGTGGCACAGGCTGCCGCCGCCTACAGCCCGGCCATGATTGCCAACTATTCCTACGATTTGGCCAAGGCATTCAACAGTTTCTATCAAGATACACCCATTCTTCGCGAAACCGATGCCAACCGGATGCTCTTCCTGGTACAGCTGTGTGACGCAGTGTCGGTCGGACTGAAGAATATGATGTGGATTTTGGGCATCGAGGTGCCGGAAAGAATGTGATCATTGGTAAAACTAAACAATTAAAGATTAGAAATTTGTATGGGTAAGTCGGGTAGGGGTTCGAACTTCAATTTTACTCCAAACCGACTTGCTCAGGATTGACTAAGTATATGTTCTATCAAGAAGAAATAACACTTTCGACGCTGATCTGCGACGAGGACGACAAGTTGACTCTTTGGGGACTGGCACGTCTTTTTCAGGATGTGGCCGAGGATCATTCCGAGTCGCTGGGCGTGGGCTATTGGGGTTTGAAACCGATGCTTCGTGCATGGATTCTTACTCGCGTGTATTATAATGTTTTACGACTTCCTACGGCAGGAGAGAAGCTCACCCTTCGCACATGGGCGAAACCGGATAACGGTCTGATTGCTCCGCGCGATTACCAACTGATTGACGCTGAAGGAAAAATATGTGCTGCAAGTGCTTCCAACTGGGTGGTGCTGAATATGGAAACTCGACGCGTCTGCCGTTTGGGTGACATTATCAAACCTTACGAGAAGCTGAACGAGCATGCAACGAGCGTGGAAAAATTCGACAAGATGCACGTCGACGAAGATTTGCCGCTGATAAAACATATCGATATTCCTTATTCGGCCATAGACCACACTCATCACGTGAACAACGCAGAATACATGAAATGGATTTGCGATTCCATTCCAGAAGTCTGTAAGCAACATGATGATCCGAGCCGTCGCGAGATTGCCGAATTTGACATCAATTACGTGAAGGAAACCAAATATGACGATCCAAATGTGAACCTGTATGGGAATGTGGTTCATGATGGCGACACTGACGAATGGCAGTTCCGGCTGACCAATAGCAATGGCGTAGCGGTTCTGGCTCAAGTAAAAGTCAAAAAAAATCTTCTATAGAATTATTTTTGTTTTTAGTCACGTTCAAAGATAACATAGAAATCTTTAAATGATTACAGCAGAATATAAAATCCCGCATCACAAGATGCGGGATTTCTTCATGCGCAGACGCAATGTGTAGGGGCGTTTTTCTACTATCAACTTAACATAATAGAAATATGGTGCTGTTTGGGCTGTAAAAAAAGCCCGTGGTTGGACGGGCTTTTTGGTGTTTGAATTGGATGGTTGCTTTTTAACCGATAGACAAGGCTAAATTAGTTTTTTGCGCTTTTTTCCAATTCGGCGATGCGAGCATTGATGGGCTGAGCTTCTTTGAGCAAGTCCAGACGGACGTAGCAGGTTCTCAGCGACGACAGACCGTTGTAGAGGTTCTGGCGATTGTGGGTCTGTTCTTCGGGGCTCAGACCGTCGATGTACTGGATGGCTTTCACCAAGTAAGGTATGGCTTGTTCGAAGAAATGGTTGCTTTCCTCGGTGAGCTTGTTGATGGTGATTTCATCCTCTTCAGAAATGCTGCCATTGTTGGCCATCTGGTTGATGGCTTGGATTTTTTCGGCGGCGCGGTTGTAAATCATGATGCCCATGCCGTAGTTGGCTTCAAACTGGTTGGGTTGCAGTTCGGAGGATTTTTTATAGTTGGCTTCGGCTTTGGCATATTCGTGAGCCTCTTCGTAGATGCCAGCAGCGGCGCAGAGCAGAATAGGATAAGATTTAGCGGTGTCGGAGAGCTCGGAGACAGCTTTCTCGGCCAGTTCAACACCCTTGGTCTGGTTGCCTGCCCAGATGTAAGCGGAGGCAAGCAAGAGGGATGCATTGGGGTCGCCCGTCATGACCTTGGTGTAGCGTTCGGCGGTGCGGATCACCTTGGCGGTGTCGTGAGCCTCTTTGTACAAGCCGATCATGGTGTTGTAGACGCGGGGCAGTTTGTCCTCGAAGTTTTTGAGCTTTGGTTTACGGACCAACTCTCCATAGTATTTTTTGACACCATCATTGTCCTTGAGCATCTGGCAGCTATAGCCGGCGATGTAGTAGGCGTTGTTAGCGAGGTCGCTTTCGCCAGAGTTGTTGGAGATTTTGATAGCTTCTTCGGCCTCTTTCAGGGCGTTAGCGTAGTCGCCTGAGTTGAAAAGGTCGCAGCTCTTGTTGAAGAATTCGTTGCCGATGAATTTGAAGACACCATTGTTGCCATTGGTGTATTCGCCTTTGGTATCGAGTTCCTTGCAACGCAGTGCGGCGTTGTAGGCTTTGGCACACCAATCCGGATCGAGGTCTT
Source organism: uncultured Bacteroidota bacterium (assembly GCA_902793295.1). Lineage (GTDB taxonomy): Bacteria > Bacteroidota > Bacteroidia > Bacteroidales > P3 > Colimorpha. Next base: position 153,354 of record CADBDA010000002.1, read on the forward strand.
TGAATTTCGACTTGGCTTTTTTGGTCTCACCGCCAATCTGGCTGTAGATAAGACCGGCGTAGTACCATGTTTTGGCATCGTCTTTCGTATCCTCGTGGACACATGCCTTGTCGATGGCGGTCTTGGCTTTGTTCAAGTAGCCTCTCTTCAGATCAGACATAGCGCTCTGCACGTTCAGGGTTTGAGCGTTCACGGCAATTGCGAGAGTTAGAAGCGCTGTAAACAATGCGATTTTTTTCATGTTGAATAAGATGTTTAATTGTTATTTCCTTAATTTGTATGTTTGGCTTTGTTATTATTGTGCAATTAAGAAATATTAAGAAGTAAGAGGTCACTCTTGGGTGGGGGCGTCCTCCCCTACTCCATCGGTGGGGGTGATGTTACTTTCAATATTTTCAGTATTTTCTGCATTCTCGACATTCTCGGCCGGTGTGTCGGTGAGTTCCTCATCGGGTTCGGCGTCGACCTTGGTGATGGAGGCGATGGTGTCTTTGCCGCGCAGGTTGATAAGCTTGACACCCTGGGTGTTGCGTCCGAGAACACGCAGGTCGGAGACATGCATGCGGATGGTGACACCGGAGCGGTTGATGATCATGAGGTCGTTTTCGTCGGTGACGTTGGTGAGGGCGATGATGCCGCCTGTCTTGTCGGTCACCTTCATGGTGGTGACACCCTTGCCGCCACGGTGGGTGGGACGGTAGCCGAGGTTCTTTTCGGGATCGTATTTCAGCTGGGATCGTTTGCCGAAGCCTTTTTCGCTGACCACAAGGATGTTTTCGTCGTCGTCGTTGGTGCAGAGCATGTCGATGACGTAGTCGTCCTGAGGAGCGAGGGTGATGGCTTTCACGCCGGAAGCGCCGCGGCCCATGGAGCGGAATTCTTCCTCGTGGCAGCGCACGACCTTACCCTGGCGGGAGGCGATGAGCAGCTGGCTGTTGCCGTCGGTGAGTCGGGCAGTGAGCAGTTCGTCGCCTTCGCGAATGCCCACGGCGATGATGCCGTTGGTGCGTGGACGCGAGTAGGCCTCGAGTGTGGTCTTCTTGACGATGCCGCTCTTGGTGCAGAGGACGATGTAATGGTTGTTGAGGTATTCCTCATCTTTCAGGTTCAGCACGTTGACGTAGGCTTTCACCTTGTCGTCGGGTTCGATGTTGATGAGGTTGAGGATGGCGCGACCCTTGGAGTCTTTGCCGCCTTCGGGGATTTCGAAGGCGCGTTTCCAGTAGCAGCGGCCCTTTTCGGTGAAGAAAAGGATGTAGTTGTGGTTGGTGGCCATGAAGATATGTTCCACGAAGTCCTCGTTGCGGACGCTGCTGCCCTTGGAGCCCACGCCTCCCCTGCTTTGGGTGCGGAATTCGCTCAGGAGGGTGCGTTTGATGTAGCCCATGTGGGAGATGGTGATGACCACCTTGTCGTCGGCGATCATGTCCTCGATGCTGAAGTTGGAGGCGTCGTATTCGATGCGCGTGCGGCGGTCGTCGCCATACTTGTCGCGGACTTCGATCAGTTCGTCCTTGATGACAGACATGAGCACGTTGTGGTCGCCCAGGATTTCCTTGCAGCGTTCGATGAAGCGCATTTTCTCGTCGTATTCCTCTTGCAGTTTCTGACGTTCCAATCCGGTGAGCTGACGGAGACGCATTTCGACGATGGCGCGAGCTTGAAGGTCGCTGAAGCCCCAGTTGTCCATGAGACCTTGGCGCGCCTCTTCGACGGTGGAGGAGCGGCGGATGAGGGCGATGATTTCGTCCATAATGTCGATGGCCTTGAGCAAGCCCTGGAGGATGTGGGCGCGTTTTTCGGCTTCGGCCAAATCGAAGCGGGTGCGTCGGGTGACGACCTCTTCGCGGTGTTCGACGAAGTTCTGGATCAGGTCTTTCAAGTTGAGCAGTTGCGGACGGCCCTTGACCAATGCGATATTATTGACGGCGAACGACGACTGGAGTTCGGAAAGCTGGTACAGCTTGTTGAGGATGATGTTGGGTACCACATCGTGGCGCAGGTAGTAGACCACGCGGATGCCGTCCTTGTCGGATTCGTCGCGGATGTCGGTGATGCCGACGATTTTGCCGTCCTTGACCAGTTGTGCCTGGCGTTTGATCATTTCCGACTTGTTGACGTTGTAGGGAATATCGTGAGCCACAATCATATTGCGGCCTTTGGCGTCGGTTTCGATGGAGGTTTCGGAGCGGATGATAATGGTTCCGCGACCGGTGGTGAAGGCCTCGCGGACGCCGTTGTAGCCGTAGATGATGCCGCCGCCCGGGAAGTCGGGGGCGGTGACGTACTGCATCAGGCCCTCGACAGAGATGTTGGGGTCGTCAATGTAGGCGATGCAGCCGTTGAGGACTTCGCGCAGGTTGTGGGTGGGCATGTTGGTGGCCATACCCACGGCGATGCCGTTGGAGCCGTTGATGAGCAGGTTGGGGATTTTGGCGGGGAGTACGGTAGGTTCTTCGCGGTCGTTGTCGTAGGTGGGCATCATATCCACGGTGTCCTTGTCGATATCCGCCAACATCTCGTTGGTGATTTGTTTCATGCGTGCTTCGGTATAACGCATAGCGGCGGCGCCGTCGCCGTCGATGGAACCGAAGTTGCCTTGGCCGTCGACGAGCATGTAGCGCATGGCCCACGACTGGGCCAGACGTACCATGGCGCCATAGACCGAGGAGTCGCCGTGGGGGTGGTATTTACCCAGCACTTCGCCCACGACGGTGGCAGATTTCTTATAGGCGGTGTTGTAGAAGAGGCCCATGTCGTTCATGGCGTAGAGGATGCGTCGGTGGACCGGTTTCAGACCGTCGCGCACATCAGGCAAGGCTCGGGCCACGATGACGGACATGGCGTAATCGATATAAGCCGACTTCATTTCGGATTCGATATCGACCTGAGTGATTTTTTCGTTTTCAGAAATCATTTAGATGTATTTTATTCTGTTATTTTCCAATTAATTATTTAAGTATTCATTATTTATATAGGAAAGCAAAAATACGAAAAAAAATTGATAAAATGGAAAACGTTAACTCTATTTATGAACCGAATAATAACAAGGGAGCAAACGTTTTTGTGGATGCATGCGGAGGTCGGTGGAAGGGCGCTGACAGATTGTCATGTGGTATTCACAATAGCATGTTGAAAATATAGTTTGGCAAACAAATTGCAGGCGATTGAAATGTAGTAATTTTGGACTATGCATTCAGGTAACGTAATAGCTTGTTAAATCACTGAACTTTAGACTATTCTATGGAAGCCAAACTGAGCAAAAACAGCAAAAAAGTCATTGCGGACAGTCGCGACGAAGCCATCCGACTCAAAAATGGGCACATCGGTGTGGAACATTTGTTCTTGGGAATTATACGCGAGAGTGATTGTTCGGCCTATAAAATGTTGACCTCAATGGGGGTTGACATGGTGGCTATGAAGAGCCGCATCGAGTCGGCCATCGGCCAGCAGCAGTCCAACATCACCTTTACGGAAGAGAGCATGATACCCATGCTGAAGCAGACCGAGAAGGTGTTGCGGCTGGCCTACTTGGAGTCGACAAAGATGAAGGAGGGCGAGATCAGCACCATCCATCTGGTGCTGGCCATCCTGATGGAGAGCGAAAATGTGGCCGCACGGCTTTTGGAACGTGAAGGTGTCAACTATAGCAAATTCTCCACGTCTGTGCGTTCGCAGCGCGGCGATTCCGATGTGGAACGGCGCAATACCGACGACTATGAGGCCCGTTTTGAGATGGGTGACGAGGAGGAGGACGACTACCCCTACGCCAATCCCGACGAACCGTCGCGCAGCGAGGGTAGTAGTAAGAACAGCAAGACCCCCGCACTGGAGAATTTCGGCCGCGACTTGACCAAGGCCGCTGAAGAAGGCCGGCTGGACCCCATTGTCGGTCGCACGCGCGAATTGGAACGTATTGCCCAGATTCTTAGCCGCCGCAAGAAGAACAATCCTGTACTCATTGGCGAGCCCGGCGTGGGCAAGTCCGCCATTGCCGAAGGGTTGGCGCAGCGCATAGTGGAAGGCCGCGTGCCCCGTACGCTGTACAACAAGCGGGTCATTTCGCTTGACTTGGCATCGCTGGTGGCCGGCACCAAGTACCGCGGACAGTTCGAGGAGCGTATGAAGGCCATTCTCAGCGAGTTGGAACGCAATCATAATATCATTATATTTATTGATGAGATTCACACCATAGTCGGTGCCGGCAGCGCTTCGGGGTCGCTCGACGCCTCGAACATGTTCAAACCTGCGTTGGCCCGAGGTGAGATACAGTGCATCGGCGCCACAACGCTGGACGAATATCGCCAGTACATCGAGAAGGACGGTGCCTTGGAACGCCGTTTCCAGAAGGTGCTGGTGGAGGCCGCCACTGCCGAGGAGACCTTCGAGATTCTCAGCAACATACGTGACAAATACGAAGACCACCACGGCGTGAAATACAGCGACGACGCCCTGAAGGCATGCATCAGCCTGACCGAGCGCTACGTCAGCGACCGTCTGTTGCCCGACAAGGCCATCGACGCCATGGACGAGGCCGGCGCGCGTGTACGAATTGCCAATGTACGTGTGCCCCAGGATATTATCGATATGGAGCAGCGTATAGCCGACGTTGTCAAACAGAAAAAAGAAGTCCTTGCAAGGAAAAGTTACAACGAAGCTGCCGCTCTGCGCGACCAAGAGCGTGATCTGACCGCCCAGCTGGAGGAAATGCGCCGTCAGCACGAGGCCGAGGAACGTGACAACCGCGTGTCGGTGACCGAAAACGACGTGGCCGAAGTGGTGGCCATGATGACCGGCGTGCCGGTGCAGCGCATAGCGCAAAACGAAGGCACCCGACTGCTCCGTATGGAGGACGAACTGCAAGGGTCGGTTGTCGGTCAGGACGATGCCATTCGCAAGATTTGCAAGGCTATACGTCGCAACCGTGCCGGACTGAAAGACCCCAACAAACCCATCGGAACCTTCATCTTCTTGGGTCCTACCGGTGTCGGCAAAACATACCTTACCAAAGTGTTGGCCAAGTATCTGTTCGACAGTGAGCAGTCGATGATACGTATCGACATGAGCGAATACATGGAAAAATTCGCCGTGTCGCGTCTGATTGGAGCGCCTCCGGGATATGTGGGCTACGAAGAGGGCGGACAGCTTACCGAGAAGGTGCGCCGCAAACCCTACTCCATCATCCTGCTCGACGAGATAGAGAAAGCCCATCCCGACGTCTTCAATGTGCTGCTGCAGGTGTTGGACGACGGCCAGCTCACCGACGGACTAGGCCGCAAGGTTGATTTCAAGAACACCATCATCATCATGACTTCCAATATCGGCAGCCGCCAGTTGAAGGATTTCGGCACCGGTGTGGGCTTCAGCACCACGGCTCGCGAGGCTGAGCGCGGTGAGATGGAACGCGATGTCATCGAAAAGGCGCTCAAGAAATCTTTCGCTCCCGAATTTCTCAACCGTATCGATGATATCATCTATTTTAACAGTTTGCAACGCGAAGATATCCATAAGATTATCGATATCGAATTAAAGGGGCTCTTCAAGCGTATCCGCACGATGGGTTATGAGATTTCCATCGACGATTCCGCCAAGGATTATCTGGTCAAGAAGGGCTGGGATGCCCAGTATGGCGCCCGTCCGCTCAAGCGCGCCATCCAGCGTTATATCGAAGACGAACTGGCCGAGGAAATCATCAAGGCTGACATATTGGCAGGCGATACCATTCGGGTGACCACCACGAAGAAAACAGCGGAGGACTCCCCCACCCTCGACGACGAGAAGATTGTTTTTGAGATAGAGAAAGGCGAAGCCTCCATGCAGCTTAGCGAGGTGATAAGCGAAGTTGTGTAAGATGATCGGCGCGGGTGATTAAGATATTTTTACAATGTTTCATGTTTGCAAGGTGGCTCTGTTGGGCCACCTTTTTTGTGTGATTTGGTATGAGGCGATCTCCTTTTTATGAAGATGTGGGCGTTTTTGGTTTTTGGGGGCTTGGGGAATGGATTTTTTGTGTATATTTGCAATTCCGATGTCCGGCGGTACGTTGCAGTGCAGTGGGGTGTCGGTCAATAATGTAAGTAAGCAAGCATAACAAGTCTCATGTCGAAAATCCATATTCTGCCCAGTTCGTTCGAGAAGCAGCTCGCGCTGCAGATGGCTCGTTCCATCAAGGCGGGTTTCCCCTCCCCTGCTGAGGACTATCTGCACGAATCGCTTGATTTTAACCGCGATATGATTCGTCACCCGGAAGCCACCTTTTATGGTCGCGTCGATGGCGACAGCATGGTCGATGCAGGTATCAACGACGGCGATATCGCCATTATCGACCGTTCGGAAGAGGCGGCCGACGGCGATGTGATTGTGGCGTTTGTCAACAACGAATTCACGATCAAGTTTCTTGACCTTACGCACAAGGCGGAGGGCTATATCGAACTGCGACCCGCCAATGCCAAATATCATGCCATACGTATTGACGACACTGACAACTTTGAGGTGTGGGGTGTCGTTGTATGGACCATTCGAAACTGGAAACACTGATACCACCATGTACGGCATTATTGACTGCGACAACTGTTACGTCTCCTGCGAACGTGTCTTCCGGCCCGACCTCAACGGGCGGCCGGTGGTGGTGCTGTCGAACAATGACGGCTGTGTGGTGGCGCGTTCCAATGAGGCCAAGCAGCTGGGGGTGAAGGAGGGTCTGCCCTATTTCAAGATGCTCCAAGAGTTTTCCGGACAGGATATTGCCGTTTTTTCATCGAACTACGAGTTGTATGGCGAAATGACCGCGCGGGTGGTCGAAATTATCCGTCAGGAAGCGCCCCGCTATTTCCGCTACAGCATCGACGAGTGTTTTGTCCGGCTGGATGGCATGGAACGCATCGATCTCAAGCAGTGGGGCGAGCGGCTGCACAAGCGCATCCGCAAGTCGGTCGGCATTCCGGTCAGCGTGGGGCTGGCACCTACCAAGACGTTGGCCAAGATGGCCAGTTTTTTTGCCAAACGCTATCCTGGTTACCGCCATTGCTGCCTGATAGACAGCGACGAGAAACGCATCAAGGCCCTGCGACTCTACCCTGTCGAGAAGGTGTGGGGCATCGGACGCCGTTATGCGATTCGCCTGCAGTCTATGGGTATTCATACCGCCTACGATTTCGCGTCGCGCGGCGGCGAATGGGTTCGGGCCACGTTCAACAATGTGGTTGTCTATCGCACCTGGGCCGAGCTGAACGGCATCGACTGTGTGGCGGACGAGCAGATGGCCGCGAAGAAGAGCATCTGCACCAGTCGCAGTTTCAATGGTATGATTTCCAATTTTGACGAGCTGAAAACCCACGTGAGCAACTATGCGGCCCGATGTGCTGAGAAGCTGCGCCGTCAGCAGTCGGTGGCCGCCATTGTCGGGGTTTTTCTCAATACCAATTTTTTCAGGGATGACCTGCCGCAATACAGTCATTTTGAGGAGACGAACCTGCCGACGGCGACGAATGCCACCATCACTATTGTCAAGGCGGCCAATGCCGTGTTGCAGCGCATCTACAAGCCCGGATTCCAATACAAGAAGGCCGGTGTCATCGTGATGGGGATAGCGCCCTCATCGCCTGTGCAGCTCAACTTGTTTGACCTCGATGCGGCGCAGTTGCAGCGTCTGCGGACGCTTGATGCCATTGTGGACCGCATCAACAGGGTGAACGGATCGGAGACGGTGATTTTGGGAGCGCAGCAATATTGCCAAAAAGACGTCACTGGCAAGGCCACGCATTTCACCAATGCCATCCGTCACGATTTTCGCAGCCCCAACCCCACCACGCGCTGGAGGGATATTGTCGTGTTGAGGTAAGATGGTGGTTTTTATCGTTTGTTCGTTTTTCGTTCGCGGTTTTTTTCTTGTCTGCGCTTTTCCCATTGGCGGGCTTGGCGCAGTTCTTTGCGGGTGATGGTGCTGTTGCCCCAACGGTCGCAGTAGCCAACTATGCTCTCGGTGTATTTGTCGGGATTAGAGCAGCCGAATGAGTAGAGACCGTCGTCTATCTCAACGAAGTCGTTGAAGGGTCCTTGGAAGAGGATGTGGCCTTGAAAGTCGATAAGGGCGTTCTCGCCATTGGCGAGGGTTGCGACGGCATGGTGGCGGTCGAGGATGTAGAGACTGTGGTATGTAGGTGGCAGCACCATGTTGAAGTTGCTGTCGACAATACCCCAAAGCGAATCTTGGCAAACGGCAAGGAACGGTAGGTCCCATGAAACAACATCTTCACTGTATTCCACGGTGAGGGCGTCAAACCGTTTCAGTAACTGGCCTTTGTAACCGTTGTAGACAAAGCTTTTCCCCCCGAAATCTTGTATGATAAGATAGTCTCTGTAGTAAAAAGCATCCATGTCTTCATGAAGGAACGGTATCACAACGTTTCCGTTCGTGTCGATAGCACCATAATAGTGATGTTTCTTATTAGAATCCACTGTATCGCAGACTATCAGCGGCGAATGCTGTGGAACCCACTCATGAAATTCAATATTGGGAATCCGCAGATAGGATCGACGTCCCGTCCGGAGGTGAAATAGACTCCATTTGCCATTTTCTTTCAGTGCCAGTCGTCCCTCGCCCACATTGACTATCCCTTCGTACCGACAGTCCAGCAATACGTTGCCATTCGTGTCGATGCAACCCATCAGATTATCATCGTTGCTAATGAGGAAATAGTTGTAGAAGGGACCTGTAATATTATTATATGGACCTATTTTCACCTTGCCATCTACGCTTTGCACTTCCATTTTGTATTTGTCTCCAGAGGAAATTGGGCTGAACATCCATCGGCGGGAGCGGTCCAGCCAGAAGTGATGATCGTGGACGAAGGGAACAATGATGTTGCCGGCGGAATCGACCACACCATATTTGCCTTTGCGGCAGAGGGTGTAGATACCATCGCCTTCGAAGAGTCTACCGATGTGGCAGGCGCATTCGCCGGTAGGATCGAATTCCAGGGGGAGAACGAGATCACCATTACGATTCATGAATCCTATCAGGCTGTCGGTCCGGATCATGAGCAGGTCGGAGTTGCTTTGCGGCACGACACTGTAGTCGCCTTTGAGGAAAACATGTCCTTCGAGGTCGAACAGTGTGACCTCATTCTTATCGTAACCGATAAAGATACCATTGGCATAGCTGGATCGAACGTATTGTTGCGAAAGCTTCTTGAGTTGGGCAATATTGTGCCTACTCGCCTTCTCACAGTTTTGAATCGTTTGGCAACTGGCTGTGATTGCTAATGCGAGTAGCGGCAACAGGATTGTTTTCATAGCTGACATATTCAAATATTATACAATATTATTCTGATAATTTGGGTCCGGCAAACGAAACTTTCTCTGTTTCTCTATCGGCGAACACTTTTATATCTTTTATACTATATGTAGCATTTTTTGCAGAAAATTTACAGCAAGTGTTGTTTTTTTCCAATCAAAAAAAACAGCCAGGAGATGATTCTTCCAGCTGTTTTTTTTTGACTTGGTTCTCTTATATTGTTCAGAGCTGTGGCCCTGCAGGCACCAAAGCTTTGCCGGCTTCGTTGTAGGTGAACTTCTGGAAGTTCTTGATGAAGCGGGCGGAGAGGTCCTTGGCTTTTTCTTCCCACTGGGCTGCATCGGCGTAGGTGTCGCGGGGATCGAGGATTTTGGGGTCAACGCCAGGCAGTTGGGTGGGCACTTCGAAGTTGAAGTAGGGAATCTGCTTGGTGGGAGCCTTCTCGATGCTTCCGTCGAGGATGGCGTCGATGATGCCACGGGTGTCCTTGATGCTGATACGTTTGCCGGTGCCGTTCCATCCGGTGTTGACCAGATAAGCTTTGGCACCGCTCTTTTCCATGCGTTTGACAAGCTCTTCGGCGTACTTCGTGGGATGGAGTTCGAGGAAGGCCTGTCCGAAGCAGGCGCTGAAGGTGGGCGTAGGTTCGGTGATGCCTCGTTCGGTGCCGGCCAACTTGGCGGTGAAGCCGCTAAGGAAGTAGTATTTGCACTGGTCGGGCGTGAGGATGCTGACGGGAGGCAGCACTCCGAAAGCGTCGGCGCTGAGGAAGATGACATTCTCGGCAGCGGGAGCGGCGCTGATGGGGCGGACAATCTTCTCGATGTGGTCGATAGGATAGCTTACACGGGTGTTCTCGGTGACACTCTTGTCTGCGAAATCAATCTTGCCGTTCTGGTCGACGGTGACATTCTCGAGAAGGGCGTTGCGACGGATGGCATTGTAGATGTCGGGTTCGCTGTCCTTGTCGAGATTGATGACCTTGGCATAGCAGCCGCCTTCGAAGTTGAAGACGCCCTCGTCGTCCCAGCCGTGCTCGTCGTCGCCGATGAGGAGGCGTTTGGGGTCGGTGCTGAGGGTAGTCTTACCAGTGCCGCTGAGGCCGAAGAAGATGGCGGTATGCTTGCCCTGCATGTCGGTGTTGGCGGAGCAGTGCATAGCGGCGATGCCCTTGAGGGGGAGGTAGTAGTTCATCATGCTGAACATACCCTTCTTCATCTCGCCACCGTACCAGGTGTTGAGGATGACCTGCTCACGGCTGGAGACGTTGAAGGCCACGACGGTTTCGCTGTTCAGACCGAGTTCCTTGTAGTTGTCCACCTTGGCCTTGCTGGCGGTGTAGACGGTGAAGCTGGGGGTGAAGGTCTTCAGTTCCTCGTCGGAGGGTTTGATGAACATGTTGCGGACGAAATGGGCCTGCCATGCGACTTCCATGATGAAGCGGACGGCGATGCGGGTGTCCTTGTTGGCGCCGCAGAAAGCGTCGACGACGAAAAGTTCCTTGTTGCAGAGTTCGTTCTTGGCAAGGTCGCGCATCTGACGCCACACGTCTTCGCTCATGGGGTGGTTGTCGTTCTTGTACTCCTCGCTGGTCCACCATACAGTGTTCTTGGAGTTTTCGTCCATGACGATGTATTTGTCTTTTGGGGAACGGCCGGTATAGATGCCGGTCATCACGTTGACGGCGTCGAGCTCGGTGAGCTGACCTTTATCGTAGCCGGTGAGACTGGGGTCCATCTCCATCTTGAAGAGTTCTTCGTAGGAGGGGTTGTGATGGATTTGTTTGACTCCGGTGATGCCTAGGGCTTCGAGGTCTTTTTTGATTTTTTCGTTCATATTTTTGTGTGTATGAGGTAGGAGGCAAGTGTTAAGAGGTGGGGGGGGGCTTGGGCTTTGGGGGCTTGGGGCTCCCCCACTCTATTTTTTCACATTGCTTCTTTACTTGGGTTTTACTTGTTATTTGCGGGCGTCTTTGATGGCGGCTTGAGCAGCGGCGAGACGTGCTACGGGAACACGATAGGGGCTGCAGCTGACATAGTTGAGGCCGGCATGGAAGAAGAACTCGACGGAAGCGGGGTCGCCACCGTGTTCGCCGCAAACACCGCACTTGAGGTTGGCGCGGGTGCTACGACCGCGGTTGACACCCAGTTCGACGAGCTGTCCGACGCCTTCCTGGTCGAGGGTGTTGAACGGGTCGGAGGGGATGATCTTCTGGTCGACATAGTCCTTAACGATGGCGTTGACGTCGTCGCGGCTGAAGCCGAAGGTCATCTGGGTGAGGTCGTTGGTACCAAAGCTGAAGAATTCGGCGACCTGTGCGATCTTGTCGGCCACGAGGGTGGCACGCGGGATTTCGATCATGGTACCGAACATGTAGTTGATGGTGACACCGTACTTGGCTTCGACTTCAGCCTTGATGACGTTGGCGATTTCCTTCTGGTGCTCAAGCTCTTTGACGTTGATGGTGAGCGGAACCATGATTTCGAGTTTGGGGTTGTGTCCTTCCTTCATCAGTTCGGCAGTGGCGCTGAAGAGGGCGCGGAACTGAATGCGGGTGATTTCGGGATAGATGATGCCGAGACGGACGCCGCGGAGACCCATCATGGGGTTGACTTCGTGGAGGGCGTCGACGCGTTTCTTAACTTCCTCGAAAGAGATGTTGAGGCGTTTGGCCACTTCGCGCATCTTTTCATCGCCTTGGGGAGCGAATTCGTGGAGTGGGGGGTCCATCAGGCGGAAGGTGAGCGGCTTGCCGTCAAGCACCTTGAGGGTGGCTTTTGCGTACTCGCGGATATCCGGTTCGAGTTCGTCGAGCGCGGCAATACGTTCTTCGCTGGTGTTGCTGAGGATCATGTTGCGGAGCTTTTCGAGGGGCTTCTCGCTGTTTTGACCATAGAACATGTGCTCGATGCGGAAGAGTCCGATACCTTCGGCGCCGAAGCTGACAGCGCGCATGGCGTCGTCGGGGTTGTCGGCATTGGTGCGGACGCCCATGGTGCGGAACTTGTCGACCAGCTTCATGAACTGCTGGAAGAGGGGGTTCTCGGTGGCATTGATCATCTTGATTTCTTCGTCGTAGACCCAGCCTTTGGTGCCGTTGAGGGCGAGGAGGTCGCCTTCGTGGTAGGTCTTGCCGTTGATGGTGACGACATTGTTTTCGTGCACGTTGACGTGTTTCTTGCCGAAGGCGTCGGTAGAAACGGAAGTCTGGTCCTTGCCGATTTTGACAGCGTCGCATCCGACGATGCAGCATTTGCCCCAGCCACGTGCCACGAGAGCGGCGTGAGAGGTCATACCGCCACGAGCGGTGAGGATGCCGTCGGCGGCACGCATACCTTCAACGTCTTCGGGGTTGGTCTCTTCGCGGACCAGGATGTTCTTGACGCCGGCGGCCTGATATTCTTTGGCTTTTTCGCTGGTAAGGGCGATGACACCCACGGCGCCGCCAGGACCTGCAGGCAGACCTTTGGCGATGACGGTGCGTTTCTTCTCGTCGTTGCTGTCGAGGATGGGGTGCAGCAGCTCGTCGAGCTGGGCGGGGGATATGCGCATGACGACTTCCTGCTCGTCGATGAGTCCTTCTTTCAACATGTCGAATGCCATGGTGAGGGCGGCGACGCCGGTGCGTTTTCCGACGCGGCACTGCAGCATGTAGAGCTGGCCTTCCTGGATGGTGAACTCGATGTCGAGCATGTCGTGGTAGTTCTTTTCGAGGGTTTGACGGATGTCGCAGAGTTCCTTATAGGTTTCGGGCATGAGCTCCTGCATGGAGTGCATGTGCTTGTTCTGCTCGTTTTTGGTGTCGTCGTTGAGGGGGTTGGGGGTGCGGATGCCGGCAACGACGTCTTCGCCCTGGGCATTGATGAGCCATTCGCCGTAGAACTGGTTGTCGCCGGTGGCGGGGTTGCGGGTGAAGGCTACGCCAGTGGCGCTATTGTCGCCCATGTTGCCGAACACCATGGCCTGGACGTTGACAGCGGTGCCCCAATCGTCGGGGATGCCTTCGATTTTGCGGTAGCTGACAGCCTTCTTGCCGTTCCAGCTTTTGAAGACAGCCTTGATGCCGCCTTCCATCTGTGCGCGTGCGTCGTCGGGGAAGTCGGTTCCCAGAACCTCTTTGACTTTCTTTTTGAAGTCTTCGGCCAGACCTTTGAGGTCATCGGCGGTCAGTTCGGTGTCACTCTTATAGCCTTTCTTAGCTTTGAACTCGTCGAGCATGTCGTCGAGCTGTTTGCGGATGCCTTTACCGTCGGCGGGTTCGATGCCTTCGGATTTTTCCATCACTACATCGGCATACATCATGATGAGGCGGCGATAGGAGTCGTAGACGAAGCGGGGGTTGTTGGTCTTCTTCAACATGCCAGGGATGGTCTTGGACGAGAGACCGATATTGAGGACGGTGTCCATCATGCCGGGCATGGAGCTGCGTGCGCCAGAGCGGCAGGAAACGAGCAGAGGGTTCTCAGCGTCGTCGTAACGCATGCCCATGATTTTCTCGACATTCTGCATGGCACTCCACACTTCGTCCATCAGACCCTTGGGCAGCTGGCAGTTGTTGTCGTAGTAAGCGGTGCAGCATTCGGTGGTGATGGTGAGACCTGCGGGGACGGGGAGTCCGAGCAGACACATTTCAGCGAGATTGGCACCTTTGCCTCCCAAAAGGTTCTTCATGTCGGCCTTTCCTTCAGCGGTTTTGCCTCCAAATGTATAAACGTATTTTGTCATAATGGAAAGATAAATTGTTGGTTTTTAAATATTAATTATTTATTTGATTGTCTAATGGAAAAGTGCAAAGTTATGAAAAAATGATAGAACCGCCAAATTTTTGGCGATGTTTGGCTGTTTTTGGATATCAATGGATGGTGTCTGTGACTTAAAAATCAATGGAATACGTCTGGCTTGATTTTTAAGGAGTGACCGTTGAAAATGGAATGGGAAAAAGCCTTTTCATGATGTGGCTCTGAGGTCAGATTTGCGCAAGAAGGATGCGGGCGTTGGCCTCGTTGCTGTAGCGCGAACCGAGGAGCTGTTGGCGCTGGCGGATGTCGTCGTTGGTGAAGGGGGTCTGCATGAGGCGCAGCAGGGCTGCACGCAATTCGTCGGCACTGTCGGCGATGGTGCAGACGCGGTGCAGCTCGGTGCCTGCCACCATATTGCTGTTCACCAGACAGTGGCGTCCGGCGTAGAGGGAGTTGAGCAGTTTGAGTTTGAGTCCGGTGGGGAGGTTGGTGACCATGATTTGCACCTGTGCTTGGCTGATGAGCTTTTGCATGGTGGCTTCATCGGGATTGGGCACAACGGTGATGTTGGGATGGCTGGAGGCGCACTGGATGATTTGCGGAGCGGGGTTGCGTCCGGCAACGACAAAGCGGCAGTCGGTGTGGCGGAAGACATTGTTGATGAGGTAGGTTACGGCATCGATATTTTCGCCCACAGAGAGGTCGGCGTGGTAGAGGGCGTAGTCGCCCAGTCCCGTCAGGGAGACCACATGGTCGTCGGCGTGCGAGGAGGGCATGAGGACCACATTGCGGCATCCGAGCTGCTGGAAATGTGCGGCATCGGCTGTGGTGACGGCGAAAACGGTGTCGGCCTGAAGCAGTACCGGTTCGTAGCGGCGTAGACGTCGGGCGTCGGTGGATAGGTAGAGCCGACGGAAAGGGTTGGCCTCGACGCTGGCCAAACGTCTGTAGTATTCGTGTTCGACGTTGTGGGCGCGGACCATGATTTTGCGGCTGGGGTCGCGCCGACGCAACTCCTCGAGGATGGCGCAGCAGTGGAGCCCTTCGAGAAGGACGGGATAGTGGTCGGCCATGAGGTTGTGGACGAGTTCGTCGCTGCGTCGCGACTGGACGATGTAAGGTTTGGTGGAAAGGGCGCTGCGCAGACCGGTGCGACGCGGATAGTAGAGCACCTTGTGGCACCACTGCTCGAGGGCAGGAGACGGCTCGCGCCCGTAGGTGAAGCAATGTAGGGTCACCTTCTCCCCTAGCCTGCTGAGGGCCCGCAAGCGGTAGTAGACGTCGATGACGCCGCCATAGTCGGCTGGGTATGGGACATTGAAGGAGACGATGTGGAGCATGGTGGAAAAGGTGTGTTTGTTTGAGCGTATTTGGTTTCGTCGTCGGATGGGTTTACCGAGGGGTGCGTTGGCGCACGTCGACCGTCAGGTTGTCGTAGGCCAAGTGGACATGTGGCGGCAGGGTGGCTTGGACGGCGGCATGGAAACCCATTTCGTGGCTCATGTGGGTGATGAAGGCCTGGGTGGGTTTGCACTGTTCGATGACCTGGAGCGCCTCGGGAAGACAGAAGTGGGAGAAGTGCTTTTGTTGGCGTAGCGCATTGATGACCAACGTGTCGAGTCCGCCGAGCTTTTCCATCTCCTGTGGGTCGATGTGGTTCATGTCGGTGATGTAGGCCAGATGGCTGCCGTCGTTGTCGTCGATGCGGTAGCCGAGGACCGGCAGGTCTTTGTGCATGCCATGGATGGGAGTGACGACGGTGGTGCTGACCGCAAACGGACGGGCGTCGGTGACGTCGTGGAGGGAGACCTCGGGAAGACCTGGATAGATATGGGGTTCGAAGATGTAGTGGTAGTCGTGGGTAAGCGACTGGATGGCTGCATGGTTGGCGTAGACCTGCATGTTGCTCTTCTGTATCCAGTTGAAAGGCCTTATGTCGTCGATGCCGCCCACATGGTCGCGATGGGCGTGTGTGATGAGGATGGCGTCGAGATGGGAGACCTGATGGTGGAGCATCTGCGCCCTGAAGTCGGGACCGATATCGATAAGGATATTATGGCCAGCGCTGTCGACGACGAGTGCGGAGGTGCGCAGTCGCTTGTCGTGGGGGTCGTCGGAGTGGCAGACATCGCAGGTGCATGCTATTACGGGCACTCCTTGAGAAGTGCCCGTTCCTAGAAAAGTGATGGTCATACAATAGTCGCTTGGTGTAACAATGGCGGACAGACAGGCCGGTGGCTAGTCATTAACCGTTGAGGATGACAGCGGGCGGACATGCCCCATCAGTCCACTTTTTGTGTGAGTTTGAAACCAACACCATGGACGTTGACAATCTGCACGGAGGGGTCGGCCTTGAGATACTTGCGGAGCTTGGTGATGTAGACATCCATGCTGCGTGCGGCGAAGTAGGAGTCGTCCTTCCAGATTTTCTGTAGTGTGGAGGATCGGTCGATGAGTTGGTTGAAATTGATGCAGAAGAGTCGCAGCAGTTCGCTTTCCTTGGAGGTAAGCCGTTGGGGCTCCTCGTTTTCGAAGGTCAGGGTCTGGTAGTTGTAGTCGAATTTGAACTTACCAATGTTGAACTGGTTGTTTTCGGGTTTGTTTTCGTCGAAGGAGCGACGGATGGTGGCGTTGATGCGCGCCAGCAGTTCCTCCATGCTGAAGGGCTTGGTGATATAGTCGTCAGCACCCACCTCAAAGCCCTTGAGCTTGTCGGCCTCGAGCGATTTGGCGGTGAGGAAAAGAATGGGGATATTCTTGTCAATGCGACGCAGCTCTTTGGCCACGGTGAATCCATCTTTGACAGGCATCATGACATCGAGAATGCATGCGTCCATGCTGCTGTCCTTATAGATATCGAGCGCCTGTTGTCCGTCGGATGCCAAGAAGACAGTGAAACCTTTCTGTGTGAGATATGCTTTAAGAATAGTTCCCAGATTGGTGTCGTCTTCTGCAACTAACAATTTGATTCCTAAGTTCATATTTACGTTTTTAGTTCTTGAGACCACTTGGTCGGCCCTATAGAGGCGACGTTGGTGGCACTGTTCCAAGATTATTTACGCCTTTTTTAACTTAAAAAATCTTATTTTATTGTATGGCGTTTGTCATTTTTCTGACGAAAAAAATGTTTTTTTTGTTTCGTTTCAGTGTAAGTGATTGATGCTGCTGAAGGTACGAAATGCGAATTTGTTTGCCGATTTCTCCTAAAACTTCTTAAAGCACCTATGTTTTTTCAGTTTTTTGCGGACGATCCGTTCTGATTCCGACATTTGAGCATATAAAATGATCCAAAAAGTTCTTGTTTCAGTAGTCAATTGCCAACTTTCCAGCGGTGGGTTTGTATGCCAAGTGTGGCGGCGATGGAGCAGTTTTTAGGACTGTCGTCTATGAATAGGGTCTCTTGAGGAATCAGATGATGTCGTTGGAGTATGGCTTGGAAAATGGCGGGGTCGGGTTTGCGAAGGCCGAGCTGATATGAGAAATAGAGTTCCTCGAAACAATCGTCAAAGCTGATGTCGCCGCAACGCTTACGGATGTAGTTGAGAAAATGGGTGGCATTGACGACGTCGCTGTTGCTGAGGAGAAAGAGCTTGTGGTTCTGGCCCAGCCGGTGAAGGACGTTGGCAATGCGTGGGTCGAAGTCGACGACGAGGCTGTTCCAGATGTCTTGGAGCTCGTCGTCAGTGAGTTGGCAATGGAGTACTTGGCGCACATTGTTCCAGAACTGGGACGGGGTGATTTCGCCCCGGTCGAACGCTTTCACGCGGCCTTCACGATAAAGGGTCATATAGGGGTTTTCGGCGCTGATGCCCTGTTGGTGGAAGCGTTCGTTGATGCGATTCACGTCGATTTGCAGAAGGGGGCCGCAGAGGTCGATGATGAGGTTCCGGATCATGGCGTAGTGGCGTGGATTGTTCATTAGGGTTGGACGTGCACTTGCGGTACGGGGCAGAGGGCGCGAAATTCGGGCGCGTAAAGACACTGCATTTGGGTGGGAGCAGTGGTGAATGTGCCAGCGTTGTTGACGAAGAGGTCCATTTCGACGACATAGCTACCCTTGTTGATGCGGTCGATATAGAGGGTCGATGCCGTGTTGGTGATGGCGGCGTAGTAGCTGAGCCCCCTGTTCCAGACCCAACCGCTGCGGGTGCTGACGGGTTCGAAGGCGGCGCAACGGGGCATTTTCAGTTCGAGGTATTCGAGATTACGGTCGGCGTTGATTTCGAGTCGGATACGTACCTTGTCGCCCACATGGAGCCGGTCGTTGCTTTTGACAGCAGTCAGCGAACCTTCAGAATTGACGCGGTAGAGGGTCTGCTTGAGCGTGATGCCCATGCTGTTGGAGGGGATTTTGTCCATTTGTTCGAAGTACTGCCAGTAGAGGGCGCCCCAAGCGATGCCGTTGTCGTTTTTACGAATGCTGACGTTGCCGTCGGAGGGTGTGATATGATCGCCGTCGACGCGCTGGCTGACATGGAGTTGGAAGCTGCTGGTGTCGGTTTGAAGCTGATGGTCGCCAAAGGTGACGGAGATGAGCGAGGGCTGCATACGAACGGGGCTTTGCACCGAGTCGCCCACACCGATGAGGAGTGCCTGGATGGCGTTGATGGTGGCGATGTCGCTGTTCCAGTTGGTGGTCTGCTTTTGTTTGAGCAGCCATTGCTGCATACGGGCCACACTTTCGTAGTCGCCCAGCACCTCGGCAATGGTGCGGATGAGCATGGACTGGGTCTCGATGGGCCGTTGGCTCCAGAGCCAGGAACCCGTGTTGTCGCGCCAATACATGCCCATTTCGTCGCTGTAGAGCGCCTTTTCGCGAATGCGGGTGGCCATGTCGGCGGCCAGCTGGCGGTCGCCGTTACGGTTGAAGACCAGGCTGAGGAGCGACTGGCAGAAGAGCGACGTGTATTCCTTGTTGTGTTTCTTGGCGTTGTTGTAGAAGAAATCGAAGGCCTCCTGCTGGCTTTTGGTCAGCTTGTTGTCGGGATAGAGGCTGCGCAGGTAGAGGTAGTCGAGGTTGATGACATCGTAGCCTTTGCCCTTGATATATTTCTGATAGTATTTGTTGTTCTCGCGGTCGACATAATCCATGGCCTTGTTGAGTGCAAAGCGTGTTTTGCTGTCGATGGCAATGCCCATCTGGCGAAGCAGACCGAAGGTTTTGAGTATGTGTTGGGTGGTGTAGAGGCTACTTTCGCGTCCCCCTTCAATCCAGCTCCAACCGCCATCGGAACGTTGTGCATTGAGCAGCAGCGAGAGGTCGGACTTCAGCTGCTTATCGATCTTGTGGCGGTCAAAGTAGTGGGCCATTTCGTAGTGGCGCTGCTGTTCGTTGACGGCGTCGCGGAGCCATGGCGTCTCGTTCATGACGGTCTGTTTGATGTCGCTGTTGCGGTCGAGAGCGGAGAGGAATGCGTCGGGTTCGTTGGCCGACCATTCGTTGAACATCTGCTCAACCTGCGGGTTGTTGTCAACTACGGCTGCTGCGAGGCTGTTGGTGTAGATTGCGTTGGCCAGATAGATGGACGAAGGGTTCTTCTGCTGTTCGACGTAGGGGAGCGTCTGGAGCGCCAGCCAGACAGGATTGGGGGTGAGATCGAGTAAGAGTTGGGCGTGTTGGAGGGTGGATTGGGCATTGGGCGCATTGAGTGAGGTGAGGTGTTTCATCTCGTAGTGCTTCTCCCCTGCCCCGTTGATGTAGAAGGCCATGGACTCGGTGACCAGCTGCCGGTTGGGCAGGATGGGGATGGGTGCCTGCTCACCATCGCTGCACCCCTGGGCGCGGGCGATGACTTTGTAGTTGGTGACGAAAACATTGTCCTGAGGGACGGCGAGAAGGAAGGAAACTTCGCCGCTGGCGGCATCGTCGAGGACAATGGGCTGCACTTTGTTGCCCACAATCATGTCGACCGGGGTACCATCGGCGCCGTTGCTCATTTCGAGACTGACGCTGACAGACTGCTTCTGTCCGCTCATGTTGCTCACCTTGACCGAGAATCGGCAGGTGTCACCCTGACGGAGAAAGCGCGGGACGTTGGGGACCACCATTAGGCGTTTTTGGGTGACGGCTTTGTCGGATATGCTGCCTGTCCGCATATCAGGGGTCCAGGCCAGTCCTTGGATACTCCATTCGGTGAGGAGGTCGGGAACGGCGAAGGTGATTTCGACAAGACCGTTATCGCCACTGCGCAAGGTTGGTTTGAAGAAAGCCGAAGTGTTCATATTCTGACGAATTTTCACTTCTTCGTTGGTGTCATAATCAAAGTCGAAGGCGAAGTCAACATCACCACCCTTGGACAAGGCAGGCGTTGCTGGCGCGTTTTGCAAACTGAAAACTTCTTCCGTCTCAACCATCTCTTCATCGTAGCCTACCCCCGCCACCATGGCGACTATTTCGTTTGACGACAGTCGTTCAATATCATCGGACACGATTCGCGCTCCACTTTCCGGTGCGCGTATATCGATGATGCCTGCTCTTTTGCGGTATCTGTAGGGATAGCTGTACATATCGACAGACTTGAAGTGGCAATTGGAGAAGTTGTAACTGTCGACAGTTTTGTATTCGGTCGTTGTGATACTATGGTTGCTACTTCTGACGATATCACTGATAGTGCTGGGAAATGTAAACTCGGAGTAGTAATTGTACCAAAAATTGCTGCTCCAATAAAGGTATCCGTAACTATCGAGGGCATGATCGTACATAGTCATCATGAGGTTTGCATCGGCCGGAGTGCGCCCTTCATCCTGACGGATGGAAAGGGTCCAACGCTCGTTGTCGCCCGGTTGTAGCTTGTCGCGGAAAGTGCCCCATTGCAGTTGTAGTTGCCGTTCGGGTCGGAATATGTCGAAATGGACCGACGTGCTTTGCAGACTGTTTTCTTTAATGGCTGCCAAGGAGACGGAAAAGCCACTGGTGAGGGTGTCGGCAACAGGAATGGTGAGGTGAGTGAAGCCACGTTTGAGTTTTAGCACGCGATGTGTGTGGGTGTTTTGACCTGAGATCATGACGAGAAGCGTGACGTCTTCGACTAGTGAACCAATGCGGATGACCGCGGTGTCGTTGACTCGGACACGAGGGTTGAGAGCTTGAGCGGTGATGAGTTTGGGCTCGACGAAAACGGTGGCAGAGGAGGGCGTGTAGAAGAAGAATTTGTCGTTGCGCAACGTGTCGCCTTGGAGGGTAATGGAATAGGCGGTGATTTTGTAGGCGCCGGCAGGCAGGCCGTTGAAGTTGAAACGGAAGGGCTGTTTTTCGTTTACGGAGACGGATTGTTTGCTGACAGTTTGTCGGATGGGCCATTTGCTGACATCGGTGGCGGAGCCGTCAAAGTCGTCGTAGGGGAATAGTTTATCCATTTGCTCCAGGGAAATGTTGGACGGCAGCAGGATATTGGTGTGTTCTGCCCGGTTCTTCTTAAATGAGGGGTTCCATTTAGGATTGATGGGTGCGGAGAGCTGGCAGATGTCGACATTTACGTCGCCGGCAATGGCGGAACCTTCCAGATTGCAGAGTCGGACAGTGGAATAGCAGCTGTCGGTGGCTTCATAGAAAGTGGAAATGGAGAGGTAGGCGTTTTCGTATCCGACACTGACTGTCGTGGACGTTTGGTGGGTTTCGCCGTTGAGGTCGGTCACGGTGGCATTGACAGAGAATCGGAAAGCCGGTTTGAGGGTTGGGTTGATATTGGGATCCGGTTCTGGAATGAATTCGATGGTGAAATTGCCATTGGCATCGGTCGTGGTGGAACCGTTGGCCACTGTCACACTTTCGGAGGGTGTCCAATCCCACCACCATCGCCAGAACGGATGGATTTCTGTGCGAGTGACCGTGTATTCCACCTTGGCGTTGGATACGGGCACGGCACTATAGGATGCTGCCACACCTTCGATTTGGACTGGCAGTCCGAAGCGGCGTTCCTGCGAAGGTGCGGAGAGTGACACGGTAAATTTGGGCTGCTTGTATGCTTCAACGGTGAAAGAATTTTCGTTCCCACTGCTGCATTGGCAAGAAGCGGATAGTATGTATTTGCCAGGCAGCAGGTTGGCATCGAGCGCAAAACGACCGGAAATTGCACCGAACTGGTCGGTCACCAACAAGAGGGAGTCAATTACCTTATAATTGACATCGAATAGGTCTACGCGGATTGTGTCGTTGGCAATGCATTGCTGCTGCATGCCCAAGCGGACGATGCGGGGATGGATGGCAGAAAAACCCACAGTGTCGCCCGGTTTGTAGATGGGGCGGTCGAAGTAGACAAACATTCCCGCACGGTACAACTCGGATTCCCATTTGTACCAGCTACGTTTTTTTATGATTGTACGACCTTTGTGTTTTACGCTGATAGACAGGTAGTCTAAGTGTTCCAGATTTTCGGCGTCTTCGACGAATGATGAGAAGTCGTAATAGCCGTTTCGGTCGGTCTTAACCGAAGTCACTTTGTGTTTCAGCATTTGACGGTCTTTGTGGCAGTAAAGTGTCACGGTACAATTGGGGACAGGATGTCCGCTTTTGCGGTCGATGATGAATCCGCTTTGAGGTTTCTTGTTCTTGTCGGCTGGAATAAGTACGTAGTCATTGACTTCTAGAGTGTTGATGCTGTATGATTTGCAAGTGTCGCCGATGGGGATGGTTATGAGAAGGTATTTTCCTTCGGGTATTGGTGGTATGACGAAATAAGTGTTGATTTCACTGTAACTGTCGGGTTTGGCAATGGATTGACCCCACTGTTCGACGATGTGCTGTTTGAGGAAGAAGTCTAATTGATTGGCAAGGGTGCGTCTGTTATAGTGTTCCACATAAGGGATGATGCGAAATTGGACACTGTCGACATTGCGGGATTGCAGAACGCCCAACTGGTTTGTGGAGGACGGAAAACAGTCGTTGACATGGACGCTGATGGCCTTTTTTGTCATAATGAGACGCATATTGAAACAGGATGCGGCTCCAGGACTGTTGGGATAACGTAGGAGGGCGCTGTCGATGCATGCCATCGCCTCTGCGTACTGTCCCTTACTGCGATAGCGTTCGGCCAACTTGGAATAGAACTGGGCGACGCAGGGATTGTGGGAGGGTTCGAAAAAGTTTATGGCGTCGTGATAGGACTGCATCGGGTAGTTTTCGATCAAAAATGCTGTCAGGTCTGGGATGTGATACTCTATGCGCGAGGTGAATTGGTCTGCGATGAGGGCGACAGGGACTGACGATTGGAGCAGGAGGCGCTCTTTGTCCTGCAGGCAAGCGAGGAGGAAAGCTGCCATTTGCCGTGTGCTGTCTGGTGGTGCGACAGTTGTCATGGTTGTGAAACGGTCGGGGGTTGCGTAAAGAAGGGCCGGATTGGCAAAATCGGAGGTGGTGAGTTTGGCGTAATTCAACTGCTTGTATATGTTTAATGCCACATCCAACATAACTTCGAACAGCGTGGGGGTGCGGTTGTCGTCTTTGCCGGTCTGGCAGGTGATGAGCGGTTCGTAGTCGGTGCTGGGAGTGGACAGGAGCAGGTGGCTATTACCGAGCGCCTGATATATCAAAGTGGCGACGGTGTCGCGGAAGCGGTTAGCGGACCAGAAGCAATGGTCCAGATTTTCCTCGTCGGACGGCAAATTCTGCGAGATACGGTAGCGGTTGTGGTAATAATAACTGCTATATTGGTTGGCCAAAAGCAGTTGGGCGACTTGGAGGTCGGACGACTGCAGATGGGGCAGCAGCTGCCGATATGTGGCGATGATGGAGTCGGTGTTGTTTTCCCTATAGGTGGCTCCTATCGTGGCGATATGGTAGGCTGCGACAAGACATTGGTGCGAGTTGTGCGATTGCTGCGCTTGTTGGAATAGTTGTTGGGATAGTTTGTATGCCTGGTCGTAGTATTGCTTGTTGACCAGACTGTCGACTGCATTCCAGTTGTATTCCGAGGTTTCGTTTTTTTGCTGGGCTTTCAATGGGAGTGCCAGAAGAAGAACTGCAGCAAGAGAAATGAGCGCTTTTTTCATGATCGGTGCGTATGTTGAATGATGCATATCGAATGATGTGATTCGAATTGGGGATATTTTAATAGTTACTAAATATGTAGCATCTTTCCCGTATAATTTACAGGGAGAGTATACATATATTGTAACGCACGTCACGTCGTTTTCGTATGTGGCGGGGTTGGCACAGGAAGGCCTGGTAAAAACGAGAGGGATGGTATAAAATGAAAAAAGAGGAATTTTCATTCCTCTTTTTCTTCGTGACTCCTGCAGGATTCAAACCTGCAACCTTCTGATCCGTAGTCAGATGCTCTATTCAGTTGAGCTAAGGAGCCATCTTTTGTTTCTCTCGAAATCGGTTGCAAAAGTACACACTTTTTCAATACTGACCAAATTTTTTTTTGATTTTTTTGAGAGAATTAAGTTATGTGGTTGATTTATTGCTTTGAAAAATGTAAAATTATTTTTCTTTGGGGCCGTTGTAATGGTACACTTCACGATAGAGAATTTCACGCATTTCGTCAAATTCGCCGTCGTCGAGTTCATATTTTGACATGACGATCATCTGCAACGTGAGGTTGTTTTTTCCATGATAGGAAGGCTGCCAGTATTCTTGTGGGTTGCGGGTGAAGCCAAGGTCGGTGTAGAATTCCAAGCGGTGGTCGGCCTGTTCGGTGGAAGGCAGTTCGGTTTCGAGGATCACCTGGTCGGGATACTGTGAGAGGAAAGCCAACATGGTGGCTTTGCCCAAACCGCGGTTGCGGTAGTCCTTGTCGATAGCGAAGTGTTCAATATAAGCAAATTCCTCGAAGACCCAGTATGTCAGAATTCCCAGTGGCTCATCGTCGAGGATGGCTACCAGGAAATGGAAACGCTCGTCACGGTCTTCGAGGCATCTAAACGGAGGACGCTCTTCTTCGGGGAAGGCCGATTCGAAGAGCTTTTCTGCGAAATGGTGGTGTCTGGATTCAGACAGAGGTTCGAATTGTATCATTTTATTATGTTTGTATTTTTCTTTGTTTTTCGTTGTTTTTACAGTCGAAAGTGAAGGGTTGAGGTGCGGTTAGGAGTCGAAGAATGAGAAGTTGTTGAGTGCCACATTGATGCCTACGGCATGGTGGAAAGCAAAATCGTTGTAGCCGATCAGATTGGCCTTGTTGTAGTGGAGTGTGTAGGCCAGCGACATGGCTGTTCCGGCAGGCAGTGTGAAGCCGATGCGCAGTGAAGCGTAAGCGCCATAACCGATGCCGCCCTGGTTGACATATTCGTAAGAGCCCACATATGACGAGGGAGAAGCTCCCTGCCAGACGTCGAGGATGCTGTAGCGTGCTCCGGCAATTTGTATTTCGCTGCTTTCAACCTTTGTGTTGTTGATGTTGGCGCCGGCAGCAGCCTCGAAGTCGAGTCCGTTGCGTAGTTTGAATTTGCGGATGATGCCCAAGTCTATGTAGATACGTTCTTCGGTGCCAGAGGTGGGGCAGTTGACATATTGGTTCTGATTGGCTAGCATGGTGAGGTTTTTGCCGCTGTTGAGTAGCACAAGACCTTGCGCATGCAGTTTGGCATAGTCGAAGTTCACCTGCCAAGCCCAAGGGGAAGGGTCCAGATCGTAGCGAAATCCCATTCCCAGTTGGAATGCTGGTTTGTAGTAGGAGTCGCCATATTCGGCGACGGTAATCTGATGGTAGTTGGAGACGGCGCTTCCGATGAGGTCCTGCTCGGTGAGGTTGTTCCAGATGGAATTGCCGTAGGATTCGCTGTAGAGGATGCGCTCCAGCGTGTTGGCGTTGTTGGGCGCCCCGTTGTAGAAATTGGCGTGAATGTTGTCGGGTCGAAGTACGCCGACATGGACGGTGAGCGAGAGTCCGCGTAGAGTGGCGCCCGTTTGGCGTTGGGCAGTGAGAGGAGATACGGAAAGACAAAAAGAAAACAACGTCAGCAGAAGCGCATAACGCAGTCGGATGTGCGTGGCCGACCGTTCGAGGGCGGCGGTGGGGTTATGAAGTGCGACGGGTCCTGCGCCGTCGCTGCATCGGTCTCGGTCTTTGTCCATGGTCAGATAGCCTCCTTTTTCGAGGTTAAGATATTGTATAGCAGGTCGCGTGCACGGAACAGCTGCACCTTTACGGTTCCAAGAGGCATTTTAAGCCGTTCGGAAATTTCCTCATAGCTGAGTTCTTCGAAATAGCGGAGTTCGACGAGCTGGCGGTAACGTGGTTTCAACTGGTTCACCACTTCGCGAAGTATTTGTACCCTTTGTTCTTTGATGATTTCCTCTTCGGGGGTGTTGCTTTCTGAGGGGATAGGGTATTCGTAGGCGTTGTCGCTGGTGCGCGTGCGCAGGTCGTCGAGATAGACGGTTTGCAACCTTTTCTTTCTTATATAGTCGATGCAGTTATTGGAAGCGATGGAGAACAGCCAGGTGCTGAAGGCGTGGGTGGGGGTGTAAAGATGGAGCGAGGAGAATGCCTTGCCGAAGGCCTCAATGGTCAGGTCGTCGGCTTCGGTGGCGTTGTTGGTCATTTTGAGAAGCATGAGGTAAATCGGCTCACGGTACATACGCATAAGATCGGCGTATGCCCGTTGGTCGCCGTTTTCGCGTGCGCGACATACCAGTTGGTAGTCTCTTTGCGCTTTGTCCGAAGGGATATTCAGGTTTACCTCCATCTCAAATTTTTCTTACGTAACGTCAATAAGTATAAAATAGTATTTGCAAATAGAAAATAAAGTTCAAAAAATGGAGCGAAAAATTGTATTTTACTGATATTAAATTTCTTTGCTAAAAGTGCACATGTGACAATTTGCCAAGCGAATTTCACAGCGAGCAGCGCTGCAAGGATTTGCCAGGGGAAAAGCTGTTGGAGCAGCAGGAGGAGCCAGGTGGCCCAGAAGAGCACCTGGGCGGCGGGATAGACCACCAGTTGGAGTTTGTCTTTCCAGTTGTAGTAGCGGCGGGTGGCGTATCGGTGAAGGCGTTCCTGGTGCCAGAGGGCAAAGGTGGGACGTGGTTCGGTGATGACTGCGGCGTTGGGGTCGGTAATGACCGTAGTGTTGGATCGGTTGGCGTTCTGGTTGACAAAGAGATCGTCAGCGCCGTCGGGTATGGTGTAGTGGCTGATAAAACCGCCTCGACGGAAGAAGAAGTCGCGCTGGAAGGCGAGGTTGCGACCCGTGGCGGTATAGGGGTTGCCGAGAAGGGCCATGCCAAGCGAAGAGGCGTTGAACATGAGATTTTCGTATTGTTGAAATGCATGGAGCAGTCCCTTGCCTTCTTTCAGGAGGCTGTAGCCCATAACGATGGAGGCGCCGTGGAGATGGCCGCACATCATGTGGCTGATCCATCCGAAATCTTTAGGTACTGAGTCGGGCTCGGTGAGCAGGATGACGTTTTTGGTGGCGGACTTGATGCCGATGGAAAGGGGGTATTTCTTGCCGCGGAACATGTTGACATCCTCGGGGAAATTGACGGGTTTCAGTTTGGGGTAATTTTCCGAACACACACGGAGCACGAAGGGGGTGTCGTCCTGTGAGGTGTAGTCCACCACCACCACTTCGTAATTGGGGTAGTCCTGTTCGAGGAGATACGGCAGGCTCTCTTTCAGATAGTCAGCTTCGTTGTGGGCCACCATGACAACCGACACCGAGGGCCAGTCGGACGGGGACACCGAGTCGGGCGTAGGAATATTTTTGCCTTTGTGGCGGGCCGTACGTAGCCAAAAGAGGCCGTAATAGAGCGCCAACAGAAGGAATGCAAGCACAAGCAACACGAGCAAAAGCAATGTGTAAGTGCTGTTTATCACTGCAGAAAAATCCATTTTTGAGATGTTTTGAATGTACAAAATTAGTGATATTTTGGAAAATAGTTGTACCTTTGCAGCCAATTTTAGAAACAATTTATTAACATAAGTTTCATTTTCTCAATACAAATGCACTTCGACCTTCAGACCACTGACCGGCTGAGTGCCGCTCGAGCCGGCATTTTGCATACTGACCATGGCGATATCGCCACCCCCATTTTTATGCCTGTCGGCACGCAGGGCACCGTCAAGGCAGTTCACCAGCATGAGTTGCGCAATGATATATGTGCTCAGATTATTTTGGGCAACACATACCATCTTTATCTGCGTCCCGGCATGGAGATAATCCGTTCCGCGGGCGGTCTGCACCGCTTTATGGGATGGGAACGACCCATTCTTACTGACAGTGGTGGATTTCAGGTCTTTTCGTTGGCGGACAGTCGCAAGATTACCGAGAATGGCTGCACGTTCAAATCACATATCGATGGTTCGCGACACACTTTCACACCCGAAAATGTTATTGATATTGAGCGTACTATCGGAAGCGATATCATGATGGCTTTCGACGAGTGTCCTCCAGGTGAGTCGCCCTACGATTATGCACGCAAGTCGATGGAGCTGACCCATCGATGGCTGGATCGCTGCTGCACACGATTCCATGAAACCGAACCCCTCTACGGCCACGATCAGGCGCTGTTCCCCATCGTACAGGGCTGCAAATATCCAGATTTGCGACGGAAGAGCGCCGAACATGCGGCTTCGAAAGATATGGTGGGTTATGCCATTGGTGGTCTGGCTGTTGGCGAACCTACGGAGGTGATGTATCAGATGATTGAAATTGTGAACGGCATTTTGCCGAAGGACCGTCCCCGCTACCTGATGGGCGTGGGTACTCCGGCCAACATATTGGAGGCCATTGCCCGAGGGGTGGATATGTTCGACTGTGTGATGCCCACTCGCAACGGTCGCAACGGAATGCTCTTCACTTGGAATGGCACGGTGAATATCAAGAATAAAAAATGGGAACACTGCTTTGAACCCATTGATCCCACTTCATCGGCCGAAGCCGACAGAGTGTACACTTATGCCTATCTGCATCATCTTATTAAATCTGAGGAACTGCTTGGATTACAGATTGCTTCCATTCATAACTTAAATTTCTACCTTAATTTGGTGACTACCGCACGCCAACATATTATTGAGGGTGATTACACCTCATGGATGGCTTCAGTTCTACCCCGTTTGATGGTGCGTGTCTGACAACTGATAAAAATACAAAAAGATGGATGATCAGCAACACACATCGGCTCAGAATCAGTGGCCTCGTGAGAAAAAACGTCGTTTTGAGGAACTGTGGGAGGGGAAAGAAGATGGCTCTGACAACCGCATACGTCTCAGAGAACCGGTAGAGGTCTCCCCTGCCCGACGGCGCAACCGATTGTTTGTGGCTTCGTTTGTGCTCTCGGCCATCATGCTTGTGGCAGCATTCTTATTACTCTTAAAAATCTATTTCGGCTAATCCGGCCCTTTCAAAAGAAAAGCAACCAGACGATAACTATGGCGAGCAAGACGATGAGAATTCCCTTGTTCGCCATTTTATTCAACGGGGAATGGCTGTTGTCTTTCTCTTTCCCGCGTGCAATCACAACATAAGGAGTTCCTTCGAATGAGAAGCGTTCCACTTCATGGACTGGATAAGGCATGGAGGCAGCGGAGTTGTTGAGCAGGGTGTTGAACGATGGGTCGGCCTCGTTGCAGTGACATTGCAATGCGGCATAGTAGCGTCGTTTGATTTTGTGACCCACCTTGCGACGGGTGAACACCCGATATGTGTCGGCAAGCGGATGCTTGCCGACACACGAATCGATGTGGTATATGT
Source organism: uncultured Bacteroidota bacterium (assembly GCA_902793295.1). GTDB lineage: Bacteria > Bacteroidota > Bacteroidia > Bacteroidales > P3 > Colimorpha. The sequence goes on from CADBDA010000002.1 coordinate 183,027, forward strand.
GTTTTTTGCTATGGACGCAGTCGTTCATGGTCTTTTATTCTTCGATCATTTTGACGGCAGCGGCAATGGCGTTGTCCAGTCCTGCGGCATTCTTGCCTCCTGCAGTGGCATAGGCAGGCTGTCCGCCGCCGCCACCTTGAATCTCTTTGCCGGCGGCACGGATGATGGTTCCGGCGTTCTTGCCAGCATCGACCAGCTGTTGTCCCAGACAGATGAGCAGTGAGGGCTTGTCGTTCACCACGCTGCCCAGCACCAGCGCCATGTTGGGATGGTTAGCACGCAGCTGCATGACAGCATCTTTCAGTTGCATGATATCGCAATCCATTCTTTTCGCGTAAATGGGATTGTTGCCCAATTCGTTTGCAATGCCATTGACGACCGATGCCACGCGTTCCTTCTGGAAGGTGGCAATCTCGGCACGAAGAGCCGCGTTGTCGTCCTGCAGTTTTTGGATGGCAGCAGCCAGATCTTTAGGATTCTTAAGCAGCGCTTTGGCCGCTTCCAACTGGTCCTGCAACGAGTTGGTGTATTGCTCGGCAGCTGCGCCGGTCACAGCCTCGATGCGGCGCATTCCGGCAGCCACAGCACCTTCGCTCACAATGCGGAAGGAACCGATATGGCCTGTGTTGTCAATATGCGTACCTCCGCAGAATTCGACACTGTCTCCAAATTTCACCACACGTACAAATTCACCATATTTTTCACCGAACAAAGCCATGGCGCCCAGTTTCTGCGCTTCGGCAATGGGCATGGCGCGGTGCTCTTCCAGTGCAATAGCACGGCGGATGTCGATATTGACCTGTTTTTCCACCTCACGGATCTCTTCCTGTGTCAGTTTGGCGAAATGTGAGAAGTCGAAACGCAGTCGCTGGTCGTCGACATACGAACCCTTTTGTTCTACATGTGTGCCCAGTACGTTGCGCAAGGCCTTGTGCATGAGGTGGGTGGCAGAGTGGTTGCATTGGATGGCAAATCGACGGCATTTGTCCACTTCAGCTTTGAAGGTGGCGTTGACGTCGGTGGGCAGTTTGGTGACGATGTGGACAATCAGGTTGTTGACTTTCTTAGTGTCGACAATGGGCAGCACTTCGTCGCCGACACCAATGGTGCCAGTGTCGCCCACCTGTCCGCCACTTTCGCCGTAGAAGGGGGTGCGGTCGAATACCAGCTGGTAGAATTCACGTTCTTTGGAACGCACGTGACGGTAGCGGACAATATGCACTTCGCTCACCAGTTCGTCGTATCCGATAAACTGCTCTTCCACATCGGGCTGCACCTCCACCCAGTCATCGTTTTCGACGCTGGCGGCAGCGCGTGAACGATTTTTTTGCTCTTCAAGTCCTTTGGCGAAGCCGTCCATATCGACGGTCCATCCTTTTTCGGAGGCCATCAGTTGGGTCAAGTCGATGGGGAAACCGTAGGTGTCGAAAAGTTCGAAGGCAAAAGCGCCATCAATCACTTTGTCAACTTTCACTTTCTGTTCGCAAGCCTCACAAGAGGTTTCGCATTCAAGCGCTTTGGCAATGTAGTTTTCGAATTTCAGAATACCGTTTGAAAGGGTCTTCAGGAACGACTGTTCCTCTTCGAGAATGATGCGACGGATGAGCTCTTCCTGTTTTTTCAGTTCGGGGAATTGAGTGCCCATCTGCGCCACCAATGTCGGAACCAACGTGTGAATGAACGGCTCTTTGAATCCGAGGAAGGTGTATCCGTAGCGGACAGCACGGCGTAGGATGCGACGGATGACGTATCCCGCTTTGGCGTTCGATGGCAGCTGGCCGTCGGCAATGGAGAAACTCACAGCACGCAAGTGGTCTGCGCAGACACGCATGGCGATATCTGCTTCCTCGTTTTTGCCATATTCCAATCCTGCTTTGTGAGCAAGCTCTTGGATAAGTGGCTGGAATACATCGGTATCGTAGTTCGATTTCTTGTTCTGCATCACCATGCAAAGACGTTCGAAACCCATTCCGGTATCTATATGTTTGGCTTTCAGTGGTTCCAGTGTCCCGTTGGCCAAACGGTTGTATTGCATGAATACCAGGTTCCAGATTTCGATGACCAGCGGATTGTCTTTGTTGACCAGTTCCGCACCAGGGATTTTGGAGCGTTCGGCATCGTCGCGCAGGTCGATGTGGATTTCGCTGCAGGGACCGCAAGGACCTTGGTCGCCCATTTCCCAGAAGTTGTCCTTCTTGGAGCCTTTCAGTATGCGTTCTTCGCAGATATGCTGCTTCCAGAAATCGTAGGCCTCGTGGTCCATGTCAAGTCCTTCTTTGGGGTCGCCACCGAAAACGGTGACATACAGACGATTTTTGTCAATGTGCATCACCTCGGTCAGAAACTCCCATCCGTAGGCTATGGCTTCGCGCTTGAAGTAGTCGCCAAACGACCAGTTGCCCAACATTTCGAACATGGTGTGGTGGTAGGTGTCATGACCCACTTCTTCCAAGTCGTTGTGCTTGCCACTGACACGCAGGCATTTCTGTGAATCGCATACACGCGGATAGGGTGCTGCGCTGTTACCGAGAAAGATATCCTTGAATTGGTTCATGCCAGCGTTGGTGAACATGAGCGTAGGGTCGTTCTTTACAACCATCGGCGCCGAAGCGACCACATGGTGGTTCTTGCTTTCAAAAAAACTGAGGAATTTACTCCTTATTTCGTTAGAAGTCATTAGGCTAGATTTGAGTTATATTTGAAATATATTTTTTTTCGAATAAAAATGGAGTATTTGAAAATCATGTCCGGTTCAAAACTCGTCACGTTCAACGAGCAGGATGGCGCTTTGTGGGACAATATAATATTTTTCTCCGTTATATTTGATTTCGACGGCGTTCTTCTGCATGAACAAGGCCAAATCGCCTGGTTGCACTTGAAGGGGCAGATATTTGGGTTCACGCTCCTTGGGGTTCCACGATTCGTCGCTTTCCATGTTGGGCAGAGCGTATCCCGGACCGCATTTCAGGATGTAGCCCGATTGGATATCTTCCTTCTCCTGATAGCCAGCAGGAAGATATAGACCACTCTTGGTCCGCTGGGACGCCGTGCCTTGTTGGATCAGCACGCGGTCGCCAACAATGACTAGTTTGTCGAGTCCGTTATGTTTGGATGATGTGTCGATGTCTATCATGGTCGTTCGTTGTCGGAATTGTAGGGGTGTGTTGTTTTTTATTATTATTTATATATTTATTTGTCAGTTTGATAGTTTTGTTATTGTCGGTTTTTTAGACTTGCAAAGTTACACAAAAAAATATCAGTGGTGGCAAAAAAAGTATCGACTGTTTGTTTTACAGTGCAAGTGATTGTATAAGTGTTAGGTAGTTCACGTAGTTTTCCAATCCGCACCGCTCGCATGTGTCGTAGGGGTCATGATAACCGCCGTAGCGTTGTCCCATGGTGAGAATGAAGATGGCAGGAAGATGCTTGGAAAAGTGGTAGTGGTCGCTGTTGGGCCGATTTTTGCGGCGCCGTATTTCGGGAGCAATCTGCATGGTTTTGTTCAATTTTTCAAGCCGTTCTACAAAAGGCTCGGTCTCCGGCACATCGGCGTTGAAGACCATCAGCCCTTCGTCACCGCCACAAAACATGTCGATATTGATAAGCAGGCGTACCTTTTTAAAGTCAAAAACCGGATGGTCCACTGCGTACTTTGAACCGCACAGTCCGGTTTCTTCGCCACTGAAGAAACAGAAGACTTGGGTGTAGTGCGGGTGTTCGTTGACGGCTATTTTTGCCAGATTCATCACCGCTGCCACGCCGCTGGCGTTATCGTGTGCACCGTAGAAGGTGACCGAATCGCCCATAGTGCCTAAATGGTCGTAGTGGGCGGTGAAGACTATCATTGTGTCGACTTCGCCACGAACCACTCCGTAGATGTTTTGCGTCTTGTAGTTGGGATGGAACTGTGTGAAAATGTTGCAGTGGATCGTTTTGACACGTTTGGGCAGGACCTCTGTCTTCACTTCAATGTATGCATACCCGTGCTGGTAGTTGGTATAGGAAGGTGCATAAGTGTTCAGTTCGGGAAGCCCCACTATGACGCCTCTGGAATTGAATGGGTTGCGCCGCTGTAGGTCACTGACCGATTTCATGATGCGTTTGGATATGTCCGAATCGGATTTGGCATATTTGCTTGCGTCGACAAAAACAAATACGTCTTGAAGCAGTTCGTTGTTTTTCTTCAGAAACTTGCGCAATGCTTCGGTGTCGACTAGCACTTCGGGTTCGACTTGAATGACTTTGAAGTCGCCCCAAGTGGATTTGGACCATGCAGGGACACGAAAATCAGTGTAGGGCTGCATGGCTTTGTTGCCGACAGTCAGAGACAACGGTCCCTCCATCGAAAAAACGCTGAAGGTGTAGGGTTGGTAGTAGTTCTCCACTAGCGGTTCAACGCCCAGACGGCGCAATTCGGAACGAAGAAATGAGGCTGCAATGCTGTCGCCACGAAAGGAATAGCCTCTTCCATGAAAATCTTCTGAGGTGAGGGCTTTCAATATGTGGCGGGCATAGTTGGTGTCTTGAGCAAAGGCTGCCAAAGCCGAAAATAGGATGATGACGAAAAACAGACTCTTGATCTTCATGGTTATAAGCGTTAAAAACCGGGGAATTGGAAAAATAGCGTCGGTAATATGAGCAGGAATCCGATCACGATGAGAAACAGTATGAACTTCCATATCCATTTTACCCAAGTGGCATAAGGTATTTTGGCAATACCCAAACAACCGATAAGTACACCTGAGGTGGGTGTAAGCATGTTGGTGAAACCGTCCCCGAACTGGAAAGCTAAGACTACCGCCTGTCTGGAGATGCCGGTCAGGTCGGCGAATTGGGTCATGATGGGCATGGTAAGTGCCGCCTTGGCAGATCCGGACGGCATAATGATATTCAGCAATGTTTGGAAGACGTACATGGCACCCATCGACGTCACCTCGCCCACACGTGCCAGCGATTGTGTCAGACCGTAAAGAATGGTGTCGATCACTTTGCCGTCGCGCAGGATGAAGATAATGCCACTGGCCAGACCCACAACCAACGCCGCAGAGAGTATGTCCTTGCATCCAGCCAGAAAGAGTTTGGCCAGATCGTCGGCTTTTTGGCTGTCGGCAATACCAGACAGCAGTCCCATGGCCAAAAAGAGGGCAGAGATTTCCATGACATACCATTGGTATCCCAATACGCCGACGACAAGATAGCAGACCGTAAAAACCAGCAAGTCGAGAATGAAGAAATGGACCGATTTGCGCAGGGCAAAAAAACCGGTTAGAACAAACAGACCCGCTAGAATGGGCAGCAGACAGATGTCGGCGCTGCCATTTCCGATGGCGATGGTGGTCTGTGGGAACTGAATGGCGCACCATATGAGCGCTGCAGAGATGAGCGCGTAGACAATCCATGCAACGCGAGGTGTGTGGTAGACCACTTCGGAGCCGGACTGCTGTTGGCTGCGTTCGCGCCAGTAACTGTCCAGTTTGTATACAGGCGATTTCTCGGGATGTTTTTTGACCCTATTGGCATAGAGCAACACAAAGACGATGCCGATGACGGTGAGGATGATCCAACAGAAGAAACGGTATTCCAAACCGGAAAAGATGGGCAGTCCGGCAATGCCTTGGGCAATGCCGATGGTGAAAGGGTTGAGCATGGCACCGGCAAAACCCACATGGGCTGCCACATAGCACATGCATACACCCACAATGGAATCGTAGCCCATCGATATGGCCAATGGGACGAATATGACCACAAAGGCAATGGTCTCTTCGCTCATGCCAAAGACCGCACCAAACAGACTGAAGAGGAGCATGATAAGCGTGATGATAATGTTTTCGACGCCGATGCGTTTGAACAACTTGTAGCGGTTCAGACGCTGCACTCGTCTCAGGAAAGCCATCACGCCGATGTCGATGGCATGGCTATTGTTGAGAATCCAGAAAGCGCCGCCTACCATCAATATGAAAATGATGATGTCGGCTTTGTCGCAGAAACCCGAGAACAGTGAGGAAAACACCTGCCATGTCTGGGGAGCCCGGTCAACGTATTGGAACGAGTCGCCTTTTACCACTTCGCGGGTGCTCGTGGTGCCGTCGGCATTCGACACGCTGATGGTTTCTCTAACAAATTCGCCGCCCGGAATAATCCATGTCAGCAGGGCGGCGAATAGTATGAGAAAAAATACGATGGTGAATGTGTGCGGTATTTTCCTCATTTGGAATATGTGTTATCCTAATTGGTTCAGACAGGCTTTGACATTGTTTTCTATACGGCTTTCGACATCTGTGCAGTCGTCTGCCTTGACGAATTTCTCACCAGTGATATGTTCGTACAGTTCAATGTAGCGATCAGTGATGCTGTTGACGATTTCAGGTGTCATCTCAGGAACTTGCTGACCTTCTTTGCCTTGAAAGCCGTTTTCCATAAGCCATTCGCGGACAAACTCTTTGGACAACTGGCGCTGACGTTCGCCTTTGGCTTGACGTTCTTCGTAGCCGTCGGCATAGAAATAACGGGAGGAATCGGGGGTGTGGATCTCGTCAATCAGGTAAATCTTACCGTCGCGTTTGCCAAATTCATATTTTGTGTCGACCAGAATCAGCCCCTTGCTTGCTGCGATTTCTGTGCCGCGTTGGAAGAGTTGGAGTGAGTATTTCTCCAGCAGGTCGTAGTCCTCTTTGGACACCAAGCCAGTGCGGATGATTTCTTCGCGCGAGATGTTCTCGTCGTGACCTTCGTCTGCTTTGGTGGTCGGGGTGACAATGGGCGTCGGAAATTTCTGGTTCTCCACCATTCCTTCAGGCAGTTGGATGCCGCACAGCGTGCGGTTGCCCGCCTTGTATTCACGCCATGCCGATCCAGCCAGATAGCCGCGGACGATCATCTCGACACGGAAGCCTTCGCATTTCAGGCCTACAGTCACCATTGGGTCGGGAGTGGCCAGTTTCCAATTGGGTACAATGTCGGCAGTGGCATCGAGGAATTTCGATGCTATCTGGTTGAGCACTTGTCCTTTGAACGGAATGCCTTTGGGCAGCACCACGTCAAAAGCTGAGATGCGGTCACTGACCACCATGGCCATGTATTTGTCGTCAATGTTGTAGACGTCGCGGACTTTGCCCACATAGAGGCTCTTTTGCTTGGGAAAATGAAAATTGGTTTTTACTATTGCTTGCATGATATATAGATTACAATTAAAATATTACGTTTTGTTTGGTTTTCTGTGGTGATGAGAATTCGACAGGCAGTTCAGTGTAGCCTCTCTCCTATTCTTCCGATTCCAGCTGTTGTGCGAAAAAGGTGAAATTCACCTTGCCGTAGGCCCTGTGTTGCCAGAAGTGGGGATGAGATTCGAACGAGAATTCTCTCGGATGTTCCAAGATGAAGATGCCATCCTCGTTGAGCAGGTTGCGTTCGAAGACCATGTCGGGCAGACGTTCCAAATCGCGCAAAGCATAAGGGGGGTCGGCAAAAATAATGTCGAAGGTTTTGTAGGCCCGCTTCAGAAGGTCGAAAACATCGGCACGGACCACATGCATGTTGTTGATGCCTAGTTGTGACACAACCGTCTTGATATAGTCCGTGCAACTGTTGTTGATGTCCACGCTTGTAACATCCTTCACGCCGCGCGATACAAATTCGACGCTGACAGCGCCCGTGCCGGCAAAAAGGTCCATGACGCTGCAGTCCTCATAGTCCACATAATTGTTGAGGATGTTGAACAGACTTTCCCGTGCCATGTCCGTTGTGGGACGCACGGGAAGGTTGGCCGGAGGGTTCAGGCGTCGACCTCTTAATGAACCGGAAATGATACGCATTGCTTTATGAGAGGATTACTGCATGACGATACAGCGGTATGTGCTGCATCTCGGGATTGGAAAGGGTCAGTTGTCGTCCGGTGTAGAGTGCCACATTGGGGAGGAACTGGCGCATAGTCGAAAATTGCTCCCTATTGATATTTCCACACACCGCAACAGTCACAGAGGCGTCTTCAAGATGGAACTGCTTGGTCAGATTGACGGCATGATAAAGGGTCTCGTCGAAAGAATTGCACTTGAAAGTGTTGGATAGCTGCAGTTTTTTATTACATAGAACTGCGTAGTCCGACTCCCCTTCGCGAATATTCACAAGCAGAATGGAACGAAGGTCGCTGCTTTCCAACAGAGTCTTGTTGGCCAGCTTGTCATGTTGGCAACGGATCTTGATGCCAGGCATGGCGATTTTGAAGGCCGACACCACATTGTTGGGCGCGGTGAATACAATCTGAGCTTTGATATCGTCATTGGTGCTGCTGTAAACTCCTTCGCCTGTGGCAATTTTTCCTATAGCCTCCAAATAGGAGCGTTCCATTTTTTCGTCGTATAGATGTTGGGGAACCCATACGAAATGGCGACTGACGACGATGAGTTCAATCTCTTTCAGTCCATAGGTGATGATGTCTGCTTCGGTAAAAACGGATTTGATGTCGAGCAGCAGGTCGGACATGGATGCCGACAAATTGCAGGTGACCTCACCGAAAGCAAGGAGTTCGTCGTGAAGCGATGTCATCGAAAAAGAAAATCCATTTGACGAAAGGCAAATGGATAATCTTTTTTCGTATGAACCAACGACTTTTTCTGACTTTATCAGAGAGTTGATGTTATACGACATAGAAATATGATAAATTATTCAAAGTTACTTTCTGTAGTTGCAGAGCTGATGTCACCCACTTTCCAACCGCAGAATCTACCCATGTCTTTCAGTGTGGCTTTTTTGTTGATCAGCCATTGGGCGTCGCTACCGGTGAAGAGCTCCACAAATTTGTGGAATCCGGTTGAGTTGCTTTCGTTGGTGTAGTCAGCGTAGAGGTCGTCGAGCGTGACATAAGCCTCAAATGTGGGCAGTTTGCCACCTTCGCCGGATACCGATGCGGATACCGAGTCGGCTTTGATGACGAATTTTTTCTGTTTGTTGGTGTAGGGCACATAGATAAGATCAACCAATTGCTCGTCGGAAAGGGTGAGTTTCTTGTCCTCGCGCAGTTTGTCGAGCGGAACAACCTTCACAACCTCTTGGGTCAGCCATCCTCTGCGGATTGCTTCGGATTCAGGCATGTCGCCCACAGAGTCGGGAGCGTTGGGCGATTTCACTTTCTTGATAATGCTCATTTCCTGCTTGTGGAGGTCGGCAAGCAACGTGTCGAAATTGCCGCAATAGGTGCCGTAGGTGGTCTTGTAGGCTTCTTCCAGTGTACGGATGACTTTCAGTTTCTCACCGCATGCGTCGCGGCGGACAAAGTACTCAGATTCACGCTGCTGCGGACGGTTCACACAGAGGAAAATCATTACGGCGAGGAATACGATCAACACGCCGAGAATGCTTTTAAGGATAATGGATCCAGTCTTGCTCATTTTGTATAAATATTATATGTTATTGTCTAAATTTGAATTTGCAAATATACGAATATTTATTCAATCTCAAATGAATATGCGTTCTTTTTTTAAAAATGATTTGTATGATATATTGAATTTCAGTTTGTTATATATTAAAAAAGAATCATAGTTTGCTGTATTCCAAATGGTGTAGAGAGACATCGCAATCGTAGTTTTTATGTACGAATTTGGCTATTTGCTCGGCGCAATAGACTGAACGGTGCCGACCGCCTGTACAACCAAAATTGATCATGAGCCGGGTATAGCCTCTTCCCAGGTAGCTTTCGACTGAAAAACCGACAATCTTTCGCACTTGCTCCAGATATACTTCTGTTTCAGGATGCTCTTCAAAAAATTCGATCACCTCTGTGTCTCTTCCGCATAAGGGTTTGTACTTGTCTATCAGACCTGGGTTGGGCAAGGCTCTGCAGTCGAATACATAGCCTCCCCCATTACCAGACTTGTCGAACGGGATGCCTTTACGATAGGAAAAGCTGAAGATGCTGACAGTTAATCGTTCTTTTTTGGGGTTGAAATCAGGACTGTTGCAGATGGCTTGCCAGGTGGCTTTCAGGTGCGGAATTTCGATGGGGAGTTGGATGTGTTCGATAATCCTTCCCAGGTTTTCGACTGCATAGGGTATGCTCTTTACAAAATGTTCCTTCTTTTCGATGACGCCACGGAACCCGTATGCTCCCATGGCCTGCATGATACGTGCCAGCACATAGCTGTAGAACTTGGTGCGAAATGATTCGCTGTTGAAGGCTCCATACGTTTCGGTACGGCGGTCGATATAGTATTCGAGCAACTCTTTCCGCATTGGTTCTGGAACATTCGACTTGGAACTGTAGAGTAGCGATGCCAGGTCGTAGTGGGGTGCACCTTGACGTGCCCCCTGAAAGTCGATGAAATATAGTTCGTCGTCAACAAGCATGATGTTTCGCGACTGAAAATCACGAAACATAAAATACGTACAGTCGTCGTCGAGCAGATAGTCGATGAAACGGCTAAAATCTTTCTCCAGCAAGTCTTCGTCAAATGGTATGTGGAACAGTCGTAGAAAATAGTATTTGAAATAGTTCAGATCCCATTGAATGGCTTGTCGGTCAAAATGGGGACGCGGATAGGAATGGGAGAAATCTATATCGCGACAGACGTTTTGCATGACGACCAACTGGTCTATGGCTTTCTTGTACAGTTCACGCATGTCTTCACTCACATCAACTCCGTTGCTCTCTCTTGAGTTAAGGAATGTGTAGATTGATATGTTGCCCAGGTCTTGTTGCATATAGATTTTGCGGTCGTCGCTGATGGCATAGACTTCAGGTACATTGACGCCTCTTTTGCGCATTTCTTCAGCAAAAAAGAAGAATGCTTCATTTTCAGTGATGTCCTGGTTGATAGTGGCTATGCATGATTTGGATTCTCCCTCCAGACGGTAGTATATCCTGTTGGAACCGTTGGCGGACAGTTGGTTTTTTTTCAGGCATAATTCACCTGACCATTTTTCGAAGAGTTGTTCCATGAGTTGTGTGTTAGATTGATGCTGTCGGAATGAGTTGGCGGAGGAGGTAAGTGTGCGGGCCGTGGTCTTATTTTATGCTTCGTACCAGTCGGATTGTGGCAATGACGAAGCCTAATGCGGCCATGAGGATGGTGAAGGCAGGAAACCGGCCCTGTCGATGACGGTCGATGGCAACACCACCCCACACTGCAGCACCAATAATGACGGCCATCTCGATGCCCAGTGTGGAGTAATGTATCCAATGGTTGTCGTTATCCCTCTTCAAATTATGGGACGACGTTATTGTTTCTTGGCAGCAGCTTCAGCTTCTTGCTCGCTGGCGCGCATCTCGTTTTCCTTACGCACTTCGTCCAGCATACGGCAGGTTCCGGAGAACGTTGCGCCAGGCTCGATGCTTAGGCGGTTGATGAGAATGTCGCCTTTGACGACGGCGGTGCTGTTCAGCGCAAGCAATTCTTTGACGGAGGTGTTGCCGTCAACATGGCCGATAATGTTGGCATTTTGGCAGACGATGTTGCCTTTGATGAATCCAGATTCGCCGACAACGAGTTTTCCGTTCAGCGTGATGTTACCTTCGAGACGTCCGTCGAGTCTGAAATCGCCCGTAGCGGTGATGTCTCCCTTGATGATGGTGCCTTTGGCAATAGTGTTGATTGAACTTTCCATTTCTGCAAATTTTGCCATAAATTAATTCTTGATTATGTTGATTTCTATGATTTCCTATTTTTTATAATAGTATTCGTAAAAACGCCTGTAAGCTTCAATGTTTTTCTGGTTGTAGAAGGTATTGTAGTTGCGTGTGGAGATTGTAAAGATTTGGTAGTCATGGGGGTTGTATTGCGACAAGGGACCGCCGTCCAGCAGCAGGTGGGTCTTGTAGTTTTCCGCCTCTTCGGCATTTTTAAAGCGGTGTATTGTAATCAGCTGGATGGTGTCGGTAAAAAGTAGCGGACTGGATCTGTATCCACTGTTCGCATAGTTTTGCTGGTTGAAATCGCTTATGGCGTATTGTAGTTGTGTTGCCACAATTTTTTTGTCGTTGATAAGAATGGCCACGTAGTGTGTTTCGAGTTCCCGGTAACGGTACATCAGACTCTCGGGTGGCAGCTCTTCTGCGGGTTGTGTTGAAGTACTGTTGTTGTCAGTCTTTTCCGATGCCACATCTTTAGTGTTTTCAGCATATCGTGATTGGCCTTTGGCCTCGTCGTCTGATGAAATGTTCTCGAGCGAGGATGAGTAATAGCCGGTGCGCAGGTAGCTCAACTGCTCTTTGGCCAGACCAACCAGCTGCGTAGTGTCGGGATAATCGGCAATAATGGATTGGAAAACGACTACAGCAGTCGAAGTGTCTCCGGTCTGGGCACACGACAACCCTTTCCAATAACGGAATTTGCCCATTAGTGGTTGCTCATTGTAGTGTTCCAATGCCTCGTCAACATGTTTGATGACATCGTAGTATTTCTTTCTCCTGTAGAGGCTATAAACGGTTGCATATTCGTTTTGTGCCACTTCGCTTCGTTTGATGATCTCCAGATAATATTCGTCGTCGCGAATCATGTTGGCGTAGTCACTGTCTGGAAATCCCATGAGCACCATGTCTCTGTAGTAGTTGGCGTTAGGCGTGTTACCTTGTTTGGTGTAGATGCGCCATAGCTGGTAGAAGGCCTGTGCAATCTCGTCAGCGTCGGGATAGTCCTTCGCCAGACGCAGATAGCATTCCAATGCCCTGTCGGTATTTTCAATGCCGTCATAGTAGATGTATCCTGCATTGAGCAGACATTTGGCTATTTGCATATGCATCGTGTCGCGCTGCCCCTGCGTCTTGGGCAGGTCCTTCAAATAGTAGGCCTCGTTGTGAGGATCGTTAGGATTGTCTTTCGGATTGATTTTGATTTCGTTGGAAGTGGAGTCGCTGTCATCTTCTTCCTCGTTTCCCATGTCCGACGATTCCGATCCGGGAATCAATGTGCTCATGGCAATCGAACTGCGTTTCGAGATGAACCAGTAGTCGTCAAGTGCGCGCATACCCCAGCGTTGGCGGAAGGTTTCCTTGCCTTTGCTGACCGTGTTGTGGTTGTAGAAATACCAATCACCTTGTAGTGTATTCTGTTGTGCTTGAGCGTCTTTGTTGAACTCTTCTATCAGTTTCTGCTCGGCCTCTTCTTTTTCGCGTTGGTTGAGTTCCTCTATTTTTTTCCGAATAAGGGCTGTGCGTTTTTCAGGACTCATGTCGGCCATGGCCAACAGGCTGTCGTTGAGTTCAACCATGCGAGTATTTTCCACCAATGCCGTCAAGGTGTTGTAGCGTGAGCGTATCTCGTCGAAATTGGGGTATCCGGGTTTGATGATGTGCATGGCGGTGTCGTAATAGCTCTGTGCCTCGTTGTAATTCTCGTACAGTTCGTAGAGTATGTCGGCCATTCGAAGAGCCGATTTCGCTTTTTGGGCGGGGTTGCCCGAAGCAGCCTGGACTGACAGCTTGTAGTTGTCGCAGGCTTTTTTGGCATCTTTCAAGCCCATATACATCTCTGCCTTGGCGTAGTAGATCTGGTCCTTGAATTCCTCGTTCTTTTTGTCGTTTAGCATACGGTCCAGTCCGCGCTCCAGCTTGTCGACATCGGTGTGTTTCACATCGGCGCACGATGCCATATTGATTCGGGCATTGAACTCCATCACGTAGTCAGGATGGCATTTCAGCACTTTCTCGAAATACTTTGATGCCGTAGGGCGTTTTTCCAGTTTCTGGTATATCTGCGCCATGATGAAGTAAAGACGGGCCTTGGTCTGATGGTCTGACACTTCGTCCAGTGCCAGACGGATGTATTGAACGGCTTTTTTGTATTTTTCCTGAGGAAGAACAGCCTCAATCATGGCCAGATAGAGCTTGTCAGCCAGCTTGGGGGTGAAGTTCTGTTTCCCCTGTTCGTTGACCAAACCGTCCAAGGCCAGCTCGGCGTCGCTGTATTGTTTCTCTTGTGTCATGCAGCGTGCCAGTAGTATGCGCGCTTCGTCGGCTTCAGGCGATCCGTTGTATTGCGACATTATCAGTCGGCAGGTATTGGCCGTCGCGGCATAGTCTTGTTTGTAGAACGTGGCATAGGCCGTCAGCAAGTAGCAGTTTTTCACATACTTCACATGCTCTTTCCCTTGCACATAGATGCTATGCTTCTTGATGCCCTTCACCCCTTTCTCTATGGCTTTGTCCATGTGGCTGAACACACCCATGGCTTGTTCCTTGGTGCCGATTTGGTACACGGGGAGTATCAGTGTGTAGTCGTCCCTGAAGGTTTTTCCCAAAGTGCGGACACCTTGTTTGTAACTTTCGTTGCCGTTCCACCATACATTGTAGTGACAGGTGGTGTTGTGATAGGTTATATTGGCCCACTTTGCTTTTTGGGTCGAACAACTGCCCAACAGTACCGTCGCCAGTCCTGCCAGTGCCATAATGCTATTTCTTGCAAAGTGGGTCATTTTTTGTCGATAAAATAATATATGTTAACGAACAATCGGTTCTCTTATTGTGTTGGCGTCGTGCCGAAATCATAATACGGGCTTTTATCAGATAAAAGAAGGCTCTGCCCGCTGGGTTTAAACGTTGAACCGAAAGTGCATGATGTCGCCGTCTTGTACCACATAGTCTTTCCCTTCGACTGATATTTTGCCGGCTTCACGACACTTGGCTTCGCTACCTAGGGCAACATAGTCGTCGAATTTGATGACCTCAGCACGGATAAAGCCTCGCTCGAAGTCGCTATGTATAATACCCGCAGTCTGAGGAGCTTTCATTCCCTTTCGAAATGTCCAAGCACGACACTCTTTGGGACCTGCGGTCAGAAAGGTCTGCAGATTGAGCAGTTTGTAAGCCGCTTTAATCAGTCGGTTCACACCCGATTCTTTTAATCCCAGGTCTTCGAGGAACAACTGCTTTTCTTCGTAGGTCTCCAGCTCGGCGATGTCGGCTTCGATGCCAGCACCGATGAGCAATACCTCGGCATCTTCGTCTTTGACGGCATCCATTACCTGTTGGGAGTACTTGTTGCCAGTGACGACCGATTTTTCATCGACATTGCACACATACAGTATAGGCTTGGCAGTCAGAAGCATCAAGTCCTTGGCGGCTTCTTGCTGCGATTCGTCCAGTTTCACGGTTCTGGCGCTTTTGCCTTGCAACAGAGCGTCGCGGTAAAGGTCCATCACTTCAACCAGCTTCTTCGATTTGGGGTCGCCGCCAGTTTTGGCTTTCTTCTCCTCTTTGGCATACCGGTTTTCTATTGTCTCCAGGTCCTTGAACTGCAGCTCCAGGTCGATGGTCAATTTGTCGCGTACAGGGTCGATGCTTCCATCGACATGGGTGATGTTGTCGTCTTCAAAGCATCGAAGCACATGGATGATGGCATCGGTGGTCCTAATGTCACCCAAGAATTTGTTTCCGAGGCCCTCGCCTTTTGATGCGCCCTTTACCAGTCCGGCAATATCGACAATCTCGACGGTGGCTGGCACTACACTTGCTGGCCGTTCTATCTCAACGAGTTTGTTCAGTCGTTCATCGGGTACTGTGATGACTCCCACATTGGGTTCAATGGTACAGAAAGGGAAGTTGGCTGCTTGAGCCTTAGCGTTGCTCAGACAGTTGAACAGGGTGGATTTTCCCACATTGGGTAATCCGACAATTCCACATTGCAATGACATATCTTATTATCTTTGTTATCTTTAATGTTTAAAAAATTTATTCTTCGTTTGAGTGTTTTCTTCCGTTGTTGGGCGTCAGGTCCGTTCGGTTAAGGGACTTGTCAATAGCTTCTTTCAAATTGTTCTAGCGACAAACGTTCCCGATCGGTCAGTCTGGGTTGTTGGACGGCTGGCGGTTGTTTTGTGGGTTCCTTCTTCGATTGGGTTTTGGAGGCTGTTTGTGACTTTTTATTGTCTTTATTGTCGGGTCTTGTTTTGGTATTTTCGGTGGTTTTTGATTTTTTATTGCTCGTAGGGGTGGTGTGGCTTTGTATGATCGTTGTATTTGTTGGTTTTGCCTCTGCCGCTGTTTCCGATTGCGTCTTTGTTATTGTTTTTGTTTTTGTTTTCGGTTTTGTTTTAGTCTTCATTCCCAAGTATGTTGGAGAGCCCGGATTGACATATTGTTTCATTTCGGACGGCGATTCGCCTTCGTATTGGGTTGTTCTAAGGGTGATATGGAAGCACGATCCGCGTTCGTATTTCACATAGCAAAGCCCCTCATAACGTATTTCGTACAACGCTTCGGCCAAAATCTCTTTGCAGCGGTCCACCACTGTATCAGCTTCGTTTTGATACAGATAGCGCTGGGCTGATATGTCAAAGGTAGTGCCGTAGATATGGCATGAGGTGTCGGTGGCGTTCCGATTCACACGTCGCAGGTTGCGTTCGCTTTCTTCGGTACGTAGTGCGCTTGTGACAATGACCTTGTATGCTCCCAAATCAGGATAACGTTCATGCATCAGTTTTTGAAACCGGTCTCCGATATAGTGCAGCAGCAATACGGCTTCCGGAATCAGGAACGGACGCGAATGGTACATGGTGTCGACGTGATAGCACTTAGTGCTGAAAAGTGACACTAGTTCGTCACTCTTGGCGGGGTCGCCCAAGGTATGGGGGTTGATACCGATGCTTCGTGCGGCCGACAACTGGACGTAGTTGGAGTCATTGAACAGTTGCCTGTAGGTCTCATTCCGCCAATCGACAGCTGGTATGGCTTCCCGTTTGATGCGACGGCGGACCACGGTCTCCGACATGTGGTTTGTGTTGCTTTTCGGATGTTCACCAGTGATTGCGGACCATTGCTCTTGGTGTCGACCGCTTTCTGAGGATGAATTCCGGACTTTGCGGGCTGAAACAAACACCACGATAGCCGCTCCAAGACAAACCAACACGGACAGGTGTAGGGCTTTGCGCTTGACAACACCTTTCCGTCGGCTTTCGCCGGAGGGGTTCGTATAGGGGCGATACATCATCTCGCTATTGTCTTACAAAATGTTGGCAAATCAGTATGTTGTTCAACATCGAAGAGAGAATAAGTGTGTCATTTGTCAGATGGTTCACCATCTGGGTGTCGATTCCGCCATCAGGCAATTTTTTGATATAAAGCGTGTCGCCTTGTACGTTGACGCTCCATGCTATTTCTTGGTTCATCACATCAATCTGATGTTGGTGTCCGGTAAAACATGCGTTTTCGGTGAAGCAGCAGGAGTCGGGTGCTGGATTGTCATCCAATGTCCACACCTGATCGAAACCGAAGTCTCTCATATTGATGCAGTCTGCTCCGTAGCAGAATTTTTCCAATCGCCACGAACCTTGCAGTTTCGACGATTTGCCACATCCCGACAATGTGGTTATGGCAACTAGCAGAACGACAATTGTTTTAACGCTTATCCTTTTCATAACCTTAATAATATGTTTCGACTCTTGTTTATTTGTCCAATGAACGCGCGTAGTCAATCAGGGTATTGTAGTAATAGTTGACCAGATGGGGATTCTGTGTCGCCACTTCCGGCTCGTCGCCCACTAGCACAGTGGTCATTCCTGCCCTATGGCCGAAAAGCATGTCGCTCTTGGTGTCGCCAACCATGACAGACTCCTTCAACCGAATGTCGGGAAAGTCTCTGCGAGCTTGCAGGGCCATGCCGATGGACGGTTTTCGCATAAAAGAATTTGCGCTCTTCAGAGCGGGACAGTAGTAGATATGGTCTATCTTTCCGCCTGCACTATTCACCTGTTCCACAAACCATTGGTGTATCTTGTCTAAGTCGGCCTCACTCATCAGTTTCTTGCCGATGCCTTGCTGGTTAGTGACCATAAAGATATGGTCAAAATGGCGGGCAAAAATGGCCATGGCTTCCAATACCCCGTCAATGAGTTTGAAATCTTCCAGCCGTGTGACATAGCCGTCAGGAATGCGGACATTGATGACACCGTCGCGATCCAAAAAAAGTGAAGCCATCGTTCGTCTTTACAATTGTTTTATCTATGGTTTGTATTCTAATCTTCCAGTTCTTTCTCAATGAGATAGGTGTTTCTTGTTGAAGAATTCCTGCAGATGAGTTCTCCGAGAAATCCGCCTAGGAAAAGCATGGCGCCAATCAACACAAAAAGCATCGAAAGGTAAAACCATACACTGTTTGTCAGCGCAATGCGTCCGCAAAGCCGCAGTACGCAGACCAGTACCAGAGCTGCGAAACCTAGCAGGAAGCAGCAGGAACCTACCAGACCGAAGAAATGCATGGGTTGTTTGCCGAATTTCGACATGAACATGATGGACATGAGGTCCAAGTAGCCGTTCACAAAACGGTTCAGTCCGAATTTGGTCACACCATATTCGCGTTTGCGGTGCTGTACCACCTTCTCGCCTATTTTGGTGAATCCGGCCCATTTGGCAATGACGGGAATGTAGCGATGCATCTCACCGTACACCTCTATCGATTTGACCACATCGCGCCGATAAGCTTTGAGTCCGCAATTGAAGTCGTGCAACTTGATGCCCGACATTTTGCGTGTCGTCCAGTTGAAAAACTTTGAGGGAATGTTTTTGGCCAGTTTGGAGTCGTAGCGTTTCTTCTTCCATCCCGACACCATGTCGTAGCCCTCTTCTGTTATCATCCGGTACAGCTCGGGTACTTCGTCGGGACTGTCCTGCAGGTCGGCGTCCATAGTAATCACCACATCGCCTTGAGCGTGGCCGAAACCTACGTTGAGCGCCGCGGATTTGCCGTAGTTGCGACGAAATTTCACGCCCTTGTAACAAGGGTTCTTTTTATGCAATTCTTCAATGACGTTCCAGGAATTGTCTTTGCTGCCGTCGTCGACCATGATTACCTCGTATGTGAAGCCGTTGGCCTCCATCACTCGGTCTATCCATTCTGCCAGATGCGGCAACGATTCGTCTTCATTGAATAGTGGAACAACAATACTGATATTCATGTTATTATATTATTATTTGTTCTTGTTTGTTTTGGGCCGGACAATGTTTTTCTCCGTTCGGAACAACAATGCAGCGATAAAGGCTGTCATGATGGACATGACGGCTGTGAGGAATGTGCCGATAAGCGCCCAAGTGTGAAGCTTGTAGGTCCTCATGACGGCAATGGTTTGGGCTTTTTCTTCGGGGGTGCTGTTGCCTTGGCTTTCGTTTTCAATAAACTGCTGCATGCAACGCTCAGGGAATTCGGTGTCGATAACACCACCATAAAGCATCAGAAACAGACCGTAGACGATAGCGGCCACAACGCCCAATCCCAACCCGTAGAGCATCTGCTCTTTAAAGAATACTTTCTTCTCGGGCAGTTTTTCCCGATAACGATAGGCAAAAAAGAGGGCGGCTACCAGAAGGGCGATGTCGGTATAGAGCGAATGGGGAACACTGAGGGGATAGTAGATGATTTTCATGAAAAGGACTACGGCAACGAGAAAGAGTCCCGTCAATGCTCCGTCGCGTAGATAGGCGATCCTGTATCTTCCGTATATGTCTGATTGATATCTTCTTAATAATACCATGGTATGCTATTATGCAATGCAAAATTACACATTTTCAGCGAAACAGCAAAATCTATTGTTTTATTTTAAGAACAACTTTGCAAACAACCAAACCGGCAAAAGGTAATCTGTCCGACAAAACATTTCAATTTCGTTTTGTCAATCAAATATTTCTTTGTATCTTTGCAAAATAAATACATTTGTTTTTATTAAGAATTAAACATTATTAATTAATTGACAAATACAAAGAAAACATGAAAAAAACTACATTTTTTGTGGTGTTTGCTTCATTGTTGATGTCTTCGTGTTTGAAAGATGGATTCAATGATTTCGACGCCTTAAATCACGACTTGGTCTTCCATGGCGTGGTCAACCCGACGCTTGGTGTGCCCATCGGCCAAGGCTCTGCCACGGTTTTCGACATGCTTAACATGGTGCAGCTGTCAACGGCTAGCATGGAAATTGGGAACGACAGCGTGATGACGCTGACCTACGACACGATTCTGAATACCCAAATAGACTTGAGCAATTCCAGCAAAAGCCGCCACGGGTCCAAAAGCGATGTCGTTTATGTGTCCCGCAATAGCATCGAAGGTGCTGTTGCCATCGACCTCTTTGACAATATCACCTTGCTCGATGAGGCCGACCTTGAGGTCGACAGTTTGCTGGTCTATCTGAAAGCCCACCTCAAGGCTTCGACCGAAGACAGTATCAGGACCATCAACGCTCTGCAGCACTTCCATGTGCAGGTCTACTATGACCAGCTTCGTATCAGTGTCCTCGGTAAGGACGATAACCTCTACAACATTCTCTCGCTCGACGACTCTATCCCTGTTGTCGATATTCTGCAGGGCGAAGATATCATCCTCTTCAACAATGTCGATATTAGTAATATGATCAACAAGCGTCCCAAGGAGATCCGCTATTCCGCAAGGATGAATATCGCTTTCGAGTCCGAGTTCTTCGCCGTGTTGGGCATCTCTGAGGATGAATTTGTTGCCGACTCCATTGGCGTCAATCTGGTTGACATCACTGCCGATCTCAAGGCCCGTTTCCCCATATCGGCCTATTTCAACAACATCCAGTATGAGACGGACATCGACTTCACTCATTCTGTCCATTTGGATGATCTTTCGATCGATTCATCCATGCTTTATCTGGAGTGCGAAAATGGCATTCCGATGGCTTTGGATATCCGCGCTTCCTTTATCGACAACAACAATAATGAAATGTGCGTTGTCCTCGATTCGACCATCCATGGAGCAGTGGTGAATCAGGTCAACAACCGTTATATCGCCACTCAGCCTTTTGTCACAGTTCTGGGAATTCCTGTCGACAAAACCGTCTATGAGGCTTTGCTTAACACTACCAAGATTCGTCTGACAGCAGGTCTGAGCACTGCTGATGTCTCCAGCCATCATCGTGTCGCAATTCGCGCCAACGACAAAATCAATTTGAAAGTATATGCCAAACTGAAACCCACCTATACGCTTGACTATGAATTGGGTGGAAACAATGATTCGGAAGGAGGTGACCAATGAAAAGACGTTCCATTCTTACAGTGACCCTTGCCCTTATGGCTGTTGCAGTTTTTCTGCCCCTTAATGTCAAGGCCCAAACCAGTAGCATTCTTTACGGATCTTCGCGTAACCCGCTGATGAACAGCGTTAATCCGGCATTCTTCCCCTCCAACTCCCGCGTTTATATCTCACTGCCGGGTGTGAATACCAATTTTGTGAGCCCGCTGGCTTATAGCAGCATCTTCCAATACGACTCTACCGAGAACAAGACGTTCATCAATGCCAACAACATCCTCGACACTTTGTCTGACAACGGCGCCATGCGTCTCGGCCTCAATGTGCATGCTGTCGGTTTGGGTCTTAACTTCAACCGCTTCTTTCTGACGTTTTCAACCCAAGCCAAAGTCGATGTGGGCTTTTCCATGCCGCAGGGTCTGATTACGTTCCTCAATGAGGGTAACTATGGCCATGTGGGCGACGACTATATCGAACTGCTCGACGGTCAGTTGCTTACGGCTCGTGTCTACGGAGAGGCAGCGCTGGGATTCGGCATGAATATCAACGACAATCTTACCATAGGCGCACGCGCCAAACTGCTTGTAGGCTATTTCGACCTCTCCACCGCCGGCTCTTCGGCACGTCTCTATACTGCCGAGGACTATTCCTCCATCACTGGCGTCATGGATCTTCGTCTTAACAATACCTCGGCCTTAGAAGTTGTGACCGACGAGGTGACTGGCGAGAAAACATATAAGATCAAGAGCTACATGCCTAAAAACTATGGTATCAACCTTGACTTGGGTGTCCGCTATGCCACCGATCTATTCGAGGTGTCGGCCAGCATTATCGACTTTGGCCCAGGTATCCATTGGAATGACAATGTACAGCAAATTGTATCCGCACGCGAAGACAACAGCTTTACCTTTTCGGGTGTTGACGTTAGTACTATGATGAGCGGCGGTCATCTGGATTCCGCATACGCACAGACCCTCATCGACTCGCTTATGGCGCTCACCGAAACCAAGACTGTCGACGGTAGCGATTATTGGACATCCACGCCTACTAAGGTCAATGTCGGCGGTATGTTCCACTTCACTTCTGGTTTCAGTGCTGGTCTTCACTTCCATGGCGAATTCGACCGCGGTCTGACAAAAGTGGGCGAAGTCTTCAAAACCAAGACGACAGGTTTCTACAGCAACACCTCGCTCCTTGCCCGCCTCAACCTCTACGATTGGGTTGAGATTGTCGCTTCCGCTTCAGTCATCACCAACAACGGAAAGTGGAACTGGTTCAATCCCGGCGTAGGCGTTACACTTACCCCATTCCGTTCCTTCCAGGTGTATGCTTTCTTGGACTACATCTCCAACATCTACCTGATCGATGCCAAACAGTTCAACATATCTGTGGGTCTGAACCTATTCCTGGGTTCCAGCTCTGCCAGATAGTTTTGTAAACAAATCAAGGATATGAATAAGTTTCGTAAGTCGACAAAATCAGCCTCTTTGGCGCTTCTGCTTACGACCACAATGGCACTCCTCGGTGCCTGTAACAACGACATCGAGGAGTTCCGTTTTGTGGGCAAGGTGGTCGATGCCAAAATGTGCAGCACATCGCAATTCGGCTACGTTCTCGATATCGTCTCGCCCGACAGCCTGGGTGGCGAAATCATGACGGGAGGCGCTACCTATCATCATGCTGTGATGGCCTACCGATCATCGCGGGCCCTTCAAAAGGATGAAATGGTCTACGGTGTCGGCTATTTCACAAAGAGCTATGCCGCCTTGAATTGCATGGGTCTCATCAACAACGATCTGCCTGAAATGATATTGCTAAGTGTCGACGAAGACTCCACCGAATTTCAGAACTAATTACAACTAACCAACAATCAACGCCTTTTATACCTCCAACTAACATGTCAAATATTGTAGCCATAGTGGGCCGGCCCAATGTGGGCAAATCAACTCTCTTCAACCGCCTCATCGAGGAACGCAAAGCCATTGTCGACGAAACCTCGGGCGTCACCCGCGACCGTCAGTACGGTCATTCCGACTGGAACGGGAAACACTTCTCCGTCATTGATACGGGCGGTTATGTCATGGGCGGCGACGACGCTTTCGAAGTGGAAATCCGCAAGCAGGTGGCGCTGGCCATCGACGAGGCCGATATCATCCTCTTCCTGGTCGATGCTAAAGAGGGTCTGACCCCTATGGATGAAGACGTTGCCGACATGTTGCGTCGCTGTGACAAAAAGGTGTTGTTGGTGGTCAACAAGTGCGACACCGCTGCACGCCACGAAACCATCGGTGAGTTCTACGCCCTCGGATTGGGCGAACTCTACCCTATTGCCGGTATGACTGGCACAGGAACCGGCGACTTGCTCGATGCAGTAGTGGCCGACTTCACTGAGGGCGAAGAGGAGTCTGAAGATCCGCTTCCACGCATCGCTGTGGTGGGTCGCCCCAATGTGGGCAAATCGTCGTTCATCAACGCCATAACAGGCACCGAACGAAATATCGTCACTCCTATCGCCGGCACCACACGCGATTCTATCAACACACACTACAACCTCTTCGGTTTTGATTTCAATTTTGTCGATACGGCAGGATTGCGCAAGAAACAAAAGGTCAGCGAAGATTTGGAATTTTATTCTGTCCTCCGCTCGGTTCGCGCCATCGAGAATAGCGATGTCTGCATCCTTATGCTCGACGCTACACAGGGTGTGGAACAGCAGGACCTCAACATCTTCGGTCTCATTCAACGAAACCACAAAGGTGTAGTGATTGTGGTCAACAAATGGGATTTGATTGAGAAAGAAAATAATACGCACAAAGAGTTTGAATCGGTGATTCGCGAACGTATTGCACCGTTCGACGATGTACCCATCATCTTCACTTCGGTCATCAATAAACAACGCATCTTCAAAGTGCTCGAAACGGCCAAGCAGGTCTTCGAATCGCGTCAACGCAAAATCAGCACCTCCGAACTCAACGAGCGACTGCTACCCATCGTCAAGGAACAGAATCCGCCACCAAGTGTGAAAGGCAAATGGGTCAAGATCAAATATATCACTCAGCTGCCAACCCCCTATCCGCAGTTCGTTTTCTTCTGCAATTTGCCGCAATATGTGCGCGACCCCTATCGCCGTTTTGTGGAAAACCGCATGCGCGAAATGTGGGATTTCCATGGCGTTCCGTTCAATATTTATTTCCGCGCCAAATAATGAGTGAACTGCGTATCGACAAATATCTGTGGGCTGTGCGTCTCTACAAGACGCGCAGCATCGCCACCGATGCCTGTCGTTCAGGGCGTGTGAAACTTAATGGCGTACCCGTCAAACCTTCACACGAGGTGGCTGAAGGGGAAATCTACGAACTCAACATCGACCAGATGCATCGCACCATCCAGGTAAAAGCCCTTTTGGGCAACCGAGTTGGTGCCAAACTGGTCGAGAATTACCTTACTGACCTCACACCAAAAGAGGAATACGAGCGCATCCAAATGGCTCGCCAATATGGCTTCGAAAAACGCGACCGAGGCGCAGGTCGCCCAACTAAACGCGACCGTCGCGAAATAGAAGAATTCAAATACAAATAATTATTTTCAGAACCGTATGCGTATGGAGGCGGCAGGGATGAAGGAAAAACTATTTCCTAAGGCCAGTCCGCTGCAGAAAGTGGGCATCAGTTCGGGTGACATCTGTAATGAGAGGTTGTCATCAATCTGGAAGTCGAACAGGTGTCCAAAGACGTAGGCATCCAGTAGATTGAGACCATAGACGGCCACCGACAGTATAACCGAGAGCTGGAAACTCTTATTATATGTTTCATACATATTATATATATTCGATGTCGGTGTGATGGCCATATCGGCATCTCGCGGCGTGTCATTGTGATTGACACGGTAGAGGTATTCGTCCTTATAGGACTTCATCTCCGTATAGTTGTAATAGGTGTAATAACCCATACCGCCCAACGCAGCATAGATGATGGGGATTTTCCATGCCTGATGGTTGTACACCTGTCCCAGACCCGGCAATACGGCGGAATAGATCAACGCCCTGTTGGGACTGTGAACCTTTTCCTGTGGTTGCTGCGCGGTTGCAGTTGAGGTGTTTGTGACCGTTCTTGCAATGGGACCGCGATGCCCAATGGTGTCGACGGTCTGTGCAGAAAGCGTTGTGGAGAAAAAAACGGAAAAAAGAGTAAGGCATAACAACCCTACTCTTTTTCGTGTCCGTATGTATGGTTTCGTTCGAATCAATTTTCTTTGATTAGTTTGATGATTCGTTCGAAATCCTTGTCGTTGTTAAAATGGATGGTCAGCGTTCCCTTGCCACGTCGGCTGCGTTTGATTTCGACCTCCGACTGAAGATATTGTCTCAGTGCGGAACGCGATGCGGCATGAGTCTCGGGCAAGTCTTCTTTCTTGCGGGTCGTGACGGGAACTGCGGGTTTGGAAAGTTCTTTCACCATCTGCTCAGTCTGTCGAACGGACAGCTGCTTGTTGATAATGTCGTGCAATAATGCCAGATGAGTCTGTGTGTCTTCCACATTAACCAGACACCGGGCGTGGGCCATGCTGATTTGCTCGTTGCTCAGTGCCAGCTGTGTCTCGGACGGTAAGTTCAGCAGTCGCAAGTAGTTGGTGATGGTCGAACGATTCTTGCCAACCTTTTCGCTCAGCTGTTCGTGGGTCAGTTGGCATTCTTCAATCAGCGCGTTGTAGGAGAAAGCAATCTCCATAGCGTTGAGGTTCTCGCGCTGGATATTCTCGACAAGCGCCATCTCCATCATCTGGGTGTCGGTGGCGATGCGGATATAGGCCGGAATTTCTTTCAGTCCGGCCAACTGTGAAGCACGCAGACGGCGTTCGCCGGCAATGAGTTGGTATTTGCCGTCGGGCATTTGTCGTACTGTAACGGGTGTGATGACGCCTTGCTGTCTGATAGATTGGGCCAATTCTTCGAGAGCCTCCTGGTCAAATTCCTTGCGGGGCTGGAAGGGGTTGGCTTCGATAGCATCGACAGGAATGTTGGATATTGCCGTCGTCAGGTTGGCCTTCCCCATGGCGGCATTGATGTCGACATCGGGAAGGATGGAACCCAGTCCGCGACCCAGTCCTGTGGTTTTTTTCTTTGTTGGCATAAGTTTGCTATTCAATTACTTTAGTCTGTTCCTTAACCATTCTTCTGCATATTGTTTCGGCGCAGAATTTCGTTGGCAAGATTCAGATAGTTGATGGCTCCTGGACAAGAAGCGTCGTGCATGATGATGGAACGTCCGTAGCTGGGGGCTTCAGCCAATTTGGTGTTGCGATAGATGAGGGTGTCGAAAACCATCTGTTTGAAATGGCTGCGCACATCCTCCACCACCTGTCGAGCCAAACGCAGACGGGAGTCGTACATCGTGATCAGGAGTCCTTCGATGGAGAGCTTTGGGTTGAGGCGGGTCTGGACGATACGAATGGTATTGAGCAGCTTGCCAAGACCCTCAAGGGCAAAGTACTCGCTCTGGATGGGGATGATCACCGAATCCGATGCCGTAAGGGCGTTGATGGTGATGAGGCCCAACGACGGCGAGCAGTCGATGATGATGAAATCAAAATCGTCACGCACCGGTTCCAATGCTTTTGCGATATAGAATTCGCGCTGTTTTTCGTTTACCAGATCAATCTCGGCACCGACCAGGTCGATACGGGTGGGCAGCAGCCAAAGATTGGGCGTCTCAGTCTCGACAATGCATTCGCGTGCGGAGACTTGTCCCAAAAAGCACTCGTATGCACTCATCTCTACCTTCTCGGGATTCACTCCAAGTCCAGATGTGGCATTGGCTTGAGGGTCGGCATCAATGAGCAGCACTTTGTATTCCAATACAGCCAACGAAGCGGAGAGATTCGTTGCAGTGGTGGTCTTTCCCACCCCGCCTTTCTGGTTGGCTATCGAAATAATCTTTCCCATAATGAATGATTAGAAATTGAAATCGATTCCGTCAATGACATTGTTGTCGTCTCTGGTTTCGCCCATGGCGGGTTCGTTGGCGAAATCGTCCTGTGGAATCACGCCTGTTTCAATGAAACTGATGGCGTTGTTGAGACCTTTCTGGAATTTCTCAAAATCCTCTTTATAGAGGAACATTTTGTTTTTCTCAAAATAAAATGAACCTGTGTTGTTGTCAAAAAGTTTGCGGCTTTCGGCGATGACGATGAATTTGTCACCAGCTTTCGTCTCTTTCACATCGAAGAAGTATTTGCGTTTACCTGCACTAATAGATTGTGAATACAATTCTTCTCTCGTTCTATTGTTATTATAATCCATAACTATAATTGGTTAAATTTGAATGGGCAAAAATACTCTTTTTTTTTCACATGCATGTCGTTTTCGGAAAAAAATATCAACATGGACATGTGGAATCATTTATTTAAAACTTCTTGTGCGTCATGATATCAAGCACCACATCGTCTGTCTGGTCCATGCCTTCCTGACCCAGACGTCCCAGATTGCGGATGGAATAGTCGGTATCCTTTTCCGAAAGTCCGTCGCAGGCGTCCACCACCTTGTCGTGCAATGCAAGTTCGGCGGACACGAAGGCGCTGTAAAGGCCTGTCGACATCTTCAGGGCACACGAGGGCTTGGCACCGTCGCATACCATGCCGGCCAATGTGTTGATCATGTTCTTGATGGCATAGCAAATCTGGTCGAAGTTGCCGCCGTGCAGATAAGTGATACCTGTTGTTACGCCGATAGAGGCGTTGACGATTCCGCAGAGGGCCGACAGACGTCCGATTCCCCGCTTCACGTATATTGAGGTGAGGTGGCTGAGGATGAGCGCGCGGGTGATCTGCTCGTCGGAGCAATGCTTGGCCTTGCCGTATTCATACACCGGAAGGGTGCAGGCAATGCCTTGGTTGCCGCTTCCACTGTTAGAATAGACGGGCAGCGTGCAGCCGTCCATGCGTGCGTCCGATGCCGCCACGGTACGTGCGATGACGGTATGGACGATGTCGCCATCGGCGTTTTCCATCAGGATACGTCCTGTGTTCAAGCCGTATCCTTTCAGGCCCTCGTCAGCGGCAGCGCTGTTGAGCTCCACTGTCTGGCGGATGAATTGCAGCTCGTCAATGGGCGCAGTGGTGGCATAGTCGTAGACGATACGTTGTGACAGGACTGGATCTTCGCCGCAACCGTTGTCAGACTTTGCGTTGTGGCAGTCGGCATCGACAAACACCTTGTCGTTCAATGCCACATAGATGAAATTGGTATGGCGCTTGGAGATGATGGCTTTGGCGCAATCGTTGCCTTTGCGGCAGATGCACTCAACGTAGAGCTTGTCCTCGCAGGGGTCCTTCAGACCTATTGTGATGCTGTCGCCGTTATTGGCCAGCCACTCTTTCGCCCGCTGAACGACATCGTGCGGAACGGTCAGCACCTCGAGCTGTCTTTTGGATTCGCCTGCCGTAAGGGCGATGGCCACCGCTATGGGCAGACCGATCATGCCAGTTCCGGGTATGCCGACACCCATGGCGTTCTTAAAAACATTTTTGCTCAATAGCAGCTCCGTTGTGTCTGGCATGGAGCCCAGTGTCTCTCTGGCTTTGGCTACAGCCAATGCCACGGCACCGGGCTCTGTACATCCAGTGGCAACAACGACCTCCCTTTGAATCAGGGATTTGATTTGTTGACGAATCGTGTCGTTCATGCGAAAGGAATATTATTTTTCGTAGATTTTCTGCCAGTTCTTGTATTCACGTTCACGCCAGGGACCGTTGTGGTACACATAGGAGGCGATGAGCGGAATGACCGTGGTGCCCTCGGCATAGACCATCTGCTGCAGCTCTTCGGACACTTTGCCCCACGAACCGGCTTCCAGCAGTGTGGAAGAAGAGCAGGCACCGTCACGCACATCGGCCACGGTTATTTGGATGGCGTATTTGTGCATCGGCACTTCGTGACCCAGAATTTCAGCGCAAACCACGGTGTCCTGAGCAAAGTTTTTGGGCGTGCCGCCGCCAACCATGAACAGACCTGTTTCGGGAGCAGCCATCTTGATCTTGGTCAGTTCGATGAAATCGCACACCGAGTCGATGCTCAGATAGGGCTTGCCTTCTTTGGCACGTTCCCACTGGTGCTTGCCGATACCGAAACCGGCCGAGCTGTCGGAGAAAGCGGGACAGAAGATAGGTACGCCACACTCGTAGCAGGTCTGAATCAGACTGTCTTTTTTCACGCCGCGACCGTTGTGCAGCCACTTGCCAAGCTCGTAGATGAATTCGCGCGAGCTGTAGGGGCGTGCTTCCAGCATGTTGGCCAATTCGAAAGTGGCATTGTCACATGCTTGCAGCTCTTCCTCGTCGATAAATGTGTCGTAAATGCGGTCAATATAGAGCTCGCGGAGTTTGGTGTCGGGAATGACGTTCTCTTTGGTGCCGATGTAATGTTTGAAACCCAAGGCTTCAAAAAGATCCATGTCTATGATGGAAGCACCGGTAGAAACAACCACATCGACCATCTTGTTGCGGACCATGTCGACATAGACTTGCATACAGCCTGCTGCCGAAGTGGAACCGGCAATGGTGAGGATGTTGGTGCAATCTTTTTCAGCGCACATCTTCATAAGGATATCGGCGGCACGGGCGGTGTCGCGCGAGGTGAAAGACATGCTGCGCATGGCGTCGATAAGTTCGGTGGAATCGTACTTTTTGATGTCAATGTGTTTGACTGTTTCTTTGAGAAGATCCTTCTTTTCCATTTTGTATTATTTATTTATTATTGAATTACAAATATATATAATATTCAACTTGTTTTTTAGAAAATGCAAAGTTACGAAAAAAAGCCGAATGGACAAAAATAACTGATTTTTATGAATTAGGCTTCGTCAGAACATATCCTCGTTCTCATGGTTCATTTTAGAGTCGACAACAATCGACATGCCCTGTCCGGGACCTGCCTGGTCAAACGATTCGTTGGGGGCCAGCCCCGACGCCATGGTCACCCCGCCTTCGTAGTCGCGGTTTTCGAAACGGGCAAATTTGCTGACGAACTTCAGTCGCACTTCGCCCACCTCGCCGCTACGGTGCTTTGCAATGATGATGTCGGCCATACCGGCGGTGGATCCTTTGTCGTCCTCCATAATCTGGTAGTATTCGGGACGGTAAATGAACATGACGATATCGGCATCCTGCTCGATGGCGCCCGATTCGCGGAGGTCGGACAGCTGAGGCTTTTTTGAACCACCACGGGTCTCGACGGCGCGCGACAGCTGCGACAATGCCAACACGGGCACCTGCAACTCTTTGGAAAGAGCCTTCAGCTGCCGCGAAATCATGCTGATTTCCTGCTCACGGTTGCCGTTGCGGGGCATGTCGTTGCCACCCTGCATCAGCTGTAAGTAGTCGATAAAGACCATCTGGATGTCATGTTGCTGTTTCAAACGGCGGCACTTGGCACGGAGTTCGAAGATGGACAGCTGTGGTGTGTCGTCGATATAGATGGGCGCTTCGGTAAGCACCTGTGAACGAGTGTACAACTGGTTCTTTTCCCATTCGGGCAGTTTTTCGCCTTTTTTGAGTCGGTCGCCCGAAATGCCCGATTCGCTGCTTATCAGACGCATCACCAGCTCCACGGCCGTCATTTCGAGTGAAAAAAATGCGATGGGTTTCTTCATGTCGACCGCAATGTTGCGGGCAATGGAAAGGGCAAATGCGGTCTTACCCATGGCCGGACGTGCGGCAAGGATAATCAGGGTGCCAGGTTGGAAACCGGCCGTCGTACGGTCCAGGTCGACAAATCCCGACGGCACGCCGCTGTAGGAACTGCCTTTGCTTTGGGCGGCTTCTATCTGCTCGTATGCGGTCTTCAACACATCGGGCATGTTGCGATATTCGGTATGGAAGTTTTTTTCGTCGATGTCCATCAACAGCTGCTCGGTCTTGTCCAGTAGGGTCAGCACGTCGGTGGTCTCGTCGTAAGCGTCAGTCAACGTCTGGGTGGCGATACGGATAATCTCGCGTTGGATGAATTTTTCAGACAGGATGCGCGCGTGGAACTCTATATGGGCGGCGGAAACGACATGGTTGGACAGTTGGGAGATGTACATGCTGCCACCCACCTCGTCCAGACGTCCTTCCTTCATCAGCTGCTGCGTCACTGTAAGCAGGTCGACGGGTTTCGACTGCTCGAAAAGCGTCAGAATGGCGTGGAAGATAATCTGATTTTCGGGACGGTAGAAGTACTCCTCACGGAGCATCTGGATGATGTTGTTCAGCGCATTCTGATCGAGCATCATGGCGCCAAGAACAGCCTCCTCTAGCTCTACGGCTTGTGGAGGTGTTTTGCCGTTGAGCGAAAAGGCTTGGTCATAAGTTATTCTGTCTTTTCTTTTTGCAAGATTTTTTTGAGTCGTTTCCATGATGCAAAATTACGTTTTTTTTATTCAACACATGTTTTTTCAGACAATTTTTTTTCAACATGTGCGTTAGAGAGTATTGATTATCGTTCAAAAAATCTGTTAGGTTCACAAATATAGCCTCATGAAATTAGTCACCCGACATTTACGACCCATTGTCGCACTCTTTATGACTGCCATACTCCTACCCTTCGCTGACCTGCAGGCTCAACGCCGCCATAAGCAGGTTTTCCGAGCCTATCCGGTGGTGGGCGCCACCGCTTCACAAATACGTGGCGACGAACTTCGAGGATTCAAAAAATGGGGCGTCACCGCAGGCGTTGGCACCATACTTTCGCTCGACGACAAGGACCGATGGGACTTATCGATTGAGGCAGACTTCTCCCAACGAGGCGCTTTCAACAATACCATTGACCCCTACAGCCTCTTCGACTTCACTCTCAACTATGTGGATATCCCTGTCGCCGTCCATTTCACCGACCCATGGGGCGGCATCACTATCGGCGCAGGACTCACTTATAGCCGTTTGGTGCAACAGCCGCATGGCGAAATACGCTATACGCCTACCTATTTCGTGCCGGACACTTCGGACATGTCTTTTTTGAAGAACGACTTCGCCGCAGTCCTCGATCTTCGATTCCCCATCTGGAAAGGGCTCACTTTCAACGTTCGTTTCCAGCATTCCATCTTGCCCGTCAAGAAGAGTTGGACCTTCACCGAATACAACCCGCTCTTTTCGGGCGGAAGCGACTCGTGGTCCAACGCGCTCTACAACTCCTCTGTCTCGGTCAGAATCTTGTATGTTTTTGGCGAACAAAAACATTACAATAAATATAATAAGAAAAAACGCTATAAGAGACGCTAGCCTCTGTGCAAGTTCCGCCTGTCTTGTAGCATCACAACCAATCGATTGTCATGGAACGAATAGCATTGTTTCCCGGGTCGTTCGACCCGATGACCACCGGACATCTGGCATTGCTGCAACGTGCGATGCCGCTGTTCGACAAAATCATTGTGGCCGTTGGCATCAACAAGGACAAGCGGAACGCCTATCCGCTCGACGAGCGGCTGCAACGCATCCGAATGGCCGTCAACAATATGCCGAATGTGGAGGTGGCCACCTATGAGTCGCTCACAACCGACTTCTGCCATGAGTGCGGTGCCCGCTTCATTTTGCGTGGCGTGCGTTCATTGTCCGACTATGAGTACGAACGCAACATTGCCGACATCAACCGCACCATTGCTCCCGACATCGAAACCGTATTCCTCTTCGCCGACCCTGCCCATGCGATGATCAGCAGCTCCATGATTCGCGAACTTCGCGCATTTGGCAAGGATGTCAGCGATTTCCTGGCCTGATAAAATCCAAGTCAATTCTTCGATCCTCACCCTGACAATGCTCTTCCTCGACACCCCCATCGAATTCCTTAAAGGCGTAGGTCCTGCTCGAGCCCAGTTGCTGCAACGCGAGCTGGACATCTTTACGTATGGGGATTTCTTGGAGCATTTCCCCTATCGTTACATCGACCGTTCCCAGATTTCCACCATCCGTGATATGAATATCGACGAGCCTTACGTGGTGCTACGTGGTAAAATCGACGAAATGCATACCATTACCACTGGAAAGACCACCCGACTTTCGGCTCGGCTCAGCGATGCAACCGGGGCCTTGGAATTGGTGTGGTTTCAGGGCATCAAGTGGATTAAGGAGTCGCTGAAAAGCGATGTGGAGTATATTGTGATGGGCAAGCCTGCCGTCTTCAATGGTCACATCAATATCGCCCATCCGGACTTGGAAAGAGCCGATCGCGAAAGTGCCACTTCAAAGAAATATATCCCCGTTTATTCGTCGACCGAGAAGCTGAAATCGAAGGGTCTGAATTCAAAGGGAATAGCAAAACTGATGGAGCAACTGCTCTATCTGGCCAAGGACAAGGTTCCCGAAACACTTCCCGTCGACCTGATTCGCAAATACAAACTTCCTTCGCGTGCCAACGCCATCGAAGTGATCCATTTCCCCCGCAACGCCCACGATATCGCCCTCTCCATGCAGCGCATGAAGTTCGAAGAACTATTCTTCCTTCAATTGGACTACCAATATGCCAAACACGACCGTCAACGGCGTACAGACGGATACCTTTTTCCAGTGGTGGGCGATCATTTCAACCGATTCTATAACGAACGGCTCACCTTTTCGCTGACCAATGCGCAAAAAAGGGTGGTGAAAGAGATTCGCAATGACATGAAGAGCGGCCATCAGATGAACAGGCTGCTTCAGGGCGACGTGGGCAGTGGCAAAACGCTGGTAGCGCTGCTTTGCATGCTGATAGCCGTCGACAACGGCTTCCAGGCCTGCATGATGGCACCGACCGAGATTTTGGCCACCCAACATTACCTCAACATCGCAAAGATGCTTGAGGGTTTGGGCGTCAGCGTGGAATTGCTCACGGGTTCGGTCAAGCCGGCGGCAAAAAGAAAGATCAAAGAGCGTCTTCAGCGGGGCGAGATCGACCTCCTCATCGGCACTCATGCCGTCATCGAAAAAGATGTGCAGTTCAAAAATCTGGGTTTTGTGGTGATTGACGAACAGCATCGCTTCGGTGTGGAACAGCGTTCCAAATTATGGACCAAAAATGTCCGTCCGCCACATGTGCTGGTCATGACCGCCACGCCGATCCCACGCACATTGGCCATGACCCTTTATGGCGACTTGGATTGTTCCGTCATCGACGAATTGCCGCCGGGTCGAAAGGCGGTCAAAACCATACACAGCACCGACGCCCAACGGCTTAAGGTGTTTGCATTCATGCACAACGAGATTGCCAAGGGTAGGCAGATCTATGTGGTCTATCCGCTTATCGAAGAGTCTTCATCGCTCGATTTGAAGGACTTGATGGACGGCTACGAGAGTATCGTTCGAGAGTTTCCCTTGCCGCAGTACCAGATCAGCATCGTTCATGGTCAAATGGACAGTGCGGCCAAAGACTATGAGATGAACCGGTTCAAGATCGGACAAACACAGATAATGGTCAGTACCACAGTGATTGAGGTGGGTGTGGATGTGCCCAACGCCACAGTGATGGTCATCGAAAATGCCGAACGATTCGGACTGTCACAATTGCACCAGTTGCGCGGTCGTGTGGGCCGTGGTGGCGAACAGTCCTATTGCATTTTGATGACTGGCAACAAATTGTCCAATAGCGGTCGAGAACGCATCAACACCATGGTGGCCACAACCGACGGCTTCCGCATTGCCGAAGCCGACCTGAAACTGCGAGGTCCGGGCGACCTTCAAGGGCTTCAGCAGAGCGGCATTTTGCAATTGAAGCTGGCTGACATCGTCAACGACGAACCTATAGTGCGAGCTGCTCGCCAAAGCGTGCAGGAAATTCTGGAAAAAGACCCCGATCTGTCACAAATCGAACACGGGTGCCTGCGGCTCTACCTCAACAGGAACAAGCGGGGTTTCGCGTGGGGTAAAATAAGTTGATTTCTAAACGATTCAAAATATAATATCAAGATGCGAAAACAATTATTTCTTCTGCTGTTGTTTGCCGGATTGAACGGCGTTACATGGGGCCAGACCGAATCGCTGGTCGAAAAAGGCCGCAAAGCAGAGAAATTGGGCTTGCCCGATAGGGCGCTGAACTACTATAATCAGGCCATAGCTGACAATCCTGACGATGCTGAACCATATATCTGTCTGGGTCGGCTGAAGGAGAAGCAGACTTACTACGATGAAGCTATCGCCGCCTACCGTCAGGCAATTCAAATTGACGCAGAAAGTGCTGAGGCTCATGAGCATCTCGTCGCATGCTATGTCGACAAAGGGGATTTCGATGGTTCCGCCAGCGGACATTTCGACGGCATTGAGGCACTCATCGGCATGACCGAGCGTGCCATCGAACTCAACCCGCAAAGCACCTCGGCCCATTGTACCATGGCGCTCATTTTCAATCACCAGAAAAACTATACGAATGCACTTCATTGGGCCAAGAAGGCCCTCGCCATCGACGAACGCTCGCCTCGTGTCCACAACACCCTCGGGGTCATCTACTACCATCGGGGCAACGATAACGAAGCATTGTCTGAATTTCGCAAAACGCTGAGCTATGACCCTGACAATGTGGATGCCTATTTCAACCTGGGTGTCATGTACACCAACAAAAACAACTATGAAACAGCCATCACTTATCTGAAAAAAGGTTTGCAGCGCGACAACAAGTCCATCAAGTTGTTTTACTTTTTGGGCATTGCCTATATTCAGCGTGGTGACGACAACAAAGCTGTGCAGTGTTACCAGACGATTCTTGAAATCGACAGTATGTACACACCGGCCTACAATCGGCTGGGCTATATCTATGGCAGAAAGGGTAACTATGACGAGGCGGTCGCCTATCACCAGAAGGCGTCGCGAATCAACCCGAACAATGCCGAATCGTTCAAATGCCTCGGGCAGGTATATACCGACAAGGGCGACTATGTCAAAGCGCTTCGCAGCTATCAGAAGGCTGTCGCCATCAACGACAAAGACCATGAGACCTACTGTCTGATTGCCAAACTTTATGCAAAGCAAGGCAATAGTGCCCGCGAAACGGCTAGTTACAAAAAAGCGGCCAAATTGGGCAACAAGGAGGCTCAGGCTTGGATGGTGTCGAAGGGAATGGCATGGTGACATGTCGGCAAACGGATGTCTAAACAATTGCTAATTTCTTGTTGATAAATTTTTTAAAGAGTTCTGAACGGCGATACAAAAAAGTGTATTTTTGTATGTTGTAGAACATTATATAAAAATGCCGTTGACTCTTGACAATGAACTTCTTGAGAGCGTTGCCCATCATTTGGACAAGGCGCAAAATATCGTGATTCTTTCCCACATGAATCCCGACGGCGATGCTGTGGGTTCCGTGTTGGCTTGTTATCATTGGTTGACCGCCTCTTTTTTTGCGGGACGGCCGCAACCACAAATCCATTTGATGCTGCCTCACCCCTGCCCTGTCTCCGAACGCTACCTTCCTGGCAGCGAACTGTTGCTGGATGCCGTGAATAATGGCTCCCAATGCGAACAATTGTTACGGGATGCGGATCTGATTTTGGGCGTGGATTTTAACAATGCGTCACGTGTGCTGCCTCTCGATACGGCATTGCGCGAAAGCAAGGCGGTGAAACTGATTGTGGATCACCACCACAATCAGGACAACGAACTCTTTAATCATGTCATTGCCGTACCCGACCTCTCTTCCACTTGCGAATTGCTCTATTGGGTTTTTTCACAGATTATTAGCGACAGTTCGGTGACTGACAATGTGGCGCGTTGCCTCTATCATGGAATCAACACCGATACGGGTTGTTTCGCCTATGCCTGCGAAGATGCATCTCTTTATGAGGCCACCGCGGTGCTGATGCAACATCCGCTCAATGCCGCCGATGTGCACAACAGGTTGTTCAACAACTATTCCGTCCGAAAAATGCGCATTCTGGCCTTCCTGCTCAGCCAGCGGCTCAAAATCTTCGAAGCCGACCATTTTGCCTATTTTTATCTCAATGCTGCCGACCTGAAGCAGTTGGAAGGATCGGCTGAGGATTTGGAGGGTATCGTCAATTACACGTTGATGATGGAGCCGGTACATGTGGGCGCTTTTGTGAAAGAAACGGATGGCAAGGTCCGTCTGTCGCTTCGTTCAAAATATGATTTCGACGTCAACGATTTCGCTCGGCGCCATTTTAACGGCGGCGGTCATACCAAAGCGGCTGGCGCAACCTCTCCTTTCGATTTCGACACCACGGTGAAGGTCTTGGAGACTAATATGTTGAACGAACTAAAAATACATTTGCAATGAAACGCTACGGAGTGCATATTTCCCTTTGGGCTTTCATGCTGCTGGCGACGGCTTGTCACAATGATCCGCCGGTGGTTATGCCGCAAGGCAAAAACACAACCGATCTGCGTCAGAACATGATCAACGCCAACCGCACCATCGCCCGTTCCGAAGAGACTTCCATCGACGAATACGTCGCCCGTCGCGGATGGAAAATGGCCAAGACTGGAAGCGGTGTCCGCCTGTGGGAATACGAGGTTGGACAGGGCCCTCAAGTGGCATACGAGGATAGCGTCCACATCGTTTACGATGTCGAGGCCATCAACGGTACGCCGCTCTATAAAGGAGTGCGCGAGGACTACGTAGCCGGACGCCGACAAGAGATGGTGGGACTCGACGAGGCGGTGTTGCGTCTGCACCATGGCAGTCGCGCCAAAGTGATTCTGCCGTCCAATTTGGGGTACGGCATTGGGGGCGACGGCGACCGCATTCCGCAAAGCACCATCCTAGTAATTGACTTGACAATAATGGACAAACACAAATAAGTCAAATAATTAATAAAAAAACGATCAATATTAAATTTCAAAAAAATGAAAAAAGTTGTCAAATTATTCGCTGCAGTACTGACCGTCGCGTCTATTAGTTTTTTCTGCAGCTGTTCTGGCGACAGAATGAAAACAAGTGAGAGCGGTATGACTTACCGATTCATCGAAATGAATGAGGGCGCTCAGCAAATCAAGGTCGGCGATCTTCCGATCGGCATGTGCACCCTCCGTCTGAACGACTCAGTGATTGGCAAGACCGACGCTCCCTGCCGTCTCTATCCGGCCGTCACCAATCCTATGTTTCCTGGCGACATCAACGAGGGCTTGCTGATGATGCACATCGGCGACAAGGCCATCTTCGGTGTTTCCGCCGACTCGCTGGCAAAAAGGGGTATGCGTTTCCCCAATTTCTACAAAGAGGGAACGGGCATGATTCTCTATTATGAATTTGCCATCACCGACATCATCACCAAGGATGAGTTCGATCAGGAAAAATCGATCTACAATGAAAACCTCAAACAACAGCAGGAGGAAGAAAAGGAGATAGTTGCGAACTACATCAAGGAGAACAAAATCAAGGCCACTCCTACCGATGAAGGTCTCTATATTATTGTCAACAAAAAAGGTAAAGGTCCCAACAAGGTGGAAATCGGTCGCAACGTCGCCATCAATTACACGGGACATCTGCTCGATGGCAAAATCTTCGACAGCAGCTCCGAAACCATTGCCAAGGAAAACAACGTCTATGACGCCTCTCGCAAATATGGTCCTATCAAATACAAAGTCGGTGAGACTTCTTTCATCCCCGGATGGGAACAGGGCGTTATCAATCAGCCCGCTGGCAGCAAACTGACCCTTATCATTCCTTCGTGGCTCGCCTACGGTTCCAAGGGTATGGGTGACATCCCTCCTTTCAGCACGCTCGTCTTCGACATCGAAGTTGTCTCGGTTAATTAATCTTGAATGTGAATTGCCTCATGTGATTCGCAAACAGACGAATAACCGAATCCATCGCAATTCATAATACACCATCCAAACTCACATAAATAGTACTAAAATGCTCAACATTGTTTTATTTGGGGCTCCCGGTGCCGGCAAGGGCACTCAGTCGGACCTTCTGGTCGAAAAATACAATCTGAACCATATCTCGACTGGCGATTTGCTGCGTAAAGAAATCGCCGACCAGACAGAACTGGGCAAGCGTATCAAAGGCATCATGGATGCTGGCAATCTGGTCAGCGACGACATTGTCATCGAAATGATTGACAACGCCATTGCCAAAGATACGAAAGGTATTCTCTTCGACGGCTTCCCGCGCAATGTGGCGCAAGCTGAAATTCTGGAACAGTTGTTGGCCAAACATGGTCGTAAGCTGACATGCATGATCAGCCTTGACGTGCCTCGCGAAGAGCTCATCCGTCGCATGCTCGAACGTGCCAAAGTGTCGGGCCGCAGCGATGACAACGAGGAGACCATCAAAAACCGCCTCAAAGAATATGAGGCAAAGACTTTGCCTGTGGCCACCTACTATGATGGCAAGGGGTTGCATGTGAAAGTCAACGGTTTTGGCGACATACACGACATCTCGCAGGCTATTGTGGCCGAAATCGAGAAGCGCAAATAATCCTCGCTTCCAATCTTTGGTGGTGCGGATCTGACCGTCCGCACCATCACCAATACGAAATGTAACATTATGACCTCCAATTTTGTCGATTATGTGAAGATACTGGTGCGCTCTGGTAAGGGCGGCGCCGGTTCCGCTCATCTGCTGCGGGTGAAGTACAATGCCAAAGCTGGTCCCGATGGCGGTGATGGCGGTCGCGGCGGACATGTGATGCTGCGTGGCAACACCAATCGCTGGACGTTGCTCCATCTGAAATATACAAAACATGTATTCGCCGAAAACGGACAAAACGGAGGCCAGAATCTCTGCACTGGACGCGAAGGGGCCGATCAGATTCTCGATGTACCTCTGGGCTGTGTGTGCCGTGATGCTGAAACGGGCGAACAACTTTGCGAAATCACCGAAGAAGGACAGACGGCCATTATCGCCAAGGGCGGACGTGGGGGGTTGGGCAACGACCATTTTAAGTCGCCTACCAACCAGACGCCTCGTTATGCACAACCGGGCGAACCAGCCGAGGAACGATGGGTGATAATCGAACTTAAAGTGTTGGCCGATGTGGGTTTGGTGGGATTCCCCAATGCAGGCAAATCGACCTTCTTGTCGGTGGTGTCCGCCGCCAAGCCCGAGATTGCCGACTATCCCTTTACCACACTTGTCCCCAATTTGGGAATCGTGAAATATCGTGACGATCAGTCGTTCTGCATTGCCGATATTCCGGGTATCATCGAGGGCGCCTCTGAAGGCAAAGGGTTGGGACTTCGTTTCCTGCGGCACATCGAACGCAATTCCATATTGTTGTTCATGGTGTCGTGCGAAAGTATGGATATCAAGAAAGAATACCAGGTGCTCCTCAACGAATTGAAGAAATACAATCCGGAACTGCTCGACAAACAACGCATCCTGGCAGTGACCAAATGCGACATGATGGACGAGACCATGATGAAACAAATGAAACGCACCTTGCCTCGAACGTTGCCGACAATTATGATAAGCGCTGTTTCCGGTTACAATATTACCGAATTGAAAGATTTAATTTTCAGCAAACTGCATGGAGAAGATTAAAGCATTGGACGAAGGCTTGTTTTGGTGGGTGAACAGCCATCATAACACCTTCTTCGATTGGGTGCTATGGGTGTTCAGCCAACCATGGAGTTGGTTGATAGTCCTGTTGGCCATTTATGGCATTGTCACCTTACGTCAGGACAGGAAAAGTTGGATGTGGGTACTTCTGGGCATCGCCATCTGTTTCTTGTTGTCCGACCAAATAAGCAACAATGCCATCAAGGATGGCGTACAACGCTTGCGTCCATGCTACGCTTTCGAAGATGTCCGTATGTTTCATACGGGACGGGGCGGACAGTATGGTTTTGTATCATCGCATGCGGCGAATGCATTCGCTGTTGCTGCTTTTCTTTCTTTTTGTTACGGGGGGCGACGTCGCGGCGGTGATGTCGTCTCGACTGGCAATTGGTGGAATAGTCGTCCTAGTGGTTATCGCAGTCCGCTGCTGCCTTACCTCTTGCTGCTTTGGGCGTCCGTTGTATCCTACAGCCGTATCTATCTCGGAAAACACTTCCCGGGCGATGTCGTTTGCGGAGCTTTATTGGGATTGGGAATCGGAGCGGTGGTCTATTTTGCAATCTCCAGAATTCGATTGAAGATTTCGTCCAAAGCGGATGCATGAAGCACCCTGCGCTTGCGCTCTTCTGTGCCTGGCAACGAACGCGATGCCAAACACCAATATTCTTTCATCTTTCGCCCTTTGGCCTGGTCGCTGACATTCATCTGCAAGATGTTGTTCATCAATTGTATGACGAACTCTGCGGCGCTAGTGCAATGTGATGATGGGTCTGGCGTTCCCTCACCACCAAAATCTGCTGAAAACTGGTTCCGAATCTGCAATGGAAGCGTGGGGTTGTAAAGCACCCCGCGACCAATCATCACATCTTTTATCGAAGGGAACAATTGCATGATTTTCTTATAGTCATAAGTGGTACAAATGTCGCCGTTGTAGATGATGCGATGGCGAATTTCGGGAACAATCTGTGCCAGTTTCTCAAGGTCGGGCCGACCCGAATATTGTTGTTTGCCAATACGTGGATGTATGGTAATGTCTTTCAGTGGAAAATCATTGAGAACCGGAATAATATGGTCTATCTCGTCTGGACTGTAGTAGCCCAGTCGCACTTTTACCGACAGCTTCGGTCTGATTCGTGTCATCACGTGTGTCAATATGTCGCGGACCTCTTCGGGATATGGCAGTATGCCTGATCCTCTGTGCTTGTGGGCCACTCGGCGCATAGGACAACCCATGTTCCAATTCACTTCGCTGTATCCCAACTCATAGAAGCGATTGGCCAAATCAACAAATTCTTCCTTTTCGTGACCCAGAATTTGCGGAACAACAACCATGGAATCCTGGTTGACTTCGGGCAGTACATCGTGGATTTTTTTCTCCGCATCGTGCAGATTGCCATGGGTCAGCGACACGAACGGACTCACAGCATAATCGAAGGCTCCAGGATAGCATGTCTCATAGGTCTTTCGGAACAGCACTTCAGTGAGGCCTTGCATGGGCGCGAGAATAAGCATGGCAATGGGATTGACGATTATTTGCGACTGTTTTCCTGATCTTCGTGCATCTGTTTACGCTGCTCGATGTATAGGCTCATACGCCCGGCCAGCTTCATGCCCGACCGCTCCACAGGACGGTAGAGCAACGAATGCTCCTTGGTCTCCCTGGTCAACACATTTTCCTGTATATCGATAATAGCCACATAGTATAGCAACACTCCCAAAATACATACGCCTTTCAGCATGCCGAACAAGGCGCCTGCCAGATTGTTGACGGCACCCACATGCACCAGTTTCACAAAGCGCTCAACCATTTTGGCCAAAAGCAGTGACAATATGATGACAATCAGAAAAATGATAAAAAACGATACGAGATATGCGTTCTCTCCTTCTATGCCGACCAAAGCCGACAACCAATGCGCCAACCGTACGGCCAGAACGCTGCCTATGATGATGCCCATCAGTGAGGCCAATTCGAAAATCAATCCTCTTTTGTAACCTTTGTAGATGAGATAACCCAAAGGAATAGCGATAAGTAAGTCAAGAAAATTCATTTTGGAGCAGATGTATTTTTGTGCAAAATTACACGAAAAAAAGAAATGGCAGATGCCATGGCAAAAAAAAAGAATGTTCAATATCAGAAATCACTGTTCAAACAATTATTCTTCGAAATAACAATCGCAAAATCTAAATATTTGGTTCTTTGTTGTTTGTATTATATGATACCATCGGGTAAATGACGTCAGGAGAAAAACTTTCTTATCGATGGGAATAGACGATTGATAATAAAAGTAGAGCGATTGATAATAATCTTTTGTGAAATATTGTTGCTTCTACTTTTGATGAAAAGCCCATTTTCTTACAAAATGCTAAGAAAATCAATGTTTTTTTGTGAAAATCAAAAAAAATACTATTTTTGTATTGACTTTTGAAATCATGTTGTAAATGTAAGGTTTTAAATTTCTGTATTTTATATTTATTATATATATACGATAGTGGATTTAAAACCTCCAAAAAACATTAGGAAAACCTCCGTAAATGCTATAAAAACACGATTTCAGAGCCCAAGCAAAGCGAGTTCCAATAGTGATATGCTGCCCTGGGACTAACGATGGGTTACCTATACCCATTTGCGAATAACCGACTATATTCCCACATGCTTAACTACTTCAATTATAGTTTGATTGAGAGTTTGGACGAGATTCAGACATCGTCACAATCACAACGTCCTGTTGTCGTCAATTGCCTGAATCCCCATTCTTTTGTGATTGCCCTTCAGGATACGGCGTTTCGTGCGGCGCTGGAGCAGAGCGATTATCTCCTGCCCGATGGCGAGGGCATCTGCATGACACTCAAACGCTACAAAGGTCAGTCAGTCCAGAAAGTGGCTGGCGACGACCTGCATCGCTACATGCTTGACCGGTTGTCAAAATGCAATGGTCGTGTGTTCTACATGGGAAGCAATGAAATGGTGCTAAAACGTATAGTCGACCGCTTGAAGCTTGAGTATCCTACCTTGACGGTGGAAACGTTTTCGCCCAGTTACTGTGATGAACTGCCGAAGGAGGAAAGTGACCGCATCGTTGAAACTGTCAATGCATTCGCTCCCGATTTGCTGCTGGTCTCCATGACCGCCCCCAAACAGGAAAAGTGGGTCTGCCAATATGCACATCAGTTGTCGACCACCAAGATGGTGGCAAGCATTGGCGCCGTGTTCGATTTCTATGCCGGAACGGTAAAACGGGCGCCCCGATGGGCGGTGGCACTGAAGTTGGAGTGGTTGGTCCGACTGCTGAAAGAACCACAGCGCATGTGGCGTCGCAATTTTGTCAGCACCCCCCAATTCCTACGCTGGGTGCACAAACACCGCAAGGAGATGTGACATCAAACATCGCGTCACACACAACAATCGTCAAACAATCATACATCATACGTAATCAGATTAAAATCGTAATCAAAATGAGATCGCTTTTCAAAAAAATGCTCATTATTTTGGCTGCTGCAACAATGGCAACCTCTTGTGGAACTGTTGAAGAATACGTCCTGTTGAACGACCTCGACGTCGATTCTTACTACAGACTGCAACCCATTCATGAACTGCACATCAAACGTGGCGACGAACTTCGCATCGTGGTAACCCACAAGCTGCCGGCATTGATTGAAATGTTCAACAAGAAAATCAACTCGCTGGAGAATGGCGAATCGCTCGTCAACTACATGGTGAACGAGGATGGCTACATCAACTTCCCCTACCTTGATTCGTTGAAAGCAGAAGGCCTCACATGCTCTGAGTTGGAGCAGGCAATCTCGAAAAAAATTGAAAATGCCGGTTACGCTGTAGGTGCCAATGTAAATGTCAAAATCTGCAATTTCAAAGTGACTGTTATCGGCGAAAGCGGCACAGGTGTCTACACCTTTGATGAGCAGAATCCGACCATCTTCGATCTGGTAGCCAAAGCCGGATTGGCCGGTGGCAATAATGGTGGGTTTAGTGGAGGTATAGGCATCCGCAGGGACAAAATCCTGGTGATGCGAGAAATAAACGGCGTTCTCAACTCCGACTATGTCAGTTTGCTGAGCAAGGACATTTTCTATTCGCCCTATTATTACCTCCAGCAGAATGACATCATCTATGTGTGGCCGTCGCAGACTACCATCCGAGGAAGTAATCGTATATTCGATTTCTGGTGGAGCCGTCTGTCGTTGGCTACCACTGCCATCAGTGTCGTGACGCTGTTCCTCACCCTTTTCCAAAAGAAAAACGGAAACTAACAATCCCAAAACAGCGTACAGCTGTTTGATAGTCTTTTTTTGAAAAAATACAATCACAAACCCATAATCACACATTACATGATTGACCAGGCAAAAGCAGAAACCACAGCTAACGTTAGGAAAAACACCAATCGGTTTCTCATTCACAACATCATCGAATTGTTCTTGTCGGCATGGTATTGGATTATCGTGTCGCTTGTCATCTGCATGGTAGTTGCGTGGCTCTATCTGAAAATGAGTCCGGACACCTACTCGGTGGCCGCTACAATGCAGATCAACTC
Source organism: uncultured Bacteroidota bacterium (assembly GCA_902793295.1). Classification (GTDB taxonomy): domain Bacteria; phylum Bacteroidota; class Bacteroidia; order Bacteroidales; family P3; genus Colimorpha. The sequence continues at coordinate 227,993 of CADBDA010000002.1, forward strand.
GCCCGCCACTCCGCGCGACCAGGATGTGATGAAGGCTTTCCGCAGCCCCAGTACGGCCGACAAGGAGATTCATTTCTTCATGTCGCATCAGGTGGTGAAGGATGTCATCGAACAGTTGAACTTGACAGTGTCCTACATCAAGCCGCATCTGTTTTTGGATGAGGATTTGTACGACAAGTCGCCTATCGATGTCCATTTCATTGACAACAGCTACCCCGCCTGCAATTTCAATATCAATTGTCGCAATCAGGACTTCACCATTTCTACCATCGAGCGCGAAAAGGGACAACTGCCGATGATGTGGAACGGACATTATGGCGACACGCTGGTGACGCCCAAAGGTGTCATCGTTGTCGAAAAGCGTCCCGGATTTGCCGCTGCTGCCGAAACCGACATCGAATTGCGCTATCGCCCGCTCGACGAGGCAACGAATTATTACATGGGTCGCATGAGCGCCTCCATTGTGGACGAGGACGCCGGCAACATCCGATTGGCCATGACAGATATCAATCTGCAACGAGGCATCGATGTCGTCAACTTGTGGATCGAATCTTACAACAAACATACGGTGGAATACAAAAACCGCGTGGCTCAAAACACAGCACAATTCATCGAGGAACGACTCAAGGTCATCAGTGTGGAGCTGTCTGATGTGGAAGGCGACTTGGAGCAGTACATGCGCGAGCACAACATCAGCGACGTGAACACCGAAATGGGCTCCAATTTCAACGATCGTAGCCAGTATTCGCAGTCGCGTGTTGAAGATCAGGTGGCGGTCAATATCGCTCGCGACCTGCTGAACAAGGTGAAATCGACACCATCCAATTCCATCCTGCCCAATATCGCCATAGGCAACAGCGCCATCAGTTCGCTTATCGAACAGCACAATCTGATGGTGCGCGACCTGCAAGTGATGATTGAGAATTCAAGTCCTAACAGCCCGATGGTGAGAGAAAAACAGTCGCAGTTGGAGACCATCCGGAGTACTATCATCCGATCCATCGAAAACCATATCCAATCCATTGAAATCCGCATTCGCGAATATCGCAATCAGGAGCTCCGCACCAGCAATGCCATCAACATGGTGCCCACCCAGCGTCGCGAAATGCAGTCCTTCACCCGTCAGCAGTCCATCAAGGAACAGCTTTACCTCTATCTGCTCAACAAGCGTGAAGAGAACGCCTTGAAACTGACCATCACCGAGGCCGACACGCGTGTCATCGACTACGCCTCTGGTGGTAAGATTTCTCCGGTGCCGTCGCGCATCTATTCTATCGCTTTCATCATAGCATTGCTGCTCCCCATCGGCGTCATCATGCTGATCAAATGGCTCGATGTGCGCATCCGCAGCAAGAAAGATGTGGAGGCCTACTGCTCCATTCCGGTCATCGGTATCATCCCAATGGTTGAAGAGGAGGGTTCGCGCATCATCTCCAAAAGCGGTAAGGATCGTTTCAATGAAACCTTCCGCATCCTGCGCAACAACATCGAGTTTATCAATAACGACACGAAGGGCGGCAAGGTGCTGATGCTTACCTCTACCATGTCGGGTGACGGCAAGAGTTTGGTGGCCTATAACATCGCCCTCTCTTTTGCCTATGCCGGACGCAAGGTGCTGCTCATCAACTCCGATATCCGCAAACGTGAGTCGTGGCACGGCACCCGCGAAAAGTACAAACGCGGTCTGACAACCTATTTGGCCAATCGCGAAGACTCGATGGTCGACTTGGTGGAAGACGACAGCATCTATTCCGATTTGAAGGTGATTCACAATGGTCCCATTCCTCCCAACCCGGCCGAGCTGCTGATGAGCAAACGCTTCGACGCATTGGTGGATTGGGCACGCGAAAATTACGACTATGTTATCATCGACAGTGTCCCGGTCGACATTGTGGCCGACGCCACCATTGTGAACCGCATGGTCGACGCCACCTTCTTCGTCATCAAGGAGAAGACCTCCGACCGTCGTATCTTGATGGAACTTGAAGAGTTCTATCAGACTGGCAAACTGAAGAACATGAGCATTATCCTCAACAACTATAAAATCCGTAAACACAGCTACGGCTATGGTGGCTACGGTTATGGTTACGGATATGGTTACGGATACGGCTATGGCTATGGATACGGTTACGGCTATGGCTATGGTGACGGCGAATCCGATTCCGAAACCGAGACAAAGTAAATTGAATAACCAAAAACGCTGATAAATAATTATAAAATGATGAAAAATCGTTTTAAGACACTCATGATGGGACTGCTTGTCTTTACCATTGTCGGCAGCCTCAACGCACAGGAAGACAAAGACTATTATATTGCTCGAGACAGGGCAATGCATGCCGCCGACCAGGAAGTGGTGGCTGGGAAAAACAGCATGGGCTGGGTGCGTTCGCATTTCTTCGACGAATGGTTCTTCCAGCTGCAAGGCGGCGGACAGCTCTACTATGGAACTGACGACCGTGAGGGCCCGTTTTCAGACCGACTGACCGGCAATGCCGAAATTCAAATCGGACGTCGTATTTTCCCGATGTTCGGCTTTCGTGGCGGTTTCGGATACGGCTACGCGCACGGTTTCTTGACCAAGGATCGTTATGCTACTGGTGTGGATGGTGGCAATGGAAACTGCGGCACCGATGCGTTGGGCAACTCCTTGGGAGGCTACTACTGGGACTACAACGACAACCTCCTCATGCAAAAATGGAAATATTACTATTGGGGTATCGATTTGTTCATGGATATGGCTATCTTTAGGGGGGCTGAAAATTACAATGAATACAAAACCTGGAACCACATTGTCTACGGTGGCGTTCATACCAAATACGCCACGACCGAGGCCGACGAGAAAAACCATCGTTCTGAGTTCCATTTGGGCTATATATGCAAATACAATTTCCCCAACTTCGTGAGTGTTTATGCCGACCTACGCTACAGCTTTATCGAGCGACTCTTCGACCGTGAATGGGTACGCGCCTACGAGACCCCGGGATTCGGCGTGGACAATGTGCTGAACCTGCAAATCGGTGTGATGTACAAATTCCATGTCCGCACAGAGGACGAGCGTGCAGTATTTGTCAAGAATTACAAGACAGAGGCCATCAACGAGGTGGAAACACATAGTGTTCATGTCACCAAGTCCGACACCATTCACTCGGTATTCGAATTTGATTCCACCTTGGCCTACGATCAGGTGAATGTCGACACGCCCGAAATGCAAGCGCTGAAAGATTCGTTGCTGAACGAAATCAAGAAGCGTCAGGCAAACAACAAAAACAATTTCGAGGAAGACCTCACCAATATCCTCCTCAATCAGTTGCTACCCTACGAGATGGTCTTCTTCAACCTCGACAAGTGGGATATCCTGCCTGACCAGGAGATGAAGATTGACAAGATGGCCCGTATCATGAAGGCTTATCCCGACCACAAATTCTTACTCTATGGTTCAGCCGACTCCAAGACAGGTACAGTGCAGCGCAACGAATTCTTGAGCCATCGCCGTGCCGATGTCATCTACGACCAGCTGGTCTATAAATATGGTATACCGGAATCGCAGCTCGAACGCTACTATTTGGGCGGCATTCTCGACTATACACCTTTCGAACTCAACCGCGCCACCGTCATCATCATGGATCATCCCGCTGTCAAAAAAGCTTTCGAAGAGATGAAGCAGCAGGGCAAAGCCGGCGGCAAAGATGTCAATATTAACAACTGAAAACAATGAAAAGAACTAGCATCATACTTATTTTGTTTGTATGCGCCTCCCTCTTGGGCAATCGTCTTCAGGCGCAGAATGAAACACGAACACTCGACATCGACACAGTTCAGCAGTCCGGCACCCACGATGTGGGTTGGATTCGGTCGCATTCTTTCGACAACTGGATGATTGAAATCCAGGGCGGTGGCCATTTCTACTATGGTTTTGAAGACCGCAAGGGCCCATTCTTCGATCGCCTTACCGGTCAAGGCGAAATTCATGTCGGACACTGGATCTTTCCCATGGTGGGACTTCGTGCCGGATTGGGATTTGGCAATTCTCATGGTTTTATCTCCAAATCCAGCTACCTCAACAACCGTCCCCCATTGATCTCCGACTACGGTAACTGTTGGGGACTTTCGACTACAACGCTCTATTCCGGCAACGACACTATTCGTGGAGCATTGGGCGGCTACTACTGGCCTGTGGACGATAACAACGACCTTTTCATCCAAAAATGGAAATATGTCTATGCAGGTCTTGACCTGATGGTCAACCTTTCCTATATGAAACCATTCGAGGCGGTTAATCAGAAGGCTCGCTGGAACCATATCGCCTATCTCGGTTTCAATGTCCGCATTGGTCTTTCCGAGAATCATCCCCAGAAATTCTCTAATTTTATCGGCTATTCCAGCGAATTCGGTGGGTTCAAAAACACAAATTTTGCTTTCGAAGGACATGTCGGTTACCAATGCCACTATGCCCTCACGCCTCACATCAATCTTCAGGCAGGTGTGCGTCTCTCGCTGTTGGAGGGCAACTTTGACCGCGAACGTATTCCTGGTGTGGAATTCATGGGTCCCGACTTGGAACTCTCGTTCATCGGCGGTGTCTGCTACGACTTCAATTTCCGCAGCGAGAAAACACGTCGCAACTACTATGTTGAGCACAATATCATCCCCTACAATGCAGTGGAGATGCCCAAATATGTGCGTTACATCCAGCAGGAGGATGTCGAGGTGGTGAAAATCACCGAAGTGACACATATCGTATATTATGACACTATCGACGATTCGGTTTCCATCCGCCAACTCGACACCATCATCACTCGTCTGGACTCCATCCCCAGATTTGTGCCCCGCGACAGCATTCCCGAGGACGAGTTGCTCGACTCTATCCTCCTCAAACGTCTGCTGCCCTATGAAATGGTGTTCTTCGATTTGGACAAGTGGGATATCCGTCCGCGCGAAGAGATGAAGATCGCCAAGATGGCACGTATCATGAAGGATTATCCCGACAAGAAGTTCATCCTCTACGGATCGGCCGACTCTAAAACGGGTACCATAAAACGCAACGATTTCTTGAGTAAAAACCGTGCTGATGTCATCTACAATCGTTTGATTCTCGAATACGGCATCAAACCCGAGCAGATGCGCAGAGAGTATCTGGGCGGCATTCTCGACTACGATCCGTTTATCCTCAACCGTACCACGGTGATTATCATGGACCATCCTGCTGTTGAAAGGGCCTTCAACGAGATGAAGTCTCAACGCAAGGCCGGCGGCAACGTGGTTGAGTTCTAACATGATGCTATCAGCGGCTTGAAGATTCTGGAAGTACATAATGACTATGGGGCTTACAGCGGCGAGGAAGCCGTTGTAGATCGCATGATTGCCGACTTCCGAAGCATGGGTCATGAGGTGGCAACCTTACGACGCACTTCGGAAGGTCTGCGAGATAGCCTGTTCGGAAAAGCTAAAGGATTCTTTGCCGGAATCTATAGCTTTTCCGGACGTCGGCAGATGCGACGGATGTTCTCCACCTTCAAGCCGGACCTTGTCCACATCCACAACCTCTACCCTTTCATCTCGCCCGCCGTGCTGTTCCTGTGCAAGAAGCAGGGGTGTCCGGTCATAATGACAGTCCACAACTACCGGTTGATTTGCCCCACCGGGCTTTTTCTTCGCAATGGCAAACCCTGCGAGAATTGCTTGACACAGGGCAATGAGCGCGACTGCATACGTTACAATTGCGAAAACAGCCGATTCCGTTCACTTGGCTACGCCCTTCGCAATATGGTGGCTCGCAAGACACGAGCCTATCTGGATTGCATCGATTATTTCTGTTGTCTGACCAATTTTCAACGGCAAAAACTGCAGGCAGCGGGTTTTGCATCCGACAAATTGCGGGTGTTTCCTAATTATATTGAATATGTCGAACCGGAAGCAGCCCCGTACGATACAGACAACAGCGGTTATGTGGGATATGTGGGTCGGTTGAGTTACGAGAAAGGATTTGACCTGCTTATGGAAGTGGCACGTCGCCATCCAGAAATCTCCTTCCGATTTGCTGGTCTGCAACGGGAAGGAACATTAGTGGAATCGCTTCCAAACGTGGTCTTATGCGGACAACTCAATCGGCAGGAATTGGCCAACTTCTATGTTGGAGCCCGCTTCATTGTCATTCCCAGCCGTTGTTACGAGGGTTTCCCTGTCGCTTTGCTTGAAGCCTCATCATACAAGCGTTGCTGCATCGCGCCCCGTCATGGAGCCTTTCCCGATTTGATGGCTGATGGCGAAAGAGAAGAACTGGCCGGTTTGCTCTTCAATCCGCTGGATGTCGACGACCTGGAACGACAAGTGGTGAACCTGTGGTCCAACCCCGACCAAGCCCGATCCTTAGGAGTCAAAGCCGAACAGAATTATCGTGAACGTTTTCTGAAAGAAAAGATCAACCAGGCTTGGTCCGACTTCCTTTACCAAGTCGTCGCCAGCAATAAGCAACACATCCCTAACGAGTAGACGGCTCAAACATCATCTCTCATATAACAAAGACCTCTCATGCGAAAGAACCGTGTAGTAATAGATATCAATTCCGCCATGCCTCTCTACAGTCGTGGCTGGGTTTCTGGTATCGGCCGTACGACCAAAGAATTGGTGGAGGCTATCAGCCAGATGGAGGCATTGCCATTTGATGTAATGCTCTATTCGCAAAACACCAAAGGTATCGATGGCAAACGCATGAATACGCATTTTAAAAGTCGTCACATCTGTCTGCCGCACAAGCCATGGATGAATCGCATGATCGGTATGACCCATCTTCGCGAATGGAGTACCGGATATGATCTGTTGCATATCCCCCACAATTTTGAGTGGGTGCGTTGCCCTGACCGTACAGTCGTGACATTACATGACGCCATGTTTTTTGCGCAGCCGGATGAAGTTTTCGATCATGCCTATGCACAGAAGCGTTATCCTAAGTTGGCACAGCAATGTCGTGCCATCATCACTTGCAGCGAGTCGTCGAAACGCGACATCATGAAATATATGGCAGTCCCCGAAGACAAGATTTTCGTCTGTCCTTGGGGCTACAGCAAGGAACTGTTCTATCCCCGTGAGCACAAGAAGACGGGCAACCCCTATTTCCTATCAGTCTCCTGCAGCATGGGACGGAAAAATACCATGGCGGTAGTGAAAGCATACGAGAAACTGGTGAAGCAACAACCGATGCATGAACTGGTGTTGATATGGCCCAATACACCGAAAGAGGCACTTGAATACTGTAACAAGGATCACCTACGCAACCATATCTACATCACAACCGATGTGGACGACGAACGGCTCGGCGTTCTTTACAATGAAGCCACTGCCACTTTTTTCCCCTCACGATACGAAGGTTTTGGACTCCCGGTTTTGGAATCGATGGCATGCGGAACGCCAGTGGTCACTTGTCGTAACAGCTCGCTTCCCGAGGTGGGTGGCGATGCTGCCCTTTATGTGGATCCGGATGATATCGACGGCATCAGTCGTTTTATGGAACAGTTTGAACAAGGTGATTTGGATCGAGACCTCCTTAAACAGAAAAGTTTGGAACAAGCCTCCAAATTCTCTTGGCAACAATGTGCGGCACAAACAGTCGAAGTATACAAACAGTTATTATAAATGAATAAATCTATATTGATAGCCATTCCCTGTCTGAAAGTAGGAGGTACCGAAATCCAGACACTCCGTCTGGTGGAAGCGCTCACCGACAGTGGCTACCATTGTGTCACTGTTTGTTATTTCGAATACGACTTTGCCATGCGGCAACGTTTTGAAGAAGCCGGCAGTAAAGTGGTATGCCTGTCTGCATTTGGTCAACGACCAGCAGGACAATGGAATGTCTATCGTTTCCTGAAGTCCGGCTTGAAACGAGTTGTCGACGAATATCGACCCAAGATTGCCCATGTGCAATATATGGCTCCCGGAGCCATACCTATTTTTATTTTGCGCCGTTTGGGCCTCAAAACCATAGTCGCCACGCTGCATACCGATGCCGGAATCTACAAAAGTTTGAAATTGATTCATTTCTTGCAACGACATGTGACTACCGCATTCACATGTGTTACAGAAACGGCAGAGAAGAATTTCTTTGGTGATAGCCATTTGTTTGGTAATGATGATTCGTTGGGTCGTCACAATCATTTCACCATTCACAACTGCCTTCCGAAAACCTTTCATTGGTTTGACAGCCAAGAAATACAGATGCAGCCGCAGAAGCCTCCTGTTATTGGGGTCGTTTCCCGTCTGGAGCATATCAAAGGCGTTGATTTTGTGATGCCAGCATTCGCAAAAATTCTACAACGTTATCCCGATTGTCGGTTGATGGTTGTGGGTGATGGCAAACTGCGCGAACAGATGCAGCAACAGCAACATGAATTGTCCATTCCCGACAGTCAGTTGACCTGGACAGGTCGTGTGGCTTACGAGCGATTGGCGGACTTATACCGGCAGATGACTTTGGTATGGATGCCATCGCGTAGTGAAGGTTTCGGACTCTCTGCTGTTGAAGCCATGGCTTATGGATGTCCTGTAGTGGCCACTGCCACTGGAGGATTGAATGAAATCATACACGATGGTATTGACTCCATGCTCTTCCCTTGCGGTGACACCGAATCATTGGCTTCAAAAACCATCCAATTGTTGGCAAATCCCGACAAATTGTATCAGATGAGCATTGCCGCTTTGGATCATTCCAAGCAATACACCTTCGATAAGTACAAGGATAATATTTCTTCACTCTATAAACAACTGAGCGACCTGTGAGTGGTATAATCAATCTTCTGATATTCTTGGTGCTGAACGCCTACTTTTTCATCTATATGTTTCGTTACAGCGCCCGTATCAAGGACCCCTTGAACAGTAGCAAATATCTGCTGATTGAGGGTACGGAGATGTTTTTTATCATCTTGTTCGCTACAGGAACGTTAGCATTATCATCGTCGGGAGGTGGACATGGTGCTGGTGGAGGCTTTAACCTGCAAGCCATTCGCCTCATGTTGTTGGAAGTGGCTTTGTTGATGTCCCTGTTTGTCTGCCAAGAACGTCCCAAATGGGGAATCGGGACGGTTATGTATTTGATTTACATGTTATGGTTGATTTATTCGTTAACCTATTGCAGTTCAATCGAATATGGCATCCGTTACATATTAAAATATGCGTATCCATTTGTTATTATGATAGCGGCATCAGCCTTGGTACGCGACGAACAGATTTTTCTGGCCTTGTGTGTCTGGGCACGTAGAGTGGCTATTGTGGGTGCTTTGATAGGATTTGTACCTGGCATCGGCTTTTTGTTCGGAGGTACTTTTTGGTATGCAACGGCGTTAAACCTAAACTACGTGACTATATCGATCATGTCCTTTGCACTCTACTATTTCTATGGTAAAGACAAAAAAGATTTGATTTTGGCCATATTGTTTGTACTTCCCTGTATCTTGATGGTTCATCGAAGTGGTTTGTTGGCTATGTTCGCAGGTTTGGCAGTTTTTATGTTCTACAAGCACAAATGGATTTCGCTCCCATACATCATAGGTGTCTTGGCCATCGGTGTGGGAATCGTTTTTTATGTTCCAGCATTCCATGATAAGATGTTCTGGAAGGAAACTGATGAAAAAGAGGTTACGATACAAGACCTTAGAGAAGGAAATATTGCCGAAGACGACATACGTAATAATGGCCGAGAAGCAATATGGGAAATGCTAGAATATGAATTTTACAAAGGTCATGAATTGAAAGGTAGTGGCATTGGTAGTTGCCAGAAATTTCTTTATGATAATCCGGCTGGTGTCAAGCAGACCCATGGTGATTATGTCCAAATGCGATGCGATACAGGTCAGATTGGTTTCTGGTTATATATGTTGGTTGGCATCGCAGTTTTAATCCATTGTTTCTTGGTTTGTGCCAAATCCTATATCCCTGACCATATCAAATGTTGTGCCATGATTGCGGCTGGAGCGCTCGCCGGCTGCTATGCGGCCATGTACAGCGAGAATGTGGTGACATACACCATGGCATCGACAGGATACCCATTCGCACTCTATGGAGTGATGCTAGGCATGCTCTCCAAGGTCCAGGCACCAACCTATCAATACAAAGAGCGAGGCTTCAATTTCTGACAATAGCCTCCCAAAAACTACAACTTAATCCTCCAACTCCTTTATGCTTTCCGTCATCATACCATTATATAATAAAGTCAATACGGTCGAAAGAGCTGTTCGTTCGGTACTGAACCAGACAGTATCCGACTTTGAATTGATTGTTGTAAATAATGGTTCGACAGATGGCAGCGAATCCGTGGTGGAGCAGATTGAAGATCAACGAATCGTCTTGATTTCTCAACCAAATCAAGGAGTGTCGATGGCGCGAAACAATGGTATCGCCATAGCCAAAGGAGACTATGTGGCATTTCTTGATGCTGATGACGAATGGCGTCCCACCTTTCTTGAAACCGTACTGCGACTGAAAGATAAATATCCTGAATGTGCTGTATTGGCAACCGCCTACCAGCGATGCAATGCCAAAGGGTTGATGAGCGATATTCGGTTACAGCAGGTGCCTGAATCGGATGATTTCATCATGGACAACTATTTTGAAGTCGCCGCCACTTCCGATCCACCTTTCTGTTCTATAAGCGTGATGGTGAAAAAAGCGGCATTGCAAGCCATTGGAGGATTCCCCAAAGGCATACACCAAGGCGAGGATTTGCTTACATGGGCCCGATTGGCGGCCAATTATACAGTGGCTTATTGCCGTATACCGCAAAGTATATTCTATACGGGCGAAGATTCTACTATGGACAAGCCTAAACGGGTACCGTCTGAAGCTGATGAAGTTGGTTCGGCTCTAGAATGCCTCTATAAGGAGCGTCCCAATTTGATAGGCCTGCGGCAGTATTTGTCGCATTGGCACAAGATGCGGGCCTCCATTTATTTGCGATTGCCCAACGCATCGCGCAATTGCCGGAAAGAGATTCGCGAAGCGCAACGCTGGCACAAAAACAGAAAGCTCATCATTTACAAGATTTTACTATTTCTACCATACACTTTAAGAATCAAACTGTTAAGAAAACTATGAAGTCCCCGATTTGTTTGTTTGTATACAAACGAGTAAACACAACTAAAGCAATGCTCAAATCCTTGCTTGCATGTCCGGAATGTGCGGAGAGCGAGCTCTACGTTTTTATGGATGAAGCGCGTAACGACACCGAAGCCAAACAGGTTGAAGCCGTCAGGGCCTTGTTTGATCATATAGACGGTTTTAGTGCAGTTCACCCCTACCCTGCTCGAATGAACAAGGGAATGGCCCGATCGGTCATTGAAGGCGTGACGGAAGTGCTGAAGCACCATGAATCTGTTATCGTTTTGGAAGACGACCTGGTGGTGTCTCCCGATTTTCTTGCATTTATGAACAAAGCCTTGGAAGTCTATAAAGAACGTGAGGAGATCTGGAGCATTTCAGGTTATACACCCAAGCTGCAGGCGCTAGAAGGAAGGAATCCGAATGGTGTTTTTCTGGTTCCGCGTGCCCAATGCTGGGGCTGGGCGACATGGGCTGACCGTTGGGAGACGGTTGATTGGGAGGTTAGCGATTACAAGCGGTTAGCCAAAAACAAATCGGCACGCAAAACCTTTGACAGAGGCGGCAACGACCTCTTTCGAACACTGGAAATGGAACGAAACGAGCGCATCGAATCGTGGGCAGTTCGTTGGGCTTATGCAGCGTCGCGTCAAAATCGATGGACCGTCAATCCCAACCAATCGAAAGTCCAGAATATCGGATTGAAGAGTTCGCAGAGCCATGTGGGTTGGCACGACGAGCGTCACATGGTGGAGTTGTATGGCAACACCACCGACATTGACCCCAATGTCCAAGTCGATGAAGCCCTAGTAAAAGCCTTCAAAGATCATCATGATCTGGGCCTCATCAGCAAAATAGGCTATTTCATGCGCCTTCACAATCTCGGCTATGACTTCATCAAAGGTCTGTTTCATAAATAACATATATGTTTTTCTTCATCTCCAAACTCCTTAAATTCCTTGTTTTCCCATTCACCTGGGTTGTTGCCCTATTTATTCTATCCTACCTGGTGAAGAATAAGAAATGGAGACTCGGAATGTTTATTACCGCATTGGTCCTGTTGTTGGTGTTTTCATGTAAGCCGCTGTTGCAGACTGCACAATATCTTACCACAAAAAAATATACCGAACAACAACTCCCCGAAAAATGTTATAAGGTGGCATTGGTGATGGGAGGCTATGGGCGTATGAATGAAAAAACGGGGCAGATGTCCTATATCGATGACCGTGGCGAACGCTTGTGGGAGCCCATCCGATTGTACCATAGCGGTTATGTGGAGAAAATATTGATTAGTGGCGATGCATCAATAAATGAAGATGCCGAGGGAAATAGCACAGCAGCATCTTTCATTCAGTTCATGAAAGGTCTGGGTGTTTACGAGCATGACATTATTTTGGAACAACATGCCCGAAACACCACCGAAAATGCCACATATAGTATCGCCATACTCGATTCGTTGCAATACAGACCGGAAGATTGTCTGGTGGTGACGTCGGCCACGCATATGAAACGGAGTCTGGCCTGTTTTGCCAATGAAGGATGGACTGTCGATGGCTATGCAGTAAATATCTACCCAAAACCGCAATTAAAGCTTTTCTATTTCATTCCCTCATGGAAAACATTGACCGACTGGAACGAACTGATGAACGAATGGGTCGGCGGCATTGTCTATAAAATTACCGGAAAATAAAAAGCGTCAGCACTGGACATTTTCTTATAGTTTCATCCTTTCGCACTTTTTCGCAATCAACATTTTTGTGCAATTTGTGCTCAAAAATATATATAATAGAGAACTGAGTTCTGATAATAACAGCGAAAAAAGCATCGAAAAAAATCAATTTGTGATCCAATAATCTTTAAACCTTTAAACAATAACTGTTAACATTTAACAAGTTTAAATGAAGACCCTTACTTTTCTTGTTCCTTGCTATAACGTAGCCCATTGCGTCCGTCACTGCATTGATTCGATACTTGTGGAAACAGTGTTGGACGACATCGAGATTCTGCTCGTCAACGACGGGTCGAAGGACAACACCCTGGAGATTCTTCGTGGATATGAGGGTCTATTCCCTGATGTGGTGCGAGTCATTGACAAGGAAAACGGAGGCTGGGGTACTGCAATCAATTTAGGCATCCGTGAAGCCAAAGGCAAATACGTGAAAGAGGTTGATGCCGACGACTGGGTCAGCACCGAAAATCTGCCCGCATATATCGCCTTCCTCAAGGAACACGACATCGACTATATCGCTACAGATTATACTGAACACTTCAAGGCAGAAGACAAATACATTCGTCATTCCTATCATAGAGAGATATACGACAATCCGATGTCTCTTAATGAATTCTGGGAAAAACATCCTTCGGCTTGGGATTTCCCCATCCACGCCATAACCTATCGCACACAGATGCTGCGCGACTGCAGCCTCCGGGTTGGCGACCGCTACTATGGCGACATCGAGTACAACCTCTACCCCCTGCCCCACGTCAAAACCATCTGCGTTTTGCCGCTGAACGTCACCGTCTATTTCCGAGGCAGCGACGAGCAGAGCACCAGCACCGCCGGCTACGCCAAGCACTACAAAGACTATGCGGCAATGAGCCAAAGGATAACAGATTTCTTCCACACGGTGCCACAAACCCTGCACCCCGCCTTAAGACAATTCATTCACGAAACAGTGTACGGTACCGCTGTAAGAACCTACCATCTGATGCTATCCCCAATCTATGCCGGCAAGACCCCAGGTGTAGCCGAAGACCTTCGACAATATGACCGATGGCTAAAATCCTTCGACAAAGACATCTACCACCACTGTGCCCGTCAGCGCAAACACGGCATAGCGTTCATTCGCTTATGGCGCTGGACAGGAATTAACATACTGAAACTGCGATGATATGATACCGAAAATTCTCCATTACGTTTGGCTCGGAAAAGGAGAACAGTCCGATACAATAAAACGATGCTTCGAGAGCTGGAAGAAACACCTTTCGGACTATAAGTTTATGTTCTGGAATGAAGAAACATACGATATAACCACAGCTCCCCGATTTGTACAAGAGGCCTATAATGCTAAAAAATGGGCCTTTGCATCAGACTACATCCGACTATGGGCATTATATCAATATGGCGGCATATATCTAGATACTGATACTGAGGTGTTAAAACCACTCGACAGTTTTTTAAATCACAGACTTTTCATAGGTACACAAGTATTTACGGTCGATGTTGACAAAAACAATAAAAAAAACGTCACAAATCTGTCTATGGGAATTATCGGCACCGAGTCAGGACATCCATATATCAAAGAGTGCCTTAACAGATTAGAAGACTCCAGTATAACAAAACCAGATGGAAGCATAGACACAAAGGTAACCAACTACACGATGTCCGACATATTGCAAAACAAATTCGGATTTGTAGTAGAAGACAAATTACAAGAGTTGAGTGAGGGTATCGTGGTTTATCCATCGTCGGTTTTTGCCGACCGACTTGCTCCTAACTCCAGCCCAGAGGCATTCACATTCCATTGGGGCGAAATGTCGTGGTTCCAACCCAAGCCAAGAGGATTATTCTACAAAATTTGCTGGAATATGAATCTAATGCGTCTTTATCACTTTATTGAAAAAATCAAAAAATAAAAGCGATTTTTCAACACCACATAAACAATGCGACAGCTTGAAGTATTCAACAATGATATTCCTGTAGGCCTGTTGACAGAAGTCGACAAACGTCACTACGAGTTTCAATATTACGACGATTATCTGAACAGCCTGTTGCCAGCCATTTCGTTCAACCTACCCAAACGCAAAGAAAAATACACCAGCCAACATCTGTTTCCTCTGTTTTACAATATGTTGCCAGAAGGTGCCAACAAGAAATGCATCTGTATGAACGCCCGAATTGACGAACGCGATGCATTCGGTTTGCTTTCATTTTTTGCAGGCAAAGACTTCATTGGTGCTGTTAATGTACGGAACCCACGCAATGTTCAATCTATTCGACAATAAAGATATCAGCATACATTTAGACTTCAACTTTACTGAAGAAAGTAATGTTTTCAAAGGCATAAAAAAACTTTCAATCAGTGGAGCACAGGAGAAATATTCTGCAGTTATCGACAATGGGATAATCAGAATTGCATCAGAAGGCGAACAAGGCACACACATTTTGAAACCAGCCCCAGTCTATCCGTTCCAATACCGTAGTCAGATGCCTGCCAATGAATATCTGACGATGCAGATTGCCAACGAAATATATGGAATTGAAACAGCAAAATGTGGAATATGCTACACAACCGACAATAAACCCGTTTTCATTACAGAACGATTTGATATTGTTGACGGAAAGAAGATAATGCAGGAGGATTTCGCATCCATCCTGAGGAAAATATCAAATACTGGCAATGATAATTACAAATACGAAGGGAGTTATTTCGACATTGCACAGGCAATGGCAGAGGTTGTTCAAGGCAAAGAAGATGCTTTACTGAAATTTTTAAAACTCGTAATATTCAATTATCTCTTTGCCAACGGTGATGCGCATCTCAAGAACTTTTCAGTACTATATATTAACGGCATTGCAAAGTTAGCTCCTGCTTACGACTTAGTGAATACTGGTCTTCACGTTAATGATGAAGATTTTGCATTGTCAAATGGCTTGGGAGATTCGATTGAAAAATCGGAAGTCTATTTACGCACAGGACATCCTTGCAAAGAGGATTTTCTGAATTTTAGTGACACAATAGGAATAGAGCGAACTAAAGGGTTGGAAATTATCAAACAATTTGAGTTTCTTGATGATAGCATTTTGAAATATATTGAGAGTTCAGACCTTGACGAGAAGCCCAGACGGATCTACAAATCTATAATTATTGAACGACACAAACGATACATACGACAATGATTCCCAAAACAATACATTACTGCTGGTTCAGCGGAGAAAAATACCCTCCCAAAATAAAGGAGTGTATACGCTCGTGGAAACGAGTGTTGCCAGATTACAAATTACGGATCTGGGATGCCAGCAGTTTTGATTTTCAAAGCATACCATACATGAAAAAATGCTTTGAGATGAGAAGATGGGCTTACGTTGCAGACTATATTCGCCTTTACGCTCTGTACACAGAAGGGGGAATATATCTGGATTCCGATGTTTTGGTGTTAAAAAATTTCGATTCACTGCTTGACTGCAACGCCTTTTGGGGAATTGACGCTATGGATGAACACAACTATGCCTTCCCCGAAGCCGCAGTGTTTGGTGCAATCAAAGGCTTTAGCGTGATTAAAGAAATGATGAATTATTACCATAACATTGATCCTGAAGACATAACAAGCACAACTTTTGCAAGGCTCAGCAATGTATGGGATGATGAAAATCGCAGCATATACAATGCCGATGGGAAACTACAATTAGTCACAGCCCCTGTTGCAATGGAATCTGTATTAAAGAAATACGGTTACCAACAAACCAATCGCAACCAAATCTTGGATAATGATATTCACATTTGGGCAGAACCTATAATCCAGAATCACAATAAAGTAGACACACCCGAAACCATTGCACACCACCTGAACGCATCCAGCTGGTTTTTCACCGACCGCGGTCCACTGTTCAAGTTCTGCTACCACCATCCATTCTGGATGCCAATGTACAAAAGGCTTGAAAAAATAACAAGCAAATGATACCAAAAACAATCCATTACTGTTGGTTCAGCGGAGATCAATATCCTGACCTTGTAAAGCGTTGCCTGCGCAGTTGGAAGCAGGTAATGCCCGACTATAAGTTAAGGCTCTGGGGCGGCAATAGCTTTGACTATGACAGCGTACCATTTGTAAAAGAAGCTATGGCAGCAAAAAAGTATGCTTTTGCTGCCGACTATATCCGTCTGTATGCACTGTATACTGAAGGCGGAATCTATCTCGACTCGGATGTTGAGGTATTCAAACCTTTCGATTCATATCTCAACAATCAGTTCTTTTCCGGCACCGAACCGTATATCATCAACAACGAAATATACTACGATATAGAATGTGCCATAATGGGTTCCGAAAAAGGACACCCCTTCCTGAAAGAGATTCTTGACTATTACGATACAATACACTTTCAGCCCAATAACCAAGAGACCATTTGCCATATCGCTGCCCGTCTGTTGGAAAAATACGGCTACACTTCAGAAAACAAGTTATACAACCTTACCAACGGCGTAACAATCTATCCTCTCGATCACATCCACGACAAGTACAGTTTCTACGACCAGAGTGCCATCCACTGGTGTCAAGGATCCTGGCTCGACTATCCCGAAAAAAGTCGCCTCTACTATTTCTGTGCCCGCAACGGCCTAATGGGCTTCTACCACTGGTTGGAACGAATAAGAGGCACAAGAAAATAGAAATGACCGTGATAAGAGAATATAAATAGCAAAAGCATCGTGAATATTTGTATTGTATCATCCGGCGATTTCTTCTCCGACTATGGCGGAGGGCAAGTCTATGTCCGCAACCTGGTGAACGAGCTGTCCAATCGTAGTGATGTCAATACAAGTGTCATATCCTTTTTCGCAAATTGCAATACAGAAGCCAAAGAATATAAAGGCATCAAGGTATACCAAGTCTGCGATGAACACACCTTCCGCAATGCATTGCAGCAAACATGTCCCGACATTGTCCACGCCAACGGTGAGAAACTATTGACAGCACGTCTTTGCAAGGAACTCGACATCCCCTGTATCGTCACCGCCCATCACGGCGGCCTAGTATGCCCTGCCGGAGCCATGCTCAACACCGACGATGAAATCTGCCGCATCCCTGCCGACTACAGCCACTGCCTGAAATGCTACCTGCGCAACACACCAACAGGACTGTTTTGGTATCCGCTTTTGAAAAAATACAGTCAAGAACGATACTGCAAGATTGGCCAACGTCTGGAGCGGTTGCCAAATATTCCATTCCTCTCCCCTATCGGCCGAACTGGACTTATTGTTAGCCGCAAGCTTGCCGAATGGAAAGAACTGTCCGAAACAGCAACGCACTTCATCGCTCCCTCCGACGCAATAGCCGAAGCCCTTCGCAGAAACGGCTGTCCAGAAGGCAAAATAACAGTCATACCACACGGAATACCAGACACAGGCTCGCGATTAAAAGTTCACGGTTTTAATAATGACAAGAAAGTTCTCAACTCTCAACTTTCAACTCTCAACTTTTATTACGTCGGCCGAATCAACTACGTCAAAGGTATCCATATTCTTTTGAAAGCATTTTCTTCGATCAACAATACCAACATACAACTTCATATAGTAGGCGGAGCAGGGAACAAGGCGGAACGACGCTATATGAGACAGTTGCAGAAAGAATATCATACTGACAGCCGTATAATATGGCACGGCAAAGTACCATACAACCAAATGGAGGAATTGACGAAAGAGTTTGATTGTCTTGTTCATCCTGCCATTTACCTTGAAGTTTTTGGCCTTAACATCGCAGAAGCCTTGCAAGCCGGCAAATATGTAATCGCCACCCGATGTGGTGGCGCCGAGATGCAGATACATAATAATTCTGAAGGAATATTGGTTAAACCTAACGATGCAAAAGAGATGCGAACTGCTATGCAACGTTATTGTTCGGAAAAGCCACAGCCTTCCAACAGTGAATGCAAGCCTATAGATATCGCGGCCCACGTCGAATCCTTGATGTCATTATACACAAAATGCAGACAATAAGTAATCTGATTGCCTACCTGAAACGTCATCCTAGATATATTGCACGATTAATAGGCGATATATTCAAGTTGTTCTGGTATAAATGCACAGGGAAAAAGATTCTAGTCATTACGACCGGAAGTGGCGGCATCGGCGACTATCTATGGATTCGCAGCTATTATCCGCTAATTCGCCAAAAAGGATATAAGATCGTACTTATCGCTATGGCCCATTGGAGAGAGATAGTCGAAACGTTTGATGGCGGCGATATCGACATCATCCGTTATTTTGAAAGTTGTTTGAGTCCCAAAAAGATAGAAACATTCTTCTTTAAACTATTTAAAACAGATGTCTATCTGAATTTTCGAAAGAAATGTATGGCAGATATCGTCAAATACAAAACAACATACAATGATGATTGGTTGAACAATGACGATGTCTTCTATGAAGAAAAAAACAATAATACATTCAAGCAATTTTCACCACTGCCCAACAACTTCAAACACCAATTGCCAATCATTGAACCATCTAAAGAAAAGAAAAATATATTAAGAAAGCCATTTGTTGTACTCGTTGAAGGCGGCAATACGCAAGGGAAATTGTCCGACAGTCAACTCGCCTCCATCACAAAACATATAACCGACAAAGGTTACTTCATTCTGATCAATGGCAACTATGAACGGTTACAGCATCTTGTTGACAATACAATATGTTCCAAAATCATTGATGGCAACCTGTTTACATTTCCACAATACACATATATCGTAAACGAAGCCTCGTTCATTGTGACAGTCAACACCTCCATTTACCATTTTGCCGTACAGCTGAACAAGCCACTTGTCGCCATAAGCTGCAATGAATATCATACACTACAATGTTACAAAGAAAACCAGCAGTTCGTATTTAACGACACACTGCAGTCCGCATACAATAGCCACACTTTGTCAGATTACACAACTGACGGCTCTGTTGACCTGACCGACATAGACATTGAAAGAATATTGAAAGCCATCGACGATGTCAAATGCAACTGAAAACAAAAGGATAGAATACATAGACCTCTTGAAGGGCTTTGCTATACTATGGATAGTATGGTGGCATACCTGCCACCCTGCTTTTATCGATCCATACTATCACGTTCCGCTGTTTTTCTTTATTTCGGGCATTTTTTTCAGGCCGTATCCATTAAAAGAGTATTTGAAGAAAAAAACGGATAAAATATTGATACCTTTTGCGTTTTTTTATCTCATATCCTATTTATATCGGATCTTGCTTCACCTATGGGACAACAGGACTATCGAGGATTTTCCTTGGGGCAATATTTTTGATGTGTTCAAATGTATGCCTAATGGAGATTACCTATGGGTAAATGTACCCATCTGGTTTCTGCTTTGTCTATTCAATGTATGCATTTTCTATTACTTCATATACAAGTTACCGCTATGGTTTAAATGTACATACATAGTCATTGTTCTCCTATTGTCAAGCAAAATCACACAAATAAGCACCCCATTTTTCATTAACGATGCGATAAAATGGACTGCCTATTATGCATTAGGAGATATTGCAGGTAAAAAAATATTACAACACTTATCCGACACTTCAAAAGGTATCATTTACCTAATAGTATGTTGCATATTGTATATAGTATTCAAACTAATTTTCAGGAATTATCATTTATTATTTTTTGATGGGTTTGACATTCAGCTATTGACTGTCATATTTATCATCGGCATCACATCTTTATTTTCATTTGCTCAGGGGAAAAAGGCATTGAATTTTCTAAGGTATTATGGGAACAATTCCCTAATTGTTTTAGGCACCCACGCACCAGTATTGATTGTTTATCAACGAATAATTTGTAAATTTTTTGGCAGTGTAAACTATTGGGGTGGTTTGTTTGTATTTATTGCCACCTCACTAACTATGATAATAGTAATTCCGGTTTTAAAAAAATACTTCCCAAAATTTATCGGATTCAAACCGTTATTATCCACATCAAACAGATAGGGGCTTGTTGTGAAAAAATTTATAAAAAGACTTCTTCTCTTTTTTTTATTGTGGTTCATCATAGCTGGTGCTATAGATTACTATTATACAAAAAAGCTACAGTCTTCCAATATCCGTGAAATAGTCATATGGGAAGACATATTCAAATCCAGGATTGATTCCGATATTGTATATCTTGGAAGTTCAAGGGCTGCTGATCATTATCAACCTTATATAATAGATAGCATACTCGGAACAAGAAGTTATAATTTGGGGCAGTATGGACAAACAATCGAGTCGGATATAATGAGATATGATTTATTAAGTAAATATGAATCACAAAAACCGAGATTGTACATTTGGGATGTCTATTTCAATTCCTTTTCCTTATCTTCCAAATATCAAGACGAACAATACACTCCATATCTATTCAACAAGGATATCTGGAACAATGTCAATAAACAGACAAAACACTTTTCATATATTGATAAATTCTTGCCTTTATATAGATATTGGAGCAAAAATGTCATTCCTCAATACGAGGCATTGGAAAACCCCATAAGAGGATTTGTATACAACTATGACAAATGGAATCCCGACAATAATCTGATATTAAAAAAAGACACTTTTTCATATTCAATAGATACTCTTGTTTATAATAGCTTTTGCTCTACAATTCAACAAATGAAAAAAGAAGGCTCAAATGTCGCAATCGTGTTTTCACCCCTGCATAAATTGGGCCAAGATGCCGTAAAAGATTTAGATAGTTTTATAAATCTACTACAACACACTGCCGACAAGGAAAAATGTATTTTTATAAACTTTATAGATGATCCAATGTGTTCCGATTCGTCATATTTCAAAAACACTATGCATCTGAACGAAATTGGAACCGATTATTTTTCTGCAAAATTTGCACATATAATTGATTCTCTTTGTAATCAGAATTAATAAAAAATATCTACAACAAAAAAATAAAAGAATTATCATTGTTAGTATATGGCTCTTTATTGAAAGTTTAAACGACTTAATATGATATTCAATTCTTTAGACTTTCTTGTTTTTCTACCGATAGTATTTTTTTTATATTGGTTCGCTTTTAAAAAGACTCTACGAATACAAAATCTCTTCGTAGTAATCGCCTCTTATTTTTTTTACGGTTGGTGGGATTGGCGTTTTCTATTCTTAATTGCCTTCACGTCGCTATGCAGTTGGATCGGTGGAATACTCATAAAGAAACATCTTGATGACAACAAACAAAGAACTGCACTTGCAGTCAATATTGCGAACATCGTTGTCAATTTATTGATACTTGGCATTTTCAAGTACTATAATTTTTTTGTTGAATCTTTTTTTGACATATTCCCCACGCTCCGCAACGATCATCTGTTACTCAAGATTATTCTACCTGTCGGCATCAGTTTCTACACTTTTCAGGCGCTCAGCTACACAATCGATGTGTACCGAAATAAAATTGAGCCCACAAAAGATATTATCGCCTTCTTTGCTTTTGTCAGTTTCTTTCCTCAATTAGTAGCTGGTCCTATTGAGAGAGCGACAAACCTATTACCTCAATTCCTTCAAAAAAGAAAGTTCGAGTACGCTACAGCTACTGATGGATGCCGTCAAATGCTGTGGGGGTTTTTCAAGAAAATGGTTGTAGCGGATAATTGTGCACTTTTTGTAGATCAAGTATGGAAAGACATTTATTCATATAACGGTAGTACATTATTTATTGCCGCTATTTTATTCTCATTCCAGATATATTGCGATTTTTCTGGTTATTCCGATATCGCTATCGGAACAGCCAAACTATTCGGAATACGATTGAAACGCAATTTCAATGTTCCATATTTCAGTCGTGATATTGCGGAATTTTGGCGCAGATGGCATATTTCATTAACGACTTGGTTCCGTGATTATTTGTACATTCCTTTAGGAGGTAGTCGCGTTGAAAAATGGAAAGTTATTCGAAATACCTTTATAATTTTTCTTGTCAGTGGCTTTTGGCACGGGGCCAATTGGACGTTTATTGTATGGGGAGCATTCCACGCGTTTTTATTTTTACCATTAATCCTGCAAGGGAAAAACAGAAAACATACGGATATCGTAGCCCATAATAGAAAAATACCAACATTAAAGGAGCTTTTTCAAATATTATCCACATTCTTTCTTACTGTATTTGGTTGGATTATTTTCCGGTCAGACAACATCTCACAAACGATACAAATATACAGCTGTATCTTTAGCAAAAGTCTATTTCAGGTACCTGTTTTATCAAAAAACTTGTTATTCGTTTTTATAATGCTTGTTGTGGAATGGACAAACCGAGAAAAAGAGCATCCTTTCCAAATATCTATTAAGTCAAAAGTATTGAGATACATTGTGTATTATACAATAATGTTGACCATTATATTGTTCTCTGGTAATCAAGAGACGTTTATGTATTTCCAATTCTAACACCCGTGACTCGTTTTCTCAAGAAAATTTGTTGGTTTATAATAATATGGATTTCTATTTCCTTTACTACCGATATGATTGTAACACGGATAATACGGAATTCTAAAACAAGAATTATTACAGTTTGGGAAGACATTTTTAAATCAAACATCAACGCAGATATTATTATATTAGGAAGTTCCCGTGCCGATTGTGGTTACAATCCTGTTGTTTTGGAAAAAGAATTAGGGAAAAAAAGTTACAATTTAGCAATGTATGGGAAAACTGTAGATATGGACATTATGCGTTACAATACATATAAAAAATATACACATCATAAGCCTACTATCATCATTTGGGATGTATTTCATAATACATTTAGTTATTCCGGAAGATGGATGGATGAACAATTTACTCCATATATATATTATAATGATGTTTGGAATTCTATATGTAATAAGAGACATATGTATTGTTATTCTGACAAATTTATTCCCCTATTAAGATATTGGAAACGAACGGGCATATTTAAATATGCATTACATAATTCTTTCGACACTAGTGTATATAACGGATACTGCGCACAATCCTATTTATGGGACGCAAATACATTGAAAAATATAAAAGAAATCAAGGATAACTCCATAGAATGTTCCTATAACGACAAATTAATAAGGGAATTCGTCTACAAGATAAACGAAATGAACAGCATTTGTGATAAGGTTTTTCTTGTTTACTCGCCTTTGTATCACGAAGGACATTCCAAAATTAAGGATTTAGATAAACTTGTATCATTTTATTCACATTTAGCAAAAAAAAATAATTGTGTTTTTTTAAACTATCTCGAACATCCAATTTGCAAAGACTCAACATTGTTCCACAATGCAGAACATTTAAACGATATTGGAGCCAATTCATTTTCTGCAATCTTGGCACACGATTTAGATTCCATCTTACATATTAGCAAATGACAGAATATCGACAAGATATTGACGTTCTCAAAGGCTTCGCCATATTCTCGGTTGTTTTATTCCATATGGGAATACTGAATTCGGGATATTTAGGTGTTGACATATTTTTTGTAGTAAATGGATTTCTTGTCATTCCTAAAATTTTTGAATCGTTCAGTCAGAACAAGTTCTCATATTCCATCTTCTTTAGAAATAAATATTTAAGAATCATTCCTTTAGTTGTATTAGCCTCTTTTATTTGTTTGTTAATAGGTTGTTTCGGATTACTTCCTGAGAATTTAAAAAATCTTTCTGAGGCAATTATAGCTGGTAATCTTTTTTCTGAGAACATTTTTCTAAACATTACAACAAGGGATTATTGGGACATTTCAAACAACTTTAAACCATTAATGCATTTATGGTACATTGGTGTATTGATGGAATTCTATATCTTGTTTCCATTATTACTATGGATAGGAACGAAAATCCTGCAAACGCTCAACAAAAAAACGGAAGATAATATAATTCTCATTCTATCATTTTTATTCACACTATCACTCATACTATATCTGCTCCCATACGATAACGATAAAAACAAATTCTTCTTTCTCCATTACAGGTTATTTGAAATTCTATCTGGTGGTGTGGTTGGATTAATATGTGCTCGTTCTGGGTGTGCCAACAGATTCCCGAAACTGCATTACATCTCAATAACATTGTTGATTTTTGTTGTCTTGTCAGGTTTATTATTCATTCAAGACATAGGATATGACAAGCCTCCTATAGGCTGTGAGACACTTAATGACTTAACAGAGCACTCAATTCAATCAAAACCGACGTTGCTATTATTGACAGTATTTCTGAGTTGTTTTATACTTTATTCAAATAATTCAGGATCAATCATATTAAATAGCAGTTTTTTAGCTAACATTGGCAAAAGAAGCTACTCTTACTTTATATGGCACCAAATAGTGTTTGTGTTCTACAGATATTTTATTTCAACTGAATTAACTTTAAAATATGTCATTTTAACACTTGCAATAACCATTATACTCTCTGAGCTGTCGTACAGGTTTATTGAACTCAGAGTAAACAAGACGAATAAAGCCTTTTTCTTATGGATGACTTTAAGTTTTGCCGCCATTATTCCTTCACTATGGATACATAATCATTATGGTGTTGTACGAAATATACCCGAGTTAAGCATAAATTTCAGCAATCCAAGCGAAGGAAGATATTCTGGATATAACGGCAGGGTTTTTGATTATGATAAGGATTTTCCAGAAAAAAACGGAAAGAAAAACATACTTGTTATTGGAAACAGTTTTAGTAGAGATATTGCAAATTGTATTTTGGAGTCTACATACAAAGACAGCATCAACTTGTCATATATTTTTGAGTTGAATCGTAATCATTGCGAAAGAATAAAAGAAGCTGATGTTGTTCTAATTTTTAGTTTCAAAGAGTCCGTTCCTGATTATTTTTGGAAAAATTTAAAGGAACAATCTACCGTATGGGGTATTGGGACAAAATGTTATGGAGACATAAATGAACAAATATATATTCACCGATCTTCACCCAATTACCGAAACACATCTTTACCTATACGTAATGACTATTTAATTCTAAATGAAAAATTAAAAAAAGACTGGGGCGACCATTATATAGATATGATAGGGATATCCACTATTGACAATGGATTAATACGGATATTTACACCAGATGGTAAATTTATCAGCCACGATTGTTTACATTTAAGTAAGGATGGCGCTTCTTGGTATGCCTCACAAATTGATTGGTCAACAATTTTTCTATCCGATAAACAAATTAATACATAATTGACATATATTATATCATCCAGATTTGAGTAATTACTCGAACGAATTAATACAAGCTCGACCAAGTCTTTAACCTTTAAACGATAAACTTTGAACTAAATAATGCAACCCGTAATAAGATTTGAAAACGTCGGCAAACTCTACCGCCTTGGAACAGTCGGCACCGGCACCCTCAGCCACGACCTGCGCCGTTGGTGGATAACCAGCGTTATGCGCCGTGAGGACCCATACCTCAAGATTGGCGAGACCAACGACCGCAGCACCAAAGGTTCGTCCGAATACGTCTACGCCCTCAAGGATATAAACCTTGAAGTCAATGAAGGCGACGTCCTCGGCATCATCGGCAAGAATGGCGCCGGCAAAAGTACACTACTCAAACTCCTCAGCCGCGTCACCGCCCCCACTACAGGCAAAATTTACACCCGTGGGCGCATAGCCTCCCTACTCGAAGTTGGCACCGGCTTCCACCCCGAACTCACAGGCCGCGAAAACATCTATATGAACGGCTGCATCCTTGGAATGAAGCGCCACGAAATAGATAAGAAACTTGACGAAATCGTCGACTTCAGTGGCTGCGAACGCTACATCGACACACCCGTTAAGCGCTATTCCTCCGGTATGATGGTCCGACTCGGCTTCGCTGTAGCCGCCCACCTCGACCCCGAAATCCTCGTCGTCGACGAAGTCCTCGCCGTCGGCGACGCCGAATTCCAAAAGAAAGCCATCGGCAAAATGCAAGACGTCTCCAAAGGTCAAGGAAGAACGGTACTGTTTGTGAGTCATAATATGGGAAGTGTTAGACAATTATGTAATAAAGGAATTATATTAAGCAATGGTAAGATTACTGAAATTGGGAACACAAACTATTGTATCGAAAAATATATAAAAGATATACAAAACACTACTTTAAAACCCATAAAAGAGAGAACTGACAGAAAAGGCTCTGGAGAACTATACATTGTTTCTGTTTCTATTACAGACAAAGAAGACAATCCCTTAGAATCAATAATGTCAGGACAAGATTTCAAAATTAAATTACATTATACTTCTTCCTTAACAAAAGAAACATCCAATATTATTTTTAGTATTGAAATTAAAGATTCCAATGGGACACCAGTTAGTTTGATTCACAACAGACTTACCGGACAATCTATCACCATTAAGAATAATGGATATGTTGATTGCACCATTCGTCATAACCCTCTGAATGAGGGCAAATATAATTTATCTTTTTCGGTAACTAATGGTGGACACGGAGATTATTACGATTTAATTGATAATGCTTTTCTTTTGAATGTTGTTAATGGTAATTTTTACGATTCTGGAGAATTACCACCTCATTATTTTGGGCCTATGTTGATTGATGCAAATTTTAAAAATATACAACTATGAAAAAAATTTCAATTTTCAACCTTATTGACATACATATTTATAGAGGGGAAAAAACGAATAAAAACTACAAAAACTACCTCAAAGAATACGCATCTTTTAAATCGAATTTAAGTGAAGATTTTGAAATATCCAACAATTATCCTTGTTTGTTAGACAAATATGATAATGCTGGTGTGGCTAGCGGACAGTATTTTATTCAAGATTTATATGTTGCACAACAAATATATAAGAACAACCCAACAAGACACGTAGATATAGGCTCTAGAATTGATGGATTTGTTGCTCACGTTGCTTGCTATAGAGAAATTGAAGTATTTGACATAAGACCACTTAACTCAACTGTAACAAATATTATTTTCAGACAATTGGATATTACCAAAGAGCCTACACAATATTACAACTATTGTGATTCCATAAGCTGTTTACACGCATTAGAACATTTTGGATTAGGACGATATGGTGATTCTATTGATGTGGATGGACATAAAAAAGGGTTTTTAAATATTTCTAAAATACTAAAGCCTGGTGGTTTATTATATCTTTCTGTTCCAATATCAGAAAAACAACGAATTGAATTTAATGCACACAGAATTTTTTGCATCCCATATATTTTAGAGATGTGCAAAGATACTTTTATCACTCAATCTATATCTTATATAGATGATTCTGGCTTTTTCAATCAAAATGTTGATTTGAATGACTCTCGAATAAATAATTCTTTTAACTGTATACATGGATGCGCTATTTTTGTGCTAAAAAAAAGAGTGTAAAACAATAATGATTAGAGCAACAAAGTGAAATGAAAGTATCTATTGTTGTTATTAAAGGTGGTTTAGGAAACCAAATGTTCTGCTACGCATTTTTCCTTAGCTTGAAGAGAAAAAACAAGGCATTATATTTGCTCAACATTGAGGACGGAGTTTTTGTTCATAATGGTTTAGAAATATTCCGAATATTTCATTGTCGCGGGGCTTGGAGATATCGACTGCTAGGAATATTGCATATAATAAAACCTAATTTCTGGGCAAATTATATAGAAATAAAAGAGTCTAAAGAATTTACATTTGATAAAATAATTTTTCAAGAACAACATTACAATACTATATATGATGGATATTGGCAAAACGAAAAATACTTTTCTGATATAACAAAAAACATAAAAGATAGTTTTAAATTCAAAAAACACAAATTAAGCCACAAATCCATTCAATTAGCTAAAGAATTGCGGACAAATAATAGTGTAGCTATTCATATA
Organism: uncultured Bacteroidota bacterium; assembly: GCA_902793295.1. Classification (GTDB taxonomy): domain Bacteria; phylum Bacteroidota; class Bacteroidia; order Bacteroidales; family P3; genus Colimorpha. Next base: position 256,632 of record CADBDA010000002.1, read on the forward strand.
CGACGGGGTGATTATTTAAACCTAGAATGGTACACCTGTACTATAGATTACTACGTCAACGCGATTTCTTACATAAAGCAAAAAACAAAGAATCCCGTTTTCTATTTCTTTTCTGATGATATCTCTTGGTGTAAGAAGCATTTTTGTGAAGATAATTATAAATTCATAGATTTCAACAAAGGTTTCAATAGTTGGCAGGATCTATATTTAATGACTCAATGCAAACACATCATTATTGCTAATAGCACATTCAGCTGGTGGGGTGCTTGGCTCAATTCAAATCCAAATAAAATTGTCATTGCTCCATTTCAATGGATTAAAAATAAAGAAAACAGCAGTCAAATTATATCCAAAAATTGGGTTACCATCTAACCTTTTTGCTCCAAATACTTAATTATTTCAAATGATTCAACCATAAATGGACACGAGCGTATCTATCATTGTGCCAATATACAATACAGAAACATACATTCTCAGATGTCTTGATTCCATAATGAAACAGGACTTCATAGGAAACATTGAATGTATTTTAGTTGATGACTATAGTCTGGACAATTCTATTACAATCGCAAAAAAGTTTTTAGATAATAATAAATCAAAAATTTCATTTAAAATTATATCACATCATTACAATCAAGGTGTATCCGCCGCACGCAATCACGGAACAGAAGCCGCTACAGGCGACTACATCTTCTATCTTGATGCCGATGACTACATCTACCCTAACACCATATCCCTTCTTGTTGCAGAAACCCAAAAGCATCCTAAAGTAGATGTCGTAATGGGTATGTATAATTCTGACTATGGCGATACCGAATACAAAGAGTTGGAATTGTACCAAAAACATCAATTCGAAACTAACAAAGAGTGGATTCAATACCATTTTTTCAAACATCATTCCGTATTTCCCGTCACTTGTTGGAACAAACTGGTACGCCTTGATTTCATAAAAGAAAATCATATCGAATTTTTCCCTGCAACAATTCACGAAGACAACCATTGGCTTTTCCAAGTTCTTGACAAAATCAAGTCTTTTGCATTCGTATTTGAAAAAACCTATCACTATTGCGATAATACATCTTCAGCTATAAAAACCACTGACTTAGCAACAGAGAAAGAAAACTGGCATCGGATTATTATCAGCTATAGTAAATCAATTCACAGGCCAATAAAGAAACTAAAACTAGGTCGAATTATGTATATTTACTTTTATCAAAAACTCTATGAATATAATTTCCCAAACAACATAAAACTACTAAAAAAACTCCTCTGGATTTGTATCACCTGCGGACGTATAAAAACAGCAACGATGCTTTTTGTTATGAATCATTTCAAAGAACTGTCTATCAAATGGAATATTCCAGACCGTATCCGACAAAAGGCCTACTGGTTGTATATGAACGAATCCAATAATCCAAAATATAATAAATAAAGTATCTTTTCCTGCTAATTTGCTATCCGCCTTACCTGGCTTTATATTCATAAGAGGAAAATCATTATTGTACATCACTAGTGTCTATTAAAAAATTTAACATTTAGAATTCTAATTGAAGTTGTCCGTTCATAACAGGTACAGGCTCCCTCTCTGGGAGGAAAAGGTCTGCG
>CADBDA010000003.1 GCA_902793295.1 uncultured Bacteroidota bacterium
CAGCACCACGCTGCCGGCCTCCTGGTTGCCAATGTGCAGATTATCCACTGCAGGACACACATACTGCGGCGGACCATCATAGAACGACGAGTCTATCTCTATAATAGGAAAGTCCAGCATGAAGAAGTTTGATACGCACCAGTGCCAGCTCGGGTCAATGGTATCACATGTGTACATGTCTGTGGATATGAACTTCCTGTATTTGTAGAGACTTAACGGGGAACCAGGGCATGACGGATCTGCGCAAGGCCCTCGAAACATGGGGTTCTTGGGCTCCCAACCAACATATCTGCCAAAAAAAGACATTATATGATCTCCATAGACATAATTGGCATCCATCATTTCCTCAAGACAGACCCCATAATGACGATTATTGTTGGTTGTATGTCCCACATAGAACGAATCGCGTACAGTGACAGGCTTGTCCAGATAGAATTCTCGGATTTCAGGAATCTCTTCGCACTGACTGTTTGGCGTTGAGCAACAATAATTATTATGTCCGGCAATATGTCGCACATCCAATTGCATATATCTGGGAGGCTGGTCATAGTCGTATTCCAACTGGGCGACACGGGGGAATGAGTCTCTGCCTGTGTCGGCATCATATATTTCAAGAAATTCCGCCTGGACATGCATACTATCCGGCAAAGGTTGCGGAATCCAAAACTCCCAATCACTATGCCCAAAATAGCACGCTGTTGCTATTCCGACAATTTTCAATGGCTGTTCGGTATAGCAGTATCTGAGCAAAACGCCTTTGGTTACTCCCTGCTGCTGGTAGCCGGGCGCGCCACCAGGCAGGACAACTGTATCCCACATAATACTAGACATATAGAAGTGATTTGATGTGTCACTCAGATAATCCTCACTCCACCACTGGTAGTGGTAGATGGTATCGCGACCGCGTATGGTGTCCCCAACCCGATAATAATATTGGCTCTTTGCCGTCATGTGGCCGCCCATGAAAAACAGCATAAAAACCGCTGTTACAATTATTTTATTCCTTCTCATAATGTGTTTGTTTTATAATTACGGACAGACCGGATCATTGCCTTTGGTTGTCGATCCGACTTGACGACTCTTGCATTTAAACGTTTTGGTACAGGTGGTATAGGGCGACGGGTTTGTCTTGGCAGAATATCCATTGTCAATATATCTGATAACATTCTGTAATCCACATTGTGATGCGGACTGTAACGGCTGGGTGAAATAGTTCAACTTGGATGCGTCGGAATAGTCAAATCCAACGGCAAGGGTATTGCCCTGGCTGTGATAGTTGTCGAGCGACAATAGTATCCGGTCGTCGAGAGTGGTGTAAGAGCCAATGCCCGTCGGAGGCACGGGCAATTCTGCGATAATGCTGCCGGGTGAAAACGTGTTGGGGAGGCTGTCTCCGGACAGCAACAAGTGCAAAACCGAATGGTTCGCGCTATAACGCATCCCACGAATGGAATAACCGGTAGACAATATGTTACCATTAGTACACATTGTATACACAGGTGAGGCCGCCGGAGTGGCAAGGGTCAGTGCCATATCGTAGACATTGACAAGTATCTTATTTTGATATCCACTCTGAAATCCGTATGCTTTGTTCGCAACGGCAACCAGGTCGCCGTAGACAGGTGTCATGGCAAAGTTGACAGAATCGTGGATATAGCCTGTATTATGCAACGGGAACGCATAGATTGAGTCCTCGTAGGAAGATGAAAAAACATTATTCCTTTGGTGGATACGATAGATTTCGCTGTTGTTGGGATTAACATAATTCCCCGCCACCACTATGTAGTTGTCCGTCACGCAGACATGTGTCATGCGATCATAGGGACAGTTGACACCAAATGGCACACCCATCTCATAGTGCCATCCTGTCGTGCTGCCGGGTGTGCCCCACACATCTATAAGGCACCACCTGCGTGTGGCCACTCCATCGGTGTTCGCTCCGACCATGGCAATATGGAATTCTCCCTGCTCCTCATGGACAGCCAGACTGTGTATCGTGTCAACTTGTTGTGACTGGCAGTTGAACCCATCGTAGGTATGGTACGTCAGCGGGGCTATCATCAGACCACTGACGTCAAACCATCCCCAAATGCCCTGAGTGGTGTTGCCGTTTTGGAATCCGCAAAAGTACACCTTCTTATCATGTATCACAAAATCGAGGACATGTATCGTGTTGTCGATAGGCGTGCAGGCTATCTGCATGCTCTCGTCCGCGTACACGAAGTAATGGGTGTCCGTGGTCTCCACATAAGTGACCGTGGCCGGATAATTATACTCTCGAACAATGGTTTTCTGTATCTTGTCTGAAAACATTGCTTCGGTTATCCGATGCTGCCCTTTTGACTCTGGAATGGCGAGTAGCAAGAGCATTCCAACAATAAGAAATTTAAATAATGTTCTTGTATTCATAGCATTTACATTTTTAAGATAATGATGTTGCAAAATTACGCAAAAAAAATTATATACCACACAAAAGTCAATTTTTTTTAGAAATGATTATAATGAAACTCTCTCGGAATTACCCAAATCAATAAATATCAGCGGACTACAATAAACAAACAGACAAATAACTGAGAAAAAAACTTCTGACAAACGTTATCAACGGAAGATGATGATAACTTAATCATATTTTTTAGACATCAATTAAATAATTAATCGTATTTTTACATTTGTTTTTTTTAATAAAAAATAATCATATCCATCACAAAACCAGAAAAATACAACACATCATACAATGGAAAAAGTAAGCAAAACACTCGTCCGGCACTTGGAAACAATCACCCAATGCATTGATCGTATCAAAAATTCTGAAGGAAATATCCCCAAAATCGAATGGGATATTCTGCTGTCACATCTGCGCGAAATGTATGAATTCGCTTACCAAGCCTCTACAACACCTGAAATAACGCAAACAACCAACAATCAATCAGTTAGCACCGAAGTAGAAAAGGCCCAAACAGGCACTCCGACTGTCGATGAAAGCCTCGTGGTTGCGCCCATTGCCTCTGTGTCCGACAAGAAACCCGCCACCCAAGATCATACCGACCAAGAACCCGTTGTCCAAGAAATGCCCAAAGAGGCAATAGGCTCCCAAGAAAGCACAATCGAAGAAGCCCTGACAACGACCGAACCCCAGCAGGAAGAACCTGCACCTGCCATCGAAGAAAGCACCGGAACATCCCAACCCGACACCACCGACGACGACAGCGACACCAGTCCATTGCTGGTCGACACCGACACGCCAGCAGTTTACGCAGAAGAACCCACCGAGGCCCCATCCGTGCAGCCTGTCAGCGACCAGCCTTCCGTGGAGACCATCGAAGGACAACCCAACGACAGCCTTTTTGACGAACCCACAATCGTAGGAAGCGAAGCACCGAAACAAGAAGAGCCGATCCATACACCCGAACAGCCACAGACTCTTTGGAACAAGCTGCAGGACATGGCGCATACGCCCACATTGGGCGAGTCCATTGGCGCCACCAAAACCATCTCCGACCTTTTCAGAGAGCAACAGGAATCCGATCCGGAACCACAACCCGCAGAGGCAGCCGTACAGCAACAGCAACCCAAAGCCGTCCAGCAGCAACCTGAACCCAAGCAGCAGCAACCCGAACCGACAATGTACCATCAACCGGCCGCCTATCCCCCTCCCCAACCTGAGGCTACAAGCCCATCGGCCCACCAGTCATCACTGTTCGACTACCTGAAGAAGGGCGACAGCCCCCAGCCCACCACGACAACATTGGCGGACAGCTTGGGCGACAACGCAAAAGACGCTCTAGGACAAAAAATAAACAACGCTCGGGTGTCCGACCTGCGCACCATCATCAACATCAACGACAAGTTCAGCTTCATGAACGAACTGTTCCACCACAACATGAAAGGCTACAACGACTTCATCCTCCGTCTCAACGCCATCTCTGACCACGACGAGGCGCTGGCCTACGTGAACAGCATCGCCGCCCAGTACGAGTGGGACCAGAACTCGCTGGCGGTAAGGACTTTCTTCAGCATCTTCGACCGCAAATTCTAATTCTTTTCGGCCATACAGCCCCCACACGACAAAAACGACAGCCAATGAAATCCGCCATCCTCTTCTCAGCCCCCTCGGGCTCCGGAAAAACAACCATCATCAAACGACTGATGCAATACTTCGACTGCTTCGAATTCTCCATCAGCGCCACCAGCCGTATGCCGCGTACAGGCGAACGCGACGGCGTGGACTATTACTTTCTGACCCCCGAGGCCTTCGACGAAAAGGTGCGACAGGACGCCTTCTTGGAGTGGGAAGAAGTCTATGCCGGCACCCGCTACGGCACCCTGAAATCGGAGATAGACCGCATCTGCAACATGGGCAAGGTAGTCATCTTCGATGTCGACGTGAACGGCGGCATCAACATTAAGAAGTATTTTGGCGACGACGCTTTGGCCATTTTTGTCATGCCGCCCAGCATCGAGGTGCTTGAACAGCGGCTCCGCCAACGGGGAACCGAGTCGGAAGAATCAATCCTCAAACGGCTGGGCCGTTCTGCCAACGAGCTGAAGGAAGCCCCCAAATTCGACGTCACCATCGTCAACGACGACCTGGACCGCGCCGTCGACCAAACACGTCAAGTCATCGAACAGTTCCTCTCCGCCTGACGACTTTACCACCGATGCCCCCCATCAGCATTATGTTTGAAAAGAACCACCAATCCCCCATCGACCCAACGTGGAAAAACTAGGACAATTCATAAAAAAATACTCTCACGTGCTGGTTTTCATTATATTGGAAATCATTGCCATCCTGTTCATCGTTCAGAACAGCTTCTACCAGCGTTCACGACTGGTGAAGTGGGGCAACGGTGTGGCCGGCACATGGAACGCAGGCATCTCGTCGGTGTCAGGCTATTTTGACCTGAAAGCCGAAAACGAACATCTGGCAGCCGAAAACGCTCAACTGCGCGCTCAACTGGCATCGTCGTACATCTCGTACAGCGACAGCGTGTTCCAAGTCAACGACACCGTCTACCGCCAACGCTACACCTACACCGAGGCTCAGGTCATCAAAAATTCCTACAACCTGCCCAAGAACTACTTGATGATCAACAAAGGCTCCGCACAAGGCATCGAAGTCGACATGGCTGTCATCTCGCCACAAGGCATTGTGGGCGTGGTGGTCAACACCACCCGCAATTTCAGCACCATCCTCCCTGTGCTCCACACCGACAGCCGCAACAGCGTCAAGTTGAAACGAACCAACTCGGCCGGATCGCTCATCTGGGAAGGTGGCGACTACCGCTACGCCACCGTTGTCGACATCCCGACAACGCACAAGCTGCTCAAAAACGACACCATCGTCACCAGCGGCCTGGCCAACGACTTCCCCGAAGGCATCGCAGTGGGATACATCGAAGACTTTGAAAACATGAACGGCAGCGGATTCTACAAAATACGCATCCGCCTTGCCACCGACTTCAACAAGCTCAACCACGTCTACATTGTCGACAACCACTTCAAGAAAGAACAGGATTCACTCATGAAAGAGACGGAGGCCCACGATGAATAGCAAGCTGATCTTCAAAAATATCGGACGATTCGTCCTCTTACTTGCCCTGCAAGTGCTGGTGTTCAACAACATCTATCTGGGCGGATACATCAATCCCTGCCTCTATGTGCTCTTCATCGCCATGCTGCCCACCAACACCGGCCGCATCCCCATGATGCTGATTGCCTTTGTCTGCGGCATGTGCGTCGACGTCAGCATGAACATGCCCGGATTCCATGCGGCAGCATGCACCCTGGTGGGTTTCCTGCGGGGCATCTGGCTGGACCGCATCATACTGCGCGACAACGACGAAACCATCGAAACTCCCAACATCCACGATGTCCCCTACCAGCAATTCCTCATCTACCTCTTCCTCCTGCTCTTCATCTTCCATCTAGCCTATTTCACCCTGCTGGTATTCAGCCTGATAGAACTGCCGGGCATACTGTTGTCGACACTTCTCAGCACCATCGTCACATGGATACTCGCACTGCTGTACCAGACGCTCTTCTTCCGCAAATCCAAAACCATCGAAACACACTGACACCCATGAAAAAGACGTTGTCTTTGACGCTGCTGATCCTGGTCGCCTCACACCTGCTATGGGCCCAACTGCCTGTCGGCCACTGGCGCGACCACCTCTCCTTCCAGTCGCTGAAAAAAGTGGTGCTGGCCAACGAACGCATCTATGCAGCCTCCGACAACGCCCTCTTCTACTACGACTGCGAGGACCACACCATAAACCGCGTGACCAAGACCAACATGCTCAACGACATAGGCATCAGCACCCTGGCCTACGACCCCCAATCGCACTACCTCGTTGTGGCCTACAGCAACGCCAACGTCGACCTTATCAAAGACGACCGGACCTACAACCTCAGTGACATCAAGCGCAGCGCTATCGGGGGAAGCAAACGCATCAACAGCATCCGCTTCAACAACCATTGCGCCTACCTGTCGTGCGCCTTTGGCATTGTGGTCATCGACCTCGACCGACAGGAAATCAAGGAGACCTACTATCTGGGACCCGACGGCACCTACGCCAATATCAACGATGTGGCCTTTGTGGGCGACAGCATCGTGGCCGCCACCGACGAAGGCATCCTCAAAGCCCCCAAAGACAGTCGATTCCTGAACATTGTAAGCAACTGGACCGCCGACAACAGCTCGCTGCTGGCCGGACAGCCTGTCAAACAGCTGGCTGTGGCGCCGTCGGGAACGCTTCTTGCGATGGCTTACGATGCATCTGACGGCCAATCGACGCTTTACCGCAGCGCCGGACAGACCTTCATCCCTTGGATTACCGACACGCTGCGCACCGTCACGGTGTCGGGCGGAAACATCGTGGTGGTACACAAACGCATCATCAGCCTCTACGACAACGCCTTCAACGAACTGACGACCTTGGGCGACATCGACTGGATGGAGATGGACGCCAACGACGCCACGCTCGACGCCCAAGGACGCCTCTGGATGGCCCACCAGTGGGCTGCTCTGGCCACATGCCTCCCCTCCGACCCCGCGGCCACACTCGACATCATATCACCCTTCGGTGCACCTTCCGACAACGTCTACCGACTGGTGTCGTTCGACAACGAAATGCTGGTTTGCCCGGGCGGACACTCGACCACCTATGCGGGCATCTATCTGCCCGCCAACATCTACACCTTCAAGGACAACAGCTGGCACCAGCTGGATGACCCCGACAGGCTGCTCAACGGCATGTACGACGTCATCCATGTGGCCTTTAATCCACGCAAGCCGACAACCAAAACAGCCGCCTCGTGGGGCAAGGGCCTTATCGAAATCAACGACAACACCGTAGTGGCCCACTACGACGCATCGAATAGCGACAACGCACTCATCCCCTACTACGACGGCGGCTACGAATCGCTCCGCACCGGCGGCGTGGCATACGACCGCAAGGGCAACCTGTGGGCCACCAACTCACTGCGGACACAAGGACTGGCAGTCCGTTACGCCGACGGCACATGGGACAACTTCAACACCTTGGCCATGGTGAACGGAAGCGAGATTGACAACATACTGTGCGACAGCATCCACAATCTGAAAATCTTCTGGGGCGGGGCCAACCGTATCTTCGTCCACGACGGCGAGAGCAGCATGGCCTACATTGACCCCAACAATGGAGCCCGACTGGAGACCTCCTCGGTGCAATGCCTGGCTCAGGACCACAACGGCGCCATCTGGATCGGCACCAACAAAGGCATCAAGGTCATCTACGACCTCTCCAAGATATTCCAAAACGGCGGTAACGGCGAGAAATCGCCAGTAGCCTGCAGCAACATACTCTACAGCGAAAACGGCATCAACGAATACCTGCTAGCCTACGAAAACGTGACCAGCATCGTGGTCGACGGCGCCAACCGCAAATGGGTGGGCACCAACAGCGGCGGACTCTATCTGCTGTCGGCCAACGGCCAGCAGCAGTTGGAGCACTTCACCGCCGCCGAATCGCCACTCTTCTCCGACAAAATCGTAGCGCTCAGCATCCTGCCTTGGAATGGCGAGCTGTTTGTCGGCACCGACCGCGGACTACAATCCTATCGCGCCACCGCCACCTACGCCTACGCCACACCCCAAGACGACATCCACGCCTTCCCCAACCCCGTAAAACCCGACTACGACGGGCTGATCGCCATCAAAGGCTTCTCGCGCAACGCACTGGTACACATCACCGACGCCGCCGGACACACCGTCTACTCCACTCGCTCCAACGGCGGACAGGCCATCTGGAACGGCTGCACCAACAGCGGAGAGCGTGTGGCATCGGGCGTCTACTACGTCTTCGCATCGTCGGAGGACGGCGAGATAAAATCGGCAACCAAAATACTGATTATCAGATAACATAAAAATCAACTTTCAACCCCACAACTGCAAAGTGCTTCTCACCACCCAGGGCCTAGTGCTCCACACGACAAAATATGCTGAAACCAGCATCATCGCGAAAGTCTTCACACGCGAGCTGGGGTGCTGTTCCTATATCGTGAAAGGGGTGCGCAGCGCCCGAAGCCGCGCAAAGCAGAACCTGATGCAGCCGCTGTCGCATTTGGAAATGACCGTCTACAACAATCCCAAGAAACAGCTGCAATACATCAAAGAGATGCGTCCCGCCACCCCCATCGGCAGCTTGAGCACCGACGGAGTGCGCATGGCGCTGCTGTTCTTCATGGACGAGGTGCTCTACAAGGCGTTGAAAGACAACGAACCCAATCCGGCGCTGTTCGACTATGTGGTCGACGAGCTGCAGCTGCTGCAGGACAGCCAACAAACAGCGGCAGCGTCCGAAAGCGTCACCATGCGCAGCAATGCCCATTTCCCCATCCGTTTCTTGCTCCGCACCGCCCACTTTCTGGGCATCGAACCCATGGACAACTACAGCAGTCGTGAGCCGTTGTTCAATTTGAAAGAGGGCCGTTTCCTCTCCACCCCCACCCCGACGGCGGTGGCCGCCGACCCCGATGCCGACTACTTTCTCGACCCTCACGCCAGCATACAGATACACTCCTGTCTGTCCAGCACCCGCCACAACGGCTCGGAACCATCGCTCAACGCATCGCAACGCAGCACCACCCTCAACAACCTCATCGAATACTACCATGTGCACCTGTCCGATTTCAAAAACTTCAAATCGCACGAGGTGCTACATGCCGTCCTACGTTAGATAACGACCTCCAACCTTCAAGAATCAAACAAAAAGAACATACACCCTATGAAGAAAAACGCATTCCTGTTGGTCTTTCTGCTTCTGGCAACCCTGCTGAAAGCACAGTCATGCTACTGGGTGGCGCTCACCGACAAGGCGGGAACCACCTTCGACCCCTACAGCTATTTCGACGCCAAAGCCATCGAACGCTATCGGTTGAACCATGCCGACCTCTACGACATCACCAACTATCCGCTCAATGCGGACTATGTGTCGCAAATCGACGATATAGCCATCGAAGAGGTGGGTCAAAGCCGCTGGCTCAACGCCGTGGCCGTGATGGCCACCGATGAGCAGATGGCACGGATAGCACAGCTGCCCTTTGTCAGAGAGACCGTTCTGATTGGCAGCGGCATGCAGACAGCCCAGCGGACCCGCACCGAAGGGAAATTCTCGACGACGCTGTCCGACACCACCATCACCGACCAGCTGCTGCGCATGCAAGGGCAGCGATTCATCGAACAAGGCATTGACGGCACCGGCATCCGCATCGCCGTCTTCGACGGAGGCTTCCATGCCGTCAACACCCATCAGGCCTTCAAGCACCTGCGCGATGCTGGTCGCATCATGGCCACATGGGACTTCACCAAGAAACAGGAGAACGTCTACGACAACCACACCCACGGCACCATGGTGCTCAGCTGCATTGCCGGCAAACTGGGCGACAAGCAGTTGGGTTTGGCCACCGGCGCCACCTTCCTGTTGGCCAAGACCGAAGTGGAGCCCGAGCCTTTCAAGGAAGAGGTTTGGTGGGCACAAGCCGTGGAATGGGCCGACAAGAACGGAGCCGACATCATCAACAGCTCGCTCGGCTACACCAAGGACCGCCACTACACCTGGGAGATGGACGGACGCAGCTATGTGTCGCGTGCCGCCAACATCGCCGCCCGCAAGGGCATGCTGGTGTGCAACAGCGCCGGCAACTCGGGCGACGAACGGAACTGGAAAATCATCGGCGCTCCGGCCGACGCTGACAGCATACTCTCCGTGGGCGGCATCAGTCCGTCGCTCACCACCTACCAGCACATCAGCTTCAGCAGCTACGGTCCCACTGCCGACAAGCGCATGAAACCCAACGTGTGCAACTACGGCTACTGCGAAGTGGCCGATCCGCACGACGACAACAACACCGAATTCGCCGCCGGCACCTCCTTCTCGTCGCCACTCACCGCCGGATTCTGCGCCTGCGCCTGGCAAACCATGCGCGACCGCACCGCCATGCAGATGAAACAACTGATTGAGGAATCGGCCGACCTCTACCCCTACTACGACTACGCCTTCGGCTACGGCGTGCCACAAGCCGACTACTTCCTCGACGAATCCAAACGCATCATAGAACCCGCCGCCACCTTCGAATTCAAATCGCTCGGCAAATACGTGCTTATCCATCCGCTCGTCAACAAAGCCTCCAACCATGGCACCAACCTGCGCATGATAGGCCGACAGACGGACGACGAACAGTCTGACGGCAGCGTGGTACTCTTCAAACTGCAGGGCCGCAAAGGGATCATCGAACGCTATGTGAATCTGAAGATTTCGCAATTCGACGAAGGAAAGGCTGTCGCCATTCCAAAAAGCGCCATCTACGGCTACACCCTGGTGGCCTACGTTGACGGATTCACCAACGAATACCACCTCTCCAAATTCGACAGCATCAGCGAGGCCAATAGCGGCAACGACCGGACATTCAAATATCATGTCATCGACACCGTCGGCTATTACCTCGACGACTACAGGGAACTGTCCAGCCGCAAACTGGCCGACAACAACGTGACGGATTGGGGCGTGGGACAGAAGCACCTCTTGGAGGTCTATGCCCAATACGGCCTGCAGTGGTACTTCGGCAAAGCCGATTTGAACTTCAGCGACGGCGCCAATATCGGCATACGCTATCTGCGCCATTTCAAGAAATGGTATGCCCTGGGACTTGGATTGGAAATAGCCGGCGACGACTACCGCTACGAGCCGAACAACGTCAACAATTGGGACAACTACCTCAACCTGGGTGGTGCCGACTTCAGCAATGCAGAACGGAAAACCATGAGCACCATTGCTGTCAACCTGGAACTCTTCCAGCGCATCAGGCTGAAGGCCGGCGGAACAGCCCGCAACAAAGGTCTGCATTGGGACATCGGTGTCTTTGGAGGACTGTTGTTCAACAACTACAATATCTACTATAACGAAAACGAGAATGCCGACCGCTGCCTCAGCGAGAGCAGAAACTACAGCGAACTGGACAACGTCGGCAACTTCAACTGGGGTGTCACCTCACGGATGGTGTGGGATTGGATCGGCATCTACGGCCGCTACCGTTTCACACAACGCGGACTCGGTCTGCCCCATCTGGAACTTGGCGTACAGTTCTCCTTCTAAACCCACATGCGAACGATTGACCGCACGACGACAAACAATTGCAATCACCCAACAAAACCCATCATGAAGAAAATCCTCATCATAGCCACCGCACTGGTTCTCAACCTGCAGCTAATCCTATCAAACGCTGCTCAGGCCCAGGAGCACTATTGGGTCATGCTGACCGACAAGGCCGGCACCACCTTCGACCCCTACAGCCACTTCGACCCCAAAGCCATCGAACGCTACCAGCTGAACCATGCCGACCTCTACGACATCAGCAACTATCCGCTCAACGAGAGCTACGTCAACCAAATTGACGCCATCGCCACGGAGGACTTCGGTCAAAGCCGCTGGCTCAACGCCGTGGCCGTCACTGCCACACCCGAACAGATAGAAGCCATCCGCCAACTGCCTTTCGTCAAAGAGGTGGCGCTGTTGGAAGGCAATATGCAACTGACGCAACAGGACGAAACCGATTGGGTAGCACAGCTGAACAACGACTGCAATTCCGTTACATGGAACCACAGTGACCAAATTGTCCGTATGGGTGTCAAATACTTCCGGGACAAGGGCATCAACGGAAAAGGTGTACGCATTGCAGTCTTCGACGGCGGATTCCCTCAGGTGAATACCCACAAAGTATTTCAACACTTGCGCGACAACGGGCAGATTGTCAAAACTTGGAATTTCCCCAACAAGAAAGAGGATGTCTACGGATGGAACAGCCACGGACTGATGACGCTCAGTTGTATAGCCGGCATAAACCAGTACCAAGGCAGCGAATCGGTTGTCAATATGGATCTGGGACTGGCCACCGGTGCCGAATTCCTGCTGGCACGCACTGAGGTGAACACCGAACCCTTCAAGGAGGAAGTCTGGTGGATGATGGCGGTCGAGTGGGCCGACAAGAACGGCGCCCAGATCATCAGCTCATCTCTCGGCTATGGCAAGGACCGCTATTTCACCAAGGATATGAACGGCCAAAGCTATGTGGCCAAAGCCGGCAATATGGCGGCCCGTAAAGGCATCCTGGTTTGCAATTCTGCCGGCAATGAAGGTGATGACAATACCTGGCGCACCATCATCACCCCCTCCGATGCCGACAGCGTGCTCTGCGTGGGGGGCATCGTCAATAGCCTGCGCTGGTATGATCATATAAATTTCAGCAGCTACGGACCCAGTGCCGACGGTCGCCAGAAACCCAACGTCTGTGCTTTCGGAACCGCCACCACTGCAAACACTGGAAGCAGCAACGACGAAACCCACTATGTCAGCGGCACTTCGTTCAGCTGCCCGCTGGTGGCAGGATTTGCCGCCTGTGCCCTGCAAGCACATCCCGAATTGACTGCCATGCAACTATTCCACGAGATTGAGAAATCGGCCGACCTCTACCCCTACTGCGACTACAGCTACGGCTACGGCGTACCCCAAGCCGACTATTTCACCGGCGACCGCAAAAAGGTGGAGCCTTCCTTCAAGTTCGAAAAAAGAAGCGACCTCCGTATGAGTATAGTCCCATTGACGGACAACCCCGACCAATGCCATGTATTCATAAAAAACAGCCAGCCTGACGGCACTATCATCGATTACCAGAAAATTGAACTGGACTCTTTCACTACAGATATGAGAATCGACATCTGCTATGGTGAAATTGTCACTGCCCACTACAACGGCTACACGGAAAGCTATAACAGCAACCCCGAGGGTTATGCCAGCTGCAATCCCTTGGATGACCATACCATGCACATTGAAATAGGCAAAAATGGAGATTCTGCCACCTATACTCCTGGTTATTCCACACAGCATTTCTCCACACGCCTCAATGAAAAGCACACCCATTGGGGATTATACTTTATGCTGGGACTGCCTGTCAATACCGACGATGCAGAGATGGACCACAGTTTGTGGTCGCCAGCCAAACGCCTTGGCATTCGTTGGACCTATCACTTCTCCAAATCCTACGGCTGGGGCTTCGGTTTGGAGTACGGACACGTGTCGTATCGACTGGGTGACAAAATTGGCAGCGTGGACGAGATCATGTACACAGACGTCATGGTCGACGCAATGTATAAGGACTTGACAAAGCACCACATCAACGTAGGCGAACTGGGTGTAGAACTCTACCAACGCGTTCGCATTGTCCCCGGAGGTATCTTTCACAAAGGATGGCACTGGGATTTAGGAGTCTATGGCAGTTTTTGTTACAACTCTTACATCCTCAGAGGCACTTTCAAAGGCGACTACGGAGACCATCTCTCTTTCCGTCTACGCAACATCACTGCACTTGACGACTACCGCTGGAACTGGGGCGTCACCACACGTATCTCACGCGACTGGCTGGGTCTCTACGCCCGCTACCGCCTCACCCGAATTGGAAAAGATGTTGCCACCGGGCAGTTACTCCCCCCGAGACTTGAGGTGGGTCTGCAACTGGCCCTCTGAACCAAGACGATTCATGCTTCACCCGCCCCTCACCGCCCGCCATCGGGCACATCATGAGCCCACTGTTGCATGCGCCTCTTTGGTCGAATAACCTGCGGCAGACAGCGGTGAACCGAAAGAGAAAGTTTTTTTGTCAGTCCGACAATTCTTTGTAATTTTGCAACCCGAAATAATTGATGCCAACAGGTGTAGCCCCACCACACCAGCCATCATAATTAACAGACAATAAAATACATAACAATATAACCCTAGAAGAATTTCAAAACGAACTGCGTCAAGGCATCCCCAACCCGCTGCCCGAACCGCAACCCTACGATCCTACAGTGAACCATGCGCCCAAGCGTAAAGACATCCTCAGCCCCGCCGAGAAAAAGCTGGCTATCCGCAACGCGTTGCGTTACTTTGACCCCAAAGCCCAACGTCGTGGCGTTCGGTCACGCCTATACCGCCAACACCGGCTCGAGCAACAAGGAATTTCACTATGTCGACGGCACCAGCTTCAGCTGTCCCCTCGTGGCAGGCTTCGCTGCCTGTGCCCTGCAGGCCCAACCCAAGCTGACGGCCATGCAGCTCTTCCACGAAATCGAGAAGAGTGCTGACCTCTACCCCTACTGCGACTACAGCTACGGCTACGGTGTGCCGCAGGCCGACTACTTCACTGGCACCCGCAAAGCCGTCGAGCCCACCTTCAAGTTCCAAAAGACCGACAAAGGGGTTCAGGTCGTCTTCCTCAAAAACGTGAAGAATTCATACATGTACCTCAAAAACAGCAAGGCGGACGGCACCATCACGGCATACTCGCAGAAAAAGATAGAATCCGTCAATAAAAACAGCCATTTCCTCATCACGGAGGGCGACATCGTCACCATCAACATCGGAGGTTACACACAGAGTTACACGGTCAACAATCATTCCAGAGTGAGTTCTACTGATGGCATCACCATCGAATCTGATGACGACTCCCTGTATGTGTCCCCCTTCTATACTATCCCCTCCACCATCAAACCCATAGAGAAAAAATTAGCAAAAGAGTCATACTATATGCTCGGTCTGCCCATCAACATACAGACCGAAGAACTCGACCACAATTTCTGGTCGCCAACCTTGCGTATCGGATTCCGCTCGGTGTTCAATATCACCAAAAGCTACGGCTGGGGTCTGGCCTTCGAGTATGGCCACTCCTCATTCCGTTTTGGCAACGAGGCGAACCGTCTTGACAGTCTGGCTGCCATGGACGACAATGTGCGCTGGCTCGACAAAAAAGTCAAAAAACACAAACTCAACCTCGGCGAAGTCGGCATCGAGCTCTTCCAGCGTGTCCGCATCATCCCGTTGGGCTTGACTCACAAAGGCCTGCATTGGGACCTCGGCATCTACGGCAACTGGGCACACAATGCCTACAAACTCGCCGGCAGCCATGACGGCGACATCGCTACGACACGCAAAGAGGTGGTCCGCAACCTCGACCTTCTCGACAGCTACCGTTGGAACTGGGGTGTCACCACACGACTGACTTACGACGTCATCGGTCTCTATGCACGTCTGCGTCTCAACGGCATCGGCAAGGATGTCGCCGCCGACAAGGTGCTGATGCCCCGCCTCGAAGTGGGCATCAACCTGTCGATCGGAGCACTGAAATAAAAATGGTATGCAATTATATCTTCTGCAAGATATATGCATGAAAGAATAGAACATATAAAAGGATATTTCAGCAAGCCATACAACAGCCAATGGCTTACAGCCATTTTGTCGCTGATGCTGGTTCTGCTCACCTATCCGGCTTTCGAACCCGAGCATGGAGTAGGACTAGACCCTTCCTACGTTTGGGGATTCAACTACCTGTTCGACTACGACTACGCATCGCTTACCGAACTGACCTATCCATACGGGCCTTTGGCCTTGCTACGCATACCCGTAGCCGTCAATGGCCACTACGCCCTGTTCCTGGTCTTCTTCACCTTGCTGAAATTCTGCCTTGTTTGGCAGACATTACGGCTGGCACAACGACGCTCACTTCCACTGCTCGCAACGGTTGTCGCAATGGTTCCCTTCGCCATTGTCGCCAATATCGATTTACTGGTGTTTTTCAATGTGGCCCTATTGACCCTCTACGCAATAGAATTTAAATCTGTTTGGCGATTCCTATTGGCCACCTTACTGGCTATATTTGGATATAGTATCAAAGTGTCGATCGGATTGCAATCCTGTATGGTGGTTTTCGTCGGATGGACACTTATACTTATCCTGTACAAGGACTTACGTTTTTCCTTAGTCACCGCAGGGGCCGTTCCTGTTTTGCTTCTTCTTGTCGGGCTTGCCGTATGGCACAGTCTTCCAAGGATGTTCGATGCCTATGTCGGAATGACACATCTCTTTGGAGGTTACAGCGAGGCCTTGGTGCTTCCCAATGGGCACAAAATGTGGAAGATGATTGTCTGCATCTGTTTTGTTGTCGCATTCCTGCTCTCAATCAATGGCCGATGGGGCAAAATAATGTGCCTGCTGTTGATTCTGCCTCTCTTCGCCAACTGGAAATATGGCATTGTCCGCGAAGATTTCTACCATCTTAAACAGTTGCTGTATTTCTCCGTGTGTTTTGTTTCCACCATCCTTCTGGCGCAAGAGCGCATCAACTGGCCCTCGTGGTTATGTTCGGCGGCTGCTATTGGCATGCTGTATGTCGCTGTTTCTGACATCAACTACAATAGTTCAAAAATATTGACAGCCAGCCCACACAATTTCTTCGACAAAGTGATTGGCTACAAGAAAACCGTCGACAAGAGCCAATCGTACATAGCAAATGCTCTGAACACCCGAAAACTGCCACCTAATGTCGTGGAAACCATAGGCTCCGGCACCACAGACTGTTATCCTTGGGAACAAGTCTTTATCGGCGCCAACAGCCTTCGTTGGCAACCTCATTGTACCGTCGAATTGGGAGCAGGCAACACCCTGTGGCTCAACCACAAGGCCGCACTCAATTTTAACAGTAGCCACGAGGCTGTACAATACATTATCTTCCACAAACCCAACTACGACAACGACCTTGGCCTCATAAGTATCGACGGCCGTTACCTCCTTAACGACGAACCCGCCATATTAGACTCTATCCTATCCAACTACTCTGTTGCCGATTCGGGACAGTGGTACGGAATGCTTCTCCACCACGGCGGCTCACACTACAACCTCATAGACGACACAATAGCCTCCATGTCTGTCGGTTTTGGAGAATGGATACCCGTGCCAACGCATCGCGATGGAATCCTGAAGGCCTCTGTCGGAATCAAACATAATTTCGCTGGCTTTGTCAAAAAAACGCTCTACAAGCCCGACATCTACTATGTCGACTACCTGATGCCCGACAGCACAGTCCACACCTACCGCTTCTCACGCGAAACAGCGTCGTCCGGTTTGTGGGTCTCTCCCTATGTCAACTCCTATTCCGAATTGGCCTCCCTGTTCTGCGGGAACACCGATTTGCCTAACCCCCAATCCATTCGCATCCGCTCCGACGGCAACACGCGAACCAACACTCCACACATCTCCGTAACCTTCCGATGCTCGCACACCCCTCGGGCAACAATACAATAACATAGTACAATATTTAATACAGATCATCGTTACACATATATCCGCCAATAGCCGTTTCCGATATGCCAAACCACCCAAACAGTACGTACACTGCATAATGGCGCGGAAACAGCCTGTAAGATGGAACAAACTAAAAAATAAAAAAATATGACCCTAGAAGAATTTCAGAACGAATTGCGTCAGGGCATTCCCAATCCGCTGCCCGAGCCGCAACCTTATGACCCCACTGTAAACCACGCCCCCAAGCGTAAGGATATCCTCACTCCGGCCGAGAAGAAGCTGGCTATCCGCAACGCGTTGCGCTACTTCGACCCCAAGGACCACGCCATGCTGGCCCCCGAGTTTGCCGAAGAACTGCGCAAATATGGCCGCATCTATATGTACCGCCTGCGTCCTACCTACCCGATGTACGCTCGCCCCATCGAGCAGTATCCTGCCAAGTGCCGTCAGGCTGCCGCCATCATGCTGATGATCCAGAACAACCTGGATCCCGCAGTGGCACAACATCCGCATGAGCTCATTACCTACGGTGGCAACGGCGCCGTGTTCCAGAACTGGGCCCAGTATCGCCTCGTGATGAAGTACCTCAGCGAGATGACCGACGAGCAGACCCTCGTGATGTACAGCGGCCACCCGATGGGACTCTATCCCAGCCATAAGGACGCCCCGCGTGTGGTCGTCACCAACGGCATGATGATTCCCAACTACAGCAAGCCCGACGACTGGGAGCGCTACAACGCCCTCGGCGTGACCCAATACGGACAGATGACCGCCGGCAGCTACATGTACATCGGCCCCCAAGGCATTGTGCACGGCACCACCATCACCGTCCTCAACGCTGCCCGCAAGCTGGGCGGCGGCACCGCCGGCAAGCTCTTCATCACCGCCGGCCTCGGCGGCATGAGCGGCGCTCAGCCCAAGGCTGGCGACATCGCCGGAGTGGTCAGCATCACCGCCGAAATCAACCCCGCCGCCACTCAGAAACGCTTCGACCAAGGCTGGGTCGACGAGGTCCACGCCAATCTCGACGAGCTCTTCGTGGAGGTCAACAAGGCCATCGCCGCCAAGAAAGCCCGCAGCTTCGCCTACCAGGGCAACGTCGTTGACCTGTGGGAATATTGCGCCGCGAAAGGCATCCATGTCGACCTCGGCAGCGACCAGACCTCGCTCCACAACCCGTGGGCCGGCGGCTACTACCCCGTGGGTGTCAGCTTCGAAGACTCGAAGGTGATGATGGCCGAAAAGCCCGAACTGTTCAAGGAAAAAGTGCAGGAAAGCCTGCGTCGCCATGTGGCAGCCATCAACAAGCTGACCGCAAAGGGCATGTATTTCTTCGACTACGGCAACGCCTTCCTGCTTGAAAGCAGCCGCGCCGGCGCAGACATCTGGAACGCCGACAAGACCGCCTTCCGCTATCCCTCCTACGTACAGGACATCATGGGACCCATGTGCTTCGACTACGGTTTCGGCCCCTTCCGTTGGGTCTGCACCAGCGGCAAACCCGAAGACCTCGACAAGAGCGACCATATCGCTATGGAGGTCCTCGCAGAAATTGCAGCCACTGCTCCCGCCGAAATCCAGCAGCAGATGCACGACAACATCCAATGGATCAAGGGTGCCAAGGAGAACCACCTCGTCGTCGGCAGCCAGGCCCGCATTCTCTACGCCGACTGCGAAGGACGCACCAAGATTGCCGCCCGCTTCAACGAAGCCATCCGCAAAGGCGAAATCAGCGCTCCTATCGTGCTGGGACGTGACCACCACGACGTCAGCGGCACCGACAGCCCCTTCCGCGAAACCAGCAACATCTACGACGGCAGCAACCGCTGCGCTGACATGGCCGTACAGAACGTCATCGGAGACAGCTTCCGCGGTGCCACGTGGGTCAGCATCCACAACGGTGGCGGCGTAGGCTGGGGCGAAGTGATAAACGGCGGCTTCGGTATGGTCCTCGACGGCAGCGAAGCATGCGACCGCCGTCTGCGCATGATGCTCCACTGGGACGTGAACAACGGCATCAGCCGTCGCAGCTGGGCTCGCAACGAAGGCGCCATGTTCGCCATCAAACGTGCCATGGACATCTGCCCCGAACTGAAGGTCACCATGCCCAACCTGGTCGACGACAACATCCTGGAAGGCCTGTTCTAATGCGACCGGCAATCCTACCGACAACAATAAAAAATTGCCCTGCGGAAATGCGGGGCGATTTTTTTATGTTTTATTATAAGGTAAACACTTGTCGGTTTGATGGGAGGGGCCGACTGTCGGGGACAGCGCCGGCTTACTGTTTCGTATTGGCTATCAGTTGGGGCAGACATTCCTCGAACATGACGCCATACCAATGCTCCTTTTCGTGGCCTAGGGTGTGACGGATGCAGTCCACCGTGAAATCGACGGCGATGCGCAGGGCCCGTTCCAGCGGGAACCCTTTGACGAGGGCGCCGGCAAATGTGGCCGAAAAAACATCGCCAGTGGAATGGAAATAACCCGGAATGTTCTGGCTGAGGCAGTTGAAAAAGTCGCCCGTCTCACTGTTGTAGCAGGCCACGCCCTGATGGGTGTCGTCGACATGGACGCCTGTCAGCATGACGATACGGGTTCCGAGACCGGACAGCCGCTTGAGGAGTTCCTTGATGAAGGCCTCGTCGCACCGTTCGCCCCGATAGGGTTCGCCCAGCAGCAGGGCCGCCTCGGTCATATTGGGCATGATGACATCGGCCTTGCGACAGAGCTGGCGCATCTGGTGGGCAAAGCTGTCGTCGAAACCCTTGTAATACTGACCCTTGTCACCCATCACAGGGTCGACGATGACCTTACATTGGGGGGTGGCGAAGGTATTGAAGAAATCGGAGACAATCTGCACCTGCTCCTTGGAGCCCAGATAACCGGTGCAGATGGCGTCGAAACGCAGTCCCAGCCGTTTCCAGTGGGCGGCAATGGCGGGGATGTCGGCGGTGAGGTCGTGATAAGTGTAACCCTCAAATCCGGTGCCGGTATGGGTGGAGAGCACCGCCGTGGGGACTACACAGGTCTCAATGCCCATGGCCGAAATGATAGGCAGGGCGACAGTGAGGGAGCACTTGCCAAAACAGGATATATCTTGTATGGATACGATTCTTTTCATTTCAATGTCTTTTCAAGAGGCCCATCTGCCTGACCATACAAAGGGAAGGGAGTCTATGGCATGCATCATAATGGAGGCAGAGAAAGCAATGTCGTAACGGCACTTTGGACTTTTTGTTGTATGGTGCGGACGGGAGCGACGAAAAAAAAGTGGACAGAAGGGGCCAATACCGATAAAAACGGATTCGGAAACCACCGGAAGTCCGGTCGGAAACAATGGCGAAAAAGAAACACAGCAATCTAACATTCAACAGATTGAACAGAAAAACACGCTCACAGGGGACCATTTGAAATAAAATATGTAATTTTGCAGTCGATTTCATCACAACAACAGGGGTATTCTTGCCCTGCCAGTAGCAGGCCTCCATCCCCAAGGAGGAAACCCCCTTTAACAAAACAAGAGAACATGCAACAGTCATCATCGTCGGCAAAAGATGCCGTCATCATCTACTCGGGCGGACTGGATTCGACCACCCTGCTTTACGAAGCGCAGGAGCGCATAGCGCTTGCGCTGACCTTCGACTACGGCAGCAACCACGCCGAACGCGAAACGGCTTGTGCCAAACACCACTGCCAACAACTGGGTATCGAGCATCTGATCATTCCCCTGACTTTTGTGAAGGACTATTTCACCTCGTCGCTTATTGACGGCGCCGACGCCATACCTGAGGGCAACTACGACGACACGAACATGCGTTCGACCGTGGTGCCGTTCCGCAACGGCATCATGCTCAGCGTGGCCTGCGGCATCGCCGAAAGCCGCGGACTGAAGCATGTGCTCATCGCCAACCACGGAGGCGACCACGCCATCTATCCCGACTGTCGGAAGGCCTTCATCGACGCCATGGATGCCGCCATGCGAGCCGGCACCTACATCAACGTCGACATCGAGGCGCCCTACACCCTGCTGTCCAAGGCCGATATTGTGTGCCGCGGAGCGGCGCTGGGCATCGACTACGCCACCACCTACTCGTGCTACAAGGGCGGCAAACGGCACTGTGGCACCTGCGGCACCTGCCGCGAACGCCAAGAAGCCTTCGCCCTGGCACACATCGAGGACCCGACGGAATATGAGGCGAATTGACAATCGCTGTTTTCAGACGACATCCAACTTCATTCATCACATATCAACATCCCCATGTACTACATTCAAAAGACCATCGAAGTGTCGGGAGCACACAAACTGACACTGCCCTACCCGAGCAAATGCACCCAGCTGCACGGCCACAACTGGACCATCACCATCTACTGCAAATCCAAAGAACTGGACGCTAACGGCATGGTGGTGGACTTCGCCGAAATCAAACGCCGCATCACCGACAAACTGGACCATCAGGTGGTGAACGACGTATTGGAATGCAACCCGACGGCGGAGAACATGGCACGCTGGTGCCAGCAACAGATTCCGCACTGCTACCGCGTCGACGTGCAGGAGACGACGGGCAACATCGCCACCTACGAGGAAGACTGACCATGAAGGTGAACGAGATATTCCAATCGCTGCAGGGCGAGGGCTTCCACACAGGCACTCCGGCGGTATTCGTCCGCCTGTCGGGCTGCAACCTGCACTGCCCTTTCTGCGACACACACCACGACGAAGGCACCGAGATGAGCGAACAAGCCATCGTGGAACAAGCGGGGCGCTATGCGACGCCTCTGGTCGTCGTCACCGGCGGCGAACCGGCACTGCAGCTGACCGCCTCGCTGGTCGACGCCCTCCACGCCATAGGCAAGACCGTGGCGGTCGAAACCAACGGCACCCTGCCGCTGCCGGCACAAGTGGACTGGATCACCCTCTCGCCCAAGGATGCCTTCCTAGGGCCCCAAGCCGCACCCGTACTGAAACATGCCAACGAAATCAAAGTCATCTTCGACGGCATCCATCCGCCCGACGATTACAGCGGCATAGCCATCAGCCACGCACGTTTCCTGCAACCATGCGACACCGGCGACGCCGACAAAAACCGTTCCATCACCCAACAAACCATCGACTACACGCTCCAACACCCACAATGGAGACTCTCGCTGCAGACCCACAAACTGCTGGGCATCCGCTAGCGACATTCCCACAAAAAAGTTCCTGCTCCCGGCAACAATAAATAAGCCGTTCTGGCGTTTGTAGTACAATTCAAAAACGAAAACGAACCTTAAAAAAACACAACATTATGAAAAGCAGCAACATTCCGTTCAAAAAGAACTATATTCTCGGCACAAGCATCGTTCTCGCCGCATTCGTATTGGGACTGATGTTGGTATGGACCGTAAAGACTTTGAAATCGTTCGACGACACCGTCACCGTCCGAGGCCTCTGCGAAAAGGAAGTCCCCGCCGACCGCGTGGTGTACCGCATCTCCTACTCCGAAAAGAACAACGACCTCTCCACGCTGCGCCAGACCATTGCCAACAACAACCAGACCATCGTCAAGCTGCTCCGCAATGCAGGTTTTGACGAAAGCGAGATCTCGTATGGTGCCGCCAGCTACAGCGACGAATACAACTCGTGGAGCGACGTGTCGCGCATCGCCTACCGCTACGAAGCAAACCAGTCCATCACTGTGATCACCTCCAAATTGGACCTGGTGAAGAAGGTGCAGAACACCCTTGAGACCGACCTTGTCAACCGCAACATATTGGCCAGCGGCTACGCCGACTACCAGTATCTGGGTCTGAACGAAATCAAGCCCTCGATGATTGCCGAAAGCTTGGTGAAAGCTCGCGAATCGGCCGAAGAATTTGCCAAGAACAGCCACAGCACTATTGGCAAGATGCGCACCGCCTCGCAAGGATACTTCGAGATTGAAGACCTCGACGAGAACACCCCGCAGATGAAGAAAGTACGCGTGGTCACCACCGTCGAATACTACCTGAAATAACAGAACGCCACCCGCATGAACAAAGCACTGCTGACACTGCTGGCCTGCACGCTGCTGCTCACAGCTTGCGACCCGGGTTATGACGAATACTGCCTGCTCCGCAACGAGGCTTCGCAGCCCCTGACCGTCATCCCCGCAGGCTATCACTGCATACGGAACGACACCAACGAAGCTTTCGACACCTTCTACTACCAGCCGCTGACACTGGCCATGGCCAGCGACAGCATGGTGGTGCTCAACGGGGGTATCGGCAGCGCCTGTCAAGAGGCTGCCTACAACAGCATGTGTTCCTTCTTTGGCGACAGCGTCATCTTCCGCTTCGACGACGGCTGCCAGACCGTCTACCATGCCGCCGACACGCTGGGCATCAGCCCCTACAACCCCAGCGCCCCTGGCTATCGCTGGGAAGAGAAGGTGGGCGAACCCTATGCCGGCCACGTCTACTTCGGACAGCTGACCTTCACCATCAACGACGAACATCACCCCCAGCACTAACAGACCCTCCCCCACCCCACAATGCCCCAGAAATCGTCATCGCTCATACTGCTGCTCTCGCTGCTGCTGGCCTGCGCCCCCTGCGTCGGCCGGGCACAGGAGTCGAATGAGCAGATGGCCTCATACTATTTCCAAAACAAGGAATACGACAAAGCCGTCGAACTCTACGAGCCCCTCTACAACCGCACACAGAATGTCTTCTATTACCAGATGCTCTACCAGTGCTACCTGGAGACCGCCCAATACAAGGAGGCCGAAAAGCTGGTGGAGAAACGACTGAAGAAAAACCCGCACGCACTGCACCTCATGGTGGACCTGGGCAACATTCAGCTGCGACAGGGCAACACCAAAAAGGCCGAGAAGACCTTCGCCGCCGCCATCGACAAGGTGTCGGCCGACTCGAAGCAGGTCGGCGACCTCGCCATGGCCTTCGACAACGCCGGCCGCACCGACCTGGCCATTCAGACCTACCTCAAGGCCCGCGAGAAGATGAACAACCGCAACATCTACATCATGGAACTGGCCACCCTTTACGAGAAATCGGGCGACTACGAATCCATGATGAACGAATACTTCGACCTGCTGGACAGCTCGCCCCACTCCATAGGCTCCATCCAGATTGCACTGCAACGGGCTCTCAACGAGACCTCGTCGACACGGTTGTCCGACGGTCTGCGCAAAACGCTCATCGCCCGCATCCGACAACAGCCCGACAACAACAGCTATCTCGAGATGATGATATGGTTCTCGCTGCAGCAGAAAGACTTCGACTTCGCCCTCACCCAAGCCAAAGCGGTCGATGCCCGCTTCCCCGAACAAGGGACCGAACAGGTGTTTCGCGTGGCTCAGATAGCAGCCAACAACGAAGCCTACGACGTGGCGGAGAAGGCCTACAGTCACCTGATTGCCAAAGGCAAGGAACATCCTTTCTACTTCGCCGGCAAAGTGGGACTGCTCAACACCCGTTTCGACCGCATCAACCAAAGCCATGCCACCGACCCGCGCCAGATAGCGGACCTGCAGGCGGACTACGAAGCCGCCCTCGCCGAACTGGGCAAGAACGAGCATACCATCCCACTGATGCGCAACTACGCCCACCTGCTGGCCTACAGCAGCCCCCAGCAGACCACTGACCCCTCCAACGACCGCCTGCAAAAAGCTGTCGACCTGCTCTACGACATCATCGAGATGCCCCGCATACCCAAAAACACCGTCAACGAGGTGAAACTGGAACTGGGCGACCTGCTGCTCTTCTCGGGAGAGATTTGGGACGCCTCGCTGCTCTACAGCCAGGTGGAGAAAGCCAACAAGAACGACATTGTCGGTGCCATGGCCAAATTCAAAAACGCCAAGCTGTCATACTACAACAACGACTTCCAATGGGCCAAGTCGCAACTCGACGTGTTGCGCGCCTCCACCTCCAAACTCATCGCCAACGACGCCATGCAGCTCTCGCTCCTCATCAGCGACAACATGGAGGAGGATAGCACCTATGAGATGCTCTCCTACTATGCCGCCGCCGACCTGATGTTCTACCGCAACCAGCTCGACAGCGCCTGGACGTTGCTGGACGACATCACCCACCGCAGCCTCAGCCACGCCCTCCTCGACGAGGTGCTGGTGCAGAAGGCACGCATCCGCATGAAACAAGGTCGCTACCACGAAGCCGACTCGCTGCTGCAGTTCGTGGTGGACCACTACGGCAGCGACATCCTGGCCGACGATGCGCTCTTCATGCTCGCCGAACTCAACGAACAGCAGCTGGGCAACCCCGAGAAAGCCCGCCAGTGCTACGAACGTCTCATCCTCGACTATCCCACCAGCCTCTACGTCGACAGGGCACGCAAACGCTACAGAAAATAAGATTATGGAACAAGTCAGAGCCAAAAAATTCCTGGGACAGCATTTCCTCACCGACGAAAGTATCGCCGAACGCATCGCCCACAGCCTCACCGGACAGGTGCCCTGCCTGCTCGAGATAGGACCCGGCATGGGGGTGCTCACCAAATACCTGCTGGACGACAGCCGCTACAACTTCAAAGCCATCGAGTTGGACCGCGAGTCGGTGGAATGGCTCCACAGCCACTACCCCTCCCTCGAGGTGATTGAGGGCGACTTCCTGCGGCTGGACCTCACCACCCTCTTCCCCACCTCTTTCGCCGTCATCGGCAATTTCCCCTACAACATCTCCTCGCAAATACTCTTCCGCGTCTTCGAAAACCGCCAGCAGATTCCCGAGGTGGTCGGCATGTTCCAGAAGGAGGTGGCCGAACGCGTTGCCGCCGCCCCCGGCAGCAAGACCTACGGCATCCTCAGCGTGCTGCTGTCCGCTTTCTACAACATCGAATACCTCTTCACCGTCCACGAGCATGTGTTCAATCCGCCGCCCAAGGTGAAATCGGCCGTCATCCGGCTGACCCGCAACGACGTGCAAAATCTCGACTGCGACGAGAAACGCTTTGTCCAAGTGGTCAAAACCGGCTTCAACCAGCGTCGCAAGACTTTGCGCAACGCGCTGAAACCACTCAACATGTCCCTCGACAGCGTCCCCGACGAACTGCTGCAGAAACGCGCCGAACAGTTGTCTGTGGCCGACTTTGTGACCCTAACGAACAACCTTATGCCCTAACGAAGACAAAATCGGAAAACATCATACATCACACCCCAATACACTCCTCAGCCCATGTCCCTAATTGAATTTATCATCCTTGCCCTGGCGCTCTCTTTCGAAGCCCTTATTGTCATGCACGGTTGCGCCCTGAAAAACCGCATACCCCTCACCCGGGCGCTGGCAGAATCGTTCGCCATTGCCCTTATCAACGCGCTGCTGCTGGTTCTCGGCATCTGGCTGGGCAATCTGCTCCGTTTCACGCCTGCCGACCTCGACCCCGACGCTGTCAGCACCAACAGCCTGTGGAGCGACACCGACAACCTGGTCTATCTGGGACTGATGATCCTCGTAGCCCTGCGGCTGCTTTTCCGCAGTGGCAAGCGCAGCCGCCAGGTGCAGCCCTACGATATCAGCCGCTTCTCCACCGCCGCCCTGCTGGGTGTGGCCATCGGCATCAACACCCTCATTGTCGGTCTGGCACTAGGTTTCCGCATCCCCCTTGCCGACAATGTGTGGCGGGCCACCCTACCGCTTACAGTCATCATGACCCTTTTCGCGCTGCTGGGCGCCATGCTGGGTCGTCAGCAGAAAGAGCTCCGCGCCCGCCGCTACACATTGTTCGCAGTGCTCTTTCTCCTCGCATTCGCCCTCAAAGGTGCATTCTGGGGTTAGAATTTCCAGCTCACTCCACCAGTCATTTCGGTAGTGAAGCTATACTCTCCAAAACCGTCCATCGAACTACCCAACTGCAGGTTGCCTCTCAATGAGAGCTGTACCTTTGGTGTTGCCTGATAAACGAGGGTGATGTCAGCCTTGTTTGAAAGTATGGTGGTTGCAGTATTTGATATGCTTCTGCCTCCATCGTTGATAGCGTGGAAATTACCCTTGCCAAAAGCCAGTCCCAAAGCAAGTCGGTCGGTGACGAGTGCATTGAATGCTAGAGAATAACGTAATCCCTCATCCCAGGTAAAATATCCATAGCTGTGCCAGCTGTATCCGAGTGAGTAGTCAATAGTGAAGCGGCTGCCTATCCTGTTGCGGAACACAAGTCCTACAGTCGGTTGTGGACGCCAAAACTGGGCATCGCTGTTCTCTCCAAAATACAATGCTATAGGTAACGCCACATCGGTGCAGAAAGACACCTGTGGCATTACCCCCTTGCCCTCATACAACCCCACCTTCACACCCACTGACGGTACAAGCATCTCTGAGTGTGACTTCACGGAGCTGGCGTTAGTTGCTTCGATATGACCTGCTTCAAGGCTTAAATCCAGCTCGGTATTAAGACCTAATCCTATTCTGAAATTTGAGCCGAAGCTGTAAATGTTCTCTGTTGTTTCCAACGTTCCCAAATCCAAGTACTCGTACGACAACTCGTTGTGCCACAGCTTACCGCCTTTTTCAAGCACGTTAGGCCCCGAAGTGGCTAAGATTGGGTTCTCATTGTTGGTCTGTGCGTTGGCGACAGAAATGCTGACAATGGTGATGATGGCAAAAAAAGTGCCTGCCAGGATTGTCGATTTGCTATTTGATGATATCTTCATGATGAATAGATTTTGAAGTTATTAAAGAAATAATGTAATTCCGACAGTGCGTATGTTCTCTCCTGTTAGAAGATCTTTGTATCGGGGTAACAGGTCAAAGAACAGCCTTGCCCCGTGAAGTAACCCTAAATAGTCGGTCGATAGTGTTAGCCCGACCTCCATACGCCAGGGTAGGAGGGTGGGACTTTCGCTCTCCGTCATATCGCCTGAAGCGTTATACGACTGAGTTGCAGCGTCAATAAGTCTTAACTCTGTTGTCGAGATTCGGTAAATGTTTCTCACCGCGTACCCAACATAGTAGTCAAGTCCCACGCCCAGCAGCCGTTTGTTGTCTGCCTTAGGGTACCATGTTATTTTTACAGGGATGCCGATAAACCCGCTATAGATATAAGCCGTTTGTTTGCCAATCGTCGGCGTCGTGTTGTGGGCGAGTCCAAAATCCTCGCCGTTGTTGACCCACACCTCTTCGACGGCATTCGTCAATGGATCCCAGTTGAAGTCATATCGCAAACCTGTCGAGAATTGCCAATGTGGCGCGAAATTGTATTCACACAGCACAGGTATCTGCAGCGTGAAGCCATACTTTGAATAGTAGGGCGAGAAATTGTTGCCGCTACCGTAGAGTGTGGTTCCAGCCGATAAACCCACCTTGAGTGCCGACTTGTCGTTGGCGGCAGCGGTGTCCTGTGCCGCCACGCTGCTGATAGCCAATAGCAACGATGCAATTATTGCGGTTGTCCGTTTCATGATATATGTTTTTTGGTTACAATATTCTTAATGCGAGCATAGTTCCATCCATCTTGCTGGGCTCAGCCCGACGCAATTGAAACCAACGGCGTGCTTTGGCAGGTATGTCTTTTGTGGCTTCTTTCATAGGAGAAGTATCTGTATTCAACTGAGACAAATCTTCATTGACTGCCACCGACAGTTCTGGGGCTTCCTCGACTGCGTTGTCATATTGTGATTCCTCCAAAACCGCATCTGCAAATACAACTTCCGTTCTATCCGATATAATTGTAACAGAACTCTCAGTTTCACTGGAAACGGTCGTTTTTTCTTCCATCTCTTCAACATGATTACTCTGGAATTCTTCTGTTTGAACACTGGTTGTCAGCCTTGTCGAAAGCGTTTTTGTGTCCCTTGACGAGCATGGAGGCATCTCTTTTGTTTCAGACATCGAAACTCTTTTCTTGATTTCATTGTTCTTCACCTCGGCCGTCAGCAATTCCACTCTTTCCGGCACAAAGGTCGCTTTGACCAAGGTAGTCACAAACAAAGCAATACACGCGGCAATAGATATGCCCACGCTCCAGCGGTACCATAACAGGCGACGGTGTTTTGAAGTCTCTTCAGCGGCAAGTTCGTCAATCATTTGCGACAGAGCCTCACGACGACGACTGTTGCGGCCAGCTTTTTCGACAACTAAAAGCAGCTGATCTAAATTCATTTTTTCGTCAGTCTTTTTCATATTCAGATATCATTTGTTTCAAATTATTGTAGGCCCGTGAAAGGAGCACATATACATTAGCCTCGCTGATTTTCATCTCCAACGCAATGCTTTGCGTATCATAATTGTCAAAATGTTTCAGTTTAACAATGCGCGCCTGACGCTCGGGAAGGCGGTCAATAAAACGAAAAGCCAACTGCAGACGATCCTCTTCCCGAGTCTCCTCTTCAACATAATCCATCCTTTCGTCTATCTCCAACATGGGACGTCGTTTACGCAATATATCTACGCATCTGCGCTTTACCATCATAATGCACCAGGCTTCAACATTGTCCACACTGTTCAACTTTTGGCGTTCCTTCCACAGTGACACATAAGTATCCTGCACAGCATCTGCCGCGTCATCCTCGTTGCCGAGAAGTCTTTCAGCCATACGTTGCATGGCTGGCTGCAATGGGATGATTTGTTTCTTGATCTTTTCTGTGTCACTCATACCTTGTAGTCGTACAAAAGCAGAAAATCTTACACTAAAAGGACAAAAAAAAGCAGAATAAAGTTATAACACCTTATTCTGCTTATAGTTACAAGTATAAAAACTTACTTATTCTTGCGCTGACAATCCTTGGGGGTCACGCAAGTGCCGCTGGCGCGGCAGACGAGGATTTTCTCCTCCAACACATCGGCGGCGCTGTCGCTGATGTCGGGGCGGGTCTTGATGACCTTGTAAGCCTCGAAGCTCATCTTGCGGCTGGTGTTGCCGACGTGGGTGATTTCACCGTAAGCCTCGATGTAGTCGCCTGCATAGACAGGGGCTTTGAATTCGACCATATCATAGGCGCAGAAGAGACCTTCGTCACCATCCTGGATGATGAGAAGTTCAGTTGCGACATCGCCAAAAAGGTGGAGCATGTGTGCACCGTCAACGAGGTTGCCGCCGTAGTGGGCGTCCTTGGCGCTCATGCGAACGCGGAGCATTGATTTTACTGCCATATTAGGTATGTTTTATTTATTTTTTAATGATGAAGTCGACGAAGATACCGGGGGTCTTGACATTTTCGGGAGCGATGCTGCCGGTGGGGACGATTTCCTGAGGCTCGACGATGACAACGTCGGCTGCGGTAGCCATCATGGGGCTGAAGTTCTGAGAAGTGCCCTTGTAGACCAAGTTGCCGCTCTCGTCGGCGATGTTGGCACCGATAATGGCCACATCAGCGCGAACCGGCTTTTCGAGCAGGTACTCTTTACCGTCGACGGTGACCTTCTCCTTGCCGTTCTCGACAACGGTGCCCAGACCCGTCTGGGTCAGCACGCCGCCCAAGCCAGCGCCTGCGGCGCGGATCTGTTCTGCCAGGGTTCCCTGGGGTTGCAGGGTGACGTGGAGCTCACCGGCATTCATCTGGTCGATGGTGTTGTTGTTGGTGCCGATATGGGTGGCAATGAGGTTCTTCACCTGGTGGTTGGTGATGAGCTTGCCGACGCCCACTTCGGGATATGCCGTGTCGTTGCAGATAATAGTAAGGTCTTTCACACCTTTCTCAACCAAAGCGTCGATGAGGGCGATGGGATTGCCCACACCAAGGAAACCGCCGACCATCACGGTCATGCCGTCATGGATTTTCTCGGCTGCCTGTTGTACAGAAACGAATTTGTTCATAATTATGTGTTTTTATTTGATAAATCAATACATTGAAGCACATGAATATCAGGCCGTTCCTCTAGGAAACGGACCCCTTCACGACTTCTGGTTAGCGACTGCAAAGTTATAAAAAAGCTTCGAAACGACAAAATTATTTTCATCCCCGACGTGCCTGTTCCGCAAAAAAATGTATTCCAAATAAAATAATTTTTTCTATATGACGTTTTTTGAGTAATTTTGCATCTTCAAACAGCATCCCATTTATGAAAAAATACACCCTTATATTCGGCATATTGCTATTGACGTTCAGCGCATTGAAAGCACAGGACTATGTAGTTCCCGAAGAGACGTGGTACCACACCGAAGTGTTGGGAAGCAACTACCACGGCTTTGTCTTCAACAAGGAATGGGACGTCGACATCATGGTGGAGAACCAGGACGGACGCTTCACGCCCGAAGACATCGACATCGCCAAGGCCGAAAAGCTGATGCAGAAAAAACTGGCCTTCCTCAACCGCAACCACGAGAACCAGGAAGGCATGTGCCCCATCATCGACGAACACATCCGCAAATACACCCGCCAATATGTGGGCTTCACCGATATCAACGGCGCCAAAATCATCTGGATCAACGCCGTATGGGACGACAAGATGCAAAAACAGCTCTCGCAGGACATTGTCCGCGCCAGCGGCGGCTGCGGCCACTATTGGAGCATCAAGGTAAATCTGGACACCGAGAAAGTCTACGGTCTGGAAGTCAACGAGTCGGGCGACATTCATTACATACCCCGCAACAAGAAGCCCGGTCCGCGCATCAGCCGTCCGCGCAACGACTACAAGCCGCAACGCATCCGCAAGACGGGTATCATGCACAACCCCGCCGAAGTCACCTTCTAGAGCAGATTTGATCAGCTGAGTTCTTGCCATGCGGCTACTGTTCACCTTTTCACAATTTTTGGAGAAAGCCTTCCTCTTGAAGTTCCTACGATTCTGCATCGTGGGCGTTTCGGGTACCGTCATCGATTTCGGTCTCACATGGCTCTGCAAGGAGGTGTTCAAGATACCCAAATTCATTGCCAACGCCATCGGTTTTGTCGTAGCAGCCACCAACAACTATATCCTCAACCGCATCTGGACCTGGGGAAGCACCAACGACCAGGTGGGTGTCGAATACACCAAGTTCTTCGTGGTGTCGCTCATCGGATTGGGCATCAACACCCTGATTCTCTTCATCTTCAACGAGAAGCTGAAATGGAACTTCTACCTCTCCAAAGTCTTTGCCACCGGCGTGGTCATGCTTTGGAACTTCTTCGCCAACAACTTCTTCACCTTCGCCGGAGTCTGACCCCCCGAAAGGTTTTACCTATCCCCCTGCACATAGTTTAACATGAAAAAACGTATCTATTTCTTCGCCGCCGTCATCACCCTATTGCTAACCACCACCCTCCAAGCCCAGGAGCTGCCACCGAAACCGCGTCCCGACGCTTTCGCCCCTGAAGTGGGGCAGCCCGAGCCCAAGGCCTTCAACATGGCATCATCGGTCGACGAGATGCGGCAATGGGACCGTTACCCCACCTACAACACCTATCTGTCCATGATGGCACAATGGGCTGCAGCATTTCCCCAGCTGTGCCATGTCGACACCATCGGCACCTCGGTACAGGGACGGCTCATCCTCTGCATGGTCATCCGCGGTGAAAGCAGCTACCAGAACGTCCACCCCGAATTCTTCTACTCCTCCACCATGCACGGCGACGAGGTGACCGGATACGTCATGATGCTGCGCCTCATCGACACCCTACTCCACGGCTACGGCACCAACACCCAATACACCGAACTCATCAACACCGTAGACATCTACATCAACCCCCTCGCCAACCCCGACGGCACCTACCACTATAGCAACAACACCATTCAGGGCAGCATGCGCTACAATGCCAACTATGTGGACCTGAACCGCAACTTCCCCGACCCCTTCGGCACCGATCCCCTCGACTCGCTGCAGCCCGAAAACACCGCCATGATCAACTACGTCGGCGACCACAATTTCCGCATGAGCGCCAACCTGCACGGCGGCAGCGAGGTGATGAACTATCCCTGGGACAGCTTCACTTCGCTGGAGAACCCCCATCCCAACAGCGACTGGTGGCAGGAGGTATGCAAGCGCTTTGTCGACACAAGCCGCACCTATAACAACAACCACTTCCGCGACGTCACCTCGTCGGGCTACATCGCCGGAGGCGACTGGTACGTCATCCCCAACGGACGGCAGGACTACATGAACTACTACCACAACTGCCTCGAGATGACCATGGAACTGTCGACCGACAAGAAACTGAACAGCGACGAACTGCCCGAATACTGGCGTTTTCTGCAGCATTCGCTGGTGAACTACATCGAAGAGGTGCGCCACCTCAACAACGGCACCCAAGGCATCGGCGTTGCCGATCAGCGGCCCCTTAAGGTCTACCCCAACCCCACACGCGACAAGCTGCTGCTCAGCGAAGCACCCACCCACGAGGTCCAAGTCTTCAACATGCAGGGGCAACAGGTGTTGCTGCTGCCGGCCGGCACCCGTCTCGTCGACCTGAGCACGCTGCCTGGCGGCATCTACATGCTACGCAGCGGCAGCCACACAGCCAAAGTGGTCAAACAATGAGGTACCGACACATCGCCATAGCCATTCCCATGCTGGCAGAACTGGATAATCTGCCAGAACTGTTCGAGTCGCTGATGCACCAATCATTCAGCGACTTTACTGTCTATTGCTGTGTCAATAACCCCGAAGGATGGGCCCAAAGCGGCAACGACATCGAACAGGCCATGTATCGCAACAACCAAGCCTCGCTGACCCATCTGTACCATCTGGCGGAGAAGATGCACCAAGGGCCACCGGCGCTGCACATCATCGACCGCAGCAGTCCCGGCAAGGGCTGGGAGCCCAAACGGCGCGGTGTGGGCTGGGCCCGCAAAACGCTGATGGAAAGCATCGCGAAACACCACGATGACGACACGCTCATCGTCAGCCTGGACGCCGACACCGCCATCAGCACCACCTACCTGGCATCAGTGGCCGACCGCATGAACACCCATCCCAGCCACAACGCGCTCTGCGTACCCTACTATCACCCCTTGAGCGGCGACGCCGACCAGGACCGCGCTATGCTGCGCTACGAGGTGTATATGCGCCACTACCTGCTGAGCCTGCTCGAATCGGGCAACCCCTACGCCTTCACCGCACTCGGCAGCGCCATGGTCTTCCCCCTATGGGCTTACCGGCGGGTGGGCGGATACACCCCCTTGCAAGGCGGCGAGGACTTCTACCTGATGCAGAAATTCGCCAAAACCGGCAAAATGCTGCTCGACTGCTCCGAGACGGTCAGACCCCAAGGGCGGCCCTCGATGCGCGTACCCTTCGGAACGGGTCCCGCCATAGCCAAAGGCATCGACAGCCTCTCGGCCGCCTATCCCCTCTTCCCCGCCGAAGGGTTCCAAGCAGTGGCCGACACCTACGCCACCTTCCCGAACCTCTACGACCACGACATCGAAACACCGATGACACCCTTTCTGCAACAGCAGCTCAGAACCGACGACCTGTGGCAACCCCTGCGCAACAACTTCAAGACCCGCGAACTCTTTGTCCACGCCTGCCACGAACGCGTCGACGGACTGCGCATACTGCAGTTTCTGAAGACCTTCAACCTTCGCCCTGCCGAAGAGGAACTGCGCCAATGGGGCGCACGGCACCAGCTGCCCATCAAGAAGGACTTGAATTTCGCAACATCCCCCATCGCCGAAATCAACAACCTGCGCAACAGCATTTTCGAACTCGAAGCCCAACTGCGCCGACATTGCGACAACTCGCGTCGCAACAACCTGTAGCCCCCCATCTACCGCCAGCCGCTATAAAACATGCAACCGCATGAAGTCCAAACACTTTCCACAGTCCCAGAAACAATCTGGCCCATCGCACAATAATACGACCACATTGACGTTGTAACGTATTATCATCAAAACACATCAAGCAAACAATCAAAAACGATATAATCTATGGCACAAACGACACTCGATGCCACCACGTTGGCAAATGTGAAGACATGGCTCGAAGGAGCATACGACGAAGACACCAAGGCCGCCATCCGAAAGATGCAGGCCGAGAACCCCGAGGAGCTCAACGAGAGTTTCTACCGCAGTCTGGAATTCGGCACCGGCGGACTCCGCGGCATCATGGGCGTCGGCACCAACCGCATGAACCGCTACACGGTGGGCATGGCCACCCAAGGCCTGGCCAACTATGTGAAAAAATGCTTCCCTGGCGAAGCGCTGAAAGCCGCCATATCGCACGACAGCCGCAACCACAGCCGCGAATTTGCCGAAATCACCGCCAATGTGCTTGCCGCCAACGGCTTCACGGTGTACCTCTTCGACGACATGCGTCCCACTCCCGAGCTCAGCTTTGCCGTGCGCCATTTCCACTGCCAGACGGGTGTCATGCTCACCGCCTCGCACAACCCCAAGGAATATAACGGCTACAAAGCCTACTGGAGCGACGGCTGCCAACTGGTGCCGCCCCACGACACCAGCGTCATCGACGAGGTGGAGAAAATCCAATCGCTCAGCGACGTGAAGTGGAACGGCGGCGAAAGCCGCATCGTCACCATCGGCGCCGAAGTGGACGAGGCCTTCATGAAGGAGATAGAGAAAAACGTGCTGCATCCCGAATGCATCAAAGCCCACCACGACATCAAAATCGTCTACACCCCCCTCCATGGAACAGGCATCAAGCTGATACCCACCATGCTGGAGCGCCTGGGATTCACCAATGTCAACGTCGTGAAAGCGCAAGCCGTGCCCGACGGCAATTTCCCCACCACCCCCTCTCCCAACCCAGAGGAGCATGCCGCCATGAAGATGGCAGTCGACCTGGCCAAGGAAATCGACGCCGACATCGTCTTTGCCAGCGACCCCGACGCCGACCGCGTGGGAGTGGCCGTCAAAAAACCCGACGGCGAATGGATGCTGCTCAACGGCAACCAGACCATGAGCGTGCTCATCTACTACCTCCTCAAGGAATGGAAAGAACAAGGAAAACTCAGCGGCAACGAATTCATCATCAAAACCATCGTCACCAGCGAACTGCCGGCCGACATCGCCCGTCGCTATGGTGTGAAAGTCTACGACGTGCTGACCGGCTTCAAATGGATCGGCGCCAAAATCCGTGAGCTGGAAGGCAAGGAGACCTTCATCGGCGGCGGTGAAGAAAGCTACGGCTACATGATAGGCGACT
This sequence comes from uncultured Bacteroidota bacterium, assembly GCA_902793295.1. GTDB lineage: Bacteria > Bacteroidota > Bacteroidia > Bacteroidales > P3 > Colimorpha. The sequence goes on from CADBDA010000003.1 coordinate 36,661, forward strand.
TTGTGCGCGACAAGGATGCCGTGGGAGCCTGCTCCATGATTGCCGAGATTGCCGCTTGGGCCCAATCGAAAGGCAAGACCTTCTTCGACGTGCTGGTGGACCTCTACAAGGAATTCGGATTCTACAAGGAAGGTCTGCTCAGCGTGGTCCGCAAAGGCAAGAGCGGCGCCGAAGAGATACAGCAGATGATGAAAGACTACCGCGCCAATCCGCCCAAGGAAATCAACGGCAGCAAGGTGGTCCGCATCCGCGACATCAAGAGCCTTGAAGACAAAGACATGGAAAGCGGTGCTGTGAGCCCCATCAACCTACCGTCTAGCAACGTGCTGCAGTTTTTCACCGCCGACGGCAACAAGGTAACCGTCCGCCCCAGCGGCACCGAGCCCAAAATCAAATTCTACTTCGGCGTGAAAGAATGCCTGAGCGCCAAAGAGCGTTTCGACGAGACCAACGCCAACCTCGATGCCAAGATTGAGGCCATCAAGAAGTCGATGGGACTGGCGTAGCGATTTTTGTTAGGCAAGATAGGCAGATTAGGCATTTTTAGGCATCCTAATCTGCCCATCCCGCCTAATCTGTCTATCCCGCCTAATTTGCCTAATTTGCCCATTTTTCCTGACTCGCCCATCGTCGAGCCATTGGGGACGGTAGAATAGGTCGCTGAAGTCCTCCAGACAAATCTGACCTATTATATTTTTTTTGTTTTTCCCCATTTCAAAAAAAAAGCGTATCTTTGCAGTTCCAAACTTTGACTATGAACATTACAGACATAAACGCCCGCTTACTTTTCTTAAATATCAAGAAAAGAGACGTTTATTGTATCATGTAGCGGCGTTGCGACACACGTCTCACCAACGACATGCGCATACTGAAGCATGTCGATTTTTGGTGTTTTACCCAGTTTGGAAATCATTTTTTTCATTACAAATAATCAATAAAAAACGTAATATTATGGAACTTCCATTTGCAGAAGCGTGGAAAATCAAGATGGTTGAACCCATCAAGAAATCCACCCGCGAACAACGCGAAAAATGGCTCAACGAAGCCCACCAGAACGTCTTCATGCTGAAAAGCGACTACGTCTACATCGACCTGCTGACCGACAGCGGCACGGGCGCACAGAGCGACCGCCAGTGGGCTGCCATGATGATGGGCGACGAGAGCTACGGCGGCGCCCGCTCCTTCTACCACATGAAGGACACCATCACCGAACTGACCGGCTTTGAATACGTCATCCCCACCCACCAGGGCCGTGCAGCCGAGAACGTGCTGTTCAGCTATCTGGTGAAAGCCGGCAACATCATCCCCGGCAACGCCCACTTCGACACCACCAAGGGCCACATCGAGAGCCGCAAGGCTTTCGCCATCGACGTCACAGTCAAAGAGGCTTACGACACCCAGCTTGAAGTTCCCTTCAAAGGTAATGTCGACCTCGAAAAACTCGAAAAGATTCTCAAAGAGAACAAGGGCAATGTCCCCTTCATGGTCCTCACCGTCACCAACAACACCGTCGGCGGCCAGCCCGTCAGCATGCAGAACATCCGCGAGACCTGCGAACTCTGCCACAAGTACAGTGTGCCTGTCAACGTCGACAGCGCCCGCTTCATCGAGAACGCCTACTTCATCAAGACCCGCGAGAAGGGCTACGAGAACAAGACCCTGCGCGAAATCGCCCTCGAGATGTTCAGCTACGCCGACTGCATGACCATGAGCGCCAAGAAGGACGGTCTCGTCAACATGGGCGGTTTCATCGCCACCAACAAGAAAGAATGGTACGAAGGTGCCAAGATGTTCTGCATCCCCTTCGAAGGTTTCCTCACCTATGGCGGTATGAACGGCCGTGATATGGACGCCCTCGCCGTCGGTCTGAAGGAGAACATAGAGTTTGAGATGGTGGAGACGCGCATCAAGCAGGTCCACTACCTGGCCCAGAAGCTCGACGAGTACGGCATCCCCTACCAGCGTCCCGCCGGCGGCCACGCCATCTTCGTCGACGCCGACAAGGTGCTGACCAACATCCCGAAAGAGGAATTCCCCGCTCAGACCCTGACCTGCGAGCTCTACCTCGAGGCCGGTATCCGCGCCTGCGAAATCGGCTACGTCCTCGCCGACCGTGACCCGGTGACCCGTGAGAACCGCTTCGGCGGCAACGACTTCGTCCGCCTCTGCATCCCGCGCCGCGTCTACACCAACAACCACATGGACGTCATCGCCGCTGCCCTCAAGAACGTCTACGACCGTCGCAACGACATCAAACGCGGTCTGGAAATCACCTGGGAGGCTGAACTGATGCGCCACTTCACCTGCCAGTTCAAACGTCTCGGCTAATCGGCCGACCGAACGGCAAATACCACTATACAAGAAAGGCTTCGAAACGTGTTTCGAAGCCTTTCTTTTTGAGGGATAGGGCGATTGTCCGATCCGGCGGATGGTCTGTCGCAGTGCGCAATGGCGCATGCAGCCCGACGATCCTTATAGAGATAGAGGTATCAATCCTTGATGGTCATCTCGTCGATGAGGTTTCTGGCACCGGCATACTTGTCGATGACCCACAGCATGTAGCGGGTGTCGAGACAGATGCAGCGCTGCAGACGCTCCTCAAAATCGATGTCGCCCGACATGGACTCGCTGTTGCCGTCGAAGGCCAGGCCGATCAGGTTGCCCTCGCCGTCGATGACAGGACTGCCGCTGTTGCCGCCGGTGATGTCGTTGGTGGTGACAAAGCAGGCAGGCAATTCGCCGTTCTTGTCGGCATAGCGGCCGAAGTCACGAGCCAAGACGAGTTCCTTGAGACGGGCGGGCACCTCAAATTCGCCACCGGCAGGACCCTCTTTCTGGAGGACACCGGCTATGGTGGTGTAGTAGGAGTAGGACACGGCGTCGCGCGGGTCGTACGACTTCACGTTGCCGTAGGTCAGTCGGATGGTGGAGTTGGCGTCGGGGCTCATCAGCTTGCGGCCCTCGTTGAATTGCAGGATGCCGTCGGTGAAATTGCGGATGCCGCGCTGCAGTCCTTCGACCGACGACTGCGGCACCCGGCTGCGCAGGGTGGTGTAGAGTTCATACACCTGGCTGCCCACCTGGTAGATAGGATCCTTGGCCAGTTTCTTCAGGTCGGGTTTTTCCATGAATTTGCGCAGGCTCTCCTCGCTGGCGAAGAAGGATTTCTTGTGCATATCGGCCACATATTTCGCGAAATTGCCCTTGTACTTCTTGTGGGCAGCAGTCAGGAACTCCGGCATGAACTGCGGATCCATGCGTTCGTAGACATACTGGAACAGGGCCGCTTCGAGACGCTGTTCGATAGTGGCGTCATAGTCCTTGTAGAAAGCGGTGGCCATTTCGTTCACCGAGGCCACGACCTGGTCGTGGTAGGCGGCAAATTGGGGGTTGTCGAGCAGTTCGAAGCCTTTGCCCATCTGGAAAGCGGTCCACGGCAGTTCGGGACCTATCAGCAGACCCTCGATGCAGTAGGTCTGGGCAGCGCTGATGCCGGCACGGTCGGCATAGCCTTTCTCGATCTGCGCAAGGGCCTCGCGATAGCGTTTGTCCTTGCCTTGCGCCCAGCTGCGGTAGTCGTCCTCAATCTGACGTTTCACACCCATGGTGTTCAACTGTTTCAAGGCTTTGTTCTGTTCGATGCTGTATTTCCAGTAGTTGGAGCACTCGGCATATTTCGAGTCGTATTTGATACGATTGGCCTGGCTTTTGGCCATTTCTTCGCGCAGGATGTTGATTTTCACCGTGCGGATATCGTAACGCAATTGGTTATCAGCCTCGGTCTCCTTCAGTCCGTAGGAGGTGAGGAAGCGGTCGGTGGTGCCGGGGAAGCCCATCACCATGGAGAAATCGCCCTCCTTCAACTCGCGGTTGCTGACAGGGAAGAAATGTTTGGGGTTGAGCGGAACGTTCTCCTCCGCATATTCGGCGGGGCTGCCGTCGGGAGCGGTATAGATGCGGAACATGGAGAAGTCGCAAGTGTGGCGGGGCCACATCCAGTTGTCGGTGTCGCCGCCGAATTTGCCCATCGACGAGGGAGGTGCTCCCACCAGGCGGACATCCTTGTAGACAATGTGGACGAAGAGGAAAAACTGGTTGCCGTTGAACATCGGCTCCACATGGGCGTCGTATTGCGTTCCCTCGACGGCTTTCTTCTCGATATTTTTGCACACCTGGTCAATGGCTTTCTCACGTTCCGACTCGCTCATCTCGTCGCTAAGCGCTGCCTTGACCTGGTCGGTGACATCCTCCATGCGGATCAGTATCGATGCCGTCATGCCGGGATTAGGCAGTTCCTGGTCCATGCTGTAGGCCCAGAAGCCGTCGCGCAGATAGTCGTGTCCGACGGTGGAATGCTGCTGCAGCTTCTCGTAGCCGCAGTGGTGGTTGGTGGTCATCAGACCCTTGGGCGAAATGATTTCGCCGGTGCAGAAGTGGTTGAACGGGCTGCCCTCCTCGCCGAGGCCCACCACGGCATCTTTCAAGCAGCTCTTATTGACATTGTAGATGTCTTCAACGGTCAGTTTGAATCCTGCTTTCTGCATGTCGGCATAGTTCTTGCCCAACAGCGATAGCAGCCACATGCCTTCGTCGGCGCGTGCGGCAGCAGGCATCAGCATCAATAACGCCAATGCCAAAGTGATAACTCTAAATTTCATATGGTTCATTTGTTTGAATAATTATTGATTTGTCCGATGGTGGAAACCCTGCCGGCGGCCGACGGCAGGATGGCAGTTCCGGGGAAAAACCCGCAACCGTATTATTAACGTTCCAATAGGCCTTTTTATTACACCGCGCCGAAAAGATTCTTTCCGCTCCGCGGCCAACCGATTGGTCGCGACCGGCAGAAACGCCGACGGGCCTTCGGCAGCGCCGCTTTCGCTACGAAGGGACCACGAAGCGCACGGCGCGAGGCAGCTGCTCGATATGGTAGCGAGCGGCACGCATCATCTCGCCATCCACCGTAAGGTCTATAGGCTCAGGACTTTCGATATCGACCACCCGGCCACGCAGATAGGTCATCTTGTCGGCTATCTCCGGCCGTTCCATGAAGGTCCCCTTGCGGTAGTCGCCCAGCATGGTGGCGAACCTATAGAGCGACAAGGGTTTGAAGAGGCAGACCTCTATCAGTCCGTCGTCGTTGAGCGAACGGGGCGAGCACTGGTAGGCGCCGCCCACATAGCGTCCGTTGCCCATGGTGCAGAGCAGCATCATGCCATTGTGCACCTCCTGTCCGTCGACGACGACACGGCACTGTGTGCGCCGTCCGGTGAAGAGCGCCTTGACGATACCCGTGGTGTAGGCGTTGCGTCCGCCTATCAGCCACTTGCGACGCACCTCGGTCATGGTGCGACAGACCACAGCATCGAACCCGAAATTGCACACATTCAACGAGTAGCGGTCATTCACCCGCATCACATCGACGGCATGGACTTCGCCCTCAACCAGGCGCTCCAGATCAAGGAAACGGTCGCGTCCGCCATAATACTTCACATAGTCGTTGCCGCTGCCGATAGGCAGACAGGTCATCTCGGCATTGGGGCAGCCCACCACGCCGCTGACCACCTCGTTGAGGGTTCCGTCGCCCCCACAGGCATAGAAACGGTACTGCTCGTCGGGATGTGCCTCACAGCGTTCCCTGACAAATCGGGAGGCATCGCCCGCCGAACGGGTCACATAGACCTCGGCAGCGACAGAAGCACCGAGCTGCGACACCCGACGGCGCACCTCCTCGGAGGCATCGTGCTTCCCGGCTTGGGGGTTGACGACAAATAGATGTTTCATAAGATAGTGTTCTGTTGTTTGCGGCCATCGGTTGTCGGGCCGAATCGGAATGCAAAAGTACAAAGAAAAGCGTATCCTGCAAAATAAAAATCGAAGCCACATACTAATTCCGGATTCTGTGCGTTAACAAAAGTACATTTTAAAAACAGAATTCCGTAATAATAAAAATTATCCCGATGAAAAAAATCGTTCTTTTCGCCGCTGCCATGACCCTCTGCGCCGGCATCGCTTTCGCTCAGCAACCCACCAAGAAAAACACCAACAAGGCCAACACCACCACGACCGCCACGACCAAAGAGGTCAAGAACGAACAACGCCAGCACTGCGGCAACTGCCCCCACCACGCTCAGGGCAACAAAAACGCCGAGGCATCGGTGAAAGCCAACACCGACAACAAAAATACGGCCTGCGAAGGCAAGAAAAACTGCTGCAAGAAACAGAACCAGCCCGCCAACAAGAGCAACAACAGCAACACCGCTGCCGTAAAGAAATAATTCTCACCACTAATCCATCCTCTCCACTTTGAAAAACATCCGCAACTTCTGTATCATCGCCCATATCGACCACGGCAAAAGCACCCTGGCCGACCGTCTGCTGGAGGTGACCAACACCGTTTCGCAACGCGACATGCAGGATCAGGTGCTCGATGATATGGACCTTGAAAAGGAGCGTGGCATCACCATCAAGAGCCATGCCATCCAAATGAACTACCACGTCCCCGCGGAGGGGAATTCGGCCAACGCAGGCCATGATTTCGTACTCAACCTGATCGACACCCCCGGCCACGTCGACTTCAGCTACGAGGTGAGCCGCTCCATCGCCGCCTGCGAAGGGGCCTTGCTCGTCGTCGACGCCACTCAGGGCATCCAGGCACAGACCATCAGCAACCTCTATCTGGCACTCGAGAACGACTTGGAAATCATCCCCGTGATGAACAAGATTGACCTCGACAGCGCCATGCCCGAAGAGGTGGCCGACGAAATCATCGACCTGCTGGGCTGCTCCCGCGAGGAGATCCTTTCCTGCAGCGCCAAGACCGGCGTGGGCGTGCCGCAGATTCTCGACGCCATCGTCGACCGCATCCCCGCCCCCAAAGGCGACGAGAACGCGCCCCTGCAGGCGCTGGTCTTCGACTCGGTGTTCAACCCCTTTCGCGGCATCATCAGCTACTTCCGCATCGTCAACGGCACGCTGAAGACCAACGACCACGTCAAATTCGTCAGCACCGAGAAGGACTACCACGCCGACGAAATCGGCGTGCTACGCCTCAACATGGAACCGCGCAAGGAACTGAAAGCCGGCGACGTGGGCTACATCATCAGCGGCATCAAGACCAGCCGCGAGGTGCGCGTGGGCGACACCATCACCCATGTCGAACAGCCCTGCGACAAAGCCATCGAGGGCTTCGAGTCGGTCAAGCCGATGGTCTTCGCCGGCGTTTACCCTGTCGACACCGACGACTACGAGGAGTTGCGCGCCAGCATCGAGAAGCTGCAGCTCAACGACGCCTCGCTCACCTTCGAGCCCGAATCGTCGCTCGCCCTCGGTTTCGGATTCCGTTGCGGATTCCTCGGCCTGCTCCATATGGAGATTGTCCAGGAACGCCTCACCCGCGAGTTCAATATGGATGTCATCACCACCGTGCCCAACGTGCAGTACAAGGTCAAGCTGACCAACGGCACCGAAATTGATGTCTACAACCCTTCGGGAATGCCCGAACCCAACAACATCAGCGAGGTGTACGAACCCTACATCCATGCCCAGATCATCACCAAGGCCGACTATATAGGTCCCGTCATCAAACTCTGCATGGACAAGCGCGGCATACTCAAAAACCAGAACTACCTCACCACCGACCGCATCGAGATAACCTTCGACCTGCCACTGGGCGAAGTGGTCTTCGACTTCTACGACAAACTGAAAAGCATCTCTAAAGGCTACGCCTCGTTCGACTACTACCTCAACGGATTCAAGCCCAGCAAGCTGGTCAAACTGGAAATCCTCCTCAACGGCGATCCCGTCGATGCGCTCAGCACATTGACTTATGTCGACAATGCCTACCCCATCGGCCGCAAGATGTGCGAAAAACTGAAAGACCTCATCCCGCGCCAGCAGTTCGACGTGGCCATCCAGGCCGCCATCGGCAGCAAGATTATTGCCCGCGAAACAGTGCGACAGGTACGCAAGGATGTCACCGCCAAATGCTACGGCGGCGACATCACCCGAAAACGCAAACTGCTCGAAAAACAGAAAGAAGGCAAGAAACGTATGCGTCAGGTCGGCAACGTGGAGGTGCCGCAAAGCGCCTTCCTCGCCGTGCTGAAACTTGACTAGCCCCAAAAACGGAACGACCAGAAAACCACCACAACCCATCACACCCCAAAACAAAGAAAAACATGTCCACTTTACTCACTGCCATCATCATCATTGCCACAGCACTGCTCAGCATTGCCGTCACCGGATTCATCTTTTTCAAAGTTGTCAAGACCTATTTCGACAACCAGCAGAAGATGCAGATGCTCCAGATGAAAATCGACGAGCGCAAAGAGTCGCTCAAAGTCGTCACCCCCATCCGCCTGCAGGCATACGAACGTATGGCCCTCTACTTGGAGCGCATCTCCCCCAACAGTCTCATCCTGCGCACTTTCCGCCCCGGCATGGACATCAAGTCGCTACAGACAGCCATGACCAAGGCCATCCGCGACGAGTGGGAGCACAACCTCAGCCAACAGGTCTATCTGACCACCGAGAGCTGGAACCGCATCCGCGAAGCCAAGGAAGAGATGATCAACCTCATCAACGGCAGTGCCGTGAAACTCTCCGCCGACGCCGACCCCACCGGTCTGGCCGGAGCCATCTTCGAGAGCTGCGCCAAGAGCAAAATCCCCACCGACGAAGCCATCGAGTTCATGAAAAACGAAATACAAGAAAGGTTCTCCTAGCAGACACCGAACCCGGCTTGCATGGTTTATGCCGAGCCGAAGAAACGCGAATGCAGCTTCCGTTTCACAAAAATGCTCTAAACGAACGAATTAATATTCTTTCGCTTTCTTTGCCAGTTCAAAAAGTGCTACAGGCAGGTGACAGTAACCCGTGGGGTTCTTGTCAAGGTAGTCTTGATGGTATTCTTCTGCACGGTAGAAATTGCGTAACGGTTTCACTTCGACCTGCAACGGCAATCCGTACTTTTGGGCCTCTTCGGCAACAGCCGCATCGATAACGGCGCGGTCGGCAGAATCACTGTAATAGATACCTGTGCGGTAGCGCGTACCTTCGTCCTCGCCCTGCTTGTTGAGGCTGGTGGGGTCGATGGCCTTGAAATACATCTCGAGCAGGAAACGCAGGCTGACCACCGCCGGGTTGTAGCGCAGATGCACCGTCTCGGCATAGCCTGTCTGGTCGGTATAGACCTCCTTGTAGGTTGGGTTCTCCGTATTGCCGTTGGCAAAGCCCACCTCGGTGAAAGTCACGCCCTCAATCAGTTTCAGATATTTCTCTGCACCCCAGAAGCAACCTGCGGCAAGGTAGATTTCCTGTTCCGAACGTCGCGGGGTGATGGGCGGAAGCAGTCCGACCATCTTTTCCAGCCAAAGGGCATCGACAGCATCGAAGGTATTCAATTCGCGACTATCGATGTCAAGCACGGCGACCACCCTACCCTCCTGCAATACCGGCACCACGATCTCACTGCGGCTCTCGCTGCTACAGGCGATATGGCCGGGAAACTGCTCCACGTCGGGCACCACCACCGTGCGGCGCTCCTTCCACGCCGTGCCGCACACCCCTTTGCCGAAGCCAATGTGCATACACGCCACCGGGCCTTGGAACGGACCCAGCAGCAACTCGCCACCCTTCTCGCAGTAGAAACCCGTCCACCAGAAATGAAATGTCTCATGAATCATCGCTGCCATGTTCGCCATGACGGCCGTCATATCAGTCTCGCCCGAGACCAGATGTTGCACCTGCTTGTACAATAGGGCGTATCGGTTGTCTTTTGTTTCCATTGTCATATATTTGTATGTGGCATAACGCCGTACAAATATTATTATTGTTGTCTAGTGACGGATAACCAACACCCCTCGGCGGATGTACTGTTTGTCGCGAATGGCGACAACGTAAAAATAGTTGCCGTCGGGAAGGTCGTCGCCGCAGAAGTCGTTCTGATAGTTGGACGAACTGAAGACCCGCTTGCTTTGTGCGGTAAATATCTGCACCTGAACAGAGCCCAGCGACTCCATGTTCTTAAGCACCCAACAATCGTTGTATCCGTCGAAATTCGGGGTGATCAGATTGGGTATCATCAACAGCTTGTCCACTGCCTCGCGCGCCATCTGCTGGTCGTGGGCATTCGTAGCGGAGGTTGTATTCTTGTGGGCACTTTCGGTCACCACGGCCGAAGCGCTGTTCCTGACGCTGTCCTTATTGCCACTGGGCATCACCGTCGGGGTATCGTCCGACATTTGGATTGCAGGCGTCATCCCAACTGCCGGAACCGTACGCTTGTCCGGCTGGACAGCTGCCTTTGTGGCCCGGCTGTCCGAGGTTGCAACCGCTGTTGCCGGCTCGGTCGCGGCAACTGCCGGTGACGAGGCGGCGTCCTTAAAAGCAGTCACCGCCACATTGCCGTTGCGTTCCGTAACAGGCAGCACATCGGACGACGTCATTGCCGTTTGAGGCGTAGCGTCCTGTCCATCGTCAACCGATGGACTTTCTGTGATGACTTCGGCCGTCTGCCGTCCCACGACGGCATCGGTCGGCGAACTGCGGAAGGCGAAGAACAGCGCCACCCCAACCACAGGAAGGGCCGCCACAGGTAGCAGCCAACGCCACAGCCGACCTGCACCGGTGGGATGCGACGGAGTGGCAGGCGTCTGGGCATGGATGCGCTGCTGCAACCGGGTCCACACCTCGGCAGGAGGCATCTCTTCGGCATGCGCCAACTGTTCTCGTGCTAGTTTTTCTATATCGTTCATCATTTCAAATATTTTTCCATTTTTTTGCGCATCAGGTCGCGGGCCTGATAGTAGCGGGACTTCAGCGTGGATACCGGCACCTTGTGCATCTTGGCCACTTCGGTCAAAGAATACTCCTCAATGGCAATCATGTTGAACAGCATCCGCTGGTCGGCGGTGAGCGACCGTAAGGCATGGATGAAAGCATTGCGCACATCCATACGTTGTCCGTGATCTTCCACGTGCGACACCTGCTTTATCTCCTCGCTGTCCAGCGTCTGGTAGCGATGCCGTCGTTCGCGTGAGTAGACCTTATAAATCTGACGCATGAAGATGGTCTTCATCCAGCCTTCGAAAGAACCCTCGCCGCGATAATTGGCCATACTGTTGAAGATGCTGATGAAACCCTCCATCAACACCTCCTGCGCCTCGACATCATCAGCCACATAGCGTCGGCAGAGCGCATAGAAACGGGGGCTGTATTGTTCGTACAGCTCCCGTTGCGATGCTTCGTCGCCGTTTCTGCAGCCTTCTATGACGCGCTCCAATTGGTTCATTATTGCCTGTAAGTGTTCACATGCAACAGAAAAGACGAAAAAAGAATGTTAAAAAATCTAAAAAATCACCTTGAATGTCCGTGCGGCATCCGTCTCACGTTGCTTCACCTGCAGCAGGTAGACGCCCGACGGGAGCGACAGGCGGAGTGCCTCGCCGCTGACCGCATGTATCGTATCGAGCACGTGCTTGCCGTTGAGGTCGCTGACACTGATCTGCAGGGGTTCGCCGGCAAGGCCGGTAGCGATGGTCACGCTACCCTGGCTAGGATTGGGGAAGAGACGCCACTGCGCGCTGTTGGCCGCAGGCTGCTGTCCGTCGATGCCCACATAGTTGGTATCCACAAACGCCAGGGTGTACTGTCCCAACTTCAAGTCGTTGGTCAGGAAATAGCCTTCGACGCTGTTGCCGTCGTAGCGCGACGAGACAACGGTCCAAGGGCTGCCAGCCTCGGGACGGTAAAGCAGTCGCACCGATTGGAAGGCGTCACCATTGTTGAAAAGGTCGTTGTCGAGGGTCGCCTCGCTACCGCTGCGGCAGTAGTGGAACATGCCGCTCATCTTGACCGAGGAGGGCAGCAGACCGTCGACCTGCCAGTAGCGGTCGGCAAAGCGCAGAAAGCGAGGGCTGTCGGTTGTGTCGGTCCGTGTCCAATGGTGGGTGACATAGATAAAGGCGCTGTTGGTGTCGACGGCCTTGCGGACGTTGCAGGAGAAATGGGAGACAGGCAAATAAAAAGTGCCCCGCTGGTCCACCGTCAGTTCGCTGCCGATAGCCGCACGGGAGAGCGCCTTCTCGTAGTCGACGACGGCAAAAGCCGGCGTGAAGGGCAGCTGGAAGGTGGCTGTGGTCCCCTCACCGTCGAAGGCCAGCGGCCGCCAAGCCTGCTGCAGCTCCGACGAGAAGAAAGTGATGCCGACGCGGTTACTGTTCATGTAGGTCGGTGCCCCGTAGAGTTTTTGGCTCACATGGATGGTCGTTGTGTTGCCTTCCGTGGCCATAGCGTCGATGACATAGTCATTAAATCCGGCATGGAAAACGTGGAAGTCGAAGAAATCCGTCAAGTCGACACCGCTATATTGCGACAGGCTGTCGCGAAGCTGGTAACTGTCGATATTGCCGAAGGCGCAACGGTCGAAGAGCCGACGCATGGAAGCATAGAACAGCGAGTCGCCCAGGTATCCTCTGAGCGAATGCCACACTGTGGCCCCTTTGCTGTAGACCGTCGACCCGTAGGTATGCTGCGGAGTGACACCATAGAGCGGGATGAAGTCACCGTCGCTGACATGGCTGCTGCAGAGCACCTTGTTCAGGTTCTCGTCGGCATAGCCCTTATAGCGCAGGCTGTCGCCTTCGGGGCAGATGGCCTGGATAGCCACCTCCTCGCAAAACGATGCGCCGCCCTCGTTAATCCACATATTCTCGCTGCTGGCGCAGGTCAGCAGGTTGCCGAACCATGAGTGGGCAAATTCATGGCTCATGGTGGCCAGGCAAGCCTCCAATGTCGAGGCCATGCAATGGGTTGTGAAGGCGACATTGCCCACATGCTCCATAGAGCCCTTGGGGGTGGCCACATAGCCCACACGGTCCCAACGGTAGGGGCCGAAGCATTGCTCAAACATCGGTATCACGCGGCTCATGTGCTCGTAGGCGTTCCACACGCTGACACTGTCGTGGGTGCGGAAACCCAGCAGTGCGGGGTAGGTGCCGTAGAGGCTCTGGTACTCGCGCTCAATCACGCGGAACGGGGCCGACGCCACACCGACCAGATAGGTGGGGGTGGGATGATCCAGCACCCAGTCGGTCATCAGGCTGCCGTCGGCATACGCCACCTCGTCGACCTGCACACCGCTGCAGATGGCACGCCAGCCAGGCTTCGAAGTGATGCGCAGCCTGTAGGTAGCCTTGTCGTAGAAGTTGTCCCGACACGGGAACCACGACTTACCCATATTGTGGGGGTATTCGTAGAGGGCAATTCCCAAGTTGTAGTAGATATTGTTTTCGAAATAAAAACCGCCCCAGCCTTCTGCCGCCACATATTGGCCTTTGCTGTAGAACACCGTAAGCGACAACGTGTCGCCCACCGACCCCTGGAAGGGCACCGAGAGCCGGGAGGCGGCATAGGTGAATGTTGTCGGGACGCCGTCGACCCATACTGAGTCGACATCGGAGGGCGTCAGTTCCAACGTGACAGCCGACACCGGCTGGAGCACACGCAACGTCACCGCCGCAGAGCCTTCAATGCGTTTGACGGTATGGTTGCCCATATCGAGCTGCAAGTCATAATGCAGCACATCCACACTGTCGGTGATATTGTCCTTGGATGCGGCAACAGCGTTCTGCTGCGCGTGCAACGCAACCGAACACAGCACCGTCAATAGCAATAGAATGGTTCTCTTCATCTTTATTTATTTTATTGTGTATTTTTCAGAAATCACTTCAAATCAAAATTCACAGGCAACGTGTAAATGGAACGGACAGCCTTACCGTTGTTCTTTCCGGGAATCCATTTCGGCATGCCCTTCACCATACGGACAGCCTCCTTACCGCAGCCCATACCGATGTCACGCAACAGTTGTACATTGGTGAGCGTCCCGTCTTTCTCAACGACGAACTTTACGACCACCGTTCCTGTTACCATTCCCTCCCTCCCTTCCAGCGGATCTTGCAGATTCTTTGTAATGTAGTCAAACAAAGCCTCCTCGCCCCCTGGAAACGAAGCCTCCTCTTCAACAAAAACATAGACGGTCTCTTCTCCCTCCAATGATTCTTCCTCCACCAGCTCTTCCTCCCGCGGTTTCTCTATCTTAGGCGATTTACATCCTCTAATATCTTCAGAATCAATAATCGCCATCACACCTAACATATCAATAAAATCAAGCGAATCCTTGCAATTCGTTTGCTTGCCATGCTGTGACGCTTGATCAGGTTCCAGTCCTTCGACCAGGGTGCTGTCGGGAGGCAAACGCTCTTCGTCGTCGGCAGGACGTTCCATTGTCCGGGGCGAATCCAACGGGGCGTCGGTGCGGAGTGTGGAATCGTTGGCACCGCCACAGGCGGCCAACGACAATGTCATTCCAGCTACCGTGGCCACTTTGCCCACCGTCAGCCGGTGTGTCAGTGCCTGTTCCAGGTAGCGCATCTCGGCTTCACAATAGGGGCAGGTGCCGCGACAATCGCCTGTATGTGTGCATTCGCGTTGTTCCAAAGGGATGCCGTTCTCGTCGGCAATGCGCCGACGTACGGCCTTCAACTGGTTGCAAATATGTTTTCCACGTTTCATGATGTCACTTGTTTTATTACACCCTATTAGTATCCGTTGGAAGCGATAATTTACAGCAGTTGAAAAAAAACAGGAGTTAGAACTTCACCACGTCGATGAGGCGCACGCCATTCAGCCACACAGCGATGCAGCCCACAGCGCCGTCGTCGCCGGCCTCGTCCCAGTCCTCGATGGGTTGCAGGGTGCGGGCATTGACGATTTCGAAATACTCGGGTTCGAATTTCAGACCGTCGGGGCACTGGTCGGGGTTCACCTCATGGAACGATGCCAGGGTGCTCATCACCCATTCCTTCACCTCGTCGACCTCCTCGTATTCTGCCATTTCGGCAGCCTGCGAAAGGGTGTCGTAGATGGTTGGGGCGATGGCACGGGCGGCAGGCGACAGACGCATGTTGCGGCTGCTCAACGCCAGACCGTCGTCGGCACGCACAATGGGGCATGCCACGATTTCGAGCGGGTAGTGGATCTGTTCCACCAGGTTGCGAATGATGGCCAGCTGTTGGTAGTCCTTCTCACCGAAATAGGCGCGGTTGGGTTCGGCAAGGTCGAACAGACGGCGCACCACCACAGCGACTCCCGAGAAATGGCCGGGACGCTGCGGACCTTCCATCACCTCCTCCAGCGGACCGAAATGGTACGTTTCCTTCACCGGTTCGGGGTACATCTCCTCGACGGTGGGGACAAAGGCGACATCGGCGCCCACCGAAGCCAGCTTCTCGCAGTCGGCATCCACCGTACGGGGATACTTGGCGAGGTCTTCCTTGTTGTTGAACTGGATGGGGTTGACAAAGACGCTGACCACGACAAAGTCGTTTTCCTCCTTTGCCCTACGTATCAGCGAAAGATGTCCGTCATGCAAGGCGCCCATGGTGGGCACCAGTCCTATCGTTTTGCCTTCAGCCTTGGCGGCCTTCACGGCTTCTTTGAGTTCAGAAACTTTAGTGATCGTTTTCATTATTATCGTTTTATTTTTCTGTCTGTTATCTATTAAAATTCATTTTCTAGCACACTGCTATTCCACCTCCTCATAGTCGGTGAATTCGTCGTCATCGTCACCATGCCAGGGGCCGTTGTCCGAAGTGCCGCGCTCCCGGTAGACACCCTTGTTGAGCCATCGGGACGGCAGTTCCAAAAGATAGTTCAACGCCGTGATGATCAGACTGAAAAGCAGTGCATAGCCGAAACTGTCCACCTCGAACGGGGTGACGATGGCGGCCGTCAGCTCAATGATGATGGCGTTGATGACGAAGATGAAGAACCCCATGCTCAACAATGTGACCGGGAGGGTGACGAAGATGAGGATGGGTCGCAGGAAGTTGTCGAGCAGCGAGATGACCAGCGCTGTAAGGATGGCGGCGGCAACGCTGCCATCGACAATACGCACACCTGGCAGCAGCTTGATGGCTATCATGGTAGCGAGGGTCAGTATGATGGTACGCGTCAGGAATCCCCACGGACCCGACTGACGCTGTTGGTTCATCGAAATGTTGATTTTCATAGCTCTATCTCTCCTTTCCCTTGGCGTATCAGGGTCACCTGTCCGTCGCTGCAATCCACCACCGTGGAGGGAGCGTCCTCGCCGATGCCGCCGTCGACGACCATGTCGACCTGACGGCCGAAGAGTTCGTGAATCAGTTCGGGGTCGGTCACATATTCCGACTCCCGGTCGTCGTCGAGCGTCCGCACCGAGGTGCCTATCAGCGGACATCCTACAGCCTCGATAATGGCGTTGGCAATCGGATGGGCGGGCACGCGGACACCGATGGTCTTGTTGACGTTCAGATAATTACGCGGAACGCTGTTGTTGGCGTCCATCACGAAGGTGAAAGGACCCGGCAGACACTGCTTCAGCAGCAGGAAGAGGTCCCTATCCATGGGCCGCACATACTCCGACACCTGGCTCAGACTGCCGCACAACATCGAGTACTTGGCCTTCTTCAGCGAGAAACCTTTCAGCCGCGCAATGACCTCAACAGACTTCTTGAATTCCATGCTGCAGACGAACGCATAGAGCGTATCGGTCGGAATGATGGCGATGCCGCCATCTTTCAGCAAATCGGCCACCCGATTGATATCGTTATGGTTAGAATGGTCAGAATATATTTTTAGGAGCATCTGTCTATAGTTTTTGAAATTGCAAAAGTACGAACAAAAAAAGAAATGGAAATCAAAAAAAGATTTTAATTTCATTATACCCCTATAATAAAATACAAAATGACTCGTTATTAAGTATCGTTTTTTAGACCACACAACAAAATGAAAAGATTCTGGCTACTGGCCATCACACTTATCTGCCTGCTTCCGCTGAGCGCTTCGGCCCAGCGCAACGTCCGCTTCAAAGACTACTTCAACAATGCCACCCTGCGCATCGACTACCTGCGCATCGGCTGCATGAAACACGACACCTGCATCCTACAACGCTTCGCCATCCAGAATGACATTTGGGCGGGGTCGACAACCCAACTGATGGACCCCATCGACAACGGCGACTACCGACTGCTGGTGGTCGACTCCAAATCCCGGACGGAGCTCTACTCGCGCTGCTACAACACCCTCTTCGGTGAATACTGTTTCACCATCGCCGGACACGACAAGGACAGCGTCGCCACCTTTGAAGAGGTGATGCTGATGCCCCTCCCCAAGGTACCCGTGGAGATATGCCTCCAAAAACGCGACAAGAACAACCAGTTCGTCACCACCACCACCTACCACTACAACCCCACCGACAACCGACTCGAGAAATTGCGCCCCCGCGTCAAACCGCTGGCCCTCCACAATAACGGCGACCCACACACTCGCATCGACATCGTCATTGTGGCCGAGGGCTACGGCAAGCAAGACCAGCGCAAGATGCGCGAGGACTTCGACAAATTCACCTCCTACCTTCTGGGCGAAGAGCCTTTCAAGAGCCGTGCCGACCAATTCAACTTGTGGGGCATCGGCTTCCTGGCCAATGAGAGCGGCGTCACCGACCCCAACGCCAACCGCTACGTCAGCAGCGCCGTCGGGTCGACCTACAACATCTTCAACATGGACCGCTACCTGATGACCACCCACCTCTTCCAGCTCCACAACTTGCTGGCAGGATGCCCCTACGACCACATCCTCATCATGGCCAACTGCGACACCTATGGTGGCGGCGCCATCTATAACTACTACGCCTTCAGCGCCGTGCAGGAGATGTCGCGCTTCATCCTGCCCCACGAACTGGGACACAGCATCGGCGGTCTGGCCGACGAATACGTGGAAGACGACCCCAACTACAATCGTCGCTACGAAAACATCGAACCCACCGAACCCAACATCACGTCGCTCAAGGACTTCCAATCGAAATGGCAGTATCTGGTGCCACAAGGGACCCCCATCCCCACCACCGCCCCCAAGGGTCCGATGACCAACCGCGACTGCGGTCCCGTCGGCGCCTATGAGGGTGCCGGATACCTGGCCAAGGGCTGCTACCGCCCCTGCCCCCACTGCATGATGCGCGACTACGCCTACTTCTGCCCTGTATGCATGAAACGCATGAACGAAATCTTCGACCTTTACACCAAGTAGCACAGCATGAACAGCGCATCCGGCAGTTCCATGAAACGAAACAGAATCCTCCTACTGCTTAGCCTGATGCTGGCGGTGCTGTGCACCTCGTGCATCAAGGAACCGCAGTATCTGACCGACGGTTCGGCACGGCTCGCCTTCTCCGACGACACCGTGAAGTTCGACACCGTCTTCACCACCATGGGCACCACAACCCTGCAGGTGAAAGTCTACAACAACTACGACGAACCGCTGCTGCTGGATGCCGTCACCCTGTTGAAAGGCCACGCCTCACGATTCCGCATCAATGTGGACGGCGACAGTTCCATGGTGGCCCGCAACGTGGAAATCGAAGCCCACGACAGCATCTTCCTCTTCGTGCAGGCCAACATCAACCCCAACGACCAGACCTCCCCCTTCCTGGTGACCGACTCGGTATGCTTCCGTTTCAACAACAGCGAACAATACCTGCCCCTGATGGCCTTTGGCCGTAACGCCGTTTACCATCTGCCCACCAGCAGGGTCTACTCCACCTACATCAACCAGCGCGGACAGGTCGACACCCTCTGGTACCCCTACTCCGTCATCGACTGCGACAACTGGGATCACACACGCCCCCATGTCATCTTCGGCTACGCCGTGGTCAACAGCAACGAGACGCTCCATCTCTATGCCGGCGACGAGCTCTTCTTTGCCGACAACGCCTACCTGTGGGTCTACGACAGCGCCACCCTCGACGCACGCGGCACCCAGGGCAACCCCATCCGCTTCACCTCGCTGCGCCACGACGGCTGGTACGACAGCCTGCCCGGACAATGGGGCTACATCTGGCTCTCGACGGGCAGCAAGGACAACCACATCGAATGGGCCCGCATCGAGAACGGCATGGCCGGCATCGTGGTCGACACCAACGTCAACAGCAACCCCACCCTCACCATCAGCAACAGCGTCATCCAGAACCACTCCCTGTCAGGAATCATCGGACAAGGCGCCTACATCGAAGGCGACAACCTGCTGGTCTGCAACTGCGGCAACACGGTGCTCCAACTCCAGTTCGGCGGACGCTACCGCTTCTCCAACTCCACCTTCGCCAACTACTGGCGCTACGGCAGCCGCAGCGCCTCGGCGGTCGTTCTCAACAACTACTACAACTACGACGAACAGACCCTCTTCCCGCGCGACCTGCTGCAGGCCGACTTCTACAACTGCATCATCTACGGCAACTACACCACCCGCGACGGCGCCGACGAATTCCTTATGGACTATAACCCCGCCGCCGCCTTCAACTGCCGCCTGGACCACTGCATCGTCCGCTGTTCACAGCTGGACACCCTGGGACACTCCAGCGCCGATCCCTCACTGCTCATCAACTGCCACAGGCTGCTGCTCAACCAAGACCCCCGCTTTGTCGACCCACGCATGGGCGACTACCATCTGGGCGAGGAATCGCCCGCCATCGGCGCCGCCGACAACAGCCACCTGCTGGTCAGCCACGACCTCGACGGCACCCCACGTGCCTACCCGCCTTCCATCGGCGCCTTCGAATACCAGCCCCAACAGGCTGAGAAAAAAAGACCGTTTCACCGTTAAACCGAAAACCCTATGTACAACTACATCCGTGGAACCATCGACGAAGTCAACCCCGCCTACGCAGTCATCGACTGCCAGGGGGTGGGCTATCTGCTCGAAATAACACTCAACACCTACTCCCAGATCAAGGACCTCAGCGAGACCAAACTGCTGGTCCACGAGGTGGTCCGCGAGGATGCCCACCTGCTGTTCGGTTTCTACACATCGGACGAACGCGACCTGTTCCGGCTGCTGCTGGGCGTCAACGGCGTCGGCGCCGCCACGGCACGCATGATGCTGTCGTCGCTCACCGTCGACGAACTGTCGAAAGCCATCCTGGACCAGGATGTGAAACGGGTGCAGAAGGTGAAAGGCATCGGTGCCAAGACCGCACAGCGCATCCTGCTCGAACTGCGCGACAAAATCGACCCCCTGGCAGGCCATACGGCATCGGGCACTGCCGCCACCTCCACCAGCGCCAATGCCGACGAGGCACTCTCGGCCCTGGTGATGCTGGGCTTCCCGCGCCCCGCCTCAGAGAAGGTCATCGGCATCGTCACCAAAGCCGACCCCACAGCATCTGTCGAAGAAATCATCAAACAGGCCCTCGCCCACGGCATCTGACAACCACCCCACCATGCAAAGAAAACTCCGTCACACAGCACCTCGTCCACTCAGGCTGCCCGCCCTCATCGGCTGCGGGCTGTTGTTGCTGTGCCTTTTCTTTGCCCGCCCCGCCCTGTCGCAGACCGACTCGACGACGCTCCGCTACCCCATACCCTCCTACAACAACAGCAACACACCCCACAGTCCGCTCCACCTCAACAACCCCTCCAACCAGACCACCACGGTGGAATACGACCCCGAAAGCCACAGCTACGTCCGCACCACTCGCATCGGCACCTTCGTCCTCAGCCGCGAATACATGACCTTCGCCGAATATCAGGACTGGCAGATGCAACAGCTGATGAACGACTACTGGAACGAAAAGATTGAAGCCAACAATACCGCCACCGCCGAAGGCGGCCTGCTGAGCAAGATCCCCGGTTTCAACGAGATATCGCGCAAACTGGAGAGCCTCATGGACAAACCCGAAATCAGCATCACCCCTTCGGGCAGCGCCGACCTCACCCTGCAGGTGGTCAACAACTTCACCGACAACCCCACCGTCGACGAATCGCGCCGCAGCGTGACCAACTTCGACTTCGACGAGAACATACAGCTCACCCTCAACGCCAAAATCGGCGACATCATCAACACCGACATCAACTGGAACACCCAGGCCACCTTCGACTTCGAGAACCAGATAAAACTGAAATACGAGGGCAAGGAGGACGATATCCTCCAACTGCTCGAAGCGGCCGACATCTCCTTCCCGCTCAACACCACGCTCATCAAGGGCAGCCAGCGGCTCTTCGGTGTCCACACCAAGCTGAAATTCGGCAACCTCACCGTCGACGCCGTCGCCAGCCAGAAAGAGACCTCCACCGAGAACATGCAGGTGCAGGGCGGCGCCTCGGCCCAGGAATTTGAAATCCGCGCCGACGAATACGAAGAGAACCGCCACTACTTCATCTCGCAGTATTTCTACGACAACTACAACAAAGCCATGTCGACCTTGCCGGTGGTCAACAGCAATATCAAGATTATCCGACTGGAGGTGTGGCGCACCAATATCGGCGCCGCCGTCACCAACAACCGTGACATTCTGGCCCTCACCGACCTGGGCGAACACACCGTCTCCAGCCCGGGTGTCATCGCCGGCAGTTCGGTGCTGCCCAACAGCAACACCAGCAACAACCTGCTGCAGCTCATCAACACCGCAGCCGTGCGCAGTGTCAACAACGTCTCCTCCTATATGGAAGGGCTGGGCTTCAGCGGAGGACGCGACTACGAAAAGGTGCAGAGCGCCCGACTGCTCAACAGCAACGAATACACCTTCAACTCGCAACTGGGCTTCATCACCCTCTCCCAGCCGCTCGCCAACGACCAGATTCTGGCCGTCGCCTTCCAATATCAGGTCATCGGCGACACCACCGTCTACCAGGTCGGCGAACTGACCACCGATGGTGTCAACGACCCCAACGTGCTCATCGTCAAACTGCTCAAGGGTACCGCCGTCAACAGCCGCAGCCCGCTGTGGAAGCTGATGATGAAGAACGTCTACTTCCTGAAGAGCACCCAGATAAGCCGTGAAAACTTCCGTCTCAACGTCCTCTACGAGAACCCCGAAGGAGGCGTAGGCATCGGCTACTTCACCGAGGGTCCCAAGGAGGGCACCCCGCTGGTGGAGGTCTTCGGTCTGGACCGCATGGACGCCTCGCAGAGCTACTACTATCCCGACGGGGTCTTCGACTGGTTCGACTCGGCAGCCTACAAGGGCGGCACCATCCAAGCCACCACGGGCCGCATCTTCTTCCCCTATGTCGAGCCCTTCGGCAAAGACCTGCGCGAGATGCTGGGCGACAACGCACTGGCCAACCGCTACTGCTTCGACTCGCTCTACACCATGACCCAAGCGCTGGCGCAGCAGTATGCCGACAAGAACAAATTCTACTTGGAAGGCTACTACACCAGTTCGGTCAGCGGCGAAATCCAACTGGGCTACAGCGTCACCCAAGGGTCGGTGACCGTCACCGCCGGCGGCATGCCCCTCATCGAGAACGTCGACTATACCGTCGACTACACCATGGGTACGGTGCGCATCATCAACGAAAGCCTCCTCTCCTCCGGCACCCCCATCAGCGTCAGCAGCGAGAACAGCTCCTTCAGCATGATGACCAAGACCATGCTCGGACTCCACCTCAACTACGAATTCGACCCGGACATCAACTTGGGCGCCACCTTCATGAACCTGCGCGAGAAACCCCTGACCCAGAAGAACAACTTCGGCGACGAGCCGACCTCCAACTCCATCTGGGGACTCGACTTCAACTATCGACACGACGTGCCGTGGATTACCAAATTCATGGACCGTCTGCCGGGTCTGCAAACCAAAGCCCCTTCCACCCTCACCCTCCAGGCGGAGTTCGCCCACTTCCTGCCCGGCTTGGCCAACACGGGTAGCGACGACGGCAAAGTGACCTATATCGACGACTTCGAAGGCGCCGAAAGCAATATCGACCTCAAGGGCTACACCTACTGGCATCTGGCCTCGACGCCGCAGGACTACCGGCTGTCGGTGCCCCTCTTCCCCGAAACGGCTCCCGGCTCGGGCAGGGCCTACGGCTTCAACCGCGCCAAACTGGCGTGGTACACCGTCGGCCGTCTCTTCTTCGAATCGAACTGTCCGGACAATATCGACGAAAACGACCGCTCCCATCCCTATGCCCGCCAGATCGGCCAGAAGGAGGTCTTCCCCAACAAGAGCCTCGCCGCCGGCGAGAACAACCGCATCTACGAGCTCAACCTGGCCTTCTACCCCACCGAGAAAGGCCCCTACAACTACGACGTGATGCCTTCGGCCTACAGCGCCGGTATCGATGCCGACGGCAACCTGCTCGATCCCCGCTCGCGCTGGGGCGGCATCATGCGCGAACTGACCTACACCGACTTCGAAAGCCAGAACATCGAGACCATCGAATTCTGGCTCATGGACCCCTTCATCGACCCCGCCACCGGCAACACCGACATGAGCAAGACGGGCGGACGTCTCTACATCAACTTGGGTGACATCAGCGAGGACATCCTGCGCGACGGTCGCAAGACCTTCGAAAACGGCCTGCCCACCGGCACCTCGGCCGAAGCCTTCGCCGCCAACCCCGTCGACACCACCATCTGGGGCCGCGTGCCGGTCATGCAGTCGGTGGTCAACGCCTTCGACAACGACGAGACGGCACGCCACTATCAGGATGTGGGCTACGACGGCCTCTCCAGCGGCGACGACCTGAACGACGAGCAGTCGTTCTTTGCCGACTACCTCAACACCATCGCCAACAACTTCGGCACCTCGTCGCAGGCCTACCTCCAAGCCGTCGCCGACCCCTCAAGCGACAACTTCCGCTACTACCGCAGCAGTTTCTATGACGAGAACAACACCAAAATCAACGACCGCTACAAGCTCTTCAACAACCCCGAAGGCAACTCGGCATCCGACGCCGACAACCCCGAATCCTACACCACACAGGGTAGCACCTACCCCGACGTGGAGGACATCAACCGCGACAACACACTGAGCGAAAGCGAGAACTACTACCAATACATCATCGAACTGCGCCCCGACCAGATGGAGATCGGACAGAACCACATCGTCGACATCCAGGATGCCCAGAACGTGCAGCTGGCCAACGGCTCGGTCACCAACTGCCGCTGGTACCAGTTCCGCATCCCCATCCGCGAACCCGACCAGACCGTCGGCAACATCAACGGCTACCAGTCCATCCGCTTCATGCGTATGTTCCTTAACGACTTCGAAGAACCGGTGATTCTCCGTTTCGCCACCCTCGAGCTGGTCTACGGCACCTGGCGCAAATACACCGAGGACCTCCTCCAGCCGGGCGACTACCCCACCGGCACCAACGAGAACACATCCTTCACCCTCTCCACGGTCAACATCGAGGAGAACGGCAGCCGCGAACCGGTGCCCTACAACCTGCCGCCCAACATCGAACGCGAATCGTGGTACTCCACCTCGTCGTCCTATACCGAACTCAACGAACAGTCGCTCGAACTCGACATCCAAGGCCTCAACGCCGGCGATGCCCGCGCCATCTACCGCAATTCGCAGTACGACCTGCGCTACTACGGCAAACTGAAGATGTTCGTCCACGCCGAGAAGAAGTACGAGACCGACAACCTCTACGACGGCGACCTCACCCTCTTCGTCCGTCTGGGTAGCGACTACACCAACAACTACTACGAATACGAGGTGCCGCTGCAACTCACCCCCTGGGGCACATCGGCAGGCAGCAAGGAACTCATCTGGCCCGAAGCCAACAACGTGGAGATCGACCTGCAGAAGCTGGTCGAAATCAAGACCAACCGCAACCGGCAGATACGGTCGGGCAACGGCGACAACTACTCCGCCTATGCCGCCTACTCCGAAATCGTGTCGGGCAAGAAATACACCGTCGTCGGATCGCCCAATCTGGGCAAGGTGAAGGTGCTCATGGTGGGTATCCGCAACCCCCGCAAGGAGACCCTCGACGACGGCAACGACATGATGCCGAAGAATGCCATCGTATGGATCAACGAGCTGCGCCTGTCGGACTACATCAACCGCGGCGGCTTCGCCGCCATGGCGCTGGCCCGCACCAACCTGGCCGACGCGGGCAACCTGTCGATCTACACCGCCTACACCTCGTCGGGATTCGGCAACCTGGAGGACAAGCTCAACAAGCTGGAACTCGTCAACACCTTCAACATCCAGTCCACCCTCAACCTCGAGCTGGGCAAATTCCTGCCCGACGAATGGGGCATGCACATCCCCCTCTATGTCGACTACAACAACCAGATCGGCAGCCCCGAATACAACCCCCTCGACCCCGACGTGAAGCTGAAAGACGACTTGCGAACCTACCAGACGCAGGCCGAACGCGACTCGGTACGCGCCATGACCCAGCAACGCAAATCCACCACCAATATCACCCTCACCAACGTCCGCAAGGAACGCACCGGCAAGTCGGCCCTGAAGCCCCACTTCTACGACCTCGAGAATTTCTCCTTCTCCTATGCCTACAGCGGCGAACGCTCCAGCGACGACGACATCGAATACTACAACAAAGACCAGCACCGCGGGGGTCTCACCTACAACTTCTCCATCCTGCAACCCAAACAATTCAAGCCGTTCGAGAAGACCAAGATATTCCAGAACAAGAACCTGAAATTCATCAAGGATTTCAACCTCTACTACCAGCCCAAGAGTCTTTCCTTCACCACCGAAATCTACCGCGATATCGAATCGACCCTGCTCCGCAACAAGTCGGCGGCGCTGGTCATCATGAACCCCTCCTACTTCAAACAGTTCACCTGGCGGCGCGACTACAACGTGCAGTACGACCTGGCGCGCAGTTTCCGCATCACCTATACCGCCAACGCCAATGCACGCATCGACGAACCTCCCGGACAGGTCGACCGCTCGGCTGGCGACTCGCTATGGATGGCCATCCTGCGGGGCGGCACCATGCAGAACTTCGCCCAGTCGATCAACGTCACCTGGGATCTGCCCATCAGCAAACTGCCCTACTGCGACTTCGTCCGCGCACCGCTGACCTACCGCACCAACTACTCCTTCGCCGGCACCACCCAGGCGCTGGCCAACCAGGGCAGCATCATCACCGACAATACGGTGATGACTCTGGGTCTGCAGGCCAACTTCCAGACGCTCTACAACAAATCGAAGCTCATCAAGAAAGCCTACGTCCGCAAACCGCCCCAAAAGAAAACCAACAACAAGAAGGGCAAGGACGCCGACAAAGACAAGAACGAGCTCGACAAGAAACGTGGAATGGAGCAGCCCAAAGTTGACCCGCGTGTGGCCGACTCGCTGCGTCGTGAAGCCCGCAAGGAGATGTTGCAGCAGGTCGGTTTCTTCGGTCTGCGACTGGCCACGGCCATCAAAGACGCCAACGTGCAGTACAACGACACCTGGGGCTCCTCCATCGCCGGTTTCATGGGCGAAGCGCGTATTGCGGGCATGGACCCCTCCAACATGTGGGCTCCCGGATTGGGCTACATCCTCGGTCTGCCTGCCGCCTCGCCTGTCGGCAACGACCGCGACGAGTCGCCCATCGAATCGCTGCTGCGTAACGACCTGCTGTCGCACGACACCCTGATGAATACGCCCAGCATGCTCAGCCGCAACCGCATCCTCACCTTCCACGCCTCCGTCGAACCGCTGCGCGACTTCAAGATGACGCTCGACGCCACGCAGAACTACTCCTCGCGCGAAGAGTTCTACTACAAATACCTCTCCCGCACCGACCAGGTGGAAGGACCGCTCTCCTACATCATGACCGGTTCCTACACCTCCACCATCTGGGGCTTCCGCACCATCTTCCGCAACAGCGACGACCTCTTCAACGACTTCACAGCCGCACGCAGCATCGTGGCACAGCGTCTGGCCGATATGAACACCGACCCCTACAACGACATGATGGTGCTCGACACCATGTCCGGCGAATTCTACCCCGCCGGCTACAGCGCCAACCAGCAGTCGGTGTTGCTCACCTCCTTCCTGGCCACCTACCTGGGCAACAACCCCGCCAAGCAGTCCTTCTCGCCCTTCTTCAAGATGCCCCTGCCCAACTGGAACATCAACTACAACGGCCTCAACAAGGTGGAATTCCTCAAGAAATGGTTCACCAACATCACCCTCTCCCATAAGTACACAGCCACCTACACCATCGGCAATTTCTACACCGACGCCGCCATCTCGGCCGTCACCGAGGGCTACGACTACGGCAACGAGAGCATCGTCAACAGCAACGGCGACTACATCGCGCCGGTCAGCATGGAGGGCGTGCTGATCGCCGAGCAGTTCAACCCGCTCATCAAACTGTCGTTGAATATGGTGAACAGCTTCCTCATCAACCTCTCCATCCAGAAAAACCGCAGCCTGGCACTGAGCTTCTCCAACAACCAGCTGACGGAGAATATCCGCGACGGCTTCACCCTCGGCACGGGCTATATCTTTAAAGACTTGGAATTCCATATCAAGGCGGGCGACAAGACCCACGACCTGAAGAGCGACCTTAAAGTGCAGCTCAACCTGACCTATAACAGCAACATGACGCTTATCCGCAAAATCAACCAGAACACCCGACAGATTTCTTCGGGTTCCAAAGTGTGGATGGCAGAACTGTCGGCCGAATACGCACTTTCGACATCCCTCACGCTCCGCGCCTTCTTCCAGACCAACATCAACACGCCCTACATCTCCAACGCCTACCCCAATTCCACCACCAAGGGCGGTCTCACCGTACGATTCTCCTTCTAGCGCAGCCGATACCCCATCCGCCCAAGCAGACATTCTTTTGAAAGGATAACGCTATTATGCATCCGCCCAAGCGAACCCTTCGCCGGTGGAAGCTTCCTACTGCCGTTTCCAGAAATCGGCGCCGTCGATGTGCAATTTCGTGGGGTCGAAATGGGGCTCTTTCCCTTCCTTCTGTTGCCGCTCATAGTCGCGTAGCGACCGCAAGGCCTTGGGCGAAAGAATCACGATGGTGATGATATTGATCCAAGCCATGGCGCCGACGCCAATATCGCCCACGGTCCACACGATGCCCGATCCGGCCAGCGAGCCGCAGAAGACGGCACCGATGGTGCCGATACGCAGCATCCACACCACCACCTTCTCGCCGCGGTCGTCGCCGAAATGCTTGTCGGCTTCGTCGTAGCGCTCCTCCTGCCGATGCAGTGCTTGCGCCTCCTCCTGCAGCCACTCCTGACCCCATTCGCTGGGGTGGTTGCCCGTGGTGACCCGCTCGGCCTGCAGCATCTTACGCATCTTGTGCAACCGACGGTTGCGCCAGCGGCTGAAGAGGTAGACCAGATTGGTCTCGGCATAGTAGTAGTAGGCCATGATGGTGGTGAAGGCGAAGAAGAATAGGGCTATGGCAATCACCATATCGCCCACACGGAAGCCCAGCACGGTGCCCAAAGCGCGCGAGGTGTAGAAGACCCCCGGTTCGCCCTCGGGCGCCAACGAATGCTGAAGCAGGTAACTCACCTGCACACCACCCGGCACCTGCGTGACGGTGTCGATGATATTGTACGTCTTGCATGCCAGAATCATCATGGCTGTGGCGGTGCACACCAGCAGCGTGTCGATATAGACCGAGAAGGCCTGCACCAACCCCTGCTTCACCGGATGGCTCACCTTGGCGGCCGCCGCCACGATGGGACCGGTGCCCTGACCGGCCTCGTTGGAGTAGATGCCCCTTTTCACGCCCCAGGCGATGGTGCTGCCCAGCAGGGCTCCGCCCACACTGTTGATACCCACAGCGCCGCGCAGCATCTCCATGAAGACCGACGGCACCACCCGATAGTTGACCGCCAGCACCACCAACGACAGCAGGATATAGAGCATGGCCATGAACGGCGCCACTATCTGCGCCACATTGGCAATGCGCTTCACGCCGCCGATGATGACCAAGCCGATGAGGACGGCGATGACCAGTCCCACAATCCACGCATCGATGTTGAAGGTGCCGGCAAACGACATGGCGATGCCGTTGCACTGCACCGGCGGCAGGAAGATGCCGCAGGCCAGCGCCGCCAGCACGGCGAACACCATGGCCAGCAGCGGACTGCGCAATCCTTTCTCAATATAGTAGGCCGGACCGCCACGGAACTGCCCGTGGTGGTTCTCCTTGAAAATCTGGGCCAGGGTAGCCTCGACAAAGGCACTGCCCGCGCCGAAGAAGGCAATCAGCCACATCCAGACGATGGCCCCCGGACCACCGAAGCCGATGGCGGTGGCGACACCCACAATATTGCCCGTACCCACACGTCCCGACAGGGCCATGGCGAAGGCCTGGAAGGAGGTGATGCCGGTCTGCTGCTTCTTGTCGGTGCTGAACAGCAGCCGCACCATCTCGCCCAACCGACGCACCTGCACAAAACGGGTCCGAAAACTGAAATACAGTCCCGACAACAGGCACAGCGCCACCAGCAAAGGGCTCCACACCCAGCTGTTGACGGCAATGATGGCTTGTGACAGCCACGAACCGACTTGCGTGAGAATTGAATCCATAGCCGAATAGTGTTTCTACGAAAAAAAAACGACGTTTAGAAAGTGCAAAATTACATGATTTTCTTTATTCTGCCAAATTTTTCAGAAGTCCACACAATAAAAAAGTGAATCATTAGTTATATAAAACCAACACTAAATCCGCATGGTCGGCACCCGAAAAAAAATGTTTTTTTCAGTCCCTTACCTTCCCCTCCTTTCGCCCCATGCCCTATACAAACACTCCTATGAAGATAACGAAATTCTTATACCTCAGTCTCTTTTTCTCCCTTGCCATGGCGCCACTATTCGCCGAGGCGCAGAACAACAACGACGACAAGAAAGTCATCAATGTCAACAAACTCGACGTCATCTACCAGGACAACGACATCGAATATCCCGGTGCCGTCATCGACCAGAACGAGGACAAGAGCAAAAGCAACACCAACCTGCCAATGCTGCTCCAGCCCGACGACGAGGACGAAGAGCTGGAACAGTCGTCCAACCTCTACCGCCCCGAGCAGATGGGCGACGGCGTGGAGAGCGAATTCGACATCCTCTACGCCACCATGGACTATGAGGTCATCCACTACGCCAGCCGCGAAGAGATTCCCGACGCCGTGACCATCCACCTCACCGACCCCTCCAAGAACCGCAAATTCTGCTTCCCCACTCGTAGCATCTCCCGCATGTCGTCCCACTTCGGCGCCCGCAAACGCCGCTGGCACTACGGCGTCGACCTGGCCATGCCCACCGGCGAACCCATCTACTCCTGCTTCGACGGCATTGTGCGCATCTCCAAATGGAACAACTCCTACGGCAACCTCGTCGTGGTGCGCCACTTCAACGGACTGGAGACCTACTACGCCCACCTCTCCCAACGCGATGTCAAATCGGGCGACACCGTCCGCGCCGGCACCGTCATCGGACTCTGCGGCAACACCGGACGCTCCTTCGGCAGCCATCTGCACCTGGAGATACGCTATATGGGCAAGGCCATGAATCCCGAATACCTGCTGGACTGCGTCAACCACAAGCTGCTCAGCGACGAAATCATCCTCACCCCCTCCTACTTTGTCAAGACCGGCAGCTCCCAAAGCTCACCCGACCCCAGCCAGCTGCGCCGCATCAACCGCCACGCCGGCACCGCCACCAACGACAAATCCACCCTGGCCGAGAACCAGCCCCGCGACCCCAATGCCAAACCCACACCGCCTCCGCCCAATGCGAAAAAAAGCACCAAGGGCTCCAGCGGCGCCAAATACTACAAGGTGCGCAGCGGCGACACCCTGGGCAAAATCGCCTCCCGCAACGGCACCACCGTGAAAAAACTGTGCAAACTCAACGGCATCAAGGAAACCAAGGTTTTACAGATAGGCCAAAAAATCCGCGTCCGCTAATGCGTATCGATATCCTCACCCTCTTCCCCAACATGATGTCGATGTTTTTCGACGAGTCCATCCTTTCCAGGGCTCAAAAGAAAGGCATCGTCGATGTACATTTCCACAACCTCCACGACTACTCCCTGTCGCGCTACGGCAGTGTCGACGACTACCCTTATGGCGGCGCCGCCGGCATGGTCATGGCCGTCGAGCCGCTGGCCAACTGCATCGAGAAGCTGCAGTCGGAACGCACCTACGACGACATCATCTATACCGCCCCCGACGGACAGCAGTTCTCCCAACCCATGGCCAACGAGCTGTCGCTCAAGCAGAACCTCATCATTCTCTGCGGACACTACAAAGGCGTCGACGAACGGCTCCGCGAACACTTCATCACCCGCGAAATCTCCATCGGCGACTACGTCCTCACCGGTGGCGAACTGGCGGCGGCGGTCATCTGCGACGCCGTCATCCGTCTGCTGCCCGGCGTGATCGGCGACGAGCAGTCGGCCCTTGCCGACTCCTTCCAGGACGGTCTGCTGGCCCCACCGGAATACACACGCCCCGCCGACTTCCGCGGCTGGCGCGTACCCGACATCCTCCTCTGCGGCGACCACGCCAAGATTGAGCAATGGCGCTACGACCAGGCCATGGAACGCACCCGCCAACGCCGTCCCGACCTGCTGGACAAACTGGACAACGCCGAAAAAAAGACCGCCCGACCCAAAAACAAGTGAATCCCGCAAGACCAGCCCGACTGGACAAGCTGGGACAAACCTCCGAAAACCAAAAAAACACCAACATAATGACCGAATTCGAAAAATTTGCCACCCGTCACTGTGGCATCAGCAGCACCACCTACAACAAATACACCGCGGCCATCAACCGCAACGCCATGGCCAACCCGCTGGTTGCCGACTCGCTGACCCCCTACATCATTGAAGAGCGCCAGCTCAACATGACCCAGATGGACGTCTTCAGCCGTCTGATGATGGACCGCATCATCTTCCTCGGCACCGCCATCGACGACTACACGGCCAATGTCATCCAGGCCCAGCTCCTCTTCCTGGAGTCCGTCGACAGCCAGAAAGACATCTCCATCTACCTCAACTCGCCGGGAGGCTCCGTCTACGCCGGCCTCGGCATCTACGACACCATGCAGCTCATCAGCCCCAAAATCGCCACCATCTGCACCGGCTTGGCCGCCTCGATGGCCAGCGTGCTCCTCTGCGCCGGCGAGAAAGGCATGCGCTCCGCCCTGCCCCACAGCCGCGTCATGATCCACCAGCCCATGGGTGGCGCCGAAGGTCAGGCTTCCGACATGGAAATCACCGTCCGCGAGATCCAGAAGCTGAAGAAAGAGCTCTACGAAATCATCGCCGACCACAGCGGCCAGCCCTTCGAACAGGTCGAGAAAGACAGCGACCGCGACCACTGGTTCACCGCCGAAGAGGCCAAGAACTACGGCATGATCGACGAGGTGCTCCGCAAACGCGCCGTGCAATAACAGCAACGGCCCATCGCACCCAGCACCCCCATCCCATGAGCGTGCCTATCATCAACCGCAGCCGTCATCCGCTGCCCCATGAGGTGCTGGCATACAATAAAAATAAAGCAAGGACATCCGACGGTGTCCTTGCTTTGTTTATTGCTCCAACAGGCCTTCACATCATCGAGCGTGTCACCTTATGCCAACCGCCACACAAGGCGCACAAGCCCCACAGCAGAAGACCGACGTTGTGGAGCGAGAGGGCAGTTGCACCGCTTCGAGATGAAGTGGAACCCTAAGCGAACAGGTCATCCATGGTTATTACATTTCAGAAAAATAATTTCATCAAATCGCAGAAAATGTGTATTTTTGCAGTTTGAAAACAACGGTTGTCACTAAAGATATAATTATGCAAATCAAGATAGTCAACAAGAGTCACCACCCGCTGCCGAAGTATGAGACACAGCAGTCGGCGGGTATGGATTTAAGAGCCTACTTGCCCGAAGGGCCGATCACGTTGAACCCCATGGAACGCGGACTCGTCAAGACGGGTCTCTTCATGGAGCTGCCCGCCGGCTTCGAGGCGCAGGTGCGTCCCCGCAGCGGACTGGCCCTCAAAAAAGGCATCACCGTCCTCAACAGCCCCGGCACCATCGACGCCGACTACCGCGGCGAGATCTGTGTCATCCTCATCAACCTCAGCAACGAGCCCTTCGTCATCAACGACGGCGAGCGCATCGCCCAGATGGTCATCGCCCGCCACGAGCAGGCCGAAATCATCCCGGTGCAGGAGCTCACCGACACCGAACGCGGCACCGGCGGCTTCGGCCACACAGGAACCTGATCCGTCCAGGCGTACCCCCGTGTACGCCCCAGCCAAAATCCCATCCCTCCCATCCCATACGGGCGTACCCCCGTGTACGCCCCCCACCAAAATCAATATGCCGAATAATCTCCCAAATAGGAAAAATATCAGATGGCGACAATTCGATTATACCTCGAAGAGCAACTATTTTATTACAATTGACGTTCAAGAGAAGAAACATTTGTTTGGGGATGTTGTTGGGGGAGAAATGCATAAAAACGAGGCTGGGGTTATGGTAGATGAGGCGATACGACAAATGCCTCAAATGTTTGCCGGTACCGAAGTGATAAAGTACATAGTAATGCCTAAACCACGTGCATCTGTTAATATACAACGGTGGCGGACATTATTTGGCAGATATGATGCGATGGATGAAGAGTGTCACGACCAACGGTTACATCAGAGGGGTGAAGGAAAATGGATGGGCATCTTTTCACAACAAGCTATGGCAACGTGGTTATTATGACCGCGTAGTCCGCGACCAATGGGAATTTGATAACGTTATGCGATATATAGAAGAAAACCCTGCTCGATGGGGAAATAAATGTGATACGTCCTCACAACAAAAAGAAGGGCGTACACGGGGGTACGCCCCAACGGTGCTGTTTTTGTTATTGCTGTTCTTTGTGTCTTGCCAGGCGCAGAATGTTAATACTGAGGGCGCTGAGGGGGTACACTGTGTTGAGGGCGTACACGGGGGTACGCCCCTACGGGTTGGGGCCGACGTGCTGTGGCAGCGTGACTGCCCCTACGCTGTATGGTATGCATTGACAGGGAAACACCGCATTGCCGTGGTTGCCAACCAGTCGTCGCTGGTGGGTAGTACGCACTTGGTGGATTCCTTGATGGCCAGTGGCGTCAATGTGGTCAAGATTTTCTGTCCTGAGCATGGCTTCCGCGGCAACGCCGAGGCGGGGGCGAGGGTGAACAGCAGTGTCGATGAGAAGAGCGGCCTTCCGATAGTGTCGCTCTACGGCAAGAACAAGAAGCCGACGCCCGAGCAGATGCAAGACGTCTCTGCCGTCATCTTCGACCTGCAGGACGTGGGTTGCCGCTTCTACACCTATATCTCTACGCTCCACTATGTTATGGAGGCCTGTGCCGAGAACAATATCCGTTGCATCGTCCTTGACCGGCCCAACCCCAACTGCCACTACGTCGACGGACCGGTGTTAGACAAGAAGTACCAGTCGTTCATCGGAATGCACCCGGTGCCTATTGTTTATGGCCTTACCATCGGAGAATATGCCCGGATGATAAACGGCGAGCGGTGGCTGAGAGACAGTCTGCAGTGCGACCTCGTCGTTGTGCCGATGCAGAACTACCGGCGCGACAGCAGCTATGTGCTGCCCGTCGCCCCATCGCCCAATCTGCAGACGCCCCAGTCCATCCTCCTCTACCCGTCGCTCTGCCTCTTCGAAGGCACCAATATCAGCGTGGGCCGCGGCACCGACACCCCCTTCGAAATCATCGGCGCCCCCCAGTACCTGACCACCTATGGCGAATCGGAGCGCGGCGACGAACCCGGCAAGCACATCCGCTTCACCCCTCGCGCCATCAAAGGCGTCAGCGAGAACCCGCCATTCAAGGGCGCCCCCTGCCGCGGACTGGACCTCTCCCAGGTCAAGGTGCCCGCCAAATTCGACCTCACCTACCTCCTCTGGATGTACAACCACACGCCCAAGGACTCGTTCTTCAAGAACACCAACAGCTTCGAGAAACTCGCCGGCACCGACCAGCTGCGCCAGCAGTTGAAGGCCGGGCTGAGCGAGGAAGCCATCAGGGCAAGCTGGGAACCCGAGCTGTCGCACTATAAGGAAATCCGCAAGAAATATCTGTTATATCCCGACGTCAAAAATTGAAAACTCTACGAATCATAGTATGCGTGCTGCTGTTGCCACTGACGATGTGGTATGCTGTGGTTGTGGCGTTGCGCAACCTGCTCTTTGACTGGGGCTGGAAGCAATCCGTCAAGCCCGACGTGCCCACCATCGGCGTGGGCAACCTGCGCATGGGTGGCACCGGCAAGACGCCCCACACCGAGTACCTCATCCGGCTCCTGTCCAGCCACCACATCGCGCTGCTCAGCCGCGGCTACGGCCGCCAAAGCAAAGGCTTCCTGTTGGCCGACGCGCAGTCGACGGCCGCCACCATCGGCGACGAACCCGCCATGATGAAAGCCAAATTCCCCGACCTCACCGTCGCCGTCTGCGAAGACCGCATGGAAGGCATCCGCCGGCTGATGCAGCTGCCCCAGCCGCCCCGTCTGGTGCTGCTCGACGACGTCTACCAGCACCGCCATCTGAAACCCTCGCTAAGCATCCTGCTGACCGAATACGGCGACCCCTATTTCGACGACCACATCCTGCCGTTCGGCAACCTGCGCGAATGGCGCTGCGGCAGTCGCCGCGCCGACATCGTCGTTGTCACCAAGTGCCCGCCCCTGGTCAGCGAGCAGCAGCGCCAAGCCTACCGCACGAAGCTGAAAC
Source organism: uncultured Bacteroidota bacterium (assembly GCA_902793295.1). Taxonomy (GTDB): domain Bacteria; phylum Bacteroidota; class Bacteroidia; order Bacteroidales; family P3; genus Colimorpha. The sequence continues at coordinate 72,236 of CADBDA010000003.1, forward strand.
TGCAGCCGCACCAGCTGCTCCACTTCTCGCAGATAGACTACGGCCAGCCCCTGCCGCTCTACGGCGGCGCCGACTGGCAGCCGGTCAAGGAGGTGCTGCTCCTCACCGGCATCGCCCATCCCGACCCCCTCAAGCGGCACCTCGAGAAGCAATGCACCGTCCGCCACCTCGCCTTCCCCGACCACCACGACTTCAGCGCCGCCGACACCCAGCAGATTGTCAACACCTTCAACAGCATACACGAGCCCTCCAAGGCCATCGTCACCACCGAGAAAGACGCCATGCGGCTGCGCGTCAGCACCGTCGCCGCACAGCTGTCGGCGCTGCCCTTCTACTACATACCCATCACCATTCGTTTCGACGACGACGCGGCTTTCCAGTCGACAATCAAAAAATTTGTTTAACTTTGCATCTCCACACGCACCCGCGCACAAGGGGTCAGCGTGTATTTTTATTACTGAAAATTAATTACATATCATATCATGGCAGAACTGAGTGAACAAGAACAAATCCGCAGAAATTCACTGAATGAGCTGAAAAAGCTCGGCATCAACCCCTATCCCGCAGCCCTCTACGAGGTCAACGCCCAATCGGACCAAATCCTGGAGCAGTTTCCGAAAGACAACACCAAATTCCAGGACATCAGCATTGCCGGCCGCATCATGAGCCGCCGCATCATGGGCGCCGCCTCCTTCGTCGAACTGCAGGACAGCTATGGCCGCATCCAGCTCTACGTCAAACGCGACGAGATATGCCCCGGCGAGGACAAGACGCTCTACAACACCGTCTTCAAACGTCTGCTCGACATCGGCGACATCATCGGCGTGACGGGTTATGTCTTTGTCACCCAGATGGGCGAGACCTCCATCCATGTGAAGAGCCTCACCGTGCTCAGCAAGAGCCTCCGCCCCCTGCCCATCGTCAAGGAGAAGGACGGCGTGGTCTACGACGCCTTCAGCGACCCCGAGCTCCGCTACCGCCAGCGCTATGTCGACCTCATCGTCAACCCGCAGGTGCGCGACACCTTCGTGCAGCGCGCCAAGATCGTCAACGTGATGCGCAACTACTTCAACGAGCAGGGCTACCTTGAAGTCGACACCCCGGTGCTGCAGAGCATCCCCGGTGGTGCCGCCGCACGCCCCTTCGTCACCCACCACAACGCCCTCGACATCGACCTCTACCTCCGCATCGCCAACGAGCTCTACCTCAAGCGCCTCATCGTGGGAGGCTTCCCGGGCGTCTACGAGTTCAGCCGCAATTTCCGCAACGAAGGCATGGACCGCACCCACAACCCCGAGTTCACCGCCATGGAAATCTATGTCCCCTACAAGGACTATAACTGGATGATGACCTTCACCGAGAACATGCTCGAACGCATCGCCAAAGCCCTCCACGGCGACACCAAGGTCAACGTCTGGGGCAACGACATCGACTTCAAGCCCCCCTTCCGTCGCGCCCCGATGTGCGAACTCATCAAAGAGGAGACCGGCATCGACGTCAGCGGCATGAGCGAAGACCAGCTGCGCGACGCCTGCAAGCAACTCGGCGTGGAGACCGACACCACCATGGGCAAGGGCAAGCTGATCGACGCCATCTTCGGCGAGAAATGTGAAGGCAAGCTCATCCAGCCCACCTTCGTCACCGACTACCCCATCGAGATGTCGCCCCTCTGCAAGCGCCACCGCGACAACCCCGAGCTCACCGAGCGCTTCGAGCTCTTCGTCTGTGGCAAGGAGCTGGCCAACGCCTACTCCGAGCTCAACGACCCCATCGACCAGCTCGGCCGCTTCCAGGAGCAGCTGCGCCTCAGCGAGAAAGGCGACGACGAGGCCATGTTCATCGACATGGACTTTGTCCGCGCACTCGAATACGGCATGCCTCCCACCTCCGGCATGGGCATCGGCATCGACCGTCTGGTCATGATGATGACCGGCGCACAGAGCATCCAGGATGTCCTCCTCTTCCCCCAGATGAAACCCGAGGTGCATGCCAAATCGGGCGAGGAAGAGACCTGCGACCTCACCGACCACGGTGTCGACGAGGCCTGGGTCCCCGTGCTGCAGAAAGCCGGCATCAAGTCGTACGAACAGCTCAAAGCCGCCAACCCCAACAAGCTCTTCAACGACCTCGGCGGACTCCGCAAGAAGCTGAAACTCGACATCCCCGCCCTGAAACGCGAACAGTTCGACGGCTGGCTCAACGACTAGTCCTGACCCCGTCAGGCCCGACGCCAACCGCCACCATTTTCCCACCCCGCTAACGAAAGGAGATAGCGTGATCAAGCAGTTCACCTTCAACCACTTCGGAGTCAATTGCTACGTCGTCTACGACGAGGTGGCCAAGCAATGCGCCCTGGTCGACCCCGCCATGGAGGCCTCCTACGAGGATGCGCAGCTCTACCAGTTTCTTGACAGCAAGGGGCTCACCCCCACCCTGCTGCTGCTCACCCACGCCCATGTCGACCATGTCTGCGGACTGCGCCAGTGCTGCGACCGCCTGGGCCTGCCCGTCACCATGCACCGCGACGGAGCCAAACTGCTGCGCCAAACCGAGGCCTACGGCAGCATCATGGGCTTCGACGTGCCGTCGCTTGCCGACCTGCCCACCGTCCATGCCGACGAGGGCGACCACTTCCAAGTGGGCGACATCGACATCGAATGCCGTCATGTCCCCGGCCACTGCGAAGGCAGCCTCTGTTTTGTCATCCCCGCCGAGACCGCCGTCATCACCGGCGACGCCCTCTTCCAGGGCAGCATCGGCCGCACCGACCTGCCCGGCGGCAACTACCCCACGCTGATCAGCAACATCAAAGAGAAGATCCTCACCCTCCCCGACGACTACCTCGTCCTCCCCGGACACGGCGAACACTCCACCATCGGCGACGAGAAAAAATACAACCCCTTCCTGGTGTGATGGGCACGGTTGTTTATGGGAACGGCGAATGACGCGAATTTCTCGAAGCTAGGTAATTATGAAAGATTACGGATTGTTGTTTAACGGCGAATGACGCGAATTTCTCGAAGCTACGCAGTATGATTATTATTACGATTTACGCTATGATACGCTATTATGGAAGATTACGGATTGTTGTTTAACGGCGAATGACGCGAATTTCTCGAAGCTACGCAGTATAATTATTGTTACGATTTACGATAAGCTACGCAGTCATCTTTTTTGCATATTACGATAAGATACGCTATTATGGAAGAGAATGTGTTATTATTTAAAAACGAATCATTTAAAATAATTGGAGCAGCGATGGAAGTACATAGGGTGCTCGGATGTGGATTTGTTGAGATCGTTTATCAAGAAGCTTTGGAAGAGGAATTCAAAAAGAGGAACATACCCTATGAAAGGGAAAAAGAATTATTAATCAACTACAAAGGAAAAAACTTATCAAAGACCTTCCGTGCCGACTTCATCTGTTATAACAATATCATTCTTGAATTAAAAGCCGTCAGTGATTTCACCGAAGACCATTACGCCCAAATCTATTCTTACCTTAAAGCCAGTAATATGACTCTTGGAATACTTATCAACTTTGGCAAAGCCAAACTTGACTATTACCGCATACCTGCCAGCCGCAAATGGAAGAACCAATATAATAGTGCTGAGCAATCCGAGGGTAATTAGCAATAAGCAAGACAAGCTTAGAGTAATTAGCAATAAGAAAGACAAACTTAGAATAATTAGCAATGAGAAAGACAAGTATAGAATAATTAGCAATAAGCAAGACAAACTTAGAATAATTAGCAATTAAAAAGACAAACTTAGAGTAATTAGCAATAAATGAGACCACATCACCTGCGTAGCTTCGAGTAATTCGAGCCATTCGCCGTTAAAAATAGAAAAAATCATGGCAGTAAAAATACACCCCAATTGGTAAGCCGTGCAGCAAGACAAGCTTAGAGTAATTAGCAATAAATGAGACCACATCACCTGCGTAGCTTCGAGTAATTCGAGCCATTCGCCGTTAAAAAAAAATCACTTCGAGTAATTCGAGCCATTCGCCGTTAAAAATAGAAAAAATCATGGCAGTAAAAATACACCCCAGTTGGTACGCCGTGCTGCAACCGCAGTTTGAGGCGCCCTACTTCGCCGAGCTCAAGCAGTTCCTCGTCGCCGAACGGCAGCAATACACCTGCTATCCGCCGGGCAGCAAGATATTCAACGCCTTCGACCACACGCCGTTCGACAAGGTGAAGGTCGTCATCCTCGGGCAGGACCCCTACCACGAACCCGGACAGGCCATGGGCCTCTGCTTCTCCGTCCCCGACGGCATCGCCGTGCCGCCGTCGCTGGTCAACATCATCAAGGAAATCAACAGCGACCTCGGCACCGCCATCCCCCTCACCTCGGGCAACCTCACCGGATGGGCCGACCAAGGGGTGTTGTTGCTCAACGCCACCCTCACCGTCCGCGCCCACCAGGCAGGCTCCCACCAGCGTCACGGCTGGGAGCAGTTCACCGATGCCGCCATCCGCGAACTCTCCGCCCGTCGCCACGGACTCGTCTTCCTGCTCTGGGGCAGCTATGCCATCGCCAAGAAAGCCTTCATCGACGCCGGCAAGCACCTCATCCTCACCGCCCCACACCCCTCGCCCCTGTCGGCCTACCGCGGCTTCTTCGGCTGCCGCCACTTCTCGCAAGCCAACAGCTACCTGCAGCAGCAGGGGCTTGCGCCCATCGACTGGACCCGCATCGGACAGGCCTGACCCCTCCCGGCGCCGAAAAAAGATTTTGCCATTTCTTCCATCTTTTGTATTTTTGTACGTTATTTTTTGGCGAAAATCTATGGCGATCACTGAAAAACAGCTTATTGACGATTTAAAAGCACACAAATTTGCCCCTGTTTACCTCCTGACGGGCGAGGAAAACTACTACATTGACCTCGTCTCCAACTTCATGGAGAAAAATATTGTGGCGGAGGAGATGCGCGATTTCGACCAGACGGTGGTCTACGGCCGCGATGTGACCATGACGCAGGTGGTGAGCATGGCGCAACGCTACCCCATGATGTCGCCCGTGCAGTTGGTTTTGGTCAAGGAAGCCCAGGACATCCCCCTGAAGGAATGGGAGCTGCTGTGCGCCTATCTGGAGCACCCGCAGACCACCACCATCCTCGTCTTCTGCTATCGCCACAAGAAGATGGACAAACGCTCCAAAGCCTATAAGAGCATCAGCAGCAAGGGGGTGGTCTACGAGCGAGCCAAACTCTACGACAACCAGGTGCCCGACTGGATTGCCGGCGTGGTGGCCAAGCAAGGCTACTCCATCACCCAGAAAGGGGCCGTGCTCATCGCCGAATCGCTGGGCAACGACCTCGGCAAAATCTACAACGAGCTCTCCAAAGTCTTCATCTCCCTCCCCAAAGGGGAAGTGATCAACGAAGACGTCATCGAACAGAATATCGGCATCAGCAAGGACTACAATGTCTTCGAGCTGCAGAGCGCCATCGGCCGCCGCGACGTGGTGAAGTGCAACCGCATCGTCAACCACTTCGCCGCCAACCCCAAAGACAATCCCATCCAACTGGTGCTGCCCACGCTCTACAACTACTTCATCAAGGTGATGCTCTACCACCAGGAGCCCGACAAGAGCAAGGCAGCATCCGTCATGAAGGTGAACCCCCATTTCCTGATGGAATACGAGACAGCTGCACGCAACTATTCGCTGGGCAAACTGGCGTCGTGCATCGGCTACCTCTACGACGCCGACCTGCGTTCCAAGGGCATCCGCAACAGCGGCACCATCAGCGACGGCGAACTGCTCAAAGAAGCCGTATTCAAAATCATCCATTAATCGAATCCCCCACCCTTTTTTTTCCAGAATGAACCTACCGACCTCCGCAATCAACCGTTTCCGATACCTCCTGGCGCTGCTGGCGCTGCTCCTTGTCTCCACCGCCGCCATGGCACAAAACACCATCAAGGGCGTGCTGGAAGATGCCGACAAAGGCGAGGCCGTACCCTTCGCCCATGTCTATCTGGACGGCACCAAGCATTGGACGACGACCGACATCAACGGCTACTTCATCATCACGAAGATCCCCGACGGCGAATACACCCTCAAGACGCGCTACGCCGGCTACGAGGAATACAACGAGACCCTCACGCTGAAACACCAGACGATAGTGCGCAACATACAGCTGAGGAGCGCCGTGACCCGCCTGAAGGAGGTGGTGGTCAGCAGCAACAAATCCGAGGAGCGCAAAGTGATGACCCAGGTGTCGGTGGAGAAAGTCACCGCCTCCCAAATCCAGCAGATGCCCTCCATCGGCGGACAGGCCGACCTGGCGCAGTACCTGCAGGTGCTGCCGGGCGTCAACTCCACGGGCGACCAGGGCGGCCAGCTCTACATCCGCGGCGGCTCCATGATCCAGAACCTCACCCTGCTCGACGGCATGGTGGTCTACAACCCCTTCCACTCCATCGGACTCTACTCCATCTTCGAAACCGACGTCATCCTCAACGCCGACGTCTACACCGGCGGCTTCGGCGCCGAATACGGCGGACGCCTCTCGTCGGTGATGGACATCACCACCCGCGACGGCAACAAGAAACGCCACACCGGCAAGGTGGGACTGAACACCTTCGGCGCCAGCCTCATACTGGAAGGACCCCTGAAACGCGAAAGCAACAGCAGCCCCGCCACGGTCACCTATCTCGTCACCGCCAAGAACTCGTTCCTTTCCAAGAGCTCCCAGGCCCTCTACTCCTACATCGACGGCGGCCTGCCGTTCGACTTCCTGGACACCTACGGCAAAATCTCCATCAATTCCGGTCGCGGCAGCAAGGTCAACTTCTTCGCCTTCCGCTTCGACGACCGTGTGAACAACTATATGGCGCTGGCCGACTTCCACTGGACCAATTTCGGTGCCGGAACCAACTTCGCCCTCATGACAGGCTCGTCGTCGCTCATCGACGGCACCGTGGCCTACTCCAAATACAAAGTGAATCTCGACGACGCCAGCGGAAGTCCCAAATACAGCAGCATCGGCGGATTCAACGTCTCGTTGGGCATCACCAACACCATGGGCAACAACAAGCTGCGCTACGGTTTCGGCATTGAGGGCTACACCACCGAGTACCGATACACCAACGCCTACGGCGTCCGTCAGGCGCAGGACGAGAACACCTCGCAGCTGTCGGCCTACGCCACCTACCACATCAATTCGGGCAAATGGCTGATCGACCCCGGCATCCGTTTCCTCTACTACGCCTCGCTCTCCGAACCCAGCCTCGAACCCCGTCTGGCAGCCAAATTCAACGCCACCGACAAACTGCGTTTCAAGCTGGCCACAGGACTCTACAGCCAGATCATCCTCGACGCCCGCTCCGACCACGACATCGTCAACCTCTTCAACGGTTTCCTCACCGGTTCGGGACAACTCAACATGCCCTCCGTCTACCAGAACGAGCCGGTGGAGAGCTGTGTGCAGCGGGCGCAACACATCGTGTTCGGCGTGGAATACGATGCCATCGAGCACCTGACGTTGAATATGGAGTTCTATTACAAGAATTTCAGCCACCTGCTGGGCATGAACCACAACCAGTTCTTCGACCGTTCCGACCCGGCCTACGCACCGGGCGGCACCTACGAACAGCCGCAGTACCTGATGACCGATTTCATCATCGAGAAAGGCCGTGCCGCCGGCGTCGACTTCAGTGCCTGCTACGACATCGAACGGCTCTATCTCTGGGCCACCTATTCGCTGGGCTTCGTGTCACGCACCGACGAATTGCAGACCTACCATCCCCACTACGACCGCCGCCACACGGTGAACCTGCTGGCCACCTATGCCATCGGCGACGAACGCCAATGGGAGCTCAGCGGTCGCTGGTCGATGGGTAGCGGATTCCCGCTGACGCTGACCAGCGGCATCTACGAAAGCCTCCAGTTCCCCGACGGCATCAGCAGCGACTACATCCATGAAAACGGCGAAATGGGCATCACCTACGGCGAACTCTACGCCGGCAGGCTGCCCATGTACCATCGTTTGGATTTGGGTGTGAAACGCAAATTCTCGTTCGGCAAACGCGGACTGCTCGAGCTGTCGCTCAGCGTCACCAACGTCTACGACCGCAACAATATCTTCTACTTCGACCGCATCACCGGCAACCGTATCGACCAGCTGCCCATTCTGCTCTGCGGTGGAGTGACCTGCAGTTTCTAACGCCGAGGCGACATCAGCGCCTCATGAAGACGTAATGCTTGTCCGAGCCCAACAGCGGATCCCATTCCAGCGTTAGCTCGTCGTTACGCTCGTCGTACCACCAGTCGAGATAGTAGGTCGACCGCGACAGGTCACCGTCCGAGTCGTAATCCTCGTAGTAGATGACCAGTTCCGAATCCTCGTTCACATACCATTCCCAATCGTAGCTGTAGCTGAACGGACGTTGACCCGACGAAGCGCCGTCGACAAAGAGCATGTCGTGTTCGAATGTCAGCGCCAGCAGGCTTTTCGCAGCCCCATCATCCTTGGTCGACGAATCCATCAAGACCCAGTGGCCTTGGAGTTCGTTCGGATATAAATGTTCCTCTTCGCACGATGTGAGGCCCAACAGGCCAAGGGTGCAGACGAAAGCAATAAACAGTTTTTTACGCATATCGGTTGTTTGTTGGATTATTTGAATAATTGTTTTCCAGGATTTTAGAATTCATCATATCTTATTTTTCGGCTGCCATGGCGTCGAGGCAAGCCTCCAGTTCGCGCATGGCCTTGGGTCTGAAGAGACACAGCAGCCAGTAGCGGCTGTTGCGCAACACCGCCTTGAGGCCGTTGACCACGCTGGCGGCAGCCATAGCCTCCAGATGCACCAATCCCACGACCACCAGCCCCCACCAGGGTCCGATATCGGCCAACCGGCTCATCCACAAGCCGTCGTTGCAAGCGACGACGATGGCGATGACGATGGTGTAGATGATGGTGAGGAAGAAGCGGATGCCGAAGTTGATGGAACTGCGGAACTGCGGGTCCTTGATGATTTTTTGGGTGACGAGGTGGGTCGGCAGGAACGGCATGGGGAAGCAAAGCAGCAGGAAGAGGACGACCCATCGCACCGCCGGCACGGCCACCATGGCAGCCACCACACCAGCCACGCCCAGCAGGGCGGCGAGGGTAGCCAGCAGGCTCCAGCGTTCCGGCACGGTCCTCACCGAGAAATGCAGCTTGCGGCAACGCTCGGCGTAGTCGCGGCTGCGTGCCATCAGCGTCTCAAAGCGGCCATCGCCCTCACGCTCCATGGCGTCGTACTTGTTGGAGAGCATCTGCCGCACGCGGAAGCGGTTCCAGGCGCTGTTGCGCCAACCGGACGCTTTGCGCTGCCGTTTGTTGAGGGCCCGGCAGAGGGTGTATATCTCATCGTAGTGTTCTTTGCTGCGAATGTCGTGCATCTGAGGCAGCAGCGCCTGTGTCAGCGCATCGCGCATCTGGTTCAGCGCCACCGGCTCGTTGCTTTCGAAGGTCGCCATGAAAGGCTGCACCGCGATGGGTTTGCCGATGTTGACCACCAGATTGGCATAGGGGCGTTCGTAGTTGTCGAAGTCGATGCCCGTCGGCACGATATAGAGGGGGTAGTCGCCCAGCTTGCGCTGCGTTTCGCCGGCAATGCGGAACATGCCCTTGACGAGAGGCAGCAGCTGGTGGCGGTCGTTGTGGCGGCCCTCGGCCATCAGGCACAGCGGGTAGCCGTCGAGCAGCACATTTCTCGATTTCTCAAAGATTGCGTCGTTTTTCGACAAGTTGTCGCGGCCGTCGCGGATGCGGTACACCGGCAGGATTTTCAGGAAGGTGAGGATGGCACGCACCGTCGGTTGGGCGAAGATGTCGGCCCGCGCCAGGAAGACCGGCGGTTTGGGCGCGAAATTGAGCACCGCCAGAGGCTCCATCAGCGCCTGCTGATGGCACGGGGCGATGATGTAGGCCCCATCGGTGGGCAAGTTTTCCCGACCTCGTACCACGAAGGTCTGGTAGTGGCAGCGGGTGCCGAACTGTACCAGCGGACTGAGGAGATTATAGAGATTATTGTTATCTTGTATGGCTTTCGGCATATCTTCAATAACCTTTAATTCATTTTTTTATGTCGTAATTAACATTTGTTTGAGTTTGCAAATATACGAAAAAATCTTTTTTTGAGTTATAGCAGCAAATAAATCCTTGATGGATAGCAATTTTAAAACATACCGTCCGACGAAACGTCTCCTCGTGCCGCTCTTGGTGGCCCTGCTGGCGGTGGTGCGTCCGGCACAGGGACAAGTGTTTGCCGGCGGCCTTCGCGACCAGGTGAACACCATCATGAGCTTGGCGACGGTGCTCGACGGCGACACCATCCCCATGGTACGGCTCAAGCCGGTGAAGGTCACCGCCAAATGGAACCTGCTGACGCCCAAGGAGGCACGCAAGCACCAGAAGCTGATACGCAACGTCCGCAAGACCCTCCCCTACGCCAAGGAAGCCCGTCGCCGGCTGCAGGACCTGGAGAAGGAAATGGCCGGTATGGACCCCCGCCGCCGCAAGGAATACGTCAAGCAGGTGGAGGCCGAAGTGCTCGAAGAATTCAAGGACGACTTGGAGAAGCTGACCATCTCGCAGGGCAAAGTGCTGCTCAAACTGGTGGACCGCGAGACGGGCAACAACTCCTACACCCTGGTGGCCGACCTGCGAGGCTCCTTCCGCGCCTCGTTCTACAACACCTTCGCACGCATGTTCGGATTCAACATGAAGGAACGCTTCGACCCCACGCGCAACAAGGACGACAACCTGCTGGAACGCGTGGCCCGCTCAATCGAACTGGGCCGCATCTGACCCTGCCGCGACGGACAACCAAGCCCGCCAGACAACACACAACCGATGCACTAAACAACAACCGATGGATAAAGACACCTTTGGATTTTGCTTCTTGTCGGCAGTGCCCATGCGCCGCCAAGCCTCCCACACTGCCGAGATGGTCAACCAGCTGCTGTTCGGCGACACGGTGGCCCTCTGCAGCGCCACGCCAGGATGGCTGCTGGTGCGCACCCTCGCCGACAACTACGAAGGCTGGGTGCAGGACAAGCAGCTGCTGCTGTCCGACGCACCCGTCGCCACCGACTGCGTGGTGCCCACCGAAAGCGCCGTCGTCTGCAACGGCATGCAGGTGACCGCCCCCGCCGGCGCCAGCTGCCGGCAAGCGTGGCTCGTCGGCGCCACCCCGCAAGCCCCCACCCACGACATCGTCGCAACGGCACGCACCTTCCTCGGCGCCCCCTACCTGTGGGGCGGCCGCTCCAAGATGGGCATCGACTGCTCGGGACTGGCCCAGGTGGTCTTCAAAATCTGCGGCATCGCCCTGCCCCGCGACGCCTGGCAGCAAGCCTCGGCAGGCACACCCACCACGCTGGAGCAGTCGCAACCCGGCGACCTGGCCTTCTTCAGCAACCCCCAAGGACGCATCATCCACGTGGGCATCGTCTCGGCACCCCACGGCACCTCCATCATCCACGCCTCCGGCCGGGTCCGCGAAGACCGTCTCGACAGCAACGGCATCCTCGACGACAACAACACCTACACCCACCACCTGGCCACCCTCAGGCACCTCCTCCAACCCGCCAACAACTAATAAAGAACAACCTACAAATCACACCCATCAACAACGAACCTTATGAACGAAAAATTTGCAACCCAAATACTGAAAATCTTTGCCAATGCCCCATTCACCGCATTCAACTACAAACAGATAGCCTCCAAGGTAGGCGCCTACGACAAAGCCCAGCGCCAACTGGTGCAAGCCACCATCCTGGAGATGGCCGAAGACAAGATCCTGGTGGAAGAAGGCCGCGGCAAATACAAGATCAACCCCAAACACATCAACGACGACCTCCTGCCCAAGAACTACCTGGTGGGCACCATCGACATGAAACAGACCGGCAAGGCCTACGTCATCCCCCAGGAGGAAGGCCGTGAAGATGTGATGATCGCCCCCAACTACACCCGCCACGCCCTACACGGCGACCTGGTGAAGGTGCTCATGTTCCCCCAGCGCAAGATGCACAAGCCCGAGGGGCAGGTCGTCGAAGTGCTGCAACGCGCCAAGACCCGCTTTGTGGGACGCATCCAGAAGATGGAGAAATTCGCCTTCCTCATCTGCGACAACCGCAACATGGTCGTCGACATCTTCATCCCCCTCAGCGACCTGGCCGGCGCCCAAGACGGCGAGAAAGCCGTGGTCGAGATGACCGACTGGCCCGAGCAGATGAACAACCCCGTGGGACGCGTGGTGAAACGCCTCGGCAAACCCGGCGACAACAACGTGGAGATGCAGAGCATCCTGGCCGAATACGACTTCCCGCTCGATTTCCCCGCCGAAGCCGAGCAAGAGGCCGCCCACATCGAAGCCCCCAGCAAGAAAGACCTCGAAGGACGCCGCGACTACCGCAAGGTGCTCACCTTCACCATCGACCCCGCCGACGCCAAGGACTTTGACGACGCCATCTCCTACCGGCTGCTCAGCAACGGCAACGCCGAGGTGGGCGTCCATATCGCCGACGTGTCGCACTATGTCAAACCCGGCAGCGCCATCGACCGCGAAGCCTACCAGCGCGGCACCAGCGTCTATCTGGTCGACCGCACCATCCCCATGCTGCCCGAGAAGCTCTGCAACGGTGTCTGTTCGCTGCGCCCCCACGAGGACAAGCTCTGCTTCAGCGCCGTCTTCGAGATGAACGACCGTGCCGAAGTGCTCCATCGCTGGTTCGGCAAGACCCTCATCAACAGCGACCGCCGCTACTGCTACGAGGAAGCCCAGCAGGTCATCGACACCCAAACCACCGGTGTGGCCGCCCCCGACGGCACGGTGTGCATCCCCGCCGACGAAGCGGTGCTGGCACTCCACCGGCTGGCCACCATACTGCGCGAGGCACGCTACAAGGAAGGCGCCATCAACTTCGAAAGCCAGGAGGTGAAATTCCAGCTCGACGAAAACGCCAAACCCATCGGCGTCTACATCAAGGAACAGAAAGAGGCCAACTGGCTCATCGAGGAATTCATGCTGCTGGCCAACCGGAATGTGGCCGAGAGCATCGGCAAGCCCTCCTCCAACGACAAGGGCGGCAAGGGCAAGCGCGGCGCCGACAACGGCAAAGCCACCAAGAGCGCCCCGAAGACCTTCGTCTACCGCGTCCACGACGAACCCAACCCCGAGAAGCTCAACACCTTCGTGGAATTCGTCGCCAAGCTGGGATTCAAGATGCGCATCGGCAGCCGCAAGGCCTTGGCCGACAGCTACAACCACCTCTTCCAACAGATTGCCGGACGCGGCGAAGAGTACATGATCGACAATATCGCCATCCGCACCATGTCGAAGGCCTACTACTCCACCGAAAACATCGGCCACTACGGACTCGCCTTCCCCTTCTACACCCACTTCACCTCGCCCATCCGCCGCTACCCCGACCTGATGGTCCACCGCCTGCTGGAGCGCTACCTGGAGGGAGGCGCCAGCGCCAATGCCGACGAGTACGAGGAATACTGCAAGCACTGCTCGCTGATGGAGAAGAAAGCCGCCGACGCCGAGCGCAGCAGCGTCAAATACAAGCAGGCCGAATACCTCAGCGACAAGCTGGGACAGGTCTTCAACGCCAATATCTCGGGCGTCAGCAAATGGGGACTCTATGCCGAGATTGAAGGCAACAAATGCGAAGGCATGATACCCATCGGATCGCTCAAGGGCGACTACTACATGCTCGACGAGGACAACTACCAAGTCATCGGCCGCCGCTACGGCAACAGCTACAAGCTGGGCGACCCCGTCCGCATCCGTGTCCGCGCCGTGAACATGCTCAAAAAACAAATCGACTTCGACCTGGTGGAGGAGGAAGACGCGGTGATGGCCCCAACGCAACCGAAGAGCGGTTCGAGGACGAAATCCAAAAACGCGACAAAAACGAAAACAGGCACCCGAAACGGGAGCAAAGCCAAAACCACCAAAGAGGCCCCCAGCAAAGGCAAGAAGGCCAAAGGAGCCGGCAAATCGGCCGCACCCAAGAAAGCCAAATCCCGCAAAAAAGCCCAATAGACCTTCCCCTGATGACCATCCACTACATCTACCATAGCTGCTATGCCGTCGAAACCGACCAGCTGCTGCTGGTTTACGACTACTGGAAAGACAGCCCCGACCAACGGCTGCAGCGGCTGCTCGACCAGCGGGGCGACCGCGTGCTCTATTTCGTCGTGTCGCACTTCCACGAAGACCATTACAACCCCGCCATCCTCGACATCGCCGACGCCCGGCTGCTGCTCTCCTACGACACCGTGAAGCGCCGCCGTGTGCCCAAGGAACGCCCCACCGCCATTCTGCGCCCCGACGAAAGCTACAGCGACGAACTGCTGACGCTCCATGCCCTGCACTCCACCGATGTGGGCATCTCCTCGCTGACCTTTCTGGCCGACGGCACCAGCCTCTACCACGCCGGCGACAACAACAACTGGTACTTCCCCGAGGAGCCAGGCGAACACATCCACTGCAGCCTCCACGAGATGGAAGGGCTCTTCCTCTCCACGGTGCGCGCCGTCAGGAAACTGACCCCCACGGTCGACCACCTCATGTTCCCCATCGACCCCCGTCTGGGCAGCGAGATGCTGCGAGGCGTCTGCCAGTGGATGCAACAGGTCGCCGCCCGCCATCTCTACCCCATGCACAGCTGGGACCGCTACGACGAGCTCGTCCAGCCCCTACAGCAGCTGAGCCAGCTCTTCCCCGAAACAGCCATCATCTTCGAAAGAGGCCCGTCGGCAGCGTGCATTCCTTCGTGATGGCACCTTCGCACACCCCAATAAAGAAACCCTGAACTGCGCAAGTTCAGGGTTTCTTATTTATCAGCATTTAAATGTCGAAGGCTTTGGGCGCCTAACGACCTTTGGGGCATCCACAAAGGGGATGGATCCCGTGTTATTCGCCAATTTTGACGTTGGTTTTGCCGGTGACCACGGCAGCGTTGCCGCCGCCATAGACGTTATTGCCGATAACGGACTTGTTGATGATGATCACATTGGTGTTACCGGTCACCTGAGCAGCATTACCGCCGCCATAGACGTTGTTGACCACGGTCGACCAGAAGGTCTTGGGTGATGGGTCGGGTGTGGTGGTGGTTTGGCCAGCAGCAGGGATGACGGTGGTCGGCTTACCTACAGTCACCACAGGGTTGCCGGTGACGACAGCCGTCGCACCGAGACCGCCGCCATAGACGTCGTTTTCGATGGTACCGTGGATGATGTTCACTTGAGGATAGTCTTTCGAACCTGCCGGTGCCGTATAGGCTGCCTGGTTGCCGCCGCCATAGACGTTGACAATACGCTGCTCAGTGGAGCACAGATTCGTGTCGACGTTGACGTTGACGGTGATGGTGCCTTGAATGGTGCCATTGACGTTGCATCCGCCGAAGACACTGTTCATTTCGCCGCCGTAGATGTTGACGGTGACGTTACCTGAGATAACCTTGGGTTCACCGGCAACACCTTTCAAACCGCCATAGACGTTGTTCATCACGCCGCCCCAGACGTTGAGGGTCACGTCGCCATTGACGTTGGCGTCGTTCGAGGCGCCGTAGACGTCGTGAAGGCCCTTGGCGCCGCAAGGGATATTCATCACGATGCTTCCGGTAGCAGCCTGGTTGCCGCCGCCGAAGACCTCTTTGATCAGACGGGCGCAGGAGTTGCCTTCTGTCAGGTTGATGGTAGAAGTGCCAGAGATAGTACCCTTGGTGTTGCTGCCGCCGAAGCAGGCGTCGATGATGCCGCCATTGACAGTCAGCGTGGCATCGCCCAGAACATTGGCACCCGGGTTGCCCGTGCCGGCACCGTTACCGCCAGCGAAGACGTAGTACATACGGCCGCCGTCGATGACGACATCGTTCTTCGGGGTCTGGGCTGCGTTGCCGCCGCCGTAGACATACTCAATGGTGTTGTCGCAGTTGTGGATATGGACGTGGGTGAAGGCGTTGGCTTCGGCCGGCACATAGAAGGCCAAGTTGCCGCCGCCGTAGACTTCGTCGATAGCGTAGGCTTCCTGGGTGAAGCTGGCGTCGTCAACTGTGGTGGGTACGGGGTTGGGGTATCTATTGTCGGGCGAATCGGTGTGGGCTGTTTTGTAGACATCCACATAGACGTTGCCTTGGGGCGTACCGGCCAGATTGTTGCATCCGAACACCTTGCCGTGGATGGTGGGGCCGGAGCCGGTCATTCCGTCGGCACCGATATTGACGTGGACGGTGCCTTTGACAACAGCTTCAGTGTTGATGCGAGTGACATAGCCGCCCTCAAGGTCAGCATCTCCAAGACCGCCGCCATAGATTATGCCGGTCACCGTGCCGCTGAGGATGTTGACGGTGGTCAAGTCGGCATAGGCGTCGTTCACGGTGCCAAGAGCCGAACCACCGTAGATGTCGCTGTAGATGGTGGCGCCGTCATTGGTATTCGATGCTCCGATATTGACGGTCACATTGCCGTTGGTAAAGGTGCTGGCTCCATAGCCGCCGCCGAAGATGCCGCTGGCAGGAGTGACAGAGGTACCCACGGTGCCGCCAAGGATATCAACAGTGACATCGCCGGTCACCGTACCCTGGCTGTTGCAGCCGCCATAGATGCCGGTGCTGACGCTGCCGGCGGTCATATTGATGGTTGCGGTGCCGCTGCCGGCAGCATTGCCGCTACCATAGACGTTGGAAGCGTTGCCGCCAACGATATCGACACGCGAGTCGGTGCAGGAAGGAGCCGATACTGTTGCATCGCTGGATGCTATCAGTTTCGAATGATTGTCCTTGTCATAGACATTGTTGCCATCATAGTAATAGTCGCCGTTGCCGCCGCCGAAAGCGCTGCCGACGGTGCCGCCGCAGAGTACCACCTGCGAAGTGTTGCTGATGGTGCCGCTGATATCGCTGCCGCCATAAACGCTTGCTGTATGCGTGCCGCCCTCAACGAGGACGAGGCTGTTGTTGGTCACACCGTTCATCTTGCAGCCGCCATAGACGGCACCCGAAACGGTACCTGCGCAGGTTTGGCTCACGTCTGAGCCGGCACCTGTATATGTGGCACGCAGGTGCACCAAGCTGCCTACGGAATTGTAGGTCTCGCCGCAGGTGGAGGTGACCGATTCGCCACCGGTCATAGCGCCTGCGTTGCAGCCGCCATAGACGTTCTTGGCCTGGCCGCTGAGCAGGATGATGTCGGGCACGATGGCCAGGTCACCCATATTGTTGCCGCCGTAGATGGTGTCGACGTGGTCGTAAGCCACAGGGGCTACACCAACGCCATTGCCTTTAACGTTCATCAGCACGGTGATGCCGCCAGTGACGGTGACACCGTTACCGCCGCCATAGACGTTGTTGATATGGCCGCCGTCTTCACTGCTGGGATTTGTGGGGAATCCGTCGAGGTTGATGTCGACGAAAGTGTTGGTTTGGATAGGCTGGTCGGTGATGTCGCAGTAAACAGGGACCACTGCGTCGCCGTTCACGTAGTCGTAAGCACCGTTGCCGCCGCCATAGACGGTATTGATATCAGGACGGCCGGTGATTTCGACGTAGGTATGGACATTGAGAGCATTCAGTGACGTCTCACCGTCGGAAGCCATATCATTGCCTGCCGGAAGGACACGGTTGGTGATCTGTGCCACCTGACCGGAGCGGTCGTTGCCGCCATAGAGGGCGCCATTGATGGTGCCGCCCGACACGAGCACTTCGTTGCTGCCATAGATGGAGGCCATATTGCCGCCGCCATAGACGCTGCCTTCGACGGTGCCGCCACTCATACGTACCGTGGCCATTCCAACGAAGGTACGCCAAACAAAGCCAGGACCTTCATCGATAAAACCTACAGGGGCCAGGTTGCCGCCGGCATAGACGTTGCCCTTGACGGTGACTGTGCCGCTTACATCGACGTTGGTCTCGTTGTGGGTAGGAATGTCAAGGCCGATATAGTAGTGTTCGGAGTCGTCATAGTCGATACCGGAGATGTATGCTTTACCGTCGTTGCAGTGGTAGAAGCCGTTGCTGCCTGCGAAGAGGTTGCCGTGGATGGTGCCGCTGCTGGCTTTGACATAGGTGGCACCCTTTACATACTGGTACTGGTCGCCAGGCATACCGCTGGAGTAGCCGACATTATAGTGGCTTCCCACGTCACCGCTGATGTTGCAGCCGCCATAGACGGTACCCACGTTGCCGTCGGTTATCTCCGTCCAGGTGCTGTATAAGACATTGCTCTTCTGGCATCCGCCATAGATGTAGTCGACCAGCATATTGGCACCGCTCATCACTACGTGGGTGCCGTAGTAGATAGGTTGGGCTACGCTGTTGACCATCGGGCTGCCGAAGACATCGGCAATCAAGCCGTTGGTGCCGCCAGCATCGGCTATTTGTGCCAACATATCGCCGGCGTTGCCGCCGCCATAGACGGTGCCGGCGCTGCCCGATGTCAGGTTGATGGTGGGAAGTCCGGCCATAGCAGCAGCGTTGTTGCCGCCGAAGAGGGTGCGGACGTTGTAGAG
Organism: uncultured Bacteroidota bacterium; assembly: GCA_902793295.1. Taxonomy (GTDB): domain Bacteria; phylum Bacteroidota; class Bacteroidia; order Bacteroidales; family P3; genus Colimorpha. The sequence goes on from CADBDA010000003.1 coordinate 90,757, forward strand.
GCCGGTACCGTTCCAGGTGTAGCCATTTGCACCTTTTACAGTCACCGAGCCCGAGTAGGACGCTATGGCGTCGCTGTAGGTGTTGCCAAAGGTCGAGCTGCCGCTGCCAGACGCAAGCGAGCAGCTGACGGTAACGTTGACCGAAGCGACGTCGGCGCTGTTGCCGCCGCCAAAGACGGTGTCGGTCTGACCACCGGTGACTTCGATGATGACGTTGCGACCCTCCACCTTGTTGCCGCCGCCAAAGAGGTAGCGGATGCCGAAGTCGCGACCGAAGCCGCTGGTATAGGTGTTCTTGGGACCACGAGCGGCATCCGTCAGGTCGGTCTTGGTGCCGGCCAGCACTATATGCTGGTTGCTGCCGTTACCCAGCGTACCGCCGAAGTTGTTGCCGCCAAAGACGGAGAAGATGGTGCCGCCATTGATGGCGATATGGGTGTTGTCGCCGGAAGTATTGCTGATGAAAGCATTCTTTGCACCGCCGAAGAGGGAGTCGACCTTCACGGCATTGTTGGTCACCGTGATATTGGTCTTGCTGATGGCCGGGATATTCAGCGTTACGGGTTCTCCGCCGGTATTCGTCCATACGGCATCTCCCACGCTGTTCTGCTGCGTCATAGCGTTGACGCTGCCGCTGGCAGCCACGCTATGCGAGGTATTTTCGTCGTCAGCAGCCTCAAATGAGGTGCCGTTGTAGGCATAGTAGCCGTTGCCGCCGCCATAGACAGAGCCGATGACGACTTTGGTTGAGATTGCGCCTGAGTTGTAGGCTGTAGCGTTGGCATCGCCGGCATTGACGCCCAACGTGATGGTGGAACCATTGGCGCCCACCACAGAACCGGCGATATCGTTGCCGCCATAGACAGCGCCAATGGTGTCGCAGTTGATGACGATGACTTCGGTCTTGCCGTTAACGTCGGCCATACGGCCGCCGCCAAAGACAGCACCACCAATCACCAATCCAGGTTCGTCGCCGGTGGTGAAAGAGCCGGTAGCCTGGGCGGGGGCAGACAGATAGGCGTCGCCACAATAGGCGGTAACCCTATAATTGTATGTTGCATTGTAATCCAATCCGGTGATGGTGTAGCTGTTGGCGCCCACTACCTCTACTGGGGATCCCCAACTGCCATCGGATTTCTTCCATTCCACCTGGTATTTCTCGGCGGTGGGGTTCCAAGTCACCGTAGCACCATCGAAGGTCACCACGGGAGCCGATGCCTGGGCGGGGTTCTGGCAACCGGTCTTGACGGTGATATCGACAGTCTTGGATTGTTCGACCAGCGACGAGCCGCTGCCGAAGGTGACTTTGAGGGTCAGCGTGGCCGTCTTGTGGCCAGTAGTGTTCTCGGTGCGGTAATAGATGGTAGGAGGCGTCGTCGAGGTGCTTGTACGCACGTCGGAGCCCGATGCAAACGACAGATACTCGGCTCCGGGGCCCGTCAGGGTCCACTCGTAGCTCGTAGCTGCCGAGGTAGTGCTTGTCGATGTGGGGACGGCATTCACGAGGGTGCCATCCTTGTAGTAGAAATTGCGTGCCGTTGTAGTTCCGTTTTCATTTGTCACCTCGTTGAAGGTATAAGATGTATAGGCCGGAGTATAAGTGTATGTGAGACTACTGACGGTCACCGAGGGTGTCTGGTTTGTATTGTAGGTCATCTCGCTGTTGGTCACCGACAATGCCGTCAGGCCGCCAGTTGGCGTACCGCTGATTACGGCTTCATTTTCGGTGACGGTCAGGTCGTAGGCGCGGGCCGCAGTAGCGGTGATGTCGTAGGATCCTTCCGTAACGCTCGTCAGGCCCCAACTGCCGTTGTATTCAATCCAATAGACCTCCCAGCACTCGCCGCCTTCGAAAGCGTAATTGCAATGCCCAGCATCGGCGATTCCGCTAATCTGGTGGCCGCGTGCAATACCTTTCCTGTCCCAGTCGTAGAAGTAGTAGTTCAAGTCGGTGTTGCTGAGGGCATACGTCGCTGGCTTCGAGGCCGAAAGCGACAGTGAACCACCCGCCGTCATCGGTGCCGACAGGAAATGGGGATTGCTCGGATCGTCGGGATCGATGAAATAGAAGTTGTGGTTGGTACCTGCGCGGTTGAAGTTGGCACCCGTATACCAAATACAGTTGGGGTTGAACTCCGCAGCATCCTGCAGTACCCAGTCACCATTCACTTTGACGTGTGCCAGGTAGTGATTTTCGGTGTTAGCACCCGCAACGCTGACGTTCTTCTTGATGACGACCATCTTGTCGTTACCCTGTGCCATCACAGTTCCGGCAAGGGTCACTAAAAGCAGTCCCAGCAAAAAGATTTTTTTAGTGTAATTACTTGTTGTGTTCATATTATTAAGTTGTTTTTTTCTTCGGTTTTTAGGGTCTTTAAGGTCCTTAAGGTCTTTAAGGTCTTTAGGGTCTTTAGGGTCCTTAAGGTCCTTAAGGTCTTTTGGGGGGTTCGGGGGGTTCGGGTCTGTTCCGTTGTTCTCTTCTTATGCGGCTCATCCGTTCTGAAAAGCCGCCGTTTTCCACAAAGTCATTTTCGAGCCGCTGCAGCTGCTTGTGTAGCAGGTAGTCGGCTTGGTTGATTAATATTATTGCCATATTCGCTATCGTCTCTGGCGGCCTGGTGGCGCAGAGATTCATGAAAAAATCGGCATCGTTATGTTCGGCACCCAGTTTGCGCATCGTCTCCCACTCTACCGAATGCTCCTCCCACTGATGGTGGCCGCGGGTGCGTAGGTAGTCCTTGTAATCCTCGAGAAGCTCCTGCAAACTTGCCTTGGCGACGTTTATCAGCTTGATTTCGGTCTTGGCCGACGTCGCCGACGCAGCAGAACCTTCAACGATGTTCTGCTTGCCGCTGCGGGCTGCCATCACCATCTGGTCGACCGTGCGGTCGCCGCGGCTCAGGTAGGTCGTACAGAAGTAGAAGGTCATCTCGTAGATGACTTCCGTCTTCTGGTACGACAGCAGCTTTTTGTAGTTGCCGGCAGGTTTGATGAGTTTTTCGGTCATTGTCTGTTTTTTTTTAGTCTTTAAGGTCTTTAAGGTCTTTAAGGTCTTTAGGGTCCTTAGGGTCCTTAAGGTCTTTTGGGTCAGTTGCCGTTGACAATCACTTTGGTATCGCCACCGATTTCGCCTTGGTTGCCGCCACCGTAGATGTTGCCATAGATGCGGGCGCCGCCCAGCAGACGTACGTCGGTGTTGCCCGTCACGGCTGCAGCGTTGCCGCCGCCGAAGACGTTGCGGCCCACGACACCTTGGTTGATGATTTCAACATAGGTGCTGCCGGTAATCTTGCCCTGCGAGTCGTCGACCGGGTCGCCGAAACCGCCGCCATAGACGTCGTAAGTCACCTTGCCGTTCTGCACGCTGACGTTGGGGTAGCCCACCGAGGGGGCTGTGTAGGCAGCCTGGTTGCCGCCGCCGTAGACGTAACCCACATACCAGCCGCAGCCCTGCGTCTTGTTGATGATGACATTGATGGTGCCGCTGATGTCGCCGCTGAAGTTGTTGCCGCCGAAAACGCGGTTGATGATGCCGCCGTTGATGGTCAGCGTGATGTCGCCCGTCACGTTGGCGCGGTTGGCGCCGCCATAGACGTCACCGATGCCTTCCAGCTCGTAGCCGTAGCGGTCGTTGCCCGTGGCTTCGACCAGGTCGCCCGTACAGCGTATCGTTAGGCTACCGGCTTTGCTGGCAGCCATATTGCCGCCGCTGAACACCTCGCCGATCTTCATCGGGCAGGAAGCGTGGCCCGCCTCGGTCTGTTTGGCAACATTGACGGTAATGGTGCCGCCGATGGTACCGCTGGTGTTGTTGCCGCCAAAGACGTGGCGGATGACGCCGCCATGAATATTGAGGAGCACATTGCCAGTCACGTTGGCTTCGCTGACAGTACCGTTGCCGCCGGCAAAGACGTAGCCTATCGAGTCGCCGCCATAGATGGTGACATTGGTACCGGCTACGTCGGCAGCGTTACCGCCGCCATAGACATATTCAATACTGTTGTCGCAGTTGTGGACCTTCACCACAGGGGTACCTGTGTATCCGGCCTTGTTGCCGCCGCCATAGACGGCGTCGAGGGCATATTCGCGGCCGTCGGCGGGGGCGTCGGTGCCGTAGATGTCAACGTTGACGGTGCTCTGCGGGGCGCCTTTGACATTGTTGCAGCCATACACGGCTCCCGAGCCGTCCTGATGCGTAGCGTGGATGCCGCCGCCGTTGACGGTCACCTGCACGGGGCCATAGACGTCGGCCTCATAAGTGTTGTTGCCCAGTCCGCCGCCGTACAGCGAGCCGTGGATCTTGCCGGCATTCATCGTGACGTTGGTCACGGCATTGGCAGTGCGGCTGTCGTTGCCGTTGGTTTTGCCCTGGGCACTGCCGCCATAGACGTCGCCATAGATGGTGACATAGTCCTCGGCATCGACTGCCGACCCGATGGTCATATTCACCGAGCCCGTTACGCGGGTAGCGTTTCCAAGGCCACCGCCGTGGACATAGCCAATATTTTCGACATCTTCACCCACCTGGCCACCGTCGATATGCATCGTGACGTTGCCAACCGTACCTGTACTGTTGGAACCGCCATAAACGCCATCTGTAACCAGACCGCCAGTCATAGTAACATTGACTGTCTGCATAGCATTGCCATTGCCGTAAGCACCGCCGAAGACTTTACCTTCCACAGTGCCGCCCAAGACGTATACATTGGAAACTTGTTTTACATAGCCTGTGTAGCCACCGCCATAGACGTTACCGCCACCTTCGCCGGAAATCTCAGCATCGTCGGCAACAACTACATTGGAGTTGTTGATACTGGCTTCTTGGCCGTTTTGTCCTCGTCCGGCGCCAAACACCTGTCCGCCTACGGTTTGGTTTACAGTCTTGACGTTCGTGCCGCCTACAAGTGCATCACCACCCACATAAATATAGGAGTTGCCATCTGAGCGGGCAGAGTTGGATCCACCCGAAGATCCTGTTCCGTTAGCACCTGCTGCAATCCATCCTTCAATAGTACCGCCAGTTACTATGATTCGGCGGCTTCCCGGCGAGTCACTATCGGCAGCGCCGCCAAAGACTGCACCGTGGATATGGCCGCCCTTGATTCTGGCTGTAAATGTGGGATTCTCATCGCTCGATGGGGCGTATGTGCCTTTGGTGCCATTGGTGCCACGTCCTCCGTTCAGGCATCCCATTTCACCACCCTCAATTATGACATAACGTATGCCGGGATAATTATTGGTGCCTTGGTTTTGTCCGCAATAGAACGAGTGCTGGTAACCGCCGCCACCGGAACCAGCCTCGTTGTTCCAATAATTCCTTTGGTATTCTCCGCTCTTGACAACAAGGTCGAATGTCTTTGCATCTCTATTTGAAGAGCCAGAAAACGTGACTACTTGTGAGAAGAACAACTGTGCACCTGCAGAGACTGACAATTTGGAATTGGTATTTGTGGCTCTGTCATAGTCGCTTCCCAAGATTGATTTTACATAATAACGACCACTTACTGTTTGAGAAGATGATTTAATAAAGCTTAATTCTCTATATATACCGCTCTCTATGCGAATGGAATAGTTCAAGTCTGTAGCATTCGCATTGATACCTTGGAGAAGATATGCCACGTAGGTTTTATGTGGCGACACTCCGCGGCCAATGATAAGGTTGTGGTTGTTGCAGGTGATCGTTGTATTGTCGCCGTTTATTTTATAGTATTCTATCTTGGTATCTACTGACAGCGTTATAGTATTGTTAGCATTGTTGCCGTTGTGTATCGAAAGAATGTCGCTTTCGGTTGCCGGTGTTGTGCCATCGGTAGTACCGTTGGGGTAGAACGAACTATAGGTAATAGGCCTGTTAGTAACTCCTATAATTGAATTGCCTGTACCGCTTCTTTTTATATAGAAGTTGCGCTCCACTGAACCGTAGTTTGTATTTGTGGTTGTCGTGCCGTCATTGATTGCAGCCAGTGCCCACATTGCCTCGAGTTCCACCTGCATAGAGGTGGCGTTGTTGGCATTTGTCGTGCCGGCATCGGAGGGAACGAAATAGTAGGTCTGCTCGGCATCAAGCATCACGTTGTCGTCGGATGTTGTCGAGGTAGTGGCTATTGCATTACCACCTGAGGAGGCGGCATAGATGCTGCCATCAGTAACGCTCTTCACACGCCATTTGTAGAAGCCTGTATAGGAACTGACAGTGTATGTGCCGGCCACCTTGAAGACTTTCAGCTTGCCGTTTCTGGGGTTGGCTCCCGATTCATATATCGTGCTGCCGCCGTCGTAGCTCAACACAAACGAGCATTCGTCGTTCTTGCCGCCGCCGGTAACCCAGGTCAGGGTGACGGTGACACCGCTACTGACCGTGAAGGTCTGGGTTTGTGTGCTGCCCGATGCCAGCTGGAAAGTTCTTGTTGTAGTGTTGTCGCTGAAGTCCACGATCAGCTGGCTACCACCCCAGCCGTCGCCGCCGGCGTCGTTCATCACCAGACGCAGTGTGCGCGAACCGGTATAGTCGGTCACGGCAGGACGCACATAGAAGGGGTTGGGGATAAGCTCGTAGGGATAGCGGCCGTTGGCGTCGCGCTCCAAAGTCTTGTAATATAAGAAGGTGTGACCCTCATCGACTATGCCCACCTTTACGTCGGCGGCAGTGGTGTTGCCGGTAAAGGTGTTGGCGGCAGGGGTAGCACTGTTGTTGGTGCTGAGGGTCTTGTTGCCGTAGCCGTAGTAGGTTATCTGCACGTTGCGCGGATAGGGCGAGTGCAGTGCGTCGGGATAGCCGTCAGGCAGGTCGGCGCTGGCCTGGTAGTAGCTCCAGTTGTGGTCCTCATAGTCGTTGAGGGTCACCACGCCATAGCTCGACGTACCCGAAGCTATCTTGTAGGTCTCGCTGGCGATGGCCGAGTTGGCGAAGCCGTCAAGTTTGGCAACGGCTTTCACTATCTGGCCGTTGGTGACGGTGAAACTGCCGCCGTAGTAGCTTGTGACAGGACCGACATTGCTCGGGTCGGGGTCGCTGCCGTTGACGGTATAGTAAAAGTATTCGGGAGGAGTGTATCCATCCAGACTGCTGTTGGCGGGGTTGGCGGCGATGGTGACATTGCCGTCGTCATCGATCGTGATGACGGGGGGCAGCAGCATAGCTCCGCCGACCAGGTAGTCGACGGGGTCGGACATACCGGCATCGGGACTCAGACGGTAGCTGCGTGCCGTGATGACGGTGCCGGCGGTGGTGACGGTGATGGGGCCGTCGTAGAGGCACCAGCCGGGATGGGTGGGTGTGTTCTCGACATCGCCATAGGCGGCGCAGTCGGCCGAACCGTCAATGCGGTATTCGATAATGGAGCCCAGCGCGGAGCACTCCATCTGGTAGTCGTTGGTCCCCTCAACGCGGCTGATGACCGGCGCCGGGAAGGGAGGAGCGGTAAGGAGGTTGATCTGATAGTCCTTTGTCTGTGCCGCTTCGGGCACTGCCACACCGTCGATGTAGGGCGTGGCGGTGATGCGCACCGTGACCAACAGGTCGCGGCCGGGGTCGCTGACCAGAGTGAGGGTGTTGCCCACCAGCTCGCAGTATTGCGTGCCGTTGAGCAGCTGGTAGGTGATGCGTATGTCGGTGGTGCCGGTGGGAGCGGCGTCCATAGGTGTCACGGTGTTCGCAAACCAGTATTTGTGCCACAATGTGTTGGCCTCGCCCACCTCGTAGTATTCGGGGCAGTAGACACCGGGGGTGCTCGTGGCGTCGCCCACCTCGCTGGTGAATGCCGTGATGGCCTTCGACTGGCCCTTGTTCAGACTCTCCTTGACGGTCTCGTAATTGACAGGGTATTCAACGTTCAGGTCGTAGTTGTGGCCCTCGTGGATGAAGGCGGGGAAGACGACCGGGCAGTAGTAGTGGCCGCCGGAGACGGTGGTCAGGTTCTGGTAAAGTCCGGCCTCGGAGATATGCACGGCAGGAATTGCCCATTGCAGGTTGTCCTTGTCAAAACCTAGTTCAGCAAAGACACCTACTGCCGGATCCATAAAATAGAGCCAACGCATCATTTTTCCACCGATGGTGCCTTCCGGCATCAGCATCTCGTTGATGAAGTCGTTGCGCGTGATGGGCACCGTCGGGTGACCGTCTGTCAGGGCATTGTCGTAGAGGTAGAAGTACTCGTTGTGGTTCTTCAGGACGATGCCCGTCTCGTAGTTGGCGTTGGGGTCGCCGTAGCGGAGGCCTTCCCAGATGGTCACGTCGGGCTTGAAAATGTTGGTGTTGGTCAAGCTGCTGTTGCCGTTGTTCACGCCGGGCACATTCTCGAGGAAATGGTATTCACCCCCTTCGTCCCGATAGGCGAAGACCCAGTTGCCGATGGAGTAGTCCTCGCTGGTGTTCCAGCGGCCCACCACTGGCGAACTCACGCAGCCGTCCTTGGCGGCGATGACCTTGACGATGGCGTTGGCGGGGATGCGTCCGCCACCCGTGCCAGTGGGTATCATGGCGTCACCCGTGTGCCAGGCCGTGCTGCTTGTCGTGGGGTCGGCAGGGGCATTGGGGTTGCCGTAGGGGTCAAATGTTGTTCCGTAGGTGTAGTAGAAGGTCACGCCGGCATCAGCGCTCTCGAAGGTGATGCCCGTCCCGTTGTTGGTGTTGATGAAGGGGCGCTGCAGTATGCAGGCCTCGCCGGTGCCCACCTCCGAGTTGCAGTAGCCGTCCTTGGCGGCAATGGCCTTGATGGTGGCTGCGCTGTTCAGGGTGATGGGTCCGTTGTATACCGTGGAGTGGACACTGGGGGTCGACCCGTCGGTGGTGTAGTATATCGTGGCGCCGTCGGTGGCCGAGGTGATGGTCACCTGGCTGGTGGAGCTGTTGAAGCTCACGACCGGCGTTGCTGCAGGGTTCTGCACGGTGACGCTTATCGTGGTGCTGCACACGGTGGCGTTGGAGGTGTTGCGCGCGTTGAGGGTGATGGTCGCCGAACCCAGCGCCACAGCATTGACAGTGATGGTGTTGCCTACCTTGCTGACCGTGGCCACGGAGGTGTTGCTCGACGAGGCGACGACGTTGTCGTATACCGCGGCAGGCGTAAAGGAATAGGTGGCTGTGGCCTCCGAGCCGATGCACAAGGCCAATGAGCTCTCGCTGGCGGTGATGGCTGTGGGCAGAGCGGGCATCAGCGTGATCTCTTTGGTCACTTCGACGCCGTCAGTACCGCTATACGACGGCGTGCATCTCAGTGTGATGGTCTTTATGCCGTCGGTCGGCAGGCTGTTGACGGTGATGGTGCCGGTGTTTGCGTTTACAGATACATACGATGCGCCCGTGCCGCTGACCGACCAAGCGCCTTCCGGCGTCACCGTGGTGGTGGTTCGAGCAGGGTAGTAATGGTCAGCACTATTGAAATAATAGTTGATAGATGCGTTGGTATAGCTGCCGCTCAGAGTGTAGGATTGGGCTCCCGTTGTCGACAGAGTGCTTTCACCATTAATGGAAACACCGGTAAGGGTTGCGGCCTCAGGAGTAGTAGTGACTTGGTATGGTCTTGCGTCAGTGTTAGCAGCAGACGTGCCTGACGCTACGCCATTGTTAAGGTTAATAAAATAATTGTAAGTATTCCATCTACCTGTTTGATACCAATTGTAAATATATGTACCATCTGTACGCCAGGTTTGCGGATTTGATGAATTATTGCCTCCAGTATTTGTGTTTTTTGTAGTGCTAAGTCCAACGGTTCCACCGTGCTTGAGATAATATTTCGTTCCATCAACTGTTTGGTACAACCATCCGTACGTGGTGTTGTTGTTTAAAGTAGAAGCATTACCTGCTGCGTTCTCACAACTCCATATACAAGTTGCGGGGTCAAAAGTCGTGACACGCTGTACACCAGACGTACCATTACGTGCAAGGTAATATGTCGTATTACCATTGACGTATGCCAGTACGTAGTCGGCAGCCTTCGCCGTCAGCGTTCCTGCCAGCAGCATTGCTGCCATCAGCAAATACTTTCTCATTCCGTTAGTCAGTAATGTTCTGTTCATATCGTTAGTTGTGTTTGTCGGTTCGGTTGGTTATCTGATTGTTCTTTTGTTTCAGTTGTCGGTGGTGTTTAAACATCAATGTTTTTGATTTTAAAGCAATGTTTTTACTTTGTCAATGAATTGGCGAGTGGATTGCAGTACATCGTCCACATCTTCTTTTGAAAAGTCAAACATATCGTTGTAGTCGCCCTTGGTGCGCCAGTTCAACAGTTTGGGAAAGACTCTGTATTCATCGGCTGTTACCTCACCTGTACGCACTACACATTCCGAGAATTTCGCAATAACACCAGTGTGCGACTTGGCACCCACGCCACGTTTAAGCAACAATGCGGAAGCCACATAGAAGCAGGCGTAGTATAGGCGGTTGATGGCAGAATTCCATTGTCCCGCGTCGTAAAGAATTACGGCAGCGGTATAAACTTCTTCCGCCTTGTCGATACGGTAAACGATATATTCGTTTATTTCGGTTTGTGCCATTGGGTTAGAGTTTTATTGCTTCGCTTGTGATGTTCTGGTAGAACGGTGTGATACGGTGACGGCTGTGCCAGTCGTTTTTGCCATAGGCAAACAGGTGCACCACTTGGCCGGTCTCTATCATCAGGTCGGTCATATGGTCGATGAAGACCCCTTCTTCTTTGACCGACAAAGTGTCGCGCGGCGACAGGACGAGGATGTCCCAGTCGGAGTCCTCGCGGGCTGTGCCACGTGAGCGAGAGCCATACAGCCATACTTCCGCCGAAGGCTCCACCTCCAGCACATTGGCTTTTATTTTTTCTCTCATTGTTGTGTCGGTCATATCGTTAGTTGTGTTAGTCGGTTCGGTTGTTTATTGTTTATTTCTTGCGCGGATGTTGTTAGTTGCCGTTGACAATCACTTTGGTGTTGCCACCGATTTCGCCTTGATTTTCTCGAGATATGATACTTCTAATTGCTTGTTTTCTCTTTGGGCGTTCGGCACACGAATCATAGCTGTTATTTGGACCGTCTGACTCTACTATTTCTGGCTTTTGTCTTCAGTGCCTTGCTCTTGTAATCCGGGTGAACGATGTCGGCTTCGAAGCGAGGATAGACATAGGCAGTTTCTGTTGTCCAAACATAGTATTTCTCGGCGTCGGAGCGGCCGGCGTTTTGGGCGTTCACCCAGGCGTTGAGCACCAAGCCAAGGAACTGGCCGACACAATCGTTCATATACGATGACGCCTGAGAGGTCAGCATATGGGCCACGTCGAATGCATGCAATGCGTCTACGGCGGTATTGACTATACGGTTGCACGTTTTTTGGTCGGTAATAGCCACTGAGAAACAGTACATTCCGATGGGTTGTTCGCTGTTGATATCAGCGTCGTAGCGTTCGTTGAGGCCGCAGAACTGTTGACCATAGCCCGTCCAGCAGTTTTCGATAATGGCGTCGACATTGTCGACCAGGTAGCCCACAATACCGCCCGTGTTGGTAGCACCGTCGACACGGCACTGGTTGTAGCAGTTGGAGACACGCCCATGTTCGAGACGTCCGACGATGCCGCCGCAGTTGGTGGCCACCGATGTCTCGATGGCGCCGAAGATGGAGTGCTGTCCTTCCGACTTGCAGTTGTACACTTTGGCATCGGCATGGTTCATAAGGGCCACGATGCCGCCCACATTGCCCGACGAGGCGCGGATTTCGACCATGTTGGAGCAGTTGCGCACCGTGCCTTGGTTGATGTTGGCAATGCCACCCACGCTGCCGTGGATGGTGTAGACGATGGTACCCGTCGACACGCAGTTGTCGATAATGCCGCCATTGTTGTTCTGGTAGCTGATGATGCCCCAGTTGCCGTTTTCATCGACAACGGTACTGGCCGACACCAGACAGTCGCGAATCAGCGCGTTGTTGATATAGCAGATGCCGCCCACGTTGGAGCCCTTGGGGACAGCAGCGGAGAGCGAGAAGTTGCCCTGGACGACGCCGTGGTTACGATAGCAGATACCGGCCACATTGCCCAACGTTTGCAGACGTGCCTCGTTGGCGCCGCCGATGATCTGTCCGTAGTTGTCGATACAGAGTCCGGCAAGCGCATAGCTACCGGTTTGAGTGACCTGGCACTTGTTGTGGCAGTCGAGCATAATGCCACGGTTGGTGTTGCACATGGGCGAGAAGGGGGCCGACACCGTGGGGGTGTTGACGCCCTTGACGAACAGACGCTCCACCTTGCCCGTTGCCGATATCGACTCGAACAGCGGGTGGTTGCTCTCGTTGGTGATGCCGCCGTTGGTGGCAGTGGAGGAGGCGAAGTACATATAGCCTTTGAAGTCGCTGATGCCGGCATTCCAGATGACCGCTTTCTTCTTTTCGTCGGCAGTAAGGCCGGCCCAGATATCCTCGGTGACGAGCCTGATATCGCTACGCACCACCTTGAAATAGGTAGGTTCTTCAGCGTCGGTGCCTTTGACATCCTGGTTGTTGATATAGACGTGACCACCTTGGGAGGCGGCACGGTCGAAAGCGATGCGCACAGAGTCGAGTTCGGCGGCGGTGTAGATCTGGAAAGGACGATCCTTGGTGCCGCTACCCACTAGGTTGATGGACACCTGCGAACCGTCGCCCGAGGCCGTCCAGCTTTGGCACTTCAGGGCCGGCATCATAGTGATATTGCGACGGTGAATGTCGGCGCGGAGGTTTTTCCTCACCACGGTGTTGTCCGTGGCCTTGACAGTCATCTCGAGGGTGTAGGTCTCCACGTTGATGGCGCTGTTGACAGCCGGCAGGGGGAGGTAGAAGGTGAGGAACTGGTTCTGGGCAGGACCTATCACCTTGTTGATGTTGGTAATCTTGATGATGCGGTTGGCCTCAGAATTATCCGTTCCGGTAAGATAGGGGGCGTTCTTGGTGATGTCGTGGATGGCGAAGGGTCCCGAAATCTGTTTGTTGTTGATTTCTTTGAACTGGATTTCGGAGAGCGTTTTCTCGTCCTTGCTGCTCAGCTGGATGCGAAGGATGCCGGAGACGTTGTGGAAATAGATGGCGGTGTCGACGCCCGAGCGTTTGAAGGCCACCATAGGCATAGCGCCGCGACCGAAAGAGGAGTCGGGGTCGGTCGGCGTTGCCGCCTCGCGGTAGGGCTGCTCGGTGGGATAGACAAGCGTAGAAGCGTTGCTCTGGCCCGACGCGTAGGGGTAGATGGCATAGATGTCGCCACTTTCGGGGAGGGCGTCCTCGCTGCGGAAGAAAGCATTGAGCGTGCCGCTGCCGCTGACAAGCGTACATTTGGACTTCTGACTGCCGATAAATACCGCTATATCGTCCTTCTCTTCCCAATAAATCCACTTCTCAGCATGGCCCAGATAGGTTTTGCTGCTGTCGGAATCGGAGTCGCTGACGGTGAGTTTCTCCATCGTTCCGCCGAAATTGAGGATCTCTTTTTTGGTGCAGCCTGCTGTCAGTACTGAAACTGCCGCAACAAATAGTATACAGTATAGTTTGAAGCTTTTCATCGATTGACGTTATTGTAAAACCAATATTAAACTATTTAATTAGTACCACTCGCCATGATAGTTTTCACCGGCGTGACCCAATTCATTTTGGTCGTTGATTTCGCTAAAAGTCTCACCCTTGGTGGAAGTTTCGGGCGATTGGGCGAAGCCATTCTCAACCACATACTCGTAGATGTCGAGCAGCGGTGGTTCGTAGGGCATTTTGTGGTTGTTCGTTGTTGGTATGTTCATTTTTTGCTAGATTATCAGAATTATCTAGAATAACGGGATGTTTTCAGATTGACTGCTTATGATTATTTCTTAATCAGTTTCTTGACCACTGAGCCGTGGGAAGTCTGTACGCGGATGTAGTAGCTGCCGGTGGGCTGGTTGCTCATGTCGAAGGTGAACTTGTTGCCATCCACCTTGCTGCTGAACACGCGACGGCTGACATTGTCGTAGACTTCGACATCCATCAAGGCGTCGCCTTCCACGTTGACAAGGCCGCGTGTCGGGTTGGGATAGACCTTCACATCGACCAGTTTCTGCACCTCGGGCACGTCGGTGAGACCCGTCACGTAGAGGGTGAGGACCACCAGCGAGTCGCAGCCGTTGGCATTCTGCAGGCTGTCGACAAACTGGAGAGCCGAAAGCTCGTTGACGCGAGAGAGGTGGAAGGCCTCGCGGATGTCGTCGGCAGTAAGGTTGAAGCCGTTGCCCACATAGCCGCTGGCGAGGTCGGTGGTGTCGGTGATGAGGGTGGTGTCGCCATAGTTGACGGTGAGCATAAGGGTCAGCGTGCTATCGACAAAGTCGTTGCTGTCGACAACATGGAAGACGTAGATGCCCGACTCGTAGAGGGTGAGGCCGTCGATTTCGAACTCATGGCAAGCGTTGGTTTCGATGGTGTCGCTGACTGGGATGAGGTCCGGTTCGCCAAACAGCGGCAATCCGTGGTTCTCGCCCTCGAGGTCGGAGCGCCAGGTGTTGTAGACGGTGTCGCCGTGGTCGCGCACCCAAGCGTTGAGGGCGCGGGTCAGGTTGTTGTAGCCATCGACAGGCTGGTGCAGGATGACCTGGTTGCCTCGGCCGCTGAAGGTGGTAGACTTCATAGGCGCGGTGCCCACATTGACACCCACCATATTATCGGACAAGCCTTCGATATAGTAGCAGTTGCTCACGCTGACGTTGTTGCCGATATAGCCGGCTATACCGCCAACGTAGCCATACTGCTTGTTGTATTCGAGGTTGCCATGGACATAGTTGTTGTTCATTTCAATATCCTCGGCGTAGCCCACAAGACCACCCACACGCTGCGACTTGTTGGAGGTCACGATGCGCACATAGTTGTTGTTGATCTGGGAGCGCGTATTGCTCTTGCCGCCAGTGTTCAGCTCGTCCTTGTTGAATCCCAAGAGACCGCCGACATAGATGGCGGAGAGCTTCGAGATGTCGATGTAGGAGAGACGCTGAGGTCTGTTGTTGATGAACGTGGCGCCGTTGGCAAGGCCGACGAAACCGCCGGCATAGACGCCGTTACCGTAAGCAGAGATACGTCCGGCATCGACGGCATTGGTGTTGACGGCTTCGCCATCGTAGTTGACAATGCTGAGGCGGCAGTTGGAGAGGGTCGAGTTGTTCATGCGCGAGATGAAACCGCCGATGCAGTATTCGCCGAAGATGGCGCCTCGCTGGATGGTGATGCGGTCGACCACGGTGTTCTCCTTAGCTTCGCCGACGATGGCGGAGACGTATGTGTTGCCGCGCACCATGGTGGAGTCGACGATGAAGTCCTTGATGGTGGCACCACGTGTCTGGCCGAACATACCGACCAACGGAATGGTGGTTTCGTTGACAAGGATGTTGGAGATATGGTTGCCGTTGCCGTCGAAGACACCCTCGAAGGGATTGTTTTCGTTGCCAAGGGGCGTCCATTTGTGTTCCTGCATATCGAACGATTTGGGGTTACCCTCACCATCGCGCGTCAGGTTGAGCGTGATGGTGTTGAAGTGGAACGTTTGAGCGTTCTGGCCGTTGTAGCCGTTGACCATGCTGATGAGCCAAGCAAGACCCTTCTTGGAGTAGACGGTGACGTTGCCGTAATAGTCGACGTGGAAGTCGCCGTATTTCCAGTTGCCTTCGGATTCGGTAGAGCCGAGGTCGTAGGCGGTGCTGTTGTAGATGTCGGGAGCACTGGTCTTCAACGCTTCCATTTGAGCTTTGGTCTTCGAGTCGTCGTATTTGTTGACAACTTCAAACCAGTAGTCGCCTGGGACGTACATGATGGTGGGGCTATTGTCCTCGGTCCTTTCGGTGACGACGAACGAAGCGTTTTCAGGCGATGAGGGGTCGAAGTCCCAACCGATGAATTCCCAGCTGTTCGTTGACGTTGTCGGCTGGAAGCGGAGAATATCGCCCGGGCAAACCTCGACCGAAGGCGACCAGGAGTCGGTGTTCATTTCGGCTGTTCCGACATTATAGATGCTGGTGTTTTCAGAATTAAACACTTCGATGCTGCCGCGAGCGGCGACGGGGTAGATGGAAGGTTTGACGCGGAACGAGCGGAAGAGTCGCATGTAGCGCGGCGTCATGTCGCCATCTTCGCAAGTGCCGTTGCCAGCATAGGGTTTGCCACTGTAGTCGTCAAGATGGCCATCGGTACAGCCAGGGGTGTGGGTGTAGCCGGCACGGCTGAGGCCGCCTTCGGCTCCACCAAGCTCATGGTCGTGTACGACCACATGGTCGGCACGGTCGTGGAAGCTGCTGCTGTCGACGCCAGGAGCCTCAATACGATAGAACAATTCCTCGGCGCGGGCGGCATCCAGCTGGGATTCTGTCAAGTTCTGCCAGTTGGCCAGAGCGCCACGCTTGCGGTGCAGCAGGAAGTTGTCGTAGTCGTAGAGGAATTTGCCGCCATCGTGGTGGTCGGTGGCAACCTTGGCCACTTTGACCTTGACATCCTGCGAGACCTCGCAGTTGCCGGTGATATCGGTGGCATGCACCCTGTAGGCATATTCGGAGCTTGAACCGCTGATATCGACACCCAGACGCATGACAAGCGTGTCGAACTGGGCCGAGTTGCGCAGTTTCTCGTATTCGGGAACACCGAAACGGCTGATAGCGTTCGAGCCAATGGTTTGGCGCGTTTGAATCGTTCTGGCGTTGCCCGGGTCGGAGATGTCTTCCCAGGTGTAGGTGTAGGGGAAGAAGCCGCCACCCACATGGAAACGAATCGTGTCGGTGGTAAGGGCGCAGGTGGCATCGGGATTCCAATGGTAGGCAATAGAGTCGCCCTGTACGTAGTTGTTGAACTGCAAGCTAGTATTCTGCCGCATCAGATGGACAAAAGCGCCCATGGTTTCCACCTCCTGTTTGACACCTTTCTTGAACGATGCACAGCGTTGGAAGTAGATGTTGTAGGGTGCCAGTGAAGTGTGACGGAAGATGTATACGTTGTCGTTGTAATTGTCGAAGACGTCGGAGCCTGCATTGTATGTGTATGGGTTGGCCGACTGGGTGTAGCTATAGGCCACAGCAGGATAGTGGCTGACGAATGCCGGATTGCCTTCAGTGACAGTGCCGTTGCTGGCGGTGAACGACGAGTCGTTGAAGAAGACACCGGCGGCATAGTTGATGTCGACGAGGCTGGTGTTGGACTTGCCTTTACCGATACGGGCCACCATGATGGTGTCGCGGATACGGTCGGTGACATTGTCGAGGAAGTGAGGATCGCCTGTGTTTTCATAAGCGTAGCCCGGGAACCACTTGCTGATACCCACACGCGAGTTGGGCGTCATTTCGCTCAGGAAGTAGACGACATCGCTCTGGTTGTCGTAGCGGATCAGGTGGTCGCGGCTGTAGGTCGATTCGTCGACATCGGTGGTTGCGGGGTCGTCCGGCACCGTGACACTTCCGGCCTTACGAGTCAAGTAGATATTGCTAAGAGCAAAATATCTGGAATGTAGGAGTGTATCCAAATGGTAGAGTTCGATATTTTTTTCTTGTGTTGCCGATTCAGAAGCGTCGGTGAAAACGTGAGCCGTCCTGACTTGAATACCGGTAGTGGTGGCATTGCTTGACTTGAGGTAGAAGTTGCGGGCAACTTGCACCTCGGTTTCTTTGGTACCAGTACCCAAGGTGAAGTGGCCACCATCGATGTAGGCTGCGGCACCATAGTTGTGCGGCAGGTGCGTTTCGTAGCCCGTGCCATAATTGTTGGCAGCGGCGTGGTCGAGAATAACGTTGTCGTAGATCATGCCCATGTCGCCGAGAATGAACGAAGGAACAGCGCCGTCAACAGCGTCTTTGACCACAGCAACGGCTCCGCCGCCGATGGCGTTAGTGGTAGCGATGTCGACATTGCTGAAGTTGTTGGTCATGCGCACATTCTTGATCATCGACACTTGGCCATGTTCGTGAACATAAACCATAGGTGCCTGTGACCAGAAAAGCGTTTTGACACGAGCGTCGTGCTCGTAATAGTAGTAGATGGTACCTTCGTTAGTTCCGGTACCTGCAATTTCGGTGTGATATCCTCCGTCACCATACGCAGCGGTGCGTTCTTGTTTTGTACGCGTACAACCGCTGCCGTTGATCCAGATGTTGCGCATGGAGAGAATACCATTGTTCTTCACCTCGATCATGGCGTGTGGGTTAGCGCAGCCGAGGGTGGGGAATTTATAGTGGCTGCCCGAGTAGCGGATTATCTGGATGACGCCATAGTCGTCGCCCATGATGGAGATAGGCTCGACGCCGTTGGTGATGGGCATCGTTTCGAGGATGCAAAGCACATCGCCCTCGTCGTAGATTTCTATGGCCTTTTTAAAGTTGGTCAGATAATTGTCAGGGTTATTCTTAATATAGGTTTTATGGTTACCAATGTTTGTGTAGTTGGGGTAAGAAGCACCCTGGTCGTAAGGGTTATGTCCGTATCCGTAGGCGTGGACGGTAAAAGCATGCGAGCTTGTACCATCGGAGGCCACAGCGGTACGCGTGAGTGTTTGGTTGGCGGGAATCGCTTCCATCAGACCCGTCTCGTTATTTAATGTCAATACCTCGGGAGCCAGATAGATGGTGTCGCCCTCCGTGCGGGTGCGCAATTTGATACGTATCTCAAATTTGCCATCGCCTTCGGTCTTGGTATTATAGTAGTGGCATTTCAGTTTCACCCAAGCCAGAGGTGTAGTGTACTGATCGTGGTAGTACCAGAGGCCGTTGAAGTTGAGCTTGACGTCGATACTAGCCGTGGAACGGCCGTCGAGGGTGCCCAGCCAGATGCCTTTGCCTTTGACGCCGCCCATATCGGAGCGGATGTTCGAACCGTTGCCCATGCAATCCCACGAGTTGTAACTTTTGTCGCGTACAGCGGCGTTCCAAGTGCCGGTGACAGCGTCGTTAAGGTTTTCCGTTCTCTCCCAGTCCTCCTTGGCCGCTTTATACAGGTCAATACCGTCTTGCTGTTCGATGTGATACCAGCCCAACGTGTTGTTGCTTGATTCGGTAGTGCTTTCGGTAGGAGTGACAATGAAGGAGAAATGGTTGTTGTTGTTGGGGGGTGTATTGTCGGGTCTCATCTCCTGCATGTGGAACCAATCTGACTTGTCCGGATTGATCGATGCCGATACTGCGGGGTCTTCAAGCCACTCGATACCTTCAATGTAGATGTCGCGCTGGAGGAAACCGGCCGGAATGGTGATTTTGCGCACATACTCGTTGGTGACACCCTCGTTGAACATGGCCAGAACAGGAGCCTCAAGGTCGGAGAATTCCTTGATGACCGTGGAGATGGTGACGGTGACGTTGACAGGACCCACATAGTTACCGTCTTTGTCGAACTCGTAGAAGGTGAAGTTGACATCGCGGGTGATGGTAGTGGAGAGCCGTTTGTGGTAGGTCAGCGTGAACTGCATGGTCGGGATGGCGCCTGCGGCGGTACCGATGATGGCTTTGGAGATGAAACCACCGGCAACGGTAAGGTTGTCGTTACCCGAGATGACGCAGCGTTCCCACGTCGGATAGGGTGTATTTTCGCCACCATAGACAAGCTGACGTTCGAATTCGGAGGTTCTGACCACCGAAGGATCTCCGTCGTTCCAGTTGGGAGTGGTGTTGTCGAAGTTGTCAACACCCGTAAATACCAGACCGAAGGTGTAGTTAGGATCGCTGCCGAGCGTTGCGAGTTCGCTAGAAGTAGCGTCGGCTGACTTGAAGAAGAGATTCTTATTAGCCTCATAGCCTTCCTCGATGAGCTTCATCTGACCGCCGTTGTCCTGGTCGATGCTTACCGAGTTGAGGACGTAGAAACTGCCGCCGTCGGCAGGAGGAAGCTCGAGGACAGTGGTGGCATAGGCCAATGAGTCGCCGCCCGATTCATTACCGACGACAACTGTACGAGTGCCGGTTTCAGATGTCTGACCATTTTCGTTAGCTTGCAAGATGGGAATGTTCGTTCCAGCCAACTCGTTGTTGAGTCGCTGGTCGGGTTTGACATTGGCGACAAGAGCGATATGACGGGTACGCGGGCCTTGGAGTTCGCCCACTTTCCATGTTCTGTAGTCGCCTTCATTATCATGAAGATCGCCGTTGTCGTTGGCATCCACATTGACGTAGACGATTTCGTTCTCGAATTGTCTCGAGTGGTCTTCTCTGAAGTTGTCGCAGTAGCAAGTGGCGACGAAGCCGCCTTTGGACATATCTCCCATACCCTCTTTGACGGAAGCATAGACGTAGGACATCGAGGCGTCCTGAGTCATGAAGAACATCCAACCATAGATGCCACCGAAGGCGTGGTTGCCGTCATCGATACCGTCGGGGGTATTGCCGGGGCCGCCAGTGACATCGACGAACGGCGAGATCTTGAGGTAGGAGCCGTTGCGCATCATCAGCATATTGTATGCGGCGGGTTTGCCCACTTTACCACGATTGACATCCACCTTGTCGCACGACGAGATATTGTTGCAGGCGTTTTCCGTGCAACTCTCACCTTCACCGGGAGTGCCCCAGAGGTTGTCGATAAAGTCGTTGGCGACAATAGGAACAGCAGATGAACGGGAGTCGGGATCCACAGGGGTTTTGGAGTAGATTTCGTGTGGGTCATTGATGTTGTACACCTCGTCGGTGCGCAAGCTTGCGAGGTTGCCCACGAAGAGGCCAGGAGCATCGAGCAGCACCACGTTGTCGACGCGGAAGATAAGCGTATCAATACGGCAGAAGCTATAGCTGGGCGAAGTGTAGGCCGAGTAGGCGTCCTGTTCGCCGTACATCCAGATGAAGGCGCTGTCGAGGATCACCTTGTTGGCACGCTGGATGGAATAGATCTTCTTGGAGGGTTCGCAGTCGTAGTCGCCATAATGACGCAGGGTGATGAGTTTGTTGACATCGCCGCCGTCGGTAGAGGTACCGGCACCGATGATGCTGTATGCGATATCCATGGTGGGCAGACCCACATTGAAGGGGTCGGTCAGCGAGGTGTAGTAGCCCTTGCCGTCGATGAGGATGTTGGTGACGCCGCCGAAGACACCACGGGTGTCGAAGTAGGCTTTGCTACCAGCCTCGCCCCAGTCGCTGGCGTTGTAGACCGATGCCTGAAGCTCGATGTTGTTGGCCACAAGCGGTGTGTTGCCGGCAGGTGCCGTCCACGAGACAGGCACCTTGACTTTGTCGACTTTTTGGGTAGTTGAATTGTAGGTGTTGGTCATCTTGTAGCCGCTATGGCCAGGCAGGTTGGGTTTGTAGTCGGCCATGTTGACAGTGTTGTAGGTGTTGTTCCACACAGGGCAGTCGCGGACAGCGTCGACACCGATGTTGACGTACACCGAACCGTAGATGTTACCTTGGTAACCACCGCCGTAGACGCTTTTGGAGACACGGCCGCCGGTGATGTTGAGAATGGTGGTCGGGCGCAAGGTAGTATTTTGCAGAGTGTTGGAAGCGCCGTTTACTGCGCCGATACATTCGTAGGGGAAGCCATCGTCGACAGCTTCGCTACCACCGTAGACGCTGAACATCACATGGCCGCCGTCCATATTGAGGACCTTGTGGGCATAGGTGAGCTGCTTGCCGAGTTCGCCGCCATCGACGTTCGTAGCGGCGGTGCGGGATCCGGTAGCCCAAGTGTCGAAGAATTGGCTCTTCATATCGGCCTTGCCACGAGCGCCGGTGAAGACATGGCGGTGGAAGGTACCGTCGTGAATATTCAGTTCTATATTACCTATCTTACTATCACGGGTGGCATTGGATGCGACCATTTCGGTGCGCGTCATGTCGCGGTCGCCGACAAGACCCATGTTGCCGCCGCCATAGATGGTGTTGAGGAAGTTGCCGCCATTGATGGTGACTTTGACATTCATGGAATAGGGAACGGTGTCGTAGCAGTTGCAGTTGGTGTTGCTTAGGACATCCAAATCGTCGGACAAGTCGCCGCGTTTCTGGACCCATTCCTTGTAGTAGCGTACATTTCTTGTGCCGTCGAAGTCGATGCCGGTAGTGCTGACATCGCCATTGCCGGCGCCGAAGATGTGGGTGAAGGAACCGGAGTTGATGGTGAGGTTGGTGCTTTCGACACGACCGGTGAAGTCGTTACCGCCATAGATGGTGTCGATGATCCACTGTTCGCCGGCGGGCTCGTAGGCGTTGATGATACCCACAGCCTCGTTCTTCACATCGGAGGCAAGGCAGCCCAGATAGAGGGCCCGGAGCGGGCTGGTGGCGGTGTTCTCATAGACCACATAGGTCGTTCCCACATGGCCCGACTGGCCGCCGCCGAAGATGGCTGCGCGGGGACCGTTCATCTCCTTGAAGCGACGAATGGTGAGGAAGGCGGTGTCGAGGACATTACCCATTGCGGTGCCGGTGCCGTAAACGATGTCGCCGCTGCCGTCAAGCTGTGCCACGCCGGTATAGAGGCTCTTGCACTTGAGGGGAGCCTCGCCGCCGGTGACGCGCACGCCCATATTGTCGACGCGGCCCTTGCCGGCACCGAAGATCATGCCGTTGATGACACCATCCTCAGCGTCGACAAGCACATTGGTGTAGCGGCAGTCGCCGCTGATGCCGCCGCCATAGACGTTGTTGAGCACCATGTTGCCGGTGAGCACCACAGCGCTGCTGTCGACAAAGGGACGGCCTTTTATATTATGATAAAATATATTTAATGTATTTTCATTGGTTTTTTCTCCGATGAAGTAGTTGTTGGTTGCTCCTTCGGGAGAGTAGTAGCGGGTGCCGTTCAAGTCGTAGTATTTCTTACCGTTTTCGGTTCCCTGATATTCATAGAAGGCATAGTTGCCGTTGCCGCCGCCATAGACGCTGCCGCGCACCTGGGTGGAAGCGCCGACACCATCGATCAGGACGTGGGAGATGCCCACTTCGCCGGCGGCGTCGTTACCGCCGAAGATGTCCTGAAGCACTTTGCCTTTGCGCATAATAACATAGGTGTGGTTGAGGACATCGGCAGCGTTGCATCCGGCGTAGACGTCCTTGGTGATGACGATATTGTCGGAAGCCAATGCCACATAGGTGCTCAGGTTGAAGCCTGCGAGGGTTTGGTTGGAGCCACCCGTCATGCGACCGAGGTTGCCGCCGCCATAGACCTTTTCGGCCTTGCCCTGCAGCAGCGCGATACGAGGCACTTTGGCCATGTCGACATTGTTGTTGCCGCCAAAAATCGAACCGACGTGGATGTTTTCGGTGTTGTCTTCAGGCACATTGGCGCAGTTCATATAAACCATGGCCTGGCCCAAGCCGAGTTCGTTGGAACCGACCGTCTTGCTGTTGCCGCCGCCAAACACCTTGGCGACATAGCCGCCATTGGAGAGGTTGACATCGACAAAGGAGCTGTTCTGGTCGGCGGAATAGGTGTTGCAGCCGTTGACGACAGCCTCCTTGGGGCCGGTGTAGGCGTTTGCGGCGTTATAGTCGGCCACATACGCATAGTCGCCGTTGCCGCCGCCATAGAGCGAACCCCAGATTTTGGGGGTCTTGGTGACGAGCGTATAGGTGGAAGCGTTGTCGTTGGTGAGGTTCATCGAGGGCGACGAGGTGCTGATGTTGGGCAGGCCCGGATACTCGCTGTTCGAGACAGCGACAGCAGCTGTGGTCGGGTGGCCGGCGAGCTCGGAAGGAGTGGAGGCGCCGTTGCGCAGCGTGCTGAAGATGCGTCCAGTTTTGTTGTTGCCGCCATAGACATCACCGTAGATCACGGTATTGTCGCCGCTAATTCTCAGGTCGGAGCCGCCGAACACATTACCCATGTTGCCGCCACCGTAGACTGCACCGGCTGTCGTGATGACATCGCCAGCGCCCGTGCCGATGGTGCCGCCAATGATGTGAAGGATGGCGATACCGGCCGAGTCGAGGACGGGTGAACCGGCCGAGGCGGCAGGCTTGCCGACAGCGGCCATGTTGCCCGACGAGAAGACGTTGCCTTTAACCGTGGCTCCGTCGGAGACAAGCACGTAGGTCTTGAAGACTGCCGGTGTGGGTTTGCCTCTAAGGTCGGGGCCGTTGCCGGTGGTGTTGTCATACTGGTGAGCCATCAGCACATTGGTGGCAGCGCTGCTGTAGACCTCGCCGTCGTGGCAGCGATAGTAGCCGTTGCTGCCGCCGAAGACGGCGTTGTGGACGGTGCCGCCGTGGATGTAGACGTTGGTCTTGGCAATGTCGCGGGGGACGGAGGTGAGAGGATGCGAGTTGTCCCAGAAGGGTCCGATACGACCCATGATGTTGGTGCCGCCGTAGACGACGCCGACATTGCCAGCTGCAATCTCGACATAGGTGTCGTGAAGCGTACCAGCGCTCTGGCCGCCGCCATAGATGGTGTCGGCGATGAAGTTGGCGCTGTTCACAAGGATATTGGTACTTCTCTTGGCTTTCAACTGGCCGCCGTCCATGCCATTCAAATCAGCATAGGAAGGGGTGTAGGCAGCGCCGTAGTAACGCACGCTGACAGAATCCTCGATTCTGTAGTTGTCGCTATAGGTTTCTGCTGCCATCATGACGCCTTGGTTACCGCCTCCGTAGACGTTGTGGATGCCGCCCTTGGTGAGGGTGAGGGTCGGCATGCCGGCCATGTCGGCAGCATTGTTACCGCCAAAGAGGCAGCGGATGTCGTAGACGCTGGTGGTGGTTGAATAGGCATTGTTGACGGGATCGGTATAGGGGGAGTCGTTCAAGGTGTAGAGCGGGTTGGTGACATTGACGGTGACCTGGGTGCCGGCCACGTCGGCGCTGTTGCCGCCGGCAAAGAGGGTGTCGATCTGACCACCGTAGATGTTGACACGCACATACTGGCTCGCAACGGCATTGCCGCCGCCGAAGAGATAACGGATACCATGGCCGTTGAAGGCATGGCCGTATTCGTCGCCACCAAGATTGGCAGAACTGCTGGTATTCGTGGTGGTGCTATAGACATTGACGAGCTGTGCCGAGCCGGCGCCGAGGGTGCCGCCATAGTTGTTGCCGCCAAAGACGGAATAGGCGGTGCCGCCATAGATGCCGACCTGGGTGCTGGCCACACTGCCAAGGGTGCCGGTAGTGGTGACGAAGGCATTCTTGGCACCACCGAAGATCGAGTCGACGTTGGAATTGTTGCTATGCAGCGAAACGCGGGTCTTGAGGGTTTGAGGCACCACAAGGCCAGCAACGACTCCCGTCTCGACAGCGACAGCGGTATTGTTGTACGTGGCAATCGTAGAACCGGTTTTGATGGCATCCGTCGTGACAGGGAAATGCTTGCCCTGGGCATCGAGGTAGGCGGTAGCATCACCTATGAGGTAGGAGTAGTAGCCGTTACCACCACCGTAGACAGAACCTACGTGAATGGGGTTGTTGGCAGAAGTTCCGATGACCACCTGGGCGCCCAAAAACAAAGAGTCGTTCTGAGCAGGTTCACCGCTGAGGGCTACGGTACCGGCAATATCGTTGCCACCATAGACAGCGCTGATCGTGTCACATTTGACCACGGTAACCAGTGTACTGCCGTTGACATTGGCCATACGGCCGCCGCCGAAAACGGCGCCTCCAATGACCTGAGCATTGACAGTTACAGAAGCTAATGTCAGCAGCAAGGCTGCAATCACATTTCTAAAAGACTTTGTCATATTTTTTTTACTTTTTTTCTTTTTTTTATCGGTTCTGCGGTTAACAAAATGTTCAAAAATTCTTATTCCATCGCGGTTTTCAAAAATTCCGACATATTGTACCACATAGCTATCCCCTTTACACACAATACATTGCACGCAAAAGGATATAGTTTATCATCATGCAAATATAATAATAAATATATATTTAGCGGCCACCAAAACGTTAAAAATTTGAAAATCGGGTGACGGAGGGAAAGTGATAGGTTTTACAAGCGCTTTGGTGGGAGGGGGAGGGTGCCACCTCCAGCTACCCTAAAAAAGGGCTTTAAGGGTTTTAAGGGCTTTATGGTCTAAAAGGGTTTTAAGGTCTTTAAGGTCCTTAAGGTCTTTAAGGGCCTTAGGGTCTTTAAGGGCCTTAGGGTCCTTAAGGTCTTTAAGGTCCTTAAGGTCTTTAAGGGGGCTTTGGCAATGCATTAAAATTAAAAACCCCGAAAGCTGTGGGCTTTCGGGGTTGTGGGGATTGGTTGATTTTGGTGCTGCAGTGCCTTGTTTTTGAACGATCACGATCTGCCTTGGGGGACCATGTCGTACGGAATGGCATCGTGGACACCGCGGGGTTCTTCGATGGTGCCGAAGGTCTCCTCATACTTCTGCAGGTTGCCGTTGAGGGCCATGGCGAGGCGCTTGGCATGATAGGGCGACATGATGATGCGCTGACGCACCGTGGCGCCTTCGCGACCGGGGAGGGCCTGGGCAAAATCGAGGATGAATTCGGCCGGCGAGTGGGTGATGACGGCCAAGTTGCTGTAGGTGCCTTGCGAGACCTCGTCGTTAATGCTAAGATTCAAATTATTGGGGTTGTTTTTGTCTTGTGCCGTAAGAAATGTGGGTTTGGATGTTGATGGATTGATGTGTGACGCGCCTTCACCACAAACTAAAAAAAAGAGTGATTGCATGACGGGCAGGCAATCACTCTTTTGTGTGAAGGGTTTGTTATTTCTTCAGATTGGCCTTCTCGCCAACGATGAGATCCTGGTATTCGCGGAGACCGGTACCGGCGGGGATCAGATGTCCGACGATGACGTTCTCCTTCATGCCCTCGAGGAAGTCCTGTTTGGCATTGATGGCGGCCTCGGTGAGCACCTTGGTGGTCTCCTGGAAGGAGGCGGCACTGATGAAGCTCTTGGTTTGGAGGGAGGCGCGGGTGATACCCTGCAGAATCTGCTTGGCGGTGGCCGGTTTGGCTTCGCGCGCGGTGACGAGTTTCTTGTCCTGACGACGCAGGATGGAGTTCTCGTCACGCAGTTTGCGTGCCGTGATGATCTGACCGTTTTCGAGGTTCTCGCTGTCGCCCTTATCCTCAACGACCTTCATGCCGAAGATTTCGTCGTTGATTTCGTGGAAGTCGATCTTGTTGACCAGTTCGCCTTCGAGGAAGCGGGTGTCGCCCGGGTCTTCGATCTCGACCTTGCGCATCATCTGACGGACGATGACTTCGAAGTGCTTGTCGTTGATCTTCACACCCTGGAGACGGTAGACCTCCTGGACTTCGTTGACGATGTATTCCTGCACCTTCATGGGACCCTTGACGGCCAGGATGTCGGCCGGGGTGATGGAGCCCTCGGAGAGGGGGGTACCCGCCTTGACGTAGTCCTGATCCTGAGCCAGGATCTGCTTGCTGGTGCTGATGAGGTAGCTGCGCTGTTCGCCCGTCTTGGAGGTGATGGTGATTTCGCGGTTGTTGCGTTTCAGCTTCTTGGCGATGGAGACGATACCGTCGATTTCGGCCACGATGGCGGGGTCGCTCGGGTTGCGGGCCTCGAAGAGCTCGGTGACACGCGGCAGACCGCCCGTGATATCGCCAGCCTTACCGAAGGAGCGCGGTATCTTGACCATGACGTCGCCGGCGCGCAGTTGCTGGCCGTTGTCGACACCGATATGGGCGCCCACAGGCAAGTCGTAGACCTTGAGGATATTGCCCTCGTCGTCGACGATGTTGAGGGTGGGGTTCTTGGTACGCAGACGCGATTCGATGATGACCTTGTCCTGAAGACCCGTCTGGGAGTCGCTTTCGACGCGGAAGGTGACGTTCTCGATGACGTTCTCGAAGCTGACCTTACCGGCCACTTCGGACATGATGACCACGTTGTAGGGGTCCCACTCGGCGATGAGGTCGCCGCGGGTGACGGTTTCGCCAGCCAGTTTGAAGAGTTTGGCGCCGTAGGGCAGCAAAGCGGAGTAGAGGGTGACGTCGGTCTTCGGGTCGACGATGCGCATTTCGGCGGAACGGCCCATGACGATATGGTAGTTTTCGCCGGCGGCATCGGTATAGGGGATGCTGCGGAGCTCGTCGATTTCGAGGCGACCTTCGTGGTGGGCCTCGATGCTGGAGGTGGTACCGATGTTGCCACCGGCCACACCACCGACGTGGAAGGTACGGAGGGTCAGCTGCGTACCAGGTTCACCGATGGCCTGTGCGGCGATGACGCCGACGGCCTCGCCCTTCTGTACCATCTTGCCCGTGGCCAGGTTGCGGCCGTAGCACTTGGCGCAGACGCCGTGTTTGGCCTCGCAGGTGAGCACGGAACGGATTTCGACCTCTTCGATGTGGGCCTCTTCGATGCGGCGGCAGATCTCTTCGGTGAGCTCTTCGCCGGCGGCAACGATGAGTTCGTCGGTTTCGGGGTCGAAGATGTCGTGAACCGAGGTGCGACCCAAGATTTTCTCGCTGAGCGACTGGACGATGTCCTCGCCTTTCTTGAGGGCCGTAGTCGGCAATCCGCGCAGGGTGCCGCAGTCCTCTTCGGTGATGATGACATCGTGGGCCACGTCGACCAGACGACGGGTGAGGTAACCGGCATCGGCCGTTTTCAGAGCGGTATCGGCCAGACCCTTACGGGCACCGTGCGTGGAGATGAAGTATTCGAGCACCGACAGACCCTCCTTGAAGTTGGAGATGATGGGGTTCTCGATAATCTCGTTGCCGGCGGCGCCAGCCTTCTGCGGCTTGGCCATGAGGCCACGCATGCCGGAGAGCTGACGGATCTGTTCCTTGCTACCACGGGCTCCAGAATCGTACATCATGTAGATGGGGTTGAAGCCCTGGTTGTCGGCCTTGAGGCGCTTCATGAGCGTCTCGGTGAGCTGGTTGTTGGTGTTGGTCCAAATATCGATGACGTGGTTGTAACGTTCGTTGTTGGTGATAAGACCCATGGCATATTGCGCCATGACCTCCTCGACCTCCTCGTTGGCGTGGGCAATCATCTGTTCCTTTTCGACGGGGATGATGACATCGCCCAAGTTGAAGGAGAGGCCGCCCTTGAAAGCCATGCGGTAACCCATCGACTTGATGTCGTCGAGGAAGTTGGCCGTAGCCGCATTGCCGCAGACGGTGAAGAGGTCGCCGATGATGTCGCGCAAGGTCTTTTTGCCCATGACCTGGTTGATGTAGCCATAGGAGACCGGGACGACCTGGTTGAAGATGACGCGTCCGACGGTGGTGCGGAGACGGTCGGTCTTGATGTAGTGGCCGTTGGCGTCGACGACAGGGAAGCCCTCGTTGTCGCGAACCACCTCGTATTCGGTGCGGCAGCGCTGGTTGATTTCCTCCTCATTCTCGCAGTCGCGGTCGGTGAGGATATGGCCCTCGCGGTCTTTGATGATTTCGGAGAAGGAGCGGTCGGTATGGACGAAGTCGTATTCGTCGCGGCCCTTGAACTGGTTGAGGCGGACGGAGATGCAGGCGTTGAGGGAGACCCGTTTCTCGTTGTAGGCGATGACCACCTCTTCGGGGGAATAGAAGCGCTGGCCTTCACCGCGGACCACCTCGGTCTCGGTGGTGCGGCGCGGTTTGGTCATGTAGTAAAGACCCAGCACCATGTCCTGCGACGGCACGGTGATAGGCGCACCGTTGGCCGGGTTGAGGATGTTGTGCGTGGAGAGCATGAGGAGCTGCGCTTCGAGGATGGCGGCGTTGCCCAGCGGCACATGGACAGCCATCTGGTCGCCGTCGAAGTCGGCATTGAAGCCCGTACACACCAGCGGGTGGAGGCGGATGGCCTTACCTTCGACCAGTTTGGGCTGGAAAGCCTGGATACCCAGACGGTGAAGCGTCGGGGCGCGGTTCAGCATGATAGGATGGCCCTTCAGGATGTTTTCGAGGATTTCCCACACGACGGGATCCTTGCGGTCGACGATACGCTTGGCGCTCTTGACGGTCTTGACCAGGCCGCGTTCGAGCATTTTGCGGATGATGAAGGGTTTGAACAATTCGGAAGCCATGTCCTTCGGCAAGCCGCACTCGTGCATTTTGAGTTCGGGGCCGACCACGATGACCGAACGGCCGGAGTAGTCGACACGCTTACCGAGCAGGTTCTGACGGAAGCGGCCCTGCTTGCCCTTGAGGGAGTCGCTGAGGGACTTGAGGGAGCGGTTGCTGTCGCTCTTGACGGAGCTGACCTTGCGGCTGTTGTCGAAGAGGGAGTCGACCGATTCCTGAAGCATGCGCTTCTCGTTACGCATGATGACCTCGGGCGCCTTGATTTCGAGCAGGCGTTTGAGGCGGTTGTTGCGGATGATGACGCGACGATAGAGCTCGTTGATGTCGCTGGTGGCGAAACGGCCGCCATCGAGCGGGACGAGGGGACGCAGGTCGGGCGGGATGACCGGGATGATGTTGAGGATCATCCATTCCGGGCAGTTGTCCATGCCGCGGGCCTGCATGCGGCGGCGCGATTCGCGGAAGGACTCGACGATGTTGAGGCGTTTGAGGGCCTCCTGCTTGCGCTGGTTGGAGCTTTCCTTGCTGGCGCGGTCGCGCAATTCGTAGCTCAAGCGGTCGAGGTCGAGGTCGCGGAGCAGCACGTAGAGTGCCTCAGCGCCCATGCCGGCGATGAACTTGTCGGGGTCGGTATCCTCGAGCTGGTCGTTGTTGACCGGCAGGTTCTCCATGATGGCGTAGTATTCCTCTTCGTTGAGGAGGTCCAGCTTCTTGACGGGGACGTCGTTGAGGACCGCCTTACCGGGCTGGATGACCACGTATTTCTCGTAGTAGATGACCTGGTTGAGCTTCTTGCTGGGGATGTCGAGCAAGGTACCGATCTTGTTGGGAAGGGTACGGAAGAACCAGATGTGTGCCACAGGGACAGTAAGTTCGATGTGGCCCATGCGTTCGCGGCGCACCTTTTTCTCCGTCACTTCGACGCCGCAGCGGTCGCAGACGATGCCCTTGTAGCGGATGCGTTTGTATTTGCCGCAATGGCACTCCCAGTCGCGGGTGGGGCCGAAGATACGTTCGCAGAACAAGCCGTCGCGTTCGGGCTTGTAGGTGCGGTAGTTGATGGTCTCGGGCTTGGTCACCTCACCGTAGGAGCGCTTTTTGATGGACTCCGGCGAAGCCAGAGAGATGGTTATCGAATTGAAATCGTTCTTCTGTGATTCTTGTTTAAATGCCATATTGTTTTCTAGTATTTAAAGGCTTTAAGGTCGATAAGGCCTTAAGGTCCTTAAGATCTTTTTTAATCAAAAGTTACCTCCAGTCCGAGTCCGCGGAGTTCGTGGACGAGGACGTTGAACGACTCGGGGATGCCCGGAGTAGGCTGGTTGTCGCCCTTGACGATAGC
Organism: uncultured Bacteroidota bacterium; assembly: GCA_902793295.1. Taxonomy (GTDB): domain Bacteria; phylum Bacteroidota; class Bacteroidia; order Bacteroidales; family P3; genus Colimorpha. The sequence goes on from CADBDA010000003.1 coordinate 121,925, forward strand.
CTCGTAGGTCTTGGCGCGGCCCATGACGTCGTCGGACTTGACGGTGAGCACCTCCTGAAGGACGTGCGAAGCGCCGAAGGCCTCGAGGGCCCAGACCTCCATCTCACCGAAACGCTGACCACCGAAGTTGGCCTTACCGCCGAGGGGCTGCTGGGTGATGAGGGAGTAGGGGCCGATGCTACGGGCGTGCATCTTGTCGTCGATCATGTGGTGCAGTTTGAGCATGTAGATGTAGCCCACTGTCGCCGGCTGGTCGAAGCGTTCGCCCGTTTCGCCGTCGTAGAGGTAGGTGCGTCCGTTGGCGGGGAGGCCTGCCTCTTCCATGTAACCGTTGATTTGTTCGAGGGTGGCACCGTCGAAGATAGGCGTCTTGAAACGTTTGTTGAGTTTCTTGCCTGCCCATCCCAGGACGGTTTCGTAGATCTGACCCAGGTTCATACGCGAAGGCACACCCAGCGGGTTGAGGACGATGTCGACCGGCGTACCGTCGGCGAGGAAAGGCATATCCTCGGCGCGGACGATTTTGGAGACGATACCCTTGTTACCGTGGCGACCGGCCATCTTGTCGCCGATGCGCAGTTTGCGCTTCATGGCGATGTAGACCTTGGCCATCTGGACGATGCCGCTCGGGAGGTCATCGCCCACGGTGAGGGCGAACTTGTTGCGGGTGAATCGGCCGTTGACCTCGCGAACCTTAATATTATAGTTGTTGAGCAGTTCCTTGATGAGGTTGTTGGTGTCCTTGTCGGAAGTCCAACGGTTGGGGTTGACATCGGTGAAATCGATGCTGCGGAGCTGCTTGATGGAGAATTTCTCTTTTTTGCGGATGAGTTCCTCCTTGTGCGAATTGTAGACGCCGTTGGAGGTCTTGTTGGCCAAGATGACGAGGAGCTTGTCGATGAGGACCTCTTTCAGCTTGGCGAGTTCGTTGTTGTACTCCTCTTCCGGCTTGGCCAGGAGTTCTTTTTCGCGGGCGCGGGCCTTGCGGTCGCGGACCACGCGGGTGAAGAGCTTCTTGTCGATAACCACGCCGCGGACCGACGGGGGCACCTTGAGGGAGGCGTCCTTGACGTCGCCCGCCTTGTCGCCGAAGATGGCGCGCAGCAGTTTCTCCTCGGGAGTGGGGTCGGATTCGCCCTTGGGGGTGATCTTACCGATGAGGATGTCGCCCTCCTTGACTTCGGCGCCGATGCGGATGATACCGTTCTCGTCGAGGTCCTTGGTAGCGTCGCTGCTGACATTGGGGATATCGCGGGTCAGTTCTTCGTCGCCGCGTTTGGTTTCGCGCACCTCGAGGGTGTATTCCTCGACATGGACGGAGGTGTAGATATCCTCACGCACCACGCGCTCGGAGATCACCACGGCATCCTCGAAGTTGTAACCCTTCCAAGGCATGAAGGCCACCATCATGTTGCGGCCCAGAGCCAGTTCGCCACCCTGGGTGGCGTAGCCTTCGCAGAGCACCTGGCCCTTCTTGACCTTGTCGCCCTTGCGGACGATGGGGCGCAAGTTGATGGCCGTGCTGTGGTTGGTGCGCTGGTATTTGGTAAGACGGTATTCGTAGGTGTCGTCGTCGAAGCTCACCAGGCGCTCCTGTTCGGTGCGCGTGTGTTCGATGACGATGCGGGTGGAGTCAACGTATTTGACCACGCCGTCGCCGATGGCGTTAAGCAGCACGCGGCTGTCTTCGGCCACTGCCTGTTCGATGCCCGTACCGACGATAGGAATTTCGGGGTTGAGCAGCGGGACAGCCTGACGCATCATGTTCGAACCCATCAAGGCGCGGTTGGCGTCGTCGTGTTCGAGGAAGGGGATGAGCGATGCGGCGATAGAGGCGATCTGGTTGGAGGCGATGTCGATGAGGTCGACCTCCTGCGGGGAGACGATGGGGAAATCGGCCTGGCGGCGAGCCTTGACACGCTCATCGAGGATGTGACCCTCTTCGTCCTGAGCCGTAGTGGCCTGAGCCACGGTTTTGTTTTCTTCAGCCTCGGCGGTGTAGTAGACCGGTTCCTCGTTCAGCTGCACCTGGCCGTTGTCGACGCGCATGTAAGGCGTTTCGATGAAGCCCAGGTTGTTGATCTTGGCGTAGACGCTGAGGGAGGAGATCAGACCGATGTTGGGGCCTTCGGGAGTCTCGATGGTACAGAGGCGTCCGTAATGGGTGTAGTGCACGTCGCGCACCTCGAAACCGGCGCGGTCGCGCGAAAGACCACCAGGACCCAGAGCCGAGATACGGCGTTTGTGGGTCAGCTCGGCCAAGGGGTTGGTCTGATCCATGAACTGTGACAGCTGGTTGGTGCCGAAGAAGGAGTTGATGACCGACGAGAGCGTCTTGGCGTTGATGAGTTCGGTGGGGGTGAAGACCTCGTTGTCGCGCACATTCATGCGTTCGCGGATGGTGCGGGCCATACGGGCCAGACCCACGCCGAACTGGGCGGAGAGCTGTTCGCCCACGGTGCGGACACGACGGTTGGAAAGGTGGTCGATATCGTCGACATCGGCCTTCTGATTAATAAGAAGAATTAAATACTTTATAATAGAGGTGATGTCCTCTTTGGTCAGCACGCGGACCTCGTCGGGCACGTCGAGGTTCAGCTTGGTGTTGATTCTGTAGCGACCCACATCGCCCAGATCGTAGCGTTTGTCGGAGAAGAAGAGTTTTTCGATGATGCCGCGAGCCGTCTCCTCGTCTGGGGGTTCGGCGTTGCGCAGCTGGCGATAGATGTATTCGACGGCCTCCTTGGCATTATTGGCCGTATCCTTCTTCAAGGTGTTGTAGATGACAGAATAGTCGATGCCGTCCTTGTCCTCGGTGGTGACAAGGATGGTCTTTATGTTGAGTTCAAGTATTTTCTCGATATTTTCCTCGGTCAGTTCCACGTCGCGTTCGATAACCACTTCGGTACGTTCCATGGAGACCACCTCACCGGTGTCCTCATCGACGAAGTCCTCAATCCAGGAGTCGACGACGCGAGCGGCGAGTTTGCGACCGATATTTTTCTTGAGGTTGGCGCGGGTGGCCTTGACCTCTTCGGCCAGTTCGAAGATATCCAGAATATCCTTGTCGGTCTCGAAGCCGATGGCGCGGAGCAAGGTGGTGATGGGGAGTTTCTTCTTACGGTCGATGTAGGCGTACATCACGTTGTTGATGTCGGTGGTGAATTCCATCCAGGAGCCCTTGAAGGGGATGATACGGGCGCTGTAGAGCTGCGTGCCGTTGGAGTGGAATTGGGTACCGAAGAATACGCCCGGCGAGCGGTGGAGCTGCGACACGACGACGCGCTCGGCACCGTTGATGACGAAAGTGCCCTTAGGGGTCATGTAGGGTATCATGCCCAGATAGACCGGCTGTTCGATGGCCTGGAACTCTTCGTTTTCGGGATCGTTGCAGGAGAGCTTCAGTTTGGCCTTGAGGGGGACACTATACGTCAGGCCACGCTCGATACACTCTTCGATGGTGTAGCGGGGCGGGTCGATGTAATAGTCCAGAAATTCAAGAGTGAAATTGTTGCGGGCATCCGAGATGGGGAAATTCTCCTTGAAGACCTTGAAGAGGCCCTCGTCGAGGCGGTTGTCGGGGTTGGTCTCGATTTGGAAGAAATCCTGGAACGACTTGAGTTGGATGTCCAAGAAGTCCGGATAGGGGAACTTGCGGACGGATGCGAAATTGACTACTGTGGGTTGATTCTGTGCCAAGGGATAAAAATTTAAAATTTACGAATTACGATCCGGTAGAGCGGGATGGCTGAGGTGCCAGGGTAGTGGAGCGTGCGGAGGTCTGGATGCTGTTGACGGGAGTGAGGGTAGCGGAATGAGGGAGGCTAGACCATATATAAACACGCGCGAAGAGTAGATAGCATAGCAATAAGGAATAGGTACTCCGACCCATGGCCGGAGACCCTATTCCTATTGAGTTTCAAGCAGTGGTAAGCTTACTTAACCTCAACTTCAGCACCAGCTTCTTCGAGGGCTTTCTTGAGAGCGTCAGCTTCGTCCTTGGAAACACCTTCCTTAACGGGCTTAGGAGCGTTGTCGACGAGCTCTTTGGACTCTTTGAGGCCGAGGCTAGCGAGATCCTTGACAGCCTTCACGACGCCAAGTTTCTTGGTCTGATCGGGCACACCCTTGAGGATAACGTCGAAGGAGGTCTTCTCTTCGGCAGCAGCGGCGCCACCAGCGGCGGGAGCAGCGGCAACAGCAACAGCGGCTGCAGCGGGTTCGATGCCGTATTCCTCTTTCAGGACGTCAGCTAATTCTTTTACTTCTTTAACGGTTAAGTTAACCAGTTCTTCTGCTAAGGCTTTAATGTCTGCCATGATATTCTAAATTTTAAATGTTTTACAAATTGTTTGTTTGAATTGTGACCTGCGGGAGCAGGGCACGAAAATTGATTTATTATTCGGCTTTTTCCGATAATGTTTCGAGCACACCGCAGATGGTGTTGCCGGCCGACTGAAGTCCGGAAACCACGTTTTTGATGGGGGACTGGAGCAGGGCGATAACGTCGGCGATGAGTTCGCTTTTGGACTTGATGTTGACAAGAGCATCCAGATGCTCGGCGCCCACATAGAAGCTTTCTTCAACATAAGCACCCTTGAGGATCGGTTTCTTGGCGTCCTTGTTGTTAGCGAGGAACTCCTTGATCAGCTTGGCGGGAGCGTTGTTGATATTAGAGAGCATGATGCAGGTCTCACCCTTGATCACAGGCTTGAGTTCGGAGTAGTCGACGCCGGACTTTTCCATAGCCTTGATGAGCAAAGTGTTCTTGACAACCTCCAACTTGACCTCCTTGCGGAAGGCGGCGCGACGGAGCTTGCTGGTCTGAACCGAGTTCAAGCCGCCGATATCAGCAATATAGAGATGCGGATAGGCCTTGATATCCTCGCACAAGGAATTGATCAGTTGGTCTTTCTGTTCTTTTCTCATGATTGATAACTTCGTTTAATTGTTTGATTACAATGTAGCGGCTTTGGTGTCGACCTTGACGCCGGGGCTCATGGTGCTGGAGACAGTAATGCTCTTGACATAAGTACCCTTGGCAGCGGAAGGTTTGAGCTTGATGATAGCCGAAAGCACTTCGCGGGTGTTCTCGATGATTTTCTGTTCATCGAAGCTGCACTTACCGACAGCGGTATGGATGATACCGAACTTGTCGACCTTGAAGTCGATCTTACCGGCCTTGGCCTCTTGGACAGCCTTGCCGACTTCCATTGTAACGGTGCCGGTTTTGGGGTTCGGCATAAGTCCACGGGGACCGAGGATACGGCCGAGGGCGCCCACTTTCGGCATGACGCTAGGCATGGTAATAATAACATCTACATCCGTCCAACCGCCTTTTATTTTGGTGATGTACTCATCGAGACCATAATAATCGGCTCCGGCGGCTTTAGCTTCTTCTTCCTTGTCGGGAGTGCAAAGCACCAACACGCGGACAGTCTTACCGGTGCCGTGAGGCAGGGTGACGCTACCGCGAACCATCTGGTTGGCTTTACGAGGGTCGACACCCAGACGGACGTCGATATCGAAGCTCGAATCAAATTTGGTGTAGGTGATTTGTTTGACTACCGAAACAGCTTCCTCGAGGGAATAGACCTTGGTCTTGTCGAATTTAGCGAAAGCCTCTTTTTGTTTCTTAGATAGATTTGCCATTTTTTTTGTTTTTTGTGGTCAGGCGCAGACCCTCTAGGGGGCTGCTTCCACGGTTACTTTTAGTTTGATTTACTTTGCGAGGGGGTTCTCACCCGTAACAGTGATACCCATGCTGCGTGCGGTGCCGGCCACCATGCTCATAGCTGATTCGATAGTGAAGCAGTTGAGGTCGGGCATTTTGGCTTCGGCGATCTGACGCACCTGTTCCCAAGTGACGGAAGCCACCTTGACGCGGTTAGGTTCGGCGGAACCTTTCTGAGCCTTGGAAGCCTCTTTCAGCTGAACGGCAACAGGGGGAGTCTTTACTACGAAATCAAAGGACTTGTCGGTGTAGACATTGATGATGACGGGCAGAATTTTGCCGGCCTGGTCCTGCGTACGAGCGTTGAACTGCTTGCAGAACTCCATGATGTTGACACCTTTGGCACCCAATGCGGGACCTACGGGAGGAGCCGGGTTGGCGGCGCCACCTTTGATCTGAAGCTTAATCAATCCTGCAATTTCTTTTGCCATTGAATGAAGATTTAAAATAATTTGTAATTTACAATGTCTATTTTTGGATCACACTTCTGGAGTGTTTAGCGGATGGAACGGAGAAGCCCTCCGGACTGGCCGGACGGCAGGGGGAGGCTATTCCTTCTCGACCTGGTTGTAGTTGAGCTCGAGGGGGGTCTTGCGTCCGAAGATTTTGACCGTCACTTTGAGCTTCATCTTTTCTTCGTTCACCTCTTCCACGATACCGGAGAAGGAGTTGAACGGTCCGTCGATGACCTTGACAGGTTCGCCGACGAGGAATTTGTCGAGGAGTCCGCCGTCGCTGTCGAGCTGTTCATCCATGTTGCCAAGGATGCGTTTCACTTCAGCGGGGCGCATGGGGATAGGGTCGCCTTCTTTCTCACGAAGAAAATCTAAGACATTGGGTACGTTCTGAATGACGGGGATAATCTCGTCTTTCAAGTCGGCCTCTATCAACACATAACCCGGGAAGAAGTTACGTTCTTTGATAACTTTCTTGCCGTTGCGGATAGAATAGACTTTCTCAGTAGGGATAAGGACTTGGGGTACGAGTTCAGACCAACCACGTTTAGCCATTTCGCTTTCGATGTATTCCTTGGCCTTTTTCTCTTTACCACTGATAGCCCTTACGACATACCATTTCATAGACTGCTGATCCATTTCTAAAAACTGATTGAAGAAGATATGATTCCTATTGTTGGTTGAGGTTTGCAGGCACAGCCTTCGCCGACGGTGTCTTCCACCCCTAGTCGACAGCCAGTCTCAATTGGAATTGGGAAGCAAGACCGGCCCGTGCGCGCGCTAGAGCGCGCGGAGCACAATGACAGTGTTATCCGACAATAGAATAATAGATTCCTAATATACCTTTCCAAACGCCACCCTGGATGCCGAAGATGTAGTCCATAAGGAAGACCACAAGGGCAAGGATGAGCGCAGCCACAGCAACAACGACAGCGCTGTTCTGCAGCTCTTTAAAAGAGGGCCACGACACTTTGTGCACCAGTTCGTCGTAGCTTGACTTTACATAATCTCCGAATTTAGACATCTTACTTTCGATTTTATTGGCAGGGGCAGAGAGAATCGAACTCCCAACTACGGTTTTGGAGACCGTCATTATGCCATTTAACTATGCCCCTGTAAGAGGGACGTACACAGGGGTACGCCCCTACAGGTTTTATCGATTATTATTCAATAATCTTGGTCACCTGACCGGAACCGACGGTACGGCCACCTTCGCGGATAGCGAAGCGGAGGTTCTCGTTCAGAGCGATGTCGGCGATCAGTTCGACGGTGATGGTCAAGTTGTCACCAGGCATAACCATTTCACGACCCTCGGGGAGGATGATGGTACCGGTCACGTCAGTGGTACGGAAGTAGAACTGAGGACGGTAGTTGTTGTGGAACGGAGTGTGACGACCACCTTCTTCTTTCTTGAGGATATAGACGGTAGCCTCGAATTTGTGGTGCGGTTTGATGGAACCGGGTTTAGCGATCACCATACCACGACGGATCTCGTCCTTATCGATACCGCGGAGCAGCAGACCAACGTTGTCGCCAGCTTCACCTTCGTCGAGGATCTTGCGGAACATCTCGACACCGGTAACGACGGATTTCAGTTTTTCAGCACCCATACCGATGATATCGACGGGGTCGCCGGTGTGGATAACACCAGTCTCGATACGGCCGGTACCGACGGTACCACGACCGGTGATGGAGAAGACGTCCTCGACGGGCATGAGGAAGTCCTTATCGACGGCGCGGACGGGCAGGGGGATCCACTCGTCAACAGCCTTCATAAGTTCTTCAACCTGAGCAACACCGGAAGGCTCACCATTGAGGGCAGCCAGAGCGGAGCCACGGATGACGGGGATGTTGTCGCCATCATAGTCGTAGCTGCTGAGGAGTTCGCGAACTTCCATTTCGACGAGGTCGAGAAGTTCGGGGTCGTCAACGAGGTCGCATTTGTTCAGGAAGACAACCAGCTGGGGCACACCAACCTGACGAGCGAGCAGGATGTGCTCACGGGTCTGGGGCATAGGACCGTCGGTTGCAGCGACAACGAGGATAGCACCGTCCATCTGGGCAGCACCAGTAACCATGTTCTTCACATAGTCAGCGTGACCAGGGCAGTCGACGTGAGCGTAGTGACGAGTCTCAGTCTGATACTCAACGTGAGCGGTGTTGATGGTGATACCACGCTCTTTCTCTTCGGGAGCGGAGTCGATGGAGTCGAAGGACTTCACTTCGGAAAGGCCTTTGGCGGCGAGCACTTGGGTGATGGCGGCGGTCAGGGTAGTTTTACCGTGGTCGACGTGGCCAATCGTACCGATGTTTACGTGCGGTTTAGAACGATCGAATTTTTCTTTTGCCATTTTCTAATACGTATTAAAATGTTTATTAATAAAGTTTCACTCAATGTCTTTGTGTACCGTTTTTCACGCAAAGTAGAGGCGCAACACATTGCGTCTCACTTATTTCAATATGATGAACACCCTTGCACACTGCACACAAAAAAGAGCTACAGACCGGATTTGAACCGGTGACCTCATCCTTACCAAGGATGCGCTCTACCAGCTGAGCTACTGCAGCTTATGCCTCTTTCGAAGCGTGGGGCGGTCAACCTGTCGCCGCCCGTTGAATCAGAGCGGAAGACGGGGCTCGAACCCGCCACCTATAGCTTGGAAGGCTATCGCTCTACCAAATGAGCTACTTCCGCTTCTCTGTAGGTTTGTGGGGAAGAGTGGACTCGAACCACTGAACTCCGAAGAGGACAGATTTACAGTCTGTTGCAATTGCCACTATGCGACTTCCCCATTGTTTTACCGATGGCTCGGATGGAGCTTCATCAGTTCGAGCCGATGAAGGGACTCGAACCCCCGACAGGCTGATTACAAATCAGCTACTCTACCAACTGAGTTACATCGGCTTTTCACCATTCTTTCAAACAACTCTTTTTTCGTGTTTTGAGGTTGCAAAGATACTACTTTTTCCAAAACAGAAAAACTTTTTTTCAACTTTTTGTTGCATTTAATTCTTATATCGTTGATTTTGTGGTGAATTATTTTTTGTTTTTTTGTTACTATTTTGGCGGGAGAGGTGGCGAAACTGGCGTTTCGGGCAGTCAAAAATGATAGATTTGGGGTGATTTTTTCTGTTTTTTTGCGGAATGGCGGGATTTACGGGTTAAGAGGGTGATTTTATGTGGGTTGATTTTAGTTTTTGACTGAAGAGGTGTGGGGGTTCTTTATATGGGTTCTTTTTTGGGGAGGGTATGTGAAATGGGGATTGAGGAGGTAGGAGGTGTGATAAGAAAAGTAGTCACTTTTTGAGTGGCTGAGGGGTGCAAAAAATTCTTCTTTTATTTGGTTAGCGTTTCTTTATAGTCTGTCAGCGTTTCTTCCTCTTATAGTCTATCAGCATTTCTTTTTTCTTTTCTTCCTTCTTCATCTTATCTTCTTCATCTGCCCTTTCCTCAACTTTTCTTTCGCCAGAGCCGGAAATATGAAATAGCTCCAGTGGAGCTATGAGCCGAAGCACGAAAAGTCCCTCACTTTTCGGATTGGCTGAGGGTTGCAAAAGATTCTTTATTCGTTCAGAGTTTCTTTATTGTTCATCAGCATTTCTTTTTTCCAAAGCAAAAAAAGAAACGCTGGCAAAGAAAAAGTGCTTTTTTTCACGTAAGGAGATAGACCCGCTGCTTCCGGGCGATGGAAATCATCGGCTCAGGAGTCTGTGGCGCAGGAACTCGCAGGCACGTCGGTGCTTTTTACTTTTATCAGTCGGTTTGGGGTTCTGGCTTTCTTTTTTACTTTTGAAGGTTATCGCGCTCAGACACCCTGCGACCTTTACAGCCTTCTGCTTGTGATTTCCTATCACCCTCCAGCAAGCTGCTGAGGACGAAGCGTTTTTTATTGAGTGGGGGCATTCTATTGAGATATCGGTTTTAGAAGAAGGCATTTTGTTGGGCTTTTGATAATTTTGTTGGATTTGACTATACTTTTTCTCCGGATACTGCGTTATTGACTCTTGTTAATTTGGTACTTTTATTTGCTGCTCTACTTCTTTACTTTTTTGCTATACTACTTTTATATCTTTACTTTTCATCACTTCTTATATCTTACTTTTTTCTTAGTTTACATTACTTCTTAACTCTTACTTTTCATCACTTTATATCTTTACTTTTAGCTTAACGTCTTACTTTTTTTAATAGCGGTTTTTTTGTTTGATGTGATTTTTAGCCATGGAAATTCCTTCTAAGATATTGGAAAATGCTGTCGACGAGATTGCCACCTTGCCTGGAGTTGGCAAGCGGTCGGCGATGCGCTATGCGCTACACCTGCTGAAATCGTCGGATAGCGACTTCGCCGCCTTCATCGGGGCTCTGACAAGCCTGAAGAGCGACTCGCACTACTGTAGCCGCTGCCATTGCATCAGCGACACACCGGTCTGTCCAATTTGTTCCAGCGAGAAACGTAACCAGAAGATTGTGTGTGTTGTAGAGAACATACAGGAGGTGATGGCCATAGAGAACACCCAGCAGTATCGCGGTGTCTACCATGTGCTGGGCGGCGTCATCTCGCCACTGGACGGCATCGGAATCAACGACCTGACCATCGGCCAGCTGATTGAAAGGGTGGAACGAGAGGCGATTGAAGAGGTCATTCTTGCCTTGCCGACGACCATGGAAGGCGACACCACCAACATCTACATCGACCGACAACTGAAGCAATTCCCGCAGGTGAAGGTGACCACCATTGCCCGCGGCATCGCCATCGGCGACAACCTGGAATATGCCGACGAGGTGACACTGGGACGCTCGATAGTGAACCGCATCCCCTTCGAACGCAGCTGACACCCCCACTGAGGCTGTCACCCCCACCCTACCCTTCAAAGAGATCAACACACCAACCATGATAAATACACTACAGAAAAAATTCAGAAAAGCCCTTCTGCTCTGTCCGCTCATCTGCTGCCTTTCGTGCGTCAACGCACAGCCGACACCCGAATATAGTCCTGAGGACCAAGCCCTACGGCGAGAGATCGGCCAGATGCTGGTGGTCGGCTTTCGCGGCACCGAGATTGCCGACACGAACCACATCGTGCGAGACATCAGAGACTACCATATCGGTGGCGTGATACTATTCGAATACGATGTGCCTTCGCAATCGCGTCCGCGCAACATCACTTCGCCAAAACAGCTGAAAGCCCTCTGCACCGCACTACAAGGTTTGAGCGAGGAGAAACTGCTGATAGGCATTGACCAGGAGGGTGGCCGCGTGAACCGACTGAAACAGACGATGGGCTTCCCCCCATTCAAATCGGCCCAGCAATCGTCGAAGGAAGGCGACGCCAGCGTTCGCTACCAAGCCAAACTCACCGCCAAAACCCTGGCGGATGCAGGAATCAATCTGGATTTCGCCCCTTGTGTGGATGTCAATGTCAACCCCAATTGCCCCATCATCGGCAAGTTGGAACGCAGTTTCGGCGGAGACCCATCGCGGGTGACCACCTGCGCGAAGATATGGATCTCGGAACTGCAGCAACGCGGTGTGATTGCCTGTCCGAAGCACTTCCCCGGCCACGGCAGCTCGAAGGATGACACCCATCTGGGCATGGCCGACGTCAGCGACACATGGACCGACGCCGAACTAGAGCCTTACCGTCAACTGATAGCCCAAGGACAGATGCGCATGCTGATGACCACGCACGTCTTCAACAGCCAACTGGACAGCATCTATCCTGCCACCCTGTCGAAGGCCACCCTGACAGGGTTGCTGCGCGACAGCCTGGGATACACGGGAGTGATCATCACCGACGATATGGCCATGGGCGCCATGCAGCGAGAATACAGCTATGAAGAAATGCTGCTGCGAAGCATACTGGCCGGCGCCGACATGCTATGCCTTTCCAACAACGGGCAGTACTACAATCCCGACATTGTCCCCCAGACCGTCGACATCATCTACCAGATGGTGAAGCGCGGCAAAATCACGCGAGCGCGCATCCACGAAAGCGCCGAACGCATCAAAAAGCTGAAATGAGGACGCTGTCCGAAAAAAAACTTATATTTGTGTCTGAAAAGCAACAGACAAAACAGGACGTAACTTATTTGGTATGAAGAAATACATTACAGATTTCACCATCGTCGGGAAGCACGTTTTTAACGAAATGTACTTCTCGCTCACCCTTCAACACCCCGAGACGCTGCCCGAGATTGCCGCCGGACAATTTGTCGAAGTGGAGATACCCGGCAACAAGCAAGTGATGCTGCGCCGGCCCATCTCGATACACGATGTAGACACTGACAACAACACACTTACGCTACTGGTGCAAGTGGTTGGCAAAGGCACACGCACCCTGTCGGCCATGCAAGTAGGGGAACGGCTCAACCTGGTCTACCCCTTAGGACACGGATTCAGTTTGGAAGGACGGAATGTGCTTCTGGTAGGCGGCGGAGCTGGCATAGCCCCGTTGCTGCATCTCAGCAAATGCTTTGCCGCCAATGGCATACGCCCCACCATACTGCTTGGCGGCCGCACAGCAGCACTCATCCCCGTGCAGAAAGCATTCGAGCCCTACGGCACGATAGGCTTCGCCACCGAGGACGGTTCGCTGGGCGAGAAAGGCCTGGTGACGCAACACAGCTTGTTCACAAACACTTATGACCATATTTACACCTGCGGACCCACACCGATGATGAAAGCCGTGGCACGCTATGCTATGCAGCACAATATCGACTGCGAAGTCTCGCTCGAGAACATGATGGCCTGCGGCATCGGCGCCTGCCTCTGCTGCGTGGTCGACAGTGACGAAGGTCACAAATGCGTCTGCAAAGAAGGACCCGTATTCAATGCCAAACGTCTTACTAACTGGATAAACAAATAACAGATATGCTTGAAACCAAGATACATAACCTTACACTCAAGAACCCCGTGATGACAGCATCCGGCACGTTCGGATACGGCGAGGAGTTCGCCGACTTTATCGACCTCAACCGTCTTGGAGGCATTATCGTCAAAGGCACCACCGGCGAGCGCCGCCAGGGCAACCCCTATCCCCGAATGGCCGAGACCCCGTCGGGAATGCTCAACGCCGTAGGACTCCAGAATGTCGGCGTCGAGACATTCTGCAACGAAGTTTATCATAGAATCAAGGACTTAGACACCAATATTATCGTCAACGTCAGCGGATCGTCGATAGAGGAATACTGTAAGACCGCAGCAATGATCGACGCCCTCGACAACATACCCGCCGTAGAGCTGAACATCAGCTGCCCCAACGTCAAGAAAGGCGGTATGGGATTCGGCACCAACCCCGATATGGCTGCGCAGGTGGTCAGCGAAGTACGCAAAATCTATCATAAGACACTGATAGTAAAGCTAACGCCCAATGTAACAAGCGTTGTCGACATTGCCAAAGCCGTCGAAGCTGCCGGCGCCGACAGCGTGAGCCTCATCAATACCCTGCTCGGTATGGCCATTGACGTAGAGAAGCAGCGACCCTACCTCAGCACCATCACCGGCGGCCTCAGCGGTCCAGCCGTCAAACCCGTAGCGGTCAGGATGGTATGGCAAGTGGCACACGCCGTCAGCATTCCCGTCATCGGCTTGGGCGGCATCGCCTCGGCAGCCGACGCACTCGAATTTCTGATGGCAGGAGCCAAAGCCGTACAGGTAGGTACCGCCAACTTCATCGACCCAACAGTGACGATGAAAATCATCGACGGACTTGAAGACTACTGCAAGCGTCATAAAATCAACGATATCAACGATATTATCGGCATTATATGACACTTGTCGCCGACAGCGGAAGCACCAAGACCACCTGGGCCATCGTAGAAACTGGGAACAAAGCAGTTACAGAAGGTCTCAACCCGCATTTCACCAGCGAGGAACAATTTCTGACAGCCTGCCAACAAGCGCTTGAGCAGCTTACAATACCCAATGCCCTTCAGGCCGTATACTTCTATGGTGCCGGATGCGGACTTGCCGTCCAGAAGAAAAGAGTAGCCCAATGGCTCACCAAAGCCTTTGGAACCAACGATGTGGCGGTAGAAACCGACATGCTTGCAGCCTGTCGCGCCACCACTGGACAGAAGCCCGCTGTGGTGGGCATTCTAGGCACCGGCAGCAACGCCTGCCTCTACGACGGAACAGCCATCAAATACCAGCCCACCAGCACCGGCTACATACTCGGCGACTATGGTTCGGCCAACCACGTGGGGAGGATGCTGCTGGACGGCTACCTGACCCATCGCATGCCAGCAAACGTAAGACGTTTGTTCCACGACAGTTACAAGCTATCGGACGCCCAATTGATAGATGCCGTATACCATCGGCCAAACCCCAATCGTTTTTTGGCATCGCTTGCACCCTTTGCCGTAGCGCATCAGGAAGAAGACTACTGCCATGGCATCGTTACAGAAGCCCTGCGGCAGTGGTATTTCGAAGTGATCATCCCATTACTGCAAAGCCACGCCCGATTTCCCTTTAAGGAATGGGACGGAGCAATACATGTGGTAGGAGGTTTTGCGAAGGCAATAGAGACACATCTGACAGAAAAATTCCACGACGGGCCATTGTATTTGGCGTCAGTCGTTTCAGACCCCATCGACGGCCTCGTCCAATTCCACAGAAGTTTCTAAAAATTCTTAATTTTATAACGAAAAATACTTTTAACAAATAATCAGCGTTACATTCGCATTAAATTTCAAAACAGCAAAAATGGACTTAAGCAAAATCTTAGTAATTTCGGGCAAACCCGACATTTACGAACTCGTATCACAGACCAAGAATGGTGCCATTGTCGAGTCGCTGGCTGACAAGAAGCGCTGCCCCGTTTTCAAGACCGACAGAATCAGCTCGTTGAACGAGATCAGCATTTTCACCACCGAAGAAGAGAAGCCCCTGATCGAGGTGTTCCAATCCATTTACAAGAAAGAGGAAGGTAAAAATATCGCCTTTGAAATCAAGAAAGTAGCATCAAAAGAACTCTTCGACTATTTCAAAGAAATACTACCCAACTATGACAGCGAACGTGTGTATGCATCGGATGTGAAGAAAGTATACCTTTGGTACAACCTGCTGAACAGCGCAGGAAAGATTGACCTGGAGGAACCCAAGGAAGAGACAGCCGAGACCGAAGCAAAAGAAGCATAGCTTCTGCGCCACACGGAACGCAAGTTCGATAAAGAGCGGAATAACAAATAATTTTGCTATTCCGCTTTTGTTTTGTATTTTTGTATTCTTATTTAAAAAATACGATGCGCTATAAGACACTTGTTATCAGCTTATTTTTGTTTTTAGGATGGTATTCTACCCTTCATGCCCAAATGAAAATAGAGACCTATACCTACGATTTGCTCGACTACGACAGCGATGACC
This sequence comes from uncultured Bacteroidota bacterium, assembly GCA_902793295.1. Taxonomy (GTDB): domain Bacteria; phylum Bacteroidota; class Bacteroidia; order Bacteroidales; family P3; genus Colimorpha. Next base: position 137,476 of record CADBDA010000003.1, read on the forward strand.
CGACTGAGCGGATCACCCGCGTAGAGAGCCACGACGGGCAATTGAAGATATGGACCCCTCTAGACATCAAACGACCCATACCCGGCTACTGCCAGGAGTACATGTATGTCGACAACGGCAAGGACAGCATCTACTACCAATACCAATTTGACGGCAACACCATCTATTATCACACCGCCCCACTGCAACGGAGCGACCTAAAGTGGGACACCCAAACAGTTGATTCCAAGACAACGAGATATATCACCAGCATCAATTCCAACCGCATAGAACTCACCTTCAAGCGGGAGAAGCGACCGAAGAACGTGACCCCCCTACCCTACTACGGCAAATTTGATGGAGTGCTGCAAGAGATGAAACGCAACGGACTGGTATTGATGCGACTGAAAGACGTTCAGCCCGGGACCACCAAGCGCAGCCCCTTCATTCCCACCGATATGGGTATTCGCAAGAGTGGCCGTGAAATCAGCAACCTGAAGAAAGAAAAGCTGGTAGTGACCACCCACATCTTCGACAACGAGCAAATCTGTTGGGGTAAGGAGAAGCCCACGCTGACCGAGATACCCTTTGACACCACGCTCCACTATGCCGGCGGCACCCTGATACTGAAGCGGATGATGCTGCCCCAGCTGCCAGCCCACTACCAGACCTTCATCGAGTTGCGCCAACGCAGCAACGGCGATGCCTACGACCGCACCGGCTCCGTATTTGTCATTCCCGGCGCAGGCAACGAACTGGAGCCCACCTTTCTGGACGCCATCATCGGGCATCCCGATTCGCTGCCCATCACCGTCGGACGTGACGGAGAGAAGTACCAAGGCATCGTTGAAGGTATCAGTCAGATGCAGAAATACCGCATATCCTCATTCGTCTACGAGCCCCCGGTGGAGCTGATGCGATTCTTCACCCCATTCGGCATCGGAAAATACAACGACCGCGTGCAGCTGGACGGGCTTGACTGGGAAGAAGAGACCTACTACAAACAAGAAGTCACCGACCTGCAGACCCTGCTACAGAAAGAAGTGTGGATAGGTGTCTTTATAGGCAACTACGACGGTGGGGGCCACCGCGTGAGTCTGGACCTCAAATCCTATCCCAACGACTACGAATGGGAGGTGGACAACAGCCAAGCGCCCCGGACGCATGTAGAGTCGTTGGTCAACACCTGCAATGTGCTTGAGATGGCCGGACAGAACTACGGCAAAATTTTCGGCACCGACAGCATCAAGGTAACTTTCTTCACCAGCGCGTCGGACAGCGTGCTGACACTACGCTACATCAGCACCGGACATGGCGGCTGGGGCACAGGAGACGAATTCACCCCCAAAGAGAACGAGCTGTTCATTGACGGCGAACGCCGATATGTGTACACCCCCTGGCGGAGCGACTGCGGCCGATACAGAGAATGGAACCCCGTGTCGGGCAATTTCTGGAACGGGCTGTCGAGCAGCGACTACAGCCGAAGCGGCTGGTGTCCCGGCACCGCCACGCAACCCGTCTATTTCGACCTCAGCGGACTCGAACCCGGCACCCACACCCTCACCATCGCCATTCCGCAAGGCGCCCCCGCCGAAGGCGGATTCAGCCACTGGAACGTCAGCGCGCAACTGATAAGGCAGTCGCGCACAACCGTTAACGCAAGACCCTAAACAACCAATCACCCTATTGATGCGAAACATAAAAAACATAACCCTGCTGCTACTGACGCTGCTGCTACTGTACGGCTGCAAGCACCCCAAGACCGACACCGAGGGTCCCGCACAGAAGAAAGCCACGCAGGTGCCCGAGCTGCCATTCCTGTTGGAAGGCGACTACACCCCCGACATCGGTGTGACCTATAAAGTCATTATAGGCGACGACACCTGTTTTGTGGTCATCGACAGCATGACGTCGGAGCAGATGTACGGACACTACTACCAGCTGCAAAGCGGCAGCGATTGTGTGGAGCGGAAGGAATTCCGCAAGGACCTGCATTGGAAACAGCAACGACAGGACGCCCTCGTATACATCTATCAAGCCCCCGAATACCACCAAGCCGACGATTCGGCCTACCGCTATCCGCGCCATGCCATCAACGTCACACACGATGTCGAATACGGTCAAGCGCTAGGCTACTGGAGCAGCATGCCCAACACCGAAGACGAAAGCTACCTGGAGATACTATCCGAAGGACTGAAAAACAGCATACTGAAGACCACCCAGACGTTAACGATGGACATTTACCGTCCGAGTGACAGCAACGACAGCCAACCCAGGCCCCTGATGATGCTGATGCACGGTGGCGGCTTTTATGTCGGTGACAAACAAGACAGTCTGATCACCGGATTGTGCACCCATTTTGCCCGACTAGGCTACGTGACCGTCAGCATCAACTACCGGCTCGGATTTCTGCCCACCAAAGGCGAGATAGCCCGCACCGGCTACATGGCCCTGCAGGACGCCCATGCCGCCATGCGCTATCTGGTGGAGCATGCCACCACCTATGGCATTGACACCAGCCTGATCTTTGTAGGCGGCGCCAGTGCCGGAAGCATCACCGCGCTGAATCTAGCCTTCATGCGCGACAAAGACCGCCCGAAAGCCGTCTACAGCAGTCGTTTGCGCGACATGGGCACCATAGCAAGCAGCGGCAACAGCAGCGCTGCCACCTTCCACATCAAGGCCGTAGCCAACATGTGGGGCGCCATCACCAACCTGAACATGCTGAAAAACAGCCATACCGACATCATCTCGTTTCACGGCGACGCCGACCAGGTGGTGCCCTACGACAACGGCTACCCCTTCAACGACATCAGCGCCAAACTGGGACAGCGCATGTTTGACCGCATGTACGGTTCCGTGCAAATAGACAAACGCGCCCGCGAGCTTGGCCTCAGGAGTGTCTTCTACCCCTTCTCTTCGCAGGGGCATTCGCTGCACCACTATTCGGACGGCAGTTGGAACCAGCAAAACTTCGAATTTATCCGCAACAAGATGACCGAATTCTTCCACGAAGAAATTGTCGGCAAGCAACCCGCCATTGAAGACGACCGCAACGACACCCGCCACTATCTGGTGGCCGGAGACCATCTGAGCAACATCAGCTGGAAAGTGGAAGGCGGCTTCATCACAAAGCTGTCGGCCGACGGCAGCGAGATATGGGTGGTATGGGACAACCAGTCGAAGAAACATCAGCTCCGCGTCTCGGGGCTCAATGCACGCCACTACGGATTTGAAGCCACCAAAACCATCAACACCAACAACAATGACTAGCCAAAACACACTGGAAGAAGAACTGGCACGCATTGAACGCGCCATAGCCAACTACGAAGAGCTGGACAGCGACATGGAGAATCCAGAATATGTGGCCAGAGGCAACGGATTCTGCGACAGCAAATACAGCGAAGACTTCATAGAAGGGCAGCTGGAGAAGCTCAGAGAGGAACGCACCGCCCTGCTGGAGCAGCTGGCCAAGCGGAACCACGAAGGCTGACCCCCACACAGCCCCCCAACAAACAGAAAGAAAAAATTTTAAAATAACAATCACCCTATGACCTATACCGAAAAAGACCAACGATTCAAACGTTACACCGTCACCTCGGCCCTGCCCTACGCCAACGGGCCCGTCCATATCGGACATCTGGCAGGCGTCTATGTACCCGCCGACATCTATGTGCGCTATCTGCGTGCGCAAGGCGAAGAGGTGATGTTCATTGGCGGTAGCGACGAGCACGGAGTGCCCATCACCATCAAGGCCCGCAAAGAAGGCTGCACCCCTCAGGACATTGTGGACCGCTATCATAAGATTATCAAAGACTCTTTTGCCGAGCTCGGCATCTCGTTCGACATCTACAGCCGCACCAGCAGCAAAGAACATCATGAGACCGCAGCCGCCTACTTCAAGAAACTCTACGAGGAAGGCAAATTTGTAGAGAAAGTATCGCAACAATATTACGACGAAGAAGCCGGCCAGTTTCTGGCCGACCGGTACATTACCGGCACCTGCCCCCACTGCGGCAACGAACACGCCTATGGCGACCAATGCGAAGCCTGCGGCACCTCGCTCAACGCCACCGACCTCATCAATCCGAAAAGCGCGTTGAGCGGCAGCAAGCCCGTTTTGAAGGACACCAAGCACTGGTTCCTCCCCTTGGATAAAGACGAACCCTGGCTGCGCGAATGGATTCTGGAAGGGCACAAGAACGACTGGAAGACCAATGTCTACGGCCAGTGCAAATCGTGGATTGATGCCGGGCTGCAGCCCCGCGCTGTCACCCGCGACCTGGATTGGGGCGTGAAAGTGCCCCTGAACGACGCCGACGGGAAGGTACTGTACGTGTGGTTTGACGCCCCCATCGGATACATCAGCTTCACCAAGCAGCTGAAAGGAGACGACTGGGAGAAATGGTGGAAAGACCATGACACCAAACTGGTACACTTCATCGGCAAAGACAACATTGTGTTCCACTGCATCATCTTTCCCTCGATGCTGCATGCCGACGGCAGCTACATACTGCCCGACAATGTGCCCGCCAACGAATTCCTGAATCTGGAAGGCGACAAGATATCCACCTCGCGCAACTGGGCCGTGTGGCTGCACGAATATCTGAAAGACTTCCCCGGCAAACAAGACGTGCTGCGCTACACCCTCTGCAGCAACGCCCCCGAAACCAAAGACAACGACTTCACCTGGAAGGACTTCCAGCTGAAGAACAACAGTGAACTCGTCGCCATCCTCGGCAATTTTGTCAACCGCACCCTGGTGCTGACCCACAAATTCTTCGGAGGCAAGGTCCCCCCGCGTGCCGCCCTCAGCGACCTGGACCAGCAGACGCTGGCAGAGATTGCAAGCTATCCGGAGAAGATAGGCCGTTCAATAGAGACCTACCGTTTCCGCGAAGCGCTGAGCGAGATGATGAATCTGGCCCGCTTGGGCAACAAATACCTCACCGAGACCGAGCCCTGGAAACTGGCCAAGAGCGACATGGAACGCACCGGTACGGTGCTGAATATCGCCCTGCAGATTTGCGCCAATCTGGCAGTGCTCTGCGCCCCCTTCCTGCCCTTCACCGCCGACAAGATGCACCGCATCATGAATCTGCGCGCCATGGGTTGGCAGGATGCCGGCAACGGCGATCTGCTGATGGAAGGACACACCATAGACCAACCCGAGCTCCTCTTCGAACAGATTGACGATGCCACCATCCAAGCACAAATCGACAAACTGCTGGAGACCAAAAAGCAGAACGAACTCAACGCCTGGCAGCCCAACAGCGTCAAGCCCCAGGTGGCCTTTGACGACTTTGGGAAGGTAGACATCCGCGTCGGAACCGTACTGGAATGCAGCAAGGTGCCCAAGGCCGACAAGCTGCTACAATTCAAGATAGACGACGGCATGGGCGGACGCACCATCGTCAGCGGTATAGCCAAGTATTATCCCGAGCCCGAGAAGCTGGTCGGCATGCAGGTATGCTTTATTGCCAACTTCGAGCCCCGCAAACTGAAAGGCGTGGTGAGTGAAGGCATGATACTGAGTGCTGAAGACAAAGACGGACGCCTGGTCCTTATCAGCCCCAGCCAGCTGGTGACCAGCGGTGTCAACGTCGGATAAGCCCGACGGACACAAACGAAAAAAGGCATCGCAACAGTGCGATGCCTTTTTTTCGTTATTGTTACAACAAGCAGACTTATTTCAAGCCCAGTTTTTTCTTGACCAGAGGCAAGATGTCGTCGCTTTCGGGCTGATAGAGCAGTGCGCCGGCGCTGACATCGAAGATGTAGGAATAGCCGTTCTCCTTAGCCACATCGGCGATGGCCTGTTTGGCGCGGTCGATGATTGGTTGGAGCAGTTCCTTCTCCTTTTCCTGGAGGCGCTGTTCGGCCGACTGGCGGTAGGTGTTGATGCGCGTGTTGAGGTCGGTGATTTCCTGCTCTTTGGTTTTACGGATCAGTTCGGTCATCTGCGACTGGCGTTCCTGATAGTCGGTATATTTCTTCTGCAGTTCCTCCTGCATGGCCTTAAGGTCGGCGTCGAGCATTTCCACTTCAGCCTGAAAGGCAGCCTGAGCGGAGTCCTTGCCCGGCATGATCTGCATGAGGTCGGAGGAGTTGATGTGACCAAATTTCACCTGTTTCTGAGCGAACGATGCCGTTCCAAAAGCAAACACGGCAGCGAATAACAATAGAAAACCTTTTTTCATTTTTAATGCTATTTTAATTTATTAATTTTCTGTTTGGGTATTGAAAAATGGTAGGGACGGTTACAAAATAATGATTTCGGTATATCAGTTTTATGTTAGTTAGTCCATTGCGAATGGTGAGCTTTTCATAGTATCATCAGGGGCGTTTCATTTCGGGGTTGCCCACCTCCTTTTTCTTGCCCGAACCGGAGGCTTCGGCGCCATCGGCCTTAGCGGCACCCGGTTTGAAGCCCAAGAGGTCGAGCACCTGGTCGCTCACGTCATATTTGGCATTGACATAGAGCAACGTGGCCGACCCCGCCTTGTCGAGGATGAAGGCATAGCTTTTCTCGTTGGCGATACGTTCGATAGCATTGTAAACGCGATCCTGGATAGGTTTCATCAGTTCCTGACGTTTTTTGTCGAGGTCGCCGCCCGGGCCGAAGTATTTGGTTTGGAGTTCGCGCGCCTCGCGTTCCTTGGCCGCAATCTCCTCCTGCCGTTTGTGCTTCAAGTTTTCGGGCAGCAGATACGCCTCCTGCTGATAGGTCTTGTAGAGGCGGTCGATTTCCTGAAATTTCGCCTCCAGTTCCTTCTGCCAAGTCTCCGACTGCTTGTTGAGCTGCGACTGCGCGCGAGCATAGTCGGGGATGTTGGAAAGGATATACTCCGTATTGACACAAGCATACTTCTGAGCCGATGCCGCCACAGGCAGCAGAAGCGCAACAGTCAATATGATAAGCAGTTTTTTCATGTCAGTTAGAATCACAAATATTAGTCGATGCTCTGTCCGATGCTGAAATGGAACTGGCTGCCGCCGAAGTAGCCATCGAAGCCGTAGCCCCAGTCGAGGCCGATGAGGCCGAACATCGGCATCCACAGACGGATGCCAAGACCGGCGGAGTTGTAGAGTTTGAAGGGTTGGAAATCCTTGACAGAGCCCCAAGAATTGCCGCCTTCGAGGAAGCCAAGCACATAAATGGTGGCGCTGGCGCTTTCGATGATAGGCTGACGCAGTTCGAGGGTGTAGCGGTTGAAGATGGCGGCGCCATCGTCGGGGCTCAGTTTGGCGTTCTGGTAGCCACGGAGCGGAATCACCTCGCGGCCGTCGAGCATCCACGACGAGAGTCCGTCGCCGCCCACATAGTAGCGGCCGAAGGGCGAGAGACCCACATCGTTGTTGTACTGGCCCATGTAGCCGAAACGGAAGCGCGCATTGAGCACCACATCGCCGATGATGTTGAGCATCCAGGAGCCGCGGATATTGATCTTATAGTATTCCAGCCAGCGGTACTTGTCGCTATTGTCCATGGACGCATAATCCTTGCCGTTGATGAGCGAATAGGGCAACGTGGCAAAGCCCTGGACCGACAGTTCGGAGCCGCTGCGCGGATAGATAGGCGAATCGAGCGAATTGCGGCTGATGCCGATGCTATAGGAGAGGTCGTTGGAATGGCCGTCGGTGAAATAGCTGGTCAGATAGTTATAGTTGTTGAGATTGTAATGGCGGTAGGAGAGCGACTGGGAGAGGATGAAATAGTCGTCGGGCCATTTGAGACGGCGGGTCAGCGACACGTTGGCGCCGGTGATGCGGAGGCTGTAGTAGCCATCGCTGGACTTGTCCTGCCAAAAGCCGTTGCTGATCAAGTTGTGGGACACCGAGATGCCCAGCGACTGGGGGCGTTTGCCGCCCAACCACGGTTCGGTGAATCCCGCATTGAGAGCATAGTAGTAGCTACCGTTGGAGACCGCATTGAGCATCAGTTTCTGACCGTCGCCTGCAGGCAGCGGGTTCCAAGCCTTCCGGTTGAAGATGTTGCGAGCCGAGAAGTTGTTCAACTGGACGCCCACCTGACCGATGATCATGCCGTTGCCGTAGCCGCCCTGCAGCTGGAGCTGGCTGGTGTGGTTCTCCTCCACCTTGTAGATGATGTCCACGGTGCCATCTGCCTTGTTGGGGCGCGGTTCCGGAATCAGCGATTCCTCTTTGAAGTAACCCAGCGTGGCCAGTTCGCGACGGCTGCGGATGACCGCATCGCGGCTGAAGAGGTCGCCCGGTTTGGTATGCAGCTCGCGCATGATGATTTTGTCGTTGGTGATGGTGTTGCCCTCCACGATGACATTGCGGATGCGCGCCTGCTTGTCCTCCACGATGCGGATTTCGATATCGATAGAGTCGTTTTCGACGGCCACTTCGACAGGTGTAGCCATGAAGAAGAAGTAGCCGTTATCCATATACATGGAGTAGATATCGGTGCCGCTTGGGTTGTAGCGCAGGTTGGTTTCGAGGATGGTCTTGTTGTAGGAATCGCCCTTCTTGATGCGCAGGTGTTCGAGAAGCGTTTCGGAAGAGTAGACCGTATTGCCCGAGAAGGTGATGTTGCGGAAGTAGAAGGGGCGGCCCTCATAGATTTTCACTTTGACCTTGACGCGGTCCTGTTTTTTCTTCTTGTTGGCGCTGATTTTCAAGTCGTCCGGATTGACCGGCCAGACGGTATCCATGACGATGCGAGCATCGCGGAAGCCCTCTTCGTTGTAGTAATCGATGATTTTGTTGAGGTCGTCCTTGAGTTCGAATTCACGGTATTTGGAGCGTGTCCAGAATCCCTTGGTCCAGAAGAAAAGCTTGCGGAAATAGCGCACATCGTGCGTATTGGTCATTTTGCGCAGCAACTTGTTGGTGGGAATCTGTTCGTTGCCCTCGATGATGAGCGAATCGATTTTGACCCGTTTGCCCTTTTTGATGTTATAGTCGATGAAGACGTAGTTGCCGTGAGCGCTTGTGTCCTTGGTCAGTTTGGTGGTCACCTCGACGTTGGTGAAACCCTTGTTGGAATAGAAAGCCTTCGCCTTGTTTGTGGTGGTTTTGAGCAGGTTCTCGGTCACCACGTCACCGCTGCGGATATTGAAGTCCTTCTTTATCTTGTCGGCATCGTTACCGCTGACGCCATGGATGCTGAACGCCGTCATTTTGGGGCGGCCCACGAGGACGATTTTGAGGAAGACCTTGCCGTCCTGGATGCGTGTGAGGAGGATTTTGACATCTTCGAAGAGTCCCTGTTCCCAAAGGTTGTCGACAGCGGTCGAAATTTTGTCGCCCGGCACCTTGACCATATCACCCACCTGCAAGCCAGCCACCAGCAGCACCATGCGCTGGTCCAAGTTGTCGGAGTTTTCGACTGTGATACCGCCGATTTCGTAAGTCTTAGGAGTCAGGTAATCAATATCATATTCCTGTTCGTTACCCACCACCACCTGAGCATGGGCAGCAGCCGGTAGGAGACAGAGCATCAGCAGAGCAACCGCAAAGCGTTTTATATAATTCATCAGTTTTGACAGTCAGTAGTTAGTCTTTAGCAAATAATAACTCTAAAGTTTGTATAATATTGTTGAGGTCAAGATTTTTTTTGATTCGGGAGTTTGTCGAGGCTATGTCATTGTTCCGCTTCGACCTGTTGTCCTGTTTTGCCGAAGCGACGTTGCCGATGCTGGTAGTCGAAGACCGCCTGGTAGAAATCGCCCTGACGGAAGTCGGGCCAAAGGAGATCCATGAAGCAGAACTCCGTGTAGGCCAGCTGCCAGAGCAGGAAGTTGCTGATCCGCTGTTCGCCACCAGTACGGATGAGCAGGTCGGGATCAGGTATATCCCTTGTTACAAGATAGTTGCGCATGGTTTCCTCATTCACATCCTCTGCTTTGAGGCGACCCGCAGCAGCGTCGGCCACCACTTTTTTCAGGGCCTCGGCCATTTCCCAACGGGCGCTGTAGCTGAGTGCCAGCACCAAGGTGGTGCCCGTGTTCGACGCCGTAGCGTTGATGCACTGCTGCATGGATTGACGGGAAGCCTGCGGAAGCCTGTCGAGGTCGCCGATGGTAATCAGACGCACGTTATTTTTCATCAGTGTCGACGTTTCCTCCTCGACCGCCTTAATCATCAGATGCATCAGACCGTCGACTTCATCTTTGGGGCGGTTCCAGTTCTCGGTGGAGAAGGTGTAGAGCGTGATGTAGCCGACTTGGAGACGAGCAGCCGCCTCGACGGCGTCGCGGACAGCCTGGATAGCGCTCTGATGGCCGAAGAGGCGAATCTTGTCCTGACGCTGCGCCCAACGTCCGTTGCCATCCATGATGATAGCCACATGGCGGGGAACATTTTCAAGGTCAATATCGTTGATTGTTTTCATGCGGAAAAGAGAATCTGAATGATTGATAGCAAATATTTTAGGATAACTATTTATTGTCGCACTTTTTCTTGAGCATCCATCCGAAGATGAGGTCGAAATTGACTGACACCGACACGTTGAAATAGGCGAACCAGTCGTCGAGCGAGTCGTCGCCACGTTTGATGCCCGCGGCATTGACGTAGCCCGGTTCCACCTCGGACGAGCGGTCGGCCATGGCAGCCGAGACCGCACCGCTGTAGTATTCCAGTTCATGGTTGTCGACATAGGTGGTGCTGACATCGTCGATATAGTCTGTCCACGTCTTGCGGAATCCATATTCAGCGCTGAGTGTAAGCGATTTGGATGGATGGTACTTGACACCGACGCCGAACGGCATGGAGAGTTGTTTGAGCGTGTAGACCTTGCGGTCGGGAGCCAGAGGAGTCCCCTGCCCTTCGGTATTGAGCGGCTGGAGGTCGACCCATTGTGAATCGTCGGAGAGCGGGTCGGTGTAGCGCCCCTTCGGGTTGAAAGCAAAGAAGCCGACGCCCCCAAAGATGTAAGGAGTCCAGAAGAAATGGTCGTCGCGCATACTGAAGGGGAAGAAATTGAATTCCACCCTCATGGACCCTTCGAAGATGAAAGATTTGAAGCTCAAATTGCGTCGTTCGATGTAATCGGGGTCGCCACCAGAGACATGACCATAGTCGATATCGAAACGAAGGCTCCAGCGCTCGTCGAAATTGAGCCTGTAGAAGCCGCCCATTGCCAGATGCGGACGTCCCAACATGCTCTGATTGTTCAAATCGCCGATATAGTTCATGCCCCCCAAGGTGTAACCCACCTCGTGGCTACCCAACCGCAGCTGAGCCCAAGCCGGCATAGCCAAACAAAGGGACAAAAGAAGAACAATGGTTCGGAATCTGAGCATGAGAAGAACTGACGACAAGTTTAAATACAACAGATTATCAAAACATTAGAAGGTGATAGAGCGACAGATGCCGTCAACTTGCATCAGCAGGTCGCGACGACTGGCCATCTTGTTGCGTTCGGAGGGCGAATAGACAAGGCCCACCAAGGTGATGACGTTGCTGCCGTCGGGCGAAGGAAGCGTGTAGCATACGAACGGGCCACCCATATGGTCGCCATAGAGACGCCACAAGCCACGCGTTTCGACCGCCTCGATATCGCCCAGCTGCACCTTGCGCGTGTAGAAGAAGTCGCGTCGTTCGGTGCCCTGATAGCTACCCTCGGCGGGGCCTGGCACATGATGCTTCATGAGGGTATCCAGATTGTCGAGGATATAGGCTTCTTCGAAAGCTTTAGCATCGGTGGCCGGGGCCGTGCTGACATAGACATGCAGGCCGAAATCCTTGGCCTCCTTGCGCACCCACATGAAGTTGCCCTCTGTTTTGGCATGGGAAAACTCTTCGGGGAAGACGAGTGAGAATCCGTATTTTTCACGGATCATGTTGTTCACTTTGACATTGGGCGTTTGGGAGAAGATCTTCTTCATACGCACATATTCCATATCATAAAACTCTTTCAACAGCCGTTCGCTGTTGGCCAACAGCATGGAATCGAGCGCATGGCGGTCGGTGGCCACCACGCGGACCACCACCTGAGGCTGCGACCATTTGTTCCGTTCCAAATAGACCTTGTTGAGTCCATTGGGATCCGTTTGAAGGATCAAAATGTTGCGATGGGCCTGGAACATGGTGTTGTTCTCGAACGAAGAGGGAGCAATCTGAACCACCTCGAAACGCGGTTCGGGACGGTTCAAGCCATCCTGCGGAACCGAAAAGATGGTGTCGATGACCGCTTTGGTGGAGCTGCTGAAGACATTGTTAGAAGCCACGACCATCAGCTCGAGCGTTTTGCCCGAGGATCCCGGCTTGCCCGTATTTGGCACCTTGCATTCGACAAATGCAAACATACAGACGAGCGACAGTAACGTCAATAAAATGTTTTTTTTCATAACCGATAGGTTTTAATTGTTATATAATACAATAATATTTAGATGTTTACAATATTCGTATTGCGAACATTCACCTTACAAAGATAGTATTTTATTTTGAATGATGGAGATATGAGCCATACCAATCGTAGAAGTCGGACACCGCCTTGGGGAGAGGCGACTGGGGGAATGCCAGTTCGTTGCGAGCCTTGGAGCAGTCGTAATACTCGGAGACCATCAGCTGGCGCACATTGCGAGTGGAGAGCTGCGTGGCGATATGGCAGCAGCGCAGCACATCGCCCAGCCGACCCGCAAGAGACACCAGCCAGTTGGGCAATGAAATGACCCGCTGGCGATAGCCTTGCTGTTGTGCCTGCAACAAGAAGAACCCCTTGAGGGAACAGTTGACGCCCGTGAGAAGGTAGCGATGGCCCGAACGGCCCATCGTGAGCGCATTGACCGCAGCCTGTGCCACATCGCCCACATGGACGAAGCTCTTGCCCCCTTTAGGCGCCGCCATGAAACGGCGGCGGTAGGCAGACAGCAGCAATTTGCCCGAAGAGGGATGCGTGTCGTAAGCCCCCACCATAAAACCCGGATTGAGCACCACCAGATGTCGGTCGGGATGGGCAGCCGCCCACTCGGCGACCAAGCCTTCGCCCTCCAATTTGCTCTGAGCATAGAACGAGTCGGCAAAAGGTTTCTGAATGGTATCGTCCTCTGTGGCGTTATGGTCGGGGTTGCCGAAACCGATGGTGTTGGCGGTGCTGACATGGACCAGCGCACCGACAGGCAATTCCTCCATAAGATGCAGCAGACGGCCCACCAAGTCGCGATTGACCGGCAGATAGTCGTCGTAGTGCAGCAGCGACATGTCTGTGGTTCCCGCACAATTGATGATAGCGTCGCAATCGGCTGCGGAATTGCGGAGGTCACGGTCGTTGAGCAAGGAGCCCTCACGGACAGAGAGGAGCGGATGGGAGCAGCACTGGTCAGACAATGCCAAGCGGCTGCGATTGCGCACCAGCGCCACGACCGGGATGCCGCGGCCGAGCAGTTCGAGCAGCACATTGTGGCCCAGAAGGCCCGTGGCACCAAGAAGAAGTACTTTCATTTGGAGTGGATAAGAAGTCGGTTTGTGCGACCGGGTTTTGACCATATAACGTAAAAAAGGCGTCCTGCGTATGCAGGGCGCCTTTTTTGAAGAGTGTTACTTAGTGAAGGTTACTTCTTGACAATCTTGCGTACCGTCACGCCTTGCGGCAGCGTGATACGTAAGGTGTAAGCACCTTCGCCAAGGTTGGAGATATCGAATGTGTTGGTGCCCTCGAAGGTAGCCACGCGACGGCCGACGATATCGAGAACTTCGACCTTGACCACGTCATCGGCGGAGATGGTGACACGACCGCGAGTCGGGTTCGGGTAGACGTTGATTTCGTCGAACGAGACGACATCGATACCAATCTGGTTCACGTTGACATGCAGGTTGACGGTGCTGTCGCAGCCGTTCACAGTCGAAGCGTAGAAGATGTAGTCGCCGGCAGCCATGATTTCATTGCCGCGATAATTGTACGGCAGGTCGGTCGAGTTGACGGTGATGGTATCGAAGATTTCGATGCTCTGGTTGATGGTCAGGTTGAGGGTTACGACGCTATCGCATCCGTTAGCATTGGTGAGCGTGAAGGTAGGCTCGTTGGTGCTTTCGGTGTAGTTAACACCGTCGATCCAGATGTAGCCGTCGCAAGCCTGCTGGACATCGACGCCAGAGGTAGCGTGGTTGATGGTGAGGTTGAGCGTCACGACGCTGTCGCAGCCGGCAGCATTGGTGAGCGTGAAGGTCGGGATGTTGGTGGAAGCCGTGTAGGTCACGCCATCGATCCAAGTGTAGCTTTCGCAAGCGTTCTTCACGTCGGTACCAGTGTTGCTATGGTTCACCGTGAGGTTGAGGGTAACGATGCTATCGCAGCCGTTGACCGAGGTGTACGTCTCGGAGAAGGCACCCGAAGCGGTGTAGGTGTTACCATTCCAAGTGTAGCTGTCGCATGCCGTTTCAGCAATATTGTTAACAATACTGTTGGCGATGGTCAGGACGAGGGTGACAATGCTGTCGCAGCCCAGATCCGTCGTGTAGGTATGCGTGTAGACACCACCTGTCAGATAGGTATTGCCATTCCAGGTGTAGCTGTCGCAAGACGTAATCATCAAGGTGTTGTTGATGGAAGGAGCGATAGTCAGGTTGAGGGTCACGATGCTGTCGCAGCCGCTGGCAGCGGTGTAGGTATGCGTGTAGTTGCCGCTGGTGGTGTAGGTGACACCTTCCCAGGTATAGCTACCGCAAGCAGTAGCGCTGATGGTGGAAGTGACAGCAGGCGAGATGGTCAGATTGAGGGTCACGACGCTGTCGCAGCCGTTAGCAGCGGTGTAGTTCTGCGTGTAGTTACCGCTAGTGGTGTAGGTGGCACCGTTCCAGGTATAGCTGCCGCAGGTAGTTTCGCTGATAGTAGTTGCGACCGGCTGGTTGATTGTCAGGGCGAGGGTGACAATGCTGTCGCAGCCGTTGGTGGCGGGAGTGGTATGCGTGTAGTTACCGCTGGTGGTATAAGCAGTACCGTTCCAGATGTAGCTGCCGCAAGCCGACACGGCCAGCATGCTGGTCTTGGGCTGGTTGACAGTCAGCGCGAGGTTGACGATACTGTCGCAGCCGTTGGCGGCGGTGTAGGTGTACGAGTAGATACCGCTGGTGGTGTAGGTAACGCCGTTCCAGGTGTAGCTGTCGCAAACCGTGGTGTTGACAGTGTTCGTGATAGCGGGGCTGATGGTCAGGTTGAGGGTGACCACGCTGTCGCAACCGGCGGCAGAGCTGAAGTTCTGCGTGTAGCTGCCCGTCTGATTGTAAACCGCACCATTCCAGGTGTAGCTGCCGCAAGCCGTAGCATTGACGGTGTTGGTCACCTGGGTGTTGATGGTCAGGTTGAGGGTCACGACGCTGTCGCAACCGTTAGCAGCCTCGAGCGTCTGCGTGTAGTTGCCGCTCTGGGTGTAAGCCTGACCGTTCCAGACGAAGAAGTTGCAAGCTTCAGCGGTTTCGGTGCCGGTGGTGCCATTGTTGATCGTCAGGAGGAGGGTATCGACGCTGGCGCATCCGTTGTTGTCGGTATAGTTGTTGGTATAGACGCCGCTGGTGGTATAGGCGGTGCCATTCCAAGTGTAGCTGTCGCAAGCGACAATGGTCTCAGCGCTGTGCTGGCCATTGTTGATGGTCAGAAGCAGGGTGATGAGACTGTCGCAACCATTAGCCGACTGGAGGAGTGCATGGTAGTAACCCGAAGTGGTGTAGGTTTGACCGTTAACAGGCCAAGTGAAGCTTTCGCAAGCGACAACCGTATCGAACGAGACGGACATTGAGTTGACCGTCAAGAAGAGCGTGTCGACGCTGGCGCAGCCCTCAGCCGTGTTGTAGTGGTGGTAGTAGGTACCCGACTGGTTGTAGTTGACACCATGCCAATTGTACGTACCGCAGTTGGTAACCGATTCACCGCTGTTGGTGTTGTGGTTCACCGTCAGGTGGAGCGAGTCGGTGCTGGCGCAGCCCTTAGCGTTGATGTAATCGTATGCGTAGTCGCCCGATTCGGTATAGACGGCGCCATTCCAAAGGTAGCTATCGCAGGCGACCACGTCGCTATTGCTGTTGGTGCTGTAATTGACAGTCAGATGGAGCACATCGACGCTCGGGCATCCGTAATCATTCTCGTAGTCAAATGAGTAGTCGCCCGATTCGGTGTAGGTCTGGCCGTCGATATCCCAGAGATAGCTGTCGCAAGCGGTAACGGTGTACTCGTTGCTGGTCTTATGATTGACAGTGAGGACGAGGTATTCGGTACCGTTGCAGCCGTTGTCGGTGGTGTAGTTGTAGGTGTAGACACCGCTGGTGGTGTAGGTCTCGCCGTTGCCGGAAGTCCAAGTGTAGCTGTCGCAAGCGGTCTCTTCAATTGTATTGATGACGCTGCTGTTGACAGTCAGGTGGAGGACATCGGTGCTGGCGCAGCCGTTGCCGTCGGTGTAGTTGTAGGTATAGTCACCGGTCTCGGTGTACTGGGTACCGTTCCACATGTAGCCGTCACAGACGGTTTCGGTGTACTCGGTGCCAGCGTTCTGGTTGATGGTGAGCGTGAGAACATCGACCGTGGTGCAGCCAGCAGCGTTAGCATAAGCCTCGCTGTTGTAGACGCCGCTTTCGGTGAAGGTGTACTCGTTGTTGTCGCCAGCAGTCCAGATGTAGCTATCGCAAGCGGTAGCCTCGATCGGGTTGTTGATGACATCGCCCACAGTGACGGTCAGGGTGACGATGCTGTCGCAGCCGTTGACGGTGGTACGGTTGTCGGTGAAGGTGTATTCACCAGCCGTAGGCATGTCAGCAGCAGCGATATCGAAGCCGTTGGCTTTGTAGCCGTTGCCGAGGCAGATCTGAGCGGTGAGAGCCGTGGTCTTGGTCGGGTTGACGGTGAGGACCAGACGCTCATTGCTGATGCAGTTGCCATCGTTGTCGGTCTCTGTCACGTCGTAGGTGCCGGCCTCAGTGTAGGTCAGGCTATCAACGCTCCAGAGGTAGGACTCGTTGTCGCAGATGGCGATCTCGGTGACGTTCTGCGGGTTGATGGTCAGATAGAGGAAGATTGTCGAGTCGCAGCCCGTAGCGGGGTTGGTGACCGTTGTCGAAGTCTCAACGCTCTCGTCGAGCACAGCGACCTCTTCGCCTTCCACGATCCAAGTGTAAGGACCGCAGTTGGTAACGCGGGCGATACCGAAGGCGCGGCCGTTGCCGATGGTGAGGTAGAGGCTATCGGTGACGGTGCAACCATTAGCATCGGTGTAGGTGTACTCGTAAGCACCCGAAGTGGTGAAGGTACCGGCAACGGTGTTGTCGGAAGCCGTCCAGGTGTAGCTGTTGCATTCGACAGCCGACATCACATTCAGCGTGCTGTTGTTGATGGTGAGGTTGAGCACATCTTCGCTGGGGCAGTTGTTAGCGTCAGCATAGTCGTAGGTGTAGACACCGCTGGTGGTGTACTCCGTACCATGCCAAGTGTAGCTGTCGCAAGCGCTTTCGGTGTACTCGGTGCTGCTGTTGACATTGACAGTGAGGTTGAGTGTATTGGTGCTCGGGCAGCCGTTAGCAGCCTCATAGTCGTAGGTGTAGACACCGCTGGTGGTGTAGGTCTCGCCATTGCCACCTTCGGCAGCCAACCAAGTGTAAGTGTCGCAAGCCGTCTTGGTGAAGGACTGGTTGCTGTTGTTACGGATGGTCAGGTGCAGGGTGTTGGTGCTCGGGCAGCCGTCAACCGTCAGGTAGTCGTAGGTGTAACCCTCGGCCGGGCTGGAAGTAGTGTAGACCGTACCATTGCCACCTTCCTCGGCAGTCCAAGTGTAGCTGTCGCAAGCGTCGACAGTGTACTCGGTGCTGGTGTTGTGGTTGATGGTCAGGTTCAACGTGTTGGTGCTCGGGCAGCCCTGAGCGGTCTCATAGTCGTAGGTGTAGGTGCCGCTTTCGGTCAAGGTGGCGCCATTGCCACCGTTGGCAGCGGTCCAGATGTAGTTCTCACAGGAGGCCACATCGTAGGTGGTGCTGGTGTTGTGGTTGATGACGAGGATGAGGGTAGCGACGCGGTCGCAAATCAGCGTTTCGCCGTCGACCACGGTGCCAGCCGGCAGATACTGGGTGGCATTGGTGGTGCTTTCGGTGTAGACGTTACCATACCATTCGTAGCTGTCGCAAGCGGTGCGGCGCTCGGTGGTGTAGGTAATCGGGTGCTGGTTCACGGTGATGTATTCGATAATGCCCGTTGTCAAGGTATCGTAGATATAGTAGACATGAGCATTGTCGTAGTCGTTGGTAGCGGTGCTGATGGTGTGGTTACGCCAAGTGTAGCTATCCTGGCTTACGCAGATATCGGCATTTTCAGCTGTAACCTCCTGGTAGTTGTTGACCAAGTGGACAGTCAGCGTGATGATGCTGTCGCAGTACTGCACTGCCGGGAAGTGGACATCGAACTCGACATCTCTTGCAGTGAAGAGCTGCAGTGAATCGGCATTGGCGTCGAAGTGGAATATGGAGTCACCATAATTCAACTGACGGTCGCTGATGTTCAGCGTCACCTCATCGTTGCCGAGGTAGCTCTGGGTGAGGGTCAATGCCAGCATGTAGATGCTGTCGTAGTTGTTCTCCTGAGCCACAGTGTAGGTCGGGTTGTAGTAGACATACACACCATTGCTGGTCTTGTAGAGAGGAGCAACGTTGTCGGTATTCAGGTTGGCAGCGCGCTCAGCGGCATCGATGTAGACATAGGTCTCACCATTGCGCCAAGTGTAGCTGTTGCAGTTCACCACATTGTCGATGCCGAGCAGAGCGGTACCGATGTTGAGGGTGATGTTCAGCGTGCTGTCACAGCCAGCCACGTTGGTGTAGTTCTCAACGAGGTTGTAGACGCCTTCGCCGAACAGTTCCTGATGCTGATCCTGATAGGTGTAGCGGTACGAGCCGTCGCTGATGTAGAGGACGCTGTCGTAGCTGCTTGCATGGTTAACGGTCAGGGTCAGGGTGTTGGTGGTGGCGCAGCCATTGCCGTCGGTGGTGCGGGCTGTGTAGTTACCCGTAGCGTTGTAGAGACGGTTGTTGACAGACCAAGTGTACTCGTCGCAAGCAACGATAGTGTCGTTGATAGTGCTGGTGTTGACATTGATGGTCAAGTGCAGCGTATCGACACTCGGGCAACCAGCAACATTGGTGTAGCTGTACTGGTAGTCACCGCTGGTGGTGTAGGTGGTGCCATGCCATTCGTAGCTGTCGCACTGGGTCATTGTCTCGCTATTATGGGTAGCGTTGTTGATGGTCAGGTGCAGTACGTCGGTGCTGGCGCAACCGGCAGCGCTGGTGTAGTCGTAGTTGTAGTCGCCACTGGTGTAATACATAGTGCCATTCCATTCGATGCTGTCGCAAGCCTCGTCGGTGTATTCGGTGCTTGTGGGCAGGTTGATGGTCAGGTTGAGCGTATTGACACTCGGGCAACCGTTGGTAGCATTATAATTATATGTATAAGTACCGCTGGTGGTGTAGGTCAGGCCGTCGCCGCCTTCGGCAGAAGCCCATACGTAGCTGTTGCAAGCAGCCTCGGTGAAGGTCTGGTTACTGTTGCTGTCGATGGTCAGGTGCAGCGTGTCGGTGCTGGCGCAACCGGCACCATTGGTATAGCTGTACATATAATCACCGCTGGTGGTATAGGTCTGGTTGTTGCGAGTCCAGGTGTAGGTGTCGCAAGCTGCATCGGTGTAAGCAGTGTTGCTGTTGTAGTTGACGGTGAGGGTCAGCGTCTTCGTGGCAGCGCACTGGTTGGCATCGGTGTAGTTGTAGACGTAGGTACCGCTGGTGGTGTAGGTCAAGCTGTCGCCGTCATTCCAGGTGTAGCTGTCGCAAGCTGTTGCAGTAGCCGTGGTGGCGTTGATGGCGCGCTGGTTGACCTTGAGGACGTGGACGAGCTCGTTGAGCGTACCGTCGTTCTCGGTCTGGTAGAAGTAGTAGGTATGACCCGGGGTGCCGATGGTGTAGTCGGTGCCGTTCCAGTTGTAGGATGTTTCGTCGGCGCAGGCATAGACCTCGGTGGTGTCATAGTTGTTGAAGATATTGATGGTATACGTACGGTAGTCGTTGCAGTATGCTACCGAACCAACGCCGAGTGTTCTGACGATAGGCGTTCCGATGCTGTCGAAGGTGAAGGTGACAGTAACATCGTCAGGATCGCCATCGATGGTGTAGCTGCCAAGGCTGACAGGCACGTTGATGGTCTCGGTGCTGTAGGTGGCCTCAAGCAGGTTGAGGTGCAGCACGCGGACAGCCGTCATGGCGCCGTTGGCGTCAAAGGTGGTGTCGGTCGGATAGGTGTAGACATACTGGTTAGCAGTAGCATCCTTGTACATTGCCATACCGTGGCTCTGGCGCTCGCTCATCGGGATCCAGATGTAGTTGTGGCCAGTGCCGCCGGCGGCGACTTCCCAAGTGTAGCTGCCGCAAGCCTCGACATTGACCTCGGTTATATGATCGTCGGCGACAATCGGGATAATGAGATGCAGATGGTCGATGCTGTCGCAACCATACTGGTTGGTGAAGGTGTAGGTGATGGTGCTATCGAAAGGAGCAGTGTACATCGTACCAAGATAAGTGTACGAACCAGCCTCGTTGATAACGAGAGAACTGTTGGTCTCATTCACCGGATTGAGGGTCAGGTGCAGGACGCTGTCTCCCAAGCAGCCGTTGGCATCGGCGAAGTTGACAGTGTAGTCGTTGACAACCGGAGCCTCTGTGGTGTTGGTGTAAGTAAGACCCGTGCGGTTCCAAGTATAGGTGGCACAAGCCGTCTCGGCCAGTTCAACGCCATTGTTGACATTGATGGTCAGAGCCAGGGTGACGACACTGTCGCAACCAGCCAGGTTGGTGGTGGTCCAGGTGTAGATGCCGCTAGCGGTGTAGGTTTCACCGTTGCCGTTGGTCCAAGTGTAGCTGTCGCAAGCCACCTCGGTGACTGTCTCAGCATTGCTGACATTGACCGTGAGGTTGAGCGTCACGACGCTGTCGCAACCAGCCGCATTGGTGGTGGTGTAGACATAATCGCCGCTCGTGGTGTAGGTCTGGCCGTTGCCGTTGGTCCAGGTGTAGCTGTCGCAAGCAGTCTGGGCAACAGTCTTGGCGGTGTTACGCAGGACAGTGAAGTAGATGATGGTATCAACGCCATTGCCAAGCGTGCCGTTGTCGGCAGCGTTGGTCGGGATGACGAAGGAGCTGGTACCATAGGTGACGGTGTAGGGCAGTGCGTTCTCACAGACGGAGATGGGATCAACCATCGTGAGGTGTAACAGATGAACATCGTCGCAATCGCCGCTGGCGACAGGAGCGTCATAATAGACGTTGTCTGTGCTCTGGGTGTAGGTGGTACCGTTCATCCAGGTGTAGTCAGCATTGGTGAGGACGAAGTGTTCGGTCAGTGTGTTCTGCAGCACTTTATAGGTACGGTGGGTGATGGCATCGCAGTACTGGGTTGCATCGTAGGTTCCTTCGTAAGGAACGTCGAAGGTCTTAGTCTCGCGATAGGTCACTGCATCGGGGCCTTCATAGGTGGTGCAGACATTGACGGTATCAAAGACTTCGTAGGTGCCGAGGACGGTCAGGTTGAGAATTCTGTTGACTTCGCAACCTGTAGCAGTGTTGGCAACAACAACTGTGTCGACATATTCGCCGGCCTTGCCGTAGGTAATGCCGTTGGCATCCCATTCGAAGTTGTCTTTGTAGCAAACAGTATAGACCTCGGTCTCGGTGGTTGACGGGTTGACCGTGTAGGTGATGGTGACAATGCTGTCACAACCAAGGGCGGTCTGCCAGTTGGCAACAACGGTATTGTTGTAAGCCACCTCGTTGAGAGCGCCGGGGATGGTCAGAACGACCTCAGCGCCATCGTGGTTGGCGTCGGCGACGACAACTTCATACTGGTTGTTTTCTGTGTTGAGGACGAACTCGCTCTCGCAGAAAGTCAGAGTGGCGGTCTCATTGTAGACCGGGTTGACAGTCAGGTTGACCTGCTTGGTCATCGGGCAACCGGCAGCGTTGAGGCTGCTGTTGTCCCAAGTCAGCAAGTTCTCGCCAACATTCAAGTCATTGCCATAGTAGGTAGTGCTGTTAGCAGCCGTCCAACTGCTGTTCTGGCAGATGGTGACGACATCGGTTACCTCTACGGTAGGATACTTCGGCGTGAGGCGGAGCACCTCGATGCGGCTGCAGCCATTGGTGTACTGCTGCGGCATCTCGTAGCTCATATTGTAGACAGCGGCACCATTGACCATATCGGCAGTGATGGTGGCCACACTGTACATAACAGGAGCCTCTTCGGTACCGACATTGACCATCCATTCATACGGCAGACACTCGGTAGCCACCGTAGTGTGATAGTTGGAGTGGTTGATGGTCAAGTGGATGCGAGTCAGCTCATCCTGGCCGTAGACATCGGCATTGGGACGGGTACGCACCTCGTAGTCACCGCTTTCGCTGATGAAGAGAGGTTCGATATGACCCTGGCAGTCGTTCTCGTCTGTGAAAACAACGGCGTTGGGAATCTCATACTCGTCGCAGGTGTCGATGGTGATCCAGTTGAGGGTATTGATGATGGGATTCAGCACGAGGTGGAGCTGTGCGATCTCGTTGCAGCCGTCACCATTCTCGCCGGTAACAAATTCGATACCGTCGGTGACGTTGACGTCGAGGCTGTAGGTCTCGCCATCAATCCAGGTGAAGTTGTTGGCATCGCGGACACAGTGGAAGTCCTCGTGGTAGCTGCGGTAGTTGACCGTCAGGTCGAGGGTGACGACGGAGTCGCAACCCCACTGGTTCTGCAGCGTGAAGGTAGGTTCATTGGTAGTAGCGGTATAGCTGACACCGTTGAGGTCCCAAACATAGCTGTCGCAAGCCGTTACGGTCTGGACGCCGGTGTTCTGGTAGTTGACGGTGAGGTTCAGCGTGACGACGCTGTCGCAGCCCTTGGTGGTAGCCAGGGTGACAGGGTATGCGCCGCTCTCGGTGTAGGTCTGGCCGCTGACAGCCCATGTGTAGCTGTCGCAGACAGTCTGCTCAAGAGCAGTGGCAGCCGGATGGTTGACAACGAGGTTGAGGTTCTTCTGAACCGGGCAGTCGCCGCTGTTGTCGACATAGGTCAGCAAGGTGGTCTCGCTGGCCACGATGGTCTGGTCGCCCCAAGTGACGCTGGAGCCTTCGCAGACCTCGCGGTTGCTGTTCTCGACACCCATCTCTTCGAAGGTGAAGGTCAGGTGGACCAAGCTGTCGCAGCCGTGGCCGATGGTGAAGTTCTGGTCGTAAGCGCCGTTGGCGGTGATGGTCTGCTCGCCCCAGGTGTAGGGGTTGTTGGTGTAGCAGACAAGCAGCGTGTCGCTCAGCTCGTACGACGGATAGACGGTGACCGTGGAGGTGCTAAATTCATTCTGGCAACCGTTCTGGTCGGTGACGGTGACGGTGTATGCTCCCGTGTTAGCAGCAGCAGTGGTGGCAACAGCAGTGGTAGCACCGGTGTTCCAGCTGTAGCTGTAGCCCTCGACGGTGGAGGCGGTCAAGGTCACGATGCTGTCGCGGCAGGTTTCGCCGACCGAAGCGGTGGCGGTGACAACGGGCAGCGGATTGACCACAACCTCTAACGAAGCGGTGGCGGTGCAAGCGCTGGCGTTGCTAGTAGTAGCCGTGACGGTGTAGGTGGTTGTCACGGTGGGGTTGACGGTGATGCTGGTGCCCGTGGCGCCGGTGCTCCAACGATAGGTGGCATCGACGTTGTTGGCGTCAGCCAGGGTCAGCGTGGCGCTCTGGCCGTAGCAGATAACGCTGTCGCCGCTGATGCTCAACTCCGGTACGGGAACCGTGGTGACAGTCAGCGTGGCGGGCAGCGAGGTGCAGCCAGTCGTCGGGTTGGTGGCAATCACCGTATAGGTACTGCTCTCGTGCGGATTGACGACGCGGTTGTCATTAACGCTCTGGTCTTCCCATTCGAAAGTTGCGTTGGCGTTGTTGCTGCGGGCCAAGAGGGCGAGGTCAGCATTGTCACAGTGAGCATTGATGGCGGTAACCTGACGGTTGTTGACATAGATACCAGCCGAGGGTGCGGGATTGACCTGCAGGTTCAAGATGCCGGTCGAATCGGCGCCGTACTGGCTGGTCAATGCTACAGTGTAGGTACCGGTAGAGGCATACTGATTGCCGTAGAATGCGAACGTGTCACGCTCACAGATTGTGGCGTTGTAGGTCAGGTTGTAGGTCGGGTGGACAGTCAAGTTCATGCTGTAGTTGACGCTGTCGCATCCGGCCACATTGATGTAGGTGTAATCAGCTGTTCTCGTCAAGTCAGCGTCGGGAATAGCGGTAGCGTTAGCGTCGTAAGTCAGGCCAGTGCGGACGATGTTGTTCGTATAGGTCTGGCCATTGCGCCAGGTGTAAGTACCGTTTTCTTCGACAACTTCATTGATGATGTCGGCTGCAGGCTGCGGGCATTCGCAGCTGACCAGCATCTTGAAGCCATACATATCGCTAAAGGCATTGTCGGCATCGGTGGTCAGCACCAGTGTGAAGTAGCCGCTATCGGCCCACAGGTTGCTGGAGGTCACATAGTCGATGTCGCCGTTGCCGGTGTAGCGGCCAATCAGGTTGTTGGCGTTAGCAGCACCGCGATAGACGTTGAGGAAGTCGTAGCCGTTCTCCAGGGTGTAGCTACCGGTGAGGTGAGCCACCTTGCCAGCTTCGGCAGGACGTACAACGTAGGTGGTGTTCAAGTTGCCGTGATAGCTGCCGCCATTGGTGGTGTCGGGCAACACATACTCGTTGCAAGCAGCGATCACTTCACCGTTGTCTGCAAGCATATTGACTTTCTCGCGCAGTTTGACGGTGAGGTCGTCGAGGTAGACAATATTGTATCCGGTGGTCGGTCTTAGTGCACGGAGGGCAATGTAGCTACCCGTGCCAGCATATTCGCTGAAGTCGACCTCGAAGTACTCGTAGGTGGTAGTGGTAGGCAGAGCGTTTCCGACCACTTCGAAGGTGGAAGCATCCTCAGGATCGCTCATCACACCAACCTCGATGTTGCCAACATAGGTGGCTGTTGTGCTGCTTTCGCGAGCAAAGAATCCAACAACCACAGTGTCCAGATCGAATCCAAACTGAGGCAGGATAGCATACTGGTCGCCGTAGGATGTTGTATAGTAGGAATAGAAACGCATATGATTGTTGCCACTATGACTATAGCTTGCACTATTGTAGGCAATGGGGTAGCCGGGATAGCCGGTAGTGGATGTGCCACTTGTAGTGGAAGAAGTGTTGATGTAACTCCAGCAGTTGGGCAGCACGTGATTGTTTCTAGTGGAACTAGTAGTGCCAGTGAAGCCATCGAAATTCTCCACGAGAGGCATATCGGCATACTGCCAGATACCGCACTGGGTGGTAGCGGTGGCCACTTCACTCCAAGCACTTCTGTCGGTAGCGCTGCACTTGGCGCGGACATAGAACTCATACTTGGTCGAGTGCTTCAAACCGTTAACCACATAACTGCTGTTGTTGGTAGTCTCGACGGGAGTGGCGCGAGTGGTATCGAAGCCTTCCGGTCCGTAGATGACCTCCCAACGGGTGGCAGCGGTCGGAGTGTTTTCGGTCCAACTGAGTGTAGCCGAGCTGGAAGAAGTATTCGTAACTGTCAGAGCCGTAGGAGCCCAGCAGGTGGGATAGGTATGGAACGTGGTTTTGGTCCAATTGCTGTAGTCGCCTCCGCCGCAGACGGTACGGACATAGACGTCATAGTCAGTATTGGCATCAAGTGTTGCAGTAATATTATAATTGAATACATTATTTAAATTACTGACAAGCGTGCCGGCACCCTGGACATCCGGGTTGAAACCGGCAAGACCATACTTCAGCTCAAAGTTGTTGACAACGGGACGCAGGTCGGTGCGAGCAGCCCATTTAACAGTCACAACATTGGCAGGAGTGATGGTGTCGATGCTCACACTAGCAGGAGCAAAGCAGGTAATGGTCGGGTCGCAAATTGATCCATTGAAAACAACAGTCGAACGATAATACGTACGGCTACCACCTGTCAATGATCCAATCTCATCGACTGTATACTGTGAATTGTCTTTATAAGCATAGCGTGTACGATAAGCTGATGAATTATAAGTTGTCAATGAAGTAAATCCAGAACTAGATTGGTTTACTCCGGCAGGTTGGTTCATAATGGTGGTAACAACTATGTTGCTTGTACCATCCCATGTAAAGGATTTGTCAAAGACATACTCTACAGTACCTGAAGTACCAGCCACTCTAGCTACCGGACCATAGACGTGGGTCTGACCACTCATCGGAACCCAATAGGAGGCACCAGTACCAGCAAAATCATTCTGGGTAGTATTGCCCAAGAAGATAGAGAATTCCTTATCATAGGTACCACCAGTACTCCATGCGAATGTCATACTGTTGATATCACCAGGCTGCATTCCTGCAGCAATCAGTTCCTCTGCGGTGTAGATTTGCTGACTGACAGTGTTGCCCCAGGCGCTGTAAACAGCTCCGGCCTGACCTGTAGTCGTACCATCACCAAGTGCAGCCGTATATTCACTGCCAGGAATAGTACCCGGACAAACGGTTCCGAAGGTGCAAGCAGTGCTCCAGTCGCTCTCGTCGGTGGAAGTGCAGTTGCTCTTCACATAAACATCATATCCGACTGTTGCATCCAAACCAGTCAGCTCAACGCTGTCGGCGGTGCAAGCCACTTCTGTACCCTCGGTGGCGAGGTCAAAGCCTGCAAGGCCATACTTCACCGTCCAGGCGGTAGCGTTGCCGTTCTCCGTCCAGCTGATCTTAGCGGTGCTGTTGGTCACATCGCTTGCGACGACATTGGTCGGGGTGACACAGGCAGGAGTGGTGAAGGTATAAGCAGGGTTAGCGTTGCTCATCTGCAGCCAGGGGCTCTCGTCGAGAACTGGGCTAGTTGCACAGGTAGCCTTGATATATACATAGTAGGTAGTACCGGCTACAAGACCTGTCAACTGAGCAGTAGCACCAGCTGTACCGGGAACGGTCAGTTCAGTATAGTCGGTAGCTGCGGCGGTAGCGGGGTTGAAATCTGCTGCAGCATAACGCACTGTCCAGAACTGAGGCACATCGCCAGGCTGACGCCAGGTGAGGGTGGCCGAGTTGTAGGCGATATCGTTGGCACCGTAAGTACCATCAATGATCGGAGTCTTGCAGTTGGGGATAAACGGTGTGACAAAGTTGTACTTCACCATACGGCCGTTGACACCAGAGCAGATAGCATAGACAAAGACGTCGTAGCTGGTCTGGGCGTTGAGGTTGCTGATGGTATAAGTGCCAGCGTTGATGGGGCTGACGGTGGTTCCGGCAGACTCGGGGTTGAATCCCTGGGGACCATAGATGATGCCATAGGAAGGATTGGTCTCACCGTTGACATCAGTGAAGGTCAGCGTGGCAGCATATTCGGTCTCAGAAAGAGCGATAGCCGTGGTTGGAGCATTGCAGCTACCAGTGTCGCAAGCAGAAATAAGTTTCATCCAACTACGATATTTCTGATATTGCTTGGTACCCGAATACGGTAACAAATTATCCGGATCGGGGTTATAAGAATCACTATAGTAAATGATAGCCATATACTCACTGGTAGAATAGGTGCGGAAACGAGCACTAGATCCCGAATAGCCGGACGAGTTCTCATCAACGGCAACCACAACGTTGCCCGTACCATTATACACAAACGGAGTGGTGAAATTGAACTCGTTCCAACCTTGAGAGCAAAGGAGCGGACCGCTGTAAACAAGTGTCAGTGTGCTAGGATCAACGGTATCGGTGTTCGAGGAGAACGAACTCTTCGATGTCGTGCCCATATAAATCTGGACATCCTGCTCATTTGTAAGGGGTGAACTATAGTTGTAATTGAACGAAATACCACTAATGGTTTTTGCACCTCCCATCTCTGCTTCTGTAATCAGCTGTTGAGAATAAGTGTAGCCATAGTAGGTATTCATTGGCATATGATTAGTGGAAAGTGTTGTACCGACCACCTCAACTTCGCCACCATTAGCACACAGCGTTCTAAACTCACAGACGTTGCTCCACTCAGTGGGGCCTTCGGGGTTACAGATGGCACGAACGTAGGCATCATAATCGGTGACCATATAGAGGTAGCTGAGAGCCAAAGTCGGAGTTCCGTTCACAATGAACGAAGTACCATCCTCGTCGGGATTGAAGCCACGAGCACCGAGCTTCACCTCCCACTGAGTAGAAAGGCCAGCTTCGACCCAAGTGAGGGTGGCCTCGGTGGAAGTCACGCCACTAACGACAAGGTTGTTGGGTTTGAAGCAGCTGGGAGCAGCAACCAAACGCAACGTGTAGTCGAGAGCCATAGAATAAGTGGTCGAGAAGCAAGGATTGGGATAGCTGCTCGTGTTGCTGACATAGCTGTCGAAATAGCTGTCAGCTCCGGCGATACGCATACGGTGGTCGCCAAGAGGAGCTGTGACGGGGATATTGAAGGAAGCAATCAATGTATTGGGGTTGTTGCTAAGGCTCTGTCCACGATAGACAACCTCATCTTCATCCTCAAAATCCATATCGTCGTTCCAGTCCACCCAGATGATAGTACCATAGGTATAGCCAGTAGCATAGGTAATGCTTACTTCAGCACCGGCACCTGCAAACAGGTCGCCTATCATAGTGCTATGATTCTGGTAAAGACCATTATTTTTGTTTGTATTATCGTTAACGACAAGCGAGTTACCAAAAGTCACATTGGTAATACCACTGTTGTCGACCGAAGTCGGGCTGGGAGAACAGTAGCCAAAGGTCCGACTGACGGGACCAACCCAGTCGCTCTTGTCGTCGGCAGCGCAGTTGCTACGCACGTAGAACTGCCAATCGCCAAGGCCAAGACCAGAAATGGTGAAGGGGTTAGTGGTAGCATCAACGATGGTATAGTCTTCTTCGGTGGTGAAGAGACCATAGGCTATCTGCCAAGCGGTGGCTGTGCCGTTCTCGGTCCACGAGAGAGTCACACTGTTGCCCGTATGCTCAACCTCTGCCAAGTTACTAGGAATTAAGCAGGTGGGCTGGGTGCGCACCACAACGTTAGCGATAGAAAGTCCCAAATAATCATCGGCCGAACTGACAAAGGCCAACTGATAGGTTGCCGACGGATTGGGCAACAGCACGACAGCCTTTTCAAGAGTCGAACTATGATTACCATACTGTGCCAAACGCACCCATTCGCCTGTAGCGGAGGCACGGTAGCAGAGCCACAGAGAGTCGACTCCACCGCTGTAATCAGGTTCAGCATGGTAGAACTCCACCTGATAGGCTCCAGTGGGGTTAAGGTTGAAGATGGGAGTAATCAGACGTGCACTAGCTCCAGGTGTGTAGGAGAAACTAGCTTGACCGTTGCCATTGAACGTCCAATGCGTAGTACCA
This sequence comes from uncultured Bacteroidota bacterium, assembly GCA_902793295.1. GTDB lineage: Bacteria > Bacteroidota > Bacteroidia > Bacteroidales > P3 > Colimorpha. Next base: position 166,810 of record CADBDA010000003.1, read on the forward strand.
GTAAGCACCTCTTCGTTCCAACACTGCGGCATGCCATAGTCCTCGAAATTCTGGATGTAGAAGTTGTTGGCACTGACAGCAACAGAAGCACAAGGAGTGTTCAAACTGATTGGGCCGACCCAATCAGTAGACAGACCTGATGTAGAACAGTTGGTGCTGATATAGATATCATAAGTGGTAGATCCCTGCATCTGGCTGAGAGGCAAGGTATAGGTCAGACCAGTAATATTGTTGACTGCCGTACCTTCATTTTCAGGGTCGAAACCCGAAAGGCCATATTTCAGGTTATAGCTGGTCACTAGTTCGTTGGGGGAGGTCCAAGTCACAACACCATCGGTATTGACGTTGGGTACGTTGGCATTGAAGCAGCCGGGCAGTGTCGTGGCGGAAATTTTGTCGCTCCAACCCGAAGGGGTGCCGCTGCATATCTTGCGAACATAAAAGTAGTAAGTAGTGCTGCCACTAAGGCCAGTAATGTTGGTTGTGAGAGCCGTGCCATCATTGATGGTTTTGCCTTGGCCTTCGGTATTGGGGTCAAAGTCGGCATCCGTGCTGTATTTGATTTCAAAACCATTGCCATTGCTTGACACAGTCCAGTCAACCTTGACAGTGTTCCAAGCCGTGGCGGTGGCCAAGGCAGAAGTGGGTTTCACGCAGGCAGGCTGGGTGAAGGAGTAGACCACGCCCTGGTTGGAAGTGACATCGTAGGCCGGGGCATAGGTAGAAGAGAGCGTACGGGTGGTGAGACCCGAAGTGTAGCGGGTGATGGTGTCCCACGCAGAACCGCCGTTGGCGCCGCCAACACGGTAGATGTCTTCGTCGGACGACATCATACCAACCAGGACATTGATGCTGCTGCTGATGGTCATGGGACCGTAGCAGAACTCAATGTCGCCGTTGGGGTAGAGCTTCAGCTGGAAGCTGTAGCTGTTCTGGCCGCTGACGACCTTGCGCCATTCCACCACGAGCTGCTGGGCGCTGCTCTTGGTGTAGATCGAGGTGGCCGTCGTGGTATAGCCGGAGCTATTGTACAACGGTGCAATCCTCGAGCCGGCAAGACTCGTAAACGACGCACTACCGTCGGGATAGACACGCAACGTGCTGCCCGCGGTGATTTGGTTTTCGCCAAAATACATCGCGAAAGGCATCGACACGTCAACGTAGCTGCCCTGCGTCCACGCAGTGGCTCCCGAGGTACCCGCGATAGAACTGTAGGTGGCTGTAGCGGCAGCGCCGTCGTACTCACTCACCTTTGCGTTCTGTGCCTGCAGGGTCCATGGCAGCATCAGCGCCAGGAGGGCAAGCATTCGCAAAAAAGTACTTTTACGTTTCATGTTGTTTTAATTTGGTTAATACTATGTGAACTAAAAATTTGTTTCGATTCTAAAATCTAATTTTTATTAAATTAGGATAGGTTCAGATGTATTTCAAATCCCAAACAAGTTCAAACGACCACAAAATGTGGAAATTTGACATGAAAATGCAACCATTTCAACCGCAATTCTCAAATGGGAAAATCGCGAAAGAATGATTGTAAACATTTAGTACTAGGAAGATTACGCAACATATCACCACCAATGTCGCTGAAGTTCGATGAGTACGATTATTGAATTGCAAATATACGTTAATATTTTTAAATAATGAAATATTTTCACACCATTATTTTTACATTGAGAACAAAGTGGAGCCGAAGAAGCTGACACACAAACAAAAAGCGAGCCGAAGTTACCTTCGACTCGCCTGGCATTAGACGGGGGCCAATAATTATTTGTAGCGTTCTTTGTACTTGTCAATCTGGACTTTCATGGCGTCGACACAGTCGGAAACAGCCTCTTCGAAAGAGTCGGCTTGTTTGCTGTTGAAGAGCGTTTGTCCGGGGAGTGCAAGTGATATTTCGGCTATCTTGTTGTTGTCACTTTCGGGTTTGTCCACTTTGAGGAAGACTTCGCATTTGGTGGCATTGTCGACAATGCGGTCAAGCTTGGCCAGTTTATCGGCCACGTATTTTTCGAGTTTGGGATCTGCCTTGAATTTCACGGCATTGATAGATACGTTCATAATTACCTCCTTTATTTGTGTTGTATTGAATTTTATTAGTTTATGCGTTTTGAGTTGAATTGTTTTCGTTTGGCTTTTCCGTCGTCACTTCTTTGTTCCCCTTTCGCGCGGGTGGGTGTGTTTGTAGGTGTCCTTCAGATGCTGACGTGAGACATGCGTGTAGACTTCGGTGGCGCTGAGGTCGGTATGGCCCAACAGCTCCTTGATGGCGTTGATATCGGCACCGTCATTGAGCATGTGGGTGGCAAAACTGTGACGAAACACATGGGGACTGATTTTGTCTGCCTTGGAGAAGATGCCCATATAATGTTTCACCACTTTGGCGACATCGTACTGAGTGAAAGGACTGCCATCCTTGCGTACAAAAAAGACCTCTGAACTGATTTCATTCTGCCTTTTTAACGAAAAATAACATTTTATATTGTGTAAAATTTCATTTTCCAAAGGAATAATTCTTTCCTTGTCGCGCTTTCCCAACACTTTCAGCGACTTAGCACAAAAATCGACCGAACCTTCAGTCAAGCCCAACACTTCGGCGCGACGGATGCCCGTTTCGTAGAGCAGCCGTAGCAGCAGTTGGTCGCGCCGCCCCTCAAAATCGTCCGGAAATTGGGCATCGTCATATATTTTGGCTGTTTCTTTCTCGGTGAAGAATACTGGCAGATGGCGTGGAATCTTTGGTGTGGCCACTTTGGCCATGATATCGACACCAACAATTCCCTCACGACGAAGGAACTTGAAGAACGATCGCAAAACGACCAGTTTGGTTTTAATGGTATTGGCCACAATGCCATCGGCCGCCAATTGCATCTGCCACTCGCGAATCTCAAGATGGCTGACCGATTCGATATCGGAGATTTGGAGCGTCGATTCGAGAAAGGATGCAAAGAGGTTCAGATCGGACGCATACTCATCGACTGTGCGCGACGCAAGACGACGTTCGACACTGATATACTGCAAGAAAGCATCTATAGCCTCAGAAATCTTCATGCCCTATTAACGCAGGAAGGGCCAAAATCGCATTTTCAAACTGCAAAAACTGGAAAAAACGGCCCGAAAAGCCACGTAAGTGCCTGAAAATTTTTTGTTAAATCGATTTTTTGAAAAAGTATAGATAATTGGTTTATACTATCTTACAAATAACGATTTGTTAAAAAAAATTAAAAAGTGAATTTGAAGATAAAAAAGATTTTGTCAGTTTGGAAAAAGGTGCGACTTTTGCACTCCGTTTTCGAAAAGAGACGGGACAAAAACAACGGAATAATAACATAAAAATTATAACAACAATGTCAAAGATTTGTGAAATTACCGGAAAGCATGTGATCACTGGCAACAATGTATCGCATTCGCGCATCCATACCAAGAGAACCTTCGCTCCGAACCTGCAGACTAAGAAATTCTACATTCCCGAAGAGGATATGTGGATTACGATGAAGGTGTCGGCCAAAGGTATGCGCATCATCAACAAGAAAGGTGTCCTGAACGCCATCAAGGACGCTGCAGCACAAGGACATTTCCAGTTCTAAGACTGGCTGTCAATAAAAAACAACAAATTATTAACCCTTAACAAGAAAGAGGTATTAAAAATGATCGTAGTTCCTATCAAAGAAGGTGACAACATCGAACGCGCGCTGAAAAAGCTGAAAAGAAAATTCGAGAAAACCGGAGTCGTGAAAGAGCTCCGCGAGCGTCAGAAATTCACGAAACCCAGTGTCATCAACCGCGAACGTAAGCTGAAAGCCATTTACGTGCAGCAACTGCGTCAGCAGCAGCTGGACAAGTAATTCAGCCACTACGCATCAACACAAGAAAGGGATTTCTCGAACAGAGAGTCCTTTTTTTGTTTTGAGGAATCACACAACCGAACTCACAAACCCCATAAATAATAGATACACGAAGAGCAGCCTGGGCAGAACCATGGAAGGCACATCGCAATCCGAAATAGAGAAAAAACATGTCGTTTAGTTCGAAACTGATATATTGGTACGAAGCCAACGGGCGGTCGCTTCCATGGAGAGGGATTGACGACCCCTACCGCATCTGGCTGTCTGAAATCATACTGCAGCAGACACGCATAGAGCAAGGGATGGCGTACTATCGTCATTTTGTGGAACGGTATCCGACCGTCGCGTCTCTGGCGTCGGCCAGCGAGGAGGAGGTGCTGAAAAGCTGGCAGGGGCTTGGTTACTATTCGCGGGCACGCAACCTGCATGCTGCAGCACGACAGATTATGGAACAGCACAGCGGACGGTTCCCCGACAAATACGATGACATCCTTGGTCTGAAAGGCGTGGGCCGCTACACGGCGGCGGCCATCGCCTCTTTCGCCTTCAGGCTCCCCCACCCCGTCATCGACGGCAACGTGTACCGCGTGGTGTCACGTTTTTTTGACATCAGCACTCCCATAGGCGACGACAAGGCCTACCGCATTTTCGAAGAGCAGCTGCTCAAAGTGATGGACCGCGAACACCCCGACACTTTCAACCAAGCCATCATGGACTTCGGGTCGACCTACTGCACTCCAACCCATAGCGACTGTCCAAACTGCATCTTCGCCAACGACTGTCAGGCTTATCGCCGAGGAAAGGTGGCCATGCTACCCGTCAAGAAATCAGCCGTTAAGGTACGCGAACGCCACTTCTACTACTTCGATCTGGAGTGGCAAGAGAACGGACAACAGATGCGGCTGATGCAGCAACGCACCCATCGCGACATCTGGCACGGATTGTACGAATTTCCATTGCACGAGAGCGACCACATGCTCGACGCGCAGGAACTGGAGAAGGCGACCCGCACAGCCATCCGACGTTTCACGGACGACACCCCCCTCCGAACCGACGCTCCTGTCACCGCCACACACAAGTTGACACACCAAACCATCCACGCCACATTCATCCATGCAATTTTAGCAGATGCATGCCATCCTGACAGCGACGAGATGCACGCCTACAACAGCGAAGAGATAAAAAAAGTGCCCGTGTCCCGTCTGATAGACAAATATTTGTCCGACATGTGCAAAAAATAATGTCCAAGGGATTAGAAAAATTGCTATCTTTGCAACCGAAAACAATATCTTCAGTAAACAATTCAGGTACTAAAATTTTATTTTTATGGTAGGAGTAAACAAAGTTATTTTGATTGGAAACCTTGGCAAGAACCCCGAAATAATCACCTTCCCGAAAGACGGACGCAGAGACGACCCCATGGCCAATGTGGTGCGGAAAGCCACTTTCCCTCTGGCGACAACCGAGATACACAAGAACCGCGACGGCGAACGCGTGGAACAGACCGACTGGCACACCGTGGTGTGCTGGCGCGGATTGGCCGACATCGCCGAGAAGCTGTTGAAGAAAGGCACCCAGGTGTATGTGGAAGGCAAACTGCAAAGCCGCTCGTGGGAAGACCGCGAAGGCAACAAGCACTACGCCACCGAGGTGGTGGCCGAGAACTTCACCGTGCTGGGCAACCGCAACCGACCCGAGGAGCAAACCGTCACCGACCCTTATGCCAACATCCTCAACGACGAGACAGAACCTATGGACGACCTGCCCTTCTAAGAGCGGCAAAGCAGGCTTCGGCCATGCACAACCACTCCATGACATGCGACCCGTCAGACAACATCTCGCAAAACAAGGATTACTTACAGAATAGAAAAGGCATCGCAATTGCGATGCCTTTCTTTATGATGTCCATTATAGATTTGCAAGGCGTTACACCAGCTGCTGCCCCTCGTAGCCGGGTTTGCCCAGCAGGATGAACATATTCTTCTTGTAGGCCTCGACGCCCGGCTGGTCGAAGGGGTTCACCTTCAAGGTGTAGCCACTTATGCCACAGGCAAATTCGAAGAAATAGATAAGCTGGCCCAGCACCCGCTCGTCGACGGTGGGCAAGTTGATGAGCAACACCGGCACGCCGCCGTTGCGATGGGCGATCACCGTACCCAGCTGCGCATTACGGTTGATCTCAGTCAGAGATTTTGGAACCAGATAATTGATTCCGTCAAGATTGCTCTCGTCGGAAGGGATCGGCACCCTGTTGTGAGGGTTGTCCACGCTGACCACCGTCTCGAACATCAGACGTTCGCCCTGCTGCACGTACTGGCCCATAGAATGAAGGTCGGTGGTAAAACTCAAACTATGGGGAAGAATACCCTTGCCGTCCTTACCTTCGCTCTCGCCATAGAGCTGCTTCCACCATTCGCTGATGTATTTCAGGTTGGGCAGGAAATTGACCAACATTTCGACCTTCTTACCTTTGCGGTAAAGGATATTGCGCAGCGCAGCATAGAGGAGAGCCGGATTGTTGTCATAGTTGTCGCCCGACCGGCAGATGTCGCGCATTTCACGAGCGCCCAGCAGCAGTTGGTCGATGTCGTAGCCCGCCATAGCGATGGGCAGCAAACCCACAGGGGTGAGAACCGAGAATCGACCGCCCACATTGTCGGGGATGACGTAGGTGGCATAATGCTCGCGAACAGCGATATCGTGGAGCGCGCCCCGACGGGCATCAGTTATAGCGATGATGCGTTCGGCGGCACCACTGTGGCCATACTTGCGTTCCATGTGGGCCTTGATGATGCGGAATGCCACCGCCGGTTCCGTGGTGGTACCCGATTTGGAGATGACCGCAACAGCATAGTGGTTGTTGTCCAGCAGCTGAAGCAGCTGATGGTAGTAATCCTCACTCAGCGTGTGACCGGCATAGACAACCAAGGGGCGGGCAGACGGCATGCACTGGGCGAATTCGGACTGCAACGCTTCGATGACGGCACGAGCGCCGAGATAGGAGCCGCCGATACCAATCACCACAAAGACCTGTGCCTTGGGGGTCAGCCGTTCCACGTCGCGCTTGATACTTTCGACAATAGCGCCATCGAGCTGTTCCGGCAGATCGACCCATCCCAAAAAATCGTTCCCCTTGCCCGAACCCGAGAGGAGTTCGTCTTTTGCAGCGAGTACTTCGGGCAGCATCTGTTCCATGTCGGCAGATGAAACAAATTGCTGCAAATGTTCTGTATTAATTTTTACAAGACTCATAACAAAGTGTTTATAATGATACGTGTGAATGAATGACAACTCTTTCCGATGACGCAATACGACATCAAAGAAAATGCAAATATACATATTTTTTTCAGATTGACAGCCTCCTATATGAAAAAAACGATCTTTTGATGCGACAGGATTGGTCCCCATTCGGAAAAACCGCACCAAAGAGCATCCATCCGATCCGCTATCGTCGAAACAAAGGAGAAGACTTTTTTCAACCGAAAACAAAAACAGAAGTATGGAAAAATTGAAAAAAAATTGTAATAATTGAAACAAAATGCTGTCCCATAACGTATACAATGGTGAAAAAAACCAAAAAAAATTTGAGAAACCACCTGTTGATAAAAAAAATACTCAAAAACACATATATCTAGTTTCTAATTACTTACAAAACTACCCAATCTTACAATTCGACACGAAAAGAATCAACCTCCAAAAAAAATCAATCCTCAGAGAAAAAAAACTTTCGCACAATAAAAAAAAATACTATTTTTGCAAAGTTATTCATGTGTAATAATTGTCTAAAAAAATAAAATTATGTTGAAAAAACTATTTAAAATTGGAATGCTCGCCAGCGCCCTTTTGCTGGCCTGCAATGCTAATGCCCAGAGCGACAACGAGTATCCGCGCTACGGATTCTGGAGCAACTGGTCGCTGGGTGGTTCTGTTCTCTACAGCTGGGAATACGAACATGGCGGAATTTTTGATTGGCGTGAAGGTTCCAACATTGGTGCCAACATCTTCTTCGAGAAAGAGTTGAACCATGTTTGGGCACTCCGCTTGGTTGCCGAGACTCCTGGTCTGTGGAAGGCTTTTGGCAACATCGACAATCCCGCTTACGACCGCGACGGTATGTTTTATGACCGTTACGGCAAAGCCGGTGTTGACTTCAAATTTGACTATGTCAACGCCTGCAGAGGGTACAATCCTGACAGAAGATGGAGCACCTACCTCTTGTTAGGTACCGGTCTCGGTTTCCACAGAGATGACATCAACCTTGGTGACGTCTCCATGTTCATGGAAGCTGGTCTTGGTTTCGGCTACAAGATGTGCGAGCACTCGACCATCTTCGCCGAAGTCAGAACTGACATCTGCGCTGACATCCCCAACCCCATCCACCAGTGGCATGACATGACCGGTATGGTTGCCCTCGGTTACATGTACAACTTCGGACCCACCGCTGTTGATCAGGAAAGACTTGCTCAGAAGAACGCCGCTGCCTCCGAACCCGATCCCGAAACCAAAGCCGAGATCGCCCAGTTGGAGAACGAGTTGAAAGACTCCAAACAGAAACAGGCTGATCTGATGAACAAAGTTCGTCAGCTTGAGAAACAGCAGCCCCAGGTTAACCAGAACAACGACGTTGTTGACAGCCTGCAGCGCATCATCGACAGCTATGAGAAGGACAAAGACAACTTCTACGCTATGCCTTTCTCGATCCTCTATGGTGTTGACCAGGATGAGGTTCCCGCTAACCAGATGAACAAGATCAAGGCTATCGCCCAGATCATGAAAGACAGCGACTACGATTTCGAAATCATTGGTTACTGCGACAACAGCGGTTCCAAAGAATACAACCAGGCTCTGTCCGAAAGACGTGCTGAGAAGGTCAAGAAGATCCTTGTCAACAAATATGGCATCGACGAGAACCGTCTGAGCACCAGCGGCAAGGGTAAAGACCTCGCTTTCGGTGACATCAAGAATGCTGTTAACCGTCGCGTCTCCTTCTACCGCAAGAACAAATAAGAGATACTCAACACTCTTACATAGAATAAAAAGCCCGCAATTGCGGGCTTTTTTATTTTGCATATTTTGGAATGCAGGGGGGATGGAAATTCTATAGGATGGATTATGGTTGGAATCGGAGGCAAATATATTTGTATTCCAGGTGGACAAGCGAACGAAGAGATTCACCTAAAGGACTGTAGTTTTTATTGCTGCTCCATAAAGAGTTGATGGAGAAGCTGTACCACCAGTCTTTCTTGGCAGACTTTGAGGACGTTAAGGTCTATAAAAAGCTTGAGAATACGAAGGGCACAAAAAAGACGGATGACATTATTGTAGTTTAGAGTATGCAGGGTACGTATACAGGTTAGGTTGTGTATACAAGTAGCATATACTGGTAGCAAATATTGTTTGCATATACGGGTTGCATATACTGGTTGCATATACTGGTTGCATATACTGGTTGTGTATAGAGGTTGCGTTTACAGGCTATGTATAAATAATGCTCGATAACCCGTGTATTCAGGATTTTGAGGAGTGGTTACGTTGATTGCCTTTGGTGTTTTTGGAGGCTTATAGTGCTACTGATGCTGTGGGTACTTATGGTGCTTTGAAGACTTATGGTGCTTTGAAGACTTATGGTGCTTTGAGGGCTTTCGATAGGGGTTATCGGGAGAGGATTTTAAATTCCACTCGGCGGTTGCGGGCGCGACCCTCTTCGGTAGCGTTGGTGGCAATGGGCAGCGTTTTACCGTAGCCTTTGTATTGGAGGCGTTTGGCATCGATGCCTTTGGAGACTAAGTAGTCGACGACAGCTTTGGCACGATTTTCGGAGAGGCGCTGGTTGTAATCGGCAGAACCATGTCCATCGGTATGACCACGCACTTCGATACGCATCTTCGGATAGTTCTGCAATATTTCGAGCAACCGTTGAAGCTCATTGTAAGATTGTTGGAGGAGCACGGCCTTATCGAAATCGAAGAAGATATTGTGGAGGATGATGGTGGCGCCCACCTGCAACGTATCAGCATCTGGCTGCTGGGCCACGGGTTGAGCTACTGAGGAAGCGGTTGGGGCAAGCGTATCTGCCGCCACAGGCTTCGGAGTGTCGCACGTCAGGCAGGTCAACTCCACATCGTCGATATAATAATAAGCACCCGGAAGCAGATAGGTGAGCGAATCGAGGTCGACCACATTGGATTGCGACGCAGGGAAGAAATTGCCAATGGTGAGGAAGCGCTCACCACCGTTGGCGACGAAGGTGCCGGTGATGCGAGTCCACCCTTTAGTGTCGGTGATGGCCTGACCGCTGTTGACCACCTGCGGTTCGAAGTAGGAAGCCACAACCTGAGAGATATTGGGAGCCAGCTGTTTCAGTTCCTTGCACATGAGCACGCTACGAACGGTATCCCCCACCCTGTCGGGTGTGAACAGCGCGCCGATGGTGGCAACGGCGCCCGAAGAGTATTCGGAAAGGCTTACATAGAAGGAGATTCTGTAGAGCTCACCCTCACGGAGAGGTTCTTTGAGCTGCGTCTGCAAATACTCACGATAGTCGGTCTTAGAACAGTAGATGCCACAATAGCCCTGACCCGAATGCGGTTCCTGAACACCCAACTTGTTGCGCGGCACCCTGCAGTCGCGCGACCCGCAGACGTTGAAATAATCTGCCGATCCTGCCGTAGGTTGAAACCACGCATCGACGATGGTGAGGGTTCCGAGCGCGTCGATTTTTCGCGGGCACTCGCGGTACTCCTCAAAGGAAGGGTTGTAAACCAGATTCTGCGACCGCGAAGTCTGGGCGCACAGAAAGAGCGATGGCAGCAGCGCAATGATGACGAAGGATAATAAGTATTTATTCATTAATATATATAGCAGATATTATTCTATTCGAGTTAAAGTCGCCGTTTTTCGGGTCGCCAACCGACCCGCCCATCGCACGCACAAGGTCCTACCAGGGTCCTAACATCCTCCCACCAGCGTCCTACTGGAGTCCTACCGAATCCACCAGCCAGAGTCGGCGTGACTAATTCGGCATGGAGGTGGTGCGCATCATGCTTTGCCACAGCAGCTGCGCCGTGCGGTCCCACGAGAAAAGCAAACGCCGTTCACGACCTTTGGCGATAAGGCTTTCGCGAAGCGCGTTATCGTCGACCAGACGGCCCATGGCCTCAGCAATAGCATCGACATTCAACGGGTCGACCACCAACGCCGCATCGCCAGCCACCTCAGGCATCGAAGTCACGTTGGCCGTCATAACAGCAGTTTCAGCATGGTAAGCCTCGATTATTGGAATACCGAATCCCTCGAAGAGCGACGGATAGACCAATGCCACCGCAGCCGAAAGAAGCTTGGACAACTTGTCGGAGTCGACATGACCAAGGAAGCGGACATCCTGCTGATGGCGCATGCCGTCGAAGGCAGCTGCCAGCTCATCCTGCCACCAATAGCGGCTACCCACCACGACCAGACGTGTGGTGTCGGATGGATGCTGATCCCTATAGCGATCGAATGCCAGCAAAGTGTTGGTCAAGTTTTTACGTCGCGAGATGGTTCCAATGAAGATAAAGTAAGGGTTGCCGTCGGTATATTCCGAACGGATACGACATTTCTCCTCGTCGGGGTAAGGTCTGTAGAAGTCGTGCGCACCATCGTAGACCACATCGATCTTTTCGGGGTCGATATGGTACGTGTCGACGATGTCCTGTTTGGAAAACTCAGAGACCGTGGCAATACGTGACGCATTGCGGGCGAACTGCGGGAAGAAGTGCGTCATATATCGCTGGTGGGACGGACGCAGGAAGTCGGCTGCATGTTCGAAATTCAAGTCGTGGATGACCGTCAGCGTCGGCACCTTGGGGTGGAGCGGCATCCAGCCATCGGGTGACAGGAAACGGTCAATCTTATAGCGTTTCAGCGCTCGCGGGACACTCCATTGGAAGAACAGGCGCCACAGAATCGGGTGGCGTGCCTGAGGGCAGAGCACCACCGGATGGACGTTGGGAGCGAAGATGAACTGCGGATCCGGCTTGCGGTCGAACAGAAAGAAGAATTCATGTTCCGGATGGGCGCTGACGATGCGACGGAGCGTTTCGGCCGTGAACCAGCCGATGCCGTCGAGGCGATGAGGGAGCAGCAGACGCGTGTTGACAGCTATGCGCACGATGGGGAAAATTGATGATTGACAACTAGATTAATAACATCCTGACCCGAACACTCATAGTTCAGCCACAGGCATGGGGCGGTTGAGGACAAAAGCCTCAATGACACGAGGGAAGTAAGCTTTTTCGAGCAGGTGGATTTTAGCCGCCAGATCGTCGGCCGAGTCGTTGGCGTCGATGCGGCAACGTGCCTGGAAAAGCGTCGTTCCACAGTCGTAGCGGTTGTCGACCACATGGATAGTGATGCCCGAAAACTGCTCATGGTTGGCGATAACAGCCTCATGCACATGGTGGCCGTACATGCCCTTGCCACCATAGTTGGGCAGCAGGGCCGGATGGATATTGACCACGCGGTTGGGGAAAGCCCGAAGCAAGTTGTCGGGCACCAGCAGCAGGAAGCCTGCCAGGATGAGGTAGTCGACGCCCCGATCCTGAAGGAAATGCAGGACATTGTCGGTCTCGAAGAAATCGTGACGGTTGAAGTATTGGGCGTCGATACCCAGCTGTTGGGCACGGGTGGCCACATAGGCGTCACGCTTATTATAGACAATCACATTGACCCGTACATCGTTGCTTTGGGCGAAATATTCCGATATTTGTTGGGCATTGGTGCCGTTGCCCGATGCGAGGATAGCCAGTTGAATCGGTTTCTGCATAGTTAAAATTCAGCTATTAAATGACAGTTCAGAAATAGAATTTTTTTTCAACAAAAATGCAAAAATAGCAAGAAAAATCCGATTTCTTGCAAAAATTTCAAACTATTTTTTTAATTACTGGCATTCAATATATTGCAAAATACATGCTTTTATATTAATTTGATTTTCAGCGATATTTTACGAGGCAAAAATACAAAATGGAGAAGACCGTTTTTGGAACGCATAGCATACTGTATCCCAAATTGTTAATATATTTAACATTAAGAATTTTGCCAAAAAATTAGGTTGGAATGGTTTTTTTTTCGTTACTTTGCAAACTGTTTAATTCAAAAAATTAGAGAAAAATGTCTGAAATTGCAACTAAAGTAAAAGCTATCATCGTTGATAAGCTTGGTGTCGATGAAAAAGATGTTACTCCGGAAGCCAGTTTCACCAATGACCTCGGAGCAGACTCCCTCGATACCGTCGAGTTAATCATGGAACTTGAGAAAGAGTTCGACATTCAGATTCCCGAAAGCGAAGCCGAGAAGATTGCCACCGTTGGTGACGCCATTGCTTTCATTGAGAATGCTGGAAAATAACCGATTCATTCCATGAATCTAAAGAGAGTAGTTGTTACAGGTCTAGGATCACTTACTCCGATAGGCAATGATGTAGCCACCACATGGCAAGCGATGCTCGCCGGAGTAAGTGGTGCTAGCCTGATTACTCGCTTTAACGCTTCGCAGTTCAAATGCAAGATTGCCTGTGAAGTAAAGGGGTTTGAGCCCCTAAATTTTTTTGACCGTAAGGAGTGTCGGAAGCTAGATCCCTTCACCCAATACGGTCTGGTGGCCTCGGACGAAGCCATCAAAGACTCCGGATTGGACACCGAGCACGACAAGACACGAATCGGTGTGATATGGGGTAGCGGAAATGGCGGCGTATTGACATTTCAGAATGAGATACGCGACTATGTGAAAGGCGGGGAGCAACCCCGATTCAGTCCATTTTTCTGCACCCGCATGATTTCGAACATCTGTGCCGGACAGATATCCATCAAATATGGTTTCCGTGGTCCCAACTACTGTACGGTGGCAGCGTGTGCCTCGTCGGCAGCCGCCATATCCGATGCCTTCAACCTGATACGGTTGGGTAAGGCCGACGCCATCATTGCCGGCGGATCGGAGGCAGCAGTCACAGAGTGCAGCATTGGCGGATTCGGTTCGATGCAGGCCCTTTCGTTCCGCAACGACGATCCGCAGACCGCCTCACGGCCCTTCGACAAAGACCGTGACGGTTTTGTGCTGGCCGAAGGCGCCGGAGCGCTGGTGCTGGAGGAGTTGGAGCATGCCCAGGCTCGAGGAGCCAAGATTTACGCCGAATTGACCGGATGCGGTCTCAGCGCCGACGCCTACCATATCACCGCCTCCCATCCCGAAGGACAAGGGGCCTACGACGCCATGCTGGATGCCGTCAAGGAATCCGACATGCCACTCGACGCTGTCGACCACATCAACACCCACGGCACATCGACCCCCATCGGCGACATATCGGAGCCCAAAGCCATTGAGCGCCTGTTTGGGGAGCACGCCTACAAGATCAATCTCAACTCCACCAAATCGATGACCGGCCACCTGCTGGGCGCCGCCGGATGTGTGGAAGCCATTGCCACCGTGATGGCCATCAAGGAGGGTGTCGTTCCGCCCACTATCAACCATTTCACCGACGACCCCAACATTGCCCCCCTCAACTTCACCTTCAACAAAGCCGTGAAACGGGACGTGCATTTCGCGCTGAGCAATGCCTTTGGATTCGGCGGTCACAACATCTGTTTGGCTTTCAGAAAACTGTGAGGGAGATTGACGGCCTATGATACTGTTTCGCAAAAGGAAAGAGAACGAGGCATTCTACAGTTTCTTTAAGAACATACTGGGGTTCACGCCCCGGCATACCGACATTTACCAGATAGCCTTCATCCACAAGTCCAAATCGATGGAGACCCTGCAAGGCCGCAAAGTGAACAACGAGCGCCTGGAATATCTGGGTGATGCCGTGCTGAGCACCATTGTGGCCGAATATCTCTACAAACGATACCCCTATCAAGGCGAAGGCTTCCTGACCGAGATGCGGTCGAAGATAGTCAGCCGCGCCAACCTCAACAAGTTGGCACAGAAGATAGGCCTTTCGCAACTGATTCAATACAACAAAGAATCGCAAGGCATCTTCAAATCCATCGACGGCGACGCATTCGAAGCATTGGTCGGCGCCATCTATCTGGAGAAAGGATTCAAATTCACACGCCATGTCATCATCGACCGCGTCATCAAGATACACATGGATGTGGACACCCTGTCGCATCAGGACTGGAACTTCAAGAGCAAGCTGATTGACTGGGGCCAGAAAGAGCACCGGAAGGTGACTTTTGAAGTGGAACGTGTTTTGTACCAAGGCAAGAAGAATGCCAGCCGCAAAGAATACGAAATACGCGCCATGATAGACGGCGAACCCCATGAGTTGGCTGTGGAGTACTCCATCAAAGCCGCCGAACAGCTGGCAGCCGAGAAAACGTACAAGAAACTGGTCGAAGAGGGCACCATCAAGGTCAAAGCGGAGAATTGAGCATTCCGACCATTCGACCTAAAGAAATTCCAACTGCCTTATTATAAAACAATTGCAGTTTGGCTGGAAAATATAAACGATATTTTCTCGGCCAAATAGAAAAAATAGTGTATTTTTGCAACTTATTAAAAGTCAAAAAAGAGTTACATCGGCCGGAAAGAAGGATCCCTTCCGTCCGCTGGTAACACAAATGCAAACAGGATCCATTTTTAAGAACAAGTATTAACAAAACAATCATGAAAAAACGTTTATTTAACGGCATTCTGGCCATTACCTGCCTATTTTCCATGGCGTCGTGCGACGGTGTAGAATTCATCAACAGCGTCATTGAGGACGGCCTCTTGGGCAATTCCACCGTCTATATCACCAACGAAGCCGGTGATGTTGACACCTTAGCGTTCACATCCAGCGTGGCCGACGATTTCAGCAAGACCGTCAACGACATCACCAGCGTGGCAACGATCGACCTGAGTGCCAATGTAGACCTGACATCCAACGACCTGGCTTTCCCCTTCATGGCCTTCCAGTTTGCCGACACCACGACGGGATCCTATGCCTTGGATCATCTGCTGACAGTTGAACGACTTTATCATTTCAACTTCGACACGCTGTCCAGTATTCTGGCCGGCCCCAGCGGAACCAATCTGATTGTCATCGCCATGTCGGACACCGCATGGTATATCTCCGATGCGGGCAACATCAACATCAGCGCCTATCCCGCTGTAGGATTCATGCTTGAAGGCACACTGAACAATGTGTCAGCCTACTACATCACCCAAAGCGACATCGATCGTCTGAACCAGGCCATCGACAACGGGACCATGGTGTCGCCCAACGAATTTATCCACCCCGTGACCATGAGCGGCAACTTCAGCAGCCGTCGCGCCGCCATCATCCATAACCTTGTCAACAATGCCTTCGTCAATGGCGGTCTGAAGAACAAGAAATGACAACCACTGCCCTGAGGGACCGTCGAAACCCCTTCCGACAGTTCCCTACAGCATAAACACCAAGACGCGCCATACCGAACAGTTGTCGGATGGCGCGTCTTCTTTTTTCACGCCACCCGCCGAAAAGAAGACCACCCACAAACCCATGAAGCAACCATCGCACAGCCACCGCAACATCCTTCTGCTCATCACAGCCCTCCTTTGGCTGCTGCCGAACGCGACGCAGGCCCAGTTCGACTTCCCCGCCATGGGTGGTGCCGCCGCCGCTATGGGTGGCGCCACAGCGGCACAGACGGATTTCGAATCGGCGAGTGACAATATTGCTCTGCTGGGCGCGCTACAATCAGCCCATCTGACGCTCTCCATAAGACAACAGTTTGCCACAGAAGGGATGGGATATGCCCGATTTGGCGGAGCGATACCCGTCGGATTCGGAAGTGTCGGGCTGACCGCACTCCACTACGGCAACAGCGGCTACAACGAGTTGCAAATCAGCGGAGCCTACGGCATACCCCTTGGCAACAATGTGCGTATGGGCGCAGGCTTCCACTACCTGCGGTCGTCCACCAGCGACCCCTACTACGACCCCCAGCAGCTGATGACCTTCAGCGTCGCCCTACAATACAGCCCGTCCGAACGAATTGCAATAGGATTCAGCACCTACAACCCACTGGCAGCCAGGATGCGCACCGACATCTACACCCGTGTGCCCGCCCGTTTCAATCTGGGGGCATCCTACCGGCCAGTCGAAAATCTGACGACCCTTGTGGAGGTCGAAAAAAACCTCTATTACGACCCAACGCTTCGCTTTGGTATCGAATATTGTCTGCAGCAGCACTACGCCTTCAGGGTCGGACTGGTCACCCACCCCACCATCTACACCTTCGGATTCGGCTTCCGCCAACGGCATATCGGCGCCGACCTGTCGGCACAACTGCATGCCGTGCTGGGACTGACGCCCCAACTGAACCTCCATTACACCTTCTGAGTCCATGAACCCCGCCGGTCGCCCACGAACACTCCTATTGTTGCTGTTGCTGGCCGTCAGCATTCCGCTGACCGCCCAAGAGAACAATGACCGTCTGTGGCAGCAGCTCATGGAGCAATGGGCCGAACAGAACGACAGCGAAGAGGTGCCCGACGATCTGTTGGAGCAGTTGCAAGGCTATATCGAGAACCCCATCAACCTCAACGACACCGCCTCCGATGCGTTGTGCGACCTACCCTTCCTGTCCGACTTCCAACGCGACGTCATCAAAGCCTATATAGCCCAAAACGGCGAGATGGTCACCCTCTCGGAACTGCACCTGCTCAACGGATTCGACACCCTCACGCTGCGGCTGTTGGAGCCCTTTGTCACCGTAGCCCCTACGGATAACGGCACCAAGCCCACCCTCGGGCAAATGCTGCGCAACGGGCGAAGCAATCTGCGCATGGGCGGCCGTCAGCAATGGCCTCTGTCGCGAGGCTACAACGAAGACCACTATGCAGGCAACCCCCTGCGACTGTATTTCCGTTACCAATTCAAGTACGCCGACCGCATCGCCCTGCAGGTGAGCGGAGAGAAAGACCCCGGAGAAGCCCTTTTCGGCGCCGCATCGCCCAAAGGGTTCGACTATTATGGCTATTATCTGATGTTCCAACAGCTCGGCCGCCTGAAAAAAGCCATCGTCGGCAAGTACCAGCTGCAATTCGGCCAAGGCGCCACCCTGTGGAGCGGCTATGCCCCCTGGATGTCGGGCAGCATGCCCCTGTGGCGCTATGGGCAAGGGCTGCGGACCTCCAGCGCCTTTGGCGAATACGGCAGTCTGCGCGGCGCAGCAGCCACCCTGCAGTTGCACAGCCGATGGGAGCTGACCCTTTTCTATTCCCACACCTCGCGCGACGCCACGACAAACGATGCAGCCGACACCCTCGCTGCCGGCGAAGCCCAAGTGCAGAGCCTCTACCAATCAGGCTACCACCGCACCGACAACGAACTGTCGAAGAAAGGGCAGCTGACCGAACAACTCTACGGAGCCCATCTGCAATACCGCCATCGGCAACTGGTGGTCGGAGCCACCGCCTACGGCACGACCCTATCAGAAGCCATTGTGCCACCGGATTACGTCTACAACGCCTTTGCTTTCAGCGGCAGACGCAATTTCAATGCCGGCATCGACATTGCCTACCGTCACCGTAGGCTGCTCCTTTTCGGCGAAGTCGCTGCAGCCTGCAACGACAGTCTGACATCCAGCTGGCACAGCCCGCAAACGCTGCCCGTAGCGGCAGTAGGCGGCCTGCAGTTCCACATCGACGCCAACAACAACCTCTCGATAGCCTACCACTACGGCGCCCCCACCTACAACAACCTCCATGCCAACACCCTCGGACAGAGTTCATCGCCACAGAATGAGGAAGGGTTGCTGCTCTATTTCCGCACCCGTCTCCCCTACTACATCTATCTGCAGACATCCGTCGACCTGTTCCGCTATCCTTGGATGCGCTACCGGGTCTACAGTCCTTCGAACGGAGCCGACTACCGACTGATGCTCAGCAAGGACGTCGCGCCCCACACCACCTTGGCCTGCCAATACCGCTACCGTACCGCCGAACGCAACAGCGACGGACAGACCTACAGCGTGGAACGCATCCGGCGCCAACAGCTGCAACTGTCGCTCGACTATACCCCCGACCCGTCGCTACGGCTGCACACTCGCGTGGTCTACTCCTGGTTTGACTGCGAAGACCACGCACCCCAGCAAGGATTCCTGGCGCTGCAAGATGTCAGCTACCGATGGCATCGCATACGGAGGCCACTGACGCTAAGCACACGCCTGGCCCTGTTTGACATTGGCGCCTACGACGCCCGCATCTATACCTATGAAAGCGATTTGATGTATGAATTTGCCGTCCCCATGCTGACCGACAAAGGCGTGCGCTGCTATTTGCTGTTGCGACAGGAGCTGTCGCCCAACCTCTCGATGGCCCTCAAATACGCCTACACCCTCTATCCCGAACGCGAAACCATCGGGTCCGGCTACGACCGCATCGATGCCAACTATCGGCACGAGTTCAAGGCTCAACTACGGCTCCGGTTCTGACGACAACAGCACGAATACCGATTCATGCATTCGCCTGATACCAAAGCCATTCCAATAAAATAACGCAAAAATGGTGGAGAAAACTCAGATGCTCTCCTTTAGTTGCACAAGGAAAGACCTCAGTTGGTTCAACGTGTCGACCAACTGCATGTTGCGATCGGGCGATTTGTCGTTTTTCAGCTGTTGGCGGGCACCTTCGAGGGTCAATCCGCAATCCTTGGTCAGATAGTGGATGCGGCGCAGCAAGTCGATGTCCTGACGCGTATAGCTGCGTGTACCCTTTTTGTTTTTGGCCGGACGCAGCTGAGGGAACTCCGTCTCCCAGAAGCGGAGCAAAGAGGCATTCACCCCAAGCATTTCGGCCACTTCGCCGATGTTGTAGTAAAGTTTTCCTTCTGTCATACTTTCAAGGTTTTAAGCTATATGGATAAGCAACGTTCGGTTGGTGTCAATAGACGTAGTAGCCCTGGTTGGACTGATAGCTTTCCCGCTTCTCGTACTTCACGTCGCGCAGCGACGACGCCTTGATGTTGATGGAGAAATTCCAGCTCTTGTAGTAGCCGAAGGGGACCCAGTTGAAGCGCATCTCCCAGCAATGGAGGTCGCGATAGATGTCGATGCTGGTGTAGGACATACCCTTGTTGGTGAAATCGTAGCCCGTAGAGAAATGGAAGCGCCAGTTCTCGGTGAGGTTCAGGCTGCCCGACACGGAGACCGAGTGGGTGACACTGCGGTTGATGTTGAAGCGGGCCGCATCGTAGGCGCTGATGTAGCTGAGCGTGTAGTTGAGCGACACGTTCCAAGGCACGGAGAAATCGGCAAAGGTGCCCATCATCAAGGCCGGGCTCATGTCGTAGGGGGTCTGTCGGATAGGTTGCACCAGACGGCCTTCGCTTTTGGGGGCATCTTTTTTGAAGGTGTTGTTGTTGATGCTCCACGACAGCTGTCCGCTCCAAGTGGACTGGTTCAGACGGAACAGGCGACGCTGTTCGTTCCATAGGTAGCGGTTGTGCTTATTGCCCAGCGAGTCGATGACATACGGCGAGAAGGAGCCCGAATAATTCAGCACCAGCGATTTGAACAATGTCGTATGGCCCGACACGTTAAGGTCGGACCAGTTGAGCGAATCGCGTGCCAAGTCGTAGTTCATCGAGAGCGAAAAACTCTCGATCAGCACCACCTTTTTCAGTTCGCCTGTTGTGTCGCGGAATGGTTTCACTTTGGCTTCAAGGTTGTTGCCGATAGAGAGGCCAATCTGTCCCGACCGTCCGTCGGCCGGTCCGCCATAGAGGCTCTGTTCGAAGATGGAATAGCGGTGGACGTAGCCCGTGGTGTCGGTATAGGAGCGCCAGTAGCCCAAGCGTTCGCTGCCGAAGTCAGGCCTATAGGAGAAGGTAAGGCTCGGATTGACCACATGGCGCAGTGCCTTCAGCGGCCCGAACTTGAAGTTGAACATACCATAGATGCGGGTGGAGAGCGACGAATTGAACGAGAAGTCGCGGTTGGCGCGGAAGCCGCGCACGGTGTCGATGACCAGCGCGCCGTTGTCGTCGATATGTTTGTCGATAGTGGACCAATGCCAACGTTCGTTGTACGACAGCGAGTTGGTCCAATTGAAGAATTTCAGCACCTTCAGCGTGCTTTGTATCGGAATGCGGTGATGGATGCCATACTGCATCTCGTTGAAGATAGTCTTCTTGAAGATGTTGGAATCCTGCGAGTTGATATTGTTTTCGCCTTCCAACACATACGAAAGCGAAATATTCTCATACCAGCGGTAAGCCCCCGACGGCATTTTGCGGCGCAACGGATAGAACGTGTTGCTGCTCAGCGAGAACGACGGCAATTTGATGTTCATGACCCCTGTCTGGATATTGTACGATTCGCGGGCCGACAGCGCCAGGTTGAACCACGATCCGATAGAGGTGGTGTAGCTGATGCTCGACGTGGTGGTGCTGTTAAAGTAGTCGTTGGAGTTGGTGGTATTGCGGTTATAGTTGCGGCTGATGAGGTTGACATCGGCCGAGAAGCGGCTGTTGGGGTTCGCCTTGGCATCCTGGTCGTGCCGCCACGAGATTTTGAAGTCGCTGTATTTGCGGAAAGTGTTGGTGTCGCCCCTGATGCCCGTCTTGGTGATGCCGTAGCGGATGTCGAAGTTGCCTTTGTACTTGTAGCGACGGTAGTAGTTCGTCTTGGCCTCGGCCGCCCAGCTCAGGTTGGTGTAGAGCTCGCCCGTCAGCGCCAGGTCCACGAAGTCGTTGATAGCAAAGTAGTAGCCGCCATCTTTGAGGTAGTAGCCGCGGCCCGTCATCCAGCCGTAGGAAGGAAGCAGGATGCCCGACGCCCGGTCGTGAGCCAAGGGGAAGAAAGCGAACGGCAGCGCCAAGGGGGTGGGCACATCCTCAATGGTGACATACGCCGGACCAGTGACGATTTTGTCGTTCGTAATAAGTTTGGATTCAGTGAAGTTGATAGCAAAATGCGGGTGGGCATAGTTGCATGTCGTATACTGTCCGCCACTGAGGTACATCACCGAGTCGTTGACCTTCTTGATGACGTTGCCATGCAGGTAGCCGTCGCCCTCCTGTGTGATGACACCGCAAATCAAACCCTTCTGCGAGTGGTAGTTGTAGGTCAGTGTGTCGGCATTGTATTCGGAGGCACCCTGTTTGAACAGCGGACGGCCCTGGTATTTGCCCGCGCTGTCCACCACGCCGCGCGCATGGAGCAGCTGTTTGTCGAAATCCACCTCCATGTAGTCCGCCTTGAGGTTCATATCCTCGAAGGTGATGTCGCCCTCATGGTATAGGAAAGCCCGTTTGTTGTCCAGTTCGATGGCAATCGAGTCTGTAGCCTTATAGTCCACCGTCTGCTTCACCGCGTCGGGCGACACAGCAATGAGCCTCACGCTGTCGGCCTTGACAGATGAGTCAACCACAGAAACCATGGAATCAGATACTTGATGGACGCGCGACACCGTATCCTGAGCCATTGTCGACCCACAGGAAGCCAAGAGCAGCAGCGCTGTCAGCAGCCAACCACGGGACTGACGAAGGACGGATAAGGAGCGGAAGCGTTTCAAGTTAAAAAATTAATTTTGATTATTTTTCGACATTTCGTCCGAAAACATACATTTTTTTAGTATTTTTGCATTTTGAAATTGCAAAGATAGCACAAAATGTGCAATTGGTAAAAACAAAAAATATACATCTAGAAATGAGACGTTTATTCATTCTTTTCATCGCTTTGTTTCTGATAACAGGCGTATCGTTTTCGCAAAAAAGAGAGCCTGGAAAAGTGAAAACCCTCGTCATCGACCCCGGTCACGGCGGCGACAAACCCGGCGCTCTGGGCAAGCACAGCAAGGAAAAAGAGCTGACGTTGGCCATTGCGAAAAAGTTTGGCAAGCTGGTGCAAGACAACTATCCCGATGTGAAAGTGATCTTCACCCGCACCACCGACGTCGACGTAACCCTCTCGGAACGAGCCAATATAGCCAACAGAGCCAAAGCCGACCTGTTCGTTTCCATCCACTGCAACTCGCATCCCACCACCACGCCGACCGGCATGGAGACCTACGTGATGGGTCTGTCGCGCAGCCGCGCCAACATGGAAGTGGCCAAGAAAGAGAATGCCGACATACTGCTTGAGGATGGCTACAAGAACAACAAAGACTACCAAGGGTTCGACCCCAATTCGCCCGAGAGCTATGTGATGTTCGCCATGTACCAGAACGCCTATATCGATAAAAGTCTGAACTTTGCACAATACGCACAAGAACAATACAAAAGCGCAATCAAGACCGTGAACCGCGGGGTGAAGCAGGCCGAGTTTTTCGTCATTTACAAGACCGCCATGCCCGCCGTGCTCACCGAGGTGGGCTTCATCAGCAATCCCGCCGAGGAAGCCTTCATGATGTCGGAAGAAGGCCAGGCCACCATCGCCGTGTGTCTGCTCAACGCCTTTGCCAACTACAAAGCCCACGAAGAAGCCACAGCGAAACCCGTCAAGATGCAGGTGGACCTGCCCGGCTACGGCAAGAACAAAGACACCAAGAAAGCCGTGACCGACAGCAGCGCCAATGCCACCCAGAAACAGGACGACGCGCTGGCCACCGCCATTCTGGAGTCGAAAGGCGAAGAGGCCCCCAAGGCCCATGTCGAAGCACCTGCCAGCAGCCGCAAGGAGAACCTTTCGGGCACCGTGCAAATCAACCAGGAGGAAGCCGAGCTGCAGGTCACCGTACAGAAAGACCAGACCATTGTGGAAGGCGTCACCTTTCGCGTGCAGTTCCTCACCAGCGAGAAAGAGATCCCCACTGGGGCCAAGGACTTCAAGGGCGTGAGTGGCTACCAAGTCTACCAGCAAGACGGGCTGTACCGCTACACCATGGGCAACGAGACCACCATTGCCAAAGCCAAGAACATTCAGAGCGAACTGAGAAAGAAAGGCTTCCAGGACGCCTTTGTCATTGCCTTCTACAACGGCAAACGCATCAGCCTGCAGGAAGCCCGTGAACTACAAGAACAACAATAGACTACATGATCAAAGTCAACAACATATCGAAACGCTACGGTGAGCAGCTGGCACTCGACGACGTCAGTTTCAGCATTGCCCGCGGCGAGATTGTAGGACTGCTGGGGCCCAACGGCGCCGGCAAGTCGACCCTGATGAAAATCATCACCTGTTTCATCCCCCCCACCGAAGGCGAAGTCACCGTTTGCGGACACAGCATTTTCGACGAGCCCCGCGAGGTGTGCCGCCGCATAGGCTACCTGCCCGAACACAACCCCCTCTACACCGAGATGTACATCCCCGAGTTTCTGCAGTTCATTGCAGGCACCTACGGACTGCGCAACAGCAAGCAACGTGTGGATGAGATGATTGCGCTGACCGGTTTGGAGCCCGAGTTGGGCAAACGCATCGGCGCCCTGTCGAAAGGCTACCGTCAGCGTGTGGGACTGGCACAAGCCATGATTCACGACCCCGAGGTGCTCATTTTGGATGAACCCACCACCGGATTGGACCCCAACCAGCTGGAAGAGATACGCAAAGTGATCCGCAATGTCGGCAAGACCAAGGTGGTGCTGCTTTCGACCCACATCATGCAGGAGGTTGAAGCCATGTGCAGCCGAGCCATCATCATCAACCACGGAAAGATAGTGGCCGACAATAGCGCAGACGAGCTGAAAAGCCTCGAACTGTCGGGCAACCGCTATGTGGTGGAATTCGACCGCGAAGTGGACATCGAAAAGCTGCGCAAAATCAGCGGCGTGGCACAGGTGCACCATCAGACCGGCCACACCTATGCCATTCACGGCAAAGGCAGCGACGACCTGCGTGAGAAGATATTCCACTGGGCAGTGGCACAAGGCCACACGGTGCTCACCATCCAGAAGGAGCAGGAAAGCCTGGAACGCATTTTCCAGCAGCTGACCAACTGATTCCATGTGCCTTGACAAAAAAACACTGACTGAAGCATCTTCTCCACAACACGTCACCACAAAGGCGGACCATGCCTGCGAACGAAGATCTGCCGCCGAAGCCATCCATCCCGGGCAAGCGCCGTCATCAGTCATTTCTTATCCTTTTTTTGATTATCATCCAACACAAAAACAACATTTTCCCATGACACGTCAAGAACTCATAGCCACCATCCGTAAGAAACAATCGTTCCTCTGTGTCGGACTCGACACCGATCTGAAAAAGATACCCGCCCATCTGCTCCAGATGGACGACCCCATTTTCCAGTTCAACAAAGCCATCATCGACGCCACCCTGCCCTACGCCGTGGCCTACAAGCCCAATCTGGCTTTCTACGAGTCGGCCGGCATCGAAGGACTGGTGCAGCTGAAGAAGACGATGGACTACCTTCACAGTCTGGACGGCAAGGTGTTCACCATTGCCGACGCCAAACGCGGCGACATTGGCAACACCTCGCAGCAATACGCCAAAGCCTTTCTGGACCCTGCAGGCGACTTCAATTTCGACTCGCTGACCGTGGCACCCTACATGGGCGAAGACTCGGTGACCCCCTTCACCGTCTACGACGGCAAGTGGGTCATACTGCTGGCACTGACCTCCAACAAAGGAGCCTTCGACTTCCAGTTCATCGAAGCCGACGGCAGCAAGCAACGGTTGTTTGAACGCGTGCTGGAACGCTCGCAGCAGTGGGGCGATCCGAACAATATGATGTACGTGGTCGGAGCCACCAAGGCCGACATGCTGACCGCCGTCAGAGCGCTGGTGCCCGACAGTTTCCTGCTGGTGCCCGGCGTAGGCGCCCAAGGAGGCAGCCTGACGGAAGTGTGCCGCTACGGCATGACGAGTGAATGCGGTTTGCTCGTCAACTCCTCGCGTGGCATCATCTACGCCTCCAACGGCGAAGATTTTGCCCAAAGGGCAGCCGACGAAGCCCACAAACTGCAGCAGCAGATGGCCGACGAGTTGAAAAACCATTCCTGTTTTGCATAGGACATTCCATCCAACGCCTTACACCCTGTAAAACGACGACAACATGTCACAGAGCGACTATCCTGACAACAACTCCCAGCGACTATTTGACATCCAGAAGCGGAGCCTCAATATCGTGTTGGTACTGAGCATCATCGGTTCAGGCCTCAATTTCCTCTCCTCACTGATATGGGGCGTCACCCTACCCACCATGCAACAGATGTTCAACAGCGGAGCCATCACGATGCCCGACAGCATGACGGTAGCGATAGAAGAATTTCTGAACACCCCCCGATCCTTTTTCCTGTGGAGTGCGCTGCTCTATGCCGTGTCGCTGGCCGGAGTGATACTCATGTGGCGACTGCAGAAGATAGGGTTTCACCTCTACACACTTGCACAACTCTTTGTACTACTGATCACCGTATTGTTTTTGGGCAAAGAGCGCCTGCCGCTGGGCGATGTGATGTTCACCTTGCTGTTTGTCACCTATTATTACTTTGCACTGCGACGGCTGGGCGTGTTCAGCTACAATCAGGCAACACCCGAAAACGGCGACAATCCGACCGGCGAAAACAGCGACAATCCGACCGGCGACAGCGAAGCATAGCGACACCCCATTCCAATTATTATACGACGAGGCTGAAGAACGTAACAGCGTTTTCAGCCTCGTTTTCTGCATCTTAGCACAACGGGTCGGAAATTTCCGGAAAAATCCGGAAAAAAAGGGAACGCCTTAGGGTTTTACATTGACAGATGTTGGTACTTTTGCATCGAAAACAAAACAATGACACCAACCGATAAAAGAAAGGATTCAATATGAAAACCAACCGATTGATTGCAATCATAGCCCTAGGAGCCCTGCTCTGTGCCACACCGGTCTACGCCCAGCGTGGCGGTGGCAGCAGAAGTGGCGGCAGCCACAGTTCTTCATCGTCGAGCCGTTCGGGAAGCAGCCACAGCTCCTCGTCGTCCAGTCGCAGCAGCAGCAGTCACAGCTCCTCGTCCAGTCGCAGCAGCATGGGCAGTTCTTCCAGCCGCAGCGGATCATCAAGCTATAACAGCGGCAGCAGCCGTCATTCCGGCACCGTCAGCCGCTCCTCGTCGAACAGTAGCAGCCGTAGTTCAAGCAGCGTGAGCAGCAGCCGTTCGAGCCAGAACAGCAGCCCCTCGCGCAACCAGTCTGCCAGCCGTGGCAGCAGCCGCCATTCGTCGGTCGGAGCTCCCATCAGCAGCTCGCCCTCCGGACGCAACGACCGCAGTATGAACCGCGATACGCGCAACACAAACCGAATTGAAGGCACCGGGTCGCACAGCCGCAACAGTAGCGGACGCGGAGGCAGCCAAGTGAATGGCGACCGCGGAGGCAACCACAGCCCCAATCGTGGCGGAGTCACCGCCGGACGTAACCAAGTCCACTCACAGCCCCGCGGTCACGGCTATGCCCGTCCGGGACATCCAGGACACATGCCTCCCTCACACCGTCCGATGCATCCCGCGCCCTACTTCCACCATCCTTACCACCATGGAATCATTCACATGCGTCCCATCGTATGGGTCCATGTCCACCCCCGTCCCCTCTACTGGCCCGGATTCTGGGTGTACTGCAACTCCTACTGGTACGACTACCATGTGACCGATGTCACCGTAGTGCACCACTACGTCAAAGAGACCTACAATGTCGACATGGTCAGTTACGCCATCAGCGGCGACCTGATGTACGCCATAGTCAACGACAGCGACGGCAGAACCTACATGCAAGTCTACGACAACAACGACAAGCTGCTTGCCGAGCAAGAGATCAGCAGCCGCTACATCAAGACCGAGATTGACAGGGAGAACGGCGGATGCTGGATTTTCAAGAAGAGAGACAAAGACCCGATGCTCTTCCTCTATGTCGACGGCGAACTGCTTATCTACGAAGCCGACTGAAAACCAACGGACAAAATACTTTTTTCAACATCATATTTGGATTATACACCTTTTCTGAGTACTCCTGCATCATAGCAAACACACCTTTGTCAATCAAACACACCGCTCAGAAAGTTTAATGTTGTTCACTGAGAGAGGCCTCCTCGCGGAGGCCTCTTCGGTTTTATGTCAGCGAAGGGAGGGTATTCCTGCCACCACAGCGCGGATGGCGGATGTGGCGGGCCACTAGCGGTCCACCACCAATTTCTTGGTGACATTGCCGGCCGGGGTGTGGACCACAACGATGTACAGCCCTGCGGGCCAATTCCTCACGTCGAGCGAGGTCCCCAATCCGCGTACACGGCTATCGGCCATCTTCGTCCCCTGCAAGCTGTAGGCCTCCACTCGCGTTATGCCGTAGGAGGAGAGCACCTGCACCTGTTCGGCAGCCGGATTGGGCATCAGATAGGTCAGCTGCTCCACGAGAGGCGCCACGACACCGGCGACGGCGTCGGTGTCACAAATGCAGATATCCATCGGCTCACTCCATTCGCTGTAGTGCAGCGAGTCGTGCATGCACACAGCTCGGATATATACCGAGTAGTGGACACAACTGTCCAGCCCCTGTACCATAATGGCGGGAATGGAAGCCATGAGCTGGGTGCCGTCCTCAGGCGCAGTGCCCTGCGGACCATAGCTTATCTCCCATCGCAAATGTTCGTCGTTGTTGTTCCATAACAACACCACGTTCCGTTCCTCCACATTGGCGATATGCAAATTCTCCACTGGCGGACAAACATACTGCGGTCCGTCAATGAGCGAAGTATCAATCTCAATGATGGGAAAGATGAGTGTGAAGGACGGAATCTCCATCCATCTCCATGAGGTGTCGACGACATTCCCCGAGTCATCCCAGCGATATTCCTTCACCTTATATAGCTGCGGCGGAATAGCGGGACATGAATCACTCGTACATAGTGATGAAACGTAGGGGAACATACAAATATTCCATGCATAGGCTGCAGTGTGATTGCTGTCCGACTGGTATTCCGGAGGGAAGTATCTGAACGCATCATTGGTTGTCATACCCACATAGAAGGAGTCGTGAACCGTCACCGGTTTGTCAAAATAGTATTCATGTACAGGGACCACCAGGTTCCAGTTATGATTGGAAGCATCGACGCAACAAGCAAATGAAGAATAATTTTGGGGCACACCCCTCAGTGGCAATTCCATATACCGAACAGGTTCCACTCTTGTAAACGGGACCTCTGCCAGCAACGGAAACGCATCGGTCTGCGCGTCATAAAGCAACAGTTGTTCCTCATGGAATGGTTCCACCTCCATATCCATAGTCCCCCAAGTGCCATGGGAAACACTAACACGCACACACCCCGCCAACCCGACTATCTTCAACGGCTGCTCTGTATAGTTGTAACGTACATATCGGCCAGTGGCGTTTATGCAATCGTATTCTGCAAACCACATATCATTATCTCGCAGATGGAGATCATAATACAATTTGTGATTGGGATTGCTTAACCAATCCTCGCTCCACCACTGGTAGAAATAGATAGTGTCACGTCCGCGGATGGTGTCGCCCACTTTGTGATAATATTGGCTTTGCGCTTGAATAGGCAATAATGATCCTAAAAAGAAAACTAAAAAAAGAAACAGTTTTTTCATAATAACATTTTTTAAGTTAGTCACTACATTTTACTATCAAGTCAGTTTTCATGTATTTCTCCACATCTCTCATTTCGCACTTAAATTTATCAATACATGTATTATACGGTATTGAGTCAACCTTAACTGCATAATTAACATCTTGGGGGAGTACACTTTGTTGCACAGAACACACTGGGGTTGTCTGCAACGGTTGTATGGAGAAATCCACCTCCACCGGATTAGTAATGTTATAACCCATGGTGAGGAAATGCTGTTGCGCATTGTAGTTGTCGAGAGAAGTCATCATCTTGTCCGGAAAAAATGAGACTTGATATATATTCATATACGGACTCGTCAGTTGCAACTCTGCCACAAGGCTTCCGACGCCGAAAGGAGTGGTACCATTCAGCAGGAGGGTCAATTCACGGTAAGACTGACTGTATTGGATGTCACAGATATCCAACAAATCGGTGTATCCGGATGTCGACACATCAGCCGAATAGACTGCGTTCGATCCGGTAGTGACGGTGGGAATATTGAATACATACACCATAATTCCCTTGTAATAAAGTCCATTGGCTTCATGCTTCGCTGCCACAGCAAACAAATCGTTGTACAAATGGGTCACGGCATAGTCCCACGACTGGGGCCATACATCACCGGGAACCTTATAAAAATAATCCTGTGGCCCTCCTGATTGAAACATGTTGTTCCTCCGGTGAAACCTGTGGTTAATATTGCCAGCCCCCATGGGGACAGAGCCTACTGCCACAACAAAATTATCCGTCAAACATATTTTCGTAAGTTTCTCATATCCGGATGGACTTGTGGTGGTAATCCCCATGGTATAGTTCCAGCCGCTGCCACCTGCAGAACCGGTGATATCCAGCATGCACGACCGGTTGCTCGTGTTGCCGTCCTTCACGGAACCCACCACTGCCAAGTGCAACGTGTTCGCACTGTCGCGGAACGCCACCAGGCTATGCAGTGTATCGGCGTACTGGAGGTTGCAATGGAAATCCCTGTGGGAACAATAGGACATGTTTGATGCGATAAGATCCTGTATTTTGAACCATCCCCATACCCCTTTTGACGCTTGTTGAGAATTGTCCAATCCGCAAAAATACACATAATCCTCGAAAATGACAAAATCCCTTACAAATATACTGGGATCGATTTCTGCGTTGAGGACTGTCATGGATGCGTCAGCATAGGCGAAGTAATGCGCGGTGGAAGTCTCCACATAACTGACAGTGGCCGGATAAGCGTATCCTCTCACAATAGTGTGCAACACCGGCGATGGGTACTGTGATCCAACTATCCGGTGTTGTCCGAACACTGGTGCCTCTCCTACAGCCATCAAGACAATGAGCACTAAGGTTTTTAATAAAACTCGTAGGTTCATGTTTTTAGGTATTTATTTGTTTTGAAGGAACTATTTTAACAATAAAATGGTCAGACTTGAAATCCTAGAGGATGGAGGAACAATAAAAAGAATTCCTTGGTTAAATCTAATACAAAATTTTGATATCCATTTATTTATATCAAACAATATCCTAATATGGATTGTCATTTCCGCATGCAAATGTATGACATTCTATCATTTTCTCAAAACAAAACACCTATTTTTTTAGAAGAGTGCACTATATTTTTATAGCTTTACAACTAAAACTTCCGACAAATGAGTCGTTTAGACAAAAAAAATCCGTTTCTCTTCGAAACGGATTTATGAAGGATGCAATG
The DNA here is from genome assembly GCA_902793295.1 of uncultured Bacteroidota bacterium. Lineage (GTDB taxonomy): Bacteria > Bacteroidota > Bacteroidia > Bacteroidales > P3 > Colimorpha. Next base: position 197,861 of record CADBDA010000003.1, read on the forward strand.
TTATTTTTTATTGCAGTTTCAGCAGGGCCTCTTTGATGCGGCGGAGGGCCTCGACAAGGAGTTCCTCGCTGGTGGCATAGCTGAGACGGATGCAGTTGTCGTCGCCGAAGGCGGAGCCCATGACGGTGGCGACATTGGCCTCATTGAGGAGGTACATGGCCAAGTCGGTGCTGTTGTTGATGGTGTATTCGCCGAAGCGTTTGCCGTAGTAGGCGCTGACCTCGGGGAAGAAATAGAAGGCGCCCTGGGGCAGACGCACCTTGAGACCGGGGATGTCGCAGAGGAGTTTGTAGACCATGTCGCGACGTTTCTGGAAGATGTTGCGCATGTTGATGATGTCTTCGCTGGTGGCGGGGTCCATGAGCATGGCGCAGACGGTGGCCTTTTGGGCGATACTGCAGGTGGCCGAGGTGACCTGGCCCTGCAGTTTGTTGCAAGCCTTGGCGATAACCGTGGGAGCAGCGATGAAGCCGATACGCCAGCCCGTCATGGCGAAACCCTTGGCGACACCGTTGACCGTGATGACGCGGTCGCGGACATTCTCGAACTGGGCGATAGACTCATGTTTGCCCACGAAGTTGATGTGCTCGTAAATTTCGTCGGCCATGATGAAGATATTGTCATGTTTGGCCACGACATCGGCGATGGCTTTGAGTTCCTCCTTGGTATAGAGCATACCGGTGGGGTTGGAGGGGCTGGAGAACATGATGAGCTTGGTGCGCGGGGTGATGGCCTCTTCCAGCTGCTGGGGGGTCACCTTGAAGTCGTTTTCGATTTTGGTTTTGACATAGACGCACTTGCCCTCGGCCACGCGGACAATCTCCTTGTAGCTGACCCAGAAAGGCGTGGGGATGATGACTTCGTCGCCCGGGTTGACAAGGCACTGGACCAACTGGTAGATGCTCTGCTTGGCGCCGGTGGAGACGACGATCTGTTCTGGTTTGAAATCCAAATTGTTGTCACGTTTGAATTTGGTGCAGATGGCTTCACGCAGGTCGGGGTAGCCCGGCACGGGAGGATAGTGGGTGAAGTTGTCGTCGATGGCCTTCTTGGCGGCGAGCTTCACAGCCTCGGGGGTGTTGAAGTCAGGTTCGCCGATGCTGAGGCTGATGACATCCTTGCCCTGGGCCTTCAGTTCGCGAGCTTTTGCGGTCATAGCGAGAGTCTCTGACTCTGCCATATTGAGGATTCTGTTGGATAAGATTTCCATGATAATGATTTTTTGAATGGATGATACTTTGACTACATGCCAATTGAGTTTGCAAAATTACAAATTATTTTTGAAATGCGATGGCAATTGCTAAAAATAAAAAAAAAATTGTATATTTGTCATTCCGTTTATTTTAGGACAGAACACAAATAATAATTTATAAAAAACTGATTTTTATGGCAAAAGAAATGAACGATGCCGATGCATCGAAACTGGAGAAACTGAAAATTCTGCAGAGTACGCTGGATAAGATTGAGAAGAACTACGGAAAAGGATCTATCATGAAGCTTGGCGACCGACCGGACGAGAGCTATGAGGCCATCTCGACAGGCTCCATCAGCCTGGACACGGCGCTTGGCATCGGCGGCTTCCCCAAGGGGCGTATCATCGAAATCTACGGTCCCGAATCGTCGGGAAAGACCACCCTGGCCATCCACGCCATCGCCGAGTCACAGAAAAAAGGCGGCATAGCGGCCTTTATCGACGCCGAACACGCCTTCGACCCCGTCTATGCCCGCAAACTGGGAGTGGACATCGACAACCTGCTGGTGTCGCAGCCCGACAACGGAGAGCAGGCATTGGAGATTGCCGACAACCTGATCCGTTCGGGTGCCATCGACATCATCGTCATCGACTCGGTGGCCGCGCTGACCCCCAAAGCCGAGATTGACGGCGAGATGGGCGAATCGAAAGTCGGTCTGCATGCCCGCCTGATGTCGCAGGCGCTGCGCAAGATGACCTCGACCATCAGCAAGACCGGATGCTGCTGCATCTTCATCAACCAGCTGCGCGAGAAGATCGGCGTCATGTTCGGCAACCCCGAGACCACCACTGGTGGCAACGCCCTGAAATTCTACGCCTCGGTGCGACTCGACATACGCCGCATCCAAGCCATCAAGGAAGGCGACCAGAATATCGGCAACCGCGTGAAGGTGAAGGTGGTGAAAAACAAAGTGGCCCCACCGTTCCGCACCTGCGAATTCGACCTGATGTTCGGTGAAGGCATCTCGAAATATGGCGAGATTGTGGACCTTGGCGTGGAATGCGGCGTGGTGAAGAAGAGCGGCTCATGGTTCAGCTATGGCGACAGCAAACTGGCCCAAGGACGTGAAGGCGTGAAGAGCCTGCTGCGCGACAACCCCGAACTGTGCGAGGAGCTGGAATCGCAGATACGCCTGGCCATGCACGAGAAAAACAACGAAGAACTGTCATGAAACGAAGCATCATCCTGCTATTGGCAGCACTGGGAGCCTTTATGGGGCTGCAGGCACAGAGCGACGATGAAATTGTCGGCAGCAGCGGTGACATCACACTACCCCACATGTCGTTGTCCGCCGAGGACCACGACATGTGCAGCAGTTTCTTCTTGGAAGGGACGCTACTGTTGGGCAGCGACATCGACGGCACCACCCCAGCCGGCGGCGCGGGTCTCAGCGTGGCCTACCTGCCGCAGCACTTCGGCGCCTACGGCACAGCCAACCTGATGCGCGACGGCATTGAAGGCAGCATAGGGCTGGCATGGAGACCATTCACCCACTCGCGCATTGTGGACTGGCAGCTCTTTGCCGGGCCCGCATTCTACCACGGCGTGGGCTTTGAAGGCGGCATGCGATTCAGCGCCACCAAGCGACACAACCGGGGCGAATTTTCGTGGATGAGCGCCTCGGTGAGTTACGTGTCACTGCCCCGGTGGCAGTTCGTCTCCATCGGTTTGAGCATCGACTTTTCCTACCTATGGGGACTGTTCGTCATCATCTGACGGCAATCCGGCGGCACCATCCGCCCATCCCATATCCCGCCATCGATTCCGACAGGCCGGGAACCCTGTTCTTCGGCTAAACCGAGAAAAAAGCACACCCAATTGGAACCCATACAGAAAGCATCATGGAAAACGAAGAGATAGCCGTACAGCAGAAGTACGAAGAGTTGCTGGAGGCCTGCAAAAGCGTGCAGCAGCTCAGCGTGGAGGACGAGAACAACATCTTCAGAGCCTTCACTCTGGCGCGCAACGCCCATGCCGACACACGGCGCAAATCGGGCGAACTCTACATCTTCCACCCATTGGCGGTGGCGCTGATAGCCGTGAAGGAGGTGGGGCTGGGTCCCATAGCGGTGGTCTGCGCCCTGCTGCACGACGTGGTGGAGGACACCGACATCACCCTGGAGAACCTCAACTCCATTTTCGGCCCCCGAGTGGCCCGCATCGTCGACGGCGTGACAAAGATAGACAAGGCCAGCATGATTGCCGAGCAGAACGACGACTTCTCGTCGCAGGCCGAGAACTACAAGAAGATTCTGCTCGCCATGTGCGACGACGCCTACGTCATCTTCCTGAAGCTCTGCGACCGGCTGCACAACATGCGCACCCTGCAGTCGATGAAAGACACCAAGAAACTGGCCATTTCGTCGGAGACCCAATACCTCTATGTGCCTCTGGCCCACCGTTTGGGACTCTACAGCATCAAGACCGAGCTCGAAGAGCTGGTGATGCAATACACCAACCCCGACAAATACGCCGAAATCGCCGCACAGATCAGCAAAACAGTAGGCACCGAGTTGAAACTCAAAGAGTGTTTCACCGCCCCCATACGGGAGCTGTTGGACGAACACCATTTCCATTACACCATCAAGACGCGCGTCAAGTCGGTCTATTCCTGTTGGAAGAAGATGCAGAACAAAGGCGTCCAGTTCGACGAAATCTACGACCTCTACGCCATGCGCATCATTCTGGACGTGCCCGAAACCGAAGGGATGGACGAAAGCGAACAGCGCAAGTTGGAGAAAGAGGAGTGCTTCAAGGTTTTTGCACTCGTCACCAGCCTTTTCCATCCGCAACCCGCACGCTTCCGCGACTGGATCACCACCCCCAAAAATAACGGGTACGAGTCGCTCCACACGACGGTGATGAGCCCCATCGGCCACTGGGTGGAGGTGCAGATACGCACCACCCGCATGGACCGCATTGCCGAAAAGGGCATGGCCGCCCATTTCCTCTACAAGGAAGCCCACCCCGACCAAGCCACGCAGAACAGCCCCGTGGAGGAGTGGCTGCAACAGATACGCACCTCGCTCGAAGACCCCAACAAGAGCGCCCTCGACCTGGTGGAAGAATTCAAGGAGACGCTGTACACCAAAGAGATATACATCTTCACCCCCAAAGGCGAGACCATCAAAATGCCCTCACGGTCGACGGTGCTTGACTTCGCCTATGCCATCCACTCGCAGTTGGGCGAGCACTGCATAGGTGCCAAAGTCAACGCCCGAGTGGTTCCATTGGGCTACCGGCTGCACAGCGGCGAACAGGTACAGGTGCTCACCTCGCAGAAGACCTTCCCCTCCGAGGAATGGCTGAGCCAGGCACAGACCCCTCGCGCCAAGGAGCACATCAAAGACTACATCCGAAACAAGAAGAAAGAATACCGCGAGGCAGGCGAAGACAAGCTGCGCGACTTCATGAAGCGCAACAGCATGAGAATCACCGCCGACCGGATAGCACGGCTGAAACGCTATTTCAATGTGGACAGCGACACCGAGCTCTACTACCGCATTGCCACCGACGCCATCAGCGAAGAGCAACTGAAACAATGCTTCCATCTGGAGAAGAATGCACCGAACATGCTTTTCCTGAGGCCCTTCCAAGACCTGTTCGACAATGGGACGACAACGCCAGCCGGCAGCGACACGAAACGTCGCGGCCTCAAGCCCCCAACCATATCGCCCTTCTTGACCGACAGCGACCACGAGAACCTGGAGAGCCAGCCGGCTCCCTGTTGCAAACCCGTGCAGGGCGACCGCGTGATCGGCATTGTCAGCGGCGACAAGATTATGGTGCACCGCACCAATTGCCCCAACGCCATCCACGAGATGTCGACCCACGAAGACCGCATTGTGCGCACCCGTTGGCGTCCCGGCGAGAAGATAGCCTTCCTTACCGGCATCAGCATCACCGCTATCGACCGCAAGGGGCTGTTGCAGGAGCTGACGCGCATCATCAGCGAAGAGCTGGACCTGAACATGCGAGCCATCACACTGGAAGCCTCCGAAGGCGTGGCGCGCGGACTGCTGATGCTCTATGTTCACAACCTGGGCGACCTGGACCAGCTGATGGGGCGCATACGCACCCTTGAAGGAGTGGAACAGGTGCAGCGCGTCTGAAAAAACGGCAAGACCATCCCCTACCCCAACCATCATGACCGAAGAACAGAAATCGCTAAAATGGCTCAGTTCGATACTCGACATCCTGCTGAGCGAATGTCCGTGGGACAGTGTGCAGACCATCGACTCGTTGCGCTACCTGACTATCGAAGAAGTGTACGAGTTGTCTGAATCCATCATTGCCGGCAATCGCGAGGAGATGGGCAAAGAGATGGGCGACTTGTTCATGCACCTGCTTTTCTATGCCAAGCTGGCAGAAAAGGAAGGAGCCTTCACAGCCGCCGACGTGCTCGACGGCATCAGCCAGAAGCTGATACGGCGCCATCCGCACATAGCACTACCCGATCGTGAAGGGCAGCTACAAAAGCCCAGCCGGAGCGACAAGCCCCGATGGGAAGAGGTGAAGATGGGAGAAGGGCGGCGATCAGCGCTTGAAGGGGTCCCCGAAAGCCTGCCTCCGCTGGTGAAAGCCGTGCGGATGCAGGAGAAAGCGTCAGGAATGGGATTCGACTTTGCCGACAGTGGCGCAGCGCACGACAAATTCAAGGAAGAATATGGCGAGTTCTGCCAGGCGCTGGAAGCGGGCGAACGGGGACACGCCGAAGAGGAGCTGGGCGACATGCTATTTGCACTGGTCAAGTGGGCCGCCAGCGAAGGCATCAACGCCGACGATGCGCTGAGCAGGGCCAACCGGAAGTTCCAGCGGCGGTTCACCTCAGTTGAGCGGCAAGCCCAAAAACTTGGGAAGCATCTGGCCGAAATGGACAGGGAGGAGATGCTCCAACTATGGGAGGAAGCCAAACAGGAGGAACGCATCCGATAATCCCAACCCGGACAAGAACAAATGCGACACCTCCGAAAGAACCCCCGGGATAGCATAACATAGACTACAAGTAATACTTAATAACCGGATTGTCAGACCAATGACTGATTAGACCCTCAAACCATGGTGAACCATGGCGATTATTTTGACTATACAAAGGAATATGTATTTTCCCAACATCTCCACCATCAAAATCGATTATTTTCATTGGATTCCAAGCGCAATAAGCATACGGACTAATACTCGGGTACTTGTCCGCCATCGGGTCGACGCTCAGCCAGGCGGTGGTGAGGGTGTGGTCGAGGTACCTCGCACCGAAGTAGGAATACCCTGTGAGCAAGTCCGGTGGACTTGTGAGCCGAGCCCTGCAAAGTTCCCCACTTTGCAGATACAGGCGAAGGGGGTCTAACTCCTTGCCGGTGGAATTCGGAGCGGCTTTACGGTTATATCTATATTGATTATCAGCATTTTGATAATGCCAAAAACAACCATTTTCGGCGTTTCCGAAAGCGATGACTTGACAAGTTGATATGTTTCCGAACATTTCCAAAACACTGATTTTATTGATATAACGATATGTGGATTATTATATTGCGTTGTTGTGGATTAGGAAATCATATAGACTCTGTAGACTCAACTACGGATTGTAAATCCTTATAATATTTTGCGTCAGATTACAAATCTGCCGCAACTTTTCGCAACTGGAACATCCGCCGCGACGGGTAGGCACATCAGACGCAATGACAAATAACTGGGGCGACTTCTAAGACAGGTAAGATTCGTTAGTTAGAGACACCCGTCGCAATGGACAATCATGGTTGGCTGCTCTTTAGAGGATCATCAGACCATTCAAATCTCACACTTGGTCTATATTGAAATCGAATGCATTTTTCCACTGTATCGACATCATAATCTTGCATTTTAATCAGTTCAACGTATTCAAAACGATCAAATATGTATGTGTTTGATGATTGCATGTTGTCGGGGATGTATTGTTTGATGGAACTAAAAATCTGCAAACATGAGATTGGAATTTCATGGAATTCCGCTTTTATTAAGTAAACGGATATAATAAGTTTTCTATGGTCGGACGGATAAACATACATCGACGTGCCAGATTGAAATACATAATGTCTTATTTTAAGCCAATTGAGATTATAACAACGGCTTCTTTTATCTCCGAACGATGAGTCCGACAAATTCCCAATAGCTTTTTTTCGTATTACAGGATCAAGATATATCGCTTCTTGAACATTTCCCGGTGCAGGAATCGAATTCTGGAAAATGTTATAAACGATAGCATCTTCGTCCGAATAGTCTATATAGTAATCATCGAGGCTTTTTGTGAAAACATTATAAGTATTTACATTACATCTGGAAGTAAAATCCCATATTTTTATATAAAACAATTCGTTAGGAATTGTTTCTTGCTGAGAAAAACAAGGCACGGCTAACGACAGGTACAACAAACAAGTTATCAAATGTTTAAGGTTCTTCCGACAAATGCGTAGGTGAGACACAATAAAAGAAGCTGGCATTTCGTATTGTAAATGCTAATAATAAGTACGGAATGGAAACCAGCTTCATG
>CADBDA010000004.1 GCA_902793295.1 uncultured Bacteroidota bacterium
CTCTTGGAACTTTTCAGACAGCGGCAGGACGATATGGTCGATAGTGGACAACTGGAATTAAATTTTAATTGTTAAAAAAATTAAGAGACACTAGTGATCGAACTCCGTTCTCAGCATAGGGGTTGGAGCTTTTGCCCAATGTGATAATTTAGATTCGGTTATTATTGGAAGTGGCGTCACCTCTATTGGTAGCCAAGCGTTCTACTTATGTACGAACCTTACGTCGGTCACTTGTTTGGCAACCACCCCTCCAACGCTTGGAGACTTTAACTTTGGGTATTATAATAACATATACTTAGCTCCTCAAATTTATGTTCCTTGTAACTCTGTCAACGCATACCAGAATGCTACTAATTGGAATATTAATCCAAATAATATTCACGGAACACCCGACTTTGACTTTACATATAGTATAGCTTCTTTTGACGAAACTATGGGTACTGTAAGTGTTAGTGTCGAGGGTTGTAGTTATATTACCCTTACGGCCACTCCTAATTATGGTTATCATTTCAGTCAGTGGAGCGATGGTAATACGTCAAATCCACGTACTGCTATTATTACACAGGATACATCATTCACAGCATTGTTTGATGCTAATTATTACACGGTAACGGTACTTAGTGCTTATACTGCTAGGGGGACAACAACAGGAAATATCTCTGCAACATATCTTGATAGCGTTACATTTTCCGCTGTTGCCAACTATGGCTACCACTTCACCCATTGGCAGGATAACAATACCGACAACCCTCGCACGGTTCAGGTGACGCAGAACAAGACCTATACCGCATATTTCGATTACAATCAATACGCCATCTTGCTTGATGTAGATACTGCCATTCATGGTAATGTAAGTGGAAGTGGAAACTATAACTATCTCTCCAACCGCACAATAAGTGCAACTGCCAACTATGGTTATCATTTCACCCACTGGAGTGATGGTAACACTAGTAATCCACGAATAATAACATTGACGCAGGACACTTCATTTACAGCCTATTTTGAGAAAAACAGTTATACAGTAACAGTACTTTCCAACAACAACACGATGGGTCAAGCCACAGGCGGAGATACCGTGCTGTACCTTGAAAGCATCACCATCAGCGCTACGTCGAATTATGGCTACCATTTCACGCACTGGCAAGATAACAATACCGATAACCCACGCACGGTGCAAGTGACACAGAACAAGACCTATACCGCGTACTTCGGCTATGACCAATTTACCCTCACAGTGCAATCTGACAACACGGCACAGGGAAACGTGAGCGGCGGTGGCAACTACAACTACCTATCCAACCGTACCATCACAGCTACACCCACCTATGGGCACCATTTTACCTATTGGAACGATGGTGTGACGGAGAATCCGCGTACCATCACGCTGACGCAGGATACTACCTTTATGGCTCACTTTGCACCGAACCAATATAACCTGACGGTGAATGCAGGAGAACACGGTACAGCCACAGGCAGCGGCACCTATACTTTCGGTGACACCATAACCATACAGGCTTTTCCTGATGACCACTACCACTTCACGCGGTGGAATGACGGCAACACAGAGAATCCGCGCCAGTACCGCATAGAGGACAACATCACGCTGACAGCATTCTTCGTCATCGATACCTATACAGTTGTTGTGGTGTCAAGCGATATTGTTCGAGGTATGGTTGAAGCCAGCGGTACGGAGTTTGTCTATGGTACTCCCTGCACGGTGACGGCAACGGCATACACGGGTTACACATTTGCTGGATGGAGCAATGGTGTGACGGCTAATCCATACACCTTCGCGGTAATTAGCGATGTGGAACTGACGGCCCTGTTTGTGGAGGAAGGCGAAGAGGTGTACACCGTGACGGTGGAGAGTGCCGACCCGACGATGGGCACTGTGAGTGGTGGCGGACAGGCATTGAACGGCGGCACTGTGATAATCACCGCCATTCCCAATGAAGGATACCGCTTCCTGACTTGGAACGACGGCAACACGGAGAATCCACGGACGGTGACTGTGACGGGGGACATCACCTATACCGCCTACTTCGAGAGCACACAAGGCATCGGGGATATCGGCGCTACCGAGATAAAGATATACGCTACTGGAGGGCGTATAGTAGTTTGGGGAGCCGAAGGATTGGAAACAAGAGTGTATGACCTAACGGGGCGCGAGGTGGTTCGGCCCAATCAGAATGGAGAAACACCCGTATTGCCGAGTGGTGTCTACTTGGTTAAAGTAGGTACGTTACCCGCTCGAAAAGTTGTTGTAATGCGGTAACCCTACACCTATCAATTTAAGATTAGGTGGCAGTATTGGTTTTGTCGGGTCTGGAATCCACTCACGCATCGCCCAAATTCTATCTAAGTCACTGAGAAACTGGTGCGAAAAGATAACGGTTGAGCCTACCTAAAAGGACAACTCATTCGGGTTGTCCTTTTTTCATTTCAAAAAAAAGTGTGATTTCGCACTAGATTTCGAATAGAAAACAAGCGGCACCGGTAGGTTTACCGGTGCCGCTTGTGTGTTGTTGGATGGTCGCGGCTGCCTGTTTTGCGGCAGAATGGCGACTGGCAGATAATCGTGTGGCCGTGTTGTTAGAGGATGATTTTCTCGATTTTGGCACGTGCTTCAAGAATGGCCATATAGTCATTCATGGCACGCAGTTGGAGGTCGTAGATGCTGCGTGGACAGTCGGGCGTGAAGGGCAGTTTGCCGCTGTCCCAGAGTTTGACGACGGCTTCGAGGTTCTCTTTGCGGTTCTGCAGGTGGTAATACTCGGCTTTCATGCGGTCCTTGTAATCGTTGGAGAGCATCAGTGCGGTTATTGTCTGTAAGTCCATGGCGCTTGTTTTTAAGGGTTTGAAAAATATGGTTTTTTGGGGGATGTGTTTCGGTGTCATTGTCGGCCGGCGGCAAAGGTGGGGCGTCGGCTGCTCTGTTATATGTAACGGCTGATGTTGCAAAATATTGTGTTGGTGCGTCAGTACATCTCCACCACCACGGCGTGAGGTGTTTTCTTCTTGACGCGGTAGACGATGCCGTCCACTTCGATGCGTGAGGGCGGGTTTTCGCCTTCCTCAAGCAGGTAGATGATGTAGCGGTGGTGTCCGTCCTTGCTTTGGGTGTAGCGGACACGACCGTTGACATAGGGCGCGAGGGGGCGGGTGCCGTAGATGGCTTCACCGTTTTCGTTGAGCCAGGCGCCGATTTCCTCCATGCGTTGCAGACAGGGTTCGGGTATTTCGCCGTTGGCGTCGGGTCCCACGTTGAGGAGGAAGTTGCCTCCCTTGGCCACCACATCGACCAGAGTGTGGATGAGCTGGTGGGTCGGTTTGTAGTTGTCGCTGTCAACGTACGACCAGCTGTCGCCCATGGACATGCAGGTCTCCCATGGGTAGTCGAGCAGCGGCTGGTCGGGCACGGTCTGTTCGGGGGTGCGGTAGTTCTCGTAGCGTCCGCCGACGCTGCGGTCGACGATGATGAGGTCGGGGTTGTCCTGACGGGCCATCTTGACGATGCGCGGCATGTTGATGTCCTGAATCTGTCCGGAGCATCCCAGCCAGGGGCGTGTTTCGTCGTTGACGCTCCATGCGGGGCGTATCCAGCCGCCGTCGAGCCACAGAATGTCGATATCGCCGTAGTTGTGGGTCAGTTCGCGTATCTGGTTGTAGGTGAAGTCGCAGTATTGTTTCCAGCGGTTGGGGTTTTGGCTGATGTCGTAGTTGACGTTGCGGTCGGGGGTGGCCCATTCGGGTGCCCAGTAGTCGGGACAATGCCAGTCGGGTTTGGAGAAATAGAGGCCGATCCAGAGACCTTTTTCGCGGAAGGCGTCGACGAGTGCTTTGGTGATGTCGCTATATTTGTTGCGGAAGAAGGGGCAGCTGCTGTGGACGGAGGAGTAGGTGGTCTCCTCGGTGCCGAAGAGGCAGAAGCCGTCGTGGTGCTTGGTGGTGAAAACCATGTACTTCATGCCGGCATTGGCGGCCGCTTTGGCCCATCGTGAGGGGTTGAACTTCTTGGGGTTGAAGGTGGTGTTGAGGGCTTGGTATTCACGTTTGTACTCGTCGTAGGGGCGGCCCTTGCGGTCAATCCAGGGTTCGCTGCAGATGCTCCACGACTCGACGACGCCCCATTGCGAATAGATGCCCCAATGGGCCATGAATCCGAATTTGAGGTCTTGCCATTCGGCAACGCGGTTGAGGATGATGGGATCGTCTTCGGGCTGCTGGCTGTTGTCCACAACGGGGTCGCTGTAGGGTAGCGTTCCTTGCGCCAACACTAGTCCGCTCATCAGTATGGCGGCGATAAAAAGTAAGGTCTTTTTCATGGATGTGTGAATGGGAAAATAAAGCGGGTTGCCGCCAGAAGTGGCAACCCGCTGAGGTTTTTTTGTGGTATGGGATTATTCGAAGGAAGCGATGGCTTTCTTGATGATGTCGATGGCTTCGCGCAGCTGCTCTTCGTTGATGACCAGTGGAGGAGCGAAGCGGATGATGTGCTGGTGGGTGGGCTTTGCCAGAACGCCCATGTCGCGCATTTTGAGGCAGACATCCCAGGCTTCCTTGCCATTGCGGGGCTTGATGATGATGGCGTTGAGCAAGCCTTTGCCGCGCACTTTTTCGATCATGGGGCTCTTGAAGGAGCTCATTTCGTCGCGGAAGATCTTGCCGAGGCGTTCGGCGTTCTCCATGAGGTGCTCGTCCTTGATGACTTGGAGGGCGGCGATGGAGACTTTGGCAGCGATGGGGTTGCCGCCGAAGGTGGAGCCGTGTTCACCGGGTTTGATGTTGAGCATGATATCGTCGTCGGCCAATACGCAGCTGACGGGGACGACGCCGCCACCCAGGGCCTTGCCGAGGATGAGGATGTCGGGACGGACACCTTCGTGGTCGCAAGCCAGCATTTTGCCGGTACGTGCAATGCCGCACTGCACCTCGTCGGCCATGAAGAGCACGTTGTGCTTGTGGCAGATGTCGTAGCATTTCTTCAGGTAGCCTTCGTCGGGGACGTAGACGCCCGCTTCGCCCTGGATGGGTTCAACGAGGAAACCGGCAATCTTGTCGCCGTGTTCGCTGAGCACTTTTTCGAGTGCGTCGGGATCGTTGTAGGGGATGCGGATGAAACCGGGAGTCATGGGACCGTAGTTGGCGTAGCTCTCGGGGTCGTTGCTCATGGTGATGATGGTGATGGTGCGGCCGTGGAAGTTGCCTTCGCAGCAGACAATCATCACTTCGTCATTCTTGATGCCTTTTTTGACAACACCCCAGCGGCGAGCCAGCTTCAGGGCTGTTTCGTCGGCCTCGGCGCCGCTGTTCATGGGCAGCACCTTCTGGTAGCCGAAATATTCGGTGACGTATTTTTCCCATTCACCAAGGCAGTTGTTGTAGAAAGCGCGGCTGCTGAGGGTGAGCTCGTGGGCCTGGTCGCAAAGGGCCTTGATGATTTTGGGATGACAATGTCCCTGGTTGACAGCCGAATAGGCTGAGAGGAAATCGAAATACTTCTTGCCTTCGCAGTCCCAAACAAAGGGGCCTTCGCCTTTGGCAAGCACAACGGGTAGCGGATGGTAGTTATGGGCGCCGTATTTGGCTTCCATTTCCATGAATTGCTCTGATTTTGTCATAATTATGTTGTTATTTGATATGATAAGTGCTTTTGAAAAAACGATGCAAATATAGCAATTTTTTTTGGAATTAGTCGGAAATTGTCAGAAACTTTTTGCGTTGAATGGAGGAATGCACCCTATCGGTCAGAGCAATTGTTTTGAGGGTGGGACAACTCGATGTCTGCATTAGGGTGTTTGTCCCAACAAAAATACAGAATTCTAGTGCCACCACCCCAGTTTCTGTCGCTGACGGCCATCATTTTTCTTCTCCATGTCAGCTGTCACCACTCCTAACAGCCTCCTATAAGGGTCCTACCAGAGTCCTAATAAAGTCCCTATTTCCGCATACCGTCCATTCGGGAATGGGCGATCGCATCATCGGTTCTGTCACCAAGGGGTTGTTCCCGCTGCCAAAACTTGCCCTCCCGCAGGATTGTTGAGATATTTTTTGCTCCATGATTCAGGATCGGTTCTGCCGGTCGTTGTGATTTTTTTGTTTTAGTGTCAGATAATTTGTGTATTTTTGTACCGATTTGGAGTTTGGCTCCCTGTTGTTGCAGAAGCGCACTAACGATATGATTAGTAGCGGACTTGTATGGAAAGTGGCGGCGCGTTTTTCTTTGTCGGATATGACGCTGGAAGGTGCTGCTGTCGCAGGACACAGGTGCCGCGCCCGCTTTGAACCCGAAAGCCGACAAACGATATGAAGGAAAATGACATTATATTAGAGGTGAAAGATTTGACCGTGTCGTTCGACGGTCGCAAGGTGGTTGACGGTGTCAGCTACACGTTGCGACGCGGGCGCACGATGGGTATTGTGGGTGAGAGCGGCAGCGGCAAAAGTGTGAGCACGATGGCCATTATGGGGCTTTTGCCGACGGGTAAGCATTGCCAGGTGGGCGGTTCCATCCGCTTCTTTGGCAATGGCGACGGGGGCGAAGAGTTGGTGGGGAAGAACGAGGACGAGATGCGCTCTTTTCGCGGTAACCGTATTGCGATGATTTTCCAGGAGCCCATGACGAGTCTCAATCCGGTGCAGAAATGCGGTGCTCAGGTCGTCGAGATGCTCCAGCTGCATGAGCATGTGGATTACGATGAGGCCCGCCGTCGCACCTTGGAGCTTTTCAACGAAGTGCTCCTGCCTCGACCGGAACAGATTTTCGACAGCTATCCCCACGAAATCAGCGGAGGTCAGAAGCAGCGTGTGATGATTGCTATGGCCCTCATCAACCATCCGGATATCGTGATTGCCGACGAACCGACTACTGCGCTGGATGTCACCGTACAAAAAACAATTCTTCAACTGCTGCGACAATTGCAGCAAAAACATGATATCGCCGTCATTTTCATCACGCACGATCTCGGTGTCATTGCCCAGGTGGCCGACGAGATTGTGGTGATGTACCACGGAAAAATCGTCGAGCAGGGTGAGGCGTATCCCATTCTGCACGCCCCCCAGCATCCCTACACCAAGGGCCTTCTGGCTTGCCGTCCGCCCCTGCAAGGCCGTCCGAAACGCCTGCCGACCGTGGAGGACTTTATGCAAGGGGATCATCGGTCGGCGATCGAAGAGCGTCAGAAGTCAGGCGGTGATCGCGAAAAGGAGACGCCCCTGTTGTCGGTGCGCCATCTGGATGTGACCTACACCCTCGAGAAGAGCATCTTTGGCAAGCCGTTGAAGCAGCTGAAGGCTGTGGACGATATCAGCTTTGACGTCTACCGCGGCGAGACGCTCGGTCTGGTGGGCGAGTCGGGATGCGGCAAGACGACGTTGGGTCGTGCCTTGCTACGTCTGGTGGAGCAGTCGTCGGGTCAGGTGGTTTTCGACGGCCGGAGGCTCGACAGCCTTTCGAGGTCGGAGATGCGACAGCTGCGTCGTCGCATGCAGATAATCTTCCAAGACCCCTATTCGTCGCTCAACCCGCGACTGACGGTGGGGCAGACGCTGATGGAACCGCTGGTGAGCCACAGGCTGCTGTCGGACAACAATGCCCGTCGCACAAAGGTGTTGGACCTGATGGAAAGGGTAGGGCTTTCGCCCGACTGGATTGACCGTTACCCGCATGAGTTTTCGGGCGGTCAGCGGCAACGCATCTGCATTGCTCGCGCATTGGTGCTAAATCCCGAATTGGTGATTTGCGACGAATCGGTGTCGGCGCTCGACGTTTCGGTACAGGCACAAGTGCTGAACCTGCTCAACGAATTGAAGGAGCAGTTCAACTATACATATATATTTATATCACACGATTTGTCGGTGGTGCATTTCCTCTCCGACCGGATCATGGTGATGCGACAAGGACGTTTGGTGGAATTGGACGATGCCGACCGACTGTTCCAGCATCCAACGGACAACTATACGAAGACGCTGTTGGACGCCATTCCACGAATAGAATAAGGTGTGGATTAGTGGCGCTGTTTGCTCATCATCTCCTTGGCTTCGATGGTCATTGTGGTGTGGGGCACCACGCGAAGACGTTCTTTGGGGATGAGTTTACCGGTTACCTTGCAGATACCGTAGGTCTTATTCTCGATGCGGATGAGTGCTGCCTCCAAGTCTTTGATAAATTTCTGTTGGCGGGCGGCCAGTTTGGAGTTCTCTTCTTTTGAAAGAACAGAGTTCCCCTCCTCGAGTGCCTTGAAAGTCGGTGAGGTGTCGGTAACGTCATTACCTTCGTTGGCAACTGCGGCATTGAGCAGTTCCAGATTCTTCTTGGCTTCTTCTATTTTGTTGAGTATTATCTCTTTGAATTCTTGAAGTTCCTCAGAAGAATAGTATTTTTTCTCTGTGTCGGGCTCTGATGTCTTCATATTGTTCTTGTTTTTTTGATGTTGCAAAGGTACACTATTTTTTCTCAATTGAAAAGAAAAAACTTTCAACAGTTGTTGTTGTTATTTTGCAAATATAAATCAATCAATCCGTTGGGTGCTTCGATGTGCATTATTTTTTCTTTTCTGTCGACCTGCTTTATAACTGGGTCTATAATAGGAATGAGTATCTCAGTTCCGTTTTTGACGATTTGGAAAAGCGGTTGGGCGGGGAATTCGATGACCGACTGGATGGTGCCGATGTCGCCCTTTTCGGCATCGACCACCTGCCAGCCAATGACTTCGTGGAAATAGAAACGGTTGCCTGTCAGTTCGGGCAGCAGGTCGAGCGGCAGGAAGAGGCGGCAGCCTACCAAGGCCTGAGCTTCTTCTGGGGAAAGGTCTTCGAAGGAGACTATGGCCTTGTTGCCGTTGAGGTTGAGGTCTTTGATGAAGTAGGGGATAAGGTTGCCTTTCACTTCGACGAAAACAGAGTCGAGATTGCTATAGTCGTCGGGACAATCCACGTCGAGGAAGAAGACCACCTGTCCCTTGAATCCGAAGGGTTTGGTGATTTTTCCCAGTTGAAAGCATTCTTCTTGAGTCATAGGGGATGTGTGTGGGTTGAAAAAAAAGGACATACATTGCTGCATGTCCTTTTATTGCTATTTTACAACAAAATTAAGCTTCGGCGTTCTCGGCAGCTTCTTCAGCGGCGGGAGCTTCACCTTCGGCAGCGGCAGCAGCCTCGGCTTCAGCCTTGGCAGCAGCTTCGGCCTCGGCAGCGGCCTGACGCTTGGCGGCGACAGCAGCAGCTTTGGTCTCGTTGACTTTCTTCTCGGCTTCCATACGGGCTTTGGCCTCGTTGCGAGCCTCGTTCTCAACGTTGCTCTTGGTGTTGGCGATCTTGGCGTCTTTGGCTTGCTTCCATTCGTTGTACTTCACGTCAGCTTGCTCTTGGGTGAGGGCACCTTTCTCGACACCCACCTGGAGGTGGCGGCGGAGAAGAACGCCTTTGTAGGAGAGGATGCGACGGCAGGTGGTGCTCGGCTGGGCGCCGTTCTTCAGCCATTCGACAGCTTTCTCTTCGTTAAGAACAATCTGAGCGGGGTTTGTCATCGGATTGTAGGTGCCTAATTTCTCAATAAATCTACCATCTCGAGGTGCACGACCATCCGCTACGACGATGTGATAAAAAGGCTGATTCTTTTTACCATGACGTTGTAATCTGATTCTAGCAGGCATAATGAATTGTGTTTTAAAATGTTATTAAAATATTTTATTTTTAAATGCAGTTGCAAAGGTACAACTATTTTTTTATCCGCCAAAAATTTTTTTTGCCATGTCTCTCAATTTGTGTAACTTTGCTTTTTCTTTCCGAATTCAATGAAGATTGTCAATATAGAAGATATCAGTGCGTTAGATAGCAGTTCAATTGTTACTGTAGGCATGTTTGACGGGGTTCATCAGGGTCACCGCCATTTGATAGCCAAACTGCTGTCGCTGGCAGCCGAACGGACGTTGCGGCCTGTGGTGGTCACGTTCGACCGCCATCCCCGGTTGGTGATGGACGCCCAAGCGCCATTGTCGTTGCTCTCCACCTACGAGGAGCGTATGTCGTTGTTGGAGGGCTGCGGGGTCGATACGGTGGCGTTGGTACGATTCACACGCGAGACAGCTGCGCTCAGCGCCTGCAGTTTTGCACGCCAATACCTGTGCCATCATCTGCGCATGCGAACCCTGCTGCTGGGTTACGACAACATGTTCGGCAGTCGTCAGCATGACGACTTCGAACAGCTGCCCCAGTTGGCAGAGGCGTGTGGTTTCGATATCTGCCGCGACGATGCCGTGCTGATGGATGGTGTGGAGGTCAGTTCCACCAAGGTGCGCCGTGCTTTGCAGCAAGGCGACCTGCGGCGGGCAAACGCCATGTTGGGCACCCCCTATAGCCTTTCGGGCCGTGTCGTCCACGGACGCCATGTTGGCACAGGGCTGGGGTTCCCCACAGCCAATATCCAGCCGGAGGACAGCCACAAGATGCTGCCCGGCGCCGGTGTCTATGCCCTGCGGGCAAGTGTTGGCGGACGCGACTATGTGGCTATGGCCAACCTGGGCGACCAGCCTACATTCCATAGCGAACACCCTGTGCTGGAAGTGCATCTGCTCGATTTCGACGGCGACCTCTACGGCAGCGAGGTACGGGTGACGTTCCTTGAGAAGCTGCGCGACATTCGTCAATTTGAGTCGCCCGAAGCCCTACGGCAACAATTGGAACGCGACCGTGCCGATGTGGCGCGGATGGCGACAGGCGGTTGACGAATGGACGATTTGATACAAAACCATAATGGATAAATAGATATGAAAAGATTTGTAATCCTGTTGCTGTTTCTGTCCACGACGTTGTGCCTTTTCGCGCAACCCGACAAAGTTTACCGGTCGCTCAAGGATGTGCGCCATCCTGACTCGGTCTACGTGCTGCGGCTCCACTTCAAGCGGCTGCGCCACATTCCGCCCCAGGTGTTCACCTATCGCAACCTGCGGGTGCTGGATTTGAGTCGCAATTTCATCGATAGCATCCCTCCGCAAATAGCCACCCTCACCCAGCTGGAAGAGCTCAACCTGCACCGCAACCGCATTCGGACGGTGCCCGCAGAAGTTGGCCGCCTGAGCCAGTTGCGCAAACTCAACCTGAGTCGCAATCCCATTCTGGACTTGCCCGATGCCCTCAGCAGTCTCAGCCAGTTGGAGGAGTTGGTCATCTGGTGTACAGGCATCGTCTCGTTTCCACCGAGCTTTGTGGTGCTCGACCAAACCCTCCGGCTTATTGATATGCGCGTCTGCCCGATGACCTACGACGACCAGCAGGCCGTTGAGGCCTTGCTGCCCACGCCACGCAAACGATGGGATTATGTGTGCAACTGCGAATGAGAAGTGGACGCTACGAAGGATAGGCGGCAGCCGCCGATAACAGCCAAAAAACGCTTTTTATGAAGAAAGATTTATTCCATATATTTTTATATCAGCAGGATATCCTGTGGGAAGACCCCCAGGGCAACTGTCGTAAGGTGGAGTCCGTCTTGGACAAGGCTCTCGGCGGCCAGCAGGCCGACATCGTTGTGATGCCCGAAACCTTCACCACGGGTTTTGGCGACCACATGGCCCGTCAGGCAGAAGCTCCTGAAGGTCCTACGTTTGATTTCGTCCGTCGGTTGGCCCAACGCTACGACACGCTTGTTGCTGCCACCTGGACCGTTCGCGAGCAGGGTGTGGTCTACAACCGGATGCATCTGGTGCGGCCCGACGGCAGCTATGACGTCTACGACAAAGCCCACACCTTCAGGATGAGCAGCGAAGCTTCGCAGTTGGGTCGCGGCAGCCGCCGGCCCATCGTGGAATGGCGCGGATGGCACATCCGACCTGCCATCTGCTACGATC
Source organism: uncultured Bacteroidota bacterium (assembly GCA_902793295.1). GTDB lineage: Bacteria > Bacteroidota > Bacteroidia > Bacteroidales > P3 > Colimorpha. The sequence goes on from CADBDA010000004.1 coordinate 11,844, forward strand.
TGCGCTTCCCGTTGTGGCTCCGCAACAGCGAAGACTTCAACTACGACCTGCTGCTGGTGTGCGCCAACTGGCCCGGATCGCGCCATGAGGCTTGGTCCACCTTGCTGAAAGCTCGTGCCATTGAGAATCTGTCGTATGTGGCGGGTTGCAACCGCGTGGGACGTGACGGCACCGGCATCGACTATGCCGGCTGTTCGATGGTGGCCGACTACAAGGGCTTCTCCATGACGCAGGCCGAACCTTCGCCGGACCCATGCAATCCCTTGGAAACCGTGCTTCACGCCACGCTGCAGGCCGAGTCGCTCGAACGCTTCCGCAACCATTGGCCCTTCAACCTGGATTTCGACCCATTCGAACTGACAAACCAGTGACGGCACCCAAAGGAATACCCCATAAGGCCCTCGGCCACATAACATTTACTGCTAACCCATGGAACAAAGAATAGCATTTGACAAGATACGAGAACTGGTCGCCGCCGAAACCACCAATCCGCTGGCTCGCCGCATGGTCGACGAGATGTCCTTCTCTTCGCACTTCGAGAAAGTGGAGCGCGAATTGAACCAAACCGAGGAGTTTCGCCAGATACTGCTGATGGAAAACGGATTCCCGACGCAGGACTTCTTCGACCTCAGCGAGGAGCTGGCACGCTTGAAGGTGGGCAATACGGTCATCGATTTCGAGGCCTTGGTCGACTTCAAGGCGTCGTTGCACACGCTGGGCGAGTGTCTCCGGTTCCTGCTGCGCGACGATCAGGACAAATACCCCCACTTGCGACGTCTGGCCGAACGGGTGGAATGGGACCCCAACCTGACACGTCGGCTGAACAAGATTGTCGACGACAAGGGCGAGATATTCGACGACGCCTCGTCGGAGCTGCTCGAAATACGCCGTCAGATGCATCGCAAACGCGACGAGGTCGACGCGCAGATCGGACGGTCGCTGGCTCGCGCCAAACGCGAAGGTTGGGCGCCCGAAAATGCCGAGGTGACCATCCGCAACGGCCGTATGGTCATTCCGATGCTCGACACCCACCGACGCAAAATCAAGGGCATCATTCAGGACGAGTCGGCCACGCGCCAGACAGCGTTTCTGGAGCCGTCCGAAGTGGTGGAACTGAACAACGACCTGCGCGAGTTGGAATTTGCCGAGCGACATGAAATCCAGAAGATTTTGGCCCAGTTTACCGACTATATGCGTCCGCAGCTCGACAGCCTCATCAATGCCTATTGGTTCCTGGCCCGCATCGATTTTATCCGCGCCAAAGCGCGCTTTGCAATCGATATCCATGCGGTCCTGCCGGTGCTCAACAACCGACCGATGGTGAACTGGATTGATGCGCGCCATCCGTTGCTCTTCCTCGCCTTCCAGCCGCAGAAAAAAGAGGTGGTCCCCTTCAACCTGACCTTGGACGGCGACCAGCGCATCTTGGTGATTTCGGGTCCTAATGCCGGCGGCAAGTCGGTGTGCCTGAAGGCGGTGGGTCTGATTCAATACATGCTGCAATGTGGCCTGCTGGTGCCTTGTCGCGAGACAAGTGAATTCGGTCTCTTCGACCATGTGTTTATTGATATCGGCGACCAGCAGTCGCTCGAGAACGACTTGAGCACCTATTCCTCCCATCTGCAGAACATGAAACAGTTGCTCGCCCTCGCCGACGAGAAGATGCTGTTTCTGCTCGACGAGTTGGGCGGCGGCACCGAGCCGCGTTCGGGATGCGCCATCGCAGAAGCGCTGCTCGAGGAACTGTACCGGCGGCACAGCTATGGTGTGGTCACCACCCACTTTGCCGACCTGAAGCTGCTGGCCGACCGATACGAGGGCATCATCAACGGCGCCATGCTCTTCGACACCGAGCGGATGATGCCGCTCTACCGCCTTTCGGTGGGCCATCCGGGCAGTTCGTTCGCCTTCGAAATCGCCACCAAAATCGGTTTCCCGCTCGACATTCTGGAGGCGGCCGAGCGCAAGGTGGGAACCGAGATGCTGAACTTTGAGCACCAGCTGCAACAAATCGAACTCGACAAGCAGGAGATTGCCCGTCAGCGCACCGAACTCGAGGTGTCGGACAATTTCCTCAACGAGGTCATCGCCAAATACCAAACCCTGACCGAAAAACTGGAAAACAAACGCTACGACATCCTCAGCGAGGCTCGGCAGCAGGCCCGTCAAATCATCGCCGACGCCAACCGCACGGTGGAGCGCACCATTGCCGACATCAAGGAAAGCAACGCCGACCGCGAACGCACACGCCAGGCTCGCGAACAGATGCGACAGGACGCCGAACTGCTCCAGCAGCAACAAGAACAGCACGAGCGGGAACGTCAGGCACAACGCCGCAAACTCCCATCGGACAAGGACGCTGACAAACCGTCGAAAAACGTGGGCTCCGCGAAGGTGGAATCCGACATCGCCGACGGTCCCCTCTGTGTGGGCGATATTGTGCGCATCGACGGCAACGACGCTTTCGGACAACTCGTCGAACTGAAAGGGAAAAAGGCCGTTGTGGAAAGCAACAGCATCCGCATGACGATACCGTTGGACCGCCTGGTGAAGACCCGCAAGAAGGCCATCCCGGTCGACAAGACACAACGGCAGAACAACCGCTTCCAGTCCATCTACGACGACATCAACGAGAAGCGCCAGGCCTTCAACACCACTCTTGACCTGCGAGGACAACGCGCTGAAGAGGCCCTGTCGGAACTGCAACACTTCCTGGACGATGCACAGCTGTTGAGCGAGAAAGAGTTGCGCATCCTTCACGGCAAGGGTTACGGTATTTTGAAGACCCTCATACGGCAGCATCTGCAGTCGCTTTCGGAGGTGCGCGATTTCGCTTCGGCCCCGCTCAATTCCGGCGGCGACGGCGTGACGATTGTCCATCTGAAGTGAGACGAAACGCCCCCTGATTTCATAAAAAAATCAAAAAATGACGGGCGGTTGAAAAAATATCCCTATCTTTGCATTGTAAAATAGAATTCGAATAATTAACATTAAAAAACGTAAAATAATGAAAAAGTTATTGTTACCGCTTGTTGCAATGGTCGTTTTGTTTGCTGGCTGTACCGAAAAAGCCCATGTGATAACGAGCTATTACAATGTGCACAACGACCAATGGGATGCCGCCATCACCACCTATCCTGACGGTACCTATACCACCAACTACTACTACTCCGAATGGGAGAATGTGGACATTACGCCCGATGTTATCGATGAGGGTATCGTGCTGGTATACTACATCGATAACGACAATCGCGACAACTTGCTGCCCTTCACCCTCAATCACGAACCCTATGTCGATGCCAACGGTAACTTGGTTTATTATCAGGAACGTATCGAGTACGACATCGAAAGAGGTAAAATCACCTTCAAGGTTTGTCCTACCGATTTCGGCGAAGCCCAAATCAATAGCGACCTGATGCGCTTCAAAGTCTGCGTGATTCGAAACTATTGATAGGGTAAATGGAAGAATCTTAAGAGGAGCCCCAGGGCTCCTCTTTTTGTCTGTAATAAAATATATTTAATTTATTGAAATAGTGCACTTTGCTTCGTCTGTTTCCTCCCGTTCCAAGTCGGCGGCAGATGCAAGCACCAGCCGAATTGCAACTTTTTTTCAATCAAGCACATGGAAAACAATTATATCGTCATTATGGCCGGCGGCATCGGAAGCCGTTTCTGGCCGTTGAGCACACCCGAATTTCCCAAACAATTCATTGATATCCTGGGGTGTGGACGCACACTGATTCAGTTGACCGTCGATCGCTTCAAGGGCCTTTGTCCGGCTTCCAATATGTGGGTGGTGACCAATGCCGCCTATGTGGACATCGTCAAACAGCAGCTGCCCGACATACCTGAGGCGCACATTCTGGCCGAACCCGCCGCCCGCAATACGGCTCCCTGCATCGCTTGGGCCTGTTGGTGCATCAAGGACGAGAATCCACAAGCCAATGTGGTGGTCACTCCGGCCGATGCGGTGGTTATGCAACCCGACGAGTTCCGCCGTGTGATTGCCAATGCCCTCGATTTTACAGCCCAGCGCGACGCCATTGTCACCATCGGCATCAAACCCTCGCGTCCCGAAACTGGCTACGGCTATGTGGAGGCGGGTTCGGCAGTGGCTGGCGAGATATGCAGCGTCAGCGCCTTCAAGGAAAAGCCCGACTTGGCTACTGCCCAGCGCTACCTTCAGGCGGGCAACTATCTGTGGAATGCGGGCATCTTCGTGTGGAATGTCCATACCATAATGACGGCTATCAGCAAATACAAACCGCAGATTGCCAACGATATGGATCGTATTCGTCAGACGGGCGATGTGGCGACCATCTTCCCGCAATGTGAGAAGATTTCCATCGACTTCGCGGTCATGGAACCCGCCGCTGCAGAGGGTAGGGTATACACCCATCCGGCCGATTTCGGATGGAGCGATCTGGGCAACTGGGCCTCGCTGCACGAAAAGTTGTCAAAGGACAGCAACGGCAACGGCAGCGTGGGCAATGTGAGGATGTACGAGTGCCACGATTGCGTGGTGCATGCCGAAGACTGCAACAAAGTGGTGCTGCAGGGCTTGGACGGATACATCGTCTCCGAGAAAAATGGTCGCATCCTGGTATGCCGCCGCAGCGAGGAACAGCGCATCAAAGAATTTTCGCAAGCCGACTGAACGGGCACCGGAAGTCCGGACCGAAGCGTCGCCGTACTTGCCGACATTTTTTTCGTCTGACATAATAAAAAAGTCCGGCAGCCGTTATCAATATTTAAATCAAGAAATAATAATCATACGCAAGAATAATCAAATCACTAAACAATGAAAAAAATACTTGTCTTTGCGGCTATGGCCGTTTTTTCGATGGGCGCAATGTTCGCTCAGAATAATTTTCGCGGAACCATCACCTATTCGGTGACCTCTACAGGCTCTGTCGCCTACCAGGTGCCGGCCGAAATCTCCACTGCCGAAATCAAGGTCTACGACGATAAGGTGATGACATCCAGCGTCCTCTTCACCAACAACCCCATGGTCCAGTCGGTGCTTGTCGACGGTATGACCCAGTATACCTGCATGGACCTCAGCATGATTTTGATGTATTTGGCACAGAACGACGTGGAACTGGACTATGACGGCTCCAGCAAGATTCTGATCTCGCACAAATATACCCAGAACGATGTCGACAGCCTCACCATCCCTGTGACCGAAGGCTACTATATCGAATATGTGGCTGGCGAAACCAAGACCATCGCTGGCTACACCGCCAAGAAATCTGTGCTCCATATCTTCACCGACGATGGCGAAAAGGAACTTGTGTTCTGGTACACCGACGAAATCGGACCTGCCGTCAACTTCCTCTTCAACGGCGTGAAGGGTGTGGCTTTGGAATATGTCATGGATTTGGGTGAGGGCAAGCAACTGACCCTTTCCGCCTCCGAAATCAAGAAGGGCAAGATCAAAGAGGTCGACATGCTGCTCCCCAGCGGCTTCGAAGAGATCCCTCAGGAGAAGATGGAAGCCCTCTTCAAACAGATTTCCGAGGAAATGGAATACCTTAACGAGGAATAATCAACATTTAACATTATGAAGAAAATCCTTTCCCTTGCGTTGCTTCTGTTCCTGCTAATGGGAAGCGGTGCCGCTATGGCCCAAAACAAGAAAGCCCCAAGGTCCAAAGCCAACGACAAGACGTCACAGAACAATGCATTTCCAGTGAAAAAAGAGGCTGTCACCGTGAAATCCCGTGAGAAACACGAGTTTTTCAATGGAACCATCCGCTACAATGTTGTTCGAAAGAAAAACGCCGACCGTCACAATTCCCAACCGCAGAAGTCCAATAACTTGAGCACTGCTGTGTCGGTCAATTCCAAGCAGCTGCAGGTCGACGAATCCAAGCTGAAGGAGGTTGCACCGGAAGAGATGAATGTGCTCTATTCCTACACAAAGGAAGGGACCTATGCCCATTTCGGCCGCTTCGGTTTGGCCGGCACTAAGGAGTCTGGAACGCTGTTCTTTGTCTATGCCGACCCCGAAAATCCGATCGTCGCCAAAACGAACGAGAAGGAAAAACTGGAACTTGGCGAGGAATCCAAAGCCTATTATGTGCGTACCCGCGAAACCAAGGAAATCGCTGGCTGCAAGGCCGTTTGCTACGAGTGCAATCTGCCGAACATGAAGGGCAACATTTGGGTCGACGAAAGTTCTGTCCTGTATGTGGAAAATGTGCCTTTCTATGGTATGATGCATCCGGTGTTGGAATTCGACTTGAAAATCATCATTGAAGAGAAAGAAGTCAGCTCCTATCACCTGGTGGCCTCCGAAATCATGCCGGATAAAGTCGACGATGACATGATCGGCCGCATCCGTGGAGGCGATTTTCTGGAATTGCCCGAGGTCCTCGGCAGATTCCGCGAAATGATGGGCCTCTAAAAACTTCCCCATACCCCTTGACCCATTAGGATCGCAAAAAACTAGACTATCTATTAACTAATCATGCCGAAAACAAAGAAGAAGAAAGTAAAACCCACCAAAGAAGGAGGATTGAAGTCCTTCCTCACCTCTCCCCAATTTGCCATTGTGCGCGGTGCATTCTACATGCTCATCGCCGTATTTGCCTTTGTGGCGGTGATCAGCTATCTGCTGGCTTTTATCGGCAGCGGACGTGAACCCCAGACGAACTGGTGCGGCACGTTGGGCGGATGGCTGGCCCGACTGCTGTGCAGTGGCTCCTTCGGGCTGGCATCGCTGGGATTGTGCTTTCTGCTTTTTATCTATGGTCTTCGGCTGATCGCCACCCATCGCCAGACGGCTTCCGACAGTAAGGCTCCAACCTCCTTGTGGGGCGACAACCGCCGTTTCCGCAAATGCCTGTGGTCAGTGATTTTCTGGGTGTTGTGGCTCTCCACCACCATCGGTTGGATCGCCAACCCCGACGACGCTATCCAATCCACCGTGGGCTCCGCGCTGGCTGGCGTGGTGGGTACCGAATCGGCTCGCATGCTCTTCGGTCTGCTGCATATCGGCTTGCCCATCCTGCTGCTTTTCCTGGCGTGCCTCTTCCTGGTGATGGTTCACCATGTGCACATTCCGTTGCCCGAACGCAAGGTTGAAGTGCTGGATAAGAAGAAGGAACCTGCCGTGGTGGAAGACCGCGAGGAACCGGCTTCCAAAGACGAAAAGGAGGAGCGGTCGTCGCGATTCTTTTCCTTCCTCCATCGGGGAAAAAAGGATGCTGTTGATGTCGAAGACGACGATGACGGCGCTGATTTTGAGGAAGAATCGCATCTGGCTGATTTGCGTTCGCTGCAGCAGATGATGGATGACCAGCAGCAGGCGGCTTCCACTAAACAGGAGGCCCCTGTGAGTGATGCCGACGACGAGGTGGAGGTGGGGAGGCCGGTAAGCCTCTCTATCGACGACGAGTTCGAACGGCTGAACCGCAAAGCCGGAAGACCCGGAGAAAAGGTGGGCTCGGCATCGGACGACGGTCCGATCTTTACCGTCAACGAGCAGACTGACGACGAACATCCTCATGCACCGGAAGAGCCGGACGTCGAGGAACTGGACCCCGACGACTACCGTGTCCACTATGGCATCGACGAACCCTACGACCCCAAGCTGGATTTGAAGGATTTCCAGATGCCCAACACCGACTTCCTCGAAGACTGGGAGAAGAAAAATGTCAAGGTGACCAGCGCCGAACTGCTGGCCAACAAGGACCGCATCGTCGAAACCCTGCGCAACTACGGTATCGATATCGTCGAAATCACCGCTTCGCCCGGACCGACGGTGACGCTCTATGAAATCAAACCTGCCCCGGGCATCCGTATCGCCAAAATCAAGAGTCTGGAGAACGATATAGCGCTTTCGTTGGCCGCTCTGGGCATCCGTATCATTGCGCCCATTCCCGGCAAAGGCACCATCGGTATCGAGGTGCCCAACACCAATCCGCAGATTGTGTCGATGAAGACCATGCTGAACAGCGATGCCTTCAAGAATTCGAAGGCGGAGCTGCCTGTGGCGTTCGGTAAGACCATCTCCAACGATGTCTTTGTCACCGACTTGGCCAAGATGCCCCACCTGCTGATGGCTGGTGCCACCGGTACGGGTAAGTCGGTCGGCCTCAATGCCGTCATTGCATCTCTGCTCTACAAGAAGCACCCCGCCGAGCTGAAATTCGTCATGGTCGACCCCAAGAAGGTGGAGCTCTCCCTCTACAATGCCATCGAACGGCACTATCTGGCCAAGCTGCCCGACTCCGACGAGGCAATCATCACCGATGTCAAAAAAGTGGTGCGCACCCTCAACTCGCTCTGTATCGAGATGGACCAGCGCTACGACTTGCTGAAGTCCGCCAAGGTGCGTAATCTTCAGGAATACAATCCGAAATTCATCAACCGACAGCTCAATCCCGAACATGGTCATCGCTACTTGCCGTACATCGTGCTGGTAATCGACGAGTTCGCCGACCTGATCATGACGGCCGGCAAGGAGGTGGAACTGCCCATCTGCCGACTGGCACAGTTGGCGCGTGCTGTGGGTATCCATCTGATTATCGCTACCCAGCGTCCTACCACCAATATCATTACCGGTGCCATCAAGGCCAACTTCCCAGCACGTATCGCGTTCCGCGTCATCTCGGCCATCGACTCCCGCACCATCCTCGACACCGGCGGCGCCAACCAGCTGATTGGACGTGGCGATATGCTGATCTCTTTGGCCGGCAAGGACCTGGTCCGCTGCCAGTGTGCGTTGATTGAGACCAACGAAATCGAGCGGTTGGCTCGTTTCATCGGCGAGCAGCGCGGCTATCCCGAAGGCGAGGGCTTTATGCTACCCGAGTATCTGGACGAGAACGACGAGCCGAACAAGGAATTTGACGCCAAATCGAAGGATGAGTTCTTTAACGACGCGGCGCGTCTGGTGGTGGCTTCGCAGTTCGGAAGCACTTCGCTGCTGCAGCGCAAGCTGTCGCTGGGCTACAACCGCGCCGGTCGCATCATCGACCAGCTGGAGGCTGCCGGCATTGTGGGCCCGTACAACGGGTCGAAGGCGCGCGACGTGCTCATCAAGGACGAGGTGGCGCTCGAGGAGATCCTGCGGTCTTTATAGGCTGCCGTCTTGCCGGAATCGTAAATCTGAACAATCGCTATGACCCTTTCCGATTATCTGGAATCGCATTCGTCTCCTGTCGACGCGTCGCTGTCGGCCATCGAGCGTTGGGCGCATCTGCACACCGCCCAGCCCCAGATGCTTTGCGGACCCTATATGGGACGGCTGCTGTCGTTGCTCTGTCGGACCGTCCGCCCGCATTGTGCGGTCGAAGTGGGCGCCTATATCGGCTACTCCACGTGCTGTGTGGCTTCCTCCTTGGATGCCGATGCCACGCTCCATAGTTTCGAGGTGAACGATGAATACGAGGGGGCCATCCGTCGGCATCTGTCCGACTGCCATTGCGCCGATCGCGTCCAGCTGCATATCGGCGATGCCAAAGATCAGATTCCTGCCGTGTTCCCTTCCGAGGAGGCGGTTGTCGACTTTGCCTTCATCGATGCCGACAAGCGTAACCTCCGCTGCTATTACGACCTGCTGGTCCCTCGCATGCGGAGAGGGGCGCTGCTGCTGGTCGACAATGTGTTGTGGCATGAAAAAGTGCTCGACAGGGAGCTCCATCACGATACCGACACCCTTGCCATCCATGCTTTCAATGAATATGTGCAACACGACCCCAGAGTGGAAAACCTCATGCTGGGCGTGCGCGATGGTATTATGATTTGCAGCGTGTTGTGAATTTTTTTTTGCCGACATGAAAAAAAATGCTAATTTTGCATTTTCAATTGAAAAATTAAAATGATATATCATTCCATGAAAAAGGCATTATTATGCATTGGTGCTGTAGCTGTGCTGTTTGCTTTCGGCGCTTGCACCAAGGAGCGCACTTGCCGTTGCTCCGTGCTCAGCACCGAGGGCGGCTACGGTGGTCAGACCATTCGTATCATCAAGATTGACAAGGGAACGTGCGACCAGCTCCGTTATGTGCTCTACGACCTGGATCCGGTGCTGCATCCCGACCTGACCGACTCGGTCTTGTGCACTGATTTTGACTTCGAAAGCTATGTTAACGATTAATCCTAGGACCATGAAATCAAAAAAGATTCTTTCTTTTGTCGCAGTGATGGTGTTGTTGCTGGCTTTCGGTGCCTGCAAAAAGAATCGCAATTGCTTCTGTACCACTAAGGAAGGCGCTCCCGACACTGTGGTCGTCAATGTCGACCGTGGCATGAAGTGCGAGCATATCCTCGAATTGGGCATCGAGCGTATCCAGGATGGCCTGCCGGTCGTCACCACTCAGAAGGTCGACTGTACCGAACTGGAGGCTGAAAACGTGACCACCATCCCGTCTCATAGCTGATCGTCCGATGATGTCCCCGATGGATGCACACGCCGCTCCTGCCGCTTGCAGGGGTTGGGCTATCTCAGCATCGGTGTTGAAAATCATCATCGGTGTTGTCTTCATCATTTCGTCGGTCTCCAAGCTCGTTTCTATGGAGGCCTTCGAAATGTACGTGTACAGTTTCGGACTTTTCCCGCTGGCGCTCAATGCCTATGTGGCTCGTTTGGTGCTGGTGCTTGAAATGATTTTGGGCGCCGCCCTTATCTCGCATCGCCATCATCGTTTCACATTGCTGATGACGCTGCTTTTCCTCCTGGCATTCATTTTCTTCCTTACTTTTGCCCATCTCTCGGGCCGTACCGACAGCTGCCATTGTTTTGGCGAACTGCTGCCGTTCGACCCTGTCCAGTCCATCGTCAAGAATGCGCTTCTCGTCGCGCTGTCGCTCTTTGTCTTCAAGTTTGCCAACGACCGTTGGTCGCCGCGCTGGTGGCTTGTGCTGCTTGTCTACCTGCTGATGATGATAGGTGCTTTCTGCTTCATGTTCTGGAAGTTACATGTCATCAATCTGCAGGTCTTCATCGCTATGGGTGCCATGATGGTGGTGGGCCTTCTGGCCTCTTTCGGCTTCTACCGCCGTTGGTATGTCACCACGCTGCTGATTGTGGCGCCTTTCGTGGTGGTCTTTTCGCTGCATCCGCCCGACAGCTGGTACTTCAGTGGCGACAACGAGCCGTTCAATGAGCCGCTGTTCTACGAAGCGCTCCAGTCGACCGAACCCGATGTCGACAACCCCGATGCCGATCTGCTTTCGGCGTCCGGTCTCCAGTCGGGTCGCCATGTGGTGGCTTTTTTCAGCCCCACCTGTTCGGCTTGTCTGCTCACCTCCGAAAAACTCTCAACCATCGTCGAACGCCATCAGCTGCCTCAGGATCAGGTGCTTTATGTCTTCCCGAAGTTCAAGGTGATGGAGGTCTACAATTTGTTCTACGAGCGTTCGCGTGCATTGGATTTCCGTCGCATGTTCATCCCTTCCTCGCAGTTTGTCCGTATGGTTTCGGGGTCGTTCCCCAAGGTGGTGCTGGTCGATGAGGGGTCCGTCAAAGCGGCCTACGGCTACAACAGCTTGGACGAACGGACGGTGGTCGATTTCTTGAAAGATACGAATACTGATATTGTAAAGTGATTATTATGAAGAGATTATTGGTCGTTTCCTCCCTTGTGGCATTGCTTTGTGTGTCGTGCGGCAAAACATGCCGCTGCTATCGCTACGATGGCAATGTCGATGAATTTGATATGGAAGAATTGAATGATCTCAACACTTCGTGCGAGTCGTTGGAAAACCAGAATTACGGACTGACCTACTCTCTTTGCGAGAGGGTCAGCTGACTTAGCGTCTCACTTTTTTGATTACCTTTCCCAGCAAAGCGCGCTCGTTGTAGGCCACAATGCCCACATACACGAGCAGCAACGCGTTGCCGGTCACTATCGATGCCCATTCCTTCTCGGGCATCAGCTCTTGCATGGCGGCATAGAGCGTCAGCGCCAGTGCAAAGTAGCAGCCTATCGTCTTGACAGGGTAGGGGATGGGGTTCTGCCGTTGACCCACCAGGTACGAAAAGACCATGCAGACGGCGTAGCCGAAGAAACCGCCCCAGGCGCATGCCACGTAGCCGTAGCGGGGAACGAAGATGAAGTTGATGGCCAGCAGCACTACGCATCCGGTGGCTGAGAATATGGCTCCCCACCAGGTTTTGGCGATGAGCTTGTACCAGAACGACAGGTTGAAATAGATGCCCATGAATATCTCGGCCATCATCACGATGGGAACCACATTGAGCCCCTCCCAGTATTGGGGGTTGATGATGTGGCGCAAAAGGCCCATGTTGGCCACCACCGCCAGAAAGGCCAGCAGGGTGAACATCACGAAATATTTCATCACCAACGCTTGGCTCTCCTTGCTTTCTTTGCCTTTGCCGGCTCCGAACACAAAGGGCTCATAGGCATAGCGGAACGCTTGGGTGATCATGGCCATAATCATGGCAATCTTGACACACGCGCCGTAGATGCCCAGCTGCTTGTCGCCGGCCTCTCCGGGCATCAGGAATCGGAAGCATATCTTGTCGGCCACCTGGTTCAGTATGCCGGCCAGTCCGAGCAGCAGCAGGGGCCATGTGTATCGTAGCATCTGGCGTACCAGCCCGAAGTCCACCCCGTGCCGCAGATGCCGCAGTTCGGGCAGGAAACCCAGCGTCACGCTGGCGGTGCATATCAGGTTGACCAGGAAGATGTAGTAGACCTCTTTGCTGGTGTCGTACCAGCCCATCCACCCCGGATGGGATTCGGCCCAGTGGGGCGCCACCAGAAAGACAAACAGGTTCAATCCGATATTGAGAAAGATGAACAGCAGCTTCAGCGATGCGAATTTCCATGCGCGACCCTGGTAACGCAGATAGGCGAAAAGCAGCGACTGGAAGGCGTCGATGGCCACCACCGATGCCATGATCTTGATGTATTCCGGATGGTCGGCATAGTCCAACGCCGATGCCAACGGCTGGATGAACAGGAATACCAATCCCAGAAAACAGGCGGCCACAAAGCCCACCATCCAGGTGGCTGTCGAAAAAACGCGCAGATGCTGCTCCTTGCGCTGGTTGGCGAAGTAGAAGAAGGTGGTCTCCATCCCAAACACCAGCACCACCAGCAGCAGCGCGGTGTAGGCATACATGTTGGTCACTATGCCGTATTCGCCGCTGCTCACCAGCTTGTAGGTGTAGAGCGGTACCAGCAGGTAGTTCAGAAACCGTCCGACTATCGAACTCAGTCCGTAAACCACCGAGTCCGAAAAAATCTTCTTTAGTGATGATGTGCTACTCATTTCATTCTGTTATTTCTTCCCAATAACTGCAAATCGCCTAAATTAGTATGCCGCCGCCGACCGTTTTGTACCATTGATGTTAAATAAAGATAAAAAAGCGGCTGCTTCAAGCACTTATTCGAAATAGTTTTGTAATTTTGCATTTTTATATTTCTATAATAATAAATGCAAAAACGACTTTATAGTGCTTGTTTATTGATGGTTCTGACGCTGCTCGCCGTCTCGTGCGGCAAGAAAGTTGTCGTCGAAAGTTATGCCATCATTCCCGAACCGGTGGAAATGACCGACGGAAAGGGCAGCTTCGCTTTGACCACCAAGACCACCTGCTATGTGGGCAATATCGGTCAGAACGACGCCTCTATCAAATACATCTCACGCGTGCTGCGCCAGTGGCACTTCAACCCTGTGCTGGTGGGCACACCGGAGTCCAACTGCCTGCAGTTCATCCTCAACGAGGACTTGGACACCTCGCTCGGCGAGGAGGGCTACAACCTCGAAATCAACAAGGACTACGTCCGCGTGTCGGCCAATACCGAAAAGGGGCTCTTCTACGGCTTCCAGACCTTCATGCAGATGCTGCCCGAAGACATCGCCGAGGTGCGCTACAGCCGCATCGTGCTCCCCGCCTGCAAAATCAAGGACTTCCCGGCCTACCAGTGGCGCGGTAGCCATTTCGATGTCTCACGCCATTTCTTCGGCGTCTCGCAAATCAAGAAGCATCTGGACCTCATGGCCAGCTACAAGCTGAACAAGTTCCATTGGCACCTGACCGACGACCACGGCTGGCGCATCGAAATCTCCAAGTATCCGCAACTCAACGATATCGGCTCGTGGCGCGTCGACCGCGACAACCAGCCTTGGGGCGAAGCCGATCCGGCCAAACCTGGCGAACCGCGTACCAATGGCGGCTACTACACCAAGGACGAGGTGGAGGAAATTGTGGCCTATGCCGCCGAACGCAACATCGAGGTCATCCCCGAAATCGAAATACCGGGCCATTGCTGTGCCGTCCTCGAGGCCTATCCTTCCTTCGCCTGCGCCAACGACGACACGACCTACACCGTCCAGTTCGGCCCCTACTGGCCGCCGCGGGCCATCCTCTGTGGCGGCAACGACAGCGTCCTCCTGTTCCTCAAGGATGTGATGGACGAAATCATCCCGCTGTTCCCCTCCAGCTACATCCATATCGGCGGCGATGAGGCGGTCAAGGACAATTGGCGGCGCTGCCCGCGCTGTCAGCAGCGCATCAGGCAGTTGGGCCTCAAAAACGAGGAGGAGCTCCAGGGCTGGATGGTCGTCGAAATGGAGAAATACCTCAAACCCAAAGGCAAAAATATCATCGGCTGGGACGAAATCCTCGACGGGGGCGTCTCAAAGAGTGCCACCGTCATGTCGTGGAGGGGCTCCCAAGGGGGGGTGGCGGCGGCCCGCAGGGGCAACGACGTCATCATGTCGCCTCTCGATTTCTGCTACCTCAATTTCTATCAGGCCAATCCCGATTTCCAGCCGCCGGCAATGCCCAATTCGCTGCTGACCCTCCACAAGGTCTACCAGTTCGACCCCTCGCCGGCGGGGCTCTCCGCTGCCCAGCGCAACCACATCCTCGGCGGACAGGCCAATCTGTGGACCGAATACATCAACACGCCCGAAATGGCGGAATACATGTTGCTGCCGCGCTTGTGCGCAATGGCCGAGGTGCTGTGGTCACCCAAGGAATCGCGCCAGTGGCCTTGGTTCCGCTCCAAGGTGGCTCGCCACCGCATCCGCTTGGCTGCCAATGCCTACACCATCGGATCGGGATCCTTCCAGCCTTGGTTGTCGGTGGCCCGTCAGCCCGACGGCTCCCTCCTGGCCACCCTCGACTGGGAGGTGGAGGGCACCCATCTCTATTACCACACCGGCGACGGCAAGTTCCAGCGCTATTCGGGCCCCTTCGCCGTCAGCAAGGACTCCGAGGTCACCGTGATGGCTTTCTATCATGGCCTCCTCAAAGAGAAAGCCTACCGGCTCAAGGTGGACGGCAATGTGAAGTGACTTCCGCTCCCTCCCCATCGTCCGCCGCCGCCTGCGGCCCCATGTCAGAATCGATAACAAACCATAGACAAAACTATCATGTCAGAATTTGATTTTTCCAGCATAGAACCCTATACCGACAAAGAGGTGCCGGCGGCCATCATGCGCTTGGCCCACAACCCTATGTTCTCCCGCCTGGTGAAAACCATGAACCCCAAGGTGGATGTCGACAGCTTCACCGCCATGATGGAGTGCATCACCAGCTGCGACGAGCTGCAGTACATGATCATGCGCCCCCTCATCTACCAGATCGTGCAGCGCAGCGCCTCCTCCTTCACCTATAGCGGTCTCGACTACCTCCAGAAGGGCAAAGCCTACCTCTTCGTCTCCAACCATCGCGACATCACCCTCGACGCGGGTCTGATGGATGTGGCCTTGATCTCCAACGGCTTCCAAACCCCCGAAATCGGTTTCGGCAACAACCTGATGAAGAACGATATGATCATCGACCTCTTCCGCCTCAACAAGATGTTCACCATCATCCGCGACGGCTCGCGCCGCGATTTCTACAACAATTCGGTGTTCCTCTCCAACTATATCCACCATGTGCTCTTCCACAAGAACAGCTCCGTCTGGATCGCCCAGCGCAACGGCCGCACCAAGGATGGCAACGACCGCACCGACCAGGGCCTCCTCAAAATGTTCTCCATGGCGGGCACCGGCGATTTCGAGGCCGATTTCAACCGCCTCCAGATCGTCCCGGTGGCCATCAGCTACGAGTACGAACCGTGCGACCTCATGAAGTCGCTCTCCGAATACACCGCCATGATGGGCTTGCTCTACGAGAAGTCGGCCAACGAGGACATCCTCAGCATCATGATCGGCATCTCGCAGCAGAAGGGGAACATCCACCTCAGCATCTGCCAACCGATCCAACCCGACGAAATCGCCCATTGCGCTTCCCTGGTCAAAAACGAACGCTTCTCGGCGCTCGCCGAAATCATCGACCGTCGCATCCACAAAAACTACAAGCTGCATAAGACCAACTATGTGGCTGCCGACCTCCTCTCCGATTCCGCCAAGTACGTCGATTATTACTCCACCGACGACATGGAACATTTCATCGCCTACTCCGAACATTCCATGCTCAAAGGTCCTTCTACGGCGGCCCGCGACAAGGTCACCGATATCTTCCTCCAACTTTATGCCAACCCTGTTTTAAACCAGTATGCAAATGATTGATAAGATAAAAGAGATTGCGCACCGCATCAATCCGCAGGTCATTGAGTGGCGCCGCTGGCTGCACCGCCATCCTGAATTGTCCCAACAGGAATTCGGCACCATGGCCTTCGTCGCCGACCGCCTGCGCGAAATGGGCCTCCATCCGCACACCGGCATCGGCAAAACGGGCTGCATGGCCATCCTCCGCGGCGCCATCGACCCCGATAGCTATTGCGTCGCGCTCCGCAGCGACTACGACGCCCTTCCGCTCCAGGAACAGACGGGCCTGCCCTTCGCCTCCGAAAACCCGGGCGTCATGCACGCCTGCGGTCACGACATGCATACCAGCTCCTTGCTGGGGGCCGCCAAGATCCTGTGCGAACTGCAACAGCAGCTGCAGGGCTCCATCATGTTCATCTTCGAACCGTCCGAGGAGATGTACCCGGGTGGCGCTCGCATGATGATGGACGACGGCCTCTTCAACGACCTCATGCCGAACGAGATTTATGCCTTCCACTGCCTCCCCGAAATGGATTGCGGCCGCGTGGGCATGCGCAAGGGCAAATACATGGCGTCCACCGACGAACTCTACTGGACCGTCAAGGGTAGGGGGGGCCACGGGGCCACTCCTCATCTCAGCGTCGACCCCATCCTCATCGCCAGCCATATCGTGGTGGCGCTCCAACAGGTGGTGTCGCGCAACGCTTCGCCTATGATGCCGACCACCCTCAGCTTCGGCAAGTTCATCGGCAGCGGCCGCACCAACATCATCCCCGACGAGGTCAAAATGGAGGGCATCATCCGCACCTTCGACGAAAAGTGGCGCCTCGAGGCTCACGATAAAATCCGCAAAATCTCCGAGGGTATCGCCGAAAGCATGGGGGGCGAGTGCGACCTCTTCATCGACTATGGCTACCCCTATGTGGTCAACGACGACGAATGCACCCAGCAGGTCCACGACAACGCGTGCGCCTTCCTCGGGGCCGACAAGGTGGAATGGCTCGACATGCGCATGACGGCCGAGGATTTCGCCTTCTTCGCCCAGAAGATTCCGGCGTGCTATTTCCGCATCGGCATCCACGAACCGGGAACGCCTTTCGGCAACTTGCACCGCCCTACGCTCCTCGTCGACGAACGTTCCATCGAACTGGCCAACGGCCTGGTGGCCTACAATGCCTTCATGGCGCTCCAAAATCATATCAAGAAATGAAAACGTCTCTGGCTGCGCTTCTCCGTGGGCTTTGCTGCCTCCTGCTCCTTGGGGTGTCGTGTGTGGCTCCCGCGGCTGCCCAGCAGTCGCGTCGGGTGCTCTTCGTGGGCAACAGCTACACCCAGGTCAACAACCTGCCGCAATTGGTCGTCGACGTCGCCGCCAGCATGGGCGACGTGCTGGTCTTTGCCAGCAACACCCCGGGGGGCTGCACCTTCCAGCAGCATTGCACCAACGCCTCCATGTCGCTCATCCGCCAGGGTGGGTGGGACGCTGTGGTGCTCCAGGAACAGAGCCAGTATCCGTCGTTCCCCCAACAGCAGGTCGAAAACGAGGTGTTCCCCTTCGCGGCTCGCCTGGTCGATTCCATCTACGCGGCCAACCCTTGCGCCGAACCGATGTTCTACATGACTTGGGGGCGCCAGAACGGCGACCAGCAAAATGCACAGTATTTTCCTGTGCTGGGAACCTACGAGGGTATGGACAGCATGCTCTGCCTGCGCTACACCTATATGGCTGCCGCCAACGATGCTTCGCTCTGCCCCGTGGGCCGGGTGTGGCGGGCGCTCCGTCAGCAGCATCCGGCCATCGGTCTCTATCAGTCCGACGGGAGCCACCCCTCGCTGGCGGGCTCCTATGCTGCGGCTTGCGCGTTCTATGTCTCGCTGTTCCACCGCGACCCGCTGCTCATCTCCTACGACGGGGAGCTGCCGCCCGAAGTGGCTGCCGCCATCCGCGCCGTCGTCGCCCAGGTGGTCTACGACAACCTCTCCCAATGGTTGCGTCCCAATCCGCAGGCGGCGTTCGTCTTCGACACGCTTTCCCCTACCGTGGTGCGCTTCTCCAGCCGGGCCGACCATGCCGCTTCGCTGCTGTGGTCCTTCGGCGACGGCGACACGCTCTCTTCGGCCGATGCCGAGGTGATTCACCACTACGCCGATACGGGCTCCTACCGGGTGCTCCAGGTGGCGCGCCGCCATTGCTTGTCCGACTCGGCTCATGCTGTCGTCCGCCTCTCCCTGCCGGCCCAGGTGGCGCTCTCCGATGTGCCGCTGCTGGACTTCTCCGTCTTCCCCAATCCTGCGGCCGACCGCTTGGTGGTGCTGCTGCCTTCCGCTGTGCTCGACGATGCCGGCGCGCGTGTCGAAGTGCTTTCTGCCGACGGGCGCTTGGTCTGCTCGGCTCCCCTGTCGTCGGGCCGCCTGTCGCTCAGTCTGGCTGCGTTGCCTTCGGGCTGCGCGGTGGTGCGTCTGGTCTCCTCGCTGGGGGTCTCCTCCAAATTGCTTATCAAAAAGTAGTGTATGTCAACAATAGATAAAACCAAAGAACTCGAAACCAAGTCCATCCGTCGTCTCCTCTGGCAGTACGCGCTCCCGGCGGTGGCCAGCCAGGTGGTGACCTCTGTCTACAATATCGTCGACCGGGTCTTCTTGGGCAAGAGCGATTTGGAATACGGCGCGCTCTACCTGGCCGCGCTGGCCATCACCTTCCCGGTGATGAACATCATCCATGCCTTCGGCTCCCTCGTGGGGGCGGGCTCCTCGGCGCGCATGAGCATCGTCTTGGGCCGCAAGGATGTCCGCTGGGCCGAGAAGATTTTGGGCAACAGCGTGTTGCTTACCTTCTTCTTCGGCTTCCTCTTCGTCACCGCGGGCTATATCTGGATGCGCCCCATCCTCACGCTCTTCGCCGAAGGGGCTTCGCCCGAGGCCATCTCTACGGCGTGCAACTATATGGATATCGTCCTCCCGGGCATGTTCCTGGTCACCCTCACCTTCAATCTCGTGGGCCTCATCCGCGCTTCGGGCTACCCCATCAAGTCCATGTGGATCATGGTGGGTGGGGCGCTGCTCAACATTCTGCTCGACTATATCTTCATCGTCGTCATGCATGGGGGCGTGCAGGGTGCCGCTTGGGGAACCACCATCTCCATGGGGGTGTCGTCCCTGGTGGCTGTCTTTCATTTCGTCCAGCCGTCGTCGTTCATCCGCTTCCGTGCCCATGCGTGGGCGCCCAAACTCTACATCTTCCGCAACATCCTGGCCATCGGCATCAGCCCGTTCCTCATGAATTTTGCGGCCTTTGCGGTGGTGGCGGTCATCAATTTCCAGCTGACCCGCTATGGGGGCGACAACGCGATGGCTACCTACGGTGTGGTCAACTCGGTGGCGGGCCTTGTGGTCATGATGTTCCTGGGCGTCTGCCAGGGTATGCAGCCCATCGCGGGCTACAACTACGGCGCGGGCCACAACCATCGGCTGCGCGAGGTCTATGTGCTCACCCTCCAGGTGTGCCTCGTCATCGGCTTCGTGGGCATGTCGGTGTCGCTGCTCTTCCCGCGGGCCATCATCGCTTGCTTCAACGACGACCCGGTCATCCTCGACATGGGGGTCGTCGCCCTCCGCTACCTCATGATGTTCGCCATGCTCATCGCCTTCACCATCGTCAATTCCCAGCTGTTCCAGTCTATCGACAAACCGTGGATCGCCATCGTCACCAGCCTCTCCCGGCAGGTCATCTTCCTCATCCCCTTCGTGCTCGTCGTGCCCAATCTGATGTTCGAGGCTTCGGGCGACATGGCCGACGGGGTCTTGGGGGTCTGGCTGTCGGCACCGGTGTGCGACTTCCTGGGGGCTGCCCTCTCGGCGGTCCTGCTGGTCACCAACCGACGGGTGTTCCACGATGGCTATGTGCCGCCGGTCCGCAAACCGCGCCGCGAGGCGAGCCCTAAGGCCGACAGCTGACCGTCCGCCTCCCTCCCGCCTCATTCAAAACTGATTTTTCCCCCTTTTCTTCTACCGCTTCCTGGCGAAACCGATTTTTCCTCCCTCAAAAAATAAAAACATCTTCTTCCTCATGGAATCCAAGCATCAGATAGAGATAGAACGCAAATACCTGGTCGATCTGGTGGGCGAACTGCCCCAACCTGTGGTCTCCGACATCCTGCAGACCTATCTGCTCTCCGACGATGGCAGCGTCCGTCGGGTGCGCCGCCGCTGCGGTGTGCTGCCTGACGACAGGCCGCGCTTCTTCTACACGGCCAAACGCCGCATCGCCTACGACCGCTCCTTCGAACACGAGGAGGAGATCGACGAGGCGCGCTACACCCGGCTGCTCGCCGAACGCGACCCGCAGCGGGGCACCGTCCACAAGCAGCGCATCGTCTTCAGCTACCGCGACCAGTGCTTCGAATTGGACCGCTTCGTCTCTCCGGCGCTCGACCATTGCCTGCTCGAAATCGAAGGGGCCGAAAGCGCGGACCAGGTCTCCTTGCCGCCGTTCCTCCGCGTGGTGGCCGATGTCACGGGCTCCAGCGACTATTCCAACGCCAATATCGCGCTCCGCGTGCCGCAGGGCTTCCAGCTCCAGGAGCAGGTCTCCCTGCTGCCTTTCAACACCTTCGGCATCGATGCGCTCGCCCGTCGCTTCGCGGTCCTCCATTCGGTCGACGACTACCGGTCGCTCCTGCGTTCGCAACTGCTTTCGCAGATGCCTTTCTTCGTCTTGGGGGGCGGCAGCAATGTGGTCTTCACGGGCGACTATCAGGGGCTGGTGGTGCATCCTGCCAACAGGGGCATCCGCCTGCTCGATCAGCGCGACGGCTTTTGCTTCGTCGAAGCGCAGGCGGGCGAAAAATGGGACGACTTTGTGCGCTATTGCATCGCCTTCGGTTGGCATGGGCTGGAGAATATGGTGGCCATCCCGGGTTGCGTGGGGGCGGCGCCGGTCCAGAATGTGGGGGCCTACGGTCGCGAGGCCAAGGATGTGATCCATCGGGTCCATGCCTTCGACATCGCTACGGGCCTCGAGCGTTGGTTCGATGCCTCCGAATGTGGCTTCGCCTACCGCTGGTCGCGCTTCAAGGGCGACCTGAAAAACCGCTACCTCATCGATCGGGTGGTCTTCCGCCTCGAGTCGGCCTTCCGTCCGCTGCTTTCCTACAAGGCGCTGGCGGCGGCATTGGCGGCGGGGGGCAACGACTCCCCTTCGGCGGCCGAGGTGGCTGCTGCGGTCTCCTCCATGCGCGATTCCAAATTGCCCGACCCCAAGGTGATCGGCAGCGCGGGCAGCTTCTTCAAAAATCCCGTGGTGCCGCTCTCTCAGGCGCAACAGCTGCTCCACGACTATCCTTCCTTGGTCTCCTTCCCGGTCGACGCCCGGCATACCAAGCTGGCGGCGGGCTGGCTCATCGAACAGTGCGGCTGGAAGGGCCGCGACCAGGGGCGCGTGGGGGTCTACGAAAAACAGGCGCTGGTGCTCGTCAACCGCGGGGGCTGCAACGGCAGCGAGGTGCGGGCGCTGGCCGATCGCATCGCCGACGACGTCCGCTCCCGTTTCGGCGTCTCCTTGGAGTGCGAGGCCATCTTCGTCTAGCCTTCCTGTCTTTGTTATTAATGGATTTCTAAACTACAAAACATTCATATCTTATGCACGATTTCAACCGTTTCTGGCAGTGGTTTGCCGACAACAACGAGCGTCTCACCATGCTCAACGATCTGACCGACGCCGAACAGCAGCAGCTCCTCGACGACCTCCAGCGGAACCTCGACGACTATTGCGAGGGGCTTACCTTCGAAATTGGCGATCCTACGCCCTCGGGCCGCACCCTCACCTTCTCGGCCGAGGGCGATACCGACCTCTTCCGCTACGTGATCGACCTCACCGACAATGCGCCCGATTTCGACTGGTGGGAGGTGGTGCCCTTCAAACAGCCTAAGGGCACCGACCTCAAGGTGACTTTCGACAAGTACCGCTTCGAAACCAAAAAGATGTTCTTCATGCAGCTCGAAA
Source organism: uncultured Bacteroidota bacterium (assembly GCA_902793295.1). Lineage (GTDB taxonomy): Bacteria > Bacteroidota > Bacteroidia > Bacteroidales > P3 > Colimorpha. The sequence continues at coordinate 34,330 of CADBDA010000004.1, forward strand.
GCGAAGAGGAACCCGACATCTTGGGGGTCCGCGTGGCGCTGCCCGACCCGGTCAGCGACGACGACCAGCTCGTCGGGGTCTACGTCACCCTCGAGGCGCTCATCGGCGAGTTCGACTGCGCCACCCTCGTGGGCTATCTCGACACCTGCGCCATCCCTCCCGAACCCTTCAAGGCGGGCTTCCGCCCTCTCGACGACTTCCCCGATTTCGTCGAATGGTTCAAACAACATCGCGACGCGTGAAAAAATCATTTCGCCATTTCCTTTTTTTTGTGTATCTTCGTGACGTTTTTACAAGGCAAAAGTTATGCTGCTTTTGCGTGTAATTAGTTATGAATGAATATAATATTAAAATCTATAGACAATGAGTAAAGTAGATGTTTTGCTAGGATTGCAATGGGGCGACGAGGGTAAAGGCAAGATCGTCGACGTCCTGACCCCCGATTACGATGTCATAGCCCGCTTCCAGGGTGGCCCCAACGCGGGTCACACCCTCGAGTTCAACGGCATCAAGCATGTCCTGCACATCATCCCTTCGGGAATATTTCACAAACAAAAACTCAACATCATCGGCAACGGTGTGCTGATCGAACCGGCCATCTTCAGCGACGAGGTCGACGCCCTCCGCCAAAAAGGGGTCGAACCTACCGACAATCTCTACATCTCCAAGAAGGCCCACCTCATCCTCCCTTCCCACCGCTTGCTCGACGCCGCCAACGAACAGGCCAAGGGTAACGCCAAAATCGGCTCCACCCTCAAGGGCATCGGCCCCGCCTATACCGACAAAATCGCCCGCACCGGCATCCGCGTCGGCGACATCCTCGAATTCGACTTCCGCGAAAAATACCAGCTCCTCAAGTACCAGCACATCCAGCTGGCGCGTACCCTCAATTTCGACATCGACGCTTTCCGCATCAACGACATGTCGCTCGACGAATACGAGGTGCGCTGGATGGAATCGCTCGAAATCCTCCGCAAGTTCAAACTCATCAACAGCGAATACTTCATCAACCGCTGCCTCTCCGAGGGCAAACGGGTGCTCGCCGAGGGGGCCCAGGGTTCCATGCTCGACATCGACTTCGGCAGCTACCCCTTCGTCACCTCCTCCTCCACCATCACCGCGGGCGTCTGCTCGGGTCTGGGCGTGGCTCCCTCTGCCATCGGTCGCGTCATGGGCATCACCAAGGCCTACTGCACCCGCGTCGGCGCCGGCCCGTTCCCTACCGAACTGTTCGACGCCACCGGTCGCCGTCTCTGCGAACTGGGCCACGAGTATGGCGCCACCACCGGTCGCTCCCGCCGCTGCGGCTGGATCGACATCCCGGCGCTCCGCTACGCTTGCATGCTCAATGGCGTCACCGACCTCATCGTCACCAAACCGGACGTCATGAACGACTTCGACGAAATCAAGATGTGTACCGACTATATCATCAATGACCGCGAAACCGACGAAATCCCCTTCGAGTTCAACGAGGTCGAAATCAAACCCAAACTGAAAGTTTTTTCGGGCTGGAAATGCTCCCTCGCTTCCGCTGCCAAATTCGACGAACTGCCTGTCCAACTCACTGACTATTTGCACGATATCGAGTCCCGCACCGGCGTCCGCATCATGGCCGTCTCCATCAGCCCCGACCGAAAAGATGTTTTGTTTCGCTAAGGGGAACAATAATTTTAACATTTCGGCGTTACTCCCTACAAATTTTAAATGATACAGAAATGAAAAAGTTCCTTCTTGTAGCATTGTTGAGCCTCCCCCTCATCGGCTTGGCTCAAACCAAAGTGAAAGAGACCGATGTCCCCAAGTCGGTCCTCCTCGCCCTTGAGAAAACTTACGAGTCCTACAAGGTCAAAACCTGGTACCAGGCTCCTGGCCAATACATTGCCGAGTTTGTTACCGATGGCCAGAACGGCCGCTGCTACTTCACCGCCAATGGCGACTGGCAGTACAGCTCCTTCCCCGTCGACCTCTCCGAGTGCCCCACCATGATGAATACCTATTTCGTCAACAACTACCCCGGCTACCGCATCCGCTCCACCGAATATGTCGAGGAAATGAGCGGCGACAACTACTATCGCATGGTCATCATCAAGAAGGGCCTCGGTTCCACCGACTGCGAACTCATCTTCGACACCCGCGGCAAGCTCCAGCGCTCCACCGCGCCCGACCCCGATGTGGTCAAGAAGGACTACTACGCCCACTCCAACCCCGAGGACGTCACCTCCGACGAGGAGACCTCCAAAACCAAAAAGTCCAACAAACGCCGCCCCAAACCGGTCGAGGATGTCGAAGAGGTCGAAGCCTTCGCCCCCTCCGAGGCTATCGCTGCCAACTTCAACAAGCGCTACCCCGCCACCCGTCTCAGCGCCGGCCCCGATTGGTACGAACGCGACAATGACGAGTGCGTCGCCTACTACACCAACAACCAGAAGAATCGCTTCGAGGCGGTCTATAGCATGTCCACCGAGAAGCTCGTCAAAACTGGCAAGGTCCTCGCCAAGGAACGCTACACCAGCGCCATCCTCAAGTACCTGAACGAGAAATTCAAGGGCGAGAAATTCAAGGTCGAGAAGATGGTCGTCTACGAATTCGACGCCAAGTATCGTGGCGCCGACGGCAAGAAACCCAAACCCTACACCTATGTCGTCGTCAGCCAGAAGGCTCCGGGCCACACCCTCAAGTACACCCGCATGGAGTTCGACAATACCGGCAAGTTCGTCGGCCTCCTCGCCCAGCCGCTCGATGCCCGCGACGTCCAGTAGGCTCCTCCCTTCCCCCCCCGAAAAAGGGGACCGAACACTCTGAAAAAATTAAAGGACTCACTGCTTGCTGCCGTGAGTCCTTTCTTTTTTGTGTCGCGCCTCGTCTCGGTCGCGCTTTCATTCGTTGTGCATCATGCCCGCCTGCTCCACAAATTCGAGCAACGCTTTCGATATGGCAACATTGTCTTTTTTCGGATACCGGATTTGTGTGAAAATCTGACAGAGGTTGTCCGTCTTGTTCTGTCGAACCATCTCCTGATTGAAAGGAAACTCCTCACGTACTTTGTGTATGCGTTCGATGTCATCATCGCTGTAGCGATGGTAATGCTCCTCGTGCACCACTCCCTCCAGCGGCAGTCGCTCGCTCAGTTGTGGCGTCTCGTCAGGATAGCCCATACACAGAGTCACTACGGGAACCACCCCTTGGGGCAGTTGCAGCTGTTCGGCAATGGCTTTGGTGTTGTACATGACGGTGCCCAGATAACAGAAGCCCAGACCTTCGGCTTCGGCAGCAACACATATGTTCTGAGCGGCAAGCGATGCGTCCACGGTGCCAGACATCAGCCACAAGAAGTTGTCATAAGGCTCGTCGCATCCACGCAGCCGGCACCAGTGGTGGTAGCGGTTTACATCTACACAAATGGTGAGAAATGCCGTTGCGCTGCTACCCTGTCCGAAATGCAGCTTTGACAGCTCTGCAAGGTTTTCCTTGTCTTGAGTGACGATGATGCTGTATATCTGCATGTTGCCAGTGTTGGAGGCGCGCATACCGCATTCAAGTATGCGCTCCATCTTCGCCTTCTCTATGGGCTGCGAGGTGAAACGGCGTATGCTACGGTGTTGCTTCAGTAATTCGATGGTGTCCATATCAGTCAGTTTTTTTTTCTTATGGTTTTCTATGCTGTTTGTAGCACTTTTTATGGCTACATCTCCTACAACGCCATTTCCCCTTTTTTATTTTGGCACACGCTCATTCTTCTTCTGCTCTCGTCCTCCTCCCATTCCTTATGTCTGCTCCCGATCGCTGTTCCATTGCCCCACTCAAACATACGCCTATCGAAATCGAAAAGTCGAAAACATTTGCATGTTACGAGTTACGAGTTACGACTTTTTCAAAAGAATCAAAAAGTCGAAAACATTTGCAAGTTACGAGTTACGACTTTTCAAAAAAAAGCCGTCTCCCGACGGCTTCCCGAAAACAATATAATAACAAATTAATGATTAACTAGTTCTTTATCTTTCTGAATCGCGTCCCTTTCATCCGTCCGTCTGTCGGGTCGTTCTCCAGCACCTCTATCAGGTTCGCCAGCTTCCATCGGTATATCAGCATCGACGGCCTCACGCTCACGCCGCTGCTCTCCATGGCGGCAATCAGTTCGTCTCTCGTAAATTCCTCTTTCAGCGTCACAAGCACTTTTTCGTAGGGATTGGTGTTGCTCCCAGTTCCCTGCACTTCAAATCGCAACAGGTGCTGGTTCAGCATGCTGTTAGCTATCCATGTCGAAAACTTTATCACGTTCCGTTTGATCATCGGTGTGTTCTTCTCTCCCCACAGAAACCATGCCAGCATGCCTGCCCGGAATCCCACCACCGCCGACCGGCGGCAGAAGATGTCGCGCGTCCTGTCGTTCGACCGCACCGCTTCCTGTTGTTGCGCCACCAGCCATTTCTTCAGCTCTTCGTTCAGCCAGTCCATCTTCATCTCATATTCCGGACACACCTCGTCCCCACGCAATGTCACCTCGTTCAGTCGCACCAGCCCCAGATCCACCGTCTGCCGTTGCGCCTTTGTCATCTCTTTCCACTCGGGCATCGGCCGACCGAATTGGTCGGGCAGCGTCACAAAGCAGACCCTGCTCACCAGGCCGTCTTCCACGTCGGGATAGAAACGGCGCATGGCTTTCGGTGTTCCGCTGCAAAGCATGTTGTAGTATATCGGTATGATGCCGCTGAACGAGTTCTCCGATGCGTAGTCCTGTCCGAACAGCCCGTTGTCGAATCCCACACGCAACAGGTCGCTGTAACTCGAAAATCCGCGCTTGAAGGCTTTCGTCACCGTGTCCACCTCTTCCGCAAAGGCGAACAGGTGCAGCCCTTGGGCGTCATACATGCGCATCAGCATCTTCGTTATCGACATCGTCGCCGGCACAAAGCGTATCAGCGTCTTCGGCTTCGCTCCCAGCACCTCGTCTTTGTTCGTCTTGTTCACCTTGGTGTTCAGCAGCTTCAGCTCTTTCACCTTGGCGTCATATTCTCGTTCCTTCTCTCGCTGCATCTCGTCGTGTTCCAGCATCTGGGCCAGCTCTTCCTGTACCAGCGTTCGCATAAAGCTCTTGCCGCTGGCCTGTGGTGCCTCCAGCGAAACCAGAAACGAGGGCGAATGCAGCTTCCCGTCCAGATATTGTGCCCGCAGTCGGCTGCCCAGTGCACCCAGTATCGGCAACTGGCATAGGGCCACCGCCGCCTTGAAGTCAGTGGGTGCCGTATCCACATATTGGCGTATCACCGGCGGAAAGGGGGGCAGCTCGTTCGTGTCTGTTATCACCTCCGGAATCTCCTCTGGGCTCACGTCACCTGCCAGCTCCTTGCGTTTTAGCATGTTGTCTATCACCGACTCCAGGTCTCTGGGCATCGACGAACTCATCCGCAGCCCCAGCGCGCTATGGATGATTCCCTTCCGCTCCGTCTCGCTCAACCCGCAGGTGGGCATCACACGTAGCATCGTCTGTGCGTTGAAGTCGGTGATGAAGCGTATTCTGGTCGCCAGTTTGTACAGTCGCGCGTTGCGTTCGCCTTTCTCGGGCATCCCGCCTGTCTGCTCCAGCCATTCCTGCGCTATCTCCTTTAGCGGCAAGCCCTTGTATTCCGTCTGTCCGCCAAACAGCCCTTCCCTTTGGTCCACGGATTTTGGGTCGTCGTCCGAAGCGGCTTCTGGCTGCGTGGCTGTTTCGTCGGTCATCGCCGCCATCTCCGCGTTCTCCTGCACGGGGTTCTTGCCGCCTGCATACTGTGTCCCTACTGCCGCCTCTTCTTGCCAGATGGCTTGGGCGTCCATATAGTAGGTGTAGCTCTCGTGCACCACAAAGCTGCAGCGGGCCCAGTCCTTGCACACTCCGTCGTATTCCACCTTCAGGTTCCCGGCCAACCATCGCTGGCAGGCTTCTATGCTGTTCAGCGTCGGCAGGCATTTCGCCACTATCCGCAGCCCGTGTTGGCTGGCGGTCATTCCCACAAACACAATCCCCAGCTCCTTGATCCGACTGGCTATCTGCTTCGAGTAGACCTCAAACGGTCGCTCCACGTGGTCCAAGTCCAGCATGAACAGTCCGCTGGGTTCTGCCTCCTTCGCCACCCTGCGCCCTGCAAAGTAGGCTTGCCATGTGATCACGGGCAGCCGCTTCTTCAGATTCGCGCGCTCCTCGTCGTCCGTCGCCGCTGCTATATCCTTACAAGTGGCAAGCAGCTCTTTCGAGCTGCTCACCTCCAGAAATTTCTCGTAGGTGCATTCTGCACCCCTTTGTGCTTTCGCACTTTCAAAGATGCTGAATCTCATGTTCCACATCCTCCCTCTTATAGTTTCACAATGTCTGTCGCTCGTAGCGAGGTGAAGTATCGCGTCCGTTTCCCGTCGTTGTGTCGGCGGCTGCTCAGATAGAAGGTCACCTCACACCGTTGGCCTACTTCCATCGCCTCCAGCGTCTCCAGCTGTGTGGACGACGATACCTCAAAAGCCAATATCATGTCGTCCAAACCTACCGTCTGTCCGGCAAATGTCCGTCGCGTCCAGTCACGACCCTCTTGCGTTACTCCGCTCTCAAGCGGCAAAATCTCAGTGATTCTTACAGTTACTTTCATGATAGTTAAAATTTAGCAGTTAGTTATTAAACATTTTTTTTGAATGGGTTCTGTCTGTTCCGTTATTCGGCCACGTGTTTCTTTACCAGCTGCGCATCTGCTTTCACCATCCTTACCACATTGCGCAGTTCCGCCATCAGCGTCTCTCCAAGGTATTTCTCCTCGCCGTCAAAGCGTATCGTCAGCGTGTATTTCCCATCGGGTCGGCGAACCACCCTTCCGTGGTCGGTCCTGCATACCTCGCTGCTCCTCGGCCCGCGTGGGCTGTTCTGGATGAAAGTCATGTGGCGCGATTCTTTGTTCACCAGCGCCTTTCCGTGCAGCATGGTCAGGTTCAGCTGCTCCTGTGTCTTCAACGCTACGGACATGTTGTCCAATTCTGTGTAGATAAAATCCACTGTTTCCATAGTTTTGATATGTTTTGGGGTTAGTAATTCTCTGTCTGGATTACGCTTGCAAAATTATCCTCAAAAAAATGCAATCCGCCCTCCATGGGACAAAAAACCGCCCATCCGTTTCGTTTCCAGTCGGTTGCTCATTTCCCCAAAAAATGCTTTGTTTTCTGGCCCTCACAGGGTGCCGAATCCGGCCTGTCCGACAAGCTGCAGCGCCTACGCTCACCGCCACCAAAAGCGCTGTCTTTGTGCCACCTATTCCGATACTTCCCGCCAAAATCGCCAGTTTCAAAAATTCTTCGTATATTTGCAATCCCAAAAACAATATATAAAAAACAACATCCTCCAACCCAAGCAACCCGCTATTATGTATTCAAAACTTCATAATGTGTTGATTTTCACCCCCCCCCCCCATTCGCAGGCGGGCAAATTAAATCATAAACCTCTTTTTTCAGCAACCCCATCGGCCCTGCTGCACACGGCTATTGCGCGTGTCGGCAGGGCTTCTTTGTTCCTGCTCACATCGCTCCTCCTGGCGTCCTGCTCCAAAGACCCAAACCACGGTGATTTCAACGAACATTTCGACACCCATGCCCAATGGGGCTTCAACGACTCTAACCAATTCTGGAACTAAACGCCTACTCCCATGCCGCTGAACAAAGACCAGTTGTTACGCTATCAGATTCTGAACGCTTGCTTCAAGGATACCTCGCGTCTCTACGACATCAATGCCCTTACCGAATGCTGCCAGAAGGAAACTTTGTCCGTCTACGGCAAAAGCGTCAGCAAACGCTCCGTCCACAACGACATCCGGCTCCTCCAGTTCGCCCCCTACAATGTCGAATTCGACGACGATCTCAAAAAACGGCACTACTACCGCTATGCCGACACCTCCTTCAATCTCGACATTGTATCCGACCTCTCCAATCGCGAAAAGTCGGTGCTCCACGAAACCGTCGAGATTCTTCGCCCCCTGTGCGACGACCCCGAGTCCTCCACGCCGCTGATGCAGTGGATGTTCATGAGCCTCCAGCAGCTCGTCGCTGGTCGCCCGCTCGCCGATACTTCCTCCTGCGTCATCTTCGAAAACAACAACGCACTCGCTGGCATGGGCAATTTCAACATCCTCCTCGAGTGCATCATCAACCGCCATCCGGTTACCCTCCGCTACAGGTCGTTCAAAAGCAACTCACCTAGGAATATCAACGTCCATCCCTATTGCCTCAAGCAGTACAATAGCCGATGGTACCTCATCGCCTCTCCCGACAAATACAAGAATATTGCTTCCTACGCCCTCGACCGCATCCTGACAGTCGATATTTGGAAGGCTCCTTTCCGTCCGTCGGGTGTCGCTGTCGATTCGCTCTTCTCCGACACCATTGGTGTCACCATTACCTCCTCTGCCAAAGTCGAACGGGTCGTCCTCAAAATTGATGCTGCTCGTTACCCTTATGTCGAAACCAAACCCTTCAGCGAAAAACAAAAAATCATGGATAAAGATCCCCAATCGGTAACCATATCATTCCCTATGAGGCTGAACCCCGAACTGGTCTCCGAAATTCTCTCCTTCGGAGGTGATATTGAGGTGCTTGAGCCTGCTTCTCTCAGACAGGAAATCGCCCGCCATGTGGTGTCGGCGTGCAACCATTATGCGCGAGTGCAATAAAACTGCACTCCACGATGGTAATTTTGCAGCCGAAACCAAACCGAAAAAACATAGAAAAACAATGGTACAAACTGAAGCTCAACTGGAACAGCAGTTTCTTGAGAAATTGCAAGAATTAAAGTACACCTATCGTCCCGACATCCGCAATCTCGATTCGCTCGAGCGCAATTTCCGCGAGAAGTTTGAACGCCTCAATTTCGTGTCGCTTTCCGACGACGAGTTCCGTAAGTTGCTTGACGAAAATATCTCCTCCGATGTCTTTACGGTTTCTAAGCACTTGCGAGAAAGACAAACATTCGTCCGCAACGACGGCACTTCCTTCGACTACAGCCTCGTCAACTTGCGCGATTGGTGCAAGAATGAATATGAGGTGGTCAATCAGCTCTCCATCAACACCGCCAACAGCCGCCAGCGCTACGACGTAATCATCCTCGTCAACGGTCTCCCCTTGGTGCAGATAGAGCTCAAGCGGCACAGCGTGTCGCCTCTCAAAGCGGTGGAGCAGATCGTTGCCTACAAGCAGGAGCGCGGCAACGGCTACCTCAACTCCCTCATGTGCTTTATGCAGCTCTTCATTGTCAGCAATGGCACCAGCGATACCATGTACTTCGCCAACAACAACGACGAGCATTTCCACTTCGACGAAACCAACTGTTACCTGCCTGTCTACCACGCTGCCGACGAAAAGAACAATATCGTTGCCGGCCTCTATAAATTCTCCGACCTGATGCTCACCAAAGTGGCTCTCGGCGAACTCATCAGCCGCTATATGGTGCTTGTCGAAACGGAACGCAAAATCCTCGTCATGCGTCCCTATCAGATCTATGCCGTCAAGAGCATCGTCAACCGCGTGCACGAAAACAGCGGCAACGGCTTCATCTGGCACACCACCGGCAGCGGCAAAACACTCACCAGCTTCAAGGCTTCCACGCTCTTGAAAGACAATAAGGACATCGAGAAGTGCGTTTTTGTGGTCGACCGCAAGGACCTCGACAAGCAGACACGCGAGGAGTTCAACAAGTTTCAGGAGGGCTGCGTGGAGCGCAACGCCAACACGGGAGCCCTTGTTGCCCGCCTCGAGAGCGACGACTATGCCGACAAGGTCATCGTCACCACCATCCAAAAGCTGGGCAAAGCCCTCGACACCTCCAACAAGAACAAATACTACCAACGCCTAGAGCGCCTCAAAAATAAACGCATCGTCTTCATCTTCGACGAATGCCACCGCTCGCAGTTCGGCGACAACCATAAGGCTATCCGGGCTTTCTTCCCCCTCGCACAGCTCTTCGGCTTCACGGGAACGCCCATCTTCGAGGAGAACAGCCACTATGTGCGTGTCGACGGTCAACAGGCGCAGTACATCACCACCAAGGATGTCTTCCAGGAGGCGTTGCACGAATACACCATCACCCACGCCATCCGCGACAACAACGTCCTTAGCTTCAAGGTGGAATACTACGACAATAAACCCTCCTCCAATAAGGCTACAGCCAAACCGCTGACCAAAAACCAGATCGTCAACCATATCCTCGACAACCACGACAAACTCACCGCCCACCGTCGCTTCAACGCACTGTTGGCCACTCCCTCCATCCCCGATGCTAGCCGCTATTGCGAACTCTTCTACGAGGAGCAGCAGCGTCGCCGCATGGCCGACCCCGACTATGAACCGCTCAACATCACGGCCGTCTTCACACCTCCCGCGCGCAGCAGCAGCGACGAAGACCTTCCACAGGAGGAGGCCGACAACCAGAAGCACCCCGACGAGAACAACAAAGCGCTGAAGACCATCATCGACCGCTACAACCAGCAGTTCGGCACCAACTTCTCCGTCGACCTCTTCGACGAGTACTATGCCGACATACAGCAGCGCATCAAGGACCAGAAATATCCCAACAAGGACTATCCGCACGCCAAGAAGTTGGACATCGTCATTGTGGTCGACATGATGCTCACGGGCTTCGACAGCAAGTTCCTCAACACCCTCTATGTCGACAAAGACCTCAAGTGGCACGGGTTGATACAGGCCTTCAGCCGCACCAACCGCATCCTCGACGGCACCAAGCCCTACGGCAACATCATCTGCTATCGCGACCTGCGGAGTGCGTTGGACGACGCAATGGTGCGTTTCAGCGGCTACGACCCCGAGAAGAGCAAGGAATACTGGCTGGTGGAACCTGCCGAAAAGGTGGTGGAGAAATACCAAAAGGCCATCTCCAATCTGGAGACGGTGATGAACGGTATGGGCCTCAAATGCCGACCGGACGAGGTGGTCAACATCCCGCAGGGCGAGAATACCAATAAGTTCATCGAAGCCTTCAAGGATGTGCAGCGCCTCTCGCTCAAGTTGGATCAGTATGTCGAACTTCCCGAGGAGTTGAAGGACACCATCGAAGGGGCGATGACAGACGACACATTGCAGTCGTTCCGAACCGCCTACCTCGACCTTGCCCGCCGCGGGCGTCCCACCGATACCGGCGCCAGAGGCCCGCGCACTCCCGAAGGTGACGAACCCGATTTCGAACTCTCGCTCTTCAGCTCGGCATTGGTCGACTACGACTATATTATGCACCTGCTGGCGCGCTACACCAGTACCCATCACGAGAAGGTGAAGATCACCAAGGAGCAGCTGCTGGAAATCCTTGCTGGTAGCGTGAATCTGATGAACGAACGCGACCTACTCGAAGCCTTCATCAAGGAGGAGATACACCAGGGCAGCGGCCTCACCGAAGACGAAATCCGTCAGCGCTACCAAGCCTTCAAGGACAAACGCCTCAACGGTCAGATTGCCGACCTTGCCACCGAATACGGTATCGATCAGGCTGCGCTGGAACAGTTCGTCATCGAAACCGTAAAGCTGCGCCGCTTGGACGAAGAGGCACTGCGCGACCTCCTCAACCACATAGATGGCTGGAAGCAACGCAAAGCCGCCAAAGAAGGCCTGCTTGTCCGTCTGGCACCAATCTTTAAGCTGATGACCGGCGGCAGCGACATCGAGGGAATGAACGCATACGTTAAAGAATAAACAAAACCAGTATAGATATGAGTAGCGACAACAATACACCGCGTCTTAGATTCCCAGGATTTGAAGGGGAATGGAAAGAGAAGAAATTGGGGGAAGTAGGTTCATTTGTTAGGGGTTTATCTTACAACAAAAAAGAAGTAACCTCTAATGCATCTTCTACTCTGGTAATCCGATCCAATAACATTATTCAAGATGCTCATATAGACTGTAAGAACAATCTTCAATTTGTCACAAAGTCACCCTCTAAAGAGCAACTACTTCGCAAAGGGGATATTGCAATATGTCTTGCTAACGGCAGCAGTAATCTGATTGGAAAATCGTCATGGTATGCTGGTGATTATAGTGGGATTGTTACAGTTGGCGCTTTTTGTGGAATATACAGAAGTACATCACCAATAACAAAGTACCTAGTACAAACAGCAAAATATAAAAACAGCATAAACCTACTAAAGCAAGGAGGGAATGGAGCTTTGGCAAATCTCTATGGCAAAGATATCTTAGGGTTGGCTTTTGAATTCCCATCTTTTGCCGAGCAACAGAAAATCGCCTCTTGTCTGACAGAGATGGACAATCTGATAGCGTCGCAAGGGCAGAAAGTGGAAGCGTTGAAGGAAAAGAAGAAAGGCCTGATGCAGCAACTCTTCCCCCAGGATGGCGAAACCACCCCGAAACTCCGCTTCCCTGAGTTCGAAGGGGAATGGGAAGAGAAGAAGATGTCTGATGTTTTCTCACGTCGTTCAGAGAAAAATTCAGAAAACAATAAAAATGTCTTGACAATTTCCGCTCAATATGGACTTATTAGCCAGTTGGATTTTTTTAAGAAATCGGTTTCGGCATCTGATGTAACAGGATACTACTTATTGCATAAAGGGGATTTTGCTTATAATAAGAGTAGTTCACAAGGGAAACCTGTAGGAGCTATTAAACCTCTTAAATTGTATGATAAAGGTGTTGTGTCTACATTGTACATTTGCTTTAGATGCAAAGATTCTAATGCAATTGGATTTTGGGAACAATATTTTGACGCAGGGATATTCGACAAAGAAATAATGTCCATTGCACAAGAAGGCGCAAGAAATCATGGATTGCTAAATGTTCCTACAAGGGACTTTTTTAACCTTGTCGTTAAAATGCCAATTCCATCCGAACAACAAACAATCGCATCCTTCCTTTCCGAGTTTGACAACCTTATCTCTTCCGAATCAAACAAACTCGAAAACCTGAAGAACTACAAGAAAGGGCTGATGCAGCAACTGTTCCCTCAACCGGTCAAATAAGATAGGAATATGGCAAGCAACAAAATCATCATCGAAAAACTGCGCGAGGTGTTCAATCCTGTCAGCGAAGATAGCAAGGACTACAACATCAACGCTCCCTTCACCAACTGTGCCCTGCTCTTTGCCTACAACGGCACAGGCAAGACGCGTCTCTCCTACGACTTCGCCCACTATGGCCGCAAGGAGGACGACCCACAGCACACGCTCTACTACAACGCCTACACCGAAGACCTCTTCACCTGGGACAATGACCTCGAGAACAATACTAACCGACATCTGCTCATCAACAAGGAATCGGCCTTGATCAAAGGTCTGGCGGGATACAACTTCAGCGATCAGCTGCACAAGTATATGAGTGTGTTCACCGACATCGACTTCGAATTCCACTACGACAAGGACAACGAGGAGGTGCCCGACTATGTGGTGTTCAGCAAGAACATCCAGATACGGCAGAAACTCAACGGCGTGATGCAAACCATCGACGACAAGGTGGAGAACATCAAAATCTCGCGCGGAGAGGAACGGATCTTCGTATGGTGCTTCTTCCGCTGCATCATCGACCAGGTGCTGGGAGGCAACGACGCCTACAAGAACATAGAATACATCTACATCGACGACCCGATGTCGTCGCTCGACGACAACAACGTCATCGCCTTTGCCCAACAGCTCTACAGCGCCATAAGGAGTCAGCTGCGTGCCGAAGTGGAGGCGGCAAAGGCGGGCAAGACGGACTTCCACCGCATCAAATTCATCGTCTCGTCTCACCACTCGCTCTTCTTCCACACGATGCTTCACGGACTCAATGCCGACAGAAGGCTGGGGCGTTTCTACCTGAGCCGCAACAAGCAGAACGACTTCTTGGTGCTGAAAAGTATGGACGACAACTCTCCCTTCTACTACAATGTGGCTATGATGAGCGAGGTGGGCAAAGCTATCGAAAAAGGCAACCTCTACACCTACCACTTCACTGTCCTGCGTAGCGTGATGGAAAAAATCAGGGAGTTCTTCGGCCATCGCGATATGTCAATCATCCTCGAGGGTATTACTTACAAGGGTGAGACCTACGACCAGACGGCCTTCAGCAAGGATGACCTCATAGAGTTCTACGCCCGCGTGGTGAATGTGCTCACGCACCAAGGGTCGATGTTCACACCCTCCTTGATGAACGAAGACAACAAGGAACTGGCCACCGCCATCTTCAACCACCTCGTGAAGAAATACCAGTTTGTGCTTCCCGACCTGAACGACTTCCGTAGCGAGAAGGCTATTGCCAAAAAGAAACTGAAAGAACAATAAACATAAACCAAAAACAAATAGAACAATGGAAAACACTACCAAAACAACGATGACAAAACAAGAGAAAGACAAACTCTTTAGCGCCCTTTGGGGAGTGGCCGACATTCTGCGCGGCTCAATGTCAGCAGACGAATTCCGCGACTATATGCTTTCGATGCTTTTCTTCCGCTACATCAGCGCTCAATACGAAGAACAGGCTCGCAGAGAACTTGGCAGCGACCTGCCCATAGGTGTCTCGCTAACACAATGGTACAGGAAAAATGAAAACGACATCGCCGACTTCGAGGATATGATGCGCAAGAGCAAACACTATGTCATCAAGCCGCAATACCTGTGGAGCAACATCTACGAAATGGCTCGTACTCAGGATCCTGAAACAATCTCCCAGCTGAAGGATAGTTTTAAGCACATCGAAGAGGAGTCGTTCGGCAAATCGTTCAAAGGACTCTTCTCTGAAATCAACCTCGAAAGCGAGAAACTGGGCAAAGATCTCACTGCTCAAAACAAGATGATTTGCAACATCATCATGAAACTGGAAGAAAAACTGCTGCCATTCGACGGCAAGGGCGACATATTGGGCGACGCCTACGAGTACCTCATCGGACAGTTCGCAGCCGGAAGCGGTAAGAAAGCTGGCGAATTCTACACCCCACAGCAGGTCAGCACCATCCTGTCGTGTATCGTCACCCTCGACTGCCAAAATCCGGCTACGGGTACCAAAAGCGAATTGGCCTCGGTGTTGGACTTCGCCTGCGGCTCGGGCTCGTTGCTGCTCAACGTCAACCGACAAATGGCAGCCAACGGCGGCAAGATAGGCAAAATTTACGGACAGGAGAAGAACATCACCACCTTCAACCTGGCACGAATGAATATGCTGCTGCACGGTTTGCACGACACGCAGTTCGAAATCTTTCACGGCGACACCCTCACCAACGACTGGCCGAAGCTGCGCGACATCAACCCAGCAAAACCGGTATCTTTCGACGCCGTGGTGGCCAATCCGCCCTTCAGCCTCAAATGGGACCCCGACGACGAGGCCTCCAAAGACCCACGCTTCAGCGACTACGGAGTGGCACCCAAGGGTGCTGCTGACTTCGCCTTCCTCCTCCACGGTTTCAAATACCTCAACGACAGTGGTACGATGGCCATCATCTTGCCTCACGGCGTGCTGTTTCGCGGTGGCGCTGAAGCCAGAATCCGCGAGAAACTGATACACGACGACAATATCGACTGCATCATCGGCTTGCCCGCGAACCTCTTCTATTCCACAGGTATCCCCGTCTGCATCATTGTGCTGAAAAAATGCCGCAAGACGGACGACGTGCTCTTCATCAACGCCGCCGAATGCTTCGAGAAAGACAAGAAGCAAAACAAGATTACCGACGAGCACATAGACAAGATTGTGAACGCCTACATCAACCGCACGGACGAGGATCGCTTCAGCCGCAAGGTAAGCCTCAAGGAGATTCGCGACAACGACTACAACCTCAACATCACCCGCTATGTAAGCCTGGCGCAGGAAGAGGTGCAGGTGGATTTGGAGGCCAATCACAAGCGTTTGATGCAAATCAACGAAGATATCGATAAATCGAGAAAAGAACTGAACAAATATCTGAAAGAACTGGGTCTGGATGAGATGTAATCTTCTGTAAGACCTTTTTTGCAAACCACAAAAAAAAATAAACTATGAAACGTATTATTGTATTCTGTTTCGCAATTATGATTGCGTTTGCCGCATCAGCTCAAAAAAACGTCACAAAATTCCTGGGTATCCCTGTCGATGGATCAAAAACAGCAATGATCCAGAAACTCAAAGCTAAGGGCTTCACCTATAAAGCCTCTTCCGATCATCTTGAAGGTGAGTTTAACGGCCATAATGTTCAGCTCTCGGTCGTCACTAACAACAACAAGGTGTATCGTATTATGGTCATCGAAAATATCGGTATGTCGGAATCTGATGCCAAAATCCGGTTCAACACACTTTGTAATCAATTCAAGAATAACGGCAAGTATGTGCCTTCTGATTTTGTGGGTGACTTCGGAATCGCCAGCGATGTCGACCTCTCCTATGAATTGAATGTGGATAATAAAAGATTCGAGGCTTCTTATTATCAAGCCTCAGAATCGGAATTGGATACTACAGGGCTCTTCGATTGGGCATTACAACAAATACTTGAAACATACACGGAAGAACAATTGCAAAATATGGATGAGGAACAGATTCGAATCCTAGATATTGCATTAGCATTCAAATATTTGGAAATGAAATGTGGACATAAATCCGTTTGGTTCATGTTAGATTCAAATTATGGCGTATATCGCATCTTGTTATACTACGACAACGAGCTCAACAGAGCCAACGGCGAAGATCTATAGCGTTGTCTGTCGCTTTCTATTTGTGTTGCTTTCTTGTAATCCTTTTCCCCTCGAATAAAACTGTACCTCCATGCCCGATTCTCCGACCGTCTATTCTCCATCCGATATCCTCAATATCGTCAAGGAACACCTCAAAACCTCCAACATCCCCGTCGTCATCGAGGGGGTGTACAACATGGTTGGCTCCCATGCTTACAACGGCGGCATCTGGTGGTACGACGAAATCAAATCGCAATTCGACAACTCCAAGCTGAAAGCTATGGTGCCTACCGGCATCCGTAACCAGCTCAACCAAAACGATGTGGTCCAATTATCGGGCACCATCTCCAAAACTATCAACGACTACGACGGGAAAATCGAACTCCTGCTCCGCGTCTCTTCGCTGGTGGGTAAGCAGGTCAACGTCATCTCCGATGAGGAGATGCATCGCCTCCAGCTGCTCCAGAAAAAAGCGGCCGTCGGTAGCAAACCTGTCGATAGCCTGCTGGAATCCATCCTCTACAGCGACGAACGAAAACCTCGGGTGGCGCTGCTTTATGCCGAAAACTCGGTGACCGATAAGGATTTCCAGGCGGGCATCCAGGCGGCTTCGGGTCGCATCGATTTCAAAGAGTTCCGCAAACCGTTCTCCGACGTCGCTGGCTTCGCTCAGCAAATAAACGAAATCGACCAAATGGGTTTCGACGTCGTGTGCGTCGTCCGAGGGGGCGGAAGTGGTCTCGAGGTGTTCGACAAGCCCGAAATGGCAATGCCCCTCTTGAATATGGCCACTCCTACCATCACGGCCATCGGTCACGATGTCGATAGCCCGCTGGCCTGCAAGGTGGCCGACCGCAATGTTAGCACTCCCTCTATCCTCGGTCAGTTCTTCAAAGACCTCGTGGAACAAACCAACGAAAAAAAATCTCGTTCCCAAGCGGCTCTTACCGAAAAAATCAAACGACAATACCAGCAACAGCTGGAAGCGGGTCAGAAACAAAACAAGGAACTGCAGGAAAAACTGACGCTGATAACCAAAACTTACGACGAGGCGCAGAAACGACAGGCCGACGCTATGCTCAAACTGCAAAACCAACTCAAAGAACAGTCCGTAGCGGGCATCAAACAGGCGAAAGATTTCGCTTCTCAACTCAATAAAATGCAGGAAACGAACCGCCAGCTTCAGAATAACCTCAATAAGGTGTCTTCTCAAAACACCGATGCCGTCCGCAGCCTTTCGTCTGCTCAACAACAAATTAAAAACCTGGAAAGACAACTACAAGAAAAACACTCCAACACTCCGCTACTTGTCTCCTTCATCATAGCTGTTGCCATTATCGTCTTCTTGGTGGCCATCATTGTCTACAAATAGCTTCCAGATGGTCAGTAGGGGAGTCCCTCTGCTACAAACCGTCGGCAATGCTCCTTCTTAGCGGTCTGCGCTTACCCCGCCTGTTACCTATCCATTCATAATCTGCTCCTCCCTCTTTCGGCTGGAACGTGCTCGTTGCGTCCCTGTCCAAAAGGTGTCTCCATGCGGCTCTCTCGCTTGTGCTGCATCTGGCTCTTTGATTGTTCTCTTTGTTATTTTTTTTACAACAAGATGCTGAATGTCAATATATCAGCATCGTGTCCCTATTGTCTTTTTTTTGCAATTTTTATTAATCATCTCATACCATGGAAAATCTTCTGACTTCCACTAAAAAAGGGGCAACATCAGTCCCGACCAGTCTACCGTCTGGCTAAAAATCAAACAGTTCTGCCACTGCAATCCCCAGCAAACGCCTGTCACTACCGCGCAGAGGCAGCTGATTGCCTACATCCTACGCGATTTTGGCTACCTTCAAGGGCCTTCCGCCGCGCTACTCAACATCTCCACTAAAACCCTGCGACGTGACCTCACAGCAGCCGATTTCTATTTCAAGTCCAATGCCGCTTTCCGCCGTAAAGTGCAGTGCCTCATCTGTTTCATCAAAACTTGATGCTGCAAAAACTCGTAACTCGTATCTCGTATCTTGCATAAGTTTTTGCCCTTAATTTTTTATATATAAGGTATTTATATATTATTTAATTAATAAAAAGAAACTTTCTTTCATGTCGCTTGCATTTGCATGTTACGAGTTACGAGTTACGATCTCGCCGCAACGCTATTTCATGAATAATTGCCCAAACTGCTCATCCTCAGCGGTGTGTCTGCGTTTTTGTCCCACCAACCGCCTTTTCAGCCTTCATTTCCCTAATTTTGCAAAACAATTCACACCCCAAGCCGGGGAAAACCATTCGCTAATCCTAACACTTATCCACCATGAAAAACCCTATCCCGCACCGCATGGCTCGCGCCAACATCCCGTTCGTTCTGGCGCAACTCAATAGCCACGCCCCGAACAACGTCCGCCTCAAATCGGCCGTCATCCAAATCCTCTACTGGATCGAACACCTGAGCCAGCAGCAAATCGCACGCATGCTCCACACCAACCAGTCCAACGTCTCTCGGATCATGAAAAAACACAGCAAACGGCTCGAAGATGACCCCATTTACAGGGACATTTACGAAAATTGTTTCAAAAGTTACGAATATGCGAAAACCTCCATCCCCTAATACTATATATACCCCCTCGCTAACGCATATACCTTTCTAAGTATATGCGTTTCTTTTTCAGTATTTTCCATTTTTTCACAGTATCTTTGCATCAAAATTCTTCAAGCCATGAAAGTCAAATTACCTAAACTCTCCGAAGAGGAAATCCGACGCATCGCCGCCAACCCCGACGCCAAAGTGGACATCGCCGACCCCTGGTGGGTCATCTGTCTCAAAGTGGTCGCCTATCTCATAGGCCTTATCCTTACCGGCGTAGGCACCGCGCAAGCTGCCAACATCCTCTTCTGACCATCCACAAAAAAGTCCTCTCCCATAAGGCAAAACAACTGATTTATCAACTATTAACCCTTTAAAACTTAATCCTATGGCTATTCAACAAGGTTCTTTCAACTTCACCCAGAAGTTCGGTAATGCCGTGGGCCGCAAGGGCCGCGGCGGTAGCTGGATCGCTTCCCTCTACCAAAAGAAAATCAAAAACCCTAACACCGTCCTGCAGCAGCAGACGCGTGCCAAGTTCAAACTGCTGGTGTCTTTCGCCAGCGTCACGGGCAACTTCACCCGCATCGGTATGAAGAATGCCGGCAACCAGGGCGAAACTTGGCTCAACGCATTCACCCGCTTGAATTTTGCCGAGGGTATCACCGGCATCTTCCCGGCCTTTGCCCTCAACTTCTCCAAGCTGTTGGTCTCCAAGGGTACGCTCGACAATCCCTACAACACTACCGCTCAGGTGCAGGGTACCGACCTCTCCTTCTCTTGGACCGACAACTCGGGCATCGGCAACGCCCTCGAAACCGACAAGGCAATGTTCATCGCCTACAACTCGGTCAAGAAACAGGCCATCGTCGTCACCGACGCTGCCGACCGCTCCACCCGTCAGGCTTCCTATTCTCTCCCCACTGCTTGGGTGTCCGACTCCATCGAGGTCTATTTCTGCATGCGCCGCGCTGGTAATGCTCAGGGCTTATCTGCCCCCAATAAGGACGACTGCAGTTCCTCGCTCTACCTCGGCAGCTTCAACCTCTAAGCTGTACGCTTTGATCCCGCCTCGCCTTGAGGCGGGATTTGTTAAATGAAGCTTCTAATTCTCTTTATGCTTATCGTAAGATTTACTACGGACTTATATCAGACTCTTTTAGGTCTGTCGTTTTTGTTAATTATTTTAACTTATGCCCCCAACGCCTATGAAAATACTCGAATTGAACTCTTCCGTCACTCGTTCGCATTCCGACTATCTGCCTTCCAAGGAGATAGCGCACATGGCCGCCGATTCCATCTACTCCGATTACCTGGCCACTTCTCCCTTCACCGACGATAGATACCATTCCTTCGCCGTTGCCCCGGACAAAAGGGTCTACCTCACCTCTGCCGACGAGTACACTGAATATATCCGCTTCGTCCTCGAAGCTCTCAACGAGAAAATCAACGCTAACCTTTAACTTATTACATCATGCCTAAGATCCGTTACAACACCATGGTCCTTACCCTCCGTCACGACGACGAAGGCGACAAAATCTGCATCTGCGATTTCTCCGTCAACCCGTGCAGCCACACCCTCTGTGGAGCGCCTATCGAGGGGGGAGTCAACAGCTTCGGCCACCGCAAAACTCCCGTCGGACGCCGCCCCGACACTTCCAACATCAACTACGTCACCTGCCCCGACTGTATGGCCAAAGTCGAATTTGTCCGCCGCGTCATCAACAACGAACCTGTTCGCTAACTTCTCTTACTATGCTTTCCCTAATATATTGCTTCTGTGTTGTTTGGGGTCAATGCCCGCACGCCATGTGCGGGCATTTCTTTTTCCCTCGCCTCACAAAAAAATACAAACTCGTAACTCGTAACTCGTATCTTGCAATTGTTTTTCGCTTTTCCATCTGTCTGCTGCGGTCCGTGCTTTCTCCTTCCGCCGCGTTCCGCTCGGCTTGCTGGGCTTCTTCGGGCGCTGCCGCCTTGGCTGGCTCCCTTCGCGCTCCCGTCGCTATCGCTGTGTGCCTCTGGCTTTGTCGCTCTCTCGCTTTCTCCTCTTCGTTATTTGATCGTTATTCCCAACTTTTTTGTATTTTTGCAATTTCTTTTTGGAATAGTATTAATTTAAATATCGATGTTAACTTCTGTACCTCAATGGGTAGCATTATATACTAACCCCCGCGCCGAGAAAAAAGTCGACCAAAATCTCCGCGCGGCGGGCATCGAATCGTATCTCCCTATCCGTAGGGAACTCCACAACTGGAGCGACCGCAAAAAATGGGTCGAATCTCCGCTGATCAAGTCCTATACCTTCGCTCGCATCACCAAACTGCAACTCTCCACCGTCCGCGCCATCAACGGCGTCTCCCATGTCGTCTCCTTCCAGGGCGAAATCGCCGTCGTCCCGGATAACGAAATCCAAATGCTCAAAGATTTCCTCGCCGCCGAAGTCGAAGTCCAGGTGCGCAATATCGAACAGCTGAAACGGGGCGAACGGGTACGCATCTCCTCCGGCACCTTCGCCGGCCGCGAAGGCATGCTCGTCAGCGACTGCGACGACGGTAACTTCGCCGTCGAAATCTCTGGCATCAGCATGGCCATGATCGTCCATATCGATGTCGACCTCCTCGAACCGCTCCTCGACCAGCCTAATAACCAGGTTAGACGCCATAAAAAATATACCATCCGATGAACATCATTATCGCTGGCGACGGCGAGGTGGGGTTCTACCTGGCCAAGTCGCTCTCTCAACTCGATTACAACATCACCGTCGTCGACCCCCACTCCGACCTCCTCAGCCGCCTCGAAAAGGAAACTGACCTCCTCACCATCGCCGGCGACTCTACTTCCCCTAAGGTGCTCCTCGACGCTAACGTCCAGGATTGCGACCTCTTCCTCTCCGTCCTCCACGACGAACCTATCAACTTGGTGACTTGCATCCTCGCCAAAAAACTGAAGGCGAAAAAAACCGTGGCTCGCATCACCAACGCCGAACTGCTCTCTCCTAAACACCGCGAAATGTTCCGCGACTTGGGCATCGACGAACTGGTCTGCCCCGAACGTATCGCGGCTAAGGAAATCACCAACCTCCTCAACCATACCGTCGCTACCGAATTCTTCGACTTCAGCGGCGGCCTCCTTACTATGTACCTCATCCGCCTCGAACCGCTCTCCCTCGTCTCGGGCAAGTCGGTCAAGGAACTCAGCCAGATCTACTCTACCCTCCAGGTGCGCATCGTGGCTATCCTCCGCAGCGGCGAGACAATCATCCCTCACGCCGATACGGTTTTCCAGTCGGGCGACATGGCTTACATCATCTCCAAGGCTAACCAAATCGATACGGTCAAAAAACTGGCGGGGGGCTCGGATTTCGAAATCCGCAACGTCATGATCGCAGGGGGCGGCCGCATCGGCCGATACGCGGCGCTGACCCTCGAAGACGACAAACGGATCACCCTCGTCGAAAACAACCGCAAACGCTGCGAGGACCTCAGCGCTGTGCTCTCCAAAACCCTCATCATCAACGGCGACGCAACCGATATCGAACTGCTCAAAGAGGAGGGGCTCTCCAACAACGATGCCTTCATCGCGGTGACGGATTCGTCCGAAACTAATGTGCTGACTTGCCTCCACGCTCGCCGCTTCGGTATCAGGAAAACTATCGCTCTGGTCGAAAATACGGGCTTCATCAACATCTCCCAGGATATCGGCATCGATACCATCATCAACAAAAAACTGATCACCGCTAGCTATATCGCACGCTTCATCGTCAAGGGCGACGCGGTCAGCAGCAAGTGGCTCAGCGGCACCAACGCGGAATTGATCGAATTCGTCGTCGGCCGCCACGCTACGGCTACTCGCGTCCCTATCGGCGATCTCCACCTGCCCGAGGGCAAAGCAACCATCGGCGGCATCATCCGCGGCCGCGAAACGCTCCTGCCAACTCGCGACACCCAGCTCCAGGAAAAGGATAAGGTGGTGGTGTTCGCCTTGCCTCATGCCATGGATAGGGTGGCCAAATTGTTCGATTGACAGCCTGCCTCGCTTGCTCGCACCCCCCTGGCTCCTGTCGCCTGAAGTGCCTGCCGCTCCGCCGCTCTTATTCGTTTCATCGCTTAATCTGAATCTGCTATAGTTCCGTTCCAAATCTGCTCTCACCGTGCTCAACATCCGCCCCATCTTCCCTCAGTCTCGTCAACAGCTGCGCCGCTTCAACTTCCGCTTGGTGGCGCGCTTGCTGGGCGTGCTGCTCCTCATCCAGGCGGCAACAATGGTCGTGGCTATCGCCGTGTCGGTCTACTTCGGCGACGGCTCCCAGTACGGCCTCATCCTCTCGGGCTTGGTGATCTTCATGCTGGGGGTCTTCCTGCGCAATTTCGTCGGGGCGAACTGCTCCAACGAACTGCACGAGAAGGAGAGCTTCTGGATCACTACCATCATCTGGATCGTCGTCCCGCTCATGGGGGCGCTGCCGTATCTCTTCACCAGCAGCGTCTCGTCGTTCACCGACGCGGCGTTCGAGTCGTTCTCGGGTTTCACCACCACGGGCTCTTCGGTCCTCGTCCGCTTGGATTCCTTGCCGCAGGGGCTGCTGGTGTGGCGAAGCTCTTCCCAGTGGGTGGGGGGCTTGGGCTTCATCCTCCTCGTGGTGGCTCTGCTGCGCCGCCTCAACGAGGGTAGCGCGCGTCTCTATGAGGCGGAGTTCTCGGGTACCCTCCAACGCCGCCTCCATCCGCACATGAAACGCAACGTGCTGCTGATGTGGACGGTCTATTCGGGCCTCACCCTGGCACTGTTCCTCCTGCTCTACGCCGACGGCAACGGCTTCGTCGATTCGTTCTGCACCGCGCTGTCCACTCTCTCCACCGGGGGCTTCATGACCCACGCGGATGGGCTGGCGGGCTTCTCTTCGTTCTCTCAGTGGGTGGTGACTTGCTTCATGTTCCTCTCGGGGGTCAACTTGGCTCTGCTGTTCTATCTCTTCACCTTCCGCTGGCGGGGCCTCAGGGGCGACGAGGAGTTCCCGCGCTATCTCTCACTCTTCCTCTTGGCGTCGCTGTTCTGTACCGTGGCTTTCTCGCTGGCCGAGGGGCATTTCTCCTTCCAGAATCTGCGCTTCTCGCTCTTCCATGTGGCGTCGACGCTCTCTACCTGCGGCTTCTATACCACCCCGCCCGACGTCTGGCCTACCATGGTGTCGGTCATCACTTTCTTGCTGATTTTCATCGGGGCGTCGGCTGGCTCTACGGGTGGGGGCTTGAAAATCAAACGCCTCATGATCATCTCGCGCCATGTCCACAACTATTTCGTACGCATGATCCACCCGCGGGCGGTCATCAGCCTCAAAATCAACGGCAAGGTGGTGGCTCCGGATTATGTGTCGAAGGTGTTCTCCTATCTCTTCCTCTATCTTTTCTTGGTGGTCATCGGGGCGTTCGTCCTCACGCTCTGCGGCAGCGATATCCCGAACGCGTTCTGCATGGCGGCGGCAAATCTGGGCAACTTGGGCCCTTCGCCGGTCATCAACAATCTGGGGGCTAGCCTCGATTACGTGGGGCTGCTGCCGGTGGCGAAATGGACCATGATGGTGCTCATGCTGGCGGGCCGCCTCGAAATTTTCGCTCTGGCTGCCGTCTTCCTCCCGGCGTACTGGAAACGCCGATGACTCCGCCTGCTCTTGGCTGTTCTCTCTGTCTGTTCTCTTCGTCCCTTTGCAAATGTTAACGTTAAATAGCGATTATTCAAAATGACTCTCTCTGACTGGAAAGTGGCTGTTCGCCCGCTGGGCATCCCTCTCGTGGGTGAGGGGGTCATGATGCTGTCGTGCCTCATCCCTGCTTGGGCTTATCACGACGGGACGGCAATGCCTATGCTGCTGTCGGCGCTGCTGACAATCGTCACCGGAACGGCGCTGCTGCTCCTCCTCCCGCGTCGTCAGTCGGCGGTCGACAACCGGGTCTCGTATGTCACCGTGACGCTGGTGTGGTGCGTCATGTCGCTCTTCGGCTCGCTGCCGTTCCTGGCAACAGGAAGCTGCGCTTCGCTGACCGACGCGTTCTTCGAGTCGATGTCGGGCCTCTCCTCTACGGGGGCTACCATCTTCGCCGACGTCGAACTGCTGCCGCCGTCCATCCTCTTCTGGCGTAGCATCTCGGAGTGGTTGGGGGGCTTCGGCATCATCTTGCTGGTCCTCGCGGTGGTGCCTTCCTTGGGCTTGAACAAGTATAGCCTCTATACGGCGGAGGCTAGCGGGGCGGACAATATGGGGAAGACTACGACAACCATGCGCTCTATGGTGCAACAGACTTTGGGGGTCTACGTGCTGCTTACGGTGGTCTTCGTGCTGCTGCTCTGGGGCTCGGGTATGTCGCTCTGGGAGGCGGTCAACCTTACCTTCACCAATATCTCTACAGGGGGCTTCTCCATCTATTCCGACAGCGTGGCGCGCTTCTCTCCGCTGCAACAGTATATCTTGGCGGCGTCTATGTTCGTGGGGGGCATCAACTTCGCTTTGCTCTTCAATTTGCTGACGTTCCGATGGGATCGCATCCGCCACAAAATGGACCAGTTCGGGGTCTATGTGCTGCTGCTTGTCTGCGCAACGGCGTTCGTCGTGGTCTCGCTCCATGGCCATCAGGGCTCCTCTTGGTCGGAGGCGCTGCGACTGGGGGTGGTCCAAACTACCAGCGTCCTCACCACTACGGGTAGCGTGGCGGCCGACACCAACCTCTGGTGGCAGCCCATCCTCTTGCTCTTTCTGGTGCTGTCGGCGTGCGGCGGTATGGCGGGCTCCACCACGGGCGGCATCAAGGTGATGCGTGTGCTTATCCTCTTCCGCAATGTGCGCAATACGCTGGTCAACAAGCTGCACCCGCATGCCTACAACCCGGTGCGCCTCAACGGCAAACCGGTGGCGGACGAGATGATCACCAACGTGATGGTGATCTTCATCGTCTACGCCATTACGCTGCTGGTGGGCTTGCTGCTCCTCATGGTGTGCGGGGTCAACGCTACCGAGTCGCTGGGGGCTGTCTTCGGCTGCATCACTAGCTACGGGCCGGGTATGGGCCAGTGCGGGGGCTTCGGCAGCTACGCGCATTTCTCTTCGGCGGCTAAGTGGCTCTGCAGCTCACTGATGCTCCTGGGCCGCCTCGAATGCCTCACGGTCTTCATCCTCTTCCTGCCGGGCTTTTGGCGTAGCAAATAGACTGCATTTCAATTTTTTTTGTATTTTTGCACAAAATATGAATATGGAAAATAATCAAATTATATCGCTCAAGGACGTGAGTATCAGTCACGAAGAGGGCGTCGTGCTGCGTCATGTCAACTTCTCAATGAATAAAGGTGAGTTTGTCTACCTGATCGGCAAAAGCGGCGCGGGCAAAACTTCTTTGCTGCGTGCACTCTACGCCGAAAATCCGCTCGAGGCTGGCGCTGGCGAGGTGTGCGGCTTCGACCTCTCTTCGCTCAAACGTCGTCAGATTCCTATGCTCCGCCGCCGCTTGGGCATCGTCTTCCAGAATTTCCGCCTGCTCAACGACCGCAACGTATACGATAACATCGCTTTCGTCCTCCGCAGCATCGGCTGGCGCAAGAAAAACCTCATCGACGACCGCATCATGGAGGTGCTCTCCGCTGTCGGCGTGGCCGATAAGGCGGACTACCAGACCTACAAGCTGTCTGAGGGCGAACGCCAACGGGTGGGCATCGCTCGCGCTCTGGTCAATACCCCCGAACTCATACTGGCGGACGAACCAACGGGCAACCTCGACCCGATCACTTCTAGCGAAATCATGCACCTGCTCACCGAAATCAACCGCAAGTCGGGGGTCTCAATGCTGATTTCTACCCACGATTTTATGATGATGGACAAGTTCCCGGCTCGCGTCGTCTGCTGCGAGGACGGCACCCTCGTCGACCCCCAATTCGACGAGTCGGCACAATAATTTTCTCCTTTCTCCGTAATTGTGGTATAAACGTCGGCTCTTCGACGTTTTCGTAACAATGGATAAAATTCTGATCATGAAAAAATTGCTCCTTTTCCTCGCTGTGGTGCTCCTCATCCCGACCATGGCCTTTGCCCAAAACAACAAGAAAAACGGCAAGAAAGAGGTGAGCCCCTTCATCGAGGGCAAACAGAAAGTCCGCAAAAGCGACTACGACTCGATCTGGAAATTCACCACCTTCGAGGCAAAAAAAATATACTTCTGCGATTTCGACTACAGCCAGATCCCGACCCTCGTCGAATTCCGCCACCCGGATTGGGGTAACTTCACTCCGGTGATGAATTATCTTACCACCGTCTCGCGCTCGCCTATGCGCATCTGCGCTATCTTCGCGGTCAACCCCAACGTCCAGGACGAGTCGCTCAGGGCTGGCTTGGTCGAAGAGGGTCGCACCCAGGCGCTCGACGCTCTCAAGTCTTATCAGGCTTGGGCAACCGAAAAGGAAATGAAAAACAAACTGCAGCTGTCGGTGGCTCAGGTCGACTACCGCTACTGGCAGGGTACCGACTACTTCACCAAGGAACAGACCGACGACCAGCTGATCCACGTGGGCCTGCTGCTTTATTTCGGCACCAAAAAGATCAACCTCTTCCCCAGCGCGGCTGAGGGGGCTAAGTCGTTCAAGGACGTGCGCTTCTTCCCCAACGACGCTACCGTCGTCGAAAGCTGGGAACCGATGCTCGATAGCTTGGCAACCTACTTGGTCGAAAACGAACGCCTCGAGGTGATGCTGCGGGGCTACTCCGACAATACGGGCACCGACGCCTACAACAAGGGGCTCTCGCGCCAACGGGCGGTCGAAATCAAAAAGAAACTGGTGGCGCGCGGCGTGCCCGATTTCCGCATCGAAATCGAGGCGAAGGGCAGCGACGACCCTATCGGGGATAACAACACCTACGAGGGCCGCATCGCCAACAACCGCGTGGCTATCATCATACAGTAACTTTCCTTCCTCTCCGTCTTCTCTGCATGTCCAACAAGGAGCGATACAAACGCTTTTGTGAGTCGGCGGGCTCCCAGGTGCCGCTCTTCATGCAGCATTGGTGGATGGATACGGTCTGCTTCGGCAAGTCGTGGGATGTGGCTTTGGCGCTCGACGGCGATCGCTTGTTGGGGGCTATGCCGTTCCTCTATGGCCGCAAATGGGGCTTGTCGTATGTCTTGCAGCCGCAACTGACGCAGTTCTCGGGCCCGCTCTTCTGCTACCCTGACAATCTGTCTCCTTCACATCGTATCGACTTCGAAAACCGCACGGTGGCGCTCCTGCTCGATCAGCTGGAAAGGCGCCGCTTGGCGTATGTGCTCATCCATTGCGCGCCGTCGGTGTCTAATTGGCTGCCGTTCTATTGGGCGGGGTTCAGCCAGACTACACGCTATACGTACCGCATCAACGACATCAGCGATCTGGACAGCCTCTTCCGGTCGTTCGACCTCCAAAAGCGTCAACGCAAAATCAACCGCTACGCCGATTCTACATCGGTGCGCTTCGATATGGATCCGGCGGATTTCGCTGCGTTCCATGCGCGCTATTGGAACAGCAAGGGGAAGCGGGACTTGCTCTCGGCCGATTTCATCGATCGGGTGTGCCGCACGGCTGTCAGTCGGGGTAACGGGCTCATCGCCTCGCTCCACGATACGCAAGGTAGGCTGCTGGCGGCACGTTTTGTGGCCTTCGACAGCGAATGCGCTTATGCGCTGCTCTCGGCGTCCGACCCATTGTTGCATCGCAGCGGTCACAACGAGATCCTTATCTGGCGCATCCTCCAGCATCTCAGCGGCAAGTGCCGGGCGTTCGACTTCGAGGGGAGCATGGATCAGGGCATCGAATATTTCTATCGCTCTTTCGGTGCACAACAGACGCCGTTCTTCGCTCTGTCTAAGTGCAACAATCCGCTGTTCTCTCTTTTACTGAAAATCAAGAAGTGATGCTATGAATACGCCGAATGTCGTCCAACAGTCTTTGGCTGCCGAACTGGAACAGCTGTCGCTGGATAGCTTGTCGTTGTCTGCCTACAGCATCGGAGCGCTGCGTCGGGTGACTGTGGCGGCTGCTTATTATTTGGAAATCTATCGCTTCTGCCTGGAAAAGGCGCTGGATTGCTGCGGATGCTCGCCTCACGAAATGACCCTGGTCGACTATGGGGGTGGGCATGGGCTGCTTTCTGTGTTCGCCAAACGGCTGGGGTTCGCTCGGGTCATCTATATCGACACCAACGCGGACGCGCTCCATACGGTGCAGCAGCTGTCCTCCCGGTTGGGGGCTGGCCCGGATGTGGCTCTTCAGGGCGACGCGGATACACTGCGTGATTGGTGCCTCGAGCAGGGGGTGCGCCCGCAGGCGTTGCTGGCTATGGACGTCATCGAGCATATCTATGTGCTCGACGATTTCTTCGGGGCTATCCACGCCATCTCGCCGTCTATGACCATGGTCTTCACCACGGCTTCCACGCCGTTCAACAGCCGTGTGGTGCGTCGTCTCCACAACGCGATGTCGGCGGATGAGTATGGTCACCACGGTAAGCGGGGCTTCTATTCCTTGCGCCGCGATTACATCAAAAAAATGCATCCGGACATGCCGGAGAAACAGCTGGACTATTGGGCGGAAAATACGCGCGGTCTGACCTATGAGGATGTCGAACGTGCGGTCGAATCGCAGTCGCCCAATCTGCTGCTGGATCCCTACAACACGTGCGACCCGGCAACGGGCAGCTGGACCGAACGGATCTTGCCGGTCGACGACTATCGCCAGCTGCTGGCTCCCTACGGATTCTCCCTCCAGCTGCTACCGGGCCGCTACAACGACCACCGCAGGGGCCCTAAAGAATGGGCCAGCCGCTACTACAACCGTCAAATCGACGCCACTGGCTTGCGCGACCCGGAAAACCGACGGGAACGTCGACGCTTCCGTCAGGCGCTCAAAGTGGCTCCCTTCATCTATCTTATCGCTACAGGTCATGAACATTAAATTGCTGGTGGTCGGAAAGACCGATGCCAAATACCTGCAGGAGGGTATCGCGCTCTATGTCGATCGGCTGAAACATTACGTCAACTTCGAACTGGTGGTCATCCCGGCTCTCAAGGACCAAAGGGGGGCTTCCCCCGACGAGGTCAAGGAGCGCGAGGCGTCGCTGTTGCTCAAACATCTCGAAAAGTGCGACCGGGTGGTGCTGCTCGACGAACACGGCGGCCACTACGGCTCCGTGGCGTTCTCCAACTATCTGCAAAAACAGATGAACGCGGGCGTGCGCAACCTCTGCTTCGTGGTGGGCGGCGCTTTCGGATTCGCTCCATCTGTCTATAAGGCGGCTCACGACAAACTATCCCTTTCCGACATGACCTTCAACCACCAGATGGTCCGCCTCTTCTTCGTCGAACAACTCTACCGCGCCTTCACCATCCTCCACCACGAACCCTACCACAACGAATAAACCTCTCCGCCCATTCTCCCCATTCTCACAACCTACCCCTTTCCCACAATCTACCCCATTTCCACAATCTACCCCATTCCCACAATCTACCCCATTCACCCCATTCACCCCATTTACCCCATTCCCACAACCTACACTCTTTCCCCACAACCAATACCCTCTTCCCACTCCTTCCGGCTTTCTGTCGTCAATAGTTAAATTAGGCGGCATTTGTTTGCTTCTTTCAAAATATTTCGTAACTTTGTACTTCAGTTGTAAATCTTAATCTGATTGTAAATAATTAAAAACAAGTATAATATGAAAGTAAAAGATATTGTTGATGCACTGAACCTGAAGGTTCTCTCGGGTGCTGAAGGTCTGGATCGCGAAGTCGAAGGTTGCTATGTCTCTGATTTGCTCAGCGATGTGATGGGTAATGCCGATATGGGCAATATCTGGGTGACTTTGCAAACCCACAAAAACGTGATGGCTATCGCTTCCCTCAAGGAACTGGCAGCCGTCATCTTGGTCAAAGGTCAGTCGGCTAGCGAAGATACCTTGAACCAGAGCAACGAAGAGGGCATCCCGTTCCTCTCCACTGAGGAGGAAACCTTCGATACGGCTGGCAAAATCTATCAGCTGCTGCATCAGTAATTCGCTTAACCGCTATTCCGCGACTCCCTTCGGCGACGGCTCGTCTGTCCTGTTGTGGAGCCGCCTTCGCTTTTCGTAACTATGGAAGAGTCCCTACACCCTTACAAGGCGGATCTGCACATCCATACGGTGCTTTCTCCCTGTGGCGACTTGGAGATGAGCCCTACGGCTATCGTCAAGCATGCGCTGGCTCGTGGGTTGGATATGATTGCCATCTCCGACCACAACACGACGCGTCAGGTGAAGGTTACCCAGCAGCTGGGCCGACAAGAGGGCCTCTTTGTGCTGGGTGGGGTGGAGGTGACTTCCCAAGAGGAGGCGCATTGTCTCTGCTATTTCGCCGATGAGGCGCAATTGGATGCCTTCCAGGAATTCCTCGATGCGCACCTGCCGCCAATCCCCAACGATGAGGACAAATTTGGCTACCAGCTGATCGTCGACGAAAACGAGGAAATCGTCGGTGAGGAGGAATACCACTTGCTCAACGCTATCGATGTGGATATCGATGGCATCTACGACGAGGTGCACCGCATCGGGGGCCTCTTCGTACCGGCTCATATCAACAAGGGCACTACTTCGCTGATCAGCCAGCTGGGCTTCGTCCCTCCCGATCTGCGCGCCGATGGGCTGGAAATCAACTTCCGCACCACCAAAGAGGAAGTCTTGAAAAAAGCGGCCTACCTCAAACGCTTCAACTTCATCACCGATAGCGATGCGCACTTCATCGACAACGTGGGCGATGTCTACAATGTGATCTACATGGCGCACCGCAATTTCGACGAGTTCCGTAAAGCGCTGCATGGTGAGGATGGACGTTATATCGACACGATGTATTTCCGCGAACACAAACTGCCTAGAATCAAGTGACGTGATTGCATCCCCTCCGGCAGTGGGTGTCCGTGAACCGCGACCCCTCCGGCAATCGTCTGCCGTTGCTTCCCAAACAATAAGGGGTCGTCCTGCTCCAGGACGACCCCTTTTTTGTGCTGTACAGATACGGGCGTTAAGTCCGCTTGTTTTTCTGCAGCCTATTGGCTGTTGGATAATCGGATCAATTGAAAGCGAAACGTGTGGAATGTCCGTTGGCGGGATCCACCGTCTCCAGGCTGTTGCTGAAGGTCACGGTGATGTAGGCCTTTCCTTTGTAGAGTATCATGTCTTGTGCAACGTCACCAAGTCCGCTGTTGTTGCTCTGGCTGAAGAAGTTGACAATGTGGTTGTTGGTGGCAAAATCGAGTTTGCTGACTTCTGCGTTGTTGACTCCCCAGGCGCCTTCGTTGAGTACCAGCAGTTGGTCGGCGTTGATGGCCACTGCTTTCGAGGGCAGACTGTTCAGCTGGATGGCTTCTCCTTGTGTCTCTCCGGCGTTGTTGAATCGGTAGCAGTCTCCGTTGGCGACATAGTTGCCGTCGGTGAGGACGATGATGTCTCCGTTGTTGGGGTTCACATTGATGCCGTAGGGGTTGTCGTTGGCACTCCAGCTGGTCAGTATTTGGGTTGACTGCAGGGTGCTTCCGTCTATCTTGTAGAATGCCAGTGTGCCGTAAGGACTGGTGTATCCGTATATGTCGCCTTCGTAGACGTCAAAGTTGTACAGGGTCTCATTCAGTGGGGTGATTTCCTTGTTGTCGGTGTTCATCACATAGGTGCCGCCAAAATCGGTGCTGTAGTTGCCCAACGTGTTGTAGACGATGTGGTTGCCATCGAGCTTTTTCACCTTAGCGGGGTTGACGCCGACAGTGACGCTGTCCACCAGCTTGAAGCTGGCTATGTCTACCACATAGAGTTTGTTGTCATAGGTGTAGTTGTAGTTTTCGTCCGAAATGCTGCTGCTGGCAATGTAGAGCTTTCCGTCAACGGCAGCAATGCCTTCGGGGTGGAACTTCCCAAGGTTGCAGATGCCGGTAATGGCTTTCTGCTCAATGTCGTAACGTACCACCGAGATGGGGTAGTAGCAGGTGATGTAGAGGTTGTCGCCCTCTGCTGCTATGTAGCGGGGGTTCTCCACGCTGACATTGATGGGCTCGTTCTTCTCTTCCTCTTTGCACGAGGTGAACGTTAGTGTGCTGGTGGCCAGCACTGCGGTGAATAGAATTTTCCAAAATGTTTTCTTCATGATTGTGTGTTTTTATTGTTTTGTTACATTTTTACTTCCAGTTTGATTCGGAAATTCCGACCCATCATGGGGTAGGAGCGGACCACTTCGTACTGCACGTCGAAGATGTTGAGCACCTGGGCTTGCAGTCGCACGTCGCAGAATCCCAGTTCGAAGGTCCGGTCTATCGTGATCCCTTGGTCGGTATAGGCGGCCATTCGGCTGTCGTCGCTGTTTTGCTGCATATAGTAGCGCTCGCCTACGACCATACAGTTGTATCCGACATTCACCCAGGGGGTCTTGAGGTAGAGCGTCAGTCCGCCGCTGTGCAGCGGGGTGTAGGGTATCTGGTGGCCGTAGGTCTTGGGTTCGTTGGGGTCGCTGTGGTCCAATGCTCGCTGATAACTGTATGTCACTGTGGTGCTCAGACTGTATCGCTCCCATTCCCAGTCCATGGTGGCTTTGACGTCGAGTCCGGTGATGTCCACCAACCCCAGATTCATTGTCGACCAGAGGAACATGTTCTGTCGGGGAACGGCGATGATTTTGTCTTTCACACGGTTGCGATAACCGTCGATGGTCAGCGAATAGTAGCGCTGCGATAACGAATCTTTGCTGTATCGCACTGCCAGAGGCAGCGTGATGCCGATGTTGTACTGTGTGGCGCACTCGGGGTGGAGGGTGTCGAGGGGCATCACGAAGTAGTACATCTCGTTGAAATTGGGCACACGATAGGTCTCTTTATAGAAATAGCGGAGCCGCAAATTGTACTTCTCCATTGGCTTGAAACTGATGCCCACATAGGGCGACAGGCGCCGGTAGCGGATGTCGGCGGGGTTGTCGCAGGCTTTCTCGTCGACCACTGTGGCCAGCAGATTGCCTTTGATGTTCATTCGCCGATGGTTGTATTGCAGGGCGAGTACGTTGAGCAGCGTAGTGCGGTTCACTTGGCTGTTGCGATTCAGGTTGCTCTCCAGTGCGGTCAGCGCCGCATCCGACGACAGCGATGCGCTGAACCCTTTCAGGGGGGTCCACAGCAGCGTGCCGGAAAGGTAGCCTTCCTGTTGGTTGTATTCGTTTTTCAGATATCGGGTGATCGTGGGGGCGTGAAAGTCCTCGTAAAGGTCGGTGGTGTACTGGTATTTGCCTATCAGCTGGAAACTGATCTTTGGGTGGGTCTCCCGATAGCGCACCTGGGCGAAGAACAGCTGTTCCTTGGTGTCTTCCGATCCTTTGCTGGCATAAAAAATCACGGGACCGGGTAGCTCGTGGTAGCCTTGCACGTAATGGGCCTTTGCGGTGAGCTGGCGGTTGGCGCTGATGTCGTAAAAAAGGTTCAGGTCGCCGGTGGCCAGCCACATGGCGGAATGTTCGCGACGTTCGCGCGATTGGTTCCCGTTGTGGTCGTTGGTATAGTAGAGGGTGAAGGGATAGTCGCCGTCGCTCCTCAGGTAGTTCCCCCAGAAGGTCATTGTCAGACGCCGCCCCATTCGGCGGTCGATGGAGAGGGTGGGGGAGAGAAGTCCGAAACTGCCGCCTTCCAACCCTAGTCGCAGTTGGGTGCGCTGACCGGGCATGAAAAGGGGCTGGCGGGTCTCCATGTTGATGATGTTGCCGGCAGCAGTGGCTCGCGCCGATAGCAGCATCTCTTCCTGCTGCCCGTTGCTCAGACTGATGTACGCGCTGTTGCCTACCATGTAGCGTCCCAAGTCTACCTGTCCGTTCTGACAGTCGTTCACCGCTACTCCGTCGATGGTGAGGGTGCTGAATTGGCTGCCCAATCCGCGGGCCGACATGGTCTTCATGCCGCCCACTCCTCCATAGTCTCGCAGCGTTACTCCGGCCATCTGCTTCACGGCGTCGCTCAACAACACGGCACCGGTGCGTTCTATCTTTTCGATATCAACTACTTGTACGGGGGCTTGTGACAGGGTGGCCGATGGCTTGCGTCCGCCGCTTATCACTACGGGCTCCAAATGCTGACGCTGCGTGGATCGCGTCGTGTCTTGTGCCGACAGCGGCACTGCGGATAGCATTCCTATCAGAACGATCCATAAACAGCGTTGCGTGGTGTGTGATGTTATTCTTCTGTTTCTCATAAAATTATCGCTCTTTCCTCGAGAGCCGTTGGCCGATGGGTCGGCGTCTTGATAATTTGTTGCTATCTGGCAGGTCTTCTGACTTGTTCCGGCATCCTGAACCTTCCCATGCGTCTGTGGCGACGCACAGTGGTTTGTGGGGCAGGCTGCGTAGTGTGGAACTTACAGCAGCGGGACTGTCAATGAATTTCACATTGTTCCCTTTTGACACCTAATTGGCTGACGAATAACACTTAGTGGGTTGTTCTCTTCGGCGTTTCGGTGACCAAATGCGTTGCAAAAGTACTAATATTTTTACAATTGGCTGTCGTCGCACAAAAAAATAGTGGCATTATCGCTGCCGTCTTCTTGTCTGTCGCCTGTTCGGATAAACGGGGAATTGTTCACCGTCAAAGCGCGCCGTTGCTACCCCTCAATCGTGAAAAAATCATAATTCCGTACGCGCTTGCGACCTCGTCAGACAATAAAAGATTTGAAGCTGCGTTTTAGGGGCTATATTAATTGAATAAAGGAAAGGAATAAAAAAATGAACATCCCCATCATTTGGATTATCTTTGGCGTACTTTGCATCCTCAGCCTTATCGCCAGCAAGAGCGTGGAGGCCAAATTCAACAAGTATTCCAAAATTCCGATGAATTATGGTATGACGGGCCGTGAGGTCGCTGAGCAGATGTTGCGCGACAACGACATTCGTGATGTTACCGTTCAGGAAGTCAACGGAACGCTTACTGACCATTATAATCCTGTCAACAAGACGCTCAACCTTAGCCACAAGGTCTATCACGGCACCAGTGTGGCCGCTGCTGCGGTGGCTGCCCACGAATGTGGCCATGCTGTCCAGCATGCCACTGCCTACTATTGGCTCGGTCTCCGCTCAAAGATGGTCCCGGCTGTCAACCTGTCAAGCCGTCTGACTCCGTGGATCCTGTTTTTGGGTATCCTTATGGTTCAGAAATTTCCCCAATTGCTTCTTATTGGCATCATTCTCTTCTCATTGACCACGCTCTTCACATTCGTCACTTTGCCGGTCGAAATCAATGCGTCGCGTCGTGCTCTGGTGTGGCTCAACACGCACAATATCACTTCTCCCGACACTCATGGCTATGCCGAAAGCGCGCTGCGCTCTGCTGCCTACACCTACGTCGTCTCCGCGCTAACTTCGCTGGCCACATTGCTCTATTACGTGATGATTTACCTCGGTAATCGTGACTGACAGCGCTCGCTTCTCCGCTTTCTGACCGATAGTCTGGCGATAGGTGGACAAACGGCTGCTTTCGGGAAGTTACGAACTTATAATATTTAGTATATGAATAGATTGCACATTATTGTGTAATCTATTTTTTCGTTGTATGGGCGTGCTTCAACTAAAAATATGTATTTTTGCATCTTCAAAAAGAATGTTTTGTGGCAGCAAAAAAGATAGACAATAAAAAAGGGAATGGCGACGGCATCGACAACATCAAGTCCGAGAAAACTAAGGACACGCCTTTGATGCGCCAGTATGCTGAAATGAAGAAGAAATTCCCCGACGCAATGCTCCTTTATCGCGTGGGCGACTTCTATGAGACTTTCAGCACTGACGCTATCAAGTGCTCCAACATTTTGGGCATCACCCTCACCCGAAAAGCCAGCGGCAACAGTACCTATACCGAATTGGCGGGCTTCCCGTTCCATGCGCTCGAACAGTACCTACCGCGTCTGGTCCGCGCAGGGCAGCGGGTGGCTATTTGCGAACAGCTGGAGGACCCGAAAACAACCAAAGGCTTGGTCAAACGTGGCATCACCGAACTGGTGACTCCGGGTGTGGCCTACAACGACATGGTGCTCGAGGTGAAAGAGAACAATTTCCTCTGTGGCCTGCATCTCGATGATAAGATTCATGGCATCAGCTTTTTGGATGTCTCCACGGGCGAATTTTTCGTCGCTCAGGGTGACACCGGCTATATCGACAAGCTGTTGCAGAATTTCCACCCTACCGAGGTGGTGTTGCAACGCAAACGGCTGCAGAAATTTCACGACACGTTCCCCGAAAAATACTATACCAACACCTTCGACGATTGGGTGTTCACCTACGATTTCGCCCACGAGTTGCTGCTCAAACAGTTTGGAACCAATTCCTTGAAGGGCTTTGGTGTCGACGATGTCCCTATGGGGGTTATCGCCGCCGGCGCTGCGCTCTATTACCTGCAGGATACCCAGCACGACCGCACCCAGCATATCTGCAAGTTGACGCGTGTCGACGAGGGCAAATATGTGTGGCTGGACAAATTCACCATCCGCAACTTGGAACTGGTCCATTCGCCCAACGACAATGCCAAAACGCTCATCGACGTCATCGATCAGACCGAGACGCCTATGGGGTCTCGTCTGCTGCGTCGCTGGGTGGTCATGCCGCTCAAGGAACTGCCGCTCATCGAACAGCGTCTCTCTGTGGTCGACCAATTGGTGTTGAACGGCGATCTGGCCGATTCGCTGCGCCACCATATTCGGGGCATCGGCGACTTGGAACGTCTCATCTC
This sequence comes from uncultured Bacteroidota bacterium, assembly GCA_902793295.1. Classification (GTDB taxonomy): domain Bacteria; phylum Bacteroidota; class Bacteroidia; order Bacteroidales; family P3; genus Colimorpha. The sequence continues at coordinate 72,307 of CADBDA010000004.1, forward strand.
CAAGGTGGCGGTGCGTCGCATCAATCCGCGTGAGCTGCTGCAAATGAAACGCTCGCTTTCCGAAATTGAGGCGGTCAAAACGTTGTGCTCCGAACAGCAGTCGCCGGCGTTGTTGCGTTATGGCGAACAGCTGAACAGCTGTCACAGCGTTTTCGAGATGATCGACCGCCAAATCAGCGAAGAGGCACCTGTCAAGGTCGACAAGGGCTACGTGATTGCCTCTGGTGTGAATGAGGAACTCGACGAGTTGCGCTCGCTGGCGGGCTCGGGAAAGGAGTATCTGATGAATCTGCAACAGCGCGAAAGCGAACGTACGGGTATCCCGTCGCTGAAGGTGGGCTTCAACAATGTCTTCGGCTATTACCTGGAAGTGACCAATACGCATCGCGACAAGGTGCCGTCTGAATGGGTCCGCCGTCAGACACTCACCAATGCCGAACGCTACATCACCCCCGAATTGAAATCCTACGAGGAACGCATTCTCGGTGCGGAAGAGCGTATGCAGGTGCTGGAGGCACAACTGTACGAGCAGCTGCTGCAGACCCTCACCGAGTATGTTCAACCCATCCAGTTCAACGCCCAGCTGATTGCACAGCTCGACTGTCTGCAGGGGTTCGCATCGGTGGCATTGGCCAACGGCTACTGCCGGCCGACACTCTCCGACGGGGATGTTATCGACATCAAAGAGGGTCGTCATCCGGTCATCGAGACCCAACTGCCACTGGGCGAACAGTATATCTCCAATAATGTCTATCTGGATCGCGACACCCAGCAGATCATGATCATCACCGGCCCCAACATGTCCGGTAAGTCGGCGTTGCTCCGCCAGACAGCGTTGATTGTCCTGATGGCTCAAATGGGCTCTTATTGTCCCGCCAAACAGGCCACCGTGGGTGTCGTCGACAAGATATTCACTCGCGTCGGCGCTTCCGACAATATCTCTTCGGGCGAGTCCACTTTCATGGTCGAAATGAACGAAACGGCCAGCATCCTTAACAATGTCAGCGACCGTAGCCTGGTGCTTCTCGATGAGATTGGCCGCGGAACAAGCACCTACGATGGTATCTCTATCGCTTGGGCTATCACCGAATACCTCCACGATAACAAAAAGTTCCGCCCCAAGGTGATGTTCGCTACACATTATCACGAACTTATCGAGATGGCAGACCGCTATGATAGGATTCAAAACTACCATATCTCTGTAAAAGAGATGGGCAACAAGGTCATCTTTTTGCGCAAACTTGAAATGGGGGGCAGCGAACACAGCTTCGGTATCCATGTGGCCCGTATGGCGGGTATGCCTCCTCAAGTGCTCAAACGGGCTCACGATATGCTCGAGATTTTGGAATCCAAAAGTGAAAATATTAGTGTCAAAAATATAAGCAAAAATTCAAAAAAATCGGTTGAGAAAAACTCCGATTCGGGCTTTCAACTCAGTTTTATCCAACTTGACGATCCGACGCTGCTCGAAATTCGGGATAAACTGATAGATATTGATATTGATACACTTACACCGATTGAAGCACTCCTAAAACTCAACGAAATCAAAAAAATTGTAAAGAAAAAATAAATTTTTTTTTGTAGTTTCAAAAAAGTTTGTACTTTTGCACTCGCTTTTCGCAAGAAAAAGCAGGCGGAAATAGCTCAGTTGGTAGAGCACGACCTTGCCAAGGTCGGGGTCGCGAGTTCGAGTCTCGTTTTCCGCTCCAAGTAAAAGGTCTGAAAGTTATTTGATGTAGTGTTTAAGCGGAAATAGCTCAGTTGGTAGAGCACGACCTTGCCAAGGTCGGGGTCGCGAGTTCGAGTCTCGTTTTCCGCTCTAAGTCTCCAAACCAGAATACACTGCACATGGACTTTTAAATGCTCTGGTGGTGGAATGGTAGACACGAGGGACTTAAAATCCCTTGCCCGCAAGGGCGTGTGGGTTCAAGTCCCACCCGGAGTACTGATACAGAGAGTAATTTGAAATGATAAATACGTTATACGTTCATTCGTGAATCGTTATTCATGTCTTGGTAGCTCAGTTGGTAGAGCAATTGACTCTTAATCAATGGGTCCAGGGTTCGAGCCCCTGCCAGGACACCACTTCGGGGTGTAGCGCAGTTGGCTAGCGCGCCACGTTCGGGACGTGGAGGCCGGAAGTTCGAGTCTTCTCACCCCGACATTTTCTAAGGCACTTAGTCCCACCTCGAATTGCAAGCCACTTTAGCTCAGTTGGTAGAGCAACGCATTCGTAATGCGTAGGTCTGCGGTTCGAGTCCGCAAAGTGGCTCTTTTTTTTGTCTTGATTATTATTAATTCAATATATTAAATAAATGGTAAAACAATACGAAACCGTTTTCATTGTAACTCCCGTTTTGTCTGACGACCAGATGAAGGAAACGGTACAAAAGTACATGGACTTCCTGTCCGAACGTGGTGCGGAGATCGTACACACCCACAATTGGGGTATGCGCAAACTCGCTTATCCTATTAAGAAAAAATCCACCGGATTCTATTATCTTATTGAGTTTAAGGCTGAAGGTAATGTCATCGCTGACCTCGAAATCGCTTACAAACGCGACGAGCGTCTGCTCCGCTTCCTCACCGTCTCTCTCGACAAGCACGCTGTTGCTTACAATGAGAAGAAACGCTCAGCCAAACAGCAGCAGGCTGAAGCTCCCGTTGCTGAGGAACAGAATTAATGATCGTTTTTCAATCTTAATTCGAAGGTATTAACTTTTAATTGATTAGAATCATGGCTAACGAAACCGAAATCAAGTATTTGACCCCAATTGCTGTTGAAACTCAACGCAAAAAATATTGCCGCTTCAAAAAACTCGGCATCAAATATATCGACTATAAGGACGCTGACTTCCTGCTGAAGTTTGTCAACGAGCAGGGCAAAATCCTGCCCCGTCGCATCACCGGTACTTCCAACAAGTACCAGAAAAAAGTGTCCCAGGCTATCAAGAGAGCTCGCCACCTGGCCCTGCTTCCCTATGTCGCCGATTGTTTAAAATAATACAGAGGAGGAAGAATCAATGGAAATTATACTGAAACAAGACGTTATCAATTTAGGTTATAAAGATGATATCGTAACTGTCAAGAATGGTTACGCCAACAACTACCTCCTTCCTCAGGGTATGGCTATCATCGCCACTCCCGCCAACAAGAAAATGCATGCCGAAACTCTTCGTCAGCGTGCTTTCAAAGAGGAAAAACTTCGCAAGGATGCCGAAACCCTTAAGGCTGCTCTCGACGGCAAGAACGTTCGTCTCACCACCAAGGTCGGTGAAAATGGTCAGCTCTTCGGCGCCATCAACAATATCCAGATTGCTGATGCATTGAAAGAACAGTACAACTACGATGTCGATCGTAAGAAAATCGTCGTCGACGGTGCCAAAATCAAGGAGATCGGTAACTATACCGCCACCGTCAATGTCTATCGCGACATCAAGGCTGAACTGAATCTCGAAGTCGTGGCCGAATAAGTCCGGTCGACGTACTACTTAACACAGAAAAGTTTCTTTTTCATAGTACAATTTTTAGGTTGGGTTCCCAGTTTCGCACTGGGGACCTTTTTTTTTGTTGCTTCTGGAACGGGCTTCTGTCTCTCTTGTGTCGTCTGTTGTCGTTCGTCTGCTGAACATCGTCACTCAGGTGCAGTCGGTTCCCGTTTTAGGAGCGTCTGTAGACGGATAGTGTCGTTTTTTTCTTTTTTTTTGTATATCTTTGCATCGTCGTCTACAGAAAGAGGAAAGGGTGTTCGCTTTTTCTTCCGCTCTGTCAGTTAACGCTTTATGAATTGCTTTGATTACTTGATTTAAATATAATAATATGGAAGAACAAGTCTGTCAAAATTCGACAAAAATGGTTGAAGAAATCAAATCGCATGTTGTGAGCATCGGTAAGTGGAATCGCTTTTTTGCCATCTTGTTTATCATATGTGCGGCTATTATGTTCTTTTCTTCATTGATGATGCTGGTAGGTGGTACATACTACTATAATGGAATGGAAATCAATCCTGCTGTTATTGCAGTCGTCTATCTTGTGATGGCTGGTTGCGATGTCCCTATTATCGTTTATCTGCTGCGTGCCGCCCATGCTGCCGACGATGTGTTAGTGATAGAGAATGAAGTGCAAGCGGTTGCCGATTTTCTCACCTATTCAAAAAAATATTGGAAATACAGCGGCATTCTTTCTATCGTTGTTTTGGCGCTGACCATATTGGCTCTCCCTGTTTCGATAGTTGTATCAGCTATCGCCCTTGCTTGACAACCTTCTCGTGGGGCATGTCATGGGGAGCAAACTGATAATGCCGTTTGGTGTGATTCTTTTGGCTCATTTTGCTTTTCACAGTTGTTCGTAAGCAATTTCCATTCCTTGAACTCTGCATTGTGATGTGTGCCGACAAGGAGGTGGATCTCGGCGTGAGCTGCTATAGCGGACGAGGCTTCCTTACAATGCGCATTTGAAGGGAGAATCTTCTTCGTCTGTGTCTTTGGTGGAAACGATAAGAAGGGGTGAATAAAAAAACGACCATCTTTAGGATGGTCGTTTCGTTTGTTGTCCTACCAGGATTCGAACCTAGACAAGCTGATCCAGAGTCAGATGTGCTACCGTTACACCATAGGACAATGATGTTTCGTTCTCTCGAAATCGGGTGCAAAAGTACACATATTTTTGCAAGTGACCAAATTTTTTTTAAGATTTCTTTTTCTTGTTTGAATTTCTGTATTTTAGATATGGATTGGATGGTTGTTTTCTCTTCATTTTTCTTTTTGATGGCGATCTTTTCTCCCTTTTTTGGAGGTTGATTCTGTACAAAAAAATAGCGGTCGCAAAGTCCGCAGTTCTGGGAAAGGATTGCATGGCTTTGCGACCGCCGTCGTTCGTATGTCATTGTTGTGCGCCCCTCGTCGCAATGGGTGTTTGAGGGTGCAGCGGTTTTTATTCCGTTGTCGTGCTGCTGGAGCTGCTCTCGGTGCCTTCGCTTTCGCTGCCACTTTGGCTGTTGCGTTCCAGTTCCATTTTACCGAAGCGCAAGGTGATGCCGGCGGTGATGTAGCGGCTGTTGAGGGTGCGGCTTTTGCTTTCGCTCAAGAAGTAGGGGTTGGTGTTCGACGAGGTGTTGCCGATGTTCTTACCCCAGTTGAAGATGTCTTGGATGTTGATGAAGGCGCTCATTTTTCGGTTGAAGAAGTCGGCTCGTACACCGCAGTTCACCCAGTAGCGGGCGCTGCGGGTGCTCATCAGTCCGAGGGTGGGGGAGGTGTAGTTGGCCGATGCATGAATTTGGTATTTGTTGAAGACTTTGGTCCACATGTTCAGACGGATGCTATAGCTCCATTTGCTGTCGGTGTAGGCTTCCTGTCCCAGTTTGTCGTAGTGCATTTCGTAGCCGTAGTCGTAGAGGTTGGCATAGAGGCGCAGGTTGAAGAATCCGCTGGGACGGTAGGTGGCGTTGACAGAGGTGCCGTAACGCCACGACGAACCGATGTTGTATGGTGTGGAGTACTGGATGATGCGGCCAATGTAAGGATCGATGGCGTCGGTGACATCGGTAAGGTTGTCGATTTCGCCGGTCGACAGGCGTCCGTAACCCTCAACTCCCAGGCTGCCCCACATGAAGAACTTGGTCCAGCCTGCTTCGGCGTTGTGGGTGAAGCTCTGCGTCAGGTCGCGGTTGCCGGTCTTGTAACTGTCCTCAGTGTAGTTGCGATATGTTGTCAGATCCAGTGCCGAGGGATTGCGCATACGCAGCGAGTAGTTGAGCTTGAAGTTGTGCATCTGCTGTGTGCGGTAGCTGAGGTGGATGGAGGGGTTGTAGGTGATATGCGTTACGGTGTAGTCGTCGGGTGTGGCGGTCTCGGTGAACGAGAAGTGGTCGTGACTTAAGTTGGCACCCATACCCATCTGCAGAGTGAAACCTCCCCAGCGGTGTGTCCATTCGACATCGGCGCCAATCTCGTTCTTGTGATCTTCGAAGGTGTAGCGGCGCAATACGTCGAAGAGGTTGTCGTTCAACACCGTCACTCCGTCTTCGAACGTAGTGTCTAGCAGGTAGGGGCGGTAGTCGCGGTAGTCGTTGTCTGTGCCCAAGTTGAGGCCGTAGCTCATTTCGCCGTCCTTGCTGTAGGGGCGGTTGTAGCGGGCGCGCAGGCTGACGTCGGTGCCGCGGTATGGGTCGTTATAGTATTTGAACGTGTTCTGGTCAAATGTCGACGAGGTGTCGGTTTGGTTGTAGAGGCGGCTGTAGCTTGTGTTGGTGGTGTTGCTCGAAGTCGACCCAAACATAAACACGCGCAGGTTGTGGCCGTTGCGGTCGAACTTCTTGGTGTAGTTGCCGCCAAACATGCCGAAGAAGTTGTTGGTGTTCACTTCGTTCATCATGTCATACTGGTATGCGAACGCTGTGGGCAGGTAGACGTCGCGGCTGTGCCAGCGGTCGCTGCTGCTACGGCTGTTGCTGAAGTTGAAGTTGCCCCACACGCCCACGTCGCTCATGCTGTCTATCTCGTAGTCGATATGCAGGCCTATGCTTCCGCTCAGGTTGCGTCCGTTGCTCCACGAGCTGTCGCGCTCATAGTTCACATCCTGTAGCGAGTCGAGGTTGCCCGGAAAGAGTGGGTTGTCCTGACGTGTGCGGCTCCAGCTCCACGAGTCATTCTCGCTGGTGCTGTAGCGCATGTTGGTGAATAGGTTGATGTTCAGCCGTTCGTTGGCCCATGTGTAGCTCACCCAGGGGCTCACGTTGGGTTGTGTGGCGGCGTTGACACCGAAGCTGACAAAATGGTTCTTTTTGATATGGGCCGAAGTGATGATGTTGATGACGGCTTCCGCATCGGTGGCGTATTTTGCCGAGGGGTTGGTGATGGTCTCGATGCGGTCAAGCGCGTTGGCGGGAAGGGTCTGCAGGTAGGTCTTCAGGTTCTCTGCCGTCAGTTTGGATGGTTTGTCGTTCACCCAAATCTCGACGCTGCTGACACCGCGCAGGGTGATGTTGCCTTCCACGTCCACCTCCACACCCGGTGCGTTTTGCAGTGCATCTTCTGTGGTGCCGCTTTGGATGGTCGGGTCGTCGGCTACGTTATACACCATTTTTTCGCCATCCTGGGCATAGAGCGGCCGGGCTGCCGTAACTTTAGCCGCTTTCAGGTTGGTGGCTCCTTTCTTCATGTTGATGACTCCTAAGGCGGTATTGTTGGATACCGACACCGGAATGTATTGGGTGGTGTAGCCAATGTAGCTGGCGCGCAGCAGGTATTCGCCCGCAGGCACATCGGTCACTTCAAAGTAGCCGTTCAAGTCGGTGCGAGCACCTTTCACGAAACTGCTGTCGCTCTTTTCCAGTAGGGTGACATTCACATAGATAAGTGGTTCGTTCTTGGCGCTGTCCAACAGCGAGCCGACAACTTTGAAAGTGGTGCCCGATTTGACGTTTTTCTTCTGTTTTACTGTGGTGCTTTTCTGCATGGTCTGTTGGGTTTGGCGTTCGCTGCGCGGGCCGCTGCCGCCAGGACCGCCAGGACCACCGGGGCCTCCCGGACCGCCACCGGGGAAGCCTCCTGGGCCGCCGGGTTGCGCATTTAGCATAAAGGAACAAAGGGTGAAAGCCACCAATGTGGCAAGCAGTTTGGGCATTCGTCTGTTCATAACTGTTGTCGGTTGTTGAATCGTGATAAATATATTAACTTGTCTTTATTGATTTTAGTATGTTCTTTATAAAAAAACAGTGTCGGAAATCTGGTGTATCAGCCGGCTGCAGTTGGTGGGAAAACAGGATCGTTTAAGGTCCGGTTTTCATCATGGAGTTGCCTGACAGCGTGCAAAAGTGAACTCCTGACGTGTTTTTTTTACTATTTAGTTCGTTCTGTACGCTTTTTATTTCAAATGTCGCAAAATATTTTCCTTGCCTATACGTTTCTAGATTTATAGTAGTGTTTCACCGACAACCAATCTGCCATTCATGATCGCTTACCAGAAATATGTGCTTGCTAACGGATTGACCCTGATTGTGCAGGAACAACCCTCCACGCCCCTTGTCACGGTCAATACCCTCTACAAAGTGGGCGCCCGCGACGAAGACCCATCGCGCACAGGCTTTGCCCATCTGTTCGAACATCTGATGTTCGGCGGAACACCGGTGGTGCCCGACTACGATGCGGTGGTCAGCCGCGTGGGTGGCGAATCGAACGCCTCCACCTGCAACGACTTCACCAACTATTACCTTACAGTCCCTAACCGCTATCTGGAGACTGCTTTATGGCTCGAGTCGGATCGTATGCGCCAGCTGGACTTCTCGAAGCGCAGCCTTGAGGTGCAGCAGTCGGTCGTCACCGAGGAATATCATTATCGCTATGTGAATCAGCCTTATGGTGACAAATGGATGCTGCTGCGTCCGCTCTGCTACAAGCGCCATCCCTACCGCTGGTGCACTATCGGCAGCGATATAAGGCATGTGCAGGATGCCACCATCGATGATGTGAAACATTTTTTTGGCCGCTACTACCGACCCAACAATGCCATCCTTTCGGTGGTGGGCGATGTCAAGGCCGAACAGGTGCTTCGTCTGGTGGAGAAGTGGTTTGGCGATATCCCTGCTGGCGAACCGGTGGAACACCACTTGCCGCAGGAACCTGAGCAGACCGAAGCCCGCCAACTGACAGTCAGCCGTCCTGTGCCAAGCAACGCTTTGACGCTGGGCTATGTGATGTGCGACCGTCTCAGTCCGGATTTCTGTGCCACCGATCTTATCAGCGACATCCTCTCTTCGGGCCGCTCGTCGCGTCTGTACAACGAGCTTGTCAAGCGGCAAGGCCTCTTCACCGAAGTCGACGCCTACATCACTGGCGATGCCGATAAGGGCCTTTTTGTTGTCGACGGGAAGTTGTGTCCCGATGTCTCCTTTGACCAGGCCCGCCAAGCCATCGAGCTGCAGTTGTCGAACCTCAGCGACCAGCCTCTCGAAGCTAGCGAACTGGAGAAGGTGGTCAACCGCTATGAGTCCACTTTCGCCTATTCGCAGTACAAGTCGCTCGATTGTGCTATGGCGCTATGCTACTATGAACGCTTGGGCCATCTGGAGTGGATCAACGATGAGCCGTTCCACTATCGTCAGGCCACACCCGACGATATACGGCGCGTGGCCGGCTCCCTGTTCCGCCCCACCAAGCAATGTGCTCTCCATTATGAGGCCCAAGAGCCGATTCAGACCATATAATTCAGTTGTTAAACCACAATCTTCAAATCCGAGTAAATGTCCTCCAAGAAACCCAATATTTTTGTCCAGCTGCTCATGTTGCTCTGGTATGCCGTCAGCCAACCGCTGAAATGGCTTTTTAAGAAGGCATACACTTTTTTCTCGGGGCTCAACTACCACCGCATTGGAAGCAAGGTGGTTCATGGTGTGGGCAATTTTTTGCATTGGTTGATTTTTAGTGTGCTGCTTCCGAAACGTTATCGCAATATCACCAAAAAAGAGATATATCGTATCATTTTTAAGGCCGATACGCCAGCCGGCAAACGTTTCGATATCTGGCTGTTGATTATCATCGGACTCAATCTGGTGGTTATCATACTCGACAGCTTCGAGGCGCTCCATACCAATTTGCGATGGATTTTGAAAGGGTTGGAATGGATTTTCACGATCATCTTCACGTTCGAATACTACCTGCGTATCTACTGTCTGCAGCGTCCGTGGAAGTATGTCTTCTCTTTCTATGGCATCATCGACTTCCTTTCCATCTTCCCTGCCTACCTCAGTCTGCTCATTCCCGCCACCCAGACGCTGACGGTGCTTCGCGTGCTGCGTACATTGCGTATCTTCCGCATTTTTAACATGCAGCGTTTCCTGCTCGAAAGTTTCCACTTGCTCAACGCTTTGCGCCGCAGTGCTGCCAAGATTCTCATCTTCATGCTCTTCGTGTTTATCGCTTCCATCATACTTGGGTCTATAATTTACATGTTTGAGAGCAGTAAGAATCCTGCCTTGTCCAGTATTCCTACGGCCATCTATTGGGCGGTGGTGACCATCACCACAGTGGGTTACGGCGATATTACACCGATAACCCCTATGGGACAGTTCATATCCACGTTGGTCATGTTGCTAGGTTATGCTGTCATCGCCGTTCCTACGGGCATTGTGGTGAATGAAACCATCCAAGAATACAAGAACAACGGACAAACCGGCAGCGACGATGTGGTGCCGGAAGAATTTAATGAATACGAGGATCGTGTGGAACAGAAAGACGAAACTGTTATGAACGACCGTCCGGAAAACACTGCCGCTGATTCCCGTTTCTGTCCCCATTGCGGACATACGGAGAGCGATCCCGAGGCTCGCTATTGCCGTTACTGCGGTTCGCTGCTTTCCAAGAGCCAACCCAGCGGTTGGATCAACGATTTCTTCGCAGGCGATGATTCGGGCGAGGAATGATCCTCGCTTCCGTGGTCATCATATTATGCTTCCGCTATGAGCCTACAGGTCAAAAATAATCATCAGTGTATTGCTTTTTGCTAGATTTCTAACTTGTTCCATCATTTGAAAACTTTGAATTCGATTCCTGTCATGAAACACCATCTTATCTGCCCTTGCCTTTTGTTGTCGCTTTTGTTGCTGTCGTGCATGCGGTTGTCGGCGCAGTCCTACACCATCAGCGGTACCATTCGTGACGACGCCAGCAGCGAAACGCTTATCAGCGCTACGATTTATGACATGCTTTCGGGCAAGGGGACGCTGACCAATGCCCAAGGGCGATACTCGCTCACCCTCCCGCAAGGCGAGGTGCGCTTGCGCATCTCCTATGTGGGCTACCAACCATATTTCGACACCTTCCAACTGTCTGCCAATCGTGAATTGAATATTTCACTTACACCCAACCGCCAGTTGCAGACGGTCACCGTCACGGCCGACAGGGTCAGTTCGCACCGCTCGTCGCAGATGAGTGCTATCGACATCCCGGTCGAACATATCAAGTCGGTGCCCGTCCTCTTCGGTGAGACCGATGTGTTGAAAGCGTTGCAATTGCTGCCCGGTGTGCAGTCGGGTACCGAGGGTATGTCGGGTATCTACGTGCGTGGCGGCGGTCCCGACCAAAATCTGTTCCTGCTCGACGGTGTTCCACTCTACAATGTCAACCATTTGGGAGGCTTCTTTTCGGCATTTAATGCCGATGCCATCAAGAATGTCACGCTCTATAAGGGCAGTTTTCCGGCGCGTTTTGGGGGACGCCTCTCGTCGGTGCTCGACATCACTACCAACGATGGCAACGACAAGCGGCTGCATGGCAATGCCAGCATTGGTGTCATTGCGGCCAAGGTGAACTTGGAAGGGCCTATCTATAAGGACAAGACAACCTTCAATGTCAGTCTGCGCCGCACCTATTTCGACCTCCTGATGCAGCCTGCCATCATGGCTATTAGCACGCTCGAGGACATGGGTCGCACCAATCTGGGCTATTACTTCTATGACCTCAATGCGAAGGTGACACACCGTTTCAGCGAACGTAGCCGCCTCATTGCCAGCTGGTATTCTGGTGATGACCGCATCTATGCCCGCATGCGCTACGTTTACGATAATGGCGACGAGAGCGTCAAACTGGGCTACAATTGGGGCAATATGGTGGGCTCGCTGCGTTGGAACTACGAACTGACGCCGCGCCTTTTCATGAACGTCACCGGCGCCTATACCCGCTACCGCAACGAAATCAACACCACTTTTGAGGAAAACGAAGTCTACGACAGCGAGATCAATTATTACAGTGCAACGATGTACTACAAGTCGGGCATCCGCGACATCACCGCCAAGGTCGATTTCGACTTCCAACCCAATCCGGACCATACGGTCAAGTTCGGTGGCGCTTGGGTCCATCACATCTTCCAGCCCGACATCACTGGTAACAAAATGGAATACAATGATGGCGATGATAATTTGAGATATGATACCGTCATAGGGCAGAGCATCGTGCATGCCAACGAGTTGACGGCTTTTATTGAGGACGACTGGAATGTGGGTGAGATGCTGAAAATTAATGCTGGCGTCAATGTCACGGGATTTGCCGTCCAAGGCAAGTTCTACCCCTCGCTCCAGCCGCGACTCAGCGGCCGTCTGATGCTCAGCGACGACCTTTCCGTCAAGGCGGGCTATAGCTACATGACCCAGTACATGCATCAGCTGTCCAACAGCTCTATCAGTCTTCCCAGCGACCTTTGGGTGCCTGTCACGGCGCGCATCGAACCAATGTATGCCCACCAATTGGCGGCCGGCGTGTTCTACAACTGGTCGGGAATAGCCGACTTTTCGGCAGAGCTGTACTACAAACGCATGAACAATATGCTGGAATACAAGGACGGCTCCAGCTTCTTCGGCCTTTCGGCCGGATGGGAGGACAAGGTGTGTATGGGTGACGGCTGGTCTTATGGTCTCGAACTGCTGGCACAGCGCACCATCGGCGACATCACAGGATGGGTGGGCTACACCTGGAGCCGTACCATGCGCCTCTTCGACCGTCCTGGCGAAACGCTCAACAACGGCGAACCGTTCCCTGCCAAGTACGACCGACGCCACGACATCTCCGTCATGGTCAGCTACAAACCCAACGAGGAATTCGATTGCAGCGCCACGTGGGTTTTCTCGACGGGCAATACCGGCACATTGGCCCTACAGGAATATGTTGATCCCTACGAAGGAGAGATTTCCTACGTCTCGTCGCGCAACAATTTCCGCATGCCGGCCTATCATCGTCTTGATGTGGGCTTCAATTTCCACAAGCAGAAGAAACATGGCATCCGAACCTGGAGCCTGAGCGTGTACAACCTTTACAATCGCAAGAATCCCTTCCTGGTTTTTGAGCGTTTTGATACCGCCTCGATCGTCAACGGCGTCCACTATGGTTCTTCACTTGTCAAGCTCTCTCTCTTCCCCATCATTCCTTCTATATCCTATAGTTTCAAATTCTAAGAGACGAATCATTATTTTGTTTCAGTATGCAATTACAGAAAATGGTTACCCCGACAATAAAAATTTCACTTCTGGTGCTCATCGCATCATTGTTCTTCACTTCATGTGTCGAACCTATCGAATTCGATCCGGGCGATGTCAGTCCTTATCCGGTGCTTGTTTCGCGTCCTTGTGGCGATTCCACCGTCAGTGTCTACATCTCGAAAAGTCGTTTTTTCTTGGCCAATAGCAGCAATGTCCATGCTCTCGACGATGCCACAGTGACACTCACTGTCAACGGCGTCCCGTCAGCGGGCGTCTACGATGACGGTGCCTGCAATGGCTATGGCGGATATCTTTTCCCGTTGCTTCCCCGTCCGGGCGACAGTTTGAGGATTGAGGCGTTGGTGCCGGGTTTTAGCGACAAGGTTAGCGCCGTTACCGCCATTCCGCAGCAGCCTTCGTTTGAGATTGTCGATTGTGTGGTCGATACAAATGTTCAAGAGAACTGGGGCAACATACAAGCCAAAATCCGCTTCAAGGTGAACTGCAGCGGTCCCAACGAATACTATGCTGTACGCATTCTGAAAGCGTTCAGCGCTTCGGATACGCTAAATCTTGATGATTTGAATTTCATTGTCAACGACCCCATTGTCAACAACTCCAACTTTGAGGATGTTCTGGATGGTTACAACGGCAGTTTCTGGGATAGAGAGATGTTTTTCAGCAGTGAACTCTTCACCGGCGGCAGCCACGAGTTCACGGCTGTATTGGAATATTGGCAGGGATATTGGGAATCCTTCTCCTCCAACCCTTTTACGCTATACTTGGAGGTGCGTGCGCTTTCGCCCGAGCTGTATCGTTACATCCGAACCACGGGAGGCCCCAATTCTGAACTTGACGAACTGTTTGGCGAACCGGTGCAGGTCTTTTGTAACATCGACGGTGGTATCGGCATCTTCGGTGGCTACACCATCAAGCGGTCGGGTATGCCGGAAGTGCACTATGGACATGTCGATATGCCCGAGCAATACTACTATAAATCAACAAAAAAATGAGAATTCTTCTTACCGATTCTACCCATCCGGTGTTGCAGCAGAAGCTGGAAGCAGCAGGCCATCAGTGCCAGGTGCAAACCGATATGGACTACCACACGTTGCTTGGTCAGGTCGACCAATACGACGCCCTTGTGGTGCGTAGCAAAATTGTTATCGACCGTCCTTTTCTGGATCGTGCTCGGCATCTGAAATGCATAGGACGTGTGGGTGCTGGCATGGAAACGATCGATGTGGACTACGCCGAAAGCCTGGGCATCCGCTGCCTCAATTCGCCCGAAGGCAACCGCGATGCAGTGGGTGAACATGCTGTGGGGCTGCTGCTGGCATTGGCCGACAAGATAGCCGCAGCCGACAAGGAGGTGCGACAGGGCTTATGGCGTCGTGAAGCCAACCGCGGATTCGAAATCAAGGGTCGCACCGTGGGCATCATCGGCTTCGGCAACATGGGTGCGGCTTTTGCACAGCGCTTGCAAGGTTTCGAATGCAACATCGTGGCCTACGACAAATACAAGCCGTCTGGATATGCCCCTGCCTATGTGCACGAAGTGTCGCTCGCCGATCTGCAGCAGCAGGCGGATATTGTTAGCCTCCATGTGCCGCTGACCGACGAGACGCACTATATGGTCGACAGTCAGTTTCTTGCCGCTTTCGCCAAGCCATTCTGTCTTGTCAACACATCTCGTGGTGCTGTGGTGCACACGGCCGATTTGGTCGAGGCCATGCGACAGGAACAGGTACTGGGTGCTGCTCTCGATGTCATCGAGTACGAGGATATGAGCAAGGACGGACTGGACCTGAATACGCTTCCCGACGACTTCCGCTACCTCCTCGGCTCGCCGCGCTGTGTGCTTACGCCTCATGTGGCAGGATGGACCGTGGAGTCGAAATACAAACTGGCGTCGGTTTTGGCCGACAAAATTATAGCGGAATTGAATAACTGAATGTTGGTCAAAATAAAGTAACGGACAAAACGATGATTATTGTTGACGACTGTATCATATCTGACAATCTGGCTGATGTGTGCTTTTCGTGCGATCTGGCCAAATGCAAAGGTGCCTGTTGTGTCGAAGGCGACTGCGGTGCACCGCTCGATGCCGAAGAAATACCTGTTTTACAACGCATCTATCCTGATGTGAAGGCTTACATGAGCGTAGAGGGTATTGCCGCTGTCGAACAACAAGGGGTCTCTTCGCTAGATGTCGACAAACAGCCATGTACGCCGCTGGTCGACAACCGCGACTGTGCTTATGCTGTCCATGAACACGGACTCACCCTTTGTGCCATCGAGAAAGCTTGGCGCGACGGGAAAGTGGATTTTCAGAAACCCATTTCCTGCCATCTCTATCCTGTTCGTATCGAGGATTATGGCGAATTCAAGGCGGTCAACTACCACGAATGGGACATCTGTCGCTACGCCCTCGCCAAGGGTAGGGAAGAGGGGCGCCCTCTCTACCAGTATCTTAAAGAACCGCTTGTTCGTCGCTTTGGACAAGCGTGGTACGACGAACTTGTCGAACAATGCGAACAGCTGAAATCATAATGCTGAGGGATAAATCGGAACAAGAATCGTCTTCAGATGACATGCAATCTCGATTTGTCTGTATGCCGCATGTTTTGTATTTTTGCAGTTCGAAAATGAATTGATTGAACTGTTTAGTGTATTGTATAAAAGAGATATATGAATAAAACTATCAAAAGAAAATATTGGGTTTGTTTCAGCATTATTGCTGTCATACTGCTGGTCGACCAGGTCGTGAAACTGTGGATTAAGACCCACTTGGCTATTGGCGACGAGATTTCGCTCATCGGCGATTGGTGTAAGATCCATTTTGTGGAGAACGAGGGTATGGCTTTCGGGTTCTCTTTTGGGGGCACGTTTGGTAAACTGCTGCTTTCGCTCATTCGTCTGGCAGCCTCAGTCTTTATCATCATCCTCCTCAATCGGTTGATAAAGAAAAATGCTGGTTGGGTGATGCTGGTAAGTCTGTCGCTGATTTTTGTTGGTGCTGTCGGCAATTTGGTCGACTGCTGTTTCTATGGGATCTGCTTCTCGGAAAGCACCTTCGAACAGGTGGCTGTGCTTTTCCCCGAAGGGGGCGGCTACGGCAAGTTCCTCTACGGAAAAGTGGTCGATATGTTCTATTTCCCTCTTTGTGAATGGACTTGGCCGTCGTGGATGCCTTGGCTTGGCGGACGTCATGCGGAGTTTTTCAATGCTATCTTCAATGTCGCCGATGCGGCTATTTGTGTCGGTGTAACTGGTCTTGTCATCGACCAGCTGTTCTTCGCAAAAAGTGACGACAAGGTGGACGAAGACTCGGAATCGTTGAACGAACAGACCACGATTTCTGAGAGAAACAGTTCTCCAGAGGTGGAATAACAGGCGGACCAAATGGCGCTTGCAAAAAAAATATTTTTCCTTCAAATAATTGAAAATTATAAATTTCAATAGAACCTGGTTCGCTTCGCCAAAAAAATATTTTGTCAGTTTTGAAAAATGTTGTACTTTTGCAACCGAATTCAGTTGAATTGATGGCGTTGTAGCTCAGTTGGTAGAGCAGCGGACTGAAAATCCGTGTGTCACTGGTTCAATTCCAGTCAATGCCACTAGGGGAAGCACCAATGTGCTTCCCTTTCTTCTTTTTCGTACAACCAATCGACGTAGCAATACGTGACATATCAACAAGCATTATGAGTCTAGAAATTCAAATCAACAACGACATCAAGCAGGCAATGCTTAACAAAGAAAAGGACATTTTGGAATCTTTGCGTGCCATCAAGTCGGCCATCTTGTTGCTCAAAACTGGCAAGGACGCTGTGAATGGCGAAGTCTCCGAGTCGGCCGAGATTGCCATGCTGCAGAAACTCGTCAAGCAGCGTCGCGAGGCTGCCGACATCTATGTCCAGCAAAACCGACAGGATCTTGCCGATGAGGAACTTTTCCAGGCCGGCATAATCGAACGCTATCTGCCCAAGCAGATGAGCCGCGAAGAGATTGAGGCGGCAGTCAAGGAGATTGTTGCCGAAGTGGGTGCCACGTCGCCCAAAGACATGGGCAAGGTGATGGGTCAGGCCTCCAAGCGTTTTGCCGGCAAGGCCGACAATCGTATGGTGTCCGAAATCGTCAAATCGCTTCTGCAAAACTAATCAAATCAAACTGCTTTTTCAAACTCTCAATAACCCCAATGCACACACTCCCCCTACAACTTCGTTTTAATGACGTCGACATGATGGGCCACGTCAATAATGCCGTCATCATGGAATTCTTCGACCTTGGGAAGTCCCACTATTTCGCCGATGCGGGTATCCCTGTTACGCCCGAAGAGGGCGATTTCTGCGTGATGATCGTCCATTTTGAAGTCGATTTCCAAAGCCAGATTCATTGGCATGACAATATAGCCGTCACTACCTGTGTGTCGCATTGGGGCAACAAGAGTCTTCAAGTTACCCAGCAGATTGTCAACACCGATTCCGGTCTGCCTTATGCCACCTGCCGTACCGTCATGTCGGGCTATTCGCGCAGCGCAGCCGCTAGTGCCGTCATTCCCGAGGATGTCAAACAGCGTGTCATCCGTTACGACCAATCGTCCAACTAGGGACTGAAGGGAAATTCGTTTTCTGTTTATATGCTGTTTCGTCCTAGCGAAACAATGTCCTTGCGAAAAAAGAGTATCACATTGTTCTCGGACCGATTATCCCAGCAGTACATCCATCGCCATCATCAGCACAAACCCTAGTGCGAAGCCGATGGTGGAGAGGTTTGTGTGGCTGCCTTGGGATGTTTCGGGTATCAGTTCCTCCACCACCACATACATCATGGCGCCAGCGGCGAATGCCAGCAAGTAGGGCAGTGCTACGCCAAGCGCGGAGGCCAGCAGCAGTATGGCCACCGAACCGATAGGTTCCACAGCGCCACTCAACGACCCTATCAGAAACGAACGCCACCGGGAGTTGCCCTCGGCATGCATGGGCATGGAAATGATGGCTCCTTCTGGGATGTTCTGTATCGCGATGCCGACCGAAACGGCCAAAGCGGCTGTAAGCGTCAGCCCATGTCCTTCTCCGGCAAAGACTACACCCACGGCCATACCTTCTGGCAGGTTGTGGATGGTGACGGCCAGAGCCAGCATGGCGGTTCGCGACAGTCGGCTTCGCGGGCCTTCGGCTTTGGAGGCACCCAGATGCAAGTGGGGCGTCAGTTCGTCAATCAATAGTAGGAATCCCATGCCCGCCAAAAAACCGATGGCGGCGGGACCGATACGATCGCCGCTCATCGTTATGGATGGAATCAGCAGCGACCACACACTGGCAGCAACCATAACGCCGCTGGTAAAACCCAACATGGATTTCTGTAGCCGGTCCGGTATCTCGTTGCGCATCAGGAATACACATGCCGAACCTAGTACGGTTCCGGCAAAAGGTATTAATATTCCGATAATTACGGCATTCATAATTGTGATGTTTTCAGATGCAAAAATACTTATTCCCGTGCTATCGGACAATCCCTATTTTTAGCGAATTATGGTGCGTCGGCAGCAATTGTTGTTGTGGTATCGGTGCCGTTACGCTTTGCAGCAGGTGTCTGTTTTCGATGCAGATACGGTGTCTATCCAATGGCCAGAAGCAGGTGATAGATGCCAATGCCCAGATAGTTGCCCAGCATGTAGCCCAACAGGCCTATTGTGATGCCCAGCACCACAATATCCTTATTGTTCAGCAAGGCTGCCGCCAGTGGTACAAAAGGCGGCGAATTGACCAGCGCCACGCTGCATACCATCACCGAGTCGCCGTCAATCTTCAGCATCTTGGCGAAGAGGATCTGCAGCACTAGCGAACCTGCAATGATGAATCCCAGATAATAGAGTATCGGCAAGCTGCCGGCGATGTCCATTTCGCGCACATTGCATGCCGTGGCTATTGCAAGACAGAAGACGTAGACGCAGTACAGTCCGAGGTCGAACGACTGCTGCTGTCGTTTCATGGGGGGCAGGAATGATGCCGCTATGGCCAATGTGGTGAGCAGAAGTATCAATACGGTCATATTAGGACTGCCGTCTTTCGATGTCAGCAGCGACACTGCATACGAAATGGTGGCAATGGCCAGGGTCAGCGCAATGGCCAACAATGTTGTCTTGAGGTGTTCTTTGTCGAAAGGACGGACCTTCTCGGTCGATGCGGTTCCGTTCTGTTGTTTTTCGGCGTTTTTTTCGGTCGCAACTTTGGCGGCTGGCAGCAATTTTCGGAATACCACCTTGCCGAACAGGATGACGAAAACAAGGTAAAGCCCTGTCACTATCAGGTCGTAGCTGGTGATGTAAAGGTAGGTCTGGTCGGGCATGCCGACGGCTTGCTTGATGGCGCCCATGTTGGGTATGCCACCAGTGTAGATGCCGGTGGCTACGGCACATACCTGTGCGAAGCCTTGGCTGTCGTTATAACCTGGGCGGAAGACATAATAACCCGCCAGCGTCACCAGAAGCACCGACAAAAGACCGGAGAGGA
Source organism: uncultured Bacteroidota bacterium (assembly GCA_902793295.1). Classification (GTDB taxonomy): domain Bacteria; phylum Bacteroidota; class Bacteroidia; order Bacteroidales; family P3; genus Colimorpha. The sequence goes on from CADBDA010000004.1 coordinate 91,789, forward strand.
ATACCTTGAAGGCTTTCCCGACTTGCCAGCCTTGCATGTCGCAACCCATCAGCATCAAGGGGATGGCCAAGGGAACGGCGATGTTGCAGAACAGGGTGTTTGTGTCGAGGTCGACATTGAAAATCCCATTGTTGCTGGGCAGCAGGTTGGCCACCGCCAGTCCGATGATGTACAGTACCGACATCGGACTCACCTTTTCAATCCATGTCCAGCGTTTGGCCAGCTGCATCACAAGCAGTGGTACGCCGATCAAGTAGATTATGGTTATCACTGTGTTCATTGGGGCGACTTGGTTATAAGGAATCCATTAGGGTTGGTTTGTAGGAATGGTGGTGGGTCATCCTTCTTTTACGCTGCGCTGTTTTGAAGGTTTCTTGCAGGCTTCCAGTTCTTCGGCAAGGTATTGTCCCGTGAAGTTATCCTTCTCTTTGGCCAGCGCTTCGGGCGTACCGTTGAAGACGATTTCGCCTCCTTTCACGCCGCCGTCGGGTCCGATGTCGATGATCCAGTCGGCCACCTTGATGACGTCCATGTTGTGCTCGATGACCAATACGGTGTTGCCTTTGTCCACCAGTTTTTGCAGCACTTCCAGCAGCACGCGGATGTCCTCGAAATGCAGTCCAGTGGTGGGCTCGTCGAGGATGTAGAGGGTGTTGCCGGTGTCCACCTTCGACAGTTCGGTGGCCAGTTTGATGCGCTGTGCCTCGCCGCCGCTCAGGGTGGTCGATGCCTGTCCGAGGGTGATGTATCCCAGTCCCACGTCTTTCACGGCTTGCAGTTTGCGTGCAATCTTCGGATAGGGGTCGAAGAATTCCACGGCTTCATTGATGGTCATCTCCAGCACGTCGGCAATGGATTTGCCTTTGTAGCGTATCTCAAGGGTTTCGCGGTTGTAGCGCTTGCCGTTGCACACTTCGCAGTTGATGTACACGTCGGGCAGAAAATTCATCTCGATGGTGCGCACACCGGCACCCTTGCAGGTGTCGCAGCGTCCGCCGCTGACGTTGAACGAGAAGCGTCCGGGTTTGTAACCCCTGATTTTGGCACTGGGCAGTTGTGCGAAGAGCTGTCTGATTTCATCGAAGACGCCCACATAAGTGGCGGGATTGGAACGGGGGGTGCGACCAATGGGGCTTTGGTCTATTTCGATGACTTTGTCGATATGTTCTATTCCCTTGATGTTGCGATAGGGCAGGGGCCTTTTCTGGGCGTGGTAGAAGTGCTGGTTCAGAATGGGATGCAGCGTTTCGTTGATCAGCGACGATTTGCCGCTGCCGCTAACGCCGGTGACGCAGACAAAAAGTCCCAGCGGGATGTCGAGGGTCACATCTTTCAAGTTGTTGCCCGAGGCGCCTTCCAGCACAATGTGTTTGTGCCCTTTGATGCTGCGCCGCTTGGGCAGCTCAATGTCGCGCACACGATTCAGGTAGTCGCAGGTGAGGCTGTGGTGCTTCAGGAACTCCTTCTGGGTTCCGGCAGCCACCACCTTGCCGCCGCGCACTCCGGCGCCCGGTCCGATGTCGATGACGTAGTCGGCGCTCAGAATCATGTCGCGGTCGTGTTCCACCACGATGACCGAATTGCCCAGGTCGCGCAGTTCTTTCAGTGCGTCAATCAGACGTCGGTTGTCGCGCTGGTGCAATCCGATGGAGGGTTCGTCGAGAATATAGAGCACGTTCACCAGCTTGGCGCCTATCTGTGTGGCCAGACGGATGCGTTGGCTTTCGCCGCCGCTCAACGACTTGGAACTGCGGTTGAGCGATAGGTAGCCTACGCCTACATCCAGCAGGAATTTGGTGCGGGTTTGTATCTCGCGCAGAATCTCATGGGCCACTTCGCGTCGGTTGGGTTCCATGCGTTCTTCCAGTCCGCTGATCCATGTGTATAGTTCGGTCAGGTTCATCTCAGCCACCTCACCGATGTTCTTGCCGTCAATCATGAAGCAGAGCGACTCCTGTTTCAGCCGTCGTCCGTGGCATTCGGGGCAGGTCACGTTGTTCATGAAACTGTTGGCCCATTTCTGCAGCGAAGCGGGCTGGTCTTCCAAGCTCAGCTCGTTGATGTAGTTTACGATGCCTGGAAATCCGCCGCGGTAGCCGCTCTCGGCGCCCATGTCGATTCCCATATAGTCGCTGGTGCCGTAGAGGATGACGTTCATCACCTCCTCATTGAGTTTCTCTATCGGGTCGTCGATGCTGAAATGATAGGTGCGTCCCAAGTTCTCCAGCTGCCGGTAAAGGTAGTTGGTGGGCGAATATTTGCCAAGTACATCGATGCCGCCGTCGCGGATGCTTTTGGTGGGGTCGGGAATGATTTTTTTCAGGTCGATTTCGGTGATTTCGCCCAGACCGTTGCACTTGGGGCAGGCGCCATAGGGCGAGTTGAACGAGAAGGTGTTGGGCTCCGGTTCGGGATAGGAGATGCCAGTGTCGGGGTCCATCAGCATGCGGCTGAAATAGTGTGGGTTGGGGCTCTCGATATCGTTTTCGAGCAGCATTAGCATGCCTTTGCCTTGTCGGAAAGCGGTTTTCACGGCCTCTTCCAGCCTGCGTTCGTTTTTCTGGTTCACGCGTACGCGGTCTATCACCAGTTCTATGTCGTGGGTCTTGTAGCGGTCCACCTGCATATTGTATGTCAACTCACGTATCTCTCCGTCCACCCTCACGCGCAGGTATCCTTTCTTTGCCACCTGTTGAAACAGTTCGCGGTAGTGTCCCTTGCGGCTTCGCACCAGTGGAGCCAGTACCAGTATATCGCGGTCGGCATACTCGTTGCGGATAATCTCCAGTATCTGGCTGTCGCTGTATTTGACCATCTTTTTGCCGCTCACATGCGAATAGGCGTCGGCGGTGCGTGCAAACAGCAGTCGCACAAAATCGTAGATTTCTGTGACGGTGCCTACTGTCGAACGGGGGTTCTTGTTGGTGGTTTTCTGTTCGATGGAGATGACGGGGCTCAGGCCGTTGATGCTGTCCACGTCCGGGCGCTCCATGTTGCCGATGAAGTGACGTGCGTAAGCGGAGAAAGTCTCCATGTAGCGTCGCTGCCCTTCGGCGTAGATGGTGTCGAATGCCAGCGATGATTTGCCGCTACCGCTCAGTCCGGTGAAAACCACCAGCTGGTTGCGGGGCAGGTCGATGTCTATGTTCTGCAGGTTGTGCTCGCGAGCACCTAATATTTCGAGTTTATCGTTCAAAGCAGTGGAAGATTGGAATGGATGGAGTGAAAGGGTCTTGAAGGAGGGTGCATTGGGAATGCCTTATGGGTCACACCGTTAGAAGCGGGTGACATATTCCGTGCTGCGGTCCTTGTCGGTGAGTATGTGGCTGAGGAGGGTGCCTTTGTCGGTAGGCAGTTTGACGGTGTAGGTGGCGCCCTTCTTGTTGGTCAGTTTGTCGGTGGTGATCCAAGGATTCATTTCGCGTAGCATTTTGTAGGTGGTCCCGTTGCTCTTGGCAAAGTTGTAGAGGTCCACATTCTGTCCGCTCAATGTGGCGGTGCGGTAGGGAACGGAAGGATAGAGGTCGCAATGGCGAAGGTAGAATCCGTAGTCCTGTGGATGTTGCATGATTTGTTTCAGCGCTAGGATGCGGAAGATGTAGCGCGAAGTCTCGGTGTTCAGTCGGGTCTCGTAGTATGACTTGACGTCCTGTTTGTTCATGTTGCGTGACAGCCCGCCTTCACCGCAGTTGTATGCTGCCGCTGCCGCCGTCCAGCTGCCCAGCGAATTGCGCAGCTGCTTCAGGAATTTGCAGGCCGCTTCGGTCGAGGCCTCCAAGTTGTTGCGCATGTCTATCTCGTCGGTCACCTCCAGTCCGTAGTGTTGTCCGGTGGCTTTCATGAACTGCCAGAAGCCCTGGGCTTTGGCAGGCGAAGTGGCATTGGTGAGGCCGCTTTCAGCAACACACAGGTATTTGAAGTCGGCTGGGATGCCGTTTTTCTTCAAGATGGGTTCGATGATGGGGAAGTATCTGTTGGCGCGCTTCATATAGAGCATGGTGCTCGTATGGCCGAAGGTGTTGGCGATGATTTCGCGGTCGAGCGATTCGCGGACATAGTAAACGTCCATCGGGACGGCTTCGCCGGCGAAGGCGATGCTGTCGGGCAGGGGCGGGGTGTAAAGGCGTTGCACGGCACCATTTTTTGCCATGTTTTTCTCTTTGTCGGCTGTCGAATCGCTCCGGGTGGCGAAGATGAAAATGTTCGACAGCAGCACCACGCCAATCAGCGCGATGGCCAGGGTGTTCTGTTGTTTGAAGATTTTCATTGGTCGGTGTCAGGGTTGTTGGATTATCTTGTCTGCAATGTCTTTGGCCACGGCGCGTTTGCTTTTCAGAGTGCCGGGTGTCACATTGCCTTGGCGATCGATGATGGTCACCTTGTTGGTGTCGTATCCGAATCCGGCGCCGGCATCGTGAAGCGAATTGAGGACGATGAAATCCAGATTCTTCTTGGTCAGTTTCTTCTGGGCGTTTTCCAATTCGTTGTCGGTTTCGAGGGCAAAGCCTACCAGAAGCTGTCCCGCCTGTTTCATGGCGCCCAATGTGGCCAGTATGTCGGGATTTTGGACCAGTTGAAGGGTCATGCCGTCGTGGTCGTTCTGTTTTTTGATTTTGTGGTCGGCCTGGTGTTCGGGACGGAAATCGGCCACAGCTGCGGTGAGGATAGCTGCTTGGCACGACGGGAATCGGCTGGTGGCGGCGTCGTACATCTCGCAAGCCGAGTGTACGTCGATGCGTTCAATGTTGGGATGCTGGGTGGTGAGGTGGGTGGGACCGGCAACCAGATGCACCTGTGCGCCCCGTTCGGCCAGTTCTTCGGCCAGGGCGAAACCCATCTTTCCGGTCGAGAAATTGCCGATGAAACGTACTGAGTCGATTTTCTCATACGTGGGTCCGGCAGTGATAAGGATTTTTTTGCCATGAAAATCCTGCTCAACCTGCAACTGTTTCACCATTTGTGCCACGATGTTCTCGGGCTCCGCCATGCGGCCGTCGCCTGTAGTGCCGCAGGCTAGCTGACCGGAGGTGCTGTCGACAAAGTGGACGCCGTCAGCCCGCAGACGGTCGGCATTGCGTCGGTAGGCGGGCGATTCCAGCATCTGGGTGTTCATGGCGGGGCAGACAAAAAGCGGCTTGCGAAACGACAGCAACAGGGTGGAAAGTGCGTCGTCGGCAATGCCGTTGGCCATCTTGCCAATAATGTTGGCGGTGGCAGGTGCCAGAACTAGGGCGTCACCCCAGTCCTTAAGCGATATGTGTTCGGTGCTGTGGGGGTTGCTGCGGTCGAAGAGCTGGCTGTAGACGCGGTGTTGCGACACCGTCTCGAGTGTCAGCTCGGTGACAAACTGCAACGCATGCTCGGTGACAGCACATGTCACCTCAGCGCCGGCTTTCACCAGCAGCCTGACCAGCAGGGGCGCCTTGTAGGCAGCTATGCCTCCACTGACACCTACTATGATGCGTTTGCCGCGCAGCGGCTCAGACATTTCGTCCATGGCTTACTGCTTCTCGGCGGTGGTTTCGGCGATGGTTTCGTTCTCCAAAGCCTCCAGGTGCTGCATGTTCTGGTCTTCCTTGGCGGGATTGCGGTAGTAGAGTTCGTCGTTGAGGTATTCCTGTGTGGCCATCAGCGTGGGTTTGGGCATCTGCTCGTAGTGACGGACCACCTCGATTTGCTCACGGTTCTCGTAGATTTCGTCCATCGTGTCGATATTCGACGAGAATTCTTCGATTTTCTTATGCAATTCGCGTTTCATGTCGCTTGCAATCTGATTGGCACGCTTCGAGAGCAGCGCTACAGTTTCATAGATGTTATCGGTACCTTTGCTGAATTGGGCGGTGTCGCGTGTGATGGTGGTGTTGGCGGCGCGATTCTTCTTTACTTCCATTGTTCTATGTTGGGTTTGAAGTTAATTGTTTTATGATTTGTTTTTTTTGTTTCAGGATGGAACCTATCAGGGTTTCGTTTGTTTTTCCAGTTGGTTGATGGCTTCTTTGCACTTGGTGTAGATGGTTTGGCATTCGCTCATGTACTTGGAGTTCTGGAAGGTGGCGGCAAATTTTTCGAAGTTGCCGGTGACTTGCTGCAGGCGTTCCTTCATCTTGTCTTCGCGGCTGTTGATGGCGTATTCGTAGCCGGACTTGATGATGTAGTACATGGCGTCTTCGCGGAAAGGCGATTCGGGGTAGTTGCTAAGGAAACTGGTCAGCGCGACCACGGCGGCGCGGTACGATTCGGTGGTGTAGTATCCAAGCGCTATCTCATAGTCCTTCTGCATCAGCTTGTAACGCATTTCGTCCAGATAGTTGTTCACTTCGGGAATATGGACGCTTTGGGGATAGCGTTCTGCAAACTGCTCGAATTCGCTGATGGCATCCTTGGTCATGGTCTGGTCCAGCGAGTAGCTGGGCGATTCCATATACTGGCTATAGGCCGAAAGGTATGCGGCCTCTTCGGCGTGGGGGCTGTAGGGGAAACGTTTGGTGAACGATTTGAACTGGTAGGCGGCAGTGTAGTAGTGGCCGGTCTCCATCAGACTCTTGCCATAGTACCATGCCACATCTTCGGCATGTTCGCGACCGCGGTAGTTGAGCGCCAGATTTTCAAACAGGTCGCGGGCGCGGTGGTACTGTCCTTCGTTGTAATAACGCATCGCTGCCTCGTATTTTGCTTCATAATCGGTACTCTTGAGCAGTTTTTCATAGCCTCCACAACTGCTTAATGCGGTGAGGGCCAGTATTGTGAGTAAAAAAATGGTCAGTCTTTTCATGGCGTGCAAAATTACGAACTTTTTTTTGTTCGTGAGCGTTTATTTTCAATATTTTCTATTTTTCTGATGTCTTATAACGAGAGGATGTTTTTTTTATTGTGTTTTTTTGTCACGATTCGACCAAGTCGTCAAGAGCGATGAAAAATAAAATTTTACAGAATCAAAAAATTGTGTATTTTTGTTCTTTAATTAAAAACAAATATATGGACACGATTTTAGTCTTAGACTTTGGTTCTCAATACACTCAACTGATTGCGCGAAAGGTGCGCGAACTCAATATTTACTGCGAAATTCATCCTTATAACAAGATTCCAGCCCTCACCAGCGATGTGAAGGGCGTTATTTTTTCAGGAAGCCCCTATTCCTGCAATGCGGCCGACGCTCCGGTGCCCGATATGAAGGACATTAAGGGCAAGCTGCCGTTGTTGGCGGTTTGCTATGGCGCCCAGTATTTGGCCAAATGGGGCGGCGGAAGCGTCCAGCAGTCCAAAATTCGTGAATATGGACGTGCCAACCTGCAGTGGGTCGACACCTCGTCGCCGCTGATGAAGGATATTCCGCTTAACTCGCAGGTGTGGATGAGCCACGGCGACACCATCGAGCGCGTGCCAGACAACTACCGCTGCATCTGCTCGACTGACAATGTGAAATACGCCGGCTACCAGATTGAAGGCGAACAGACCTATGCCATCCAGTTCCACCCCGAGGTGCACCATTCGGTCGATGGCCTTACGCTGCTGCGTAATTTCGTGGTAGGCATCTGCCATTGTGACCAGAGCTGGACTCCCGATTCCTTTATCGAGATGACCGTCCGACAAATCCGTGAGCAGGTGGGTGACGACAAGGTGATTCTGGGTCTTTCGGGCGGTGTCGATTCTTCGGTGGCTGCTGTGCTGCTCAACAAGGCTATCGGACACAACCTCCATTGCATCTTTGTCGACAACGGTTTGCTGCGTAAGAATGAGTTCGAGGGCGTTCTGGAATCGTACAAGGACATGGGTCTGAACGTGAAGGGCGTCGATGCCAAACAACGCTTCTACGATGTGCTGGCGGGCGTCACCGACCCAGAGAAGAAACGCAAAGCCATCGGCAAGACTTTTATCGATGTGTTTGACGACGCCTCCAAGGAGGTCACCGATGCCAAATGGTTGGCGCAGGGTACCATCTATCCCGACGTCATCGAGTCGAGTTCGGTGAAGGGCCCTTCGCAGACCATCAAGTCGCACCACAACGTGGGCGGTCTGCCCGACTACATGAAGCTGAAACTCGTCGAACCGCTACGCAGCCTCTTCAAAGACGAGGTGCGCCGTGTGGGACGTCAGCTTGGTATCAAGCCGGAATTGATTGGCAGACATCCCTTCCCGGGTCCGGGACTGGCCATCCGCATATTGAGCGATGTGACGCCCGAAAAGGTTCGCATTCTTCAAGAAGTCGACGATATCTTCATTCGCGGACTGCGCGACAATGACCTTTACGACAAGGTCTGGCAGGCGGGAGCCATGCTGCTGCCAGTCCAGTCGGTGGGCGTGATGGGCGATGAACGTACCTATGAGAGCGTGGTTGCCCTGCGCGCTGTCGAATCGGTCGACGGCATGACGGCCGACTGGTCGCATCTGCCTTACGATTTTCTGGCGCGTGTGTCCAACGACATCATCAATCGCGTCAAGGGTGTCAACCGCGTCGTTTATGATATCAGCTCCAAACCGCCGGCAACCATCGAGTGGGAATAAGCCAACTCTGGTTGTAAAATTGTTGACTGTTAATCCGAATATAAACTAAAAACCATTTGACGATGAGAAAACTGCTATTTGTCGTGATGCTCTTTCTTTTTGGCATTGCCTCGGCACAAGGTACACAGACTGTGGCTGTAAAAGTGTCAAGTCAAATCCAACAAATCAATGGCAAGGATTATTATGTCCACGTCGTTGAGCAGGGACAGACGGTTTTCTCCATTGCTCGCGCCTATGGGTTGAAATACTATGATGCCGTCATCAAAAGCGACATCCACTTGCTCAAGGTGGGCGATACAGTGTGGCTTCCCAAGAATGAGAACAGCGTAGCAGCCGTTTCGGCAAAAGCTTCTGCCGCCACCGATCCCAACGGCGTCCGTTACATCCGTGTTGAAGCGGGTCAGACGCTTTATAGTATTGCCCGTGAATATGGAATTACTGTGAATAAGATTCTTGATGCGAACCCGTCGCTTCGCAACGACGTGCTCAAAGCGGGACAAATGATAAAGATTCCAGCTGGCATACGTCCTACGCGCGATGTGACCGAACTGGTGGCTCAAGACGAACGGCGTCAAGTTGAACAACGAGCCGCAGAAGCCAAAGCCGCCGAGGAGAAACGCTTGGCCGAACAGCGTGCCGCTGAAGAAAAGCGTCTGGCCGAACAGCGCGCTGCCGAAGAAAAGCGTGTGGCCGAACAGCGTGCAGCCGAAGAGAAACGTCTTGCGGAGCAACGCGCCGCTGAAGCTAAGGCTGCTGAGGAGAAACGTCTGGCCGAAGCTAAGGCCGCCGAAGAGAAACGCTTGGAAGAACTGCGTGCCGAGGAGAAACGCTTAGCTGAACAACGTGCTGCCGAAGAAAAGCGCATCGCTGAACAACGTGCCGCCGAGGAAAAACGCATCGCCGAGCTGAAGGCGGAGAGCGAGCGGGTGGCAAAACAGCGAGCCGAAGAAGAAAAACGCTTGGCGGATCTGAAGAAAGAGGAGGAACAACTCAGGAAGCAACAGGCAGCTGAAGAAAAACGATTGGAAGAAAAGCGAGCTGCCGAGGAAAAACGCCTGGCAGAACAAAAGGCTGCAGAGACCAAGGCTGCCGAGGAAAAACGCTTGGCGGAACAAAAGGCTGCTGAGAACAAGGCTGCCGAGGAAAAACGCCTGGCAGAACAAAAGGCTGCTGAGGCCAAGGCGGCAGAGGAAAGACGCCTGGCAGAACAAAAGGCTGCTGAGGAAAAACGTCTGGCAGAGCAGAAATCTGATGCTGTTACTGTTACGAGCGGCAATGATATTGATAAACTGACGGTCCAGCGCAAGGTGGTCAATCCCTATCCTTTCAGCGAGGTTCCTAACGATTTCCCGTTGCAACAGGCGCCTTATTTCAATTTCTCCACGGTATCCACCTATAACTATCAGGTGCGCGACTTGCAGAGCAAAGATCGTGTTTGCGTCTCGGTAGTCATGCCGCTCAATCTGGACAAAATCAGTGAAATCTCGACCTCGAAATTCGATATCGAACAACGGGGTAAGAAAGAATATAAGGTTTTTGAATTCATTCAGTTCTATGAAGGTATACTCATAGCGCTCGACGAATTGCAGCAACAAGGTTACAACGTGGTGGTCAATGTGGTCGACCTGTCGAGCGATAATGATGCCGACGTGGTGGAGGCGTTCTATTCGCACAATGTGGCCAATTCGGACTTCATCATTGCTTTGCTGGTCAAGAAACCTTTCGCCAAATTGGCCGAACTGGCAAAGAAACATCAAGTGTTCGTTATCAATCCCTTCTCGTCGCGTTCCGATGTGGTGAAGGACAATCCCTATGTGGTCAAGTATATGGCATCGGTCGAGGGTACGGTGAAAGGCATGCTCGACATCATGGCCTCCCGCTATCGCAATGGTCACCTCTATCTTGTGCATTCCAACAACAAAAACGCCAACAGCGAGGAACGACTTTTCTTCGACGAATTCCAACGCCAGCTGACCAACCGAAAAGACATCAGCTACACCTTCTTCGATTGGGCTGCTAACGCCAAACTGCTGTCGACACTGAAGACAACCAATGACAATGTGATCATCAGCCTCTACGATCAGGATAAGAATAAGAATACGGTCTACACCTCCACGTTGCTCAACCGGCTGGCTTCACAAAGCACCCATATCCCCGTGCTGATGACAACCAACAATATGCTGACCGCCTATCAGAACATCGACTTCGACCAGTTGCAGCACTTGAACTATACAACGGTGACGCTGGGCTATTTGGACTTTGACAACGCCAAACACAAGTCCTTCATCGATACCTACAAACACAAGTTCCACACCGAGCCGAATACGCTCTATGCCGGTGTGGCCCACGATATTATGCTGTATTTTGTCTCTGCTTTGTCTCAGAAAGGGGCCGAATTTTGGCGCAATCCGCAGGACTTCAAGTCTCCGGCGGGAATGCTCTTCCCCTTCAACCTCCGCCAGTCGTCATCTACTGGCGGCTACGAAAACCAAAGTCCTGACATCTATCAAATGGTCAATTATAAACTGTTACCGTTGTCGACTCATTGATTTGTGAATCGACATACGATAAACGCTATAAATTAAGAAAGAAATAAATAAATGGAATACCAAACGACAATAAAAACTCCATTCACCCTCTCCGGTCCGGGATTGCATACGGGCAAGTATATCAAGGCCACGGTCAAACCTGCCGACTGTGGAACGGGTATCGTGCTGCGTCGCATCGACGTAAGCCCGGCTGTCGATATCCCGGCGCTGACCGACAATGTGTGTGCTACCAACCATGGCACTGTAGTCGGTATTGCCGACATGACGGTCTCCACCATCGAACACATGATGTCGGCATTCCATGGCTTGCATGTCGATAACGCTGTAGTTGAAGTCGATGGCCCCGAGGTGCCTATTCTCGACGGCAGCGCCCGCTATTGGGTGGAAGGCATTCGGCAATCGGGCCTTGAGGTCCAGCAGGGTGAGCGACGCTACTTTCAGCTCACCGAACGGGTGGAATGGACTGACCCCGAGTCGGGCATCGTGATGGTCGGTGAACCGGCTGACGGCTTTAGCGTCGATTCTCGTATCGAATTCCAGAGCGCCCTTATTGGCAGCCAATCTGCCACCTTCACTTCCTACGACCAGTACGTCGATGAGTTTTCCAAATGCCGCACCTTCGTCTTCCTCCACGAGGTGGAGATGCTCTTGGCACACAACCTGATCAAGGGCGGTGACCTTGACAATGCGCTTGTCTTTGTCGACAAGCCGCTTGGTGATAGCGAGAAAGAACGTTTGGCAAAAGTCTTCAACAAAGATCCGCAAAGCATACAGGAACACAATGGGGTGCTGAACACCATTGTGCCTTTCTTCCCCAACGAACCGGCCCGTCACAAGCTGCTCGACTTCCTTGGCGACATCTACTTGGTGGGTATGCCGGTCAAAGGCCATTTCATATTGAAGTGCCCTGGCCATCGTGCCAATGTGGCTCTGGCTTCGAAGGTCCGTGAAATGATGCTCCGCAATTTGAAATAATTAATTATAGTAATCAAATATATTTGTAATGGCTACACTCTACGATTTGCACCCCGAAGCTAAAATCGGGAACAACGTAAAGATCTGCAATTTCTCTACTATTTATGAGGATGTCGTCATAGGTGACGACACCTGGATCGGTCCCAATGTGACCATCTTCCCTGGCGCCCGTATCGGCAAGGGTTGCAAAATTTTCCCTGGAACGGTGATATCTGCTGTTCCGCAGGACTTGAAATTCAATGGCGAATACACTACCGTCGAAATAGGCGACAACAACGTCATACGTGAATGCTGCACCATCAACCGTGGCACTTCGGCTTCGGGCAAGACGGTGATTGGCAACAACAACTTGCTGATGGCTTATGTTCATGTGGCACACGATTGTGTGGTGGGCAACAACTGCGTCTTCGCCAACAACACCACGCTGGCCGGTCACATCATTGTGGGCGATTGGACGGTGCTGGGTGGTAAGACCGCCATTCTTCAGTTTGTTCATATCGGTTCGCATGTCATCACTATGGGCGGCTCGCTGGTCAACAAGGACATTCCTCCTTTCGTCAAAGCTGCACGCTATCCTATCTCCTTTGCCGGTGTCAACGCGCTGGGTCTGCAGCGTCGTGGCTTCTCCACCCAGTCCATCAACAACATTCAGGACATCTACCGCATCATTTATCAGAAGGGGCTGAATGTCTCGCATGCTGTCGAGCTGATCAAGGAACAGTATGGCAATACCGACGAGGGTAAAATCGTCCTCAGCTTCATCGGCAGTGCCAATACGGGCCTGATGAAGGGCTACACCTATATGAGCAAGGGCCACGATCCCGAAGCCTGATAGCGACAGATTTTTCTTCGATTATCATCCATCCATTGCCTCCAATCCAGTTGTTGGGGACAATGGATGTTTTTATTAGGTGAGGATGCATTGTTGACGTGGGCGGTTTGTCTTGTATGCTTTCCTTGAAAGTGCCGCTTATGGTTTGCAGTCATCTGGTTGGTGCCAAAAAAGAAGAGGACACCATGAAGGGTGTCCTCTTCTTGTAGTGGTATGCGTGTGTCGTATTATTTGATGATGTCCACGCTACGTTTGATGAATTGCGTCAGGGCTTCGCCTTTCAGCAGACCGTTGCTCAGCAGGGCCAGGTCGGTGAGTTGGTGCACCAGTTGTTTCTGCTTGTCGGCATCGGCTTCGTTGAGCACTTGGGCAATCAGCGGGTGGTTGATGTTGACCACCAGGTTGTAGCTGTCGGGCATCTCGCCGTAGAAGCCCATGCCACCGCCGCTGGTCTGACTCATCTCTTTGTAGCGGCGCATGAATTCGTTCTGTGTGATGACCATCGGTTGGTCGTCGCTTTCCATGCTCTCCAGCATGACGGTGAATTTCTGTTTGTCCACTTCATTTTCGATGATGGGTTTCAGTTTGTCCTTCTCTTCCTGTGTCAGCTTCTCAGGAATGTTGTCGTCGTGGGCAATCAGTTTCTCGACGGTATCGCCGTCCACACGGACAAAACGGGTCTTCTCAATCTTTTGTTCCAGCAGGTTGATGTAGTGTGAGTTGAGCACCGAGTCCATCAGCAGTACATCGTAGCCCTTCTCTTTGGCTTTGGCAATGTAGGCGTGCTGTTCTTCGGGGTCGGTGGCGTAGAGGTAGATGACGTTCTTGTCCTTGTCGGTCTGCAGTGCCTTGATTTTGTCGCGGTATTCGTCCAGTTTGAAGTATTGGCCTTCGGTGTTCTTGAGCAGCGCGAATTTCATGGCGCGTTCGCAGAATTTCTCCTCGGTCAGCATGCCGTATTCCACAAAAATCTTGATGTCGTCCCATTTCTCCTCCAGCAGGGTCTTGAAGGTGGAGCCGTTCTCCTCTTTCTTCTCCTCCAGTTCGGCTTTCGACATCTCTTCCAGTTTGTCGGCCACTTTCTTGCTGATATGCTGGGCTATTTTCTTCACGTTACTGTCGCTTTGCAGGTAGCTGCGGCTGACGTTGAGCGGGATGTCGGGGCTGTCGAGCACGCCGTGGAGCAGCATCAGGTATTCGGGTACCACGCCTTCCACGCTGTCGGTGACGAACACTTGGTTACAGTAGAGCTGTATCTTGTTGCGGTTAGGGTCGATGGTTTTGCGCACCTTGGGGAAGTAGAGGATACCTGTCAGGTTGAAGGGGTAGTCCACATTCAGATGGATCTGGAACAGGGGGTCCTCAAAATTCATCGGGTACAGCTCGTGGTAGAATTTCTTGTAGTCCTCGTCGGTCAGGTCGGCAGGTTTCTTGCGCCAGGCTGGGTCGGTGTCGTTGATGATGCGGGGTTGTTTTTTCTCCACGCGCTTGGGCTGTTTCTTTTTGCCACCATTGCCGTCGTCCACTTCGGTGAATTCGGTCTCGCTGTCCACCCAGGTGCTTTCCTCACCAAAACGGATGGCCACGGGCATGAAGCGGCAGTATTTCTTAAGCAGCTCAAGGATGCGGTGTTCTTCGAGGAACTCCTTGCAGTCGTCGGCAATGTGCAGGATGATGTCGGTGCCACGTTCTTTGCGCTTGCCCTCTTTCATCTCGAATTCGGGGCTGCCGTCGCAGCTCCAGTGCATGGCAGGTGCGTCCTTGTACGACTTGGTGTCTATCTCCACCTTGTCGGCCACCATAAAGGCCGAGTAGAATCCCAAGCCGAAATGGCCGATCAAATTCTCCTGAACGTCCTTGTATTTGTCCAAAAAGTCGTTGGCGCCCGAGAAAGCGATTTGGTTGATGTATTTGTCAATCTCCTCTTGTGTCATGCCAATACCGTGGTCGCTGATGATGAGTTTCTTCTTGTCTATCTTCACTTCCACGGTCAGGTCGCCCAGTTCGCCTTGGAATTCGCCGCGCGAAGAGAGCGCTTTCAGTTTCTGTGTGGCGTCGATGGCGTTGGAGATTAGCTCGCGAAGAAAAATTTCATGGTCCGAATAGAGGAACTTCTTGATTACCGGGAAAATGTTCTCGGTCTGTACGTTCAAATTACCTTGCATAATATATCTTTTTTAATTTATTTCCATTTTGAATTGACAGAACTATACTTTCAAATTTCATTCCAAATGCCAGTGGCATGACATTTTGGCATATATTCGTAGTCTGTTATATACAATATGTATGGTGGTTTTACGTTACGAATTTTAAACAGAATGTTATGAAACGATTGGTATCTTTGTTGGTAATGGCGGTGCTGCTGGGCATGGGCAGCACGGCTGTTGCTCAGACGACGTTGAAAAACTATATGTGCAAAAAGTGCGCTACGGTGGTAAAGAGTGGCAGCACCCCGAGTTCGTATGGCTGTCCTGCAGGCAATTCGCATAGCTGGAACAATCTGGGTCAGGTAGGTACTCGGAATTATCTCTGCAAGAAGTGCGGAACACACGTCGAGAGTCGCTCCACCCCCTCTTCATACGGCTGCCCCGCCGGCAATTCGCATAGCTGGAACAATTTGGGAGAGATGGGTGACATCGCTTACATGTGCAAGAAATGTGGTCTGGCCATCTATTCGCAACGAACGCCTTCTTCCTACGGATGTCCAGCAGGCAATTCCCATTCCTGGTCACGACTCAGCCGTTAATATAGTTTATGGAGGATTTTGCAGCGATAGATTTTGAGACGGCCAACGGATGCCGCAGCAGCGTCTGCAGCGTGGGTGTTGTAGTGGTGCGGCAGGGTAGGGTGGTGGACTCTTTTTACAGTCTCATCCAGCCTGAGCCGAACTACTATGCATGGTTTTGTCAGCGTGTGCATGGCCTTTGTCATGACGACACGGATGATGCCGATGTTTTTCCTACGGTGTGGCACAAGATTGAACCGCTCATAGAGGGGTTGCCGCTGGTGGCCCATAACGCCATGTTCGACGAGGGTTGTCTGCGTGCGGTGATGCAGGTTTACCAGATGGATTGGCCTGACTATGAGTTTTACGACACCCTCTGGGCATCGCGTCGCAAGCTGCGGGGTTTGCCCAATCACCAGCTGCATACTGTTGCTGAGGCATGCGGCTACCATCTAGAAAACCATCATCACGCTTTGGCCGATGCGGAGGCCTGTGCGGCGATAGCGCTGAAAATTCTGTAGCGGCCTGCCTTCGTTTTAGGGGCATACAATTGGCAGATTCTTTAGTTGCTGAATTTTCCGACCTTTGAGACTGTGCGCAGAGATTGAAAGCTTGTCATATCATAGTTCGTTGAGTATCACGGACAAATCCTCGGTGAAGGCCATGAAGCGGTCTTTGATGCCTTCGAGCGAGGCGTCGGGGTAGTCGCGGTTGAAGCGTACCAGAGCCGTTTGTGGGAAGTTGAGAGCCATGTGTTCGAAGGGGAAGCGGATAATGGCGGGAGTGTTGAACCCAATGCCGAACTCCAGCAGTAGCAGGCGCTCTTGATGGTGCTCGCGCACAAAGTCGTGGTAGCGCTCGGCTTGGCGGTGCCAGCGGTCGTCTTCAACGAAGGTGTCGTCGCAACGGAGGTTGGGCGTCAGCAGTTCGCCAGTACGCGGATGGCGGGGTACGAGGCTGGTGGGTATGCGGCAGTCCTCGGTTGCGGCCATCGCTCTGAAGACCCAGTCCTTGCAGTAGATAAGTTCCTTGTTTTCGCCGCTGCGGCTTTGCAGGTAGGCGTAGTCGCCCTGCGTGGCGAATATCCGGTTGCGAGCGAAGCCGCTCTGTTCGAACTGTCCGTCGGTATTGGTGGTCACCACGAACCACTCCTTCCCCTCCACAAGTGGCAGCAGGCTGCGATAAAGATCCGTGCCACCTGTACGGAAACGTGAGAACCATATATGTCGTGCCCAATAGGCCCAACGCTCCTCTTCGGATGCGAAGGGATAGAAGGCTGATGTGTAGAGGTCTGTGAAACCATAGCGCTCAATCCACAGGGCAAACTCGCGACGGAAATCCTCGCCGGCGTAGTCCAGACCCGCGGCGGTGCTCAAGCCGCTGCCGGCACCTATGATGATGGCGTCTGACTCCGCAATCAGCTTGCGAAGAGCGTCAACGCGTTGCGAGAAGTTCTCGGTAGATGTCATTGTCGATGTCTTTGAAAACATTAAATACCACGATAAAACTCTTGTCTTTAAACGCGTAGCCTTTAACTGCTTCGATGGCGATTTCTGCTGCGCGGCGGTTGGGGAAGTGAAATTCGCCCGTGGAGATGCAGCAGAAGGCGATGCTGCGACAGCCGTTGGCTTCGGCAATGGCGAGGCAATTGCGATAGCAGTTGGCCAACTGTTCTTCCTGCTTCTTGGAGGGCACACCGTTGGAAATGATGGGGCCCACGGTGTGGATCACATATCGGCAAGGCAGGTTGTAAGCTTTGGTTATCAGAGTCTCAGTTGTGAAGGCATACCGATAGGTGGTGTCGTTGAAGGTGTATTCCTCATGCACAGGCGGGCACTCCGCACCGCTCATGGCTTCAGCACATTCGGCGCGCAATTGCAGGCCGGCGGCACTATGGATGCAGTTGTCGATGCAGGCGTGCAACGGATGCCAGCATCCCATCATCTGACTGTTGGCGGCATTTACGATGGCATCGACCTTAAGCCGGGTAATGTCGCCCTGCCAGAGGAAAGGGGAGTGTTGCGCTGATGTGGCGATATCGTCCAACGTTACCACTCCTTTGTCTTGCAGTTGCATCTGCAACTCGGCATCCTGCGCACGGAGGTATGTCTCGCTCAGCGGCTGAGGTTCCCATACATTCATGAGTGCTCGTAGCATCTGTTGCTTTTCGGCCAGTGTGGCTGGAATGTCGGCCAGTGTATGGTTCTGTTCCAGCAGGTGACGTATGCAGAAATCGATGTTTTCAAGCCTTTCCATAGTATTTCTCGCGGTCGGATACGATGTCGTGTAGATTGTCATAGGCCCAATCCATCAGTTGTTGCATGACGGGCATGAAGCCGCGGCCACGTGCGGTCAAAGCGTACTCCACCCGCGGCGGCACCTCGGGGAAAACCTTGCGGCTGATGAGCCCGTCGGCCTCCAATCCGCGCAGGGTGCTGGTGAGCACCTTCTGCGAACAGTCGGGGTTGCGCTCGGCCAGGTCGCGAAATCGCAGGGGCTCCGCACTGCTATTCAATGTGTAGAGCACAGCCAGTGCCCACTTGCTGCTGAGACGCACAAGCACGTTGCGGATGGGACATTCCGGGAAAACGGGGTCTTGTATAAAGTCTTTGCTAATCATGATATATTCGGTTCACTTGAGTTCGGAGATGCAAATATACATATATTATTTAATATACACGTGGACACATGAAAAGGATGTTTCGTTAAGTTGCGAATTGTCACGTTTTTATCATTATTTAATGTCTGGATAATTCGTAGCAATTCCTTTTTTTGCGGAAGAAAGATACTCCCTTTTTTTGCAAACAGGCAGGCGCTTTTTATCGGACTGCCTGTTGCGTGTGTTGTAGGTGCGGATGGGGTTTACCACACCAGCGGTTCGGTGAGAATGTTGCCGTCGGTCATGGGGCTGTCGGCCTCGGTGAAAGCGTTGGCTTTATACTGGATGCAGAGCATGGTGAGGTTCTCGCGTCCGGTGTTCTTCAGGGCGCGGCGACCGTCGGGACTCACTCGCACGATGGTGCCTTCGCTGACAGGAAACTGCTCGCCGTCCACCTGGTAGGTGCCTTCACCTCGGAGGATGATGTAGAGTTCTTCGTGTGTCTTGTGGGTGTGCAGGAAGCCACTATCCTGACCGGGCACGAGGGTTTGGAACGACAATTCGCTACCTGTGGCTCCTACGGCCTGGCCCACAAAGACCTTGCCTTGGATGACATTGGGACCCATCGGCAATTCGTGCTCGATAATCTGGTTGATATTTCCAACGTTGACTGCGGCATAGTTGCGTCCGCTCTTGATGTTTTCTATTGTTTTCATTTCTTTTTACTTTTAAATTTTTCGATTGCAAAAGTACAACCATCTTGTCATTTCTGCAAGAAGTTACTCTGGTGATAGTCACTTACCGCGAGGTAACCTTTGCGCTAAAATGGATATACCGCTTGGGGTGTTTTATGATTATTTAACTTTTGGATTAAGCCAATACCGTCAGAAAAACCGTTGTAATTCATCATTCCATAACAAAAATCGCTCATTTTGAAACATTCAATAGTGTCTCCAAATGAGCGAAATGATGGGGATTGGCGTTAAAAGGTGGACTTGAGCAAACGTCGTTATGTGAGGTAGCTGTTAAAGGATTGCCCTATTTGTCGGCGCTTAATTGCTGATGAATCGCCAGCTCTCCGTTTCCTGTAGATTGGTCGGATTGATTGGGTCTTGGACTTTGATGGGCTCTTGCCACCATGTATTTTCCAGGTGGTTCTTTTCGTAGTCGAAATAGACTGAGAGTGTGCATTTTACATTTACCGGATGACCAAACAGACTGGCGGGTGTCCACTTGGGAAGCTGTTGCACCACTTTCACTGCTTGCTTGGCGCTACCACGTCCGGGATCGTTGAGTGCCTTGGGCTCCAGAATGCTACCATTGGTATCGATGATGAAAGTGACGTAGATGTTGCCGATGATTCCGTTTCTCTTATAGTCGATATGTTTTTGGATGCACTCCCACAGCGCCTCGTTGCCTCCGGGAAATGAAGGGGCAATGTCGTATTTCCCTTCAAACAAAATGTTGGTGTCGGGCTCGATCTCATTTTGCGCCTGGGCGGTGGCTGTTGCACCGAACAGGAATGCAAAAATCATTCCGATGGATAAGAGTGCGTTTTTCATAGTGATAGTGGTTTGTTTGTAGGTGGGTTCTATTTATTCACTTTTTGGTCATCCAAACAGACAGAACCCGTTAATCTGCCAGACAACCGTGATTTGACATTCGATTTACGAGTGCAAAGTTACAACTATTTTTTCATTTGACAATGAACTTTTTGCCATAATTTTGCGGAGGGTGTAATTGTTTGATATTCTGCTTATTGAGCTACCATTAAATCGGGTTGGTATTTCTTGATTTGCACTAGTCGGCACATGTTGTAGACAAGGTTTGTCAGTGCGATGTTGGCTTTTGCCCTTATCAATCCCACTCCTCGGAATATCAGGCCCCCCATCGTCTGCTCCATGAATCCGAAGACATGCTCAACACGGCTGCGCACCTTCGACTTCTGCCGGTTGCGTTCCCTCTGCTCCTCCGTCAAGGGATGGCCTCTCCGGCCCTTCTCGCAGATTATCGGAGTCTTGTGCTTCGCTCTCACCACATCTTCCATCCCAGCATATCCCGCGTCGAGCCAAACAGGTTCTCCGTGGGCCCCCTTGGGCGGCTCTGTCAGTACGCGCTCCGTCTCCTTGGAGTCGTGGCGGTTGGCGGCACACACCGTGTAGTTTCGTATGAGCTTGGTCTTGTTGCATATCTCCACGTTGTCCTTGTACCCATAGAACCGTTTCCCGCGTTTCTTCACCCATCGGGCGTCGATGTCCTTGTGGCACTTCTTGTGGGGATTGTTGTTCCAGAGTTCATCGCCCTTGCCCTCCTTTATCTTCCTGTTCTCCTCGCGTGTGTTGCGCTGCCGAGGGGCAATGACAAAACTTGCGTCGATAATCTTGCCCTCATTCACAATCAGCCCTATGCTGTCAAGATACTCGTTGAATCTCTTGAACAGTAAATCATACGTCCCGCTCTGAGCCAGCGCGTCCTTATACTTCCACACTGTCTTCCCGTCCGGCACATCGTCCACACTCTGGATGCCGAGGAAGTCTCGGAAACTGGTGCGGTCCTTGATGTGGTACTCTATTTGGGCATCGCTCAATCCGTATAGCCTCTGCAGAAACAACACTCGGAACATAAACACTGGATCGATTGGCTTGCGGCCCGCGTTGCTCTTCTTCCCCGTGTTCTCAAATACAGGTTCCAAGATGTTTCGGAACTGCTCAAAGTCTATGATTTCCTTCAACTTTGGCAACGGATTGCCGTTTTTGAGTAATTCCTGAAGAGTGTTCTCTTTGTCAAATAACCCAACATCTTGATTCTTACGGTATTTCATGTGAGCCATATTTCTTTGTTAACACCGCAAATTTACGAAGAATTATCGATACAACCAGATGAATTTTAATGGATTAATTTATAGAACTCCCCGTAAGGGGTTCTGTTGGCTATTCGTGTGCACCTTCAAGTACGACAACTATCTCGCCTTTCACCTCTTTTGCTGCGAAGTGGTCGTGTACTTCGCGGAGGGTGCCGCGGGCGGTTTCGGCGTGGAGTTTGCTGATTTCGCGGCTGACGCTGACCTGGCGTTCCTCACCCATCACCTCGATAAGTTGTTCCAGTAGTTTGACCAGTCGGAAGGGGCTCTCATAGATGACTATGGTGCGGCTTTCGGTTGCCAGTCGTTGCAGGGCTGTTTGGCGTCCTTTCTTGTGGGGAAGGAAGCCTTCGAACATGAAGCGGTCGCAGGGCAGTCCGCTGTCTATCAGTGCTGGAACAAATGCTGTGGCGCCGGGAAGGCATTCTACGGTGATGTCTTCTTTCACGGCCTCGCGTACCAACAGGAATCCCGGGTCGCTGATGCCGGGGGTTCCGGCATCTGTGACAATGGCAATGCTCATTCCGCTGCGCAGTTTGTCGACCAGTCCTGTCACCACTTGGTGCTCGTTGAAGATGTGGTACGACTGCATGGGTGTCGTGATGCCATAGTGCTGCATCAGCACACGGCTGGTACGGGTGTCTTCGGCCAGTATCAGGTCGACAGATTTTAAAACCTCGACGCCACGAAAAGTCATGTCGCCGAGGTTTCCTACCGGTGTTGGTACCAGATATAATTTTGAATTTTGAATTTCGAAGTTTGAGTTCATCTTACAATTCGTAATCCAAAATTGACGGATTATTCTTCCTCAAAATCGTCGGGGATTTCCATATCGTGGAAGACGTTGGTCACATCGTCATCCTCTTCCAGGATATTGATAACCTTCAGTACTTTGCGAATGGAGTCTTCGTCGATGCTGCGGGTGGTGTTGGGGATGCGCTGCAGTTCGGCGCTCTCGCATTCGATGCCCATGGTTTCCAGCATCTTCACCATGTTGCCGAAGTCTTCGTAAGCGGTGTAGAGGGTCAGATATTCGTCATCGACTTCCATTTCTTCCAGACCACCGTCAATCAGTTCCATTTCCAGTTCTTCAACGTTCATTTCGGGTTTGCGGGGAATCACGAAGACGCCCTTGCGGGTGAAGAGGAAGCTGAGGCTGCCGTTGGTTTCAAGGGTGCCGCCGAATTTGTTCATGATGGATTTCACGTTGGCGACGGTGCGGTTGTTGTTGTCCGAAAGGGCCTCGATGAAGAGTGCGATGCCGTGGTTCACATGGCATTCGAAAGTGAGCTCCTGCATGGCGGCAGCATCCTTGTCGTTGGCCTTGTTGATGGCACGTTGCAGCGTGTCTTTGGGCATGTTGCAGCCGCGGGCGTTCTGCACGAGCAGACGCAGACGGGGGTTGCTGTCGGGGTCGGGACCGCCTTCGCGGACGGCGATAGATACTTGTTTCAAGATGTTCGAATACTGTTTGGAGCGCTTGGCATCTGCTGCGCCTTTGGCTCTCTTAATCTTTGACCATTTGTTGTGTCCTGACATGATAAATGATATTTAGTTGTTAATTGATTTTTTTCTTATAATCTGGTATGACTTTCCTATGATTGCTCCTGGTTTTGAGTGGCGTTGATGCTGAATTTGATGTAGGTGATGGGTTTGCCCTCTTTCAGGAACATCGATTCATAGAAGGTCTGCACGGCGGTGGCCATGCCGCCATAGCCTGCGGCATATAGATCGGGGGTGTGATATTCGACCTTGTAGCCGGCGGGGGCGATGACCTCGTCCATGGTGTAGTCGTACAGTTCGCGCGAATCGGTCTTCAGATGAATGAAGCTGTCCGGTTTGAGCATCTGGCGGTAGTAGCCCAGAAAGCGTTCGCTGGTGAGTCGTTTCATGGGTTTCTTCGGTTGCGGGTCGGGGAAGGTTATCCATATCTCAGAGACCTCGTTGGGGCCGAAAAAGCGGTTGATCAGCTCGATGCGTGTGCGCAGGAACGCCACATTCTTCATCTGTTCCTCGTTGCTGGTCTTGGCTCCACGCCACATACGGGCGCCCTTGATGTCGACGCCGATGTAGTTGCGTTGGTTGTTTTCGCGGGCCAGTGCGATGGTGTATTCGCCCTTTCCGCATCCCAGCTCCAGTACGATTGGGTTGTCGTTGCCGAAGAATTCTTTCCAACGGCCACGCCATTCGAAAGGGTGCTCCTCCAGATACTCGAACGTCACCTGGAACAGGTTGGGGAAGGTCAGGTTCTCTGCAAATCTCGCTAACTTATGCTTCGCCATTTTACCATTGTTTTATGGTGATGTCCTCTTTGTACCACTCTTTGATGTGGTTGTATTTTGCTTCGGCTTCGGTACGGCTGGCAGCGCTGCCCATGCTCACGTAGTAGAGTCCGTTGCGGTTGATGATATAGGCGTCGCAGCCCTTGCTTTTCAGGCGCGTACACATCTTGTCCGCACTGCTCTTGTTGACAGAGAAGTGGGCAATGATGTCGAATCCCTGCTTGGAGCTGGTGGCCACATGTGAACGTATGGGGGCAGGTTTGGTTTCCTTGGCGGTGTTCTTGGCAGCCTTTTTGGTGGGAGCGGGTTGGTCGTTTTCTATCATCGACGGGTCGGGGGTCAGCTCGTCGGCGGGAACTATTTCGCTAAGCAAACGCTCCATGATTTCGTGGTTCATCAGTTCAGTCATGATAACAGCGGTCTTCTGGCTGAGTTTGCTGCGTTTCATAACGTCGATGTTGGCCTCTCTGACGTAGTCCTGCTGGTTGAACAGCGACTCGCTGCAGAATTCGTTGTCGTCCAGCAGCGAGGTGAGACGGCTGTCGATATAGTCGCTGGCATGGTCGATGAAAAGGTCACGATTCTTGAGCTGGCCCAATTCTTTGAGGTATTGGGTGAAGTAATTGTCGAGGTTGTCGAGAATCAGGTCGCGCTGTTCGTCGAGCTCCACTTCCGAGAATTCCAGTCCATGGGAACTGAAGGTGAATTCGGTCTGGTTGCTTCGGGCGGCTTCGCGGTCGTAGTCGGCGGGGACAATCGGGAAGGATTGGGTCGAGGCGGCGTTGCCTTTCAGGAACTCGATGTTGGCGTGGTTAGCCACCCAGTCGCGTCCCTGGCTGTTGAAGAGGTAGCGGTCGATGACAGCGGCGCAGGCCAGCAGCACAAGGAGCAGCAGAAGGATCCATAGCAAGGCTTTGCCGAAACCACCTTTTTTCTTCTTTTCTTTTTTGTGCTCTTTGGATTCGTGGTGTTTCGATTTCTTATCCTTATCCTTTTCTTTTTTGTCCTTCTTCTTATGTTTGTCTTTTTTCTTGTCTTGGGTCGGGTCGCTCTTTGATTCGGCAATGGCGTCAAGTTGTTTGAGCGTGTTGTCGATGGATTTGTCTGTCTGAGCGTCGACAGCGCCAAAGGCGGTGGCAACGGGGGATTCGGTCTGGTTGGGCGTTGGAGCTTCGGCAGGTTCGGGCTCCGGTTCCACGACCGGCTCCGGTTTGGGTTCCGGCTCCGGTTCCACAACAGGCTCCGGTGCTGCTACAGGTTCCGGTTCCACAACGGGTTCTGCTACGGCTTCTGGCTCCGGCTCCGGTTCTGGAACAGGTTCTGGTTCGGGTTCCACAATAGGTTCTGGTTCTGTTACAGGTTCTGGCTCCACCACAGGTTCCGGTTCTGGAATCGGTTCTGGTTCGGGTTCCACCACAGGTTCCGGTTCTGTGGCGGTTTCCATCCGCTGAGGTGCAGAGAATCCTGACATCAGGGAGATGCTTTGGATCGGTCCGTCTTGCAGGGGCTGTTCGAAAATGGCGAAAGGATCGCTTTCGTCAGCTGGGGTGTATTGTTTTACATTACTAACGGGTGACAAGTGGTGGCTGCCGCTTTGAATATTTTGACCTTCGGAGGCTTCGAAACGGTAGTTGCCATCTTGGCGGACAAGGGTGCCCAAATCGCTGAGCTGGATGCTTCCGTCGCTGTCGAACTTGGCGGACAGGGCGTCGCAGTAGTTCTTCCACAGCTGTTGTGCGGTGGCGAGGCCGACACATTCCTTGTCGGCGATGTATTGCACAAAATCGGGGGTCTCGCCGCCAGTGGCTTCAAGAACGATGGATCGGCAAGAAGGGTAGAATGTTGAAGATGAGTTGTCGAAATGGGCTTCCTGGTCGCGTGTGGCCAATGTTCCCACATTCGGTATTTGGATGGTTTTGCCTTGTTTCAGGTATGCAACCAAATAATCGGTAATGTTCATATTGTTTTTGAGTGATTTATTTCAGTTTCAACAGGTCTTCGGGGATGTCGATGGCGACACTCTCCTGGTCGGTTTCGCGAACGCTGATGCGGTAGCCGTTCTCCATCCAGCGCAGCTGTTCCAACGACTCGCTTTTTTCGAGCGGTGTTTGAGGCAGTTTCACCAGTGTCTGCAGCACTTCGCGGCGGAAAGCGTAGATGCCGATGTGCTTGTAGTAGTGCTGACGGCGCAGCCACATCTCTTTGGCGATACCCCTCAAGTAGGGGATGGGCTGGCGGCTGAAATAGAGCGCATCGTTGTTCAGTCCGCAGACCACCTTGACGGCGTTGGTCGAGGTGAGCTCGGCAATTGTCTTGATGCGTTTTTTCAGTGTGGCTATCTGCACGGTGGGGTCTTCGAAGATTTCCACCACTTGTTTGATTTGTTTGGCGGCCACTTTAGGTTCGTCGCCCTGTATGTTGATGACCACGTCGTACTGCTCCACGTCGCTGCCCATTTTTTCCAGCACCTCGCCGCAGCGGTCGGTGCCGCTCTTATGGTGCTTGCCGGTCATGACGGCTTCGCCGCCAAAGGCAGTCACGGTGTCGAGGATGCGTTTGTCCTCGGTGGCGACGATGACACGGTCCACCAGTCCGGTGTTGCTGACGCCGTTCCAGACATGTTCGATCATCGGTTTGTCGTGTATCATTACCAGCGGTTTCCCGGGGAAACGGGTGGAATTGTAGCGAGCGGGGATAATGCCTAATACTTTCATGGTGTATGGTTTTATGGGTTAAAACAATCCGTTGAATTCTGCGTCAATTTTGTTGATAACCACGCCCAAATCCTCGCGGCTGTCGGCGAAGTTGAGTTCGTCGATATCGATCAGCAGCGATTTGCCGCGGTCGTAGCTCTCGAACCAGCGGTCGTAGCGGTCGTTGAGGTTGGTCAGATAGTCGAGGCGTATAGAACTCTCGTAGCTGCGTCCGCGCCGTTGGATCTGCTTGATGAGCGACGAGACGTCACCGCGCAGATAGATGAGCAGGTCGGGTGGCTGGATGAACGATTCCAGCAACTCGAAAACGGCGATGTAGTTGTCGTAGTCACGAGTGTTCATCAGGCCCATGGCCTGCAGGTTGGGGGCGAAGATATAGGCGTCCTCGTAGAGGGTACGGTCCTGCACAAAGTCGCGGCCCGTCTGCTTCATGTCCAGAAGCTGTTTGTAGCGGGTATGAAGATAGTAGATTTGCAGGTTGAAACTCCACCGGCGCATGTCCTCGTAAAAACTGTGGATATAGGGATTCTCATCCATCTTCTCCAGCAGCACATCGTATTGGTAATGTTTTGCCAATTTGTCCGTTAAGGTGGTTTTGCCAGATCCTATATTGCCTGCAATTGCTATATGCATAGAGTTTTTTGTTTTTCAGGATTATTGTAATAACAAGCCATTTTTTACGTCACTCCCAAGGGTATGAATACGATTATGTACTGATATCCAGAAGTGTATCGAAAAAATAGCGCTATTTTCTAAAAAGCAAATATACATCTTTTTTTTCATAAAACAAGTCGGGTGTCTGCTAATTTTTCGCAAACGTTTCACGTGAATCAAAAAATTGATGTAAATTTGCAATTCAAAAAAAATGCGCGTAAATATCTTAATTATTAAATTAAAATACTGATTATAATGTCTTTAATTAAGTCTATTTCTGGTATCAGAGGCACTATCGGCGGAGCTGCCGGTGAAGGTTTGAGTCCTCTAGATGTGGTGAAATTCACCGCAGCATTTGCCACTTTTTTACAGCGCCGCAACGAGGGTCGCCGTCTGACTCTGGTAGTTGGCCGCGATGCCCGTATTTCTGGTGCAATGGTTGACCGCCTGGTGGTTGGCACATTGATGGGAATGGGTGTCGATGTCATCGAAACGGGTTTGTCGACCACTCCGACTACCGAAATGACGGTGATTGACAAGCATGCCGACGGTGGTGTCATCATCACCGCTTCGCACAATCCCAAGCATTGGAACGCCTTGAAGCTGCTCAACGAAAAGGGCGAGTTTATCGATGCTGCTGAGGGTAACGAGGTGCTTCGTCTGGCCGACAGCGACGAAATCTGCTTCGCAGAGGTCGACCATCTGGGTCAGGTGACAGAAGATTTCAACACAATCGATGCCCATATCCAACGTGTGCTGGCACTGCCGTTGGTCGACAAGGATGCCATCGCCAAGTGTGGTTTTCGTGTGGCCGTTGATGCGGTCAATTCCACTGGTGGCATCGCCATTCCCCGACTGCTGCGTGCATTGGGTGTGAAAGAGGTGGTGGAGCTCAACTGTGAGCCTACTGGCCATTTCGCCCACAATCCCGAGCCGCTGCCGCAGAACCTGACGGAGATTGCCACTGTAGTGCCCCAGCAGAAATGCGATCTGGGTATAGTGGTCGATCCCGATGTGGACCGCTTGGCGTTGGTCTGTGAGACGGGTGACATGTTTGGCGAAGAG
Source organism: uncultured Bacteroidota bacterium (assembly GCA_902793295.1). Taxonomy (GTDB): domain Bacteria; phylum Bacteroidota; class Bacteroidia; order Bacteroidales; family P3; genus Colimorpha. The sequence goes on from CADBDA010000004.1 coordinate 119,546, forward strand.
TACACGCTGGTGTCGGTGGCGGAATATGTGCTGCAGCACACCCCCGGAAACACTGTCAGCAATATGTCCTCTACCCGTGCGTTGCGCGATGTGACGGAAAAGATGGGCCACAAATATGCCGCTTCCGCTGTGGGTGAGGTCAATGTGACCACCAAGATGAAAGAGGTGAATGCTGTCATCGGCGGTGAAGGCAACGGCGGTGTCATCTATCCCGCACTGCATTATGGCCGTGACGCCCTTGTTGGTGTGGCACTGTTCCTCACCAACATGGCCAAACGCGGCATGAAAGCTTCCGAATTGCGCGCCACCTATCCGGAATATGTCATCTCAAAGAACCGTAAGGACCTGACTCCTGACATGGATGTCGACGCCATCCTCCGTCAGATGGCCGATAAATACAAAAACGAGCAGGTCTCCACTATCGATGGCGTCAAGATTGATTTTGCCGACAGTTGGGCCCATCTGCGCAAGTCCAACACCGAACCCATCATCCGCATCTACTGCGAGGCGCACACCTCCGCAGAGGCTGACGCGCTGGCTCAGAAAATCATCGCTGATATCGAATCGTTGATCGGATAATAGCGCAATCAGACCGCAATGAACCGATAAAAGCCAGGGAATTTCTCCCTGGCTTTTTCTTTTGGCCGCGAGCCACTGCAAATGGCGACCGCACTTCGTAAAAGCAATATTTTGTGTTTTCGGTCGTTACTTGTCGAAAAATGCTTGAATATGAAGAAATGCTTGTTGTTCAATGAAAAATTCATGCTTTTCATTGTCTTGTTGAATGTGGTTGTGATCTTTTTGCAGGGGTGCGGTCTGGACAATGCTGTGATGGCGGCCATCGATGTGGTATGTACGCTGCTCTTTGTGGCCGAGATGGTTGCAAAGCATCGAGCCAATGGTTTTCGACGCTATTGGACTGAAGGTTGGAACGTCTTTGACGGTGTGATCACCCTCGTCACGCTGCCCGCGTTGCTGATCTATCTGATACCCGACTTTTGGGATCTCAAAATACTGGTTGCATTCCGAGCCCTCCGTGTATTCAAATTGTTTCGGACGGCGCGTTATTTCCCCAATCTCAGCGAGATATGGAAAGGCTTCAAACTGGCTTTGCGTCAATCGGCGGCATTTCTGTTGGCCTATTTCGTCATCATTGTCGTTGTGGCGATGTTCAACAGCGCGCTTTTCTGCAAATCGGCTCCCGACTATTTTGCCACACCGCTCGATGCCATCTATGCGGTCTTCCAGCTCTTCACCGTCGAGGGTTGGTATGAGATTCCCAATGCCGTTGCCGGCGGCATGCCGCCTGTGTGGATGCACCTGGTTAGGCTTTATTTCTGCGTGTTGCTGATTGGCGGTGGTATCATCGGCATGTCGCTCATCAACTCAATCTTTGTTGACGCTATGGCGGCCGACAACAATGACGAGGTGAAGCAGCAATTGGCGACCATGCAGCGTCAGATGGAGGAGAACCAACGCTTGCTGAAGCAGCAATTGGACGACATGCAGCGTATGTTGCAGAAATGATTTAATGCAATGTTTTTTTCTACGAAGAATGTAGTATTGTTGGCTTCCCTTTCTGAGTCGATTTTTTTCAGGATAATACAGACACGTTGTCTCTCCGTCCATTATGGGTGTGATATCTTCAAAAAGTGGAGTGATGCCATATTGTATGTCAGAAAAAGCATCAGATACCTCAAGGGCATATTCCGGCGTTGCAGTTTGTCCATATAAATTATGAATAAGGCATAAAAAAAACTTAAAAATATGGATCTGATTATATTGGCATTATTAATCATAAAAATATAATGATTAATTACGGTATCATATTCAACGGAAGATTACTTATAAAAATTCCTCAAATAATTAATACCCTGTTTTTATAAGTGCAAAAATATGCTTTTTTTTAAATTAGGTACATTTATATTTGAAATATTTTTTATTTACCTATCAAACAACTATTTGCACAAATGTTTGTTTCGATTTATTCAGTAATAGAACGAGTTGAAATATGAGTATAGACGAAAAAAAGCGACAGAATCTTTTGATTCTGTCGCTTTGGTACCGCATATCGGAGTCGAACCGATGATCTACTGCGTGAGAGGCAGTTGTCCTGGACCACTAGACGAATGCGGCGTTTCTTGTTTGAAATCGGGTGCAAAAGTACAACATTTTTTCAGATTGAAAGGCTTTTGGAAGAAAAAAAGTTTTCTGTTGTGTGTAAATGGTTTGTTTAGAGTGTTATGCATGAAGAATAATAATGCCCTCCAGCCGCTGATAGGTGGTTGGAGGGCGTCTTTTTTGTCGTGATTTTTTGGAAAATCAGGCCATGTTGTGAAATACGTTCACCACGTCGTCGTCGGCTTCGAGACGCTCGATAAGGCCGTTGACATCTTCCTGCTCTTCGGGTGTCAGTTCTCGCATTGTCAGTGGTATGCGCTCAAATTTGAACGACTTGATTTCATAGCCGTGGTCTTCCAGATACTTAGAGATGGGACCGTAGTTCTTGAAGTCGGCATAAATCATGATCTCGTCCTCGTCGCGGAACACCTCGTCGATGTCGCAGTCGATAAGCTCAAGTTCCAGTTCGTCCATATCGATGCCGTCACGCCAGGCCACGACGAAGCTGCATTTGCGCTCGAAGAGGAAGTCGTTCATGCCCATTGTCCCCAGTTCGCCTTTGCCGCGCACGAAGGCGGCACGCAGATTGGCCACGGTGCGGGTGGGGTTGTCGGTTGCGGTTTCCACCACAAAGGCGGTTCCGTGAGGGCCTTTGCCGTCGTAGACCACTTCTTTGTATGCGGATTTGTCCTTCTCGGTGGCGCGTTTGATGGCCCGTTCGACGTTCTCCTTGGGCATGCTTTCGCTCTTGGCGGTCTGCATCAGCAGTCGCAGCCTAAGGTTGCTCGAAGGGTCGGGACCACCGGCCAGGACTGCCAGTTCGATTTCTTTTCCGATCTTGGTGAAGGTGCGGGCCATGTGGCCCCAACGTTTCAGTTTTCTTGCTTTGCGGTATTCAAATGCTCTACCCATTGTTAAATGCTTTTATTGTTGTTTTACTTTATTTCTGTCAAATCCCCACACGGCGGGGTTGTAGGTCGATTCGATTGTCTCTTCCACACTGTCGTCGAGGGTGGGGAAGAGGTCGCGACCGATCATCTGCTCCAATTCGTTGACGGTCATTGCAACCTTTTCGGGTGGTTGTCGACGGCTGTCGTTGTGCATGACGAAGGCAACGGCCTGATAGCTGCCGTCGACAGGCACCAGCAGTGCCTTGAAAAAGGCGTCAGGCACCTGCACCATGGCTTGCCCTATCGTTCCGTGGACACAGCTGTCGAAGATGGGGCCGCAGACAACATAGACGTTGCCGTATTGGCGAGCCAGCCGGCGCACCAGTTGCTCCAGCCGGTTCCAGTCGCCGCCGTTCATCTTGCGGTCCTGAGGACAGATGTTGGTGAAATAGTGGCTCTCCCACCAGGCTTTCTCTGACCATTTCAGATCTGCTTTCGGCGCCATGTGCCCTTTGTCCCATCCCGAATGGGAATAGTCCTCGCGCGAGGCTTGACGTCCTTTCAGATGGGGGTCGCGGCTGAAATTGGATCCGGAGGTGTATTCCCCTTGTGTTTCTTCGGAAGTGATGTCGTAGGCCACCCAGTTGGGAACCAGTGTGCTATGATTGTATGACGAGGTGAATCCTTCGTAGACCAATATGTGCTCGCTAGCATCGTAGGCCGGCAATGCGAGTTCGATGCCTGGAGCCGACGGATTAGATGGCCTTACGGTGCGTGGCTGGCAGCAGGCCATGCTGTAGGACAGCAGCGCTATTGCCAGCAGCACACGTCCTTTCGGTGTCAGAATGCGATTCGTGGGAACCTTGGTCATAAATCTTGTTTTTCAGTTGTTACAATAACTTTCGGCAAAATCGAGTTGTGATAGTGAATTCGCTTGAGTTCCGATTTGTTATGGAATGGAATTCTGCAATCCCGTGGCTTGATTGTCAGTTCAAATCAGTCCTCTGTTGCGTTTCAGCGGTTCGACGCTGGGCTGTTTGCCGCGGAAGTCGACGTACATCTTCATCGGGTCGATGGTGTTGCCGTGCGACAGCAGGAAGCGGAACTTCTTGGCCAGTTCGGGATTGTAGAGGTCGCCGCTCTCGCGGAAGGCCTCGAAGGCGTCGGCGTCGAGGATGGCGGTCCAAGTGTAGCTGTAGTAGCCAGCCGAGTATCCGCCGCTGAAGATGTGCTGGAAGTAGCAGCTCTTGTAGCGGCTGATGATTTCGGGGATGAGGCCGATTTTAGACATGGCCTTGTCTTCGAAGTCGGGCAGCACTATCTTGGTGGGTTTGGTGATGCTGTGGAAGTCCATATCCAGCAGCGAGGCTGCCAGCAGTTCGGTGTTGATGAAGCCCTGACCATAGGTGCCGGCAGCTTCGATCTTGGCAATTAGGCTGTCGGGGATGGCTTCGCCGGTCTTGTAGTGGCGGGCATATTCCTTCATCACCTGCGGATGGCGGCACCAGTTCTCCATCACTTGGCTAGGCATTTCGACGAAGTCGCGTGGCACGTTGGTTCCGCTCAGCGAACGGTAGTGGCACTGGCTGAGGATGCCGTGCAGGCAGTGGCCGAACTCGTGGAATAGTGTCTCGCTCTGGTCGAAGTTCAGCAGCGACGGTTTGTCCTTGGTGGGTTTGGAAAAGTTGCTGACCATCGAGATGATGGGGATGACGTTGTTGCCGTCGCGGTCAATGTATTGCTCGCGGAAGTTGGTCATCCACGCGCCACTGCGCTTGCTTTCGCGCGGGAAGAAGTCCATGTAGAGGATGGCGATGACCTTGTCGCCGTCCAACACTTCGTAAGAGACGGCATCGGGATGGTATTTGGGCAGCTTGTTGTTCTCGCGGAAGGTGAGTCCGTACAGTTTGTTGGCCACGTTGAAGGCACCCTCGCGGACGTTGTCGAGCGAGAAGTAGGGGCGTATCTCGTCCTCATTGAGGGCGTAGCGTTCTTTGCGCAGTTTCTCGCAGTAGTAGCGCCAATCCCAGGGCTGCAGTTTGGCGCCGGGCTCGTCTTGTTCGAGCATCTTCTGGTATTCGTCGCGTTCCTGTTTGGCCTTCTTCAGCGCGGGAGTCCAGAGGTCCATCAGGCACTTGTAGACGGCCTCGGGTGTCTTGGCCAGACAGTCGTCGAGGGTGTAGGCTGCGTGGCTTTCGAACCCCAGGATGTTGGCTCGTTCCAGGCGCAGGTTGACGATGCTGTCGATGATGGCACTGTTGTCGCCTTCGGATCCCGGGAGGCAGCGGTAGGCATAGTTTTCCCACATGATTTGGCGCATGCCGCGGTCGTTGCAGTTCTGCATGAAAGGCTCCCAGCTGGGCATGTGGAGCGTGAAGAGGTAAGGCTCCTTGACGCTGGTGTCGGCCTCGGCGGCCTCGCGGGCGGCGGCCAGTTGGTCGTCGGTGAGCCCCAGGCCTTTGACTTGGTCCTCTCGCAATGACAGGGTCAAATGGTTGGTGGCCTTCAGAACGTTGTTGCCGAAACGCAGCGTCAGCGATGCCAGCAGGCTGTTGATTTCGCGGAAGCGGTCCTGCTTGTCGGCTGGGATGTTGGCGCCGTTGCGGACAAAGTTCTTGTAGGTCTCTTCGACCAGACGCATCTGCTCGCCGTCAAGCCCCAGTTCGTTGCGCTGGTCGTATACGGCCTTGACGCGCCCGAAGAGTTTGGCGTTGAGCATAATGTCGTCGCCGTGAGCTGCTACCAGCGGTGTTGCCTCTTCGGCGATTTTCTCCATTTCGGGGCTGTTGATGCACTCGGCCAGGTTGAAGAAGACGGCGCTGACCTCGTTCAGCAGGTCGCCGCTCTGTTCCAGAGCCTCGATGGTGTTGGCGAACGTCGGAGCCTCGCTGTTGTTGACGATGGCGTCGATTTCAGCCTTCTGGCGCTTGATGCCCTCTTCAAAGGCGGGCATGTAGTGCTCGGGTTTGATTTTTTCAAAGTCGGGAATGTTGTAGGGGGTGTTCCATTCGCCAAAGAAAGGGTTTTCCATGTCGTTTGCTTTGTTCTTGCAGGCGCTGACCATGAGGAGTGCCGCGCAGCCTGCGATGAGTATTTTTTTATTCATCAGATGATTGTTTTGTTATTTGATCGTAAGGGATTTGCGTTTTTGCAAGGCTATTCGTTTTCGAGGGCTTTGATGACCATTTCGAACGATTCGGCGTTGAGTTTCTTTGCCAAGATTTTCTTGTCCTTGTCCAGAAGGAAAATCTGCGGGGTGGTGATGACATCGTAGACCTCATGCCAGTCGATATTGGCCTCGCCGCCGTCGACATTGATCCATTGGAGCTTGTAGTTCTCTATGAATTCCAACCATTTTGGGCGGGTTTCCTCGTCAGGTTCGCTCAGAACGGCATAGGCACCAATGTCGTATTTGTCGCGGTAGTGCTCATACATTTTGTACAGGCTGGGAATCATCACCTTGCAGTGTCCGCAGGTGGGTGACCAGAAGATGAGCAGCGTGTATTTGTGTTTCTGCTGGTGTAGGCTGTGGAAGTTGCCGTCGTGGTCCTTCATGATGAGTTCGGGGGCGGTGCGGCCCAGCAGCAGTTTGTCCCAGGTGTTGGCGCGTTTCACGTTGTAGTCCACCGTGCTGGGTGACATCCAGAAGCATTCGCCCGTTTCGACGTACTTTTTGACCAGATGGACGTAGACGGCATCGTAGCTCATCACCGGGCTTTGCAGGTATTTTTCGCTGATTGAGTGTACCAGATAGCGGAAGTTCTCCTTGGCCGGGCGTGCTTTTTCGATCACCTTGTCGACATATTCGCAAATCATTTCGGCCGAAGCGTTGTGGAGGCAGCTGTCGAGGTAGAAATTCAGACGCTTGATGAAGATTTCGTTGGGGGTACGTACCAGTGCCTCGTCGTCGAGCCGTGTGTTGTCGAAGTAGTGCTCCATGTAGTATTCCCAACGTTGGCGGTTGGTGAGCTTGTTGCCTTCGGCGTCAAGGGAGGGAACTTGAGGTTCGCGGGTGGCGTTCATCATTAGGGCAATCATGCTGTTGGGATGGGCGGCGATCATCGTTGCGACGGTGCTGTCAAGCTGCAGCAGTGTGCGGCGGCGGAAGTTGACGAATTCCTCGCTTTGCGCCCCCATGGAACGGAGGGCGGTGTCGATGGCATGGTGGGCGTTGCGGTAGGCCTTTTGGTAGGCAATGAAGTATTCGTTTTCTTTTGAACCTTTGACGGTCAGATGGTTGCTCCAACTGCTTTCTTCGGTGGCAAAGGTGAAGTCGGGTTTCTCGTTGTGCACCATGAATTCCACATAGTTGCCTGCCGGATTGGTGAAGAAGTACATGCCGGGGAATAGGGTCATGTTTTTTCGTTCGAAGACGAAGCGTCCTTTTTTGTCAATTCGGGCGGTATCGATGGCGTAGGTCTTGCCGGCATAGTAGTTGCCCAAATACATGATGCTGTCGTGGTTATTCTTGATGGTCAGAACGAAGCGGTAGCCTTTGGCTCCGGATTTGTCGGGCGGGTTGGCAGCCTGCAGATGTGACGAGCCTAGCAGGCAGACCAGGGCGATGATGGCAATGGCAATGTGTCGAGCGTTCATTGTTATTGTGTTTTCGATTGATGTTATGATGTCCTTAGTGTTCCGATTGTTGCGTGAAGGTTGAAACATTTTCCGTAAAAAATGTTAAAACAGTGCTGCCGCTGCCGTCGGTTGCATTGGCTTCGGGCCGATTTGGCGGCTGGATGGACGCCTGGGGAAAGGACAACAACAATTGCAGATTTATAACGTGTAAGTTTCAAAAATCGTGTAGGGGATAAAAAAAAAGTTTTTTCGGATTCGGCCTATTCTAAAAAATATGTGTATCTTTGCACATTCAAATGTTGCTTTCACATGAATAGGAAATTGTTATTTTTTGCCACTTTGTTGTTGTTGGTCGGTTTTACCGCACGTGCGCAGCAGTTCCCCGCCGACAAACAGGAAGACCGTCTGAAAGGTCCCGTGAAAACCGTTCTGACCACTGTGCGAACCCCACAAGGGCGTGTTGTCGGTCAGCCGGTGCGTAACTACTTCAACCGCAGTGGCTATTATTCACATAACATCTATTACGACACAATCGGCAACCCGGTGATTATTGTCAGCTACACCTACGACAAAAAGAACCGTCTGCTGTCCGACACCCGCACCCACGAGCCTTACAGCGAGCTTCTGTCGCAGACCAAATACATCTATGACAAGAAAAAGCGGACCATCACCGCCGAGATGTTCGGTATTGCCGATTCGCTGGAAGACCGTACCGTCTACCAGTTCGACAAGAACAACAGGCTGTTGAAGACCACCGACTACGATGTGGATAGCGTCGAATTGGCTTCAATAACGTACAAATATAATGATTTCGGCTATGTGAACTATACCACCTATACCGAAGGAAAAGATGCCATTTATAAGGGTGGCGACAAATTCCGTTACGATACCGACGGCATCATGTGCGAGCGGTGCTCCTATTACCTGACCACCCTGCGGCAGGCCTTCCTATATACATATTATTATGACGAACACGGCAACTGGACACAGGCATACGTGTACCACGTGTCGCCGTCGGAGGGCTACCTCTACCAGATTATCACGCGCGAGATTACCTATTACGAGTAGTGCGTGGGCGGTTGTGCCCGTTGCTGTGGGTCGGTTGTGACACCTTTTTGGCGTAGCGGCCGAACCAGATGAGCACATCACAGAGATGAAGGGTGTAGCCGAAAAGGAAATTGTTGGAGTGTAGTGAGTTGTAGTAGTCTTGAATGACTGTTCGCCCCTGATTGTCGAGTTCCACGGTGTGCGAGTTCTTGTTGGCCACCACAAGTATGCTTTTCACAATTTGCGAAATGACCGGCGGAAACACATATTGTCCCGTCCGGCCGAAGCGCACGATGCGTCCCTGTCCTAGGTTGACCTCGCGACCCGCCAGGTAGAGCGATGAGTTGGCCAGATTCACCTTGTCGCTGTTGCCCATGACCTCGTCGGGGAGCACACCCAGCCGATTCATGGCGCGGAACAAGTGCTCCAGAATGCGGCGTAGCTGGGTGTAGTAGAGCACCGCGTCGAAATTGCGGTTTTCTTCGGGGAAATGCAGCGCTTTCAGTATGTCGAGCATGGTTTGGGTGACATCGGGAGTGAAGTAGGCGTCCATGGTGCGGAACACGTCATTGTAGAGCGTGCGCACTTTGTGGTCTTTCCGTTTGGTCACGGCGTGTCGGATGGCGAGGCAGAGCGACTGCAGGTCGCTGTCCTTGCGATGGTACATGCGTCCCCAATCGTCCTCCATCAGCTCGCGTTGCCCCATTGCAATGCGCTGCAAGGTCTTCTCGAACTCGGGAGCGTCGCCCGACGAGAGTACATACCACGGGATGGGCTCTTCGTGTTGGGCGAAGACCGACTCCATTTCGCGTACCACCTGGTAGAGAAAGTCAGGATTGGGCTCTTCGCCGCTGTTGATGACGCAGCGGCCGTCCAGCACGATGGCGGCAATGCTGTCGAAACGATTCTCCAACAGCACTTTGGCCTTGTCCCAACTGCGAAATTGCTGTATGTCCAGGTCATAACGTTGCCCTGTGGCAATGAAATCCATGCGGTCGGGCTCTTCGTCGACCCAAAGAATGCGGTATCTGTTTCTCTTGTTGCTCATGTCCCGTTAACGTCAACTTTCTGTATTATATTGTATGATGATTTTCTTTTTTTCGCATTGCCTGACTGCACCATACATCGATGTCTCCGATGGAAGTGTGGAAAAATATCTTGGTGTAAATTATTTGATTAGTAGTGTGTTATGTTTTGTTTGGAATGAGATTTGGAAAAAAAAATTTGTCAGTTGGGAAAAGTTGTGTACTTTTGCAAACTCAAATTGAAGTGAAATAATCGTATTTTTTTAACCAATCGTTTACAAAACCACTGTTTAAAACGGCAAAAAATCAATAAGATGAAAAAAGGAATCCACCCGGAAAACTACAGACTCGTTGTCTTTAAAGATATGTCGAACGACAACATGATTCTTACCAAGAGCTGTGCCAACACCAAGGATACGGTCGTTTATACCGACGGTAAAGAATACCCCGTTGTGAAGCTTGAAATCTCCAACACTTCGCATCCCTACTTCACCGGTAAGTTGAAGCTGGTTGACACCGCCGGACGCGTTGACAAGTTCATGAGCAAGTACAAGAGATACAACAAAAATAAATAGTAGTTTGTTTTAGGTTAAATGTTAGGAAAAAGCTCTTCTTGTAAGAGCTTTTTTTTATCTCCTTTCTGAAACTTTTATTGGCGTGATAACGTAAAAGAGTCTGTTTTGGCTGTCGTAGTGGCCGTTGTCCGCCGTGGAGGAGGTGGCAATGCCATGACGGTGACTTTTTTATCAGATATCGAAAAGCCATTATATGAAGAATAAATATATTGACGAATTGTTTAGAGACGTGATGCGTTGCGACGAGATGAGCCATGCCCATATTGATATCGTGCCGGTGGCCGATGCCGACAATGCCGACGAGTTCCTCTTCGAAAAGCATCCCGACTGTCCTGATGTGATTCCCATCCTGCCGCTGACGGGCAATGTGATTTTCCCGGGCACCATCACTCCGGTGACCATCACGCGCCAAAGCTCGTTGCAGTTGCTACATGAGGCGTCGGATACGGGTCACTATATCGGTGTTGTCACGCAACGCGACGACTCCGACAAGCCTTCCCGCTCCAAGCTCTACGATGTGGGATGTATCGCCATGGTGGTGAAGGTGATTGAGATGAATGGCGACGATGTGATAGCCATCATCCGTGGAAGCGCCTGTTTTCGCCTTGGCCGACTGGTGTCGACCGAGCCGTACTTGATGGGCGAACAGCATCCGGCCGAAGTGGCCGACACGATGGACCAGCTGGAAAAGCAGGACCGAGAATCGATCAAGATTCTGGTCAGAAAATATACCGCTTTTCTTAAATCGGCCAATCCCAATGATATTACAATCAAGACACTGAAAGAGATACGCGGTTCCCGCATGGTGCTGAATTTCATTGCCACCCATATTGAGATGGATGTGCAACGCAAACAGCAGCTGCTGGAGATGACGACCTATTCCGACCGTATTCTGGCGCTTATCCGCGAGGTGAAAGCATTGACGTCGATGGAGGATTTGCGCCATGAAATCCAGGAGAAAACACGGGTGTCGATGGACCGCCAGCAGCGTGAGTATTTCCTGAGCCAGCAGATGCATGTCATTCAGGAAGAGCTGGGCGGCACCAACTCCGACAGCGATATCCGTCAGTTGCGCGAACGGGCAGCCAAGATGGAGTGGCCCCAAGAGGCCGCCGAACATTTTGAGAAAGAGTTGGCCAAACTGGAGCGAACACCGCAATCCATGCCCGACTATGGGGTGCAGCTGAACTATCTGAATTTGATGCTTGATCTGCCGTGGGACCATCGCGGCGGCTATAACGGCGACTTGGCAAAGGCCCGTCGCCGACTCGACAGTAACCATTTCGGACTCGAGAAAGTCAAGGAGCGTGTGATGGAGATGATGGCAGTGCTCAACCTGACCGACCAACGCAAGTCGCCGGTGCTCTGTCTGGTGGGTCCTCCGGGTACGGGAAAGACCTCGCTCGGCAAATCCATAGCTTCCGCATTGGGACGAGCTTATGTCCGTGTGGCGTTGGGCGGTGTGCACGATGAGGCGGAAATCCGCGGCCATCGTCGCACGTATGTCGGCTCCATGCCCGGTCGTATCATCAATGGAATGCTCAAAGCAGGGGTGAACAATCCCGTATTTGTGCTTGACGAGATCGACAAGGTGCAGTCCAACAACATCAGTGGTGATCCGATGTCGGCACTGCTCGAGGTGCTGGACCCTGAACAGAATCACGCCTTCCACGACAATTATCTTGATATCGACTACGACCTGTCGCATGTCCTTTTCATTGCTACAGCCAACAGTGCTTCGACCATTCATCCTGCCTTGCTCGACCGTATGGAGATTATCGATGTGCCGGGCTACGTGATGGAGGAGAAACTGCAGATAGCCAAGCAATATCTGGTTCCGCGACAATTGAAAGACAATGGCTTCAAACGGGGCGATTTCACTTTTTCGGCCGAAGTGCTGCGCAGCATCGTGCAGGACTATACTCGCGAGTCGGGCGTACGTCAGTTGGAGCAGATGATTGGCAAGATGATACGCAACCGCGCGGTGAAGGTGAACTACAACGAGGAGCCATCCAAGAAGATTGCCCTCGACGAACTCCGTCCGGTGCTGGGACTTCCCATCCATCAAAGCGAACGGTCGGGTTCCACCCCCCGAGTGGGAGTGGTCACCGGATTGGCTTGGACCCAGGTGGGCGGCACCATCCTCTTTATCGAGGCTTGCACTTCGAAAGGGAAAGGTGTGCTGACGATGACCGGCAACTTGGGCGACGTTATGAAGGAGTCGGCCACGCTGGCATTCGAATACCTCAAGGCCAATGCCTCCACCTTCGGCATCGATCCCGACCGGTTTGAGAGTACCAATATCCACATCCATGTGCCCGAGGGCGCAACGCCCAAGGACGGTCCTTCGGCTGGCATCACCATGTTTACCGCCATGTACAGCGCCTTCACAGGAAAGAAGGTGAACCCCGACTATGCGATGACGGGCGAAATCACACTGCGTGGTGCAGTGACACCGGTGGGCGGCATCCGTGAAAAGATACTTGCCGCCAAGCGGGCTGGAATCAGCCACCTGGTGCTTTGTGAGGACAACCGGCGCGACGTGGAAGACATTCCCTCCGAATATCTCAGCAAACTCACGTTCCATTACATCAACGAAATGTCCGAAGTCCTTCCATTAGTGCTGGTCGACTGACGGCATGAATGACATGATTCGAACACAAAAACGCATACCAAAATGAAATCTCGCTTCCTGCTATCGGTGCTGTTGTCCGTGTCCCTCCCTTTGGCGGCTTTCTCACAGTCGAACGAGCGGGTGAACAATTCGCTGCACTTTTCAGTGGCATCGAATGTGCGCCTTTCACAGCCCGTAGGGTCGCTCTATTGCTTTGATGGCGAGCTGCGTCTGTCGTCGGGTGGCATGCTGCTTCATGCGGCCTATGCCGATGGCGTCACCAGCGATTTGGAGATTGACACCCTTTTGCTGTCTGTCGACAAGGAGATGGACTACGTGGTGCGTCATCCCGTGAGCCGTTCGCTCTTTTTCACCAAAAAAGACAGCAAGGGTAATGCAAGCCTCTACGAATACTACGAGAAGAAGCCGGGCAGATATGATGTGCGTCGTATACGTCCGTCTCGTTTTTCCTATTCCATCGAGCATCCTGTTTTTTCTCCGGACGGCAACGTCATGGTGTTTGTCTCCAACTGCCCGCTAGGATTTGGCGGCAGCGACCTCTGGTATAGCGAAAAGCGCAACAACGAGTGGCAATATCCTCAGAATATGGGTCACCGCATCAATACGTCAGGCGACGAGTCGATGCCGACCATGTATGGCGATTTTTTGATTTTCTCCACCAATGGCCGCAAGGCCGGCAGGACGGATTATGACCTCTACGCGGCACGGCTGATAGCCCAGGAGCAGACGGGTGATACGGTGATGATGCTGCCCGTGGGGCAGTGTGACGCCTATAGTCTGGAGTCGCCGTTCTGCGGATCGTCGGACGATCTCTTCTTCACGGTCAACGACAAGGGTAATGGCGGCTGGTGGGTGTCACGCGACACGGCAGGACACGAGACTGTCTATTCCTTCCAAGGGCGGCTAGATTGCATCATGATGCTGGGCGTGGTGACCGACAACAACGGACGCCCTATTGAGCATGCCAGCGTGACAGTGCGTCAGAATAAGGTGTCCGATCGAGTGGTCTATACCGACCGCTACGGCAACTACACGCTTTTTTTGCAGCCCGAACAGTCGTACGAGCTGTTCTTCTCGGCACCGGACCATTTTGCCGTCGCCCATTCGGTAGTGCCCAGACGCCTCTCCGAGGAGTTGCTCTACTGCCGTCTGTTCCACGATGCATCGCTTTTTGCTTTCACGCTTGATTCTGTCTATGCCTACAACGACTGCTTCAACGGCATAGCCGGAAGTGAGCTGTCGTCGGCGGGACGTAGCCGAATGGATGTACTGGCCCGCTACATGCAGGAAAATGAACACCTGAAACTATGGCTCCGATGCGACTATCGTTCGGTGGACGACACTGCCTACTGCCAACTTCTCAACGAGGCCCGACTACAGTCGGTGAGGGATTATCTGACGCAGCGTGGGGTTCGGTCCGACAGGGTGCTTCTGTACGGAAAGACGGAAGTCGACAATGGTGTCTGGTCGGATATGACCGTCGAAGGGTTGGACGACGCGGAGATATCCCGACGACTTTTCTTGGTCCTTTCCCATTGATTTTTTTTCCATGACATTAGAAAACAACAGATACGGCAAAAGCTTCTGGTCGTCAGTCGTTTTTTGGCCGTTAATGCCCAATGTCAGTAAAGGTGCAAATTCCTTTTAACATTTTTTTTGTTTTGCCGACGCAACATTTTGCCCGTTTGTTGTGTCGTAGTAGTATTTTTATAAGGATATATAATAAAAAAAGCAAACTGTCGTTCACTAGAAAAATAATATGATGAATATGCATAAAAGATTTTTTTTCCGGACTTTGGCTGTGGCCGTCTTCATGCTGGCAACGGTTATCACTCCAAGCACTACCAAAGCTCAGTTGACAATCACTACTGGATCGTCGCTTTCTAACTGGACCCCGGACTCGTTGGTGCGCAACGTGCTGCTTGGTGAGGGTGTCGATGTCTATAATGTCAAATTCAATGGCAGTCTTACAAGCATCAACTGCACAGGTGTGGGAAAATTTACTACAGGAACCACACCGACCAATTTGGGCATTTCGGAAGGATTAGTGCTCTCCGCTTCTGGAATGGATTATATTACAACCACTTCAGGTTCGGCTACGTCGAACTGTTCCAACTATTCCGATGCCAGTCTTACGGCTTTGACATCGCCGAATGCTGCCAACAATGTGGCGCTTTTGGAATTTGACTTCATCCCCAAATCCGACTCCATCAAGTTCCGGTATGTTTTTGCCTCAGAAGAATACTATGGTTATGAATGTTCGCAATACAATGATGCGTTCGCTTTCTTCCTTACGGGTATCGACCCCCGTCCCGAGAATCCTACGGGTATGTATACCGACTCGAATATTGCTTTGATTCCCAATACGAGGACTCCTATCACGATCAACACCGTCAATGGTGGCCAGTCGCATGGATCGACCACTCCTTGTATTCTGACCAATACGCAATATTTTGTCAACAATCAGTCGATGACATATGTGCATCACATGGACGGTTTCACCACCGTCCTTACAGCCGAAGCAAAGGTGGTGCCCTGTCAGACATACCACTTGAAGATGGCTGTTTGCAATGTGAGTGACAATTCATTGCCTTCGGCGGTGTTCCTTGAAGCTAACAGCCTTTCATCCAATGCGCTTCAGTTTAGTTTTGAGAATCCTTCCAATCCCGAAACCCCTTCGGATTTGTATGAGGGTTGTATGGCTACCATCCATATCCACCGTCCTTCGCTGTCCAGCGTGCCAACCAATATCGGAGTGGAATTCATGGGCGAAGCGGTCAACGGACAGGATTTTCCGCAAATCAACAACTCTTTCACTTTCCCGGCCGATACACAGGATATGTCTATCACCATCATGCCGACGCTGGATGGTACGGCCGAGGGTACCGACGGACGTGAATTTGTCAAGTTCCGCATGAGCCCTGCCAATGGGTGTCCCCGTTCGGATTCGGTAGAATTCTATATCGTCGACACCGACCCCATGCAGGTGTTCATTGATCGAGACACCATCCATTGCGCTTCCAGCAATGTGGTGCTGCGCAGCCGTATTGAGGGAGGAATGCCCAACCGTCAGTACGCATGGTATAAGGCGGGGCAACCGAATGTGTTGGCCACCACGCCCAATTACACGGTGTTTCCCATTCCCGATTCGGCCGACTATGTGCTCGAGGTGAGTGATTTCTGCGGCAACTATGGCTACGACACGATAACCATCGGCGTGCGACGCGAATTTGCCTTGCAGCCGCCAGATACGATGTTCTGTCAGGGACTTCCGCTGGTGCTTGAGATGCGTGGCGCCGACAGTTGCGTTTGGAATATCATCGGACAGGAACCGTTTGAGATGCAGGACACTTCGGTGTCGTTGCATCCGGAGGGTATCACCACATTTGCTGTGCGTTCGTACATTTGGTGGAATGGACAGATATGGGAAGATTTGGACACCATCCGTACCATCGGCATTCCTACGCCCGATGTGTCGGTGTCCGTGTCGACAGAACGCCTCTGTGAGGGTCAGTCGGTCACCTTTACGGCAACGGGCGCTTCCGAATACTCGTGGGACGACAGCGTCTCGTTTGTCACCACCAACACGTTCACCTATATGCCCGACACCACTACCCAATACATCATCTATGGATTGGCTCAGGGTGCCGAATGTGTGGGTAGGGATACGGTGGTCATCACGGTCGACACCATCCCAGATGTGATCATTACAGGTGGTGGCGGCGTCTGCGACGGCGAAGAGGTCCACATCTCTGTCGCCACGACTGCCGAATTCTTCATGTGGGTTGCCATGCCTTCCGATCCGTCGTTGACCGGACAGGAACAGCACAATAATATTATCGTCAACCCGCTGGAGACAACGGTCTATACGGTCAACGCCCAAAACGGAGTCTGCTCCAATTCGAGTCAGACAACCGTACCGGTGGAGCTTTCGCCTGTGGCCATAGGCGAAGTGTCACCCCGAACCGTCTCGTTGGGTTCGATGGAGGCTGTCTTCACCAACCGCAGTGAGCATGCCACAACCTGCAAGTGGGAGTTCCCCGACGGGACGGAGAAGACCGAAGACCAGGTGACCTATGTTGTTCCCGATGATGTCGACTCCATCAATGTGCGTCTGTGGGCCTACAACCCCTACATGTGTTTCGATACCACCACCATCACGGTGTATGTGGACCACACCACCATGTGGGTGCCGAATGCTTTCACACCGGAAGAGAGCACCAACAACACCTTCCTGGTCAAGATGAACGATGTGCAGCGTTATCATATTCTCATCTATGACCGTCGCGGTCAGTTGGTCTTTGAATCGTTTGACCCCGAAAAACCATGGGACGGAAACCTCCAAAATGGCAAAAAATGCCCCCAGGGAGTCTACACTTATGTGGTCACGGCGCACAAAATCACTTACCCGTTTGATCAATTATTATATCGCGGAACGGTTGTGCTTATCAGATAGTTATTGGCTACTGACCAAAAAAAATTGAACAAAACTGAAAAAAAATTTGGTCAGTATTGCAAAATGTAGTACTTTTGCACCCGCATTCAGGCAAGGAAAAGCAAGTTTTTTCCACTAGAATTAAAGGTTAGCCTGAAGCATTTGTTCGGGGCGTGGCGCAGTTGGCTAGCGCACTTGCATGGGGTGCAAGGGGTCGGAAGTTCGAGTCTTCTCGCCCCGACAAAATAAAAGGATTCTTCTTACGAGGAATCCTTTTTTTTCGTCTGGACTGAAGAGTTTATTTTTGTCGGTGTTTCATTTTATACACTATTTTCTTCTTTTCGCCGTTTCCATAGACATAGTTTAATACAATCTCGCAATCTTTGTCAGTTATGAATATCGAATCGCTTTATGCCACTTATCTCCAAAGCCGCCATGTGACCACCGACTCGCGTCAGGTGCGAGAGGGCAGTTTCTTTTTTGCGCTGAAAGGCGAACATGTCGACGGCAATGCCTATGCTGCTGCTGCGCTCGAGAAAGGAGCCGCATGTTGCGTGGTCGACAATCCGGAGGCAGTCGTGGACAACCGTTGTCTGCTGGTCGATGACAGCCTGAAAACGCTGCAGGAACTGGCTCGTTACCACCGCTCGCAACTGGAAATACCGGTCGTCGGCATCACCGGAACAAACGGCAAGACCACTACCAAAGAATTGGTTCACGCCGTGCTTTCCAAACGCTATCGTACTTGGGCCACACAGGGGAATTTCAACAATCATCTGGGTGTCCCGCTGACGTTGTTGGCGATGCCTGAAGACACGGAAATAGCAGTGGTGGAGATGGGCGCCAACCATCCGGGCGAAATCGATTTTCTGTGCGGTATTGCCAATCCGGGATTTGGCTTGATCACCAATGTGGGGCGTGCCCATCTGGAGGGCTTCGGCTCGTTCAAAGGCGTGGTACGCACCAAGACGGAGCTGTACAAACACCTTGCTGCCATGTGTGGCGTCATTTTTGTCAACGCCGACAATGACATCCTCATGGAACGGGCTGAAAAGGCGTCGGTACTGCCATCCAGCCCATCGGTGCTGCCTGGCATAGTGCCAGCCTTTCCGGGGGTGACGCCGTCTGATTACGGCACCGCTTTCAAGCCTCGAGGCGTCAATCTGCCCAATGCGTCGGTGGTGACCTACGGAAGCAGCATGGCTGCCGAATACAAAGGTGCTTTTGTATCGTCGGACCCGTACTTGAAATTCTATTTTGAAGATGGCGACAATGTCTACACGGTGCAATCGCAGCTGATAGGAGCCTATAATTTCGATAATGCCATGGCTGCCGTATGTGTGGGCCGTTACTTCGATGTGCCGTTGTTCGACATCAAGAGTGCCATTGAGGAATACATGCCTTCAAACAATCGCTCGCAGTACAAGCGCACTGCCCACAATGAACTTATTTTGGACTGCTACAATGCCAATCCTTCGAGCATGCAGGTGGCTGTGGATAATTTTATTGGTATGCACCGCGACCATAAAGTGGCTATTCTGGGCAGCATGAAGGAGTTGGGAAACGACTCCAAACGTGAGCACGAACTGCTGGTGGCCAAACTGCGAGACGCGGGACTGCAACAGGCGTTGCTGGTAGGGGAGGAATTCCGCTTTGCTTCCAAGGAACCTTTTGTGCAGTGGTTCTCCACCAGCGCCGATGCCCTCGACTATTTGGCCGACCATCCGATCAGTGATGCCCTTGTGCTGCTGAAAGGGTCAAATTCCAACAAGATGTGGCTGCTGGAAGAAAAACTATAACATGTTTAGAATTGAGAATCGGCTTGCTTGGCTTTCAGCAGCCGATTGATCTGTATCCAAACGCTTCACAGTCAAAAAGAAACCATTCTACAGACGACTCGTCGGGTGGGGACTGTAAAGGATAAAAAGAAGAAGAGGTTGCCATTTAAGGCAACCTCTTCTTCTTTTGTTAGGGTGGAATTTATAGACCTTATGGATATTAAGGCCCATAGAATCTTTTCCTGTTTTACAGGGACGGGTTATTTGTTTTGTTTGGGGGCAGCGCCGGCAGGTTTGGAGATGGATTCGCGCATGTCGGTATCGGCTTGGATGTTCTTCATGCGGTAGTAGTCCATGATGCCGAGGTTGCCGTTGCGGAATGCTTCGGCCATGGCTTTGGGCACTTCGGCTTCGGCTTCGATGACCTTGGCGCGAGCTTCTTGGGCTTTGGCTTTCATCTCCTGTTCCTGGGCGACGGCCATAGCGCGACGTTCCTCAGCTTTGGCCTGTGCGATGTTCTTGTCGGCGTTGGCCTGGTCCATCTGCAGTTGTGCGCCGATGTTCTTTCCGACGTCAATGTCGGCGATATCGATGGAGAGGATCTCGAAGGCGGTGCCGCTATCAAGACCTTTGGTGAGGACGAGTTTTGAAATGCTGTCGGGGTTTTCGAGCACCTGCTTGTGGCTGACGGCAGAACCGATGGAGGTGACGATGCCTTCGCCGACGCGGGCCAGGATGGTCTCTTCACCTGCGCCACCAACGAGTTGCTTGATGTTGGTGCGTACTGTGACACGTGCTTTGGCGATGAGCTGGATACCGTCTTTGGCGACAGCGGCAACAGGGGGAGTGTCGATAACCTTGGGGTTCACGGAGGTCTGAACGGCGTTGAGCACGTCGCGACCAGCGAGGTCGATGGCTGTACAAGTCTTGAAATCGAGGTTCATGTTGGCTTTGTCGGCCGAGATGAGGGCTTTCACCACGGAATTGACGCGGCCGCCGGCCAGATAGTGGGCTTCGAGTTCGTTCTGGCTGACCTTGAGTCCGGCTTTGGCGGCCGAAACCATATTGTTGACGATGACTGAGGGGGGGACTTTACGGAAACGCATGAACACCAACTGGATGAGGGAGGTGTGAACGCCCGAAATCAGTGCCTGGAACCAGATGCCGATGGGTACCAGCCACAAAAACAGTATCAGGAAAATGATACATGCAAAGATGATAACTAGTGTAATAGGATCCATAATTTGTAATTTTTTTAGATGATTATTGTTTGAATTTGATTTGTTTCGTTATCGGGGTGGATGAGGGTCAGTCTGCTGCTTTGCGAACAATGATTTTGTAGCCTTCGATAGCGATGACCTCGAGCCGACTGTTTTCGTCAATGAACTCGCCTTCGCTGTGTACTTCGACGAGTTGGTTGCCAAACTGTGCTTTGCCGGCAGGAGCGAGACGCGAGATGCTGGTGCCGCGGGAACCGACAGCGATGCCGCTAGATTCGACTTGGTTGGTCTTGCCGTCACTCGATTCGTTGAGGCTGAACCGCTTCCAAGTGCCACTTTTTAGCATCAGCACCAGCAGTATGATGGTGGCGAAGATGCTGACGAGCAAGAAGATGATGCCGACGGTGCTGCCGTAGTGGACATAGCTCTGCCAGATGCCGAGTGCCATCATAATGCCGCCAAAGATGCCGCAGATGGCACCGGGTAGGGCTACGATTTCAAGCACCACAAGGGTTATTCCGACAAGCGTGACGATGATGATGAGAGGGAGAGACACTTTGAAATATGTTTTTTATAATATAAAATGACAATTGTTTTGCGTCGGGGAGATTGTGAGAGAATGGTAAATTGAAGTGTTAGCAGGTTAGGTTTTTATTTGTTATCGCCGTTAAGATTCTGGTTGTTTGGTTATTGAATGATTTCGCTGGTTAGTTGTTTGTTCAGTAGGGCGGTGTGCATGGGGAGGAGTTCTTCGTAACCGCCGTTTTTGACAATGCATTTGCCGGTGTAGTGGACCATGATGGTGCATTGCTCGGCTTGCTCGTAGGTGTGCCGGCAGATGTCGACAAGTGCTTTGATGACATAATCGAAGGTGTGGTAGTCGTCGTTGTAGAGTACCAGTTTGCAACCGCTGTCGTCGAGCAGTTCCACCTCTTGTTCTTCTTGTGATTTGTATTGGTTGTCGTTCATGTCGTTACTTGTAGATGAGTACGTTGGCGAAGGCAGAGATGCCTTCTTCCCGACCTTCGAAGCCCAGGTGTTCGGTGGTGGTGGCTTTGACAGAGACATCGTCGGTTTCAAGACCCATGACCTCGGCAAGTGTTTGCCGCATGGAGGCGATGTAGGGGGCCACTTTGGGGCGCTGAAGGCATAGGATGGCGTCGACGTTGCTGATGTTGAATCCTTTTTGTCGCACGAGGAGGCATGTTTTGTCGAGGAGCACTTTGCTGTCGATGCCCTTGTAGGCGGGGTCGCTGTCGGGGAAGTGCTTGCCGATGTCGCCGAGGGCGGCGGCGCCAAGGAGAGCGTCGCAGATGGCGTGGATGAGCACGTCGGCGTCAGAGTGGCCAAGCAAGCCTTTGAAATGGGGAATCTGAATGCCGCCCAGCCAAAGGGGAAGTCCTTCTTGGAGCTGATGAACGTCGTAGCCTATGCCGGTGCGGATTTTCATTTCTTTTTGTCGTTGAAGTTGAGGGTGACGGATACTCTGAGGGTGTTGGCCAGGGGGTTGTTGGAGAAGTTGGCCGTAGGAATGAGGTAGGAAAGGTCGAAGACCATGATGTTGTAGCGGACGCCGATGCCGAGAGTGAGGTACTGGCGGGCGCCTTTGGTTTTGTGCTCGAAGAAGTAGCCGACGCGGGCGGCGAAGGTGTTGGCGTACCAATATTCGGCGCCGGTGCCGATGGTGATTTCGTGGAGCTCTTCACGGAGGCCGCCGGGGGCGTCGTAAAGTGATTGGATGGCACCGAGGATGGAGCTGGTCTGATGGTAGTCGGCCATGTTGCTGTAGTAGCCGCTATAGGTGCTGTCGTCGCGTAGTACGGGCGGGGTGGGGACCAGCAGTTTGTTGAGGTCAATCATGACGTTAAGCTTGTTGTATTCGTCCACCTCATAAGTGTAGCGACCTCCAAGGCGCAGGTTGGCGGGAAGGAATTCGTTGTCGGTGTCGTCGTCAGAGTAGGAGAGTTTTGAACCCAGGTTGCTGATGCACAAGCCGGCGGCGAAGCTTTGGTTCCGGTCGATGGATTGTTGGTAGTAGAGACCCACATCGGCGGCCAAGCCGTTGGCAGCCTTAGTGGTCTGGTCTTCGACGTTGAGGCCTTGGGTCAGGTCGCTGTGGACGAAGCGACCGGTGGCGCCGAGTGAGAGGTTGTCGGAGAGTTTCATGGCATAGGTGACGTCGAAGCAGAATTCGTTGGGGTTGAAGGTGCCGAGGTCTTCGCCGCCTTCGCCGGTATGTTCGATTTTGCCTAGGGAGAAGAATGTGAGTGAGGCACCGACGGTGCTACGTTTGTTGATGCGTTTGTAGCCTCCGAGGTAGAGGAAGTTCATGTCGCCGTCGAGTTTGCGGAGCCATGGGGTATAGGTGGTGCTGATGCTGAATTCGTTGGCGGCGAAGGCCAGTTTGGCGTTATTCCAGTGGGAGGAATAGGCGTCGGGTTCGGTGGCGGCGCCCACATCGCCCAAGGCACCTGAGACGGCATCGGGGGCGATTTGGAGAATGGGCATACCAGTGGGGATGTAGTTGTTGGTACGACCAGTCGACACGTCATAGTCGTCGGGATTCACCTGAGCGAAGAGGTTGTGCGAGGTGGCGCCGCAGACAAGGAGTAGGAGAAGCAGTACGTGTCTTTTTGTCAAAAAAATGTTCTTCATGCGGTTCTTTTTTGTAAAAAAGATAAAAAGAGGTTTGATTTTAAAAGGTGTTATTTAAAACGGCTTTTGTGACGGATTATTGTATTGGAGGGAAAAATAAGGTTATTAATTGAACGATTGTCCTCAGTCGGAACAATACAAATGGGGATGTTTCTTCATCTGCATGTTGTTTGGGTCTTTGGAAACCTTCTACAGGCTTCCACATGGTGGGGCTGTTGGGATGAGGTCTCTGAGAGCCTTTTGGGAAGCTGGCGTATTAACATAAGAGCCTATTTGATGACGATTTTGCCCTGTTGGCAGAGACGGTCGCCATCGGCGGTGGTGACGACGAAACGGGCGATGTAGATGCCTGGAGCCAAGCGTGCACCGCTGCCGTTGCAGAGGTTCCAGCGGACAGGTCCCACGACGTAGCTGTCGGCCGACACGGGCGGTTGGGTGCTGAAGACACAGCTGCCGCGCATGTCGTAAATGTGCAGTTCGGCGTTGGTCACCGAGTGGCAGTTGTTCAGTTCCATGAGTAGGGTTGCCTGGTTTGTGGCCGGATTGGGGAAGGCGTGGAAGTCGGAGGCGTCGTCGTCGGAGGCGTGTACGAAAAAGGAGACGGAGTCGCTGTTGGAGTAGTTGAAAATGTTCCAAGCCTTGACGACGATGGTGTGGCGTCCGGGAGCGAGGTTGGAGAGTTTGTAGCGGATGGAACCGGAGTGTTCGTCGTCGATGTCGGTTTCGTAGAAGTCGTTGAGCGTGATGATGTTGTTCGGGTTGCCGTCGATGGTTGCGGTGATGTCGTGCCCGATGCCCGAGCCGACGGCATTGATGCCGATGCTATCGTGGAGGAGTGCCAAGAGGGTGGGGTTGGGATCGGTGATGCCGCCGTCAAGAAAATTGGTGTCGTTGATGAATAGTCGGACGGAGGGTCGGCTGCAGGAGATGTCGACGTTTTCGTCGAAACCGCCAAGGTAGAGGTTGGTATAGGCACCGCAGGCATCTTCGGAGGCGCTTTTGGCGTAGAGGCTGATGCGAGCGCGGTCGTACTTGAAGACCACGTCGCGTGGGACGACAAAGTGGAAGGAGAAACGGCCGTTTTCGACTGGGGTGCGACCTTTGTAGATGAGGTTGTTCTGCTGGGAGAAAAATACCTCGCATCCCTCGTTGTCGTTGGCCAGGGTGAAGCTGTTGACGGCGCGGTCGTAGATGATGGGGAAAAGAGTGCCGTCGAAATCGGAGACAAGCTGGCCCGCATTGTCGCGTATTTCACCTTCGATGGTTACGGTGGAGAGCACCTGGGCGCTGTCGTTGCGGTTGGGGTCGACGGTGCGGCCGTTGATGGTGGTGACTGTGGCGTCGTAGATGGGGAAGCTGAGTTTCAGGGCCGGGTCGCCCAAGAAGGTGAGGGCCTGAGTGGCGGTACGGTTGTTTTTGGCGATGCGCATGGCGTCGCCAATGGTGTTGTTCGGGTTGAGCGCCTGGAGGACCATTTCGGTGTTGACCTGTTGGATGTGGGAAATGGGACGGGAGGCAGCGACGCAGCCGATGCCGGCGCCGTCGGCCAAAAGGAATTCTTCGGCGCCACAGGTCTCGTCGACCATGTCGAAACGGCCAAATGTGCAGGTGCTGGTGATGAAGAATGCCAGGCGGTCGTGGTTGTTATAGGTGCTGATGGTGGATTTGGTCATGTAGCGCTCGGTGCCGATGTATTGTGCGGATCCGTGGCCGATATAGTTGAGCAGAAGGCAGCCGTAGTCCATACGCTTTTTGAGTGCGTTGTTGACGTCGGGGTAGAAGGAGCCGTCGGCGCCCGACTGCTGGATGTAGGCATCTGCGTATATCTTGTCGATAATGTAGTGCGGGTAGCGGGACTGGATGAGTCGGGCGGTGATTTCGGAAGAGTTGGTGAAGATGGTGTCGCCGTTGCAGCTGGGGTCGGCATCGTCGGCCAGAAGCGCCACGCAGTTGCGCCAGTCGCCGCGCGAGTTGTCGTCGAGGAGGTCGCTGCGAGTGATGTAGCGTTCTATTTTGTCGACGAGATGGGTGGCCTCATTGGTGTTTTTGGCCGGCAGGCGGCCTACGCTGACGTCGCGGGTGTCGTAGAGGGCGCCGCTTTCGCTGTCGTCAAGGAATGTGAAGTAATCGTCAGAGGCCATAGAGAAGCCATCGTCGTCGAAGGACTGGACGGTTTGGTAGGTGACGAGGGTGGGCAGCCCCTTGTTCAACAGGTCTCGGTTGTCGAAGGTGCCCTTGCCGATGAGCAGCAGATGGCGGGGCGGGGCAAGGCTGCTGTCGATGGAGGCCCGTTGGTAGAACATGCGGAGCAATTCGCGTATGGCGGTTGGGTCGGTCTGGCCGCTGCTGAATTCGTTGAACACTTGGTCCTGAGAGACGGTGAGCACCTGAAGGTTGTCGTGGAGGCTGTGGATGGCTGCCAGCCGTTGGGCCTGTTCCATGAAGTTGTTGTGGCAGACAATGACCATGTCTGGCTGGTTGGCGCCGTGGAGGTCTTGGTTGTCGATTTGGGCTATGGACACTGGGGAGCGGAAGGCACCAGGACTGAAGACGATGTAGGTGCGGGTGTCGGTTGCACTATCGTTGAATGTCAGTGTGCTGTTGTTTTGGCTGGTGGCAATTTCGGTGGGGTTGGCGGCGTCAGACACATTCCAGATGCGGCATCCCTGGCCGGTGCCGTTGACGCGGTGGGGGTGGATGTCGTTGTCAAGGGCTGTCAGACGGAGCATGGACTGGGTGCCGCTGAGGGTCATGGGGACAAGGGCGTCGATTTCGATATAGTCCAGATAACCGTCGGACAAATTGGAGCCGTATAGGTAGGAGAAAGAGGCGTTGACGGTGGCACTGGAGCCAGCGGGGAACCATTCGGAGAATGAACCATAGGGGTTGTGGGCGGAAAGGTTGTGGGTGCGTGATTCGCCGTTGATGGCTACGGTAAAACTGCTGTTGCCGCTGCCGAACGAGGCTAGGGCGTAGTGGACGCTCAAGGTTCCAATAGGAGCGGCGGGAAGTGAGAGCGAGATGCTGGTTTGGCTGTTGGCACTGCTAAAATGTTCACCAAACCATACCTGACCGGTTTTGTAGTAATTGGTGAGGTCTCTGTTGTGTACTGCCACGGCGTGGCAGGAGGTTATTTCGCCGGCCGAAGCTTGAAGGTTGCGGGATCCGATGCGTTTGTGTGGCTCGTTGTTGACGGTGAGAAAGAGGAAGTTGGCGTTGCTGAAGGCGTGATGTTGCCAACGGTAGCATTGGATGTCTTTGTCATAGACCCAACGGTCGGGGCCGGTGGCGAAGCAAAGGATGTAGTCGTCGTTGTCGAAGAGACCGTTACTGTTGGCATCGTAGACTTGGATGGCCAATTCTTGAAGGTCGTCGATGCGGGGGACACCGTTGGTTTTGTCAAGCATGCCGCCGGGTTGGCCGTAGAGAGCCAGTTGGCCGACGGGAGTGCCGGATAGGGCAGGAATGTCAGAAGGGCTGATTTTGTAGATGCCGTCTTCGCGTATTTCCAGCTTCCACCAGTTGCCAAAGGCGAGTACAGAGTGGGTTGCATGCTGGGCTTGCACCCCGTCGGCAGGTGACAGGATTAAGACGACAAAGAGTAGCGTCAAGGTGATGATTTTGGAATATTTTTTCAACATACGGCATAGATAACGACGTTTTGTCGAAAAAAGTATGTTGTGGCTATGTGCAAATGTCAGTGGGAAAAGTGAAGCAGATGTCGCCGACGAAAAACGACTTGATGGAAATGCGAATATGGTCCGTTCTTTGAATGCGGAAGTGTGCTGTTGCCTTTTTGTTTGACTTTGGCGATCGCTTCCAGAACAAGAGAGTTGTTCTATGCGTTATGCCTTTATTATGTGTTATAGATCATTATTTTGTCGGGTGGTAAAACGATAGTAGCGCTTGCGGATCAGGATGAGACGAATGAGCCATAGGACAAAGAAGGCGTCGGAGATGATGCGGTAGAGGGGTGGGAAGGTGACAAAGAGAGAGACGGCCCAAGCGATGAGGTCGATGTCGAAAAGAACGTTCCACAATCGTTCGCGGTCGTGGAAATTGACAACGACAACAGGCTCGTCGCCAGCGCTGTGGCGAGGAGCCTGTGGAATGTCGATGAGATGGGTGCCACTGACGGAAAGATCAAGGCTGCGACCGCTTTTGCCGAGGGGGATGCGCCCTCCGCATTGCACACGGAGTCGGTGCTGCCCGGGTGGGACTAGGATGTCGAGTTGGTCACCTTGCATGGTTCCGGCATAGAGGCCGTCGACAAAGACAAAGTGTGGCAGCCGGGGTTGGTAGAACCTGCGTTGGTGGCAGAGGATGAGCATGGGCGGCAACTAGAGGGTGCTGTCTTCGATGTTCCATACGAAGGCGCGGATGCCGACTTCCTCGTTGCGTTTGTCGAGCTTGCGCACTGCGGTGAGGATGTCGTCGACTTTGGCGTCGTCGACAACGGTCATGATGGCGTTGTTCATCTCGGGCCATGCGTGGGTGCCGCGATGGGGTTCGCCATTGATATGGCCGCGACCTTGTACGTTTTCCCAGAAGGTGAATCCGCGGATTTCAAGGGTGTCGAGTAGGTATTCCACTCGCTCGTTGTTGGCTTGATTATATACGATTAGGATGCTTTTCATGATGCGGTGTTAGTGTTGTTTCGGCCGAACTGTTTTTCTTGTTATTTTGGGGCGGATGGGCCCGTCCTTGCTTTTTGCTATTACTTGCGGACGGGCCTACCGAGTTCAGCCCATTTTAATTGTCGATTATTATTCGTTGAGGTCGATGTTCATGAAGACGAATTTCTTTCGGATCTTGGCTTGACGTTCCTGTTCGCCCTTGCGGTTGAAGATGGAGTAGAGGAGTGGCACCACGATGAGGGTGACGAAGGTGGAGACCGTGAGACCGCCGATGACGACGATGCCGAGGGTGGTCCACAGTTCGGAGCCTTCGCTGGTGGAGGTGGCCATGGGTATCATGCCAAGTATGGTGGTGAAGGCGGTCATCAGGACCGGGCGGAGACGGCTCTTGCCGCTGAGGGCGATGGCTTCGTTGAGCGAGGTGCCGCGTTCGCGAAGGAGGTTGATATAGTCGACAAGGACGATACCGTTCTTGACGACAATACCGATGAGGAGTACGACGCCGAGCATGCCGACCATGTCGAGGTTCTCGCCGGTGATGAGCAGTGCGAGAACAACGCCGCTGAGGGCGAAGGGTATGGCGAACATGATGATGAAGGGTTTGCTGAACGACTCGAACTGGGAGGCCATGACGATGTAGACGAGCATCATGATGAGGAGGGCGAGGGTGACCATATCCTTGGAGGTCTTCTGCTGGTCCTCGTAGTTGCCGGCAAGTGCGACATGAACGCCAGAGGGGATGTTCATCTGGTTGATTTCGTTTTGGACACTCTGTGCGAGTTGTCCGAGCGAGGTTTGATAAGGCATGACGGTGAGGGTCAGGTAACGCTGGCGGTTCTTGCGTTCAATGGTGGGCGGGCACCAGTATTCGCTGATGGTGGCCAGCTCCTTGAGCTTGACTTGTCGTCCGGTGGCGGTGGGGATGGAGAACTCCTCGATGTCCGAAATGGAGGAACGGTATTCCTCTTTAAGGCGGACGACGATGTTGTACTCTTCCCCATCTTCCTTCAGGAAGCCTGCAGCCATGCCGTTGACACGGTTGCGGACATACATGGCCACAGTGGAACCATTGAGGCCGTGGAGGGCGAGTTTCTGCTTGTCGAACTCGATTTTCAGTTCGGCGCGGTCCTCGTCGCGGCTGATTTTGGTGTCGCGGGCGCCTTGGACATTCTCCATGACGCGGCGACGGAGTTCCTGTGTGAAGTTGGTGGTCTGGTCGAAGTCGTAACCATAAATTTCGACCTGGAGGGTGTTATTGCTACCGCCGCCCATGCCACCTTGCGAGACTTGGAAGTTGACAAGTTCGGGATACTCGTTAAAGCATTGGCGGAGTTCTTCCTGCATGTCGAAAATGCTCTTGTCGCGGTCGTATTTCTTGGTACAACGCACAGACATGCTGATTTTGTTGTTGGTGGTGCTGTTGAAGAGTGCGGCGAAGCCGGCGTCGTCGTTCGAACCGGCGGAAGTGGAGATCACGATGACGTCGTCGCCAAGAATCTCCTTGATGTCGGCTTCCATACGACGGGCGGTCTTGAGGGTTTCCTCGATGCGCGTGCCGCGCTGGAGTTCGGCGCTGATGCTGATGCTGCCGTTGTCCTGTTCCTTCATGAAGTCCATGCCGATTTTGCCAGAGATGAATGGAATCATGGTGACGACAAAGAAGGCGAAGGCGATGAGGAGGGTGACTTTCTTGTGGTGGAGGCACCAGCGAAGAAGGTTGGAATACCAGTCGTCGATGGCGTTGAAGACGCGGCCGATGGTTTTCTCGTAGGTGAATCGTTTGCTTTCCTGCTTGCGGCGTGCCTCCTCTTCTGCAATCTTGGTGAGGAAGAAGGGCTTCTCTTTCAGCATGAGGCTGGACAGCATGGGAATGAGGGTGATTGCGGCAGTGGTGGAAACGCAGACAACAATGGTGATGATCCATCCGAGTTCCTTGAACATGATGCCGGCCATGCCGTTGAGCATGGTCAGGGGTACGAAGACGGCGACAAGGACAAGGGTGGTGGCAATGACGGATGTCCATACCTCGTTGGTGGCGCAGATGGCGGCCTCGCGGGGATTCTCGCCGCGTTCGATGTGCTTGGTGATGTTTTCGAGCACTACGATGGCATCGTCAACCACCATACCGATGGCGACGGTTAGGGAGGCGAGAGAGATGATGTTGAGGGAACTGTCAGAGATGAGGAGGTAGATGAAGGAGGTGACGAGTGAGATAGGGATGGTGAGCGCGATGATGATGGTGCTGCGCCAGTTGCCCAAGAAGACGAGAACGACAAGAACGACGAAGAGGAGGGCGTAGAAGATGCTCTCACTAAGGCCGTTGATGGCGTTGACAATGTCCTCGGAACCATCACGGATAAGCGTGACTTCGAAGTCAGGAGGAAGGGTCTTCATGATTTTGTCCATCTCTTTCTTGACGGAATTGGCGATGGCAACGGTGTTTGCGCCGGTCTGCTTGGTGATGATGAGGCGTCCGCCGTCACGGGCGTTGATTTTCTCGTCTAGGGAGAGATCCTTGATGGTGTCGCGTACAGTGGCAAGGTCGCGGACGAAAATCTGGCGACCGGTGGGCATGGTGGCTACGACGATGTCAGCAATTTCGGAGCTTTCAACATATTCGCCCTTGACACGCATCTGGTATTGTTCCTTGCCCATTTTGACGGTGCCGGAAGCAAGGTCGAGGTTGTTGACAGAGATGGCGTTGCCGACGGCTTCAAGGCTGAGTCCGTAGGCGTCGATCTGTTTGGGGTCAAGGTCAATATAGATGTAGCGCTCGGGAGCACCGCTGACTGTGATGTTGCCGATGCCGTCAATACGGTTGAGGACATTGGTGACATTGTCCTCAAGAATGCGGTCCATGCCGGAATAGCTCTCACCGGCTGTGAAGCCATAGACCATGATGGGCATGGCGCTGCTGTTGAGTTTGAGGATCATGGGACGGGAAACGCCGTCGGGGAGATTGTCGTAGAGAAGGTCGACGTAGCTGCGGATGTCGTTTAGGGCTTCGTCGATGTCGCTGCCCCATTCGAATTCTAGGGTGACGACGGAGAGGTTGTCACGGCTGTTGGAGGTGATGTTTTTGAGACCGTCGACGGAGTTGAGCGAGTTTTCGACCAGCTTGGTGATGTTGGTCTCGATTTCGCTGGCATTGGCACCGGCATAGGTGGTCATCACGGTGACGTAGGGAGGGTCCATTTCAGGCATCTGGTCGATGGGCAGACGCGAGAGGGAAAAGAGACCTAGGATAATCACCGCCACGAAAATCAATCCCGTGGTGATGGGCTTATTGATAGCTGTCTTGTATATGGCCATGTTTAAAAATGATAATTGAAATTATTAGGGAATTGTGAAACGGAAGTGTTGAGGGTGATTGTGTCAACAAACTTTAAGGTTCGGAGGTTTCGTTGTCCGAACTTGGGTGTCTTGAAGATGAGATTGATTGGGTCTTCAAGGTCTATTTATTCGACTACCTCGAGTTTGCTGCCGTCGACCAGACGAGCCTGGCCGGTGATTACGAGCTTGTCGCCCTCTTTGAGGTCGCCAGGAACGACAGGGATGACTTCGATCTGGTCGTCGAAGCGCTGGCCGAGGGTGACAGCAACACGGCGTGCGGAGCCTTCATCCTCGACAAAGAGGTAGCGGTCGTTGCTGCCGGTGAGCTTGAGGACGCTCTGGTAGGGAACTACGATGGCGTCGATTTCGCCAAGGGCCAGGGTGGTGCGCACATACATGCCGGGACGAATCTTCTCGCCGCCATTGGGAATGTTCAGCTTGGCCTGGAAGGTGTGGGTGCTGGGATCGATAGTGGGGTAGACAATTTCGATGGTGGCAGGGAAGACCTTGTCTGGGTAGATGTCACTGAAGACGTTGACTTTCATGCCCTGCTTGACCAAGGGGAAATAACTTTCGGGAATGTTGATGAGGGCCTTGAGACGGCTGATTTGGGTGAGTTGGAGGATGGGTGCACCGGTGTACATCTCGCCGTCCTCATAGTTTTTGGCACTGATGACGCCGCCGAACTGGGCTTTGACAAAGGTGTTTTCGGTTTGGAAACGTTCGGTCTCGACCAATTGGTCGTAGGCGGCCTTGGTCTGGTCGTAGACTTGTTCGCTGATGCTGCCCGAAGCTTTAAGGGCGGCGACGCGTTCGAACTCGGTCTTGGTGCTTGAAAGGTTGATGCGCGTGGTGTTGAGCTGGGTCTGGTCCATACGGACAAGCATGGAGCCTTTGGCAACGCGGCTGCCCACCTGGACGTAGATGTGCTCGATGTGTCCGGTGATGCTGGGCGAGATGTTCATGGTCTCGTAGCCCTCGAGGGTGGTGCTGAGTTCAAGCTGCTTGGCGATGCGCTGGCTTTTGATTTCTTGTACTTTCACTTTCTCCACCTCTTTTTTGGTGGTGGTGGCGCTTTTGGCCTCATTCTTTTTGCCACCGCAGGCGGCGATGCTGACAGCGGCAATGACGATGAATGCGATTCGGAAAATCTTGTTCATGATGGTATGATTACTTTTTTATTTGATACGTTAGAAGTATGGCTTTGTTATTGGTTGTCGTTGTTGAGGAGCTTTTCAAGCTCGATTTGGGCGGCAATGACGCTCATCACGGCTTGGATGTAGTTGCTTTGGGCCGAAATGATGTCGGTGGAGGCATTGGTGACCTCTAGGCTGCTGGCGCGACCGAACTTGTATTTTTCGGTGAGGTTGTCGAAGACGCGTTTGGTGACATCAATGTTTTCGCGTTGAATCTGATAGCTTTCAAGAGCGGTGGTGAGGTCGTAGCATAGCTGGTTGAATTGGACTCGGAGCCCGTCTTCGGCCTGACGCTTGTTGTTGAGGGTCTCTTGGTGGGCAATTTTGGCGCTACGCACGCTGGCGATGCGGCTGCCGCTTTGGAACAGAGGAATGCTGATGGAGGCTCCTACCATGTTGGGTGGGGTCATGTTCATGCCTTCGTCTCCGAAGTATTTCTTCTCGCTGTACTGGTAGTAGGCCGAGAGGGTGGGCATGTATTCCATCCAGGCCATGAGGACTTGCTTTTCGGACAGTTTCTCGTTTTGTTCGAGCAACTGATAGTTGTAGTTCTGTTCGATGTTGAAAGGCTGGAGGACCAGTTTGGCGGCTTCCTGCACGTTCAGGATGTCGTCGACGGGCGTGGTGAGCTCGAGCTGGGCGTTGACGTCCGCTCCCAATTGGAGAAGCATGGAATTGCGGAGCATTTGGAGCGAACGACGGGTGCTGGCAATGCTGTTGCGCATGGTGGCCACTTGGACACGTAGCTTGTCGGCGTCGACTTGCTCGGCGGCGCCCACATTGACGCTGGCCTGGCTGGTGGCCGAGAGACGTTCGAGGTTGGCCAATGAGGAATCCAGCAGTCCGACGGTTTGTTCCATGACGAGAATGGAGACATAGATGTTTTTGACATTGGCGCGGGTGGATTGCTCAGTCTGGTGGCGGGTGATGTCGGTCATTTGTGTGGCGATGTTTTGCATCATCACGTTGACGATCTGGGCACCGGTGACGGCCACGGAGGCGTTGACGCTAAGGGTTCCGTTGGGGTCCATAGGGATGCTGAATCCGCCCATATTCATGGTATAACCGCACATGTTCTGGTAGTCGAACCCGAAGCGGACTTGTGGCAGCATCGAAGCCCAGGCTTTCCAACGGTTGAGGTCAGCGGTGATAGAGTCGAGGCTGGCGTTTTGCATGGTGTAGTTGTGCTCTATGGCGTACTGCTGGGCTTCTGCCAGAGAGAGTCGGAGTGTTTGAGGCGTTTGCGCCCGAAGTGCGATAGGGATGCACAGAGCCGCTACAGCTGCTGCAAAACGAAGTCGCTGCAGGGCGTTTGCTTTGTGTTTGTGTGAGATTGATATCTTCATATGATATTGTTTTTATTATCTGGGGGTGAATTGAAAAAATGTTGTTAGTGGGTTTAGTTTTCGAAATCTTGGGCGGCGAGGAGTGCTTTGAATTCCTGTTCGCGTTTGTCGTATCGTTCAATGGCCGGCAAAGAGAGGAGCCCGCGGAGATATGTGTAGATGCTGTCTTTTAGGGTGCTGATATAGGCGGGGTCGGTGGTGTTCCCTGACTGGTAAATGCGGTTGATGGTGGTGGTGATGGTGTTGACAGCCACATCAATATCCACGGTGGCGTGAAGGTCGCCTTTTTCGGCCGCCTGACTCAGGATGCTGTGCAGAACTTGGCGTAGCTTGTCAATGAAGCGTTCGAGGATGGCGTTGTTGATTTCCGGATAGTAACGTTCTGAATCCTGGAGCAGATGGGCGTAGCGACCGTTATGGGCAACGGTGGACTTGATGATGTGGATGGTGAGCAGCAGCGGGTCGTCAGCTTGGTTGTATACTTCCAAGTGTTTTTTCCCAATGCGGCGATGTACTTCAGTCAGACAGTCGAGCAGCAGTGTCTCCTTGTTGGCGAAAGTTTCATAGAGGGTGCGCTTTGAGATTCGCAGGCTGGAAGCAATTTGGTCCATCGTGACCCCCTTGCAACCGTAGCTGTTGAACATCTCAATAGCTTTTTCGATGATTCTTTGTTTGTTATCTTCGCCTTCCATTATGTTGATTTTTATGAATATATAGGTTTTTCAATGTTTTTTGAAACTGAAAAACAGGTTGCAAAAATAGAAAAAACCGAGAAAACTCTTTTGGTTTTCTCGGTTTTTTATTCTTAAAAATACTTAACGCTTGTCGGATGTACTGCAATGGGAACACGAATAGGGTCGCGTGGCTGCAGGTTAAAAAGTGTTATCGTTTGGGCTCGGGGATGGGTGTGAGGGTGGAGGTGGCCACCTTGATGATGGTATTTTCGGCAATTTGGATTTGCGCCTGTGTGCCGTTGTTGCTTACCACAGTGGCGTGGATGCCTGTGTTGGTCATCACTCGGTCGCCCTTTTTCAGGCCGTTGCGGTAGGCTGCTTCTTTTTTGGCCTGTTGCGATTGGGGGCGGATGAGGAATAGGTAGAATACTGCTATCATCAAGATAATCATGATGGCGGTTTTCCATCCGTTGGAAATGTCTAGTAATATGTAGTTTAGCATAATTAATTATGTTTTTTATTGTTTGAAACAAAAGGTTACTTGTGGGTAATCTATGGGGTTGATTCCAAGCGCAGAAGAAAATCTTATTGCATGGGTTCTTGAGTGGCGCTGTTCTTCTTTTTGGGGAAAGCCAGTGAGAGCAGCACACTGCCGACCAGGATGCCCAAAATGACCATGAGCGACGCCATGGTGCTGACATGGATACCAAAGAATTCGTTGGCAATCATCTTGAGACCGATGAAGCAGAGTAGGGCGCCCAGACCGAATCGGAGCATCCAGAATTTTTCGGTGACATCACTCAGCAGGAAGAAGAGTGATCTCAAACCCATGATAGCGAAGATGTTGGAGAAATAGACGATGTAGGTGTCGGTAGTAACGGAGAAAACAGCAGGAATGGAGTCGACAGCGAAAATGATGTCGCTGAATTCGATGACCAGAAGCACAAGAAAGAGGGGGGTGATGTGTCGTTTGCCGTCAATGTGGGTGAAGAAGTTGTGACCGTCGAGGGAGGGTGAGACCCTGAAATGCTTGGATGCGAAACGTACGGCAGGATGACTTTCGGTGTCGATTTTCTCGTCGTCTTTTTTGCGGAACATTTTGATGCCACTAAAGATAAGGATGACGCCGAAAACCGCTAGTATCCAGCTGAGACGGGTGACGAGGGCTCCCAGTGCAAATATAAAGATGAAGCGCATGACGATGGCGCCCAGAATGCCCCAGAAGAGCACGCGATGATAGTATTTCTTGTCGATGCCGAAGCTGACGAAGATCATGATCATCACGAAGATGTTGTCGATGGATAGAGATTCTTCGAGGAAGTAGCCTGCCAGGTATTGTTCAGCGATTTCGTGGCGGTAGATGCCGAGAGCTGATTCATAACTGTCGGCGTGCTGAAGTGCATCTAGGAGTTGCGGTTGGTTGGCGGCGTAAGCGAGCAGGTCGTCCATGTTGCCTATGCCGTGCACCCATTCGGCATGGAGATACAGCAGGAGCGCCATAAGCATCGAAAGGCTGATCCACACTAGCGTCCAGGCGCCGGCTTCCTTAATCTTAATTTCATGATCTTTTTTGTGAAAAACGCCCAAGTCGAGGGCCAGCATCACAATGATGAAAACCATGAAGATGACGAAAAACAGTATTCTTGACATTGTCCTTTAGTATGTGTAAAAACAAGATGCAAAAGTACGTATATTTTTTATTGCGGCAAAAATTTTTTTGTCGAACGAAACAAAACTGCTTTTTGAGACGTAAAAAATTAACCTGGCATCATTAGGCCGGTTTCATTTTTATGTTGCTATCGAATATCATCTACAAATCATCATAATCTATGTTGTTTCGCCAGCTATTTGTCAGTTTCTGGAAAATCGGCACCTTTACCATAGGTGGCGGCTACGTGATGATACCCATCATGGAGCAAGAGATAGTGGACCGGCGGAAGTGGCTCAGCCGTGATGATTTTTTGGACTGTCTGTCGATTTCGCAGGCCATGCCGGGTGTTTTTGCCGTCAATATGGCTACATGCATCGGACGGCGTTTGGGTGGTGTTAAAGGTGTGGTGTGCGCAATTGCTGGCAATGTAATGATGCCCATTGTGTTAATATTGATTCTGGCTGTTGCATTTCGCCATTTTCGCGACAATGAGGTGGTGGAACATATTTTTATGGGTTTGCGTCCTGCCGTGGTGGCACTGATTGCTGCACCTGTGTTCCGTCTGGCGCAATCGGCCAAGGTGAGTTGGCGCAATTGTTGGATTCCTATATCTTCTGCGCTGATAGTGTGGCTTATAGGTGTTTCGCCAGTTTGGATTATTCTGGCCGCTATTGCCGGAGGGGTGTTGTATGAGGTGAGAGACAAACATTGAGATGTGTAATACGATTGATTTTAATATCTTGAATGATTTGATATAAAACAATATCTATGATACTGCTGCAACTATTTTTCACTTTTCTGAAGATCGGTATCTTCACTTTCGGTGGAGGATACACCATGGTGGCGCTCATCCAAAACGAGGTGGTGGAGAAGCATGGTTGGATGACGGGTCAGGAATTCACCGACGTGCTTGCTATCAGTCAGATGACTCCTGGTCCTGTGGGTATCAATACGGCTACATACGCCGGATACACTGCCGTGGTCAATGCAGGTTTGCCTGCCTGGCAGGGAGTGGTAGGTTCGCTGTTGGCCTCATTTGCAGTTATTCTGCTGCCTGTCGTTGCCATGTTGATAGTTTATAGCTATTTGTCTAGTCATAAAGACAATCCTATGGTAGCTAGAGTTTTAAGAGTGTTACGACTGACAGTCGTTGGTCTTATTGCCGCTGCCGCACTATTGTTGCTCACCCCCGAGAGTTTTGGACAACCAGGCTTCAACAGACAGTTTGTTGTCAGTGTGCTGCTTTTTCTGGGTGTGTTCTATTTCTCTTGGCGGCATCGGACCAACCCCATTTTGCTTATTTTTTCGGCAGGCGTGGTCGGGTGGTTGGCCTACTCGTTTTGACGCCTTTGAAAGCTTTCGAAAAAGGTCCGATTTTTGTATTTTGTCATTTTTTTTTCTCCTTATTTCTCTGCTGATTATCAAGATGGGTTGGTTGTAAGATACTAGTAACTAAAAAATTATATTTTTTTTTGAATAATTGTGTGTTTATTCGAAAGAAAATTCGTAATATTGCCGATTATTTTTAGGCTCATTTTATACTGATTAAAAGATGAAGAAACTCAAAAAAATTGCCATCGTGTCGCTACTGCTTGTCGTCGCTGCTCAGGGAGTGCGTGCACAGGATGTGAACTTCTCGCAGTTTTATGCCAATCCGTTGTATATGAATCCTGCATTTGCGGGCTCGAAAGTGTGTCCCCGACTGTCGCTGAACTACCGTTCTCAGTGGCCGTCCCTCGTTTCGGCATTTACGACGGTTTCGGCCTCCTATGACCAGTATTTCGAATCGTTGCACGGCGGTGTCGGTGCCATCATCATGGCCGACCGCCAGGGTGACCATGGTGCCCTGTCGACGACATCGTTGGGTGTGATGTACGCCTTTCGTTTCCAGCTGGCCCGCGAAGTGTGGGTCAATGCCGGTTTGAAAGCAGGCGTGACCAATACGAGCCTGAATTGGGACGATCTGCGTTTCCCCGATATGATTGACTTCGTGACTGGTTTCACGGGACAGACCTCTGCTCAGATGCCCGAACATACCAATGTTTGGTATCTTGACTTTGATGCTGGTGTGATGGCCTATGGCCCTTCGTGGTATGCCGGATTTGCCGCTTCTCACCTCACACAGCCCAGCAACGGCTTTTACGGTGTGGTGAAACTGCCTATGAAACTGACGGCCAATGTCGGTGCACTCTTTAACATCGCTGAAGAGGCTCGTCGCACTTCGTCGCTCGGACTGGGCACCCCAGTGCTCTCGCCAAACTTCATCTATCAGTATCAGGGCGGCATGCATTATTTCAACTATGGTCTCTATCTGGATTGGATGCCCTTCTTGGTTGGTGTGTGGTTCCGCAACGGTATCGAAAATGCTGACGCTTTCATTTTCCAGGTGGGCTTCCAGCAGGACTACTTCAAGATTGGCTACAGCTATGATGTCACGGTGTCCAAACTGTCCAACAACACCTCCGGCGCCCACGAATTATCGTTGGGTGTGATTCTGCCGTGTCCTGAAAAGAAACAGCGCATCAAGGCCATCCGTTGCCCGTCGTTCTGATGGGCTGCGTCCTTTGGACTTTTTGTTTGAAAATATTTGAAACTTTTTTGAATAAAATTCGTAAGAATACA
Organism: uncultured Bacteroidota bacterium; assembly: GCA_902793295.1. Taxonomy (GTDB): domain Bacteria; phylum Bacteroidota; class Bacteroidia; order Bacteroidales; family P3; genus Colimorpha. Next base: position 157,964 of record CADBDA010000004.1, read on the forward strand.
GAAAATAATTGGCGATAAAAGGTGGCAAAGACGGAGACCCTCGTGATAGGCCGAACTGGCACCGGATATAAACCAAAACGAACGTTACGTAACGAAACAAACATAAAATTATAAATATATGAAAAAACTCAGCATTGCATCACTCTTGTTCGCTGCCGTACTGGTCATGACTTCGTGCAGCAAACAGAAATCGGCTACTACGGGTTGGAACTATAACGACCCGGAATGGGGTGGCTTCGAAGTGTCCGAGTACAACGAACAGATTACGGCTCCGGGTCTTGTCTTCATTGAAGGCGGCTCGTTCACGATGGGTCGTGTCTCAGACGACGCCCGCTACCAGTGGAACAATGTCGCCCACAATGTCACTGTCTCTTCTTTCTATTTGGACGAGACCGAGGTGACCAACCAGTCTTATCGTGAATATGTCTATTGGATGACCCGTGCTTACGGAGAGGAATATCCCGAACGTGTGCGTGCCATCTATCCCGATACCAACGCTTGGCGAGACAAACTGGCTTGGCGTGAAGGTTTTGTGGACTATTACTTCCAGAGCCCCATCTACGACCAGTATCCTGTGGTGGGTGTCACTTGGGAGCAGGCCTCGAAATATTGCATCTGGCGTACGGACCGCGTGAACGAGAAGATCCTTGTCGACAAGGGTATTATCGTTCTCGACTTGACCGATTTGCGCGGCGAAACTGCCTTCCAGACCGATGTCTATCTGGCTGGACAGTATCGTGGCGAATCGAAGACCGAACTCGAGAATCTCGACCCCAGCGCTGGTGGCGAACCGCGTCAGGTGCGTCGTGAGGACGGTATCCTCGTTCCCCACTATCGTCTGCCCACCGAGGCTGAGTGGGAATTTGCAGCCCTCGGTCTCGTCGGCAACACTTACGACGAACGTATCGTGGAGCACAAGACCTATCCTTGGGCTGGTTCGAGCGTCCGTTCGGCCAACAAGAAATACTATGGTCAGTTCCTGGCCAACTTCAAACGTTCGCGTGGCGATGCTATGGGCGTTGCCGGCAACCTCAACGACGGTTGGGACTATACCTGCCCCGTCAAGTGGTACTTCCCCAACGACTACGGTCTGTACAACATGGCTGGCAATGTGAGCGAATGGTGCATGGATGTCTATCGTAAAGACCAGAACCCCGTGGGTGGCGAAGACCAGAACCCCTTCCGTGGTAACGTCTATCGTACCCCGACCTTCATCGACGAGGAAATCGCCATCAATGACACTACCGGTAGCATCGTCTATCGCAATGTGGATGACGACCTGAACCGTCGTAACTACCGTCAGGCTGACAATATCAACTATCTGGACGGTGACTACGCCTCCAATATCTACGACTACAACAGCAACTCGGGTATCACCGAATGGATCAGCCAGGGTGATGATGATGAAGAAATGGATGCTATGTCGTCGGAGGACTCCTACCTCAACAATCCCGACAGCGTTACAAATATGATGTACCGCCGCAACTTGGCCAACCAGCGTAACGTCACCTCCCTGCTGAGCAACAAGGTGCGTGTGGTGAAGGGTGGCTCTTGGAACGACCGTTCCTACTGGATGCAGGCTGGTACACGCCGCTTCTACGAACAAGACCGCTCCACTTCTTGGATTGGTTTCCGCTGCGCAATGGATCGCCTCGGACCTCGTGCTGTCAAGTAAGATTTGAATTCTTATTCCTAAATAAAGGGAAGGTCTGTATGAACCTTCCCTTTTTTGGTGCCATTGCGAAGGATGGTTGCAGTTTTTATCATTTTGGGCGGAACTCTATGATGCCAAATTGTTAAAACAGTATCTGATACGAACTTTATGAATACTGATTCTCTACTTTACACAAACTTATCATGCTTATCATGAACAAACAAAAAACATTTCACCTCATTTCACACAACTCTTACCGCTTCCGTCGTTTCTGTCGGGCTGCATACGCTATCTTCAATTCGCTACACCGAGAGGTCACTATCGGACGGCTGGCCTCCTATGTTGCAGATCACCAGTTGCGTAAATCGGCAGTGGCAGTGCTAGTAGCGTTTCTGCTGACGCCGCTCATGGCTCAAGCGCAAGAGGACGATCCGGTCGAGGAATTGGCACTCCCAGCAGTTCAGGTTGTTGCGCAATCGGCTAGTTCTCAGACCGCCGCTGAGCCTGCGGTGGTACTTACGTCCAAGGACATATCAAACCATTCGGTACATAGTGTCGGCGATTTGCTGACAATTGTTGCGGGCATCGATCTTAGGGTGCGAGGCGTAGGCGATGCCCAAGGAGACCTCTCTATGCGGGGAGGTTCTTTCGACCAGATGCTGGTTCTGATTAACGGCATCAATCTGACCGACGCTCAAACAGGTCACCATTTGATGGATGTCCCTATTGACATCTCAATGGTGGAACGAATCGAAATCCTCACTCCTTCAATGTTACTTTCTCGCGGTATTGTCGCCTTTTGCGGTGCCATCAATATCGTCGTCAACGAGAAGACCCAAAATCGTCTGGTGGCGGAATTGGGCATTGGTTCTTACGGTACTGCCCGTGGGTCTGTGTTGGCTACAGCGTCCCGCGGGGCATGGAGCCATACATTTGCTGGCTCATATGCCCGTAGCGATGGCTATATGGGAAATACCGACTACAGGCAAGCGAATCTTTACTGGCAGTCGGACCTCAGAGACGATAGCGACCACTGGACGCTAAGTGCAGGCGTCCAGATGAAGGATTTTGGAAGCCAGGCCTTCTACAGCATCTCCTATCCTGACCAGTTCGAGGCCACCCGTACGGCGACCCTTACGGCAATGAATGAGCACCGTTGGTCGGTGTTCCGACTGGAGAGCGCTCTCTATGGAAGGCTTCATAGCGATCGTTTCGAGCTTTTCCGCGAGGGAAGGGTGGAGGCTCCGTCATGGTACGGCGGACACAACTACCACCTTTCCGAGATTGCCGGTGTTCGTAGCAGGCTGGTGAGGCAGGTTGGCAGAGGTGATCTCTTTGTTGGCATAGAACTGCGAAGCGAGGGTATTGTCAGCAGTGTGCTTGGAACCGTTGACACTACGTTCTGGCTCTGCCGCCCGCCGTCGGAATACAATCATCGGGCGTCGCGCCTGTCGGCGAGCCTTTTTGGCGGCTATCGCCTCGATTTCAGCAATGGGAGCATTGAAGCCGATGCACTGGGCTGTTTCAACAGCGTGTTTGGATTCCACTATGGTGGTTCGCTCAATGCTGTGTGGCAGCCGCTGCCCCAATGGCGATTCGGCGCTTCACTCACGCGCACCTTCCGAATGCCTACCTTTACCGATCTTTACTATCAGAGTGTCAATCAGGTGTCCAATCCTGACTTGAACAGCGAAAGCAGCCTGTCGGCCGAAGTGAAGGCACGCTATTCTACCAGTTTCTCCACTTGCCGTCTCTCGTTGCTCACGGCCCTTTATTATCGTGCGGGTCGTGACATCATCGACTGGATACGCCGACCCGATGAGGAGGTCTGGTATTCCATGAATCACACCGTTCTAGATGCGATGGGCGCCGAGATTTCCTTGCTGCTACATGTCGGCAAGGGCGTTGACGAACTGGGTGGAAGCTTTTCCTACTGCACAGAGCGTCAGGATGCTGCAGGCATGGTGAGCGGCTACGCACTAGATTATTTGCGGCACAAGGGCAATTGCTATCTCGTTCTACGTCCTGCCAAGATGTTCTTCAGCAGCGACTTGCCTTTACGTTTGAAAGGTGATTTTGTGTGCCGCCACCGTGTTGGTGAATATGTCGACAAAGAAGGCGCTCGCATTTCCTATCCCGACGCTGTGCTTCTAAACCTTTCGCTAGAATATGCTTTTCCGAAACTGACGCTTGCCGCCGATGTCCACAATGTCACCGATTGCCAGTATCGCGACTATGGTGGTGTGCCCCAACCCGGACGCACTTTTATGCTTTCTGCACGGCTGAAACTGTAGGTTCGGTGTGAAGAATTGGCTAAGTTGCTATAATATTGTCTGTCAGTGGTTAGGGCTTGGGCTACTGTTTTTTTTAGGTTGCCATGTTTTTTTTTCATAACTTTGCAAATTCTATTATTGGCTTGGTATGTCTGTCAAATACTTGAAAATAATACTCTTATTTGTTTTGGGGTTGGTTGCAGGAACCACTCTTCAGGCTCAGCGTATCATCCAATATGCAGCAGGCATGGGTACACGTGACCCCAACAATCCGGATGTATGGATTCTGTACCAAAAGGTGAAAGCATCTCATGAGGGTATGACCTTGTACACCGACTCGGCTTCGCTCGATACCAAAAACAACATCTTTGTTGCCCACCGCAACGTCCGTATGGTCATCACCGACACCACCACCTTGCTGGGCGAAACAGCCATCTACGACGGTACAACCCGCATTGCCGAGGTGTGGGCAGACACTGTGGTGCTCATCGACGGTAAAACAGTCCTTAAAAGTGACAATCTGACCTACAACCGCAATACCAACACGGCTGCCTATTACAATTGGGGCCACACCACACATGACAGCGCCACCCTCGACAGCCGCATGGGTTTTTACCATACCGACACGCGCGATCTGTTCCTTTACGGCGACGTGCAGCTGTACGACACCACTTCGTGGCTGGAAACCGATACGTTGCACTACAATACACGAACCTCGCTGGCTGTTTTCGTGTCGCCGACTTATATCTATAGCGATTCGTCGACGGTCTACAGCGAATCGGGTTCGTACAACACCTCGTCGCATGAGGCGGCCTCATTCAGTGCTACCCATCTCACCAACCGTGACAAGTGGCTCACCGCCGACACACTCTTTTTTAACGACGACACAGAACATGGTGAGGCTTACGGACATGTGACCATCATGGACACGCTTAACAATGTGGCCTGCTCGGGTCGGATGGGCATCACCGACCAAAAAGAGCATTTCTCATTTGTGACCGATTCGGCGCTGATTGTCTATGTCGACAAGGGCGACACGCTCTTTATGCATGCCGACACCATTTGGGCTTACAACAACGACGACCGCGAATTCGAAGCCGCAAGAGCCTATCGCAACGTTTGCCTCTATCGCAACGATGTGCAGGCTCGGTGTGATTCGCTCGCCTATTCGTCGGCCGATTCTACTGTGAGTCTCTATGGTAGTCCGGTTGTGTGGTATGAGGATTATCAGTGCACGGCCGACACCATCATCTGTATCTATGACACCGATGGTGTGAGGCTGATTCATCTGCGCAACAATGTCTTCGCAGTTGAGCAGGTCGATCCGCTCAAATTCAGCCAGCTCAAAGGCCACAATGCCGACGTCTATTGCCACAAAAACGAGCCCCGCTATGCTGATATACTGGGTTCGGCCCGCATGATATACTACGTGATTGACGAAGAGGGCGCCAGCGGTCGCGAACTGCTGGGCGTCAACTGCGGTATCGGCTCCGATATGCGAATCTACTTCAACGACGACCGGAAACCGTCACGCGTCACTACCTTCGGCAATCCCGATATGAAAATGTACCCGCTCGACAAACTGCCGTCCGACCAAAAACAACTGCCCGGTTTTTCTTGGCAAATCGACATACGTCCACAATCGCCTGCTGATGTCTTCCGGACACCACCCGCCAAGGCAGCAACCAAACAAACTCCGTGATGTGACAAATTGTCATGCCGACAAGTCCCTTCTCGTTTTGGTTGTGTTTTTGTTATATATTAATTAAAAAATAAAAAGATCAATCATATGGAACAAGAAAATAAGGAACAATTGGAAACCGAACAACCATTGAACCCCGAAACGGAGGAACAGTCAACCCAGAAGGCCTCGGAGGCGAAACCTCAGACGGCAGAAGCGGAGGACCATTCGCGCCGCGCCCGTAAGAAACGTGCAGAACGGCAAGCCGATGAACTTAATAGCAAGATTGAAGAGATGGGTATGAAACTGGCGGAGATGAACGACAAGTACATGCGCATCTATTCCGAATATGAAAATTATCGCAAACGAACCAATGCCGAAAAGGCTGGACTGATACTGAATGGTGGCAAAGATGTCATCAAACTGATGCTGCCCATTGTCGACGACATGGAACGTGCACTTTCCAACATGGCCGATGGCGACGCCGCCAAAGAGGGTATGCAGCTTATTCTTAAAAACATGCTCAACGCTTTGCAGCAGAAGGGGTTGAAGGCTATGGAGGCCATGGGTGCCAAGTTTGACGAAAACTTCCATGAGGCCATCACGCAGATTCCTGCTCCCAGCCCCGAGGCCAAGGGGACCGTAATTGACGTGGTCAAGAAAGGCTATTTCCTCAACGACGAGGTGCTGCGCTTCGCCCAGGTGGTGGTGGCCAACTGATGCGATGACTGCGCAGCAATTCCATTCAACAACAATCGAACATACAGAAAGAAGGTAACAAAATAATATGGCTACAAAGAGAGATTATTATGAGGTACTGGGGGTCGACAAGAACGTGTCGCCCGAAGATTTGAAGAAGGCTTACCGTAAATTGGCACTCAAATACCACCCCGACCGAAACCCCGGCGACAAAGAGGCCGAGGAGAAATTCAAGGAGGCTGCAGAGGCTTACGACGTGCTGAGCAATCCTGACAAGAAGGCCCGTTACGACCAATTTGGACATGCCGGACTGGACGGTGCCGGCGGATTCGGTGGACAGGGTATGAGCATGGACGACATCTTCTCGTCGTTCGGCAGCATTTTTGGTGACATCTTCGGCGGTGGCGGTTTCAGCTTTGGCGGTTTTGGCGACGCCCGTTCGGGTGGCGCTCGTCGACCCACTTCCCGAGGGTCCAATTTGCGCATCAAAGTTAAGCTGACCCTTGAGGAAATTGATCAGGGTGTGGAGAAAAAAATCCGCGTCAACAAATACAAGCCATGCAAAACTTGCGGTGGAACTGGTGCCCGCAACAATAGCTTCGAGACCTGCTCTCATTGCCACGGAACGGGTGTGGTCACCGAAATGCGTCGGTCACTCTTCGGCCAGATGCAGACCCAGTCGGCGTGTCCCTACTGCGGTGGACAGGGAAAGATAATCAAAGACAAATGCCATGATTGTCACGGTGACGGCATCGTCAAGGGCGAGGATATCATTACGATCAATATCCCTGCAGGTGTGTCGGATGGCATGCAACTGTCCATGCGTGGACAGGGTAATGCTGCACCGCACGGCGGTGTTAACGGCGATCTGATCATCCAGGTGGAGGAACAGCCGCACGAGTTGTTCGAACGCCAGGATACCAACCTCTTCTACAACGCCTTCGTCACCTTTGCCCAGGCGGCTATGGGAGCATCCATCGAAATCCCGACGCTGCATGGACGTGTGCGTGTCAAAATCGAACAGGGGACACCTTCCGGCAAGGTCATCCGATTGAAAGGGAAGGGGTTGCCTGACCTGAACGGCTATTCGCGTGGCGACATGTTGGTCAGCATCAATGTGTGGGTGCCCAAGAGCCTCACCAAGGAGGAGAAGGGCATGCTTGAGGAATTGAGCAACCATCCCAATTTCCAACCCAATCCTACAAAACAAGAAAAGGGATTCTTCGACAAAATGAAGGATTTGTTCAATAACGATTAAAAAGATTATTCCCAGACTGTTTCGTGCAATCGAAACGGTTGGGGATTGATGTATTTCAAAAATTCAATCTTATGACCGAGGCATTTCTCCAATACATTTGGCAGCACCGCCTGTTGGAAGGTCCTTTGACCACCGTCGATGGGCTGCCCGTTGTGGTGGAACGCCCCGGAGAACATAATCGCGATGCGGGTCCCGACTTTTTCGATGCCCGAATGACAGTCGACGGTATCCGCTGGGCCGGCAACGTGGAGGTGCATATCAACGCCTCTGACTGGCACTTGCATCACCACAACGATGACCCTAACTACCACAATGTCATCCTTCATGTTGTCTATTGTTACGATGCCGACATTCGGCTTCCCGACGGACGGATCCTCCCTACCATGGAACTGCGCAGACATATTCCTCAAGGTGTATGGGACCGCTACGACCAGCTGATGCATCCTGCTGACGGTGAAACAATAGCATGTGCTTCGCGTATAGCGGACATTCCCGATTTCCTGATCCATGCTGCCAACGAACGTCTTGCGGCCGAAAGGCTGGAACGCAAGGTGGGGGAGGCGCAGCATCTGCTGGACGAGACTCGGGGCGATTGGGATGAGGCTTGTTATCGTCTTATGGCGCGTAGCTTTGGTGGAAAGGTGAACGCTTTGCCTTTCGAACTGTTGGCAAAGACAACCCCGCTTTCGCTGCTGGCCAAAATCAAACACCGTCCATTGAGTGTTGAAGCATTGTTCTTCGGCCAATCGGGGTTGCTAGAGGATGAATTTGCTGACGATTACCCGTTGTCGCTGCAACGTGAGTACGCTTATCTGCGCGCCTCCTATCGGCTGCAGCCCATGCCGGGCCATCTGTGGAAATTCTTCCGCCTCTATCCCGCCAGCTTCCCAACACTGCGTATCAGCCAGTTCGCCAATTTGTTGCTGCATACGGACAATCTTTTCTCGAAAATGCTCGACGGCGCGAATGTCGACACCTTGCGCCAGCTCTTCTGCTGCGAAACCGATCCCTATTGGATGAACCACTATCTTTTCGATCAGTTGGCCCCATCTCGTCCCAAACGGCTTGGACGTTCGGTGGTGGACCGCATACTGATCAATGCTTGGGTGCCACTCCTTTTTGCTTACGGCAAACTGCACGACAGCGACCAGCATAAGGAGCAGGCCCTGTCGCTATTGCAGCAGCTGCCAGCCGAACGCAACCGTATAGTCGACCGCTGGACCGATCTGGGGTTACAACCGGACAATGCGGCACAGAGTCAGTCGCTCATTCAGCGCTACAATGAATACTGTCAGCGACATCGTTGTCTGGACTGTAATCTGGCATTCCGCCTGCTGAAGACAGAGGGTGGGAGCGGACAAGGTAGGCTGTCAGGTCGGAAGCCGCCATCGCCGTAGGACGCTTCTCCCGCCTGCGACATATTGGCAACAGTACCTAAAAACAAACGAACCATACCAATTCTACACAAGACATAATACATCTTTTCATTCTAAAAAATCAATGACTGTTAGCGAACTATCCTCCATACTGAAACCTTCTGTGACCAGCATCGGCAGCCCCGATGCCACCTTCACCCGTATACTGACCGACAGCCGAAAGCTGACGGATGCAGACGACACGCTCTTCTTTGCCATTCGTACCAAGCGCAACAATGGCGCCAACTACATCGCCGAACTATATGCCAAGGGAGTGCGCAATTTTGTGCTTTGCAACGAACTGGACGAGAGCCTCCAAACAGAATTACAGTTGCTCAAGCAGGCCAACTACTGGTTTGTAAAGGATGTGGTGTCGATGCTGCAACGTTTGGCAGAACACCATCGGAAACAATTCGATATACCTGTGGTGGGCATTACGGGCAGCAACGGTAAAACCATTGTCAAGGACTGGATTGTCCAATTGCTGGTTCCGGACCACCATTTGGTGAGCAGCCCTAAAAGCTACAACTCGCAAATTGGCGTTCCTCTCTCGGTTTGGCAGATGGGTCCGGAACATGATTTCGCTGTTTTTGAGGCCGGTATATCCGAAACGGGCAAAATGGAGGCACTGAAGAACGTCATCCGCCCTACCATCGGCATCTTCACCAACATCGGTCAGGCGCACGATGAGAATTTTCTTACCCGTTACCAGAAAATAGCAGAAAAACTGCAGCTTTTCACCCATTGCGAAGTGCTGATATATTGTTCCGACCACAAGGACATCCATTCGGTGGTTTCCGAAAAGGAGAGCCTGCGTCAGCTGAACCGCTTCACCTGGGGCAGTAGCGACGAGGATCAGGTGAAGTTGCAACACGTGGAGGTGCTCGAACGCAGCACCATGCTCAAGGTGATTTATAACGCTATTGGCTATGATATGGAGATTCCGTTCGTGGACCGCGCCTCCATCGAGAATGCCATGCATTGCATCTCACTGCTCTTTTACTTGGGCTACGACGGCGACGACATTGCCGAACGCTGCAGTCACTTGTTGCCTGTGGCTATGCGTCTCGAAATGGACGAGGGCATCAACAACTGCCTGCTGATCAACGATAGCTATAGTCTGGATATCAATTCGCTCTCCATCGCACTCGATTTCTTGCAACATGAGCACCAGCATTACCATAAGACGCTTATCATGAGTGATTTTATGCAGTCAGGTGTTCCGGAGCAGGAATTGTATTCGCAGGTGTCGTCGCTCATTCGCCAGCGTGGCATTACCAAGTTGGTGGGCATCGGCGAGGCACTGCAGCGCAATCGAGCCCAGTTTGAGGGTATCGAGACATTTTTCTATCCGTCTACCGATGAATTTATTCGTCAGCACCCTGCCGGCGATTTCCAGAACGAGACCATCCTGTTGAAAGGCGCCCGTGTATTCGGATTTGAGAATATAGCCAAGTTGTTGCAGCGCAAGTCGCACGAGACTATCATGGAGGTCAATCTCGATGCATTGGTGTCGAATGTCAACTACTACCGCTCACGCATCAATTCGTCCACCCGCCTGATGGCCATGGTCAAGGCTTCTTCCTATGGGGCAGGCAAGGTGGAAGTGGCCAATACCCTACAGTTCAACCATGTGGACTATCTGACGGTGGCTTATTGTGACGAGGGTGTGGAGCTGCGCCGCAATGGCATCAAACTGCCCATCATGGTGATGAACCCCGAAGAGGAGAGCTTTGACAGCATGATTCGTTACGAATTGGAACCGGATATCTACAGTTTCCGCATCCTGCAGCTTTTCTCCGATACAGCGCGCCTCTATACCGACCAGGCGAACCCGCTGTCCATCCACATCGAGTTGGATACTGGCATGCATCGCTTGGGTTTCTCGGCTGCTGACATGCCGGAACTGGCTCGCCGGCTGAAACAGGCAGACTGCCCGTTGCGTGTCAAGTCGGTTTTCTCGCATCTGGCTTGCAGCGAAGACCCTGCTATGGATGACTTTACGCACCGCCAGATCGACCTTTTCCGCCAGGGTTCTTCCCAGTTGAAGCAGCTGCTCTCCGACGACAGTATTCTTTGCCATATTCTCAATTCTTCGGGCATCACACGTTTCCCCGAGGCACAAATGGATATGGTGCGTTTGGGTATCGGACTCTACGGCATTTCACCCGAACCTGAGGTGCAGAAATGTCTGGCTCAGGTCAGCACTCTCAAGACTCGCATCTCTCAAATTAAGCCCATACCCAAGGACGATTCGGTGGGCTACAACCGGCGGTGGATTGCGCAGCGCGACTCGCGCATTGCCATCATTCCCATCGGATACGCTGACGGCCTTTCGCGCCATCTGGGCTATGGCAATGGCTCCATGGAGGTCAACGGACACATGGCGCCTATTATCGGTAGTATATGCATGGATATGTGTTTTCTCGATGTCACTGACATTGAATGCGAAGAGGGCGACGAGGTCGTCATATTCGGTTCTGCCGAATCGCTCTGTCGCATGGCAGAGGCTTCGGGCACTATCCCTTACGAAATATTGACATCGGTCTCTCCTCGCGTGAAAAGAGTTTATGTGAGCGACAACTAAACATTCTGTTTTATTCAATATCAACCCTATGACCCGTTTTTCTCCTCGAATGAAATTGGCAGATGTCATCGCCACCAACCATACGCTGATTCTGCTGCTGCCCCGACTCAATATTCCCTTGGGCTTTGGCGACAAGTCGGTTCAGGAAGTCTGTCAGGCGAACCAGGTGCCAGTCGATTTTCTGCTGCTGCTCTGCAACTTGTACACCTTCGACGACTACCGTCCTTCCGTCGAGGAATTGAGAGCCGTGGACATGAGCCCATTGGTGCCCTATCTTATGGCATCGCACGACTATTACTTGCGCGAACGACTGCCTCATATCGAGATGCATCTGCATCATATCGCCGATCGTGTGTCGCCGCGCTACGGCAACATTCTGAAACAGTTCTATGCCGATTTTCGCAACGAGATAGCGGACCATTTCCATCGTGAGGAGACTTTCGATTTCCCTAATCTGCAGCGCGTCACAGAGGGCATAAAGAGCAAAGGCTCTGTGGGAAAAAACATCGAACGTTCGCATGTCGCCCTTGTGGACAAACTCAACGACCTGACCCAGATCGTCTATAAGTATCTTCCCGGCAACGTCCTCCCTGAAGAATCCATCGAGGTCGTCTTCGACATCCTGCAACTGTCGGCCGATATCCAGAAACATGCGCTGATAGAGGAAAAAATCCTCATCCCGTGGTTTTCCTGGATGGAAAGGAGTGCCCGATGAAAGCATTACGTTCGGTACTTGTTGTTGAACCTTCGGAAATCATTGCTGAAGGTCTTCGCGTAATCCTTACCGAAAACAGATCTTTCAACGTTCTTGCGCCTCTTTACAATGCTGACAATCTCGAGGAACGTCTTCCGGCCATTTGCCCCGACATCTTGATTATCAATCCAACGCTTATGGCCTCTTCTACACGCCAGCGGCTGAACACGATCATGCGGATGCGTCCTTCGATGATTGTGGTGGCGCTGGTCTACCAGTACGTTGAACCTGCGTTGTCGGATTGTTTTCGTTTCCAACTTGATATTCGGGCGGGTCGCAGTGCCATAGTCTCGCTATTGCAGTCGGCCATGGCAATCGACGAGGAGGAGGAAACCAAGCCGATTGGAAACTACGAACTGAGCGATCGCGAAACCGATGTGCTTGTGCTTGTTGCCAAGGGCCTTAGCAGCAAGGAGATTGCCGAGACGCTGCACATCTCTATTCATACGGTCAATTCGCATCGCAAAAACATCACCCATAAGACAGGTATCAAGTCGGTGGCTGGTCTGGCGGTCTACGCCATGATTCACAATCTGATGGAATAATAATAAATAAGTATGGGCCGGATGAAACAAAGGGAAGGTGAGGATGCCGTGCCACGACTTTGGAATGCTAACTATACCAAGGTGTTCGTGGCCAATTTTATGATTTTCTTCTCTTTCATGTTGTTGACCCCTTTGTTGCCTATCTACCTCAGCGAGACCTTCGGGGCTGACAAGCACACCATCGGTACGGTCCTGTTCGGTTATTCTGTCCTGGCATTGATCGCCCGTATGTTCAGCGGCTACATTGTCGACAGTTTTTCGCGCAAGCGGGTGCTGCTGGTATGTTTCTTCTTTTTTTCATTGTTCTTTGTGGGCTATATTGCTGCAGGTTCTTTGCTGCTTTTTGCCATTGTAAGGACGCTTCATGGGGCGCCGTTTGGTGCCACTACGGTGGCCAATAGCACTATGGCTATCGATGTGCTTCCCTCCGAACGCCGTACCGAGGGTATTGGGTACTACGGATTGGCCAATAATATTGCGTCGGCTATCAGTCCTTCGGTGGCTATCTGGATTTTCCATGCCACGCACGATTTCAATATTCTTTTCTGGCTGGCCATGCTGATAGCGTTGTGCGGCATGTTGATTGTGGCCACCGTGAAAGTGTCGGCCAAACCCGTCGTCAAAGACAAACCTCCCATATCGCTCGACCGTTTCTTCCTGGTCAAGGGCACAGGCGAGGCGCTCACCATGGCGTGTTTTTCCTTTTCCTATGGTGTGGTGTCGACCTATGTGGCAATCTACGGACGCGAGCAGTTGGGTATCGAAGGCGGCGCGGGGACTTTTTTCCTGCTGCTTTCACTGGGTCTGATCCTGTCGCGTTTGCAGGGAAGTCGTGCTTTACGCCAAGGGCGATTGGTGCACAATGCTGCGGTCGGTGTGTCTGTTTCTCTGATGGGCTATATGCTTTTTGCTGCATTGCACAATGAATTTGGCTATTATGCTGCCGCTTTGGTTATTGGACTTGGAAACGGCCACATGTATCCTGCATACCAGAATATGTTTGTCAATCTGGCTCCCCATTCACAACGTGGAACTGCCAGCAGCTCCATTCTTGTTGCTTGGGATGTGGGTCTTGGCATCGGCGTTCTGCTAGGCGGTTTGTTGTCTGAAAAATGGGGCTATTCCATTGCTTTCTGGGCCGCATGGCTGGTTAATTTAGTCGGATTCTTGGGCTTTTGGCTCTATGTCAAAGCACATTTCAACCGGAACAAACTGCGCTGACCGCAGAGCGGTTTGTTGGCGAAAAGCAAAGCTGGTCGTTGCTTTTGGACTTTCTTGGTGTTCCGCTTTATGAATGTTTTTTGTCGCATTAGTTTCATTTTCAAAAAAAAGTGTATCTTTGCATTGTCTTTAGTTCCTTTATTTCTCATCAGGAGACAAGGACTTTTGCCATGCACAGAAAGATAAAAACAACAATCCTGTTCGCTTTTTTTGCCGTCATCTTTTTTGCTGTCGGTGCGCAAAATCGTGTGGTTATCTCCAAGCCTGCTTTGAAAATATTCGTCATTTCTGACGAGGGTGATACGCTTCATCGTGCGCCTATCGCTTGCGGACGGCTCTATGGCCCTAAGCGCCATGCTGACGACTGGCGGACTCCCGAGGGACGTTTCAAGGTGAAACGTATCTCGCCATGGTTGGCAAAGACTCCCGAACTGGCTCCCTTCGGCACCTGTTTCATGCTGATTGATACGCCGGGCTTTACGGGCATCGGCATGCATGGCACGAACAACCCTAAGTCGATAGGTACCCGATGCTCGCATGGTTGCATCCGTATGTATAACGAGGATGCTCGCAAGGTGCTGGGATTGGTGCAAGTGGGCACACCGGTCACCATTCTGCCCGATACGGTCGGCCTATACAGGTCGCGCACGCGCAATCCTATTGTTTTCTCTACTGTCGATTGCTCGCCGGGTGGCGGCGCCTATGCCGATGAGGTGATGGAAATGATGTGTGGGGCCTCCGAAATCAAACTTTCGCGACCGATGGTTCGCAAAATGAAGATTAATCGTTTGTTTGAGGATTAGTATGAACGGTTGGGGGTCAATTGACCTCTAGGTTGGTCAGTGCCCCCAAATGTTGCTGCATTTGGGGGGTGAAATAGCGCATAATTCCACCGAATGAGGTGAATGTCATCTCTCCGAAATAGATTTTCCCGTTGATGTTGTAAAGGTCCACCCGTACTTCCGGATGCCCTTTCGAGAGTTGTTCTGCCAGTTGGAGCATCTCGTCATAGTTGGCCGGACAGACCATGTATGGCTGGTCGGCAGCAGGTCGCTCGGATTCGACAAGTCCTTCTCTGAAGGGATTGAAGTCGTGTGCGGTGTAGAGGTCTTTCATCACATGGTGTTGATGGGCCCCTTGGCCTCGGTTGTAGCAGATGAAGCACAACTCGGCATGTCCGTTGAAGCACCAAAATTTATAGTCGGTAAGCGATCGTTGTTGTGTGGGATCGCTACTGCTGTCTATAAGCTCTTCGGCCATAACACGCCTGGGGATGTCAATGTAGTGCAGTTCGGTGGAATGGTATCCGTAAGGAGATTTCAAGCGTTTGGACAGTTGACGTACAACCCGTTGACAGTCCAGCTGCTTTTTGTCGTGAACCACAATGGTGGAACCGCAGTCGTGAGTGCATTTCAGCACAAAACGGTCGGGAAGGGTCGTGAAGTCTATATCTTCGGCACGGTCCCAAATGCCATAGGTCTGGGTGAGGTAGCACTCCAACCCGCATTCGCGGAGTAACTCTTTGGCACGGTATTTGTCGGCCCATTCGCTCCACAAGCGACGGTCACCATAGAGTTTCAGCCACTGGATCTTTTCGTTGAGTGTTTGCGGATGCTCCAGCTCGAGAGGCTCCCGCATCTTGTAACGCCAATAGGTCTCGACAGCACGCCGCGGATTACGGTCAACGCTGTGAGGCCACAGCGGCGACTCCACAATCGCTTTCAACCATAAATGTTCTATCAAACCTCCCATGGCGTTTTGTTTCATTATTGTCAGATGTAATGCTCAGGAAAGATTTCCAAAATGATCTCAACCTTTGCAATACTGATTCAAATAATCAGTGCAATCCTCAAAAGTCTTAAAGGTGTGTTCCTCAGGAACGACAGCTGGAATTACATTGTGGGTCTTCAGCATGTACATGGGCTGGGGTTGGATGATGGTCATCAGAACCTGCGTGCCGCGAGACTGGATGTCTTTGATGGCTTCTTCCATAGCGTAAAGACCGCTCTGGTCCATAAATGAGACCAGTCGCATGCGGATGATGACAATCTTGGCATCGTCTGGTACGTCGGTCATGACTTCCTTGAACTTGTTGATGGTGCCGAAGAAGATGGGGCCGTTGAGTCGTTGAACATAGATCTTGTGAGCCACAACATCGGGCATGCCGTGCTCGTCGTCCCAAGGACTTTCCTTATCGAAATTGGTGAGCTCCTGGCTGCTGTAGCCGCCTTCCACCAAGTCGCTGGCACGTTTCATGAAGAGTACACAGGCAATGACCATTCCGATTCCGACGGCTGTGAGGAGGTCGACAAAGACAGTGACAACGAAGACAACGATGAGCACTACAGCGTCGGCACGCGGTATTTTGAACAGATCTTTAAAGCCTTTGAAGTCGATGATGCCCCAACCTACGGTGATGAGGATGCCGGCGAGGACGGACAGCGGTACGTATTTCACTACAGAACCGAGACCGAGCATGATAGCCAGCAGAAACAGCGCATGAACCACACCGGAGAGTTGTGTGCGGCCACCACTTTTGACATTGACAACAGTACGCATGGTGGCACCGGCACCGGGAAGTCCGCAGAAGAGTCCGGCAATGGCGTTGCCGATACCTTGGCCGATAAGTTCTCGGTTGCTGTTGTGCTTGGTTTTGGTGATGTTGTCGGCCACAACGGAGGTGAGCAACGTGTCGATGGAGCCCAGACCTGCAAGGGTGAGTCCGGGAATCAGTGCGGAGGTGATGACAGTGCCCCAGCTGATCTCACTGAGGGAGACTGAACTGTTGGCAAAGAAAGGCATGGGAAGCCCCGAGGGGATTTCGCCGATAATGGGTACGCCCGTCATGTTGAGAAACAGTGATATGATAGTCATGACGATAAGTGCCACAAGGGTTGACGGCACTTTCTTGGTTATCAAGGGGAACAGATAGATGATGGCCACGGTGCCGATGCCGAGAAGGAGCGCCGTGAAGCTGATATGAGACAATGCTTCAGGAAGACCGACTAGGAGGTCGATCATCGAGCCGCCCTTGCTCTGACCAATAAGGGGATAAAGCTGTTGAAGAATAATGATGATACCGATGCCCGACATAAACCCGCTCAAGACAGGGTAGGGGATGTAGCGTACATATTTACCTATTTTGATGATTCCAAAAAGAATCTGGAACAATCCGCAGAATATGGCGGCGAGGGCCATGGAAACCAGTACAGTGGAGAGGTCACCGCCTGGAGCGGTAAAGGCACCGGTGATAAGGGTTGCGCTGATGACGGTCATGGGACCCGTAGGACCGCTGATTTGGCTATGGGTACCGCCAAAAAGTGCCGCGAAGAATCCTAGCAGGGTGGCGCCGACAAGTCCGGAATAAGCGCCGATGGAGGCACCCTCGGGTCCGATGCCGCTGAAAGCCTGTATGCCAAAAGCCAATGCAAGCGGAAGGGCTACAATGCCTGCCGTTACACCACCGAATATATCTCCTTTTAAGTTTTTGGTTGTCAAAAGTGCCATAATGCTTTTTTTTATAAGTTGTATATATTATTGTACAATAGTTACTTATTTGCGATTGTTGTTTTTTTTGATTTTGCAAAGGTACAATTTTTGTAGATTTTTCCTTATTTTTGCAAATTATTTCAATCCATAAAAACAACCCCATGTTACGCAAAATACGCACAGTCGCCGCTCTTGTCTGTTTTCTGGCAGTTACGGCAATGTTTCTGGATTTTTCGGGTGTGCTTCACCATTATTTCGGATGGATTGCCAAGATGCAGTTCTTTCCGGCGGTTATGGCCACTAATTTTGTCATCGTTGCCTTTGTATTATTGGTGACTTTGCTCTTCGGGCGTTTTTACTGCTCCATTCTCTGTCCGATGGGTGTGATGCAGGATGGTTTCAACTTCATTGCACGCAAGGTGAAAAAGGATCGTTTCCATTTCATTCGTGAAAACCGTTGGCTCCGTTACCCATTGCTTGTGCTGTTTGTGGTGCTGCTGATTCTAGGTCTCAACGGCATCGCCATTTTGATAGCCCCTTACAGTGCTTACGGTCGTATTGCCACCAATTTGTTGCAACCGGTCTATGTGTGGATCAACAACATCTTTGCTGGTATCGCCGAACGCCATGAAAGCTACGCCTTTTATGAGGTGGATGTATGGGTGAAGAGTGGTACATCGCTGATTGTTGCTGCGGTTACGCTGGTGGTCGTGGCGTTTCTGTCGCTCCGTCGCGGACGCACCTGGTGCAGCACGGTCTGTCCGGTGGGCACCGTGTTGGGATTGGTGTCGCGTTTTTCGATGTTCAAACCGGTCATTGATGTCGACAAATGCAAAAATTGCCACAAGTGTGTACACAATTGCAAGGCTTCCTGCATCGATATCGAAAACCATCGCATCGACTATTCCCGTTGTGTGGCCTGTATGGACTGTATCGACAGCTGCAAATTCGGAGCTTTGGAATACCGGAACAGTCATTTCCGTATCAATCCTTCGGCTGTAGAAGTCAAACAGGAAGAGACGGTCGATGAGTCAAAACGTCGCTTTTTGGTGACGTCGGCCATGGTGGCGGGTGCAGCTGCCCTTTCGGCACAGGAAAAGAAAGTGGATGGCGGTCTTGCTGTCATAGAAGACAAGCAGATACCTCATCGCGATCTCCCTTTGAAGCCGGCAGGGTCCATTAGTCTTAAGAATTTCTCTACACGTTGCACGGGTTGTCAGCTTTGTGTCAGCGAGTGTCCCAACAAGGTGTTGCGTCCTTCTGACAAATTGGAGACGTTGATGCAGCCGGAGATGTCGTATGAACGCGGTTTTTGCCGTCCCGAGTGTACACGTTGCAGTGAAGTGTGTCCGGCGGGGGCCATCCGACCCATTACCCGAGAGGAGAAGACGAATATCCATATCGGATTCGCCGTCGTTGTCCCGGACAACTGTCTGCCTTACCGTGACGGTGTGCAATGTGGCAACTGTGCCCGTCATTGTCCGGTCGAAGCAATTCTCATGGTGCCCAAGGACAAGGCGGCCAATCCCGATGATCCTGCCACTGTCAAGATTCCGGCTGTCAACACCGATAAATGTATCGGTTGCGGCGCCTGCGAATACCTCTGCCCCTCACGCCCCTTCAGCGCCATTTACGTCAACGGCCGCGAGATACACATATAATTTTACTCGAAGAGGAAAGAATCGAAGGATTCTGATTATTTTGTATAGTATAAAAAAAAGCGACTCCGGGTCGCTTTTTTTGTGTTTGAAATGTCTCTGTAGTCTTTTGTTTTTAGAGTTTTAAGTGTTCTTTTTTTATCCTTTCAGACTATGTTTTGGGCAACTTATTTACTATTTTCCACAGTTTTGTCTTTTATCTTGTTGGCGATGCATTTCTCAGCCTCTGTTTCGACAGCGGATCTGAAATCAGCGTCGTTGGTATACTGAATAAAATTCTGGTTTATAACGATATTTACGCATTTTATAACGTCTCCGCAGTTGCAAATCTGCTGGGCGGCATTGTGAATATTCAGGGTGCGAGCTAATGAATTCTCCTTAGGTTTAGACCATTCCCCTTTGTCATAGAAGGCATTTTTTAATATTTTATCAGCTTCATTTTCATCGATGGTTGTTCCATTTAAGGAATATGCATATTCTGATGGATTAATCATTTCAGAGAATATGGATAACACCGGGTAGAAAACACCTTTGTAAAAAAAGAAGATTTCTGTACTTCCATCGCCACCATCCCCCCAGGTATGTAGCATCAAAGAGCGTCTCTCTAAATATTCGTCAAGGTAGTCGATTTTTTTTCTATAAACTTTTCCTTCGTTTATATACAGTAGGTCATCTTTGATATCAAAACCACCCATTCCGCAATTTATGTAAAGCTCAGGAATGCTGTCGTCATCCAAATATACTAAGGACCAAAAACCATGTTCTAAACTATAATAGTCGTCCAATATAATCTCAGGCATTTCATTTTTTATGAATTCTTTATATTTGTTGAGATAATACTCGTTGTTGTTCTTTTCCTCTTTTTTGAAAAAAGTCGGTTCTCCAGTTTTGAAGAGACTGTCCGTCTTTGTATCCTGTAAGAAATATTCATTTGCGGCAAAAGATGGCATGGGAATGTTTTTTACATTGCTCCTCTGGTTCTTCTCTGCAAGATTAATCATGTCAGGGAAACATGGGATGATGATTTGGTGATTGTGCGCTACAATAGGGAAATAATCCGCCTTTTCTATTTCTCCGCGCATTCTCTTGTCGGAATCAAGATAGTACCGTCTGGTTTTCTTTTCCAAACATTCTCCGTTCTTTATTTGCCGAAGTTCATAGAAGTTGTTTTCCGGTTCTTCATACCGGAATTCACCGCTATAAGACAGTCCGTCCAAGGTGCGGTAGCTTTCCGAGTACAGTCCGTAGTTGACAGATAAACAAATGTTTTGTTTTTTGAATATATATTTCCAATTACCTGTTTTCCTTCCATCGGATATTGTCCCGTAAGCATCCGAAGAGAATTTGCTTTTGCTTGTTTTAAAGGAATAATCACCATTAGGGATAATGGAGGAATTGGTAATCCATACACTGTCAATGTAATTACTCAATTTTTGCTCATCCCAGTAGTTGTTTCCAAATATTTTTTTGTCGCATCGAAATGTAACAGATGTAGTGGTGTCGTTGGATGAATATGTTGCTGTGAAACTGTGTTCTTTTATTTTGCTGTAGGTGATTGAATAACAATCGTTTCTCAAATCAATCACTTCATTAATTGTTCCGTTGGCGTAATGTAATTCAAATGTTTTTTTCCCGACACTGTTGAATAGTATTGTCGTTCCGTCTAATTTATTGTCTTTGTACCCAATGGATGCAATGATGATTCCTTTGCCATTGGTGATTGTGGTTTTTCCATTTAGAACTCCATTCTCCCAATTTTGTTCCAAAGTGTAGCCCTCAGACTCTTGACTCCAAATCCCATCCTTTTTGTCGTTTTTGTAATTCCCGGTTATCCATCCTTTCCCGTCGGTTGTTTTTAGTTTACAGGGTCCTTGTTTTATGCCATTTATATAGTGTATTTCGGCAAGTAAGTCTCCATTATCGTCGTAAAAATTGGTAGAACCTTGTTGTTTGTTGTTTTTGTAATAAGCTGATAATAATAGTTTCCCGGTTTTTTCATTGTGCAAAGTCCACCATCCTTGTCGTTGATTTTCTTTTATTGTTCCATGTGATAACCTCAACATGTGACAAGTATCCTCTATTCTCAAGGAAGTATTTCGTCCTGTTTTCCCGTGGGATGACGTGTCAATAAAACAACTAAAAACGCTACCGGCTCCGTTGTCTGAAAATTCTTGGAATTCAATTAATGTTTGGCTTGTCAATCCTTTCTTTCTACATAAAGCATAACGGTTTTCTTTAGATTTCGTAATCTCACGATATTTCATTGTTAACCCGTCGTCCTCATAAAGAATCCATTCGGTGCGGTTCCCATTGCAGAATACCCCTTGCGCTAAGAGTTTTCCTTGATTACTATAAAAAAAGAACTTGCCATCAGCAACCCCTTGAGAATAATCCATAACACTTTTTAATACACCGTTACTGTAGTATTTCTTGTATTGGCCGTCAAGTTGCCCATTTTTAAAAATTGCAGTTCCTGCTAGTTTTCCATTTTTGTCGTATTGTTGGTATATTCCTTCTGCTTTCCCGTTTTTTGTGGTATATTCCTCTTGTATTCTGTTCTCTGAATCATAAATGCGGTAAAACCCTTCTAATTTTCCATCTTTTAGTGTGTATTTTTCATAGCCGCCATCTTCAGTTTCCCTTTTCTTTTCTCCATTTTCAGAGTCGTAGTGGCATCCTTTCTTCAGCAAGGTGCAAAGATAGGAAGTATTGTAACCCGATTTTGTCTGTTCGATTTGTAGAAAGAATCCATTGTTTTTGTAATCAATTTGAACGCTATTGTCACCTATTTCATTTTTATAAGAAGCAAAACCGGAGGCGTTTAAGCCGGATTTGAACGACTTGTATGATTTGTCGTTAAAGAAATTGTAAGATATCAGAGCGGGTAGATTGTCATAAAGTCTAATCGTAATCCATCCTTGAGCTTTGTCGCTGTATGAGTTTTTTTTGTACGAATACGTCACGGTTTGTTCAGATTCATTTGTTTTCTGGGAGTCGTAATAAACCCACATTTTCGTATTCAAGAATTGATCTATTTGTTCAAGATTTTTCTTGCCACAAAGAATAATCAAATCCGAAGGGGTAAGATCTTGGGCACTAATGGAACAGCCAAGGAATAAAATAATAAACAGGGTGATGGCTCTTTTCATATATAAATAACGCCACGATTATTGTTCGTGGCGTCTTGGTGATCTGCACAAGATTTGAACTTGTGACCTCTTGCCTGTCAAGCAAGCGCTCTAAACCAACTGAGCTAGCAGATCATTATTCTTGCTGAAATCGGGTGCAAAAGTACACAAAAAATTCATTCTGGCAAGAAAAAATCCTCAAAAATTGCAATTACTTTTATGAAATGGACGCATTTTGTTGATAATGAGATTTGAAATGGAATCGAAAAAATAAGGTTGTTTCGTTTATATGAAGAAAAAAAACAATAAATGATCTGTTTTTATGCGCTGAAAATCCAAAATTGAGTGTTTTTTTTTGAACAATCTTGATAGGCGATTCTTGACCACCGGTTGTCACTTATAACATGTGTTTGAATAATGACGTCAGCCGCTTGCTGACCGATGGGTCTGCAAGCGGCTGATGAGGAAAGCGAGTATGATCAGATATATGAATTTGTCAGAATTGCAGAGTGACGCCGAAGGTGTGAATCTTTTCGCTATAGGCACTGCTGCGGAATGTCGGCAGGAGGTCGTATGTCAATCCGATGGACATTTTGGTAAGTGGGCCGCCACCGATCGAAAGTGATGCGCGGAGTTGCCATGGGTTCATCACGTTGGTTTCTTCGCGACGGATGCTCCAGTGGTTATTGTTCCCCATTGTTCGGGTGATCAATTTTTCTCTGCAATTGCGCAGCACGTCAACGCCCAAATTAATATGGTAGGGGGAACTTCCGGTTTGGGTATTCTTTTTACCGAAGGTGTAGCTGATGAGCAGCCGGAGTCCAAGGTTTTCGGCATTAAGGTGCTGCTGGGGTATTTGTCCGCTGGTTGGGGTGTTGAGGGTGAGGGCGTTACCATTGTAGTTTACATTGTTGAGAAGTCGTCCCCAGTCGCACTCAAGGATAAACCAGTTTTTGAAAGTGATGCGTTCGGTGATGGGAATGGGGGAGACTATTCCATAGTATATGGAGAGACGGTAGTTTTCCCCTCTGTTGTAGGGCGATCCGCTTTTGTTATTCATGTAGAGCGGTATGGGCGAGGAGATACCTATACTCATCGTCAGATGATTAAAATACTTAAGCCATTCGCGGTTAACGTTCTTCACGGTAAGGTTGCGAGTGCTGTCTGTCTGGTAAAGTGTGCCGATGCTTTTGACGTCGCACATGACCTTGGTGTCAGCGCTAATCAGTGTCGGACAGTAGACTTGTGAATGAGGTTTGCGTCTGAGAGTCAGCTTATGTTTTGCTTGGAGTGTGTCGATGCGCAGGTTGCTCCTGCCATAAACGCTGACATCCAGGTCTCCAGTGCTTTTCCACGACTTGCCCGTCGCTGTGGCTCCTTCATAGAGGTAGACATCCATGTCTCCAGCGCTTATCCATGACTTGCTTGTCAATGTGGCTCCGTCATAGATCGTAACTTCTGAAAATTTACTATTAAAGACCAAGTCTTCAGTTTGTACAGTCGCGTTCTTTTCGATTATAAGAAAACTTAGATTTTGCTTTAATGTGATTTCGACCACAGTGGTTCGAGGCATGTTTTTGTTGGAATTCAAGGTCAGTGCACGACCTGTGACGGCGCTTATTTGGGGCTCGTTGTCCTCCTCGAAGAAATAGCTGCATGGAGTAATGATGGTCAGCGTCGGCTGTTCGCCTTGCAGTATTCGTACTTGCCATCCTTCATTGATGTACAGTCTGTCGATGCTGTCGGGAATGGACTGGCTGATGCGGTATTCGTCCTGTGCGACGAGTGTTGCGAAAGCTGATAATATAAATAGGGTTATAAATGCTGCTTTTTTCATTTCGGATCTGATTTTGGGATTGATGATTTAAAATGAAACGGGTGACGCGCGTTGTCAGTTTCTTGCCTATATGACGATCGGTTTGTCGATTTCTTACAATCTTTATTGTTTTTTTTCTCTTCGAACGTTTCTTTGGATTGAATTGCAATAAGTTGGTTTTTTTCGTAAGTCGCATGTCCATTATCGGCTCCGTTCTCTAGAACGGGATGCTGCCAACCTCAAAAGTGGCAGAACCCGAGTTGTTGACCATGGCCAATTGTGGGACGTTGGGGGCAGTGGGTCGCGACTGCTCGGGTTTGCATCCCGTGCCGCAGACCAGGCGTGTCGAAGTGCGTTCGTGTGTTCGCTTTTGTGCCATGGCGATGAGGTGCGTTTCTTGTTTGGTCGTGGTTGCCTCTTCTGCCAGAAGCATTTGTGGACGCTCCATCTCGAGTGGGTCGGTCTGGTATAGAGGCTCTGGTGTTTCGCTGCTCGTTTGGTCGGTGTCTTTTTTTATGACATCGGGGGTGGAGGCTGAAGCAAGTCGGTTGACTGTTGTCCCCATTCTGAAGACTGGTGTGGCGTTGGTTGCATCATCGTGCGCTTCAACAGTGTCTGCTGCAGTTGTCGGCATGTCGGCTTGAGCTGTCAGTGGCGGATTGGTGCTGCTTTCGTTGCCGGGTAAAAGCAACCGTAATCCTATGGCCATTAAAAGTATGATGCTGGCGGCAATGCCTAGAGTGGTCCACAGGTGGCGACGATGGGGCGTTTCGGCTGCCGCCCATTGGTCTACCATCTCGCTCAGTTGCTGCTGCCGTCTTTGGTCGGCCTCATGGCGTTGCGCAGCGGCAATCAATTCTTCAAGTTCGGTTTTGTGGTCCATATTGTATATTTTTTTCGTTCAATGAATATTATTATTGTTGTCGGATTGTCTTTTCCCTCTTTCTCTCGCCTCACAGGCTGCCTATCATTCCTCTAAGTTTTTGCAATGTTCTCGATAGGGTGGTGTATAGGTTGCTGTCGCTCATGTTCAGTTCCTGCTGCATTTCTTTGACGCTGCGGTCCTCAAAATATTTCATCTCTATGAGTCGGCGCTGCTGCACGGGCAGTTTGTCCAGTAGTCTGTGCAGTAGGGCGCTTCGTTCTGCGGTCTCGTCGATTTCATGTATCACCTCGTCGTCGCTCAGCGACTCCAGACGTGATATGTGTGCTTCGGTACGTCTCTGTTGTCTCAGTTTGTCGATGCAGCGCATGCGGATCATCTGCATGCAGTAGCTTTGAAGTTGAACAATGTGGTCCAATTCTTCATGCCGTTTCCATAATGTATAAAACACCTCCTGGACAACATCCTCACTGTCTGCCACACTGCCCAGCATGCGTTCTGCCAGCAGTTGCATGGAGCTCTGAAGCGGAATTATTTTCTCTTTGAATTGTTCTTTGTCCATCGGTTATTTTTGAAGTGGGAAACTGCGCTTTTCAAAAGTGGCATTAAAATTCCTTATTACATATATGACGAACGAAAGCCGTTTTTCTTACATCGGTGTTGCATTTTTTTTTTCGAAAAAACAATAAAAACTTTTGTAGTATTTTGTAGAAATATTCATTATTATATTAAAATACAATTTGTTGTATTGTTTTTTCAAAAGCCCAAAAGGTGTTGTTGTTATTTAGTAAGGGTAACAAAAAAGCCACCTTTTAGGTGGCTTCTTGTGGTCTGTGGGAGATTCGAACTCTCGACCTCTTCCGTGTGAAGGAAGCGCTCTAAACCAACTGAGCTAACAGACCATTTTGTCTTCTTCTGTTTTCCAAATGCGGGTGCAAAAGTACAACTTTTTTTTGATTCGACAACAAAAATATTGTTTTTATCGTTTTTTAATCGGTGGATAAATTGTAATATTTTGTATTTTAGATTTATATGATGTCTCCTGAATTGCTTGTTTCTATTGCCTCAATAACTGGTTTTCTTTGGGTGAGTGCTGCAGCAACTGGATTTTTGGGGGAAATTGACCGTTTTTTACTCACTGTGGTTGATGCCTTTTTTCGGCTTCATATAATTGCTCAAAAATTTTTCGTAGGCGTTCTTTGTCTGCTATCAGGTGCCGCAGTTCGGCCAGCTTTTCGGCATTAGGCGACTCGGGTATCCATAGTTTCATGTATCCTTTTTCACTGTACTTATCGTTGAGATGTGCCAGTGTTCTTGCCCAATGAGCCTCTTTGTCAAGATTGCTATAATGTTCCATGCCGTATAGCACTGTCCTCCTGACTATCTTTAGCGCATCGATGTCCCGGTCGGCTTCTGCCACGATCTTTCCGTACAAGCTTCGTGGCTCCCGACCCGACGAGGCACGGTGGTCTTCGACAGCTTCCCCCATCATGGTGATCTGGGATTCGCTAAACCATTTTCGCAGTTCTGTGTCGGCTAAAAGTATTTGTTTTGAGGCGGCATGATGTATCTCTCGGCCTTTGCACAGTCCTGTGTCGTGATAGGCGGCGATGGTATATACCATATTGGGGTCCACATCGTAATGCGTTGCCAACATCATACTGTTGTTTATTACGGATTCAGCGTGGTCTTGCCGATGGGCGTTGTCGAATGAGGCATAGCGTGGTAGTATCTCTTGCATTATGTATTTGCTTAAAGGCTCGCACAACATTCTTGTCTTCAGCATTTGGTAGGCCATGCGTGGCGACCCGTCGGCAACCCGTATGATGCCACTATAGGTGAATCCGTGCGCCTCAATCAAATGGCGCATGATGGCGTTGTCTTCGTGGGTGTCGATTCGTAGCGAGGTGGTCTGGCGGCGGCACCAATCGATGGCAGTGGCGAAAATGCCACGATGGCTTGCACTGCGCGCCATCCGGTGAATTGTTCCGTAGGGTCGGTCGTCTTCTTGCCACGCACCGTCTTCTATTTTCTCGTAGGTTGTGTCTCGTCCAATGATGAATGCAAATGTTCCGGCAATCTTCAGACCGTCTGTAAGCACATAGCTGTTGCCGCGGGCTATGTCTTCTCGTATGATCGCTTCGGCCGGATATCCCCCTACCCATTGCCGTTGGTTGCCGTTGCTTCGCATGATCGATCTGGAGTGGTCGAACAGAGGCATCACTTTCTCCAAATCGTGCTCGGTGGTCTTTCGTATCGTATATTGTCCCATGGTGGCTCTTATGCTGATTTCCATCAAGAAACTCACATTTTTCTATTTTATTTTGCCACGTCGCTTTTTTGGCGTATTTTTGCATTTCTGTTTGAAAATCTAATCTCAATGAAAGGCAATGAATTGAAACCGCGTATTGGTATTTTTGGCCGCCGCAACTATGGCAAGAGTTCTCTTATCAATTTCCTGACGGGACAACAGATTGCCATCGTTTCTGAAACTCCTGGCGCCACTACCGATCCGGTCCGCAAAACAATGGAACTGGCTGGGGTGGGCCCGGTGGTATGGGTTGATACTGCTGGTGTCGATGATTCTGGCTCTTTGGGTTCGCTGCGGGTCCAAAAAACACTTCAAGAACTTCAGCAGTCCGATTTGGCTGTCATTTTGCTGGCCGCGAATAGTCTTAACAACGAGGAACTGGATCTTGTCTCAGCGTGTCGTAAAGCCTCGGTGCCTTTCCTGGTGCTCTATGCGAAGAGCGACGCGGTTCCTCCATCCGATGCTTTTCTCCAGCAGGTTAAAACTCGACTCGAACTGGATAGTGTTCCTTTTGTTTTCAATGTCAATGATTTGTGTTTTAGGGAGCCGCTTTTGTCACTCATCCGCTCTTCATTGCCAGAATCGGCCTACCGCCATCGTTCTCTTTTGGGCGATGTCCTGCATCCGGGCGATAAAGTTTTGATGGTTACCCCCATCGACTCGTCCGCACCTGAGGGTCGGATGATTCTTCCGCAGGTACAGGTGCTTCGCGATATCCTCGACAATGATGCCATCGCTTTGGTGTGCAAGGAAACAGAACTCGTCCAAACGCTACAGTCTTTATCCGAGCCTCCTCGTTTGGTGGTCACCGATAGCCAGGCTTATGCATTTGTCTCTAAAGTGGTTCCTGATGATGTTTTCCTCACTTCCTTCAGTATCGTTTTGGCTCGCGCCAAAGGCCTATTCGATGACTATATCAAGGGAACCCCTATGCTCGATAACCTCAAGGAGGGCGACCGGATATTGATGTTAGAGTCCTGCACTCACAATGTGACGTGTGAGGATATCGGTCGAGTGAAACTGCCCAAACTGATATCGCAGCATGTAGGATGCAAACTTCATTTCGACGCCGTGGCAGGGTTGTCAGCAATCGAACGCCCGTTGTCCGACTATGCTTTGATTATCCAGTGTGGCGGCTGTGTGGTGACGCCAAAACAGTTGGCTTCCCGATTGGCTCCGGCCATCTCGGCGGGCATCCCCGTGTCCAATTATGGATTGGCTCTGGCTTATCTTAATGGCATTTTCAATCGTTCCATGCGAATCTTTAACATTTAGGCACTGCATCTGGCCAATTATTAGTCCAAATGGTTTTAATTTTTATTATTGTATACAATGTTTAATATTGATCCTCTCCCCAATCTCTCCATTATCGTTGCCGTAGCGCAAAACAACGCCATTGGTAAGGACAACGACCTCTTATGGCACATCTCCGATGACTTGAAACGCTTCAAAGCGCTTACCTCTGGCCATACAGTCATCATGGGACGCAATACCTGGAACTCCTTGCCTCGCCGTCCACTTCCCCGCCGTCGCAATATCGTGCTGACTCACGACACCTCCTTTGCCGACGAGGGCGCTGAGGTGGCTCACAGCGTAAGTCAGGTACTTCAGATGGTGAAAGGGGAGGAGGAGTGTTTCATTATGGGCGGCGCAGCTGTCTATCGACAGTTTCTGCCATTTGCTCAACGTATCTATATGACGTGGGTGTGGCAGGATTTCGACGCAGATGTTTTTTTTCCTGTGATTGATAAATCTGTTTTTCATGAGATTAGTGCTACAGATCGCTATTTTGATGAGGCATCGGGTCTTTCTTTCAGTTATGCGGAATATGTGCGGAATCCCCTGGCTGAAAAAGTGATGTAAAATTATATTAATTCGCTGATTATTAATAAAATATATCATTTTCTGCAAAAAATGCATTTTTTGAACACGTTTTTGTGAAAAAATGAAGTTTTAATGAACATTTTTCTGTTTTTTTCTTGTCGTAAATTATGGATTCGAAATTTTTTTTTAACCGCAAAATGTTGAATTTCAGAAAAAGCAAAAAAATACTTCAAAAAAACAGAAAAAATATTTTGGCAGTTTGAAAAAGAGTTGTACTTTTGCACCCGCTTTCGACAGGAAACGAGGACGGGACAGGAGAGAGGAAGCGCAAGGACATTGAAAAAGTTGA
>CADBDA010000005.1 GCA_902793295.1 uncultured Bacteroidota bacterium
GAAAACGGCAGCAGAAACATCAGCAAAACTAACCCGCCACTCAGTATCTATAACCGACCCCCCAATAGAACTTCCCCACTTAATAAAAAACACTTCGTCCCCAGTAGCTTGCTGGAGGGTGATAGGAAATCACAAGCAGGAGGCTGTAAAGGTCGCAGGGTGTCTGAGCACGATAACCTTCAAAAGCCAAAAAGAAAGCCAGAACCTCAAATCAACCGACCAAAGTAAAAAAGTACCGACGTACCTGCGAGTTCCTGCGCCACAGCCTCCTGAGCCGATGATTTCCATCGCCCGGAAGCAGCGGGTCTACATCTTACGTGAAAGAGCCGCTTTCTTTTGCAACTTTTCTTTCCGGCTCTGGCGAAAGAAAAGTTGAGAAAGAGCAGATTAGAAAGAGCAGATGAAGAAAATAAAATGAAGAAGGAAGAAAAGAAAAGTTGAGAAAGAAGAGAAAGAGAAAAAGCACTTTTCTTTGCCAGCTCCTCAGCCATTCCGAAAAGTGGGGAACTTTTCGGGCCTCGGCTCATAGCTCCACAGGAGCTCTTCATGTTTTGCTTTGGAAAAAAGAAATGCTGATAATCTACAAAGAACAAAGAACTGCAGGCAGGCAATAAAGAAAAAGAAACAAAGAAACGCAGATATGCAATAAAGAAATGCAACCGAACAAAAATGAAAGAGACTATGAAAAAGAAAAAATAAACAACAAAGAAACGCCGCCCTCACAAAAAGAAAAAAGAAACACTGACCAAATCCAAAAATAGAATAAGAAAAGAAACGTATAAAAACAAAGTCGGACCGACAAATCCTATTTGTCGGTCCGACCAATCATCCTCTTAAAGAATCTCCCAAATAAAAACCCATATCAATTATCCATATCCTCGATCCTTTAAGAAAAAACTCTCTCAAATCAGAACAACCTCATATCGAGTTGGCTTCCGATGATTCCTTTGATAATCAACACTGTCAGTGCAATGGAAAGTCCGAAGACGAGCGGCGCCATCCACCATGCATAGGTGTCGTCCCCCGAGATGGCCATCAAACTCTGACGGATGTTCCCGATGCCCCAGGTGAAAGAATACAGCATGATAGCAATCACTAGAATGATAACAAAGGTGTTGGGATCACCTTTGCTTCCCATAGTCATCATAATCAACGTCATCAGTAACAGCATCATGCAGTACACCATCATGTGCGGGGTGATATTGAAGAACGCCAGTTTGAAGTCGCTGCAACCCTTTATTGCCATAGCGACAAACTGCAATACGGTCAGTATTGCAATGAATATCAACGGCATCAGTCCGCTCTTGAAGCATGCTCCGAAGATGTCGCCCGACTCCATCCATCCTATCAGTCCGGACTTTATCAGCGAAAGCCACGACACCAGCATTGTCACCAGGAATGTGAGCAGCAGCATCCACAGCGGTGTGGCAAACGAGGCACCATCCGCGTCGCGCACCAAGTTCTCCACGCAGCTGCTAGGTTTTGTAAACAGGCTTTTGAATATCGCCTTCAGGTCTTTTTGAAAGAATTTGGAGAGGCTTCCTCCGTTGTTGTTCTGTTCCATAATTGTTCTTAATTAATAAGGTAAACGTGTTAATTTGTTGTAATAATGCAATTTGCAGATAAAAACCACAAATGTTAATTATTGCAAATATACAAATTTTCCATATATGAACCAAAGTCTGGCGAAAAATCCTCCCCAAGAAACGTTATCCGAGAAACTTCTTCTCTTGTGCTATCCATGTCAGGATGGATTGTGTGTCAGGATGTGTCTCCCCAAATATTGCTTTATATAGAGTGTATGCCTGGTTGAAATAATCCAATGCCGATTGGTGATACGATTGTACCGAAAAGTTCTGGCCAATCCAATAATACAAGTTGGCCAACGCTTCGTTATGATGGGTAGGCGCTTCTTCCATAATGGTCATTGCTTTGTAAAAATAAATCCATGCCTTCCCATAGTCGCCTAGTTGATTGTAAGTGATACCTATATATTGATACACCTCGGCGGCATTGACCTCTGCCGACGCCTGTCCTGTCTCAATCGTTGGCAATGCCTTCAGATAATATTTCAACGCTTCTGAGTGATTGCCCTGTGCTCCATAGGCCATACCTATATTGTAGTTGCAAATGGCAATGTCTATTGGGTCGGTCTCTGGTTGTTTCTCTTTGAATGATAATTCCTTGAGATAGCAGTCTGCCGATTTGGTATAATCCCCTGTGTTCATGTATGCTAAGCCCAGATTTGTGTAGATGTCGGCTGTGTCAGGGTGCTCCGTACTCTCGATAGATTCCATGATTGTCAAAGCCTTGCTTAGATATTCAATCGATTGGGAATAGTCTTCCAGGGCGATATATGAAAGACCTATCTGATTGTATGTTATGGCATTGTCGTAGTTCTTCTCGCCAAGCAGTTTTTTGCGGTCGTCAAGAGCCTCGCTGTAGAGTTTTATGGCTGCGGCAAAGTCACCTTTTTCATAGTTGACATTGGCCGTCATTTCACGTATCTCAATCGTATAGCTATTGCCATCACCCATGGCCTCGATAATCCCTTTCAATGCGATGTCGTAATACTCCAGCGCATGGGTGTAGTCATTGATATTGAAGTAGATCTCTCCAATCCTGCTCCTCTGGTAGGCGGTTATTATGGCATTGTTCGTGATGCGCAAAACCTCTATGGATTCGCGTATCGCTGTCAAATAATCACCTTTGGTTAGGTGGATGGTTATCAGATAGTCATAGCTGGCTGTTAATACGTTTTCTATTGCTCCTTCGCATCTAATGGCTTTGTTAAAGCACGTGATGGCATTGTCGTACGCTCCAGCTAGCGTATAGATGATTCCCGTATTCATCCATGCTGTTGCTATTGCGTTGGGATTGCTCTCCTCTTGTGCGTCGATTCTGTCCCGGCATTTCTTCATATAGGCTATGGCTTCGTCGGGTTTGCCTTGGTTGATGAGCGCCTGACCTATCGCATAGTCCACGTTGAGTGTCTCTTGGTGCGTCAGGCCGTATATCTTTTCGCGAACCGACTTGGCTTTGTTGTAATAATCCATGGCGAGCCGAAAATCTTGTATGTCGCTCTCCTTTGAATAGATTTCACCCATCCAATAGTACGATTCCGCTGTTTGTGTGTTCTCTGTCCCTAGTATTTCTTCTCGTATGGCCAAGCCTTTCCGGGTGTATTCTAATGCCTCATGAAATCTGAGCAACTCTATGTCCGATGCTCCGATGCACCCGTAGGTAAGGGCCGTCTCGGGATGATTCGGCCCTAGTTTTTTTTCCAATATCGTCAAGGCTTTCCTATAGTATTCCAAGGCGGTCCGGTCGTCGGATATCCCGCGGTACGACTCGCCGATTTGTCTGTAGTTGATGGCTACTTCTTTACTGTCCTCGCCGGTCAGCCTCTTGTTGATCTCAAGCGCTTTCTTATAGTATGTCAGCGCCTTTTCTCCTGCTCCTTGGTTCCATAGGCTTTCTGCCACGTTCTCTATGGCCTTCGCAGTGCCCGCCCCCTCTCGTCCTCCTTCGCTTGTCCGTGCCTTAAGGGCTTTTTGTGCGTTGTCTTTCGCTTTGTCGTATGCGCCAATCCTGTTGTACACCTGGCCGATATTGTTGTATGTCTCTACAAGCAGCGTGTCGTCCGTATTGGGGCGCTCTGTGAGCGTGTCCAATGCCTTGTCAAACACCTTCAGCGCTTTCTCGTACTCGTCTTGCTGGTATAGTATGTTTCCCCAAAGGTTGTATGTCTGAACGGTTGCCGGACCAAGTGCCAGAAGTTTGTCGACGATGCCTAATGCCGACTTGTGGCGGCCATAGTCGTACAGGAATTTGGCATAGTCGTAAAGCAATCGGCTGTGTTTCTCTTTGTCATAGTGTATCTCGGTGGCCATCTCGTCAATCTTGGCGAAGATGCCGGCGGTCTTCTCGGTCCTCTCGCCGATGCTTGTTGTGGTGTCGGCCATAATCGTCGAGGTCTTGAGCAACAGCTCCTCTATCGATTTTACGACATTCTTCCGGTCCTGGTCGTTTAGGGCTTTGCTGTGCCGGTATCTCCTTAAATTGTCGCTTGCATCGTATTCCGCCTCTCGCAGTATGGCGTTGGCTTCCGCCACGTTGCCCTTGGTGAAGGCTTCTATGGCGCGCTGCATTCTCTCGGTAATCTCTCCCGTCTCCAGTTCGGCGATGTGTTTGGCCGTCGAAAAAAGCAGCTCCTGCTGCTTCTCCAGCTCCTCCTGCAATTGGCTGCGCCGGTCAATCAGCTGTTGCCGCTCCTGTGAAAATATATCGATTCCTGGATATTGGGCAATGTGCTTCTCCTTCTCTTCTATCTGTGCCTTCAATTCCGCTATCTGACGTCGCTTGCTCTGGTAGTCGGCATTGTCTGCCGCAAAACTCAGCTTCTCCATCTGCGCTACGGTTATCTCTCCCCATCTGACGTCGCCATCCTCCAATTTCAGCTCTTCCAGATGGCTGTTCTCCACCAGCATCAGCTGCATCACAAAGTGCAGCTGCATCGAGTCTCTGTTGTCGTAGCTGCTCCAGTAGTGCCCCATCTCCTCAAGCAACCGCTTCTTGAAGGCTTTCAGCTCATCGCTCTCCTGTTCCCCTTCTTCCACTTTTCGGCAGTAGACGTAGGTCTTCGGATGCTTGTTTGTGCGCTTGAATTCCGCTGATGCCACATCGAATTCCTCAATGGTGAACTGGCCTGCCCTCTTGTGGAAAAGGGCCAGAAACATGTCACTCGCGCGGACTATCTCGTTGTATTCGTCTTGCTTGCGACGGCTGTTATAGGCTGCGTCATGCTCCTCCCATTCGAAAAGCTCTATGCGGATGCCTCGTTTCTCGTATTGTTTGTCCAAACGTCGCACAAGGTTGCCAAAGGCGTTACGGTCATTCTCCAGTTCTTCCGACGAGGCTAGGAATATCTTTATCTTTTTTTTCTCCATTGGTTTTCTGGTTATAGGTTCGTAGGGTCTTTTTCTATTTCATGCGTCTGCACCTGGTTTTTTCTATCGGCATTCTTCGATAGGTGTCATTGTGCAGTAGGGTGGGTCTCGTTTGTTGTTTGGCCTCGTTTGGGGCAATAGTGTTATCTTCAAATAATTTGCAAAGTTAGGAAAAAAATGTGAGCTGGACAACTCTTTGTCGTTTTCAGTCGTCGCAAACGGCAATTCGCAACAAGTCGACGCGCCTAATCCGCACCTGGCACATGTCAATGATTATTAATGATGTATTATATCTGGTTGATTTTTAATTCCTCCCAATCTTTTTCCGCATCCACTGCCGCTGTATTATAAAAAAAATGTACTTTTGCAACTGTTTTTAACGACATTAAACTCATGCGAAAAGTATTTTTGACATTCCTTTGTTGTTTGTTGGTGGCCGCTGCCGCCGCCCAAACACGCACCTTTACGACCTTCATCTACAACGACGACAGTATTTCGTCCGAAATCCAAGCGTATTGTAACGACTTCTATCCCTCTGTGGTTCGCGGCACCCGTGGCGGCGAACTGGCTTCCTTGATGAAAGAGGCTGCCATCAATGCCGCCAAGGGCATCGGCGCCGGCTATGTGTCGGCTTTTATCGACCTCGGCGTCCAAACTGTCGCCAGCATCGTGGACCGCCGCGAACGCATCCGCAGCGAATGGGAAAACACCGTGGCTTCCGAAAATACCTATCTGACCCATGTCAGCTCCATCTCCGACCTCAAGGACTTCTATTCCGTTCCGTCCATCTATGGCCCTATGGACCCCAAGGGCATGCGCTTCAACGGCATCGGCTGTCTGCGCAAGAATGGCGATGACACGGTGTTCTATATCTCCATGCATATCAACCGTCAGAAAATCAACCGCATCGTCGAACATAGCAAATTCGAACTCGTGCTCGATACGCTGATTATCAGCCCGTATTTCTCCAATCTGCCCAATTCGTCGTTCGACACGGCTTTCTCCTACGAACAGCGCCAGAACTATACCATGAATATCGACTTCACGCTCTCCTCCTCTTGGATGACCCAGGCTACCATGATTCAGGACAATGTGGAACTGGGACACTTCTCCCTCAGCATCCCGGTCCGCCCGAACAGCCTCGACAGCAATGGCTTCCTGCGCTATGTGCGTCATGGCGATGCCGAGCCGCGCTATCCTGTCATGGGCGAGAGTTTTCTTGTCCCCCGCTCTTACTCCGGTTTCCGCGAAAGCAGCGACGAGTACCACGACCTATGGGGGACGGGCGAGTACCAGATATCCCTCAATATCAGGGAATCGTGCACGCTGACAAAAAGTTATAAGGACAATTGGCGCAAAAACCGTCGCGCCCGCAAACGTGCGGAAAAGAGCGGCAACGTGATTCAGAATGCCTGGCAGACCGTCACCTCCCAGCAGTGGGACGAAATCACCAAGTCGTGGATCATCACGATCCTTCAGGCCCCCGCCGACGTCCTCTCCGACGATCTTATCGAAAAACTCCACCTCACCGCCGACTAACGCCCCGCTGCTCCGCCACTATCCATCGGCAAGTCCGTCGCCATGCTTACCTCAACGGCTCTTGCCGCTCTCTTGAGCCTTTTCCTTGATGGCCGAAGCCTTTTGGTAGTACTCCTGCGCCTTGTCTTGGTCTCCCAGCTTGCTATAAACATCGCCAATAAGGTTGTACGAAGTGGCGACATCGGGATGTTCACTACCCAGCACCTTCTCCAAGATAGCCAAAGCCTTTTGGTAGTATTTTAGCACTTTAGCATATTCGCCTTGATTATAGTAAACTATTCCAATAAGGAAGTACGAAGTGGCGACAGTCCGATGTTCACTACCCAGTACCTTCTCCCGGATAGCCAAAGCCTTTTGGTAGTACTCTAGCGCTTTGGTGTAGTCGTCTTGCTCATAGTAAACATCGCCGATATTGTTGTACAAAATGGCGACATCGGGATGTTCGCTGCCCAGCATGTTTTTCAAGATAGCCAAAGCCTTTTGGTAGTGCTCCAACGCCTTGGCATAGTCGCCTTGTCTTTTGTAAACCCAGCCAATGTTGCTGTACGAAGTGGCGACAGTCCGATGATCGCTACCTAGCACCTTCTCTACGATAGCCAAAGCCTTTCGTTGGTACTCCAGCGCCTGAGCATAGTTGCCTTGATTATCGTAAACATCGCCAATAAGGTTGTACGAAGTGGCGACATCGGGATGTTCACTACCCAGCACCTTCTCTCGGATAGTCAAAGCCTTTTGGTAGTATTCCAGCGCTTTGGCATAATCGCCTTGCTTACTGTAAGTATAGCCAATGTTGTTGTATGAAGTGGCGACATCGGGATGTTCACTACCCAGCACCTTCTCTTGGATAGCCAAAGCCTTTCGGTGGTACTGTAGCGCCTTGGCATAATCGCCTTGCTTACTGTAAGTACAGCCAATGTTGTTGTACGAACTGGCGACATTGGGATGTTCACTACCCAGCACCTTCTCTTGGATAGCCAAAGCCTTTCGGTGGTACTGTAGCGCCTTAGTATAGTCGCTTTGATCATCGTAAACAGCGCCAATGTTGTTGTACGAAATGGCGACATCGGGATGTTCACCACCCAATACCTTCTCTTGGATATCCAAAGCCTTTTGGAGGTACTCCAGTGCTTTGGCATAGTCGCCTAGGTCGTGGTAAACATTGCCAATATTGTTGTACGAAATGGCGACATCGGGATGGTCGCTGCACAATACCTTCTCTCGGATAACCAAAGCCTTTTGGTAGTACTCCAGAGCCTTGGAATAGTCGCCTTGGCTGTAGTTAACATTGCCAATGTTGTTGTACGAATTGGCTACTGTTAATCCTTCCGATCCCTCTGTCGCCAAGGCGTGGCGGAGCGCCCGTTGGTCGTAGTGCAGGGCTTTGTTGTAATCTGCCAAGTAATCTTTGATATACTTTCCTGCCTCCAATTGCCAGTCGATATTCGTGGTGTCCAGCGTCGTGCGGAGTTCTATGTAGCGTGCTGCCGAGTCGTTCAGGTGCCGCATGCTGAAAATGAGGTGTTTGTTGTAGTAGTCTTGTGCAAGTTCCTGCAACATGTGCTCTTCGGCGGCTTCTCTTTCTTCAAGCGATGCACGGGCCTGTCTGTTCGCTTCGCGAAGTCTTTCGAGTTGCCTGCTGCGCTCTTCAAGGCTTCCTTTCGTTCGCAGCAGGGAGTCGGCCTCGTCCAGACGTCCGTTGATGATGCAGTCGCTCACCCTGCGGTTGAAATCGTCCAATTGGTCGAAGTCTATCTTGTTGTACTGTTCGACCATGCTCTTCACCAACTGCTCGTTGCTTTCGTAGTCGTCGTTGAGTTTGTTGAGCAGCTCCCGATAGCGCTCTTCGGTGAGCTTGTTCTGTTCCCTAAGAAGCTCCAATTCCTCACTTCTGCGTTGCAGTTCCGCCTCGGTGACGCTTCGCACTTGCCGTTCCAGGGCACGGCGGTCGGCCTCCAGCTGGGCCTTGTCCTCCATCACCAGCTCCAAGGGGTTGTCCGAATAGGAGTACTGTCGATACAGCACGTCCTGGTCAAGCAGCACATATCCTTGTTTGGACACCTGTTTCAGAGCGTATTTCTTGCCTGATAGGGGAAAAGAGAAACTGCCGTCGGCCTTGCTGAGGACCTTCGAGCGGTCTTTTATCTCCACGGTGACATTGGCTATGCGCTTCCCCTCGTGGTGTTTGCCACTGATCATGCGCCCTTTGGTCTTTACATACCCTTGCTGCACCTGCGCCTGCGCTGGGCCTATCATACCGGCCAGCAATACCATCATCGTCAGTAGAACTTTCTTCATAATCTGCATTGTTTGAGTGGTCGCTTTGAATTGCAAAAATACACAAAAAATCTAATACATACGTGGGCTAATATAATATTTACCCTTAAGTGTTAGTGTCGTATGCCTGTTCCGCTATGTCGGTTTGTTCTGCATGTCTGATGCGTTGCGCTGAATGTCGTTAGTCTATCACAACAAAGGCTGCCCAATTGTAAGGTTCAGGATATTTGTTTCTTACGGCCTTCTGTGCTTCGCGCAGCGCTTCGTGGACTTCACGCCCTTCGGCAATAAGGCTGAACATGGTTTGCATAAGCAGCGATGTGGGCTTGTCGGGCACCTCCCACAGGCTGGCAACGATGGCTCCGACACCTGCTGATTTCAGCGCTCGTATCAGTCCTGTCGATGTACCGAAATAGTTGCAGAACCCAAGACCGGTCTCGCATGCGCTGAGCACAACAAGCTGACAGCCGCTGAGGTCGGTCTGCGAAATCTCATAGGCGGTCAGTATGCCGTCTTCGATGTCTGGCGGCAGCTCCTCGCCGCGCCAGGCAGCATTGGATCCGGCCATGCGTAATCCGCAGTATAGCATCAGGTTCACTTGTCTTGTGCGCCCGTCAAAACCACTGCTGATGATGTTGAAATGCTTGTCGTTGTCTTGTGTGTTGTTGATAATGAATCCGTGGGTGCCGATGTGGAGTATTTCGGGCGCTTGGCCGCTCAGGGCTTTAAACGACTCTTCGTTGCCTTTTGTCCCGGTAATTAATGTGGTGTTGTACCCCTTTTCTTTCAGTACTTTGTCTATTGCTAGCGCTTCGTCAAGCGTTCCTTTCAGTTTGCTGTTGATAGCGCCGCGGCTGTTGCCTCCTCGTGTGGCGTCGGTCCGCTGGGCCAGCGTTGTGTGATGGATGATATTTCGTGCCTCCGCTGCCATCAGATTAATGTCCTCTTCGTATTCCAGCCCTCCATAGATGGAGGCTTTGCCGCCTCGGTGCTGGCTGGTTTTCTTCAGTTGCGCTATATGGGCTGTGCTCGACACTTCGCGCAGGGTGTAGATGTCGCCCATCTGTTGACGCCCGTTGCTGATGATGTTGTGGTTGATTCGGTTCAGATTGCCGACTGTTGCATAGTAGACTTTGTCCCCTGGCTTGAGCAATGGGGCTATCTTTCGCCAAACCATGCCGTATAGTGTAGTGTCATTGAGTGAAAAAAGCTTGTTTATTAGTTTTTTGTCTGTGTGTATCACTTCGCACCAAATGTTGTCAATCGCCGAAACAGGACATAGCTTTACCAACTGCGGTGAACTGTACTCTTTTCGTAGCACCAGGGCCGCGTAGTATGAGGGGGCTGGATTTACGGTGTCGGTCAGGCTGACAAATTCTATGGCTACTTCGTCTTCGTCTAGCATCTTTCTTACTTCTTTCCAGCGCAAGCGCTTGCTGCTCTTTCTGTCTTGCATGCTGCGAACATAGAGCGCTGTGTTGTAGGCCAGTTCGCGTGCTTTGCTCTCTGCGTCAAATTTGTGTAGTACAAGGTTGGACGTCATGGCGAGCTGTTGCGTCTGGCTGTCCCAAAAGCTTTGTCGTCCCTCGGCATCGAAGCTTTCCATCACTTGGGTGATTAGTTGCCGGATGGCTTGCTCGTAGGTTTCATAATAGTCTATGGCTGCGGTATTGTTTAGGAAACAGTTGCTGTAGATGAGTCCTAACAGGGCCTGTAGTCGCGTCATGTCCGATGTGGCCAAGGTAAATGTTTCCTTGAAAATGTGTTCTGCGGCGGTGTAATCTCCTCTTTTGGCCAGAATGGCTCCAAGTTCCGGTCGGACGAAGTCCAATTGGCTGTTCCTGGAGTTCGCTCCTTGTGTTGACAGGATTTCACTTATCTCGTCTGTCGAAATGTCAGTGTAGCCTATATAGTAGTACATAATAGGCATCACTGCTTTTATGAGCTTCAATTCGTTTTCATATTGGGAGGTGAGATTTTTTTCTAGAAAATCGTTTATTTTGTCAAGATACAATTTGCAATAGGCAATGTCGTTGGCGTTATATAGTATGTCTATAAACGACATCATCATCATTAAGTATTGTAAGCCATGGTCGGCGGCAAGTTCAAACATCTGTTCTGATTTGTGCAGGTGTTTGAGCGATTGGGGCACATTACCTAGCGACTTCCATGCGCTGCCATAAAGTCCCTCCACTACACGTGTGGCGTAAGGTACATTTGCATATTGCTGGTTAATATGTCGCTCGGCGTGCTCCAGTATGTCCATGGCTTCGCGCAGTTGGTTGTCGGCTAATAGTAGGGGAACATATTGGTATAGGACGCTGTTGTAGTAGAATAGATCGGTGTTGGGATTGGCCTCCATCTCCGCTAGTTGCTTGGCCAGTTGCTCCTTCGTTTCGGCTGGAGTGCCACTATTATTGATGCTGCCGTGTGTCGCATTGCGGTAATTGTTGACTATCTGACGTGCATAGTCTATCGCCTGCTGCGACATGCCTTCACCATAAGAGAGTACTGAGTCTATCTGTACAACAATGGTTCCCATCCCCGCAATGTCGCCACTGCGCGCACATAATTCTGCTTTTGCACAGAGCGCTCCGAGATAGTATTCGGAATATGGGGTAGTGAACGATCGCGTCATCCCGACAAGCTGATTGGCCACTTCGATGCCGGCTGTGTAATTGGATACCAATGTATATCCTTGAATCAATAGCGAGAGTGAGTTCAAATATCTGAAATAGTCTTGTGTGCCTCGTGCTCCTTCCAGATAGGGAAGCCCCGAGGTTCGGGCCTCTTCCAACCAACGTAGGGCTCCGACTGTGTTCCCTTTTGCGGCCTCGGCATTGCCAACAATGGATTTGATGTAAGAGAGCCTTATCGACTGCTCCCCTGCGGCGGTTGCTTCATCGTGCAATTCGTGCGCCAGTTCATACAATATGGCAATCTGTCGCTGTTGCGTCAATTGGGGTTGCTGCGGACGCGAAAGGAAATCTATGACGTCTTGGACAATACTGTAATAGTTGTCGAAATGTTCGGGCTTTTGCTGATGGTATAGCGGCCGCACGGTGCTGTCCAGCAATGTGAGAATCTTGTCGTCGTTCAATTGGTTGTAAGCCATAGACTGAAGTGAGAATACTTCCCATGGGTCGCCGACTATCTGTTTGGAGGCAACGCTGCTTTTTTTGTAGATCCTTTCGTATTTCTCAAAAAACATGACAGCATAGCGTAGACTGTCTTCGTTGTTGCTTGACAGTCCGTGTATTAAAGCGTTTGTCGCTCGCTCGTATTGCTTTTTCAGACCTGACTGCGCAATGGCGCTTAATGCGAATACTGAGAAAATGATGGTTATGATGGCTCGTCTCATGTTGTTGTGCTATTTCTTGCCGAATCCTTTCTTCTCATTACAAAAGGCTATTCGGTCGGCTATGTCTTTTTGTAATTCGTCCAGTGATGCTTTGTCCATTCTTTCGACGGCGAGGTTGAAATATGTTATTGCCTGTTCGTAACGGATGTCATCCATCAGTCCGGTCGCAATAAAGTAGTATAGTATTCCGTCCTTTTCCGGCGGATGTTTGGCAGTTGAGGCTAAGCACCGTTTCGCATCGGGTAGCAGTGCTTCGCAACGGTCCATCTTGTCGTCGCCGGCATAGGCATACAACAGGTTAAAGTAGGTGTCGATCATCCAAGGTTCTTCGTCAAGTAGGGAGTCTCGGGCAGTTTGGAGTATTTGCTCGCCTAGCCAAATGCTTTCTGAAATATTGCCTGAATAGGCTATCATATTTAGATAATTGTTTTGTAACATGAGGTAACCTGGATGTTCGCGTGAAAAGAAGCGTCGCTCCTGATCTATTGCATCGTACAATAGTATCAGTCGGTTGTATATGCGTTCAACCGAGTCGGGTTGATACTGCTGTGATGTGTAAAGAATGGAGAGCTCTTGCGACTTGCGGTGGAAATGGGGCGGCATGATGGTGTCTCCTCGCTGTTCGTAGCTCTCTGCCAAAACGGTGAAAAGATCGACCGCCGCGGGAAAACTGTCGTTCAGGCTTGCTCCTCTGACAAGGGCTTCTGCGGCTATGCGTTCCACTTCGTCATATTGTTTCTGGTCTAAATAGGAACAGGCCAAATAGTCGGCATTTTCCATAAAGTCGCTATTGGCTGCCACGTTGGTGGGGTAGGCGTCGTATGCTTTGCGCAGGTATGGAATGGCGCGGGCGTAGTCTTTTCGGAATGCGGCTTCAAGGGAACCAAGACATTGGTTGTATTTGAATCGGATGCGCCAGTCAGTGCTCGACTCGCAACTGCTCGAAATGGCTCTCAACGCTTCGCGTAATCCCACTGTGTCACTTTGCCGCATCTGGGCTTCTATGCGGTCCAGTTCCTTGTGCAACCGTTCTCCGTTGGCTTGCGCTTGGGCTGCTTGACAGATGGAAAATGTCAATATTATTAATACGATTCTTTTCATGGGGGTGTGCATTGTTGGTCCGTCAATTGCTGATGACTACAAAACTGATGTCTTTATTGCAGGTGTTGATGACTTCCAGTTCGACAATATTTCGTCCCTCGGGCATGTCGAACGATGCCTTTCGCTGGGGTCGTCCTTTGCTTACGTCCTTGCGGTCGTCATAGCGCACATTGAGCCCTCTGTTGTTGGTGACGTGTATCTTCAGCGTCACCAGCCCTCCGGCTTCGGCCACAACCGCCAGTTCCTGATGCCCGCTGGCTTCAAAACGATATTTGACCGACTGGTTGGCTTTGGCAAAACAGCTCTTGGTCAGTATCGAACCGTCGGCTGTCTGGCCGCGTACCGTCTCCAACTCTCGGTTGTAGCTGTTGGCCTGAAGCATTACGGGACGTCCGTGGGCAAGGCTGTCGGCAAAGTCTTCGTCGAAGATGAGGTGCCCGTCCAAGTCTCCTTCGTCGTCCATGCATTCTAGTGCTCCGAATGTGCATACATTCTCGTTGCGTAGCAGGGTGGCAGCAAGCATGATGTCGGCACTGTCGCTGCGGTCCACGGCGTCGCGCAGTGTTATGCAGGCGTTGTACACACTCTCAAACGATGTGGTTGTGTCGTTTTGTGCCATCACGGTGGCGGCGGTGGCAATAAAAAACAGGAATGTTAGTTTTTTCATGGGGAATAAATTTTGGCTTTCTAAAGATTGTTAAATAGATTGTGATTCAATAATATAACGTTATTCGCTTCACTCGGTCGCGTCTAGCAGGATAAAGGCTGCCCAGTATTTCGGATCGCGCCATTTGGGCGTGTCTCTGACGCTTTTCTTGGCGGCTTCGAGGGCTTCATGTTTGCTCATCCCTTCCATCCAGTTGCTGTAGAACTGGCTCATCAGTTCTTTGGTTGCTTCGTCGTCAACTTTCCAT
Source organism: uncultured Bacteroidota bacterium (assembly GCA_902793295.1). Lineage (GTDB taxonomy): Bacteria > Bacteroidota > Bacteroidia > Bacteroidales > P3 > Colimorpha. The sequence goes on from CADBDA010000005.1 coordinate 14,139, forward strand.
AGGCTCATGATGATGCTCTGTGCCCCGGCTTTCTTGAAGGCTCGCTGCAGTCCGAAAACACCGTCTGAGGTGATGTTCCCTTTGCCGGTCTCGCAGGCGCTGAGTACAACCAGATCAAGACCGCTAAGGTCCATCGCTTCTATTTCCGCGCCGGTAAGTATGCCGTCGTCCACATCGTTGGGCGGCGCTTCGTCTTGCAGCGTGTTGTTGGCGCCTGCAAAGAGGAGCCCGCTGCGACGCAACGGCGCATCAATGTCGTCTGCCGTGACTTTCTGTGTGTCGTTGTAGAATCCGTGGGTGGCGATATGTATTATCCGCGTTCGCTGGCCGTCAAGGTTCTTGAATGTGGTCTCGGTGGCTTCAACGCCTTCTATCTTCGTCGCTTGGAAAGCGTCTCGGTTGGCTGCATCAAGGACTTCCTTGATTTTTCTGGCTTCTTCAAGGGTCCCCTTGAGGTAGTTTGCCGTCTTCATGGCATAGCGGTGGTTGCTGGTGTCTGTTGGCGGCACCAGGCGTTTCACGGCGGACATCTCCTGTATGGTGGCACTGTATCGTATGCCTCCGTATATCACGGCTCCTCGGCCTTGCACCGCTGCCGGTCTGTCGGCCAACAGGCGTGTCGACGACAGTCGGTAGAGATGCAGTTTTTCATCGTGCCGATACGATTCTATGGGTAGCATGTACAGCAGTCCGGATGCCGCAAAGTAGATGCGTCGTGTCTTCGCTCCGCACGCTTGCTGCAACTTGGACCACAATTGGCTGCTTAGCTCGGCAGTGTCGCGCTGTTCGAATAGCGGTATGAATCGGACATGGGCTTCGTGTGGCGTCAGCAGCAGGGCACCATACATGACGCTGTCCTTGCCTATTCGGAAGTCGATGAACTCTACTGCGGCTTGGTCACTCTGCATCTTGCTTCGCAGTTTGCCTACGTCTGCTGTCAGTTGTCCGTTCAGCATGGTGGGCTGTCCTGCTTCGGTGGGGGAGGTGCGCGAATTGTATATCTTGGCGGTGAGGCTCCGCTCCAGCCGGTCGGCTTCCAGCGTGGCGGCTTCTGCTTCGCTACGGCTGATGCCTGCAGAGTCGGCCTTGTGTCGCAAGGCGCTGATGTGGCCGAAAAGGGTCTTGAGTCCTTTGTCGTTGTCTATGTGTTCCTTCAGCTGTCGGTCGGTGTTTAGCAGCAGCCCTTTGGCTAGCAGTTGCTGGTTGTACATGTCGTCTGTGAAATCGCTTTGCCATTCTCCCATTTTGTAGGCGAAGGCGGCCATCGTGTAGCCTTCCTGTTTCAACTTGTCCCAATAGTTGGCACGCTCTTTCTGGGTCAGGTAGAGGTAGTTCTGCTGTGTGTTGTGGCGGATAATCTTCAGGCATTGCCGCTCCTCGTCCAGGGCTGCCTGCCGCGCTCCGTAGAAGGCCATGATGTTGGCTTTCAGACTGCGCGATTCGAGGGTCTCGATGTGCATCGGACCGTATGCGGCTATGGCATAGGCCACGCAGCTGTCGGCAGCGTGCATTGCGGACTCTTGCTTGCCTTGTCTGTACAGTAGGATGGCCATCGAGTACCAGTGGGTGTTCATCTCGCTTGGCTCGGCATGCCCTGTCTTGTGTGCCAAGGCTATGGCTTTGGCTCTGTCGGCTGCGGCGTCCTCAATGTGGCTCAGACGCGTATGGGCCGCGGAACGGAGGGAGTAGCAGGTTGACAAATCTTCCAATGGAACGGGACTTTGTGACTCGAATTCGGCAATAAGGGCTGTGAACTGTACGATGGCTTCGTCATATCTCTTGTTCTTCATCGATTTGTTGGCTTCCACAAGTTTCGTCTTCCGCTCCAGTTCCTTCTCACTTTCGTCCATGGCGAAACGGTGGGTTGTCTTGGCACTTTGCGTGGCGGCTACGGCTTCTCTGATTTGGTCGGCTCTTTGACCCCATAGGGCCTCCTTCTGCCGGTCGGGCAGGGCGGAGCGGTAAAGAGCGCGTAGCGCCTCGGCGGAGAAAAACATTATCTGTCGGTTGTCGGCATGCTGCGCCAGTTCGTAAGCTCGTTGCAGGTCTGCTATGGCTTGGGGTATCTTGTCTTGCTTCAGTTCGATTTCCCCAATGTGGTACAGCGCTTCGCTTTTGACTTTGGACAATGAGTCACTGTCCCCACATTCGTTAACGACGGTGCCGAATATCGTAAGGGCTTCCGCATACTGTCCGGCCTCTTGTATCATGGTGGCTCGTGTGTTGCGGACGTCCAAGGCGGAGACTGTGCTTCCTGCTATGGCGAAGTGCTTCTCGGCGGTCCGATAGAGCGAATCGACCTGCTCACGGCTCCCATTGGCCGACAGCAGCTCAGTACCCCATATTTCACAGGCTCGAGCTTTCCACCGGTGAGCACTTCTGTAGTTCTTATCTTTGGGCTGTGTATACACCAACGCTGAATCCATGTAAGGCATTGCATTGGCAAATTGTCCTTTTTGCATCAGTTGCATGCCTATTGTGGTCAGATTGATGGATTTTGCTCCTTCGATGGATGTGGCGAGTTTTTCCAATCCCATCTGCTTCAAGTGGGCAATCATGCGGTTGTAGCATCGGTCCAATCCGTGCAGGTCTCCAGCGGCTGATAACGTAGATGCTTCTATTTTCATTTCAATGAAAATAATATACATTCGCTGCCAATCGGCATTCTCTTTTAATCGCTTGGCGTTCTTGAGGGCTTCTGCTGTGCCAGATTGCCGCATCACGTCGCTGAGCGAGTCGTAGATGAAGGCTATCTGTCGGTAGCAGCGATTTGCTTGTTCGTATTGGGATGCCTTTTCGTAGGCCATCCCTTGCTTGAAAAGTCTGTCGATTCTCGGGTCTTGAGCTTTGGCTGCAAAACAGATGACAAGGAGTAAAACGATTATTAGGGTATGTTTCATTCTTATTTTGTTAGTGAAATACGGAATCCGATATGGTTGTTCTTTTCGTCCAGGCCTACGGGTATCGTTGCACTGACTGTCACCTCATGGCTTGGCGAATCGTAGTGTCCTCCGCATGCGGTGTAGGTCCCGGGCTGGCCTTCGGCGGCGTAGGGGGTGTTGCAGAGTTCGGCTACATTTCCACTCATGTCGTACAGGTCCAGTCGGTTAGGTTTTTTGTCTTGCAGTCCGTCGCTGGGATGGGGGCGTTTGCCGGAGTTTTCGTCATACCAGGCCACCTGCCGCACGTCGTCGCTACCGCTGAAGTGGGTTCGCTCCGCTGCGGTGCCTCCCTGTGCTGCCAGTTGCCAGTCGCTGACCGATGGCAGCGAAAAGTCTATGCCGGTCAGCTCGTTGAGCTGCATGATGACCATGTAGATGTCGCCAAACGAAACACCGGTCTTTGGCAGATATCGCTCTTCCTCCGGACATTCTTCTCCGGTAAGGTCGGCCCACCAACCGCGTTGGAATTCGAACTGCGACATCCACAGCCGTCCGGTGTCCACTTCCGACAATTGGCCGAATATGTCGTTGATGGTCGCCAGTTGTGCTTCGGTGGCGCTGTCAGCGATCAAAAGTCCGAAAGCGCTGTAGCGTTCTTCTATCACATGCCGCAGGTGTTCTTTTGCGGCGGCTTGTTCCTGCTTTTCTTTGGCTCTTTCGTGGCTGCGCCACATGGCAAAGGCCACTGCGGCTGCTATCAGCACTATTGCGACGGCACTGATGCCAATGATGCGGCGTACCCGTCGGTTGTGTGCCTCCATCAGTCGCAACGTCTCTCGTGCGTCATCGGCACTATGGTCCAATTTCGCCTCTGCCGAGCGTTTCCCTATGGCGGGCGCTATCCGGTTTTCAATCATCTGGTCAATGGTGGCCCCCAATACCTGACCGAAAAAGATTTCAGAGTGTTGGTTGGCACCGACGGCTTTTCTGATCTCCTCGGGCAGCCCTTCGGGTATTCCGTCAAAGGTTTTGTCGGGGTCAACGGGGATGATTTTCCGCTGTTCCTCCACGGCCAGCGTTATCTCGTTTCGCACCCAGTCGCCTTCATTCAGGCATCGCTGCAGGCTTCCTGCTGATAGCACAATCATAAAGATGGGTGCTTCCTTGATGGCTTTGACAATTTTTTCGCTGAAAATGCCGTCCCGCAACTCGTCATAGTCGAGAAACACGCGGTAGCCTCGCTGTATGAGCATAAGCTGCAATATGCGGGCAAATTGTGCTCCTCCGTCGCGTCTGTAGCTGATGAATATGTCGTATTTCTGTTCCATAACAGGTGCTATATGTGGATTGTCGTTTGTTATCTGGTGTCTATTCCTTCAACATCGCCTTGATGCGCTCCACGTCGGCTTTGTGCTTCCGGGGAATCGCTCCGGCTCTTTCATGCTGCTCGAGAGAGTTGAGGAAGGCGTCTTTCAATTCGGCCTTGTGTTGCCGATAGATGGCTTCCGCCTCGTCGTATTTCCCTTGAAATAGCAAAGCGGCGGCAAGATTGGCATAAATCCCGCGTTGTGTGGCATCTAATGCCAAGGCTTCTCGTGCATACTGCTCTCCCTTTTCGAATTGGCTCATGATGACACATAGAAAAGATTGGTTTCTCAGTATAAGAACAAAGTCTCTCATAATAGAAGCCGACTGTGATAGATTGTTGTTTAAAAGCTTTCGATATATCGAGAGACTTTCATCAAACATTGAATGGGCTTTTGTATATTGTTTTTGCTGTAAATAGAGCGATCCTAAGTTGTCGAGCGTCCATGCCAATTTTATTTCGTAGGCTTGCGGGTTTTCATAAGACATTCGGCGCCGGATTTCCAAGGCTTCCAAATAGACCTTCTCGCTTTCTGAGAAACGGTCGGTGCGGCTGTAAAGGTCCCCGATACTGTTTAGCGTTATTGTCAAATCAGCTTCGTAGGCTTGCGGGTTGGCTTGTGCCAGTCGGCGCCGGATTTCCAAGGCTTCCAAATAGACCTTCTCGCTTTCTGTAAGACGTCTGAGATTTGAGTATAGGACGCCGAGATTGTTGAGCGTCATGGCCAAATCGGGTTCGTAGGCTTGCGGGTTGGCTTGTACCAATCTACGACGGATTTCCAAGGCTTCGCAATAGGCCTTCTCGCTCTCATTGAAACGACTGAGACCTGAGTAAAGGTTGCCGAGATTGTTAAGCGTCATGGCTAGATCGGGTTCGTAGGCTAACGGGTTGTTCTGAGCCAATTGACGATAGATCTCCAAAGCTTCCAGTTCGGTTTTCTCACTTTCTGTAAAACGTTGTGTATCGCGGTAAAGAGTACCGAGATTTATAAGAATCATAGCCAAACTGGATTCGTAGGCTTGTGGGTTGTCGTGAGCCAATCGACGATAGATTCCCAATGCTTCCAGATAGTTCTTCTCGCTTTTAGTAAATTGTTGTGTGAAATAATAAGTGGCGCCGAGACCGTTGAGTGCCGAAGCTAATGCATTCTCGTAGGCTTGTGGGTCGGCTTGAGCCAGTCGACGGGATAGTTTCAAGGCTTTCAGATAGTATCTCTCCGCTTGATTGTATTGTTTTTGACTTTGAAAATAAAAAGCTGCATTGAATTGCCATGTGGCATTTGTGGTGTCCAACTCGGCGCGGAGGATTATATAGTAGGCTGCTGAGTCCCACTTCTGGTTCAGCTTGCAGAGTTCATGCCGCTTTTCTAAAACGAATGCTGCATCTTCCAGCTTCTTTTGGGTGCCTTCTTTGGCTTTGGCAAGTGCTTGCTGCTCTTGCGCTATCTCTTGTTCCCTTCGTGCTTCGGCCTGCTGCTCTTTGCGTATCTCTTCAATAAGGCTTGCCATGTCGCCTTTGCTGCGCAACAGCGAATCGGCTTCCGTCAGGCGTCCGTTGAGAATGGCGTCGCTGATGCGCCGGTTCAGGTCGTCCATCTGGTCATAGTCCATTTGGGCGTATTCTTTCGCCATGTCGGCAATAAGTTTCTCGTTTCTCTTTTGGTCGACATAGAGTTGTTGTCTGGCTAGTTGGTACTCCTCTTGGGTAATCTTGTGCGCCGCTTTCAGCGCATCCAACTCGTCCTCACGTTCTTCCAATTTGCGTTGCATGGTGCGCCGTAATTTCTTCTCAGCGTCTAGTTGGTCCTGTAACTGCTGCTCGGGCCTTTCCATGACAAGGTAGACAGGGTTGCTGGAATACTGGAAGGTTTTGCCCATGAGGTCGGCATCCACAAGCTGATAACCTTTCTTCGACACATCACGAATGGTGAAAGCCTTTGCAGTCACAGGAAAGGAGAAGGAACCGTCGCTTTTTTGCACACCATAGTGCTGGTTGCCTCCCAGGGTGACGGTGGCACCTGGCAACCCTTTGCCGGCCAAATACTTGCCATCCACCATGCGCCCTTTGGTCTTGACATAACCTTTTTGGTTCTGCGCCTGGCCGATCAGCGGCACAATCATCAACAGTAGAAATAGTATTTTTTTGGTCATATATTGCAAACGAGAATCAATTGGAACAATGTAAAGTGATATTTTTACGTAAAATCAATAAAAATGTTATAATTATAATTGGATAAGTTGTTGATTATGATTAATAAGAGCTCTTCAACCCTGTCGGCCTGTTGTCTTCACAACACATCAATCATGATAAACGCATCGTAGTGTCGGGGCTTGAACTGGGGTTCTGTGTAGAGTACGGTGCTCAAACGGCGCGAATCAAACCGCATGCGTGTGGTTTCTTGCTGCTTGAGTTCCTGCCGGGCCTTGTCGAAGGCGGTATGGATGTCGTTGTCTTGCATGTACTTGTACAAAAGGCTCATAAGCAGTGCGGTGGCTCGGTCGTCTACACTCCACAGACTGACAATGAGGGTCTTGACGCCGGCATTCTTGAGTCCGCGTTGCAAGCCGAAAAGACCGTCGTCGGTCAGCATCCCTTCGGCGGATTGGCAGGCGGAAAGCACCACGAGCTCCACGTCGTTCAGGGGCAGCTGCGACAACTCATTGGCGGTGAGGATGCCGTCGTAGGGCGACGTCTCCGCGTCCAGCTGGTTGGCTCCGGCAAAGGCAAGGGCGGACAGCGACATGGCAATGTCGGCTTCTTGTGGTTTGAGATCGGTTTCGGGACTTATCAGGGCTTCGCAGATTCCGTGTGTGGCGATATGGATGATCTTGTTGCCGGGGGCGCTCCGCCGAAAGGAGTATTCGTTGGCGGCAGTGTCACTGAGGATGGTGGTCGACTTGACGTCGTGCAGCGATTCCTTTATACTGTCAATCTCGTTTTGCGTCCAGGGCAACGAATCAAATTTGAAATTGACGGATTTGAAAAAGGTGTGGGCGAGTGTGTCGTTCGTCTGTTGGGGTATCGCCGGACTTGTGGATGGGTGGTCGTAGTCAATGTGGCCTACAAGGAGTATGGGCCTCGTGGCTCCGCGGGTGGGACGGGAATCGGTCAGTCGGCGGGTGGAGGTGACCCTGTAGAGTTTTGGCGCCTCGGCTCCGGGCCAGAGGTATTCTATCGCCAGTCGGTGAAGGAAGGCGTCGGGTGCGAAGAAGATGCGCTCCGTCTGTGTGGTGTCGATGGCCTCAAGGAGTTGGGACGGCCATACCAGTCTGGGGAGGACGGTGTCGGAATAGATGAGGTCTTTGAGGACACTGCTGTTGACGGACAGGGCTTCGTCGAGGGTGTATCCGGAGAGTGTCGTGGCAAGTATTTCGTCAATAGGGTAGAGGTATACGAATGTCGGACGGCCGCTGTTATGCAGCGTGAGGGCGGCAAGGTGCTGTCGCCCGTATTTCTCGTATGTTACGAACTCTATGGCACAATCGCCCTTGCCCAGCTTGCGCTGCACATCGGCCCATGTCGGTGTCTTTGGCAGCTGCTTCTTGTCGGTGGGTAACTCCTGAAGGAGCATCTTGCTGAAAAGGGCGACATCGTAAAGCAGCGCCGGGTCGAGGTTTTCAAGGCGGCCGCAGTCGGTCAGGAGCCTGCGCATGGTGAGCCAGTGCTGCTCTCGCATCTGCCGCAGTTGCTCGGGGGTGCTTTTCAGGTCGTGCAGCCGGTGCAGGGTGGCTGGCAGCTGCTTTTTTTGGTGATTGAAATATTGGCGGTAGATGTTGTTGGCCTCTGTCAACAGCGTCGTCACTGCGATGTCTTCTATGGCTGTGCGGGACTGCGACATGGCGCTTTCGGCGGCAAGCATCAGTATCTTGGCTTTCTTTCGGAGCAGTTCGTGGCGCATGTCCGTCCCCGCCGGAAATAGGCGTAGGGCCATTTCGGCGGTGTCGATGGCGGCCTTGAGCTGCTTGGACGAGGTCAGACTGTCGTTCCGTATCTCGGCCATGCGGGCCAGCGTTATGGCGCTCTCAGACAACAGCGTGGCACGCAGGGTGTCGTTGTTGAATGGCGCGGCAGCGTGTGACAGGGCTTCAGTGGCTTTTTGCAACTCCCTGTAGGTCATGCGGAACAGGGCGGCATCGTCTCGCTGGACGGCTTTGCGGTAATACAACTGCGCCATCTCGCGGTGCAGCACGCAGAGGTGCCGGTAGTCATAGGGGTCGGCGTTTTCTAGCGCCAGATCGTATAGATTCTGTGCATAGTAGAAGGCACTGTCGTCTTCAGATTGGCCGTAGAAGTACGAACCGAACATCTTGTATCCGTATGATTTGAGGTTGTCGACGACCTCTTCGTCTAGGTCGTCACGCTGCTCTAGCAGCTTCCAGTAGCGTTCTGCACATTGGAGCAACGACACATAATTGTCGAGCATATAGTGGCATTCGGCTTCGCTTCGTAGTGCGTCAAGGTAGTGCTCGAACTTGATGGGGTTCAGTTGCTCTGGTGTCTCTGTGGCAAGAATGGTGCGCTGCTCTTGCTGCCAGTGGCGCACTCCGCCAACGAAATCCTGACCGGCCAGCGGCAGCACAAGGCGGACAAGTAGTGCGATGAGGACGATTTTCTTCATTTGGTGCGGATGGCTTTATTTCTTACGGGCGTTGTAGTTGAGTATGGCAAAGGAGAGGGGGCTTGCCGACTGGTTGTCGATGACAATGGTTATCTCTTCGTCAGTATTGACACTTGTTAGGGTGTAATGATGGTATTTGTCGGGCTTCATGGCTAACTGCCCTTTGATCTCTTGGCCGCGACAGTAGATGTGAATCTCATAGCGCTGGTCGGGTCGGAAGGGTATGATGACAATCTCTTGCCGACCGCTGTGCTCCCGTATGCTGTATTGGGCTTTGCTGCGTGCCGAGATGCTTTTTTCTATCATGGAATAGTGTATGCCGCGCTGTCGGCTGTCGTAGTAGTAGCCACGACTGTTTTCCACTCCTTGCTGGCGCTCGTAGGCTTGCACGACGACGGAGGAGAGCCGGAAGGGATTGGCAGCGGCTCCTCGGTACTCTGACGGGTCGGTGCCGATGTCGTCCAGCAACGCGATTTTGGGATAGCGGGGCGAGGCTAGCGTGTCGACAACGCGTCGGTAGTCGGCTTGGCTGCGGTTGGGTTGTTTGAGGCTGAACACAATGTCGACATATCGGCGCAGAAAGGCGTCCTTGGGCGCTGTCTCGGTCAGCTTGCCTCCGTTGCTTTGGTCGGGTGTCTGCGCTTGGAGGTTGTGGCTGCATGTCAACGCGATGATGAGCAGCAGTAGGGTCGCCAGATGCCTGAAGGCTTCGGGCCAAGCTTCTTTCAACGGGTCGGGTAGGGGGGCTGTCGATCGGTCGGTACTTGCGGCGCTTGCTTGCTGAATCGTGGCGGCGTCTTCTTTCTTTGCAAGGGCGCTGTCGGCGCGTTGTATGATTTCGTGGAGACTGATGCGTTTGTCGGTTTCGTGGCGCAGACAGTCTTGCACCGTGGGGGTCAGCGTGCTGTGTTCGCGCCGCAGCACAGGCAGCGGAACGGTGGGGTGCGCCGCTTGGTAGGCAGGGCCTTTTCCGCCGAAAACGGGGTGGCCTGACGAAAGGTGATTGGCCAGCGCACCAAGGCTCCAAACGGCTTCGGCTTCTGTACAGGGCTTCGGCTCTCCGTTCAGGTCGATGCCGTCGTCTCCTAGCGTCACGTCCTTGGCTTCTATCTTCACCGGCCCTTGGCTTTCAAACCGCATGGCGAGTGCCTTCAGTAGGGTCCAGATGGTCTTTTCGGTGCAGTAGCCTGCTATATCGTCGAGTGTTATCATTGCTGCTTGGGATTTGTGGGGTGGTTGATTTCGGTGACGGGTACGGACATGGTGAGGCCGTCGTTGACTTTGTCAACGCGGCTCACAATGCCTATCACCCAGTAGCTGCCTTGGTGCTTCACGATGACGGGCCCTCCCGAGAATCCGTGTGTGATGTTGCCGCTATGTACAATGTCTTCTTCGCCGATGTGCGCTGCGTTCCATATCTGTATGTCGCCGCCGACGGTTTCCGCTTGCATGGGACCTCGCTCGCTTTCCATCATGCCGATAAAGGCTACGGGGGTGTTGGAGGTCAGCGCCGTCAGCACTTCCTTGGGTGCTGGCTTCAGGTTGCCTTGCATCGGCACTTCGATGGTGGCCCAGTCGCCGAGTTCCATGTCACGGCGGTTGAAGTAGGGCGTGGTCGTGCGCCAATAGTAGCATCGGGTGAAGTCGTCAAGTGGTATCAGGGCGTCACGGCTTTTGTCCATGGTCACAGTGCTGTCGGTCGAGGTGAAGGTGTAAATGGGCTTGCCGTTCAGGGCGTCGAGGGGGTAGACACTGCAGTATGAACGTAGCCATTGCTTGCTGCCGTCGCCGTCGTGCTCGTAGTTGTAGGTCTCTGCTTCGGCGGCCCACCGGACAATGTCGTCTTCCGACAGCTCGGCCACCCGGGTGTCCATCCGTACGGGCTCCGCAAGCCAGTATTCGATGCAGTGGCGCGCGGTCACCAGCCTGCCGTCGTTCGTCAGGAATGCGGTGCCGACAACATTGGCGCCTGCTTGGGGAATGTTGACGGCAAGCGTCTCCTCGCTGCCGTCTGTGGCTTCGGCTACCCATGCCACGCTGTCGACTTTGATCATGTAGACCGACGGTTGGCATGCGGCGGTCACAGCACGCAAATCTAGCCCTTCGCTTTTGGCATTGGCTCGCCACACCACCACCATGGCAACCAGGGCTATCAGCGTGAGACTTGCGGCATAGAGCACCCCGTTGCGGTTGCGGGGCACTGTAGTGATGTCGGTGGCTGTATACTTGTTGTCGCTATGGGTGCGGAAGGTGATTTCTTCGCCATTTCGGCCTATCTGTATCACGTCGCCGTCGGTCAATTCGCAGGCGTGGGTCAGCGGCGTCTTTCCGGCAATGGCTATCGTGGCCTCATCGCTGCGTCTCACAAGAAGCCAGCCTTCGCCGTCCTTGCGGGGCAGTATCGTGGCGTAATAGTGGGGCACGGGGTTCTCCTTGTCGACTTCCATCCGGATGTCGCTGTCGGCTGTGCTGCCTATGGTCAGCGGATTTGCGGCATTTTGCAGTGTGTCGCCGCTATGCAGGTTGCTGAAGTGCCCGCGCACTCGTAAGGTGTAGTAGACCATGGAATTGGATTTTTGTTGGTTGGATAGAGGTTAGAGGTCCTGTCCGCTTGTCGCGGCTCCGGCTATCAGTGGCAGGGCGGCCGAGAGACAGATGTCGTAGATGGCTGCAGAGCGTCCTGTCTCGTCGGACCGCAAGTCGCCATATGTGCGCAGGTCATAGTGTATCTTCTTTTCTTTCAACTTGCTTTTTTGGTGTACGTCTTGTTCCACTAGGCGTTGCTCCTCCGCCGTACAGGGACGCCAACCGAGCAGCAACTCCTCACACGACCATCGGTTATGCTCCACTTGGGCCATGACGTCGATGGTCTGCTGGGGAATGTCGTAGAATTTGTCCCAGTCGTTTTCGTCAATGCCGATGGATCGCATCTTGATGGGCAGCATGCGCGCGTTGCAGATGTTCGAGGTGCGCTTCAATGCTGATAGCTTGTCCCATAGTGTTTTGCATTCTTCCTTGTCAATCTCTACGGCGTACAGGGGCCTGCCGGTCCATCCTGCAATGTTGTCGTTGTAGCAGAGCGTGTTGATGTAGTTGACGGTTTGGGCCATCTTGACGTATGGCAGGTGTATGTCGTAACCGCTGTCGTGCATGCCTATCGCCTTCAGGTTCAGGCTGTCGGCCGATGGTATGGTGGCTTGCAGAAGCGTGTCGTCGTGGGTGTTCAGATAGATGGGCGTTTTTTGGATGGCTAGGGCCGCTGGAAGCATCGATGCCAGGCGCAGGTTGTGCATCGTGTCGTTGTGGGCCAGCAGTAGGGTGAGCTGCTGCGCGGGCGACGTGGCCCAATGAGCGAGCTTCGCCTGTATCGCCGGATGGGCGATGTCCGCCTTGACAAATTCCCATTCCACGTCGACAAAGTCGCCTAGATGGTCTAAGTTTTCAGGTCGATGTTCATAGGTGACCATCTCCTTTTGCGCCGTGTCGATCACACGGTAGTGGCAGTTCTCAAACAGGTGGCGGTATTGTTGGGTGATTTGTTGCTGCCATGCTTCTATCTCTCGGTCAACAACTGTGATGCGTGTGCGCAGTTGGTTGTTTCGGGTGTGGTTCGGAAAGTGGCATTGCAGACACATGTTCACCGCGGCAAGTTGGGTCATCTGCCCTAGTCCAAAAATTACAAGGTGGGCGAATTGTTGGCTCTGGATGGTTATCGGACTGTGGTCCAGCCGTATCTTGAGGCTCCATTCGTTGCCCATGTGGAAGGGGAAAACGGCGAAGCGTTCTTCAATCGCTGCAGCAAGATTGTTGCGCTGCAGGTAGGTGAAGGTGTCAACGCTTTGCAGCATCAGGTGGCACCGGCTTTTTTCCGGACGTGCCTGTCGGGGTGTGTTGTGCGCCTGTCGCAGTAGCCAGCCGATGCTGCGGTTGTCATGCTCCTCCGGTCTGTCGCAATCATCACCGTCGCCAAGTATAAATACGTCGCTGTAAGCTGAAAGGTCAACGTTGTCTTCCATCCCGACAAAGTCGACTTCAGCCGGATGCGCCTGTCGGACAATATCATCCGCAATGGGAGCATTCCCCACAATCAGTTTCTTGTCTGTTCCGTTCTGTGTCATTGCACATGTTTTTTTGCGATAATCGTCTCCGTCCCCTCACACGCTTTCTCGTTGCAAAAATACAAACTTTTTTTGACATTCGAGAATGTTTAGTCAAAACGTGTAATCCGACAAGCACCATACACACGTCCCATATCAAACATGAGTGAATTCGGTGTCTATATTTCTCCAAAATGATAGTAATCCCTCATGTCGCCTGGTAGTGCTGCTCGTGGCTCGATGCTCAGGGGGTAAATGGTGAGTCTGGCTTCATGTTGTGGCTTCACCTGAGGAAAAGCCCGCTTAAGCGCCTGTGATCGCTCTTTTCTTACATAATCGCTCTCGGCTGCGTTCTCTGACCAGAAAAGAACAAACAAATCAGCCGAATTAATATAGTCCTGTATCACCTGGGGAAATATGTCACCGGTCTTTAGGTAGTTCCGGTCAAAGAAATTATCGATGCCGGCCAAATTCAACCCTTCATGGAACGATCTGACTTGTGCTTCGTCCTTATGAGCGTAAGATAGGAACACTTTATTGTATTTGTGGACATTTATATTCGTATTTAGCTGTCGTGGTTTTTCGACTATCCTTGTGATAAAATACATCTCGCCTATGGGTAAACCATTGATGGTGAGAGTAACCTTGCAGCTCAGTTCGTCTTCTTCCAAATTTTTGGGTACTAAATAATCAAAGGTGCATTTTGTAAATCTACCCTGCCAGATAAGTTTCTCTTTTGATGTCATTAACAATGTCTCACCATAGATGTCCAACTGAATGGTCACTTCATCACCTGTTTTCAGTTTGCATTGAAGTGGTATATATCCTCTTCGTTCTGCATCTTTTTGTGCTTCTTGTGCCAATGACTTAACCATCTCCGTTTCTTCATAGAGGTGCAGAAATACTTGAACTAACATGTGCGTTTTCTGCTTTACTTCTGCTGGGGCAAACACCGAAGAATATACATTGGTTCCCTCTTGGGGTTTCTTCCCGTCCTTCTTCCAAATTCTTGACCATAGGGATGCTTCTGATTTGCTCCTATTAGATTCTGTTTCCTTATATTCAGGTTGATATGTTTCAGGGGTTCTGTCTCTGAATGGATAGGGGAGTATGCTAGTCGCAAAGTCATCAATACGATTGCGTCTCAAGGTGCCTTCCATGCGAGATTCCCTTGAGGGGGGGGCAGATGACGCGCCGTATATAGGGAATGGTATGCTGCAGTTTGGTGATATGGAGGATTGTGCAGGGGAATCAAAATCAATATCTGAAAAATCCTCCCCGAAACATACTCTGTTTGGGTTCGAATACTCCAATTCTTTTGCATACAAATCATTATTGTGACGAGGGCCCTCATTGTTTGCATTCTCTTTTGTGATAGAATTCAAGTTGCTATCTCGAACATAATTCTCTCCGTTCGATACCAATATGTCTGAGTGAATTTGACATGTTGAATGGAAATCATGATTTATTTCATGACTGTTCTTGTCAGATGGTTCCCTTTGGTCAAAACCATATAACCGTTCCGACGAACCACCATCAATTAGCAGATAGTCATTGGGTTCTGCCAGATTTAAACAGTGATTGATGGCTATTCTTATTTCGTTGAGTGTCTGATATCTCTTTAAAGGTTCGAATGATGTGGCTTTCTGTACAACAGCATTTAATTCTTGGCCAAATATATGTGTCGGCTTCTTTAATAGGCTAGGTGAGGGGAGATTGTTTCCTTCTAACCTATGATTCAAGGATTTTGACCCAAATTCATTCCATAGGGGTGGAAAGAGGTCGTTGAGTAGAAAATAAGCCAACATTCCAATCCCGTATGTGGCGGATCGTTCATCGAAATCACCATTCTTCATCGTCTCTGGAGCAGCATACCATGGACTGGCTATGCCTCCTTGATTTGTTGGGTTCGCTCGGCCAATCCATTTACAACTGCCAAAATCTCCTAGTACATATCGTCCTTCTGAAGTCCTGTATATATTGTTTATATGAATATCACGATAATATATGCCATGTCTGAGGCAGTCGCTCAAACCTTCAATAACATCTGACAAAAGTTTGCAGAAATCGGTTGCAGACAAGGTGTAATAGTGGCTGCACAAAAGGTCTGACAAAGGTGTGGCCTGTTCTAGAATAAGTCCGTTCAGACTCTCTGTCATCCCATAGACATGTAGAACACTTTTGGCCGCTGCCATTTCTTTCATGATACCATATTCATGCTTCAGTAATTCATGAGTGGGGTCATTTTTATATATTTTTACAATAGTTTGATCACTTTCGGAATGCCATAGATATACTTCAGCCGAGCTTCCGGATTGGCTTAGCAAACATCCTCGTTCTCCTAGTGCTTCGGGGACGATAACTCTGTGCGGATTTGTTCTGATTTTGTGTAACGTTTTGTGGTCGATTGTTTTATGGCAATCCGCTAGTTCTTGTTCATCTTCGATAGTACGTGATTGCTTGATGGTTGACGTGTCACAACAAAAATAATTGTATACTAGGCCATCGGCTCCAAAGATAGGGTCGATACCTGCCTGAATCAGCATATCACTAATCTCTGGGATGGCAAATGTTGGGTCGAAATGATACCATATTCCCTCCAGTTTCACAACTAACCAGCAATGACGACTGCCTTTTGCACTGTTGTGCAGGTTACCAAACACCAGTTTGCTCTCAATGCCTAGTCGAAGGAAGAGATATTGTGCGGCTTTGGCAATACCTGTACAAACAGAATTGCGGCAGACAAATACGCTATAAATGGTTTGGTTGAAAGCTGAAAAAACGTTGTATTTGCAGTACTGGCCCAACCATTTGTAGACATACATCGCCTGTTTCAATGGGGATAACTCTAAAACTGCTTTGATTTGGAAGTCTTGCTGTACGACATCTTCGATTTGCTCTTGTGCCGTAATGCATCTTTCCTTGTCGATTGTGTAGTGAAATATGATGGCATGTTCGTCCTCTGAATAATTCCATTGGTGTGAAAACCAAAATATGTCAGGATTGTTGCGCATTATAATTCTGATGCATTGATACACTTCGTATTGGGATGTTCCGTCAGGAACTTGTATCGATGATGTGTGTATGCGAATTGCTCGTTCTATATCACTGTATAGTTTCATCGTTTTATTATTTTATCCGACCATTCATTCATATTGGGCCATCACCTTCTCTATGGGTCTCTTGTTCCAACGAAGGGCTGCTACTTTCTGTTTTCGTTTCCTTATGGTTATTATTGTCCCCCTACCATTCTTATGGCATATAGCGGGAAGATGCTCACATGCCTGACAGCGTTGTTTGCCTTGTCGTCGATATAGTCGAACTCGCCGAAATTCTCCAAGGAACAGCGGATGGCCTGTGACAGTTTCCTTTCGCGCATATAGTCCCAGAGGCTTTTCATGCCCCCTTGAATGCCTGCCTTCACCTCGAATGGCAGAATATGTGTCTCGTTGGGCAGCACGTAGTCCACTTCGGCAGTGGCGTTCTTGGCTTGGCGCTGCCAGTAGAACAGCTCGTGCTGTAGGTTGGGTGTGCAATAGTGAAGGAGTTCGAGCCCTGCCAACATCTCTGCCATCGGACCCTTGTTCACCAAGTCGGCCGCTGTGGCGGTAAGGATGTGTGTCGTCAGCTCTGTGACGTTGCCCATCGCCATATTCAGCAATCGCAGCATCAGTCCGGTGTCCAACACGAGCAACTTGCGCACTCCGTCATCTTTTCCGTCGCCAAGCGGCAGACCACTGGAGTTGGTGTGGGTGACGGGGATGATGATGTTGGCCTTGATGAGCAGGTCGAGGGCTTTCTTTACTTCGAGCGTCTTATATTCGCCAGGTACATGTGAATACATGAACTTCTTGGTGGCCTGTTGGGCAGCACTCCTCATGGTCATCCTCAGCAGCTGTGGGTCAACTTTCTTTTTGTATTTTGGAAAGTCGGCTTCGTAACCGCTGACGATATCGTCTTGTATCTCCTGACATTGCAAGTAGTCATGCGTCTCCACCCATTTTGCCACGGATTCCGGCATGCCGCCTACCAATATGAAGGTGCGTAACAGCCTGATAAGTTTGTCGTGCAATGGCGTCGGCAATGGCGTAGACGGCAATGCTTGATTGCGGGCTTCCATCAGTAGTCGCTCGCCACAGGCAAGGAGGAATTCGTCGAATGTCATAGGGTACATGAACATCGAATGAATCCTCCCAACACCAAATGTCGGGATGTCATCCAAAACGAACTCCAGTAGCGAACCTGCTGCAACGACATGCAACTCGGGCATATCTTCCTTGAAATATCTCAGGGCCATAATGGCTTCTTTGCAATCCTGTATCTCGTCGATAAATAAAAGCGTCTCTTTAGGTAAAATGGGTGTGCCATACATGGCGGCCATTTGAGGTACAATATTTTTCACATCGAGGTTCTGCTGGAACAGAGGCTTGTACTCGGGCTGTTTCTCCAAGTTGATTTCCACAAAATACTTGAACTGTTCACCCAGATGTCTGACAGCTGTGGATTTCCCTACTTGTCGGGCACCACGTAGCAGCACGGGCTTATGATTAGGACGTGCTGCCCATTCATTAAGATACTGATCTATTATTCGTTCGTAATACATTCCGTTTGCGCTTAACAGACTGCAAAAATAAGAAAAATAAATAATCCAAACAAATAATTCTTTAAAATCTGAAAAAATCCAAAGAAATAATTAATGCAAAATTATAAAAATCCAAAGAAATACGTCGTTCGGGGTCGGATTTACATGGTGCTTCATTCTCCTTGTTCACCTCAATTCCGACCTCCCCGCATGTCCCCATTCCTTCCCCAAGCCTCAAAAGGCAATCAGTTGGCATTATTGATGGATGCGATATAGGCATCTAGCATGATGCGGTCCTTGTCCTTGGTGTATTCCGACAGGTCTTCGTAGTTTCGTATGTCGTCGTGTATCTTTATACCTTTCACAATCGTACCTTTCTTCAGTTCCTTGAAATACTCCCGTCGGTTCTCCAGCTCGTGTCGGTGTTCGTTGAGATTCTTCCATTTGGGGTACTCGGCTATGCATCGTTCAAGTTCCTCAATGACTGCTTTGTGCTGTGCGTCGTCGGTCGGGATGAATCCTGACGACAGTTTCTCGACAACCCATCGGTTGTGTTCAACAATGTCGATGGTCCTTTTCAGATTGTCGTCGTGTAGCGTGAAGTCTTCGTTCAATGAGGGGATGCCGATGCTCCTGAGTTTGATGCCCATGGAGAGCACATTGTATATCGACGACCAACGGTCGGGCGAAGCGGTCTCTTCCCACGACTTTGGTGTGGCGCTCTCGCCATAGTGCTTGTCGTAGTATTGGGCAATGTTTCTTGCCAGTCTGTATCGTGGCGATGTGGCGGTATCGTAGACCTCATGGTCGTTGATGGAAAAAGTGTGAAGATGAGTGTATGCTTTGTTGTCAAGCAGACTCACGCTGTCGTCACCATTCTGATAGACCCAGATGGGAACCGCATGCTCTCCAGTGGCCAGCTCCGACGGGAAATAGAGTGCGACGGCCATGTTCTTGGGCGAAAGGTTGGTGCAGATAACTATCGACAGGAGCTCCTCTCCTCCCAATGCCCATTCTGTAAGATTCTTGGTGAGCGTCGGATGTGCCACATCGCACTGCACAAATTCAAACTCCACGTCAAGCAAATCCTGTGTGGGGACAATTGTAAAGTCCTTGTCCGGCTCGTCGTAGTTGTGGAACTCGTAGTGGCCTCTCTTGAACAGCTCTTTGGTTCTGCCTATGAAATAGTGCATCTCCTCATAGGCTCTGTCGTCGACCATCGTTATGCGGTATTTCGTCCCTTCGCCCGACGGGTGTGCCAACTTGAGGACTTCCCGAACAATGGCGGTGCCCATCTCTGTCATACCGATGACGACCAGATGGACCTTTTTGTCTGCATACTCCTTTACCGACAGGTTTTTCTTCTCCGAATGCCAGTCGGGTTTCAGCCCGTCGTTCTCCGACAGCAGTTCGATGGCTCTGCTGCGATAGAAATTGAAGAACTCACAGTATTTGTCCATGAATCGTTGCCTGGAGTTCGCCACTTCCTTTGTCACATCGGCCTTTTCGATAAGTCCCCACAGGTTTCCCGCATGGAAGCCTTGTTGCTGTATCAGCGAAAAAGTCGATTGGTTGCGCAAATACACCATGATTTGCGGCACAGGCACTTCTGCTCCCTTGTCGTGGGTCTCCTTCTGGTGCCACATGGCGGCGATTGCAGCCAGCGACTTCATGTTTGTGGCATCGTGGGTGGGCTCTTCCGAATGGCCGATGATGAATATGCGTGCCGACTGCAATACGCAGGCCTTGTCCGTCAGGTCTTCCTTGCTTGTGCGGTTGCATTGCACTACGTCTATCTTCTTCGTAAAGTGCGGTAGCAGGTTCCACAGCATGGAGCGCATCTGCCGTGCCTCGCTGGGAACGGCAACAACCACTTTCGTATAGTTCTTGCAGGCCTCCTTTAAGGTGCCGATCATCATGTCGTCGTACCCGAGAAACAGGGCATGGTTCTTCCATGCGTATTTCCTGAGTGTGCCGTCGGTGTATCGGTCACCAAGTGTCCGTAAGGAATTGGTGATCAGTGCCACCAAAAAGCCCGAGAACAAAATGGTCCCAATGGCGAATGCCGCGATGGAAAGCCACTCGTTGTGACCTGTTGCTTCTCCATACAAATAGGCCTTCAGTCCGACAGGACTTAGCATGTCCGCTATGAATTTGCTCTTGAAAATCAAGGCAAATGCAAAGACAAGGGTCACAATCGCCATGGCATATATCATGGTGGCACTCGTGTTGGACATGCCCTTGGATATGAACTGTCGTATTTTTTTCATCTCGTATGTGTTATTCGTTTGTGGTTATTACTGCGTCCGGACCGCATGGCACGCTAAGTGTGTCGTCCACTTTCGGTGCGCTGGCTGTTATGTGGTATTTTTCTCGTTGTGCTTCTAGTGGCAGTCTGACATAGACGTAGCCGCTATCGTCGGCAACAAATTGATGGCCCTCAACAGTAACCGCCACCTGCGGATAGCTCTTTTCTGTCATCGGATTCCACAGTTTGAATCGGAAAGCTCCATAGACCTCTGGGTCGCGCCGAATCGGCAGTTCGACAGCCTTGCTCAACGGCATCACCGTATCTGTCTCAAGAAAACCGTAGCTGGTCACTTGGATATGTACCGACTCCTTGAGGTACCGGTGTGGGAGGTTGGCAAACACCACTGATGTCTTCATGGTGCGAAGGGTGTCGCTTTTTGTCTCGTTGTCCAAGGTGATGGTGACTACGGCATCGGCCATTGGCGGCAGGGCTGCATTGCGTGGAGAGGCCTCCGTCAGCCGTATCTCGCTGTCGAATTGCTGGTTGGCGTGCCATGTGAATGCCAGCGCCACTGCTATTGCGATGCCTCCCAAGGTCCATGCCACCGTCCGTTGCACCATCCGCCGCCGGTGTCTCTGCCAGATGGAGTCAAATTCTACCCCGAGCAACTTGGAAATAAGCTGCACATAAGCGCGTTCCTTGTTCAACCACGACCAGCGGTAGATCGGCTCATGAATGTTGGCACCAAGTATCTCGGGCAACCCCAGCCGCTCAACCACCGGATTGAAGCACTCCGTCTCGGGGTCGCCGCTGTGGGGTCTCCCGTCTACAATAAAGAAGTGTATATTGGCCGTGCGCCCCAAAGAATGGAAGTATTCAATCTCCTTGCCAACCCATTCCGACTGTGCCGAGTGGGGTGAACAGATGACAATAAGGTGCCGCGATGCACGTAGCCGCTCCTGCAACTCTGCTGTCAGTCCGCCGGGCTGTATGTCAGTCGGGGCAAAAAACACGGGATTGATGGGCTTCCGTTCCCATCCCCGTTCACTGCACAGCGTCGCCGGCATCCGGTAACCTTCCAGCTTCCGCTGCAACCGCTTCCCCCAAGCCTGATCATGCGAACTGTAGGAGATAAATGCAAAATAATTATATTCTTCCGACTTCATAATGAATTTTTTGTGGTTGATAATATCGATTTGTTTTATTTCTGTCATTTCCTTTTCATGGCCCTCTTGACTCTTTTGATGATGAATTTGTGGAGTCGTGTTGTACGATGGTGTTTCCCCAATACTGTTTCGAAAATGTTATATGCCTTTGTCAGATAATTCAACGATTGTTCATATCTCCCTTGCTCGAAATAGACAAAACTGATGTCGCTGTATGTTGATGCGATATCAATGGACGCTTCGCTTTGTGTCTTTCTCAATATTGAGAGGGCCTTTTGATGGTGAGATATAGACTTAGAATAATCATTTTGGTTGGAATATACGTTGCCAATGTTATTCAATGTTAAAGCCATGTCCGGGTGGGATAGACCTACGGTCTTCTCCAATATGCGTTTGGCATTCAAATGATTCTCTAGCGCTAAAGAATAATCACCTCTGCTTGAATACAGAATGCCAATAATGTTGTATATGGCAGCCGTAGGGTAATGATATTCTCCATATATGTTTTGTAGAATATTCAACGCTTGTTTATAGTATTTTAATGCAGTGGCATCGTCACCAATTGAAGCGTAAACATAACCTATATTGTTGTAGGATATGGCTGTTTCCGGATTGTTTTCTCCGTAGGTTTTTTGTATGATGCCCAATGCTTTAAAATAATAATCCAATGCCTTCTCATAGTGTCTCTCTCGTGCATGGTGGCCGCCTAAATTGTTGTAGAGCGCCGCAAGACCATAATAGTCGTCTCCATAGTTCGCTTCAAGGATGGAAGACGCTTTTAAGAGATATTCCTTGTATTTGCTTGTATTGCTTTGATTGTCATAAACACCGGCTATATTGTTGTAGCACAATGCTGTCATAGCACTGTTTTCTCCGAATTCTGTTTTGGCATGTCTAAGCCCTCTATGATAATACGTAAGAGCTTCTGCACTTTCTTGCGGATAGTATTGTTGAATAAATAAACCGGCATCACATTGCCATTCCACATTTGTGGTGTCAAGTGCGGCTCGTATTTCGATGTAATGGCGGGCTTCTTCGTTGTCGAAACGTGCAAGGGCGATGGTGTACAGCTGATAAAGCCGTTCGCCGTCTTTTTCCTGCTGGAGAATAAATGCACGAAGCGCTTCTTGTGCCTCGTCCATCAATTGTTGCCCTTGTGCCAGTCGCCTGTCGGCGTCTGCCCATGCTTCACGATAGTGCTCCAATATCCCTGTCGGGTCAAACATCGTTGACAGTAGTGAGTCAGCAAAATCCCAATCGCCGTTTTCTATGCTGAGCGCTATAACTCGCTCTTTTTCGTCCAAAAAGGCATAGTCGGTTCGGGCATAGTGGTCGGCCAGATGCTCTACGAGCCCTTGGTAGCGTTCCAGACGCTGCTGCAATTCCACCAGCTTGGCACGGTAAGTCTCCTCGTTGATGGTTTTGTCTGATAATTGTTGCTCCATCGCCTCCAGTTGTTGGTGGTAATTGCGTTCAACTGTCTGAAAAGCATTGAACTCTATCTTCTGTTTATCTGCCTGCAACTGTGCTGTGGATACCATGACAATAGTTAGAGGCACGCTGTTGGAGTATGCATAGCGGCGGCCGACGACTCCATGGTCGGCTAGTTCATATCCTCTTTTCTTTACTCGTTGTAGGGTATAGCCGTCACCATAGTGTTTGTTGTCCATCGGCAAGTGGAACAACCCTTTTTCTGAACTGATAACATCATTATGCCCTCCCTGCATCCTGATGATCACTCCCTCCAGAACGGCACTGGTCTGTGTCGGTCGTTCTAAAGTCCGCACAATTCCTTCCTGTGTCTGTGCGGATATCGTTAGGCTTGCAGATATAGCCAGGTAGAATAATATCGTCAGTTGCTTCGCTTTCATTTTGTCGTCTTTATGATGTTTTGTACCTCGATCGCTTCAGGACTGTCTTCTCCATAGATCGCCTGTTGAATGTCATGAGCTTGTTCAAGACATCTGAGTGCTTTGTCTTTCTGCCCTTGCCTTAAATGTTCCTTTGACAGGTTGAGACACTGAAACACTATTCGTGATGCATACTCTTGATCCTTTTTCAGCGCTTCTTTGTCAGCCAACGCTTTGTCAATACTTTTTTGTGCGAATTCCATTCGCTTCCGGATCTCCTCTTTTGCAGCATGATTTCTATCCAGTACTGTCTCTGGGTCAAAGATTGTACGTATCAATGAGTCGGCTTTTCCCAATTCCCCCTTTTCAATACATAGATTGATCTCTCGGTCAATACTGTCCAGTTGGTCGTAATCAGTCCTTGCGTATCGGTCTGCCATGTCGCCAATCATGTCAAGATAGCTGTCATAGCGACGTTGCAAGGATTCCATTTCCTCTCGGTATTTTTCAGTGGATAGTCCTTTGTCCTTGAGCTGCTGTTCCAGGCCTTTGATCCGCTTCTGATAGTTGTCCTCTGCCATCTGATAAGCCTTGTCCTCAATACGTGATTTGTCTTCTGCCAACTGTTTGCTGTTAACCATTAGTATATAGATCGGTACATGAGATGAATACACCTTTCTCCGACCTGAGACTTCCCTGTCACGCAGCTCGAATCCTTCTTTTTGAACACTTAGTATGACCAACTCGTCTCCATCTTTTTTGCCTGTCATTGGTATTTGAAAATGCCCCTCTTGGTCTGTAAGTACAGCATTGGGCGATCCCTGTATCCGTACAATGGCATGCGCCACTGCAATCCCTGGCTTTCCGGGCCTGCCTATAGTCTTCACATACCCTTCTTGTATCTGGGCAATGCATATCGATCCAAGATTCAGAACTAATAAGAATACAATTGTTACAATGGATTTCATGTGATTATATGGTCGATTCTTTCATTTTTTGTTTAAGGTTTTTTGCCGCTGTCCATACGACCGTAGGTCTTCATCTATGCACATCCCATCTTATCTGGACACTGCAGCCGACTTAAAACTATTGATTTCTTCCTTTGGAAATGGATCGTTTGATGTAAAAGATGCTGATGGCCTTTTATTTGCTTGTAGTGATAATGACGGGCTGCTGACTGTCAGTTGTCAATCAGTTACTACTCCTTCTTTCGTATCTCAAATCCATTGGCGATAATGAAGCGCAGTGTTTCAATACTTGTGTTGCGGTCATAGACCTTTTCCTTTTCGGGCAGTTGGTCGTAAGGAACCAGACAAGGATGCCTCTTGGTGTTGTCATCGCGCTCCGGTCCGTAGGTCCATCCCTGAGCAAGACGCGTGGCCGCCCAGACCTCATGAACATTCTCTGCCATCCGTTCTGCCAGTTGCATCAGTTCCACCGACAGTTCGATGTGGTGGGTGTCCGCTGGCTCGGGGCGGTAGTCTCCTGTTAAGTGTTGGGTGGCTTCGTCGTCAAAATGGGTCCCCCATGGCGAGTTGATGTCATACTCCCGCGAGAGTTCGTCGACCAGTTGCATCAGATACTGGCTGGCACGACGTCGCGTCAGCATGCGACAGGCCCAAACGGTATGCGATACCAGCGCATGATAATAGCGTATCACGTCCTTTTCATTCCCTCCAGTCACTCGCTCTATCAGTGTCACCTTCAACGCCGCATCATACAGTTCCTTCAGTTCCGATTTGGTAAACAAAGGCGCCGGTATGTAGTTCAGCTGCTTCCGTGTAAAGTCATGAATCTGATGGAACACCGCATCCAGTTGCTCCAATGCGCTTTTGCGGTCAGTCTGCTCCACAAGCCATTCTTTGATTTCGTATTTCACTTTTTGTACAATCTTTTCCGAATTTTCAGCAATCAACTGATTTCCATATTCGGTAAAATCGCTCATTATTCGCTTCTTCAGTTCAATGCATAGCGAGTCGTCAAGTCTGTCGCCCAAGACTGGTATCCCTTCAAAATAGTCAATGTCGATGTCGTTCAACCGATTCTTCATCAGTTTGTAAGGGCATCCCTTGTCATAGAGCACCGGACCTACAATCATTTCGAACAGCTTTTGTGTGCTATTTTCCTGCATAACGTTCTCTTTTAGTGTTTTCGATGGGTTCAAAATTAGGATGCAAATTTACGAAAAAAAACTGAAATGTCTGTTTTTCTGCCTACAAAATCTATCGTCCCTAAGAAAAACAATGCTCTTAAAAAATAAATCCGACTCCAATTATTTGAAAAACAATAACAAACCCGGCTCCAACATCCAAACACGACGTCAAAAACAAAACGAAAGCGCTCCGCCGATCCGAACACGGCGGAAAAAACCAATAAAGCCAACCCCGTCACCCCGTATCCAAAACCCAACTCCCAAATAGAACTCGTCCCGTTAACAAAAAACGCTTCTTCTCCCGTAGCTTGCTGGAGGGTGATAGGAAATCACAAGCAGGAGGCTGTAAAGGTCGCAGGGTGTCTGAGCGCGATAACCTTCAAAAGTAAAAAAGTAAACCAGAACCCCAAACCGACTGACAAAAGTAAAAAGAACCCGACGAACCTGCGAGTTCCTGCGCCACAGCCTCCTGAGCCGATGATTTCCATCGCCCGGAAGCAGCGGACAATCTCCTTACGTGAAAAAAGCATTTTTTCTTTGCCAGCGTTTCTTTTTTTGCTTTGGAAAAAAGAAATGCTGATAGACTATAAAAGGAAGAAATGCTGATAGACAATAAAGAAACCCTGACCGAATAAAGAAGAATCATTTGCACTCCTCAGCCATTCCGAAAAGTGAGGGGCTTTTCGGGCTTCGGCTCATAGCTCCACAGGAGCTCTTCATGTTTTGCTTAGGAAAAAAGAAATGCTGATAGACTATAAAAGGAAGAAATGCTGATAGACAATAAAGAAAAAAAAGTAACCAAATAAAAGAAGAATCCTTTCCAACCCTCCTCCCTTCGAACCCCAACCCTGTCATCCCGTATCTAAAAAAAACAATATCCCCCCCAAAAAAATAACTCCTCAATAAAAAAAACTTAGCCCCCAGCAAACTGCTGAGAGCGAAAGTATATTTCATTCGAAAGTCAGTAAAAATCTATAGGATCCCCGCACCCAAACGCATGGGATAATCAACTTTATTCTATCCCAAACAACTCCTTGCAATAGGGTGTCAGCTTCATCTGTTTTCTTAGCCAGTCAATGGGCATTGTCACATACATGGTGCCGCAAGCGTACGGCGCTATCTCATAAGGCTGGTAAACGAGCGTCAGTGTCCTATCCTTTTTGTCTATGTAGAAGTTGCGTGTCAGTGGTTTCAGCGGCATAAAGTCTCGCTCAAAACAGCATTCCATCACCTCCTCGTTTATTTCCAGCTCCTCGATGGCGCGTTCAATGACCGGACGCAGCTGGTTGGTGTCCAAAAGGTCGGTAAGCTCCACAATCTGCTCCTTGATGCTGTCGTGCACCACAAACTCTACCCAATTCATGCCGTGTGCGCCGGGGTGGATGTATTTGTAGCGGGTGATGAGGAATGTCTGGAGGCCTAAGCCGGAAAGACTGGAGAGGCTGACTTCGCTCTCGTTCATATTCATCGACAAGGGAATGGTATCCTCGGTCAGCACTGCCTGAATCAGCGTGTCTTCTTCCCACAGCATCATGTCGTCCAAATAGCGATCCGTCACCGTTTTGATGTCGTCGGTGCCGGTGCTGTCGTTAAAGGCTATCTGTATCAGCCGTTGCTTCAGCTCTTTGCTGGCTCCGGTGGGCCACTGGATGTCGTATCGTTTGCTAACAGCGATAGTGTCGGTTCCCAATGGCGTCTGAATGCGGCAGATGTATTCTGCCGTGTCGCTCATCTTGGTGTAGTAATTAGCTCGTTTCGAGTTTTTTGGGTGGCATCCGCTTAATGCCAGAAGGGTGGCAACAATAAGAAAATATGTTTTTTTCATTTGTTATCTTGGTTCCGTTACAAAAAAAACTGAGAATGTGTGCTTTTATTGTGCTATTGGCGCTTTTTTTCTCACCTCTTTCTCTATTTGGTCGTCATAGATGCTTACAATCTGATAGTCGCTGTTGAGGATGATATGCTTCCGCAACAGGAAATAGTCGGGTTTCGTTGGGTCCTCGCGGTCCAGCGAGTAAACCTCCAGATAGGTGATCGCTGCCCTTCCGTTGCCCATATCGGTCATTTCGAAGGTCTCCCATCGGATGTAGTTCTGCTTGGAATAGACCTTGAACGTCTGGTTGTACCGACGGCAGTCGTCGACCACCTCTTCGCGGTCAATGCCGTATGCGTTATGGAAACGCTCCACATAGGGGGCGTACGATTGTCGTATCACATCGAAATCGTCGTTGACATAAGCCTCGCTGAACCGATCAATGGCATTGCGCACCCTTTCGCTATCGAATGTGAACTCAGCTATGGGCTCCACTTCCTCAGCATAGGTGTCTGCTGTGGCTTCAACTGCCTCTTCCGCTTCCGGGATCGGCCTGTTCAAAACCGTCATCAGTATCGCCACCAGCAGTGCGCCGCCGCCAAGGCCCACCAGTATCCACAGCCAGGCCTTGCCGCCGCTTTTCTTCGGCGGTTCATGGCTCTGGACGGCTTCCGTGTGCAAACCTTGGCGCTCGTAGGTCCGGGCCGCTGTTGTGCCGCCGGTGGAATGGCCTGCCGACGTCAGCCCGTTCAGTTCGCCGACAAACTCCCGCACGCTCTGCTGTCGCCGCTGGGGCTGCAAATCCATGGCCCGCATAATGGCGCGGTTCACATGCTCCGGAATGGCGCCGTTCAGCTCCCTCGGCTCGGGCATCGGCTCTGTCATGCGTGCCGCAGCGTCCACGGGGTCTTGGCCGGTCAATAGGTAGTATAGCGTTCCGCCCAGCGAATAGATGTCGCTGTACGACCCTTTGCGGCTCACCGTCGAATACTGCTCGGGTGGGGCATAGCCCTTGGTCAGTATCGATGTGTGGGCCTGCGTCTTGTCCTCCACAAACTCGCGCGCCGAACCGAAGTCTATCAGCACGGCCCGGTAGTCGTTCGTAATCATGATGTTGCTGGGCTTGATGTCGCGGTGCAGAATGTGCCGCTGGTGGATGTATTCCACCGCCTCACACACCTGTGCCATGTAATTCATCGCCTCGCCGAATGCCATCGCACCGCGTTGTGCCACCATCGTTTTCAGGTTGCTCCCCTCCACGAAGGGCATCACCATATAGGAGGTGTTGTTGTCGTCAAAGATGTCGATCACCTCCACAATATTGGGGTGCCGCAGCGACGCCACCAGTTCGGCTTCCTTCACAAATCCCTCGCGGTAGCGCTCAAACATGGCGCCGTCCGTTCCGGTGATGCTGATGGTGCTGTCCTGCGCATTGCGTTGGCAGCGACCGTCAAGGAAGTACTCCTTGATGCACACCGTCCGGTTCAGCTTGTTCTGTCGGGCGCGGTAGGTGATGCCGAACCCGCCCTGTCCAATAATATCCAAAACGGTGTACTGTCCGCCGTTGAGCGTCGTCCCCGGCCGCAATTCGTTATTGATAGTTTCCATGCCCATAATTGTTAATTTAAAGGTTGGCCTCGAAATCCCCAAAGGCTTCTAAATTCCGGACCGCCCATCAATCCTAAAGAGCCCCTAAAGGGTCCTTGGCCCTTACCGAGCCACAATTCCGTTCAATCTTCAATCCTCCACTGGTTTGTAGTTCACCTCGAAGATGTCCACCGAGTTGCCGCCGCCGTTGTTCCTTCCTTGCGAGGTCAGCAGCACGTAGTGCCCATCCTTCGAAATGTCCAGCCCCACGGGGTAGCTGTCGGCTTGTATGGTGCCTACCAGCTTCATCTGGCGAGTGTCGACCACTGCCAGACAACTGGCCGAATTGCATGCGGCAAACAGATAGTCGCCCCTCGGCGAAAGCACAATGGTGCGGGCGCCGGCGGGTACCTTGCAGTTCTCCCAGCCCTTCAGGCTGTAGCTCTTGTGGCTCTCGTCCAGATTGCCGATGGCGTCGACAAAGTCGGCCAACTTGATGCGCTGTATGTAGCCTGCTGCGTTGATGCTCAGGTATATGTATTCATTCTTGATGACCAGATGGCGCAGGTTGGACATCATGCCGGTGATGCGTCCTAGGTATTTGCCTGTCGCAAGCTCTATCACGGCAATGCCGCCAACGCCGCCCATGCAGCCTACCAGCAGGTACTTGTTGTCGGGCGTGAACACGGTGCCGCGCAGACAGTAGCCGCTGTTCACGTCGCGGTTCACCGACTCCGTCAGGCTATAGTTCAGCTTCAGCTTGTAGTCCACCACCAGGCAGGAGGTGTAGTGCCAGTCCTCTATATTTTCGCTGTGTATGTCGAGTACGCCGACTGTATTGTCGCCCCAATGGGTCACCGCCACATAGTGGTTGTCGGGCGATGTGGCGATCATCTTCGGCAGCGGACCGGTCTCAAACAGCCTTACGATGCTGTCGCTCCGCGTGTCGATGACGGCCACCGCCGAGGGGTCCTGGGCGTTGATGTCGAAGCTGCGCCGGTAGTAGGGCACCCACAGGTAGCGTCCGCCGTGCGAGAAAGTGCTCTCCACTGGCTTCCCCATGAAGCTGTTCACATTGTTCTTGTAGTGCGTGAAGGCGAACAGGCCGCTCGACGGGGCCCACAACTTGGCGTCTTTCGGTCCGAAACGGTGCGTGATCGAGCATATCTTGCTGTTGCTCTTGAAGTCGAACACAACCGTCTTGCCGCCCTCCAGCGAGTTGACATAGTATTTCTTGCCCGAAGGGTGTATGTTCACCGACTTGGGCGAATTGATGTCTTTCTCGGCGGTCTCCTTGTGGCCGGGTGCGTAGTTCTGCCGACGCCCCACCAGCTTCACGCTGATGCCTTCGCTCTCCATCTTGGTGCCAAGCGACGGATGCACTATCGGCGGGTTCTTGTCCTTTTTCTCTTTTTCCTTGTTGTCTTGTTTCTTGCCTTGAGTGGCGGTCTTTTTGGTCTGCTCCTTCTTTGCAGGGGCTTTTTTTGCCGGCGTCTGTGCGTTGGCCACCGTCCCGGCTAGCAGCGCTACGGTCAGTATCAGTAAGATTTTCTTCATGAGTGTTGTTTGAGTGTCAGCCCGTTGCACCGCGGGCGAATGGTTTGTTATGTCTGTCGTGGAAATGAATATGCTTGTTGGTTAATGAATAATAAGGCTGATGCTGCACATGGGGCAGCATCGGCTTTCGTTCGAGTCATTGTTTTTTTACAACTCCCACATGATGGAGCCGACAGCGGCAATGACGATAATGCCCAAGATGATATCGACAAGTCCCAACACAAATCCGGCAATGCCCAATCCTTTCAAACGCTCCTTGCGATGCATCGAAATGCCGCCGAAAATGGTGGCGATGATACCCAATATCAGTGGGAACAGGAACAGGCCCACCACGCCGCAACTCAGTGCCGTGATGCCCATGCCGATGCCTCCACTGTTCGGCGTCGGATTATAACCGCCGCCACCATAGCTTCGGTCGCCATAGCTTCCACCGTTTGAAACATGCCCGTTGTTAAAATAGCTCTGCCACGGCAGCGTGGTGTTTCCCACTCGTATCACATCGGTTGGACTCAAAGGGGTCTCTCCGTAAATGCGCATATTGTTCACAAAGGTGCCGTTGGTCGATCCGGTGTCGGCAATCTTGTAATGCCCCGAACCGTCGTCCATTATCTGACAATGAAAATGAGATACATATCCGTCATTGATAACAATATCGTTATGAATGTCTTTGCCTATCTTGATGATCCGCATAATATGTAATTGTTTCTTTTTTTTCTTTTGAGAATGATTGACTGGTCGAAAAGGGAGACGTGTCTCGTCTTTCCTTATTTTGCCTGTATTTTGAACCCTTCCTTGCGGGCCAGCACATTGCCGTCTTCGTCCTGCAGCACCAGGTCAAAGACAATCGTCGGGGTGGCGTTGACTGCCTTCAAAAAGACCTTGTTGGCTATGCGCAGACACCATTCGCTCCATTCCGAGTTTTCGTAGGCTGCGGTGGCCACATCGTAGGTCTTGATGGTCTTGCCTTCTTCGTCCACCAGCGGGGTCATG
This sequence comes from uncultured Bacteroidota bacterium, assembly GCA_902793295.1. Taxonomy (GTDB): domain Bacteria; phylum Bacteroidota; class Bacteroidia; order Bacteroidales; family P3; genus Colimorpha. The sequence goes on from CADBDA010000005.1 coordinate 45,050, forward strand.
TTGTCGTCTTGATAAAAGAAGAGGGCAAAGTACACCTTGCGTCCCGTCAGGCCCGACACGGTGACGCGCGAACAGACGCGCATGTATTTGTGCCCGTCGTTCTCCAGCACATTCTGTATGATTTGGGGCTGGTAGATGGTGGCTTGCACTTTCTGGGCGCCGTCGTCACCGTCGCCGCCTGCTTGGTTGATCATGAAGCGCACCTTGTTGCCGCCGTCGCTCACCTTGCCGGTGTGCACCTTTATCTCGCAGGAACGGAACTCGGTGCTGTAGTTGCGGTCCACCATGATGCGGAACGACGAGGGGGTCTTGTTCTCAATGTGGCACCATTCGGGCAGGCCACTGAAGTAGTAGTCCTCGCCGCCGGTGCGCACGTTGTGCTGGCTGTAGCCGCCGTCAGCTGGCGCGTCGATGACGTTGGTGTTGGTGTTGCCGTCCACAAAGACCGACACGGGCTCCACCGTGAAGCGCTTGTCCTCTGTGGCCAACGGCACTTCCCAGTCGCCTTCGTCGTAAATGTCAAACCGGCACTTGAATTCCTGGTTCTCAAACGAGGCCAGTCGCAGGGCGGCATAGGGTATCTTCAACTCGATGGTGAAATTCTGGCCTTCTTCCTTGACGGTGAAGTTCTCGCTAACACCCACTTCTCTGTACTCCTCCACGTAGCTGTCGTATTCCTGCTCGCCGTCGTCATACGTTAGAATGCGGTTGCCTCGCAGGAAGGTGCATTTGATTCGACCCGAACGTCCTTTCATGTTGTGGGTGAAAAAGTTGCATCGCATGTCAAGCCCGTACTGCCCGTCCACACTGGAATTGGTCACCGTGGTGCGGGTGATGTCTATGCGCTGCTTCTTGGCTGTTTTGGCAGCGCTTGCGCTGTTCGACCCGCTGCCCGATGTCTTGCGCGACGTGGCCATGTTGCATTTCTTGATCCAGTCGTTCAGGTCCGAATGGTCCGTTTTGTATTTGTCGTAGTCTTTGGCGGCCTTGGCCGAACGGAAATATTTCAGCGCGGTGCTGTAACGACCGTCACGATAGTTGCTCATGCCTTCGTTCTTGTAATGCTGGTATCCCACCTGTGCTTCCACACTTATGGCCAGCAGCAGACATGCCAGCAATGATATGATTCGTTTCATCATAATCTATTTTTTTATTTTTGATTTTTGGCGTATTCCAATTTCTCGCGCACCGCGGGGTCTTCCTTCAGCTGCAGCGAGAGGGTGTAGTTTTCTATGGCTTTGGGGTAGTCCTTGAATTCGTTCATCAGATTGTCGCCTTCTTCGGCCCAGTCGGCAGCGGCTTGCTTCAGCTTGGGCTCTATGGCGGCATTCAGCTCGTTGCTGCGGTTGTACACGTCGGGAATTTCGGCTCCATACTGCGCTTCCATCGACCGAATGCTGTCCAGCAGGGCTTTGGCGTTGAGTAGCTCCTGGGTGTTGGAGGTGCTGCCCAGACTGATTTGCGACATGCAGCGGGCGGCCATCTCCTTGTACTGGGTTTGCGCGTTGGCGGCGGCGCTGGTCGTTTCCTTGTCTCCACCGCCTACCAGCATGACGACAACCACTGCGACGACAACCACTAGCGCTGCCACCAGTCCCCATATCAACCCTTTGTTCTTTTTCGTGCCGGCGGGTTTGACGTCGCTGCTCGCGACGGTTTGTTGGGCCTTGGGGGCGGCTTCAGTCTTGGCCTGGACTGTCTGCTTCGAGGGCTTGGGTGCCTCGGTGGCTTGGGCCGGCCCGGGTTCCGAGGGGTGTATGTTGCGCAGGTCGTCCATGAATTCCTTGACGGTCTGGTGACGGTCGGACGATTTCAGCTGCATGGCTTTCATGATGGTCCGGTTGGCTTCTTCGGGCAGGTCGGGTCGCAGCTCGCGGGGTTCGGGCATGTGCTCGGTGATGCGTGCCGCAGCTTCCATGGGCACCTTGCCGGTCAGTATGAAGTAGAGCGTCGCACCGATGGCGTAGATGTCGGTGTACGATCCTTTGCGGCTTGTGGTCGTGTACTGCTCGGTGGGGGCATAGCCGTGCGTCAGCATCGAGGTCTGGGCTTGCGTCTTGTCCTCCACAAATTCGCGCGCCGACCCAAAGTCTATCAGTATGGCCTTGTAGTCGGCCGTAATCATGATGTTGTCGGGCTTGATGTCGCGGTGCAGTATGTGGCGCTCGTGTATGTAGCCTACGGCGTCGGTTATCTGGGCCATGTAGTTCACGGCTTCGGGGTAGGTGAGGGGGCCTTCTTTATCTACTATGGCTTGCAGCGAACGGCCTTCGATGAAGGGCATCACCATGTACGAGGTGTTGTTCTCGTCAAAGATGTCTATCACCTCCACAATGCTGGAGTGGCGCAGCCCGGCTAGCGTTCGCGCTTCTTTGACAAAGGATTGGCGGTACTTCTCAAATTTGTCTTGGTCCATGCCTTGGATGTGGATGGTCCGTGCATAGGTGTCACGCACACATCGCCCCGCGGGGAAGTATTCCTTGATGCAGACGGGGCGGTCCAGCCCGCTTTGTATGGCTTTGTAGGTGATGCCGAACCCGCCTTCGCCTATCTTCTTTTCAATAATGTATTTGCCGCCGTTCAATCCGGTGCCCGGCTGCAGTTCAGTGAATTCGTTTATGTTGTTCTCGTCCATTGGGTATTTGTTTTTCTTAGTTGGTGGTGTGCTTGGTCGTCTGTCGGCCCGATGCGACGTCCGACCTCTATTTTTTCTTCAAAATCGATAGATCAGGCACAATATAGTCAAATAGGTAGTTGTTGTCAACATCGGCTTCTTTGAACCTCCATTTCAGTGTGCCGTCTGATTGTAGTGTTATGGTGGCTTTCCCGCCGCCTTCACGTCCTGCACTGTGAAAACTGACGGCGGCAGTGTTGCCGCTCAGGGTGCCGCGTATCGAATTGTCGGGGTCGTCGTCCATATAGCCTCGGTTGTCCGCATAGCCATAGCTGCCGTACAGTTGGTCGCCTTGCTGGAACAGGTTCAGCTGAAAAACATAACATTCGTTCTGGAATTCCCATTCCCCTTCAAAGGGCTTTTTGTTGTCCACTATCGTCATGGTCTCGCCGGGGCTGCTGATGACCGATGTGGTGGTGTTGCCGTTGGTGTAGGTCGTTGTGGTGGTGTTGCTTGGACTGGTGCCATTCTGCTCTCCGGGCACATTGCTGCCTTCAACCGTCATCGGGTCGTGTGACGTTTCCTCGCCGTCGAAGACGCCCGTAAGGCTCAGCACCAGCAGAACGCAGACCAATACCAGCCCGCCGACAATGGCCCATATCAGACCGGTCGTATTCTTGTTTCCTCCTGTGGTGTTGATGGCTCCTCTGGAAATGCTGGAACCACCGTTCCGATGGGAACCGCCCGATCCTCCATAAACCCCATCGCCATAAATGTAATTCCGCCAGGGCAGCTGTTGGTTCCCCACCCGCACATAGTCGTTGGGCTGCAGCGGCACGGTACCATGTATGCGGTTGCCGTTGACAAAGGTGCCGTTGGTGCTGTTGCAGTCCGTCAGCTCGCAGCGTCCGTCGCTGTGAACGATGAGAATGCAATGCTCCCTCGACACGCTTCGGTCGTTAATGCATACATCGTTAGTGGACAATCGGCCTATAGTGATTCGTCTCATTTTTCTTAGAGTTGGTTGGAATGTTTAGTTGATTTTTTTCAGCGTCACATTTTGCGGCACTATGCAGTCTCCTTTCTTCGAGGTGCGGTTCCAGGTGATGGAGCTCTTCGAGTTCCAGGTGATGGTGGCGGTGCCTGAGCCGCCCATGTCGGCGCTCTTGAAGGTGACGGTGGCTTGGTTGCCCTCCACGGTGCCGATGACGGTGTTGTTCTCATACTCGAAGCCGTCCAGCTCTTCCTGCACGGCGTCCCACGAGTAGTAGGATCCGGTGATCTTGTTGCCCTTCTGGGTCAGCGCCAGCAACAGCATGCGGTCGGGCACTTCTTCGCCGTCCACCCACGAGGTGCTCTTCGTCTGCCACGACCAGGTTCCTTCGAAGTTGGCGGGCAAAACGTTTTCTTTCTGCGACTTGGCCACTTCGGCGGTCTGTGTCACGGGAGAGGTGGTCTTCGGTTGGTTGGGGTCGTTGGTCACGCCGGCGGCAATGGGCTCCTTGCCCTTGCTTTCCTTCTTGTCAAACACACCGGTGGCAAACAGCACCACGATGGCCAACACCACGACTAGTCCGCCCACCAGTCCCCATATCAGTCCTTGCGACGGCCCCTTCGAAGGTGGGGGCATGATTCCTATTCCGTTTCCACCTGCTCCGGGCATCGGCCCGCCAAGGTATTGCCTCAGGTCGATGTTGGTCTCGCCCACGCGTAGCGTGTCGTTCAGTCCGATGGGTGTCTCGCCTGCTATGCGCTGTTCGTTCACAAAGGTGCCGTTGGTGCTTCCATTGTCGGTCACCGTGATGCGTCCGTCGTCATACTGGCGCACGGTGCAGTGGTAGCGCGAGGCTTTTAAATCTTGCTGCAATGCAATGGTGTTGTCAGAGTTACGTCCAATAGTAATGGTTTTCATATAATATAGTTTTCGTTTTTGTTTCCGTTTTCGTGACGAAGTCCCGTTTTCATCTTTAAAACAGATTCATCTGTATCATCCCTTTGGTCAGCTGCTCGGCAAAAATGGCCAGTAGCAGGAAGATGAATCCCACCGTGACACCGATATTGGCAAGGGTAAGCCCCCACGATTCGGTGGAACTGTGGCTGCGGTTCGAGAAGATGGTGACGAAGTCGGCTGCGGTTCCCGTCAACAGGGCGATGATGATGAATAACCATTTGCCGGTGCTGAACGAGATGCCATGCAGATATAATGGGAATAATTTTATGACGTTGACTCCAAGTAATTGGGCGGCTTTCCCAAAATCGGCCGTAAAGAACAGGATGACGATTAGCAGCACGGTGAGTACCGATATGATGCCCAGTATCAGCGATATGATGCCTGCGGTGTCGTTTTCGGTGTCGGTGTAGTTGGTGCCGCCGCCGTATGCTGTGCCGCCGTATGCTGTACCACCGCCGTATGCTGTGCCGCCCTGCGTCATGCTGCCGTTGTAGTTGGTGCCGCCGTAGGTCGAGCTGCCTCGTTGAATCTTGGTGCTGTTCCTGTTGCCGCTACCATAAACGGTGGTGGGCTGTTGGTGCGGGACTTTTTTGCCTCGCTTCTCCAGCATGTCTCGCCATGGCAGCGATGTGCTGCCTATGCGCACCACGTCGTAGGGGTTCAATATGTGCTCGCCGTTGATGCGGAATTCGTTGACGTATGTTCCGTTGGTACTGTTGAAGTCAACAATGCCGTATTTGCCGTCGTCGTAGCGCATTATCTGGCAATGGATTCTCGAGGCTTTCTCGTCGTTGATGACGATGTCGTTCTTCTGCGAACGGCCGATGGTGATCACTTGTACAGGTTTCATCTTTTGAAGTGTTTTCTGTGTCGGTTCATATAATTCTCTATGTCGCGGGCAAATTCCTCGCAACTTTGGTAGCGTTCGAAGGGCTGCTTGCGAAGGGCGCGTTCCACAATGGTCTGCAACTCGTCGTTGACAAAGGGGTAGTACTGGCGCATCTGGGGCGTGGGATGGTTCTTGATCTTGTCGCGTATGTCCTCCACCTGGCGTCGCCCGCTGCTTTCGTTCGACACAAAGGGCAGGTGGCCCGACAGCATCTCAAACAGCATGATGCCTAGGGCGAAAATGTCGGTGTATTTGCCACAACGCCCTTTCTCGAACTGCTCGGGGGGCATGTAGGCGGGCGTGCCGAATCCGGTGCTGTTGCTCATGTCCGACAGACGCGAGGCGATGCCTAGGTCTATCAGCTTGATCTCCCTGTCGCCGGGCAGCAGCATGATGTTGTTCGATTTGATGTCCAGATGCAATATGCCGTTGTCTACCTGCATGTGGGGTATCTTGATGCGGTGCAGGAACCCTACGGTGTCCAACACCTGCAGAAACAACGGCAGCGCTCGCTCCTCGGGTATGGGCCCGCATTGGCGGTAGATGTACTGCTCCAGACTGCGCCCTTCCACAAATTCCATGATGATGAACATCTGGTTCTTCTGCGCGTTGTCTATAAAGTCCACCAGCTTGGGTATGCGCGGGTGCTGGGCGTACAGGTACAGCTGGGCTTCCATGTCGCGGAACTTCTGCCGTATGATGGGATTCGACAGGTGACGTATCTTCAGCTCCTTGATGGCCACCGGAAATCCGCTCCGCAGGTCTATGCCCCAATAAACGCGGGCGGTGCCGCCTTCTGCTATCAGGTGGTCTATATGGTAGTAGGGTATGTTCGGGTAGTCAGGCATAGTGTGGTCGTCTGGTTTGTCTCCGATGGGTGGGTGTTATTTCTTGTTAGGGGTTACATTGTTGCTGGCATTGTTGCCATTGCTGGCATTGTTGCCATTGCTTGCATTGCCGGCATTGCTTGCATTGTTGCCATTGCCGGCGTTTCCGGCATTGGGCGTCACTTTGCGGTCGGTCTTATTGGTGTCTCCCTTTTGAGCGTTGCTCTTGGGCTGTGTGGCCTTCTGTTCTTCATTGGCGAGTGTGGCTCCGGAGCTGCGCAGTGCTTTCAGGCTGTCTATCATTCTCCGCTTGCCTAATTCATCGGCTTGGTTGAATGCGTTTTGGGCTTTTTCATTGAATTGCGATTTATTCAGATTTTCCCCCCAGCCCATCTTCTTGCTGAAGGCGTTGCATTTGTCTTTGCCTAATTTGATGACGTCGTTCAGGATCTTGCTGAATTCTTTTTGCAGCAGATCGTCTATGGAGTCTTGCTCTCGCTGCGTCCGCTTGTACGTGGGCCCGTTTTCTTTCATCATTTGGTTCCACTCTTCTTCATAGGCTCTCAGCGCTTCGTCTGAATTCCATTCGTCCGAATTCTCTGGGTCCATGGTGTCGCTTGTCGCGGCTGGGGCGTCGGCTGGGGAGGCTTCCTTGTCGCTTCCCTTGCTGACAAAAAACCATACCACCACTCCCACTATCAGCAGTAGCAGCAACATCAGAATGACATAAACGGCTTTGTTGTTGGGACGCTTGGGGGGCTGCGAATGGTAGCTTATCTGCTCTTGGCGCAGAATGGGGTTGGGCTGTCCTGCACCGTTCATGGCGGGTCTGTTCAAATATTGCTGCCAGGGCAATATGGTGTGACCTATGCGCACTTCGTCACCGGGGTTCAGTGGGCACTCTCCCTCTATTCTGCGTCCGTTGACAAAGGTGCCGTTGGTCGACCCCATGTCGACGACTTTGATGGCTCCGCTGTCGTCTTGCACCAACTGCATGTGCACTCGAGTAACGAATGGATCGTTAATGACTATGTCGCTGCCGACTTCTCGGCCAAAGGTGATAACTCTCATGGTGTTTTGTCGTTTTTCTTGGCAAATGGGTCTCTTATTTGTTGCCTTCCTTTTTGTCCTGTCCTTCTGGGGTGGGTTTTGACTGGCTGTTGGATACGTCGCCCTCCTGGGCTATCATCTTTTCAGCTTGTTTCTTCAGCCCTTTCATTTGCTCTTGCCCATTCTTTGTTCCCTCCGTTTGGCTTGTGCGGGCACTACTGTTGTTGGCTCTGCTCCCTTGCTGGGTGCGGGCGTTGTTTGTGGCTGCTGGTTGTGTGCTGGTGCTCTTGATTGCACTGGCCTGATCTGTGACGCTTCCAATCACTTTTGCCTTCTCTTCTTTGCCTTGGTCGGCTGCCTCCCCTTCCAGTTGCTCCAACTGCTCCTTGGCGGCTTCCATGGCGGCGCGTTTGGCGTCTCGGTCGGCTTTCGACTTCACGCATTTGGCTTTGGATTTGTTGTAGGCGCTTTCGGCGCTGTCGTAGTTCTCCTTGGCTTTCTTCAGGCGCTTGGCATAATTGTTCATCTCTGCTTGTTTCGGCTTCTGGGGCTTGTCTTTCTCGGCTTTGCTGACTTTGTCTTTCCATGTGATGACATTCAGACTGTCCTTCACGGCCTTGACCGAATCGGCCTCATATAGCGCTTGTGCGGCATTGTATGAGGTCACCGCTACGGAGTAGGCTTGCTCCAGTTGGGCTTTCTTCTTGGCTTTGTTGTGATTCGAAATCAGGATGCAGCCAATGACAATCGCTGCCACCAGCACTGCCATGACGACGTAGGTGATGGGCGATTTCAGCCACGAGGGTTTGGGGGAATGGGTGTCGCTGCTGGGGGTTGTCGGATGGGGATTGTAGCTCACAAATTGGCTGCTCTTCCATGGGCTGCCTTCCACGCGTATCAGCTCCAGTGTGCAGTTGTCCTGCCCGCCGGGGTGCACAATCTCTCCTTCCATGGCCAGCGCTATGAGCTTCTCGCCGCGCTGCTCCAGCGGGGTGCTCTCGGCCAGCACGCTGCCAATGGTGCGGTCGCTGATCATGCCCGACAGTCCGTCGGTGCATATCAGGAAGATGTCGCCGTCCTTGGGATGGATGGGCTGGTTCAGTGGCGTGATGGTGGGCGTCAACTCCGGTCGGATGCCCAAGGCCTTGGTGATGCGGTTCTTCATGGGGTGGTGCTCGGCCATCTCATCGGTGATCTCGCCGGCGTCCACTAGCCCTTGCACATACGAGTGGTCTTTCGTGATGCGGTGCAGCTCCCGCTCCTTGCCCAGATAAAGGTAGATGCGGCTGTCTCCGGCATGGGCCACCCACACATCGTCGCCTTGCATCAGCACGATGCAGGCCGTTGTACCCATGCCCCGAAATTCGGGATTGTCGTCGGCATAGCCCAATATCTGCATGTTGGCAAACTGCAAGGCTCCGTTCAGCGCCTCGACGGGATTGGCATACTTTTCCTTTTTCATATAGGCAAGGATGCTCTCCACTGCCAGCGTCGACGCCTTGGCGCCGCCTACATGTCCGCCCATGCCGTCACAAACTACGAAAATGTCGCCGTTCTCGGTCATGGGTGCAAAATCACAACTGTCTTCCTGAGCCTTGCGGACGTTGCCGATGACTCCTTTCTTGAAGAAATTATTTTTGTCGATGGTTGTCAAACTCATGTTGGATGGATTCTTTGTTTCTTGAACCTGTGTCGGATATTGAACTTCTCTCTGGTCGCAAACCGCTGCCGGATCCAATCCTGCCACGGCCCGCTAACCGCTCTCTCCGTATGCGACCCGCTGTCGGGCCTTGAATCTTTGTCTGGGAAAAATGGAGCGCCGCCTGCTGCGGCGCTCCCGCTTGCTGCTTATCGGTGGGTCCTATGAATGGCGTTTTCTTTTGCCCTTTCCCCCCCAAAAAAGGGGGCTTCTATAGAACCTCGTATTTTACATATAGAAGGTCAGAACGGCTTCGCCCAAACCGATCATGTCGCCGTTCTTTAGGGCCGACTGCTGGTAGAAGGCGCCGTTGATGATGATGCCCTGCGTGTACGACTGGCTGCGGTTCACAATCTCAAAACCGTTGCCGTTGAAACGTATCTCGGCATGCAGACCCGACACGGTGCGGTTGTTCAACACCACGTCGTTGTTGTCGTTGCGTCCCAGTGTCGACACGGGCTTGGTGAGCATGTAGGTGTAATTCTGGCCGTTGACCTGACACAGCAGTCTGGGGTACAGGTTCTTGCTCTGCATCAGGCTCTGCAGCCGCTGCTGCTCGGCTTCGTTGGCCTTGCGCTGCTCGGCGGCTGCACGGGCGCGCTCTTTGGCCTGCTGCTCTTGTCTCATACGCTCCATCTCCTGCTGCGACTGCGACAGGGCGTTGTTCATGTCGTTGACCATGCCTTGGCGGGCCATCTCGTCCTGCTTCTTCTTGTTGCTGATAAGGATGACAATCAGCAGCACAACCAGTATCAGTCCAACGCACAGGGCGATGAAGAGGATAAGGTTCTCCTTGATCCACAACCCGAAGGTGAGGCTGGGGGCGGTGAAGTCGGGAATCTGCTGCTTCACTTTGTTGATCGAGAAGTTCACCGGATGGGCCTTGCCGTCACGCTTGGCGGTGGTGGTGTAGCTGATGCGGTAGTCCTGTCCGTGCAGACGGCTGTCCATGCCGTTGTAGAACTGCTGCAACTGCGGCAGGGCGTCATCGGCTTTCTTTGTGGCGTAGGTCAGACCGTAGGTGCTCTCGGCCAAGGTGTTGATTTCGGGAGTGTCGCCGTAGATGGAATACTTCATCACGTAGATGGGTATGCCGGCGTCAAGGGCGTTCTGGCGCACGGTCTCCATCTCGGTGCTGGCTCCGGGAACCTTCATGTTCAGTCCGGCGCTGATCACCACAATGACGCCTGCTCGGTCGGCAGGCTCTTTCTTCAGCATGTCGATACCTTCGTTGATGGCCAGGTATAGGTCGCTCTGGTTGGGGTTGGGGGCGAAGGTCTTGATGCTGGGCTTGTAGTCCTTCAGCACTTTGGCCAGGGCGTTCTTGTCGTTGGTGAATCCGCTCAGCAGGGGCTTCAAAACCTTCGGCTCGTTGTTGCCTTTGCGGTTGAAGAAGGCAATGTTGAACTGGTCTTCCGACTTCAACTGGGTCTCGTTGAAGAAGCGGGTCAGCATCTTCACCGTGAAGGCGGCTTGCTGGCTGTGGCTGGCCATGTCTTCCCAGACGAAGAGCACGCTCTTCTTCTGCGGCGTGACGGCCTGGGCGGGCAGGTGCTGCACATTGATGCGCACCGCACTGTCGTTCTCAAAGATGGTGAACTGCGAGGCGTCCAGCACCGCGGGGTTGGGACTGTTCCACTCGAAGGTCACTTGCGGATAGTTGTCCAGATGGTATTTGTTGCCCTTCAGTCCTCTCTGGTTCTGGGCCTCTACACCAAATGCCATCACCATGATGGCTATAACGAATAATATTTTTTTCATAATATCAAAGTGTTGCCATTTAATAATTTAACTGTTGAATGTGAGGGTGCCACGATTCGTGGGGCTTTCATAGGTTATTCGACACAAGTCTTCTTGCTTGCCCCGACGATGTGCCATCGCTCGGAAGCAAACTGTCAAAACCTAAAACCTCCTGAATCGTGTGACCTTACAGCTTAAAACGACGTTCTGAATTTGAAAATGGTCTCGCCCATTCTGATCTCGTCGCCGTCCTGCAGATAGCGGGGCTCGAGCTCTATGTCCTCACCGTTGACAAAAGTGCCGTGCGACGACTGCTGGTCGGTGATGCTGTACTTGCCAGCACGGAACAGTAACACGGCATGCTTCGACGAAACCATCTTGTCGTTCACCGTGATGTTGCAGTCCATGTCACGGCCTATGATGTTGCGGCCTTCGTAAATCTTGAAGTCCACACCCATGGCTTCCAATGTGTACGACACCAGCCAGCCTACCAGCTTGCGGGTCTGTCGGTAACTGGGCTTCCCGGGCTGACCGTCGTTGTGCATCGTTTCGCCAAAGTCATCGCCAAACACCGTGCGGTTGCTCGTCTGCGCGTTGCCGGAATTGTTGCCGGTGCCGTTGTCGATAACGGTGGTCTTGTTCGAACCGACACTGCCGCCGCCTTGTCCTACCACTTGGGTTCTGCCGCCGCCCATGCCGCCATCCGGAATCGTGTCGTTGGGAACCGTCCCGCCTCCAAAACCGCCGTTGAACACTTGGGTCTTCTGGGTGGGACCATTACCCATAGAATCGTTTGTGGTGCTGTTTGTGCTTGTGGTTGACTTGCAATAGGGACAGGAATCCCCTTGATAATAGTGCCCGTTCGGACATCTTTTGAATTCAGCTGACATACTTTTTATTTTTTGTTGATTTGTTGTTCGTCGGCAGATGTCAATATCGTCAGTCGGTGCAGTAGTGGACCATTCGGTTCGGATATCACTTCACATAATGTCGGGTTGACAATTATTTTTGTGATTGAATAGCGCTATTTGTTTAATTGCTAGTTTGTTGTTAGTGTATTGAATCTCTGTTTCGATTGTAAATGAGCACTGCAAAGGTAACAATATTTTCTTTCTTAACCAAATTATCGATTAAAAATTTTAACATTCGAAAATCTTTCCGTACTTTTGTCATGATTTTTGTTTGATGTGAATATTGGTTCAATAATGTGTAAATCAGTGTTATATAATAATATATTGCAATCTGCCCATCTGGTCGGCCTCTTCCGGACCGTCGCTTCATCCTCATCCAACCCCATGAAAATGAAATCCCTTCTCTCCGCTGCCGTCTTGCTGCTCCTGGCGCTTGGCTCCACCGCCGCCGCCCAGAGCGTCCATCTGCGTATTGACCCTAAAGCCAACAACTACTATCTGGTCGACCGTCATTCGAATCCCATCGGAGGCACTGTCACCAAGGAGCGTTTCATGAGTGGCGACCAGGTCTACTTCTATGGTGTGGGCGAATACCACATCCTCCGGTCTGTCAACGATTCGGCGGCGGTGGTTCATGTCATTTACGCCGACAATAGCCACTATGGTTTCTGGACCCTCAAGCCGCAGTTCCAGTCCATTACCCCAGTCACTCCCTTCAACCGTTACGGCCTCTTCATCGCTTTCGACGGCGAAGCTTATTCTGTATGGAACCACGAGGGCATGGAATATGTCAGCCCCCAGTATTCGAGTATCACCTGCAGCCCCTCGGGTCTGCTGACTCTCGTGTCCAAATACGACGGCAGCGTCGACACCCTCCATTGTGACTCCCTCCTCGCTAAAGGTGCCTTGCTTATGACAATTATCGAGACGGATTGCAACGTATCTGCCGAAATGGACACAATTATTTTTTTCGACCCTGATGTTACCATGTCAGATACGATTGGTGGGGACATCCAGGATGACGACGTGGTCTTCATCACCCCTGATTCTGGTGCCGAGTTTCCCGGAGGGTATGAAGCCTGGCTGAAGTTCGTCTCCGACAACCTCCGATACCCGCAGGATGCTCGCGATAAAGGCATCTCAGGCACTGCAGTCGTACACGTTGTGGTCGAAATTGACGGCAGTCTGACCAATGCTCGGATGGTCCGCTCCCTTTGCAAAAGCATCGACGAGGAATGCCTACGCCTCGTCAGCATCATGCCCCGCTTCATCCCTGGCAAGTGGTACGACAAACCGGTCCGAACAGAAATGACAATCCCCATCATTTTTAAACCCTGACATTCGCCCGGCAATCCGCAACTCGGCCCTCGCCACCTCCAGACACCTTGGGTGTCCAGCAATGCCTCCGATCAAGTGGAAATAAAGAAGCCATCTTTGACACCCTTAGGTGTCCAACAATGCTGATATGCCACCGATCATGTTGAAATAAAGATGCCGCCTTCAGCTGTCCAACAATGCTATCCGACCCTTTCAACGGCTGGAACAAAAAACGGAAATACCATATATGCAATGTGATTGGTCTCTCTTGTTTATCAAAAAAAATGTATATTTGCAACTGATAATGTAAATCATTGTTATTGTAGTAATGCTGTGTTAATGAGTGGTATAGAGTGCTATAAGTATGACTCTGCGGGATTTGTCATGCTGTGAATCTTCCCTATATCGTTCCATTTGCTTCCCCCTCTCTCAAATATCTAGATGCTTGTTAACCTGCTTTTATCTTTTATCAAAATAGAAAATGAAAGTAGTTACAATTGGGCGAAGCCATCGCAATCAGGTGATCTTTAATGATCCTTCCGTCTCTCGTGTTCATTGTCAGATTATCCAGCATGACAATGGCACCTTCACTATTGTGGATTTTAAAAGCCTCAATGGCACTTTTGTTAATGGCCATCGTGTCTACAACGAATCTCACTTGTCGCCCGGCGATAGTGTCCGTGTCGGCAAAGTCAATGTCCCGTGGCAGTCCTATTTCTCAGGTCTTGGTTCAGACGTTACGTCATCTTCCAAACGTCTCTCGGGTGGTGCCGTCGCCGGTATCGTCTTTGGGGCGTTGTCGTTGATTGCCGCAATTGTCTTGCTTGTTGTCATGCTTGTGAATGGTCGGCCGTCAAACAATAATTACAATGGAAGCAATAATAGTTATGTGAGTAATGCTTCTAGCAGCTCATATAATACCACAAACAATACCACCAACAATACTACTTATAACTTTAACACCACCTATAATGTCACTGTGAATTCGGGCAATCGTTATGAAACGCTCTTTTCAAATGCTTATCCTGAATTGGAAAGGTTAAAGAGCATGGGTATTGGTGGTTGCAAGATGCTTGGCGAAACCTGTGCCGATGCTATTGGTGACCACGGTTCAGTCGCGTCTCAAGATAGACCCTCGGTTTGTGGTACCCCTGCTGACTTGGGCATGTGTGTGGATGATTCGCCGCATGGAGTCTTTCTGCTCCTTTTGCATCAAAAAATACGTGTCACGTTATCTGTGGTCCATTCTGATTTGTTTACCATGTATGTGTATTATACTATTGAAAATAATACAGATGCAGACATCTCTGTTGTTATTGGTCAGGGTTCTATGCTTGAGGTGACGAGTGACGATGTGCAAAATTTGACTGTTTCTGAGACCTCCACCGTTACGCTCAAAGCCCGTGAAGTGCGTAAAGTCAAGGTTAACTGCTATTGTGCATCCGAGCACAGAAAATCGCCTGAAGGTTGCGGTGTTCGTGTGACTCCGTACAAGTTGGTCGCTGCTGCCCAATATTTCCGCTCTCAAGAATCTATCTGGCAATGGCAAGCGGATATCTATAGGGCGTATGTGGCTCGCTATTAAAGTGCCTCGCACTTCCTGCCCTCATCCAGCTTTTGTTGATATGCTTTCGATTCATATAAAAAGCACTAAATGAAAGTCATTACCTTTGGCCGCAGCCACCGCAATCAAGTGGTCTTTAACGACCCTTCGGTTTCCCGTGTCCATTGTCAGATTATCCAGCATGACAATGGGTCATATTCCATTGCCGATTTTAAGAGCCTTAATGGCACGTTTGTCAACGGACGGCTTGTCTTTGGCGAATCACCATTGTCCCCGGGCGACAGCGTCCGTATTGGCAACGTCAGGCTCAATTGGCAGTCTTATTTCGGTGGTGCCCCCTCCGCCAAGTTCTCCTCTGCTGCCATAATCGCCATTGTTCTCGGGGTCGTTGTTACGCTTATTGTTGTCGTCCTGGTGGTTGGGTTGGGTCACAATAAAAACCAAGTCCCCCAGCAACAAGCTCCGATTGGGAATTCTCAAGGACCGGTGTCCCCGGCTCAGCCTCCGGCAGCTACAACACAACAAACAGAGACTATTCCTCAAAATAATCATCAGATCAAAATTGGCGATGTCGGCTTGGATATTGGCATGTCTATGGATGATGTCCGTCGCACCAATCCAAAAGCAACGATTAGCAATAAGCGGCAAACCCCGGGTATCGACGATATTTGTTATACAATCCCATCAGTAAGTTACCATACAATCAACAACGATATTGTGGCTCTTTTGGGTGATAATAACCGCGTGCGGTCTGTTTTGACATGGTCTCCGCTTTTTAATACAACACGAGGATGTCATGTCGGTAGCACTTGGGGCGATATCCAAAAAAAATATCCCAAAGCTATAGCACTATTGGAATATAATTTGTTCAACTATAAGAGTCTGGATTATGATGATTATTATTGCCTTTGGGACGAACAAACAAAAACGCTTTTCTATTTTCATAGAAGTCAGTTTACAGAAAAACAGTTGAGCGCTATTGATGACCTGGGCGGATCTGATTTTGAAATGGTATTGGACCTGAATGCTCTTCCGTCAGACGTGTACAAAAGTATATGTTCGAATGTGAAAGTAATTCAAATTGAGGTGAGTAAATGAGTAATTAAAATGATTGTAAATAGGATTTTGCAACGGTTGGAGTGACCTCCCAAAAAGGGTCTTGACAATACTAAACAGGTCTTTTCCGCGTTATAATAAAAAAAGATGACCATGTTGTTCACACCCGACAGAATAGACGGTTTGAAACCCGGACAGATATTCGTTTTCGGTAGCAACCTGCAGGGCCACCATGCCGGCGGTGCCGCCAGGATCGCACACCAGAAATTCGGAGCCGTATGGGGGCAGGGAGTAGGGCTGCAGGGACAGAGCTACGCAATCCCCACTATGCAGGGCGGAGTGGAGACTATAAAACCTTACGTGGATGAATTTGTTCGGTTTGCGAAAGCCCACGAAGAATACATATTCCTAGTGACGCGAATCGGATGCGGCATAGCCGGGTTCAAGGACAGCGAGATTGCTCCACTTTTCAGTGATGCCGTGGAATGCTCCAACATAATTCTGCCGCGCGAGTTTGCAGAGGTTCTCTGCCTGCCGGAGGCCACACGCCGCACGCTGATGAAAAGCGCGCATGGACAGGTGCGAACGATGGCTGACATAATAATCGCTCTAAACAAGGAGAAACACTACACAACTCCCGCAGAAGCACTTTCCGACCTTCAGAAATACTTCGAACGCATTGCAGAAACAGGCGACGAAGTCGCATTCACGGCCGTAAGGATATTTTGGAACAGCATTGGTGACGCTTTTTCCGATGGCAGGCTCGACGCGGAGCGTCTGTGCCGGACTATGGAGGATTTCAATTTGTCCGACAAGGACTGGAATGAGGCCTATTTGAGCCATTGCCTTGACAAGCTTCTGAAAATAATCATCTATTTTAACGACTTCCGCCGATACAGGAATGCGGACACCCTTCTTGATGATATGCAGTACACCGGTGTACTCAGCTTCAGCCACTGCGGTCCCCAAAGGGAACCTTACTATTTCAACATGTCCAGATACCCCTGGCTGTTTTTCCAATGCGGTCTCCGCGAGAACTGGGACAGGATGACAACCGACGGAGTCCTTGACGGACAGAAAATGAGCAACGTGATGTTCGACACCCACGAGCGCGGGATAAGGAAATACGGACTTGACGCTGTGATTGGCCATGATTATGTGTCAGACGGCCCGTGCCACCCTGAAGTGTATTTCCCAAAGAAAATGGGTACTGCTCCCGTATATGTCAAGACAAAAAGAGAATACATCAAGTCTTGCGGAGAAGGGAAAGGACCTAACAGGGTGCCTGACTATTTCGAAATGCAATATGCACAGCCCTTGCTGGAGAAAAGTCCGGACTATACTAATGTCAACGGCTTTTATATTCCCAAGAGTGACTGTTCGCTGCCTGTCTATCACGAATGGAGAGGGAAAATCAAGATCCCTTCTCACCTGACTCCCAGGGATTTCATAGACCACATCATCAAGGGGACACCAATTTCGTGAACGAATTTGACTACGGATATTGATTTTAAAAGCATCATGGTGGATGTCAATATATAGTATTTTCGGCAAAGATATTCATATCAAGGAATACGGGTGCACACAGGAGGGCATCGCAGCCCAGCTTATACCGCCTTCCGTGAACATTTTTGTCAAGGTCACAAACGGATGCAACGCCAGATGCAGGTTCTGTTCAAACGCAGGATCCGCAGCAGTCGGGTATTTCGACATCGGGAAACTCCTATCGGCGATAGAAGAAATAAAAGACATGGGAATACTTGTGAACAGGCTCAACATCAGCGGAGGGGAACCCTCTGTAGTGCCTGACACTGTGGAGCGTCTGCTTGAGGCGATGTCACCTCACGAGGACATACACATCCATCTCAACACCAACGGCCTGCTTCCCGAAAGCCAGCATCTGATGCGCCACCCTAGATGGGACAGCATATCCCTTTCCCTGCACCATTACGACATTTGTATTCTCGGCGAACTGTACGGAGTACCCATTTCTCCTGACGTCCTGCAGTTCAACGGCATCAATCTCAAAAAAGTCAATGCAAGCTGCAACCTGATAAGGGGATATATCGACAATACGGACGAAGTCCACAGAATGCTCGATTTTGCGATTGACCTTGGCCTTCCGCGCATAGGATTCGTCTCTCTTATGAAAGTGAACGACTACTGCAGGGAGCGATACGTGGATTTCTCCGAGATGAATCTTGAGGACATTCCCCACGTCTATTTCACAAAGTCGCAGAACCGCGGCGTGGACTGCAAGTGCAGCAATTACCTGTACAACAGGGACGCAAAGCTCCTGGAGATTTACATGCGGAACTACATGAACCCTCGCTATTGCGAGTCATCCCTTGTGTACGACGGCCGTTTCCTGCGCCAGGGATTCCATTCCGACAACATAATAATATAGATGAAGCAGATAGGAGACATATTCAACGAGCGCAAGGACAACCCCTTGTACAATACATCCTATCCTCTCTCACCAGCGGACTGGAGACAATATGAGGCGGAAGGTCAACTGTCGTTTGACCCACGTCCAATATCGTTCTATCTGCACATCCCGTTCTGCACACAGTCCTGCTCATTCTGCGAATACACCAGGATGAGATGCCCGTCCGAAAAGGTTCAGCACCAATACCTGGACATTCTCGAAAATGATGTCAAGCATTTTCTTACCGTTCACAGAGCAACCGTGTTGGAAGGATGCGACATTGGTGGCGGAACACCCACGGCTCTCTGCGATTCAGCCTTTGCACGCCTGATGGAGCTGTACAAATACATAATAGAACAGACGAGTCAGACGGGCGACTACGAACCGAGCATAGAGGCGACATCGGGAACACTCGGATTCAACCGTATCAGGATGATTGCCGAAGCGGGGATAAAAAGAGTCTCCATCGGCATACAAACCGCCGACAGGGTCATCCTTCACAACCACAAAAGGAACTGCAGCGATCCCCTGATAAGTGTTTGCAGAACGATTGAAAGGCTTCGTCGCGAAGGAATAAGCAAGGTGAACATAGACCTTATGTACGGAATGAGAAATCAGACTCTTGAAACCGTAGATTCAGACATCAAGGCAATACGTATGTTGTCTCCCCAGCAGGTGACCTTGTATGAATTGAGGACAAATATGAACGGATACGGGTTTTCGATGTCAAAAGAGGATCTGTTTCAAATGTATGGACGGTATTATGATGCCCTTGTGAAAATGGGCTACCATGCAATGTTTGGGCAGAACACATTCAGTCTCGATAGCAACGACAAGGGTGTCTCATCATATCTGCGGCACAGGATGACAGAAGGGAGTGACTACGTGGGATTCGGTGTCTCCGCACAGAGCATGAGCAGATTCGGCGTTTCTTACAATATTCATAAAGGCAAGGTCCTCACGGACATCGACCTGAACGCTTCTTCCTACAATTCCGGCAGACATTACAGACTGCCTCCATCAGAATTGGCATCGAAATACATTGCCATATCTGCCTATAACGGACGGTTCTCATTGGCAAAGGTGTCGGAAATATTGGGGGAAGATGCTCGCTACCATTTCCGAGACGTCATCAGCTTTTGTACAGACAACGGCTTGATAAGTGTTGACGGCGACACAGTGAATATCACACACGACGGCTTCAAATACTATGGAGCGGTGTTTTCCTTGTTCTATCTGCCTCCACATCTTTTGCCCTCAGCTTCCAACAATAAGTGTGACTTGTTTTCTTTATTTCTATCATAGATGTCATTCTAAAATCCTATATATTAACGAATAAATATATCATACCATGAGAAAAATAGCAGCTTTCTTGTTCATGAGTCTTTTGACTTTCTTTTCTTCTCAGGCGCAGCAAACAAGAGTGACGCTGACCGGCACATTGCAGATGGAGGTGCTCTCGGCTTCCGGTGACCATGATTTCATCTCGAATTGGAGGCAAACGGATAACAACAGCGAATTCATCAACTTTGTCCTGTATACCGACAATGCGGTGGATGTCAATAGGTTTGCCGATGTCTATGGATTGCTGGATCCGCAGGAATACAGCAATCAGATCGCCTTCTCGCTGAGGTCTGCAGACCTGCGTATGGGCCGTGAATTTGCGAAAAAGTATGCCAACCGCCGTGTCCGGGTGACGGGCACCCTGTCCGTCTCGATGGCGGGGTGGCGCAACAGTCCGAATGTGCTGTTCGAGGTGGAGGAGATTGCCGTCATCGACCCTTGTCTTGAGTGTAAAAGGTCGTACAATTTCATGACCGAGGATGATCCGAGTGTGAATGTGGAACTTGTCAACAAATGCGACAAGGATATCGTGGTGTGGATTGAACGCTACGGAAGCGGTGGCGATCAGGAGGAGTTCGTGGTCCGGGCGCATGATAGCGCTTTCATCAGTGGCTACGACAACACCATCAGGGTGGTCAAAGTGTACTCCGTCCGCGAACCCGGCGAATAGTCGAAAACCGCTGTCCTCCAACAGTTGTACTGCATTATCATCGCAGCTCCATTCATAAAACCTGAAAATAGACGCTGTCGCTGACCGATTCGTCGTGTGCCGATGCAAATGCGGCATAGAGGTGTATCGGCCCGCCTTGCTGCCATGTCGTCGGCGTCTGCAGTACCGCCACGGCGTCTCCGCGCTTCGCTGCGTCAAGGTCTGTCGTCGCCTCGCCCAGCGCCTCGTGGTACAGTGCCACCATCAGCCGGTCTCCGGCTTGTCCGCCGTCGGCGTGCCAGCGGATCCGTATCCCCGAAGGTGTGCGCTCCGCCGTCAAATCCTTGGGGTGGGGGAGTGGCCCTTCCGAAAGCCGTAGCACCTTATAGTCGGGCTGCGTGCCTTCGCCGAAAGTCGCATAGGCGTGCTTGTAGTTGAGCTTGATGGCGGCGTTCAGTTGCGTCATCTGTGTCGCATAGCGTTGCAGCCCTACTTTTAAAAAGTCGTTCAGCTGTCGCAACATCCGCGTCAGGTTGCCAAAGCGTTCGTTGGCGCGTTGCTTGGCTGGGGTGGGCGCTTTCTTGATTTTGTATCGGCTCCGCAGACAGTGCTTCCCCATGTTGTCGTAGGCTATCATCGGCCCTAGCACTCCGCTCACTTTGGCCACATGCTGACGGTCTGCATCGCTGGGCTCCCAGTCGTCGTCCATCTTGCGCTTCCGTTTCCGACGAACTTTCTGGTTTGTCGTGTATATTGTCCTGGCAAAATCGCCCTCGTCCTGCTCGCCGAAGACTACGGCCAACGGTCCGAAATGAACGGAACGGCTGACTTCGTGCCCGTCCGCCACACATGCAAAAACGGCCACCTCGGCTGCCGCGGCGTCGCCTTTCCATGCATAGGGCAATGCGATGCGGGCACTCCCGTCCGTAATCGTCGCGGCTGCTTCCGTCACAACGGCTTCTTCGCGTTCGGCATGGAAAACCATCACCATCAGTGTCTCTGTGGCTCTTCCGCGCCGTGGTGTCCATGTCAACACGATGCGGCCTTCTTCCGCCCGACAACAGAGGGCTTCCGGCAACGTAAGGGTCCCTTCCGAAACGACTAGCTGGTCGAACGCTATCTTGTAGTCCGGCCATGTGCCGCCAATCCCGTGCTTCATGTTCGCCGATATGAACGCGTGTTGGGCGTTGCTCTTGCTTGTACCTTGGAAACCGACTTTCAGATAGGCTTTTGCAACGGTGGCAAAGCGGGTCAGCAGCGCGAATTTCCGACTGGCTTGCTTCTGGGCCTCCGTTTTCTTCTTGGACGGTCCTTGCTGCCTCGCTTTCACCACGATTTTGTCCTTCCACCGGCTGACGGTGAGGGGGCCTAGGATGCCGGTGAATCCGTCATGGTCTTCGGGGGAGATCTTTGCCATAGTCCAAAATCGTTTGTCGGTTGATGGGTCTGGTTGCTTGTCGCTTTGGGTGTGTTAAAGTGGAAATCATTCGGTTGGCGTGTGCCTCTTTGGGCTCCTCGTCACACCGCCTGCGGCAGGTCGAACAGCTGCTTGCAATAGTCGGTCAGCCGCACGTGATGCGCCAACCAGGCTATGGGCAGCCGTATGTTGATCGTTCCGCAGGCATATGGGCCTATCTCGTAGATGTTGTATTGCATTACCAGCTGGGCGTTCTCCAAGTCGATGCAGACGTTATCCGAGGCGTACACGTTCTTTATGTCAAAAAGACAATCGAGGATATCCGCATTTTCTGGCAGCGTTGCAGCAGCTTTTCGTACAGCATCAGCCAAATGGGTGGTGTCCATCAGATCTGTCAGCGTGACGATGCGGTCTTCTCGTATGTCGTAGTTGACATATTGGAGATTCGACAACGGGTGTGCAGCACCAAAACCATAGGTTGCCTCGCTAATCAGAAAAACATACATGGGAGCAGAAGTCAAACATTCCATTTCTTTGTGACAGAAATTGTTGACGTTATTGTTGCTGCCGTCGGTTATTTCAATGGGTTTGTCGTCGGTCAGTCCGTAGAGATCCGTCGACTTCAGGAATTTTTGTGCTGCCTTGTCAAAATCGGTCGTTTCGTTACCAAAGAGGATGTTCAGTAGCGCCTGCTGCAGGATGGGATGGTCTCCGGTCGGCCACATGATGTCGTAGCTTCGGCAGTCCACTACGGTCCCGAACATCTCCTCGCCTGTCTCCAATTTGTAGTATTTCGCGGCTGTACGTTTCTCCATTTGCAGCGTGTCCACATTGTCTGTCAGGGTGTCCACTGCCAAGATGCTGTCCGCTCCTTTGCCTTTGCCGTTGCATGCCGTCAGGGCGACGGCCGCCAGCAGTATATAAAATAATGCTTTCTTCATAATTGCTTTGTGGGTTGGGTGTTGATGTGGTGTCGGGTGTCGAAAGTCCTGCCGGGTGCATCTTTGGGTGGCGCTCACCTCCGCCGGACTTCAACCCCCTGGGGCCATTGCGGTCTTTAGAGGATAAATTTCACTCGGAAGCCTCGTTTGGTGGGCTCTTCAATAATCTCTTTGCACAGCGAGCGCAGGGTGTCGAGGGTCTGTGGGTCGCATCCGGGCTGTTGCAGCGGCGACTGGTCGGTGCCTTCCTTCATGAAGTCGAGGGCGGTGGTGTCGTATTGTTCGCTGTAGGTCAGACGCAAAGTGAACGGGTAGCGTGTCGACATGACGGACTGTATCATCAGGTCGGTGATGCGGTCGGCCGCGTCGCGTTTGGCAGCGATGTTGTATTTGTTGCAGAATCCGCCCATCTGCGAGTGCACGTCGAGAATGTCGTAGTCGGGTCCGTCCACCTCAAAGACCAGCTTGTGGATGCGCTGCACGAAGGCCTTGGTGGCGCTGTGAACCGGATGGTCGAAAATCTGCTCGGGTGTGCCGTCTTCGTAAATGATGCCTTCGTTCATGAAGAAGATGCGGGTGCTCACGTCGTGTGCGAATTTCATCTCGTGGGTCACAATGAGCATCGTCATTCCTTCCGATGCCAGCTGGCGCAACACGCTCAGCACTTCGCCCACCATCGTCGGATCCAATGCCGACGTCGGCTCGTCGAACAGTATCACCTCGGGGTGCATGGCCAGGCATCGGGCGATGGCCACACGCTGTTTCTGTCCGCCCGACAGGTCCGATGGCATAACGTTGGCCTTCTCGGCCATGCCCACCTTGCGCAACATCGCCATGGCTTCCTCTTCGGCCTGTTGGCGTGTCAGGTGGCGCAGCTTCATCGGCGCAAAGGTCACGTTGTCCAGTATGCTCATGTGCTCGAAGAGGTTGAAGCTCTGGAACACCATGCCCATCTTCTGGCGCAGCTTGTTCAGCGGATAGCCTTTGGCCAGTATGTTCTCTCCGTCGACGATGATTTCCCCTCCCGTGGGCGGGTCCAGCAGGTTGATGGCACGCAGAAAGGTGCTCTTGCCTGTGCCCGACGGGCCGATGATGCTGATCACTTCGCCGGGATTGATTTCGCAGTTGACGTCCTTCAGTACCGTGAATACCGAGCCGTCGGGGTCTATATAACTCTTGCTGAGATGCTTGATGGTAATCATTTCTTTTGCGTTTTTTGCTGTGAATCCGTAAACCTTAAGACTTGTTCCTTGATGCTAGTACCTTTGCCGTTCATCCTTTTTTCTTCACACACAGGTCCAGCGCTTTGCCCAGCAGCCAGGCAAGGATGAAGTAGATGATCGTGACGATCAGCAGCGGGAAGAATGCGTCGAAGGTGCGGTTGCGGATCATGTCGCTCGCGCGTGTCAGGTCTTGTATGGCGATGTATCCTACGATGGAGGTGTTCTTGACCAGCGAGATGGCCTCGCCCTTATACACGGGCATCACGCTTTTCAGTGCCTGCGGGAAAACGATGTATCGGAAGGTCTGCCAACGTGTGAATCCGATGGCCAGTCCGGCTTCCGTCTGCCCGTGGCTGACCGACTGGATGGCGGTGCGGAACATCTCGCTGACGTAGGCGGCAAAGTTCAACGCGAAGGCCACCACGGCAACGGCGGTGGCGCCCATGCCGGTGCCTGCCAGCACAACGTAGAACATGATCATCAGAAACACCAGCATCGGTATGCCTCGCATCACGTCGATGTATATCTTCGCCGTCTGTTTCAACCATTTGCGGCGGCTCATCCGCATCCAGCAAATCCCGGCGCCAAACAACGATCCCAACAGGATCGACAGCACGGCTATCTTCACCGTCTCCCACAGGCCGCCGGTGATGTAGCGCCAGCGGTTTTCGACTATCAGGTTGTTATGGAAGGCTTGCTTGATGCCGCCCCAGAATCCGAGACGCTCCTTGATGGTCTCGTCTTTGACATAGTAGCCGGGATGGGCGCTGAAATGGCTCGTGGCAAAGTCCATCGTGGCTTGCCGCTCTTCGGTGATGAAGATGGCTCCGCCCAGAATGTCGATATTGCCGGCTTGCAAGGCTGGAACGGCCGAACTCGTCGGGTAGAACTGGAACTCCACGGGACGGCCCACATAGCGCGCAAAACGTTGCAACAGCTCAGGCTCCAGTCCGCGCCACTCCTGCTCTACGGGGAATGCCACCGGCGGCAGGTTGATGGCCTCGCCAATCTTTATCGGCTCGCCGCTGGGCTCCGGCCCCATGTCGGGCAGCTGCACGCTCGACGGCGTGTCGCACAGAAACCATCGGTCGTAGATGGCCTGCATCTCGCCTGTGGCAATCAGCGAGTCGATAAACTTGCTCAACTTTTCGCGCAATTCGTTCGGACCCTTGCGGAACACCAGTCCGCAGGGGAAATTCTTCTCGCCGCGCAACGCCAGACGTACGCCCAGCCTTCGTTGTTCGTCGGGCGGAATGATACAGTCGTCGTTCACCATCACGTCGGCCTGGCCGCCAATGACGGCTTCGATGCAGTCCGTCTGTGTGTTAAAGCATAGCTTGGTGATGTCTGTACGGGGCGACATCATGATTTCGTAAACCGAACCGGCATTGTAGGCAACCTTGTGCCCTATGATGTCCGATTCTTTTTGCAAATCAAATCCCTGCTGGCTCTCTTTCCCGCAGCCCGGCAACAAAAATAAAAGTGCCGTACATGCCAGAAATAGAATTCTCTTCGTTCGTTTCATTAGCATTATGTGGCTATGTTGTTAATTGTATTATAGATAATTGTATTCTGTTCTGTAAAGATGTGGGCGTGGCGGCCCGAAATGGGATGCCGTTGATGCAAACCCGCCGATGCACGTCTCGCATCCTTCATCCGCTTTCTTGTCTGTAAACGCTTTCCCATCGGAATTATTGTATATTCCCGCTCTTTTTTGTCCCTCCATCCCGCTTTTGCTACAAAAATTTTATTTGTATGTCTTGATTTAGAAAAAATTATGTATTTTTGCATTTCGTAATTGTGTGTAAAAGTAATCGAAAATTCACTTCAATTGCTTTTGCACCAGTGGTTTATGAATATATATTTTAATTGTTGAAACAACTTTTTTTATGATAAATATCACCTTCCCCGACGGCTCGGTCCGCCAATATGAAGCCGGTGTAACGCCTCTTGACATCGCCAAAAGCATCAGCGAGGGTCTGGCTCGTAACGTCCTCTCCGCTAAAGTGAATGACAAGGTCATCGAACTCTATCGCCCCATCAATGAGGACGCCACGGTGCAACTGCTCACCTGGAATGACGAAGAAGGCAAGGAAACCTTCTGGCACACTTCTGCCCACCTCCTGGCCACTGCGCTCGAACAGCTCTATCCGGGCATCAAGTTCGGCTTCGGCCCCGCCATCGAGAACGGTTTCTACTACGACATCGACTTCGGCAAATATGAGATTTCTTCCGAAGACTTCCCCAAAATCGAAAAGAAGATGATGGAACTGGTCCAGGCCAAAACCCCCATCACCCGCCGCGAAGTCAGCAAGGCCGAGGCTATCGACTTCTTCACCAAGAAAGGCGACGAATACAAACTCGAACGCATCAGCGAACTCAACGACGGCGAAATCAGCTTCTACGACAGCGGCTCATTCACCGACCTCTGCCGCGGCCCGCACCTCGTCGACTTCAGCCCCATCAAGGCTATCAAACTGATCAACCTCGCGGGCGCCTACTGGCGCGGCGACGAACACCGCCCGCAGCTGACCCGCGTCTACGCCATCTCTTTCCCCAAAAAGAAAGAACTCGACGAATACCTCGCCATGCTCGAAGAGGCCAAAAAACGCGACCACCGCAAACTGGGCAAGGAACTGGGCCTCTTCATGTTCAGCGACACCGTCGGCAAAGGCCTCCCCATCTGGCTGCCTAAGGGCACCGACCTCCGCCTCCGCCTCCAGGCGTTCCTGTCCAAAATCCAGAAACGCTACGGCTACAAACAGGTCATGACTCCTCACATCGGCGGCAAACAACTCTACGTCACCTCCGGCCACTGGGACCACTACGGAGCCGACAGCTTCCGCCCCATCACCACTCCCGAAGAGGGCGAGGAATACCTGCTCAAGCCGATGAACTGCCCCCACCACTGCATGATCTTCAAAAACGAGCCCCACTCCTATAAGGACCTCCCGCTCCGCATAGCCGAGTTCGGCACCGTCTACCGCTACGAGCAGAGCGGCGAACTCCACGGCCTCACCCGCGTCCGCTCCTTCACCCAGGACGACGCCCACATCTTCTGCCGCCCCGACCAGGTGAAAGAGGAATTCATCAAGGTCATGGAAATCATCGAAATCATCTTCAAGGCGCTCAGCTTTGAGAAATTCGAGGCCCAAATCTCCCTTCGCGATCCTAACGACAAAACCAAATACGTCGGCTCCGACGAAAACTGGGCCAAGGCTGAAGCCGCCATCGTCGAGGCTTGCAAGGAAAAGAACCTCCCCGCTAAAGTGGAATACGGCGAGGCTGCCTTCTACGGCCCCAAACTCGACTTCATGGTCAAAGATGCCATCGGACGCCGTTGGCAGCTGGGTACCATCCAGGTCGACTACAACCTGCCCGAACGCTTCGACCTCGAATACATCGGCAGCGACAACCAGAAACACCGCCCCGTCATGATCCACCGCGCTCCCTTCGGCTCCATGGAACGCTTCTGCGCTGTGCTCATCGAACACACTGGCGGCAAATTCCCCCTCTGGCTCACACCCGAACAGTTCATCATCCTCCCCGTCAGCGAAAAATACGTCGACGACGCCAAAGCAATGCTCGCCCGACTCGAAGAGATGGACCTCCGCGGCGCTATCGACGAACGCAGCGAGAAAATCGGCCGCAAAATCCGCGACGCCGAACTGGGCAAATACCCCTTCATGCTCATCCTCGGCGAGAAGGAAATCGCCGATGGCACCCTCTCCGTCCGCCGTCAGGGCGCCGGCGACCTCGGCAGCATGACCCCCGACGCCTTCGCCAAACTCATCAACGACGAAATCGGCAAGGTCATGACCAACTGATGCATACGATGCCTTTTATTTTATAAGTATACATTAACAAAATCTCAATCCTATTGGCTACACCATTAAAACCCCAATTCAACAAGGGCCCGCGCAACACTAGGGGCCCTGTGAAGAAAGAACCCGACCACCGGATCAACGAAATGATCACCGCTCCCGCCGTCCGCGTCGTGGGCGAAGGCATGGAACCGACCATCTACGACACCCGCGAAGCCCTCCGTATGGCCTACGACCAGGGCCTCGACCTCGTCGAGATTTCACCCAATGCCCAACCGCCTGTCTGCAAAATCATCGACTATCAGAAGTTCAACTACGAACAGAAGAAAAAACAAAAGGAGATGAAGGCCAAGTCGAGCAAGGTGGTCATCAAGGAAATCCGCCTCAGCCCCCAGACCGACGACCACGACTTCGAGTTCAAACTCAACCACGCCATCCGCTTCCTCAAGGAGGGCAACAAGGTCAAGGTCGACATCTTCTTCAAGGGTCGCTCCATCCTCTACAAGGAACAGGGCGAGGCGCAACTGCTCAAATTCGCAGAAGCCCTCCTCGAATATGGTAAGCCCGAGCAGATGCCCAAACTGGAAGGCAAACGCATGCTCATGCTCATCGCCCCCAAAAAGTGACATCCGCCCTCTCATCCTTCGACACATCCATTCATCCTAAATATTAGTAATCAAACTAAAAAAAACAGTAAAGTAATGCCAAGATTAAAATCTAAGTCAAGTGCCAAAAAGCGTTTCGCTTTCACCGGCACTGGTAAAATCAAGAGAAAGCATGCCTATCATAGCCACATCCTGACTAAGAAGGAAACGACTCAGAAACGTAATCTCGACCACACCACCCTCGTGAGCTGTGATGACGAAAAAAGAGTCAAAAGAATGCTTCTCAGCAGCGGTATGTAATTCTTGTGAAAGAATAGCCATCCGCACGGAGTAATTAACCATTGTTTACAGCACCAAAGAGCAGCCTCGCAACCCCATACGATCCCTTCGCCAAGGTCGCCCGTGCTGACGCTGAAATGAAAAAAAATTTTTTATTATGCCA
This sequence comes from uncultured Bacteroidota bacterium, assembly GCA_902793295.1. Classification (GTDB taxonomy): domain Bacteria; phylum Bacteroidota; class Bacteroidia; order Bacteroidales; family P3; genus Colimorpha. The sequence continues at coordinate 73,541 of CADBDA010000005.1, forward strand.
AGATCAGTAAATGCCGTTGCCTCTAGAGCACGCAGAAAAAAAATCCTCAACCGCACCAAAGGTTACTGGGGTAGAGGTAAAAACGTTTGGACAGTAGCCAAGAATAAATGGGAAAAAGGTCAGACCTACGCTTACCGCGACAGGAAAAACAAGAAAAGAGAGTTCCGCGCACTGTGGATCAACCGTATCAACGCCGGTTGCCGCATCAACGGTATCTCCTATTCCGTATTTATGGGCAAATTACACAAGAACAACATCGAACTCAACCGCAAGGTTCTCGCCGACCTGGCTATGAACAACCCGGAAGCGTTCACCGCTGTTGTTAAGATGGTAAAGTAACTGGAATGCCACTGCCGGCTGCCCCGCAGCCGTCACAACATTCAATTGTTTAACCTGTAAAACTTTTTATGTCATGGGAAAAACTGAATTAATGCAATATGTAGAAAATTTGGTCGAGCGCAAGTCGTTCCCCGAATTTAAGGCCGGAGATACCATCACTGTCCATTATAAAATCAAAGAAGGTAACAAAGAACGTATCCAGAACTTCCAAGGCGTTGTGCTTCAGCGCTCCGGAAGCGGTTCCACTGAAACCTTTACTGTTCGTAAGATCACCAACGGTGTCGGTGTGGAAAGAATTTTCCCCATCTCTTCGCCTTTCATCGAACAAATCGATGTCAACAAGCGTGGCGCCGTCCGCAGAGCTAGAATCTTCTACCTCCGCAATCTTACCGGTAAGAAAGCTCGTATCAAAGAGAAAAGACACTAGTCCGCATCTCCTTCGGATGACCGGATGTGATATGAAAGCGGCCGCTCCCTTCGGAACGGCCGCTTTCTTTTTCCCCCTCCCCAAAAAACAAAACAGTCCGGAGCGGGGTTTTCGCCTCAGGGCTTCGCTGGCGCGTTAGCCGAAGTCTTTGATGTCGCCAAAATCCATGCCGTCCACCAACACGCGTCCTTTGGTTACGCGGCCCAGGAAACAGCAGTTCAGGCGCGCCTCGCCGAGCTTCACCAGGAAGAAGTCTTCTTGCTGCTCTTCCATCGTGACAATCTGCCGCACGCCTTCTTCGCCAAACAGGAAGGCGTCCAGACGCACCTCGCGGCAGGTGAGTATGTCAAAGCCTAGCCCCACGGGGGCTCCGCTGCCTACCAGCGCGCCAAACAGACCGCCACGACCTACGCCGACATGGCTGTTCAGCGTCTGGTTGCCATATAGCGACCCCAATATCATCGTCATGTAGTCGCGGCTCTCCTGGTCGTCACCCATGTCCAGCGGATTGTCCGCCAAATGCAGGTAGCGCCTCCCGTAGTCGGAGTTTACGAACAGGCCCGACACGTCGCCTACCATGTAGATGGCATCGCCCGTGTGGCGGAACTGCGACTCGCGTTGGGGTGGGGGAGTGGCGCCGCCGGCAAACAGCGACCGCGCTATCTCCAGACATTCCTTCACCCTCGGCTCGCGTATCTCTTTGCTCTCGGGTTCCGCATCGCTCTCCAGGTAGTCGTGACGCTCCGCGCTGTGGGGCTGCCCCTTGAGCCACGTCAGCAACCCTTGCTGGCTGCCTTGGCTCTGCCAGATGGCCAGCAGCGTGCTCAGCTCGTCCAACGACGGCAGCCGGCCGATGATTTTCTGTATCTCTTCGTATGCCGGACGGCTGATGCCTAGCCCCTCCAGCATCTCCTCGCTGATTATTTCATTGTCGTTCATTCTTTTCCTTCTTGTTGGCTCTTGGTTTCCCAACTGCAAATGTACACAAAAAATCCGATTCCCCGGCTTTTTCGACAGCCACGACACGCACATCGGCTTTTCACTGTCCCCGCAAAAAAAGTGCGGCCTGTACAATACGAATCGCTTTTTTGCGTTTATCAGTTTTATTACTTGTGAAATAACGCTTTTTTGAAAACCATTTTTAACGTGGACTTCAACCTCTAGAATCCCCAAACCACCCATAGCGCAATGGTAGTCTTTCTGCTCGGCATAGTAGGCGGTATCGCTCTCTCGCTCTTCTTCAGCTTCGGCCCGGCTTTCTTCTCCCAGCTCCAGGCCAGCATCCATTATGGCTTCCGCAATGCCGTCCCCTTTGCCTATGGCGTCAGTACCAGCGACATCCTTATTGTCACCTCCTTGCTGCTCATTTCCAACCATATCCCGCCCGACGATCTGGTGGCGCTCTTCAACAACCGCTGGATCATCTATGTCGGCGCCGCCGTCGTGGCCAGCTTCGGTTTTTATACCATGTTCCTCAAAACACGCCACACCACCGAAACCAAGGATACCGACCGCATCAACTTCCACAACATGCAGATGCCTTCCCGTCTCAGCATCTATTTCCGCGGCGTTGTCCTCAACTTCTTCAATCCGGTCATCTGGCTCTATTGGGCCACACTGGTCACCATCTTCATCTGTGGCGAAGAAAATTTCACTCTCGGCGAACGCCTTACTTTCTTCGCCGGCGTCCTCTTCACCACTTTGGGCATGGACATCCTCAAGTGCAAGCTGGCTTCGCTCCTTCAGCGCATCATCACCTTCCGCTTCCTCAAAATCTTCAACAAAAGCGTCGGTTTGGTGCTTGTCGGATTCGCCATCTTTATGGTCGTCAGCACCTCGAGCTACTATAATGGCGACAATAACGAGAAGTCCAAACAAATGATCGAGGAGATCAGCCACATGGGCCGCAACAGACAGAAATGACGCTCGCGTGCGGCTTTTGCTGATAAAAATCCCATTTTTCTTTCTGTTACAAAGGAAATTGTGTACTTTTGCAGCACAATTGCAAATGGTATTTTGTTAGTAAATAATTAAAAATCAATAAACATGAATAAAATTCTAGACATCCTCAAAACCAAAAAATTCTGGATAGAACTGGTTATCATGACCCTTGGCATGATGGTTACGGCTGCTGCCGTCTACTACTTCCTCGTACCTAGCAAACTGATTATCGGCACCATCTCCGGCCTCTCTATCGTCATCGCCAAGATCTTCGAGGGAGTCGGCGTCAATATCACCGTCGGTACCCTTGTCACCATCATCAATATCATCCTGCTGATTTTGGCTTTCTTGCTCATCAATAAGGAATTCGGTGCCAAGACGGTCTATACCGCTCTCATTCTGGGCCCCTTCATCGACCTCTGGAACAAAATACTCCCCTGGGATGCCAGAAATGCTGCCGGCGAATTCATCCTGGCACACGACAACCCTATCACCGGATCTCCTTCCGTCATGGGTGACCCTTGGCTTGACCTCTGCTGCTTCGTGCTCCTTCTCAGCGCCGCTCAGGCCCTCATGTTCTCCATCAACGCCTCCACCGGCGGCCTCGACATCCTGGCCAAAATCGTCAACAAATATCTCCACTTCGATATCGGCGCATCGGTCTCCGTGGCTGGCGCCGTCATCTGCTGCACCGCCTTTGCCATCAACCCCTTCCGCATGGTCGTCATCGGCCTTATCGGCACCTGGATCAACGGCCTTGTGGTCGACTACTTCACCGCTACCCTCAACAATAAGAAGCGCGTCTGCATCGTCTCCAAGGAGTATGACCGTCTGCGCCGTTTCATCATCGACGATCTTCAGCGCGGCTGCACCATGTATGAGGTCATCGGCGGCTACTCCAACGAGAAATCCATCGAACTCGAAACCCTCCTCAACAAGGACGAGTTCTCCAAACTCATGGACTTCATCAACAATAACGAGATTCCTGCCTTCACCACCGCCGGCAACGTCAGCGAGGTCTACGGCTTCTGGAACAAGCACAAGAAGAAATCCAAACTCCACGCCGAACAACGCTAATCCCAGCCAGTTCGCTCCCCTCATGATGCCTGTGAATTCCCTGTGTCGAAGTGTGAAAAACAGGATTTCACACTTCGATACTCCAAATTCAAAATTATTTATTATATTTGCACTCTGTTACTTCTATTTGGAAAACATATAATATATTGATAATGAGACCCAATTTTGCAAATGTCGATTTTAAACCCGCTGCAGAAAAGAAGGAATCCTTCGAGCAATGGGAAAAAGAAAACCACATCGAGAAGAACTGGACCACTCCCGAACAAATCGAGGTGAAGCCGGTCTATGGCAAGAAAGACCTCGAAGGCATGGAACATCTCAACTATGCCGCCGGTATCGCCCCGTTCCTCCGCGGCCCCTACAGCACCATGTATGTCATGCGCCCCTGGACCGTCCGCCAGTACGCCGGATTCTCCACGGCCGAGGAATCCAACGCCTTCTACCGCCGCAATATCGCCGCTGGCCAGAAGGGCCTCTCTGTGGCCTTCGACTTGGCTACCCACCGCGGCTACGACTCCGACCACGAACGCGTCGTCGGCGATGTCGGTAAGGCCGGTGTGGCTGTCGACAGCATCCTCGATATGAAGATCCTCTTCGACCAGATCCCGCTCGACAAGATGAGCGTCTCCATGACCATGAATGGCGCCGTCCTCCCGGTCCTGGCTTTCTACATCATCGCCGCCGAAGAACAGGGCGTCAAACAGGAACAACTTCAGGGTACCATCCAAAACGATATCCTCAAGGAATTCATGGTCCGCAACACCTACATCTATCCCCCGCTGCCCTCCATGAAGATCATCGCTGACATCTTCGAGTACACCTCCAAGCACATGCCGAAGTTCAACAGCATCTCCATCAGCGGTTACCACATGCAGGAGGCCGGTGCCACCGCCGACATCGAGTTGGCCTACACCCTCGCTGACGGCCTCGAATACCTCCGCGCCGGTATCAATGCGGGCATGAGCATCGACGACTTCGCCCCACGCCTCAGCTTCTTCTGGGGGGTCGGCATGAACCACTTCATGGAAATCGCCAAAATGCGCGCCGCACGTATGCTCTGGGCCAAAATCGTCAAACAGTTCAACCCCCAGAACCCCAAATCCCTCGCACTGCGTACCCACTGCCAGACCTCCGGCTGGTCGCTCACCGAACAGGATCCGTTCAACAACGTGGCACGCACCTGCATCGAAGCCATGGGCGCCGCCCTCGGCCACACCCAGTCGCTCCACACCAACGCCCTCGATGAGGCCATCGCACTGCCTACCGATTTCAGCGCCCGTATCGCTCGCAACACCCAGCTCTACATCCAGGAGGAAACCAACATCTGCCGTGTCGTCGACCCCTGGGCAGGCAGCTATTATATTGAAACCCTCACCCACGAACTGGCTCACCGCGCTTGGGCTCACATCCAGGAAGTCGAAAAACTCGGCGGCATGGCCAAGGCTATCGAAAGCGGCATCCCCAAGATGCGTATCGAAGAAGCTTCGGCCCGCAAACAGAGCCGCATCGACTCCAATGTCGACACCATCGTCGGTATCAACAAGTACCGCCTCGACCACGAAGATCCTATCGACACCCTCGAGGTCGACAACACCGCCGTGCGTGAAGCACAGCTCAAACGCCTCGCCAAACTGCGCGCCGAGCGCAACAACGACGACGTACAGGCTGCCCTCGACGCCCTCACCCGCTGCGCCGAAAGCGGCGAAGGTAACCTTCTCGAACTCTCCATCGACGCTGCCCGCAAGCGCGCCTCCCTCGGCGAGATCTCCTATGCCCTCGAAAAAGTTTATGGTCGTTATAAAGCAAAAATCAATCTGATTACCAACGTGTACAGCTCTCAAACCAAAGACAGCGAGCTCTTCAAGAAAGCTCAGGCCCTCACCGACGAATTCGCCAAACTCGAAGGCCGTCGCCCCCGTATCATGGTGGCCAAGATGGGTCAGGATGGTCACGACCGCGGCGCCAAAGTCGTCGCCACCGGCTATGCCGACCTCGGCTTCGACGTCGATATGGGTCCGCTCTTCCAGACCCCTGCCGAAGCAGCCAAACAGGCCGTCGAAAACGACGTCCACATCCTTGGCGTCAGCTCCCTCGCCGCAGGCCACAAAACTCTGGTGCCCCAAGTCATTGAGGAACTCAAGAAACTGGGCCGCGAAGACATCATGGTCACCGTCGGCGGTGTCATTCCCCCGCAGGACTACGACTTCCTCTTCAAGGCTGGCGCCGCCGCCATCTTCGGCCCCGGTACCATCGTCAGTGTCAGCGCCATCAAGATGATGGAGCTCCTCCTCGCTGCACGCAAAGGCGAATAAGCCCGTCACTTCGATAAATACGGCAGCCCATGCTGCCCCTATCTAAAATAACAAGAGCCGTTTCCCCCACCAAGGAAACGGCTCTGTCGTTTCCTTCTGCTCTGTCAATCTTCTTGTGTACATATATAAATTCTTGGCAGGATCGGAACAGGCCACCGTTAGGTATTGCCAGGAACGGGACGAGGCCACCGTTAGGTTTTGGCTGGATCGGACGAGGGCATCGTTAGGTGTCCGACAAAGGTAGCCAGCCGTTTCAACGGCTGGAATGAAAACCACACCACATTAACCGACGCTTTTTCTCAAAGATGGCAATTGGTTGTCGAAATGCATACGATGCTCTTTCAGATGCAAAGCGGAGCCCTCGGCGTTAAGCGGGCTTTTGCAAAAAAAAAACGACGCTCCTTAATTTTCCTTACGCTGGTTTCTTTATATAGGTATAACAACAATTTTAAAAACGTCATACCATGAAGAAAATCCACAACCTTATCATCGTCGACGAGAGCGGCAGTATGTGCTCCATCGAAAAACAAGCCGTCTCCGGCATGCTCGAAACCATCCAGAGCATCAAAGCCTCCCAGCAGAAGACACCCGATCATGTGCAGACAATCACACTGCTGACTTTCAATTCGCAACATCTCGACTTCGTCTATAATTGCTCTTTGGCCGACAGCGTCGACCCCTTCTCCATCCGCTACATGCCTTCGGGCTGCACGCCGCTCTACGACGCCATCGGCAAGGGCATCTCCCTCATCAAGGAGGTGGCAGACAAAGGGGATGTCGTCATCGTTACCATCATTACCGACGGCTATGAGAATGCCTCGTCCCATTACAGCCTCAACCAAATCAAACGTCTCATCGAACAACAGAAGGAAATGGGCTGGACGGTGGCCCTTATCGGCACTGACGATTTGGATGTCGGCTCCATGGCCCGCAGCATGTCTATCAGCGACCACCTCAGTTTCTCGAAGGACGAACGTACCACACTCGCCATGTTCTCCAAGTTGACCCAGGCGCGCGACAATAGGATCTGTATGGCTGTCGAAGATGGTGCAGTGTGTTGCGCCAGCCAACCGTTTTTCGACACTGATTCCCTTTCGTCCGACGATGTCGACAGCATCGGACGTTAGGCGCTCAGCGCTCGTCGGCCGTAGCCTTTCGGCAACAGAATCGCGTGTGTGGCATGGTTGTCCGAATGTCGGCCCCTCCCTTAAAACATCGCGTTGAGCATCGTTGCACTCAGTTTCACATTGTCCAGTCGGGACGCCTCTTCGAAAAAAGGCGCGATTTCATAGGCGTCGAACCCTGAGTCGACGCCTATTTCATTGATGGTGAAAAGCGTGTCGGTATGGTTCTTCGCATAGTCTGTGAATCGCTGCACGTGGGGTGCGATGGTCTCTATGCCGCCCTGCATGGTGGGTATGGCGTAGCTCTCGCCGCAGGGGCCTTCCACGTGGCCGGCAAGGGCTTTGTGGTGCGCTATGGCTTCGCGGGCGGTGCTGCTCAACGGCAGGCCGAACAGATTGCTCTCATATACATAGCATTCGTAAACCCACTGTGGCACTCTGAGGTAAATATGTTTGCTCGATGTGTCGATGTTGAAATCGGATAGTTCTTCTGATGCCTGTTCGTACAGGTTGGGTAGGGCAAAACCGTGGCCGGGTAGGGCAGAGGCGCTTTCCATCGTTGGCGGCATGCACTTCCTGACTTCGAAAGGCCGTAGGTGCTCGCGCTGCTTGTAGTAGGGGATGATTTTGTCGTTCAGCAGCTTGTGGTACCGCTGCGAGACGGCCGACGGGCTGATGCCGAGCATCCCGGCTATCTCTTTGCTCTTGTATCCTTCCTGCAGCAGCGAGATGAGTATCTGCCGGTCGATGGCCAGGATGTTCAGTTCGCGGCACAGCTGGTCGACAACGCTGCCGTAGTTGAGCTGCTGCTCGTCGAAGCCTATGCTTTCTTTCAGACTGCCTCGCATGAGCCGCGTCTCCAGGCTCTCGTGGCGGTGCCGTTCGACATCTTTGATCCTGTCCAGCATCAGATAGCGGAAGCCGTTGACCATCCATGTCTTCAACTTCACGCCTGCTTGGCACCGTTTCAGCGGTTCCCATTGCTTCAGCTCCAGATAGAGGTAGTATTCGTGCGCCAGCGTGTAGAAGTCCAGCCCCTCCTGGCCGCGTATGTGGTAGCTCTTGTCCAGAAGGTGGTAGGCTATGCGACAGAACCCGTAGAAGTAGTCGCGCGTTATCTGTTCGTCGTGCCGCTGCAGGCCTTCGATGATCTGCCTGTCGTCAAGGTCCGAAAAATAGGTCATGGTCAGCAATGTTTGGGTTGAAGGGGATGAAGTGATTGTCCTATACGAAAAAGAGAGCCATCCGCTGAGGGATGGCTCTCTTTTTTCTTGCAACGGATGTCCTTATGCCTCGACGTTCTTTTCGATGGCAAGTTTTCCGCGGTAGTAACCGCATTCGGGACATACGTGGTGCATCATGATCTGAGCACCACAGTTGCTGCATGTGGTCAGCTGGGGAGTCTCCAGGCTGTCATGCGTTCTTCTCTTTCTTGTTCTCGTCTGCGAGAACCTGTGTTTTGGATGTGGCATAATTATTAATTTTTTATTGTTTATTTATTTTTTCAATGTTTTAAGGACATCCCATCGGGGGTCGGTTTCCCGTTCCTCTTCGGGGTTGTCGGGTGTCGCTTCCTCGGTCAGATATTGCATCATCTCGGGGTCGCAGGTGGGGTTGCCTTCGGCGTCGTCAGGATGAACGCATTGTATGGGCATCGCTACCGCCACATATTCGTACATCCACTGTGCCAGGTCTATGCTGTGTGCCTTCTCCGGCAGGAACACCACATCTTCGTCGTCACTCTGCTCTGTGTCGCTGAATTTCACACACAGACTCTCGCTTCCTGCTATCGGCATCGTCAGTTCGTCCAGACATCTGTCGCACGTCGTCCGCACCTCTCCGGAGTAGTCGAAAAAAATCATGATCAATCGCTCTTTTTTCTCCATCTTGACGTCGAAAACAACTTTTCCACCCAGTATTTTTTCATTTTTATACGTTGAAAAAAAACTGTCATCCAAGGCAAAATCATAGTGGTAAACACCTGGTTTTAAGCCACTGAACTGGATTGTTGTGTCGTCGTTGTGTTCCATTCGCACACTCCTTATGAGTTTGCAAAGATACTACTTTTTTCCAATTCACGAAAAAAAATCTTTGTAAATGTGATTTTTTTGTCTGCTTTTCGATTTTTTTTTGTCCGCTTGCCATGCCTCAAGTGGCACAATGGCCGGGGGCTCGTTTCCGTTTCTTTCGGTTTCTTGCTGTCAGTGCGTTTCTGGTGGCACAAATTTGTCTTTGGTGGCGCAAAAAAAAGGCACCCTTGCTCGGGGTGCCTTTCCGATGTTGCTTTTGTTTTGCCTGTCGTTTTGTTACATCTCAGTGCATTCCGTATGCATCACGTAGGTGTCGCCACCGGCATTCATGGTCTGGGTGGCGTTCATGTCCGTACAGTCGCCTTTGTCTATCGTCACTTGCGTTTGCGTCGTCATCGGCTCACCGATGTTCTGCCACTCTTGGGTGGTTTCACATTTGCATTCTTTCGTCTTGTTGCATCCTACAGCGAGGAAAACCAGGGCAATACTTGCCAAAATGATTCTTTTTTTCATAAGTTTTTTTCTTTTTTTGATTGTTTACTATTAATTGATTGATGTACAATTTGTTAATCGTCGTGAGTTTTAAAGATTGAATGGATAAATCCATACCTGGTGGTTCCGTTTTTATCTTCAATGCTCTTTTCACTATCGTTAGTCGCAAAATGGCACAAAAATTTACAACAGATGCAAAAAAAATATCAGCAGAGATTGTAATCTGCTGATATATTGTATAAAATGGGATGAATTTTTTTTTGCCCTCTGTGAATACGGACAATGGAGGCCGGACTGTTTTGGGTCTAATAATTAAGTGGCTCCCCGTGAATAAGGGCTAAGAGGATCGGCTGTTTTTGTCCTTTTATTGGTTGCCCTATTCGATTAGGGCTATGCTGTCGATGGCGGAGCGGTAACCACAACCGTCATTCTGGCAAAACATCATCTCTTTAACGCCCGAAAGACTCAATTACATGAAGAAATTCACAGTCGCTTTCGTGATCATTCTGTCACTTTCCCGTACAGGTCGTGTTCCATGGCCTCGGTGATGGTCACTTGGGCAAATGTTCCGATCTTCAGCGTGGGGTGGGGGCTCACCAGCACCTCGTCGTCCACCTCAGGCGAGTCTTGTTCGGTGCGTCCAATGTAGTATTCGCCCTCCTTGCGGTCGATGAGCACTTTGTAGGTCTTGCCTTCCTTCTCGCTGTTCGTCTCCAGCGATATCTGTTCTTGTATGGCCATCAGTTCGTCGATACGACGTTCTTTGGTCTCGTCGTCGATGGGATCGCCTAGTGCGTATGCTGCGGTGCCTTCTTCGGGCGAATAGGCGAAAACTCCCAGCCGGTTGAATCGCGCGTCGCGGACAAAGGCTTTCAGTTCCTCGAAGGCGGCATCGTCTTCGCCGGGATAGCCTACGATGAGGGTTGTGCGGATGGCCACGCCGGGAATCTTCTCGCGGAAGCGTTGCAGCAGCGCCAGTGTCCCTTCTCGGTCGATGCCGCGCTGCATCGATTCCAGTATGCGGCTGTTGATGTGCTGCAGCGGGATGTCGATGTATTTGCAGATGTTGTCGTGCCGGGCGATGGCGTCGATGGCATCTTCGGGAAACGAGGTGGGGTAGGTGTAGTGCAGCCGTATCCATTCGGCACCGCTTTCGGTGGCCAGCCGTTCCAGCAGGGTGCCCAGTTGGCGCGATCCGTACAGGTCCATGCCGTAGTAGGTGGTGTCTTGAGCAATGACAATCAGCTCTTTCACGCCGTCGGCAACCATGCGACGGGCTTCGTCGACGATGTCGTCCATCGGCCTCGACACATGGCGTCCGCGTATCTGTGGTATGGCGCAGTAGCTACAGCTGCGGTTGCAGCCTTCGGCTATCTTCAGGTAGGCATAGTGTCGGGGGGTGCTCTGCATCCGTTCCGCTTCCAGGCTGTCGTGGTATTCGGCTTCCAGCGACCGCACCAGCTCTCCCCATTGGTGAACTCCGTAGAAGGCGTCGATTTCGGGCATCTCCTGCTGCAGCTCCTCGCGGTAGCGCTGCACCAGGCAGCCGACGGCTATCAGCTTGCGCTGTTTGCGTCCGCGCTGTTTCACGGCAATCTGCTCCAGCAGCATGTTCACCGACTCCTCTTTGGCGTCGCCGATGAAGCCGCAGGTGTTCACTATCACGATGTCGCAGTCGTTACGCTCGCGGTCAAAATACAATTGGAATCCGGCCTTCCGCAGATGGCCGGCAATGTGCTCGGAATCGACAATGTTCTTCGAACAGCCGAGCGTGATTATGTTGATCTTCATCTCTCCTTCTGGTGGGTTTGCGGGGTTTGGAGTGGAAAGCTACGCCTCTTGTTCAAACAGCGATTCGACAAAGGCTTCGGCGTTGAACACCTGCAGGTCGGTCATCTGTTCGCCCAGTCCGATGTAGCGCACCGGGATCTTGAACTGGTCGCTGATACCGATAATCACACCGCCCTTGGCAGTGCCGTCCAGTTTGGTCAGCGCCAGCGCGTTGACTTCGGTGGCGGCGGTGAACTGTTTGGCCTGCTCTATGGCGTTTTGCCCGGTCGAGGCGTCCAGCACCAGCAACACCTCATGCGGCGCGTCGGGTATCAGTTTCTGCATCACTTTCTTGATCTTGCTCAGCTCGTTCATCAACCCTATCTTGTTGTGCAGTCGTCCGGCAGTGTCAATCAGCACCACGTCGGCATTCTTCGACAGGGCCGACTGCAGGGTGTCGTAGGCCACCGAAGCGGGGTCGGCATTCATGCCTTGCGACACGATGGGCACGCCCACCCGCTCCGACCAGATGGTCAGCTGGTCCACCGCCGCTGCACGGAAGGTGTCCGACGCTCCCAGCATTACGCTCTTGCCGGCCTGCTTGAATTGGTAGGCCAGTTTGCCGATGGTGGTGGTCTTGCCCACACCGTTCACACCTACCACCAATATCACATAGGGTTTCTTGGGTAGGGGCGAGGTGAAATCTTCAAATTCATCGTCGTGATGTTGGTTCAGCAACTGTGCTATTTCGGACTTCAGTATGCCGTTGAGCTCCGTAATGCTGATGTATTTGTCGCGTTTTACGCGTTCCTGTATGTTGTCGATTATCTTCAATGTGGTGTCCACTCCCACGTCTGACGAGATGAGGGTTTCTTCCAGATTGTCCAATACTTCGTCGTCTACTGTCGACTTGCCAAGTATTGATTTGGAGAGCTTTGAAAAGAAATTCTCCTTTGTCTTGGTCAGCCCTTTGTCGAGGGTGGCCTTCTTCTCTCTGCTGAAAAACGAGAACAGTCCCATATGGTTTTTTTTGTTGCTGATTGATTTTGCAAAGATAGTCTTTTTTTTTGTATTTATTGTTAAAAAGTGATTTTTTCTGTCGCTTTCCTGTTCGTTCTGGTTCGTTCCGCCGCCGTCTGACCTCTCTCTCGAAGCGGCTGGCAACCCTCTCGAAGCGGCTGGCAACCCTCTCGAAACGGCTGGCGACCCTCTCGAAGCGGCTGGCGACCCTTCCGATGTGGCTGGCGACCCTTCCGATGTGGCTGGCGACCCTTCCGATGTGGCCGGCGACCCTCTCCAGGGGCAAAAAAAAACCCCGCTTCACAGCGAGGCAAAACAAAAGCGTATGAAAAAAAATTATTTTTCTGATTATTTCTTTTTCAGGTATTCCTGCACATTGTCCGAAGGAACGATCTCTTCTTGGAAGACGTAAGCGTTGGTCTTGGGAGAACGTACCATGCGGATCACCTTTGCAAAACTTTTACCTGTGCTGGTCTTTAATGTAGCAACAACTTTCTTTGCCATATTCTATCCCTCCTTTATTTGATTTCTTTGTGAACAGTCATTTTCTTTAAAAAGGGGTTGTATTTCTTCAACTCCAAGCGCTCCGGGGTGTTTTTCTTGTTCTTGGTCGTAACGTAACGCGACATGCCCGGCACGCCACTGGTCTTCTGCTCAGTGCATTCCAGTATTACTTGTACTCTTGCGTCTTTATTCTTCTTTGCCATTTTTTATTTCATTTTGGAGTTGCAAAAGTACTACTATTTTTTGAATTGACAATATATTTTGCAAAATAATTTTTATTATTAATTGTAACATATTGTAATTTAGTATTGTATATTTTTGTATTGCGCTCCGACTTGTGGGCCCTTTCAGTCTTTTTATTTACTTGCCATGGTCGCTATCACGAAAAATTGCGCTTATTTTTATGCTTTAATAAAGCCCTTAAAGCCCTTAATGACCTTAAACCCCTTAAATCACTAAAAGCAGACATATTGTCACATATTTCGTGCCATTCTGTGCTTAAATCGGACAAAATGGCATTATATTTTCCGTTGGCACAGGTTTTGTTCCTCTATAGGTGTCTGCGGACGACAAGGAACCGCAGGAGAAAAAATAGATAATCAATTAACAATTAAAAATAGGAGATTTAAACCATGTTAGTAGCAAGAAGAAACAACGATTTGATGAGCACCATGTTCAATGAACTTTTGGACTGGAACCGCTGGAACAACCTGTGCACCACCGAAGACCACACCGCTGCTCCTAAGATGAACGTCAGTGAGTCTGACAAAGACTATCAGCTGGAACTCTGCATTCCTGGCTTGAAAAAGGAGGACTTGAACCTCAGCATCGACGCCGACAACAACTTGGTGATCGAAATGCAGAAGAAAGAGGAAAAGAAACAGGACGACGAGAAACGTCATTTCCTGCGTCGTGAATTCAGCACCATGCAGTTCAAACAGATGCTGACCCTGCCTGAAAACGTGAAGAAAGAAGCCATCGGCGCCAAAGTGGACAACGGCATCCTGACCATCACCCTGCCGAAGTTCACGGTCGAAGAACAGAAACAACTGGCACAGACCATCACAATCGAATAAGCCCCCTCTTCATCATCCTTAATGGATACAGAAACTAGGTATACTTTTTAAACGGTTGAATTTCAACGGCCCGCATTCGCGGGCCGCTTTTTTTGATTGCCAACGGCGCTCTTTTGCGAAAAAATGCGTACTTTTGCATCTTGTTTTAATGAATGTGTTTATGGGAATGGACTCGGAACCTGTCATAACTGAGAATTTTATCGACTTGGAAAAAGTGTTCGCAGCCAAGGGTATCAAGGCTTCGAAATTCGTCATCCGTTTTTTGAACAGGCTGCTGCATGTCAAAGAACTGAACCGTGGCATCTACTTGAACCGCGACAAGAAAGGGGCCGACTTCGCTAACGCTATCCTCGACTATCTGCAGATCAACGTCGTTCTCGAACATGCCGACCGTCTTCCGTCTGCCGGTAACCCTATCGTCGTCGCCAACCACCCCTTGGGCGGCCCCGACGGTATGGCCCTTATCGGTGCCGTCGGCCGTTACCGCACTGACATCCAGTTCCCTGTCAACGATTTCCTGATGTATCTCCCAGGGCTCCGCCCGGTGTTTGTCCCTATCGACAAGGTGCATGGCAACCGCCATACGGCCGACGCCCTCAACGAGGCCTTCGCCGCCGACAATATCATGCTCTATTTCCCCGCAGGGCTTTGCTCGCGTCGCGTCAAAGGCAAAATCACCGATCTGGAATGGAAGCCGACAGTGGTGAAAAAGGCGGTGCAACACCACCGCGACATCATACCGGTCCATATCGAAGCCCAAAACCGCCGCCGTTTCTATACCATCGCCAACCTTCGCAAACGGTTGGGAATCAAATTTAATTTCGAGATGGCACTCCTGCCGGGCGAGATGTTTGCCCAGCGGGGAAAGACGGTACGCATCCGGGTGGGCCGCCCCATCCCGTGGCAGACCTTCGCCGACGGCCAGCAGGCCCGCCTCTGGGCCGAACGCCTCCACGACTACGTCTACCAACTGCCCCAAAACCCCGACGCACAATTCCTCAATGCTTGACTATCATTCTAATTGTCTCATCATCAACAATCCCTCCTTATGGAAAAAGATCTGAGCTATATCATCCCTCCGGTTCCGCGCGAATTGATCAAGGCGGAACTGTCGGAACGTAATTTCCTGCGCAACACATCGCGTGGTGGCAAGGAAATCTATGTCACCACCGCTCATCTCTCGCCAAACATCATGCGCGAGATCGGCCGTCTGCGCGAACTGTCGTTCGCTTCCGAAGGGGGTGGCACCGGCAAAGAGGTCGATATCGACGAGTTCGACTTGCTGCCCGAGCCGTACTGCTTCAAGCAGCTGATTGTGTGGAGCCCCGACGATGAGGAAATCGTGGGCGGCTACCGCTTCATCCATGGTAGCAACATGTACCGCTCGGTCGATGGGCTCATCAGTACCCCGACGGCCGAACTGTTCCATTATACCGACGATTTCATCGAAAACTACCTGCCGTTCACCATCGAATTGGGACGCTCCTTCGTCCAGCCGGCTTTCCAGCCTTCCACCGACATGCGTAAGGGCCTCTATTCGCTCGACAACCTCTGGGATGGCCTTGCCACCATCGCTGTCGAGGTGCCGGAAACACGCTATTTCTTCGGCAAAATCACCATGTACCCGCACATGAACCGCCGCGCCAAGGATATGATCCTCTATTTCTACCAGAAGCATTTCCCCGATCGCGACGGCTTGGTGTGGCCCTTGGAACCTATGCAGATCGAAACGGACTACAACGAACTGCACCGGCTCTTTGTGGGTCGGAACTACAAGGAGGATTACCAGATACTGCTCCACTCGGTCCGCGAACTGGGCTCCTATGTGCCGCCTCTGGTCAATGCCTACATGAACCTCTCGGCCACCATGCGTTCGTTCGGCACGGCCTACAACCACGATTTCGGCGAAACCGACGAGACGGGTATCCTGCTCACTTTGCGCGACATTTACCCCGAAAAGAAAGACCGTCATTTCGATAGCTACGAAATGCGAAATCAGTCGTTCGAACGACATAAATTATTTAAAATCAATATGCAAAAGCTGCCTTGGTGGAAAAGCTCCGTCAAAGACGAGGAACGTCAGGTGCTGCAGGACTTGCGCGACGCCAAGAAGGCTCGTATGCGTGCCGAAGCGGCCGAATCGCCTGAGGAAAAGCGTCAGCTGCGTCAGCATCGCCGCCAACAACGCCGCGAACAGCGTCGTCAGCAGCGCCGCGAAATGTTCGAAAACTTCCGCCGCAACAAGAAAAACAAAAGCTGAACAGCTGTTGGATTGTGGTTCTTGAAAAACGAATCGGTGATCGCATTCGTGATAATTAATATAGTATTATAGTCCATCGCGTGGCTGTTCGTGTCTGGAAACCAAATAAAAACGTTACCCTTTGCCAGATTGATTGTTAAAAAGTAATTCTTAAATTGTTTTCATGGATATCAAGACTGCCGAATTTGTTGTCAGCAACAGCGATTATCGCAAATGCCCCAACACGGGTTTGCCGGAGTATGCCTTCATCGGCCGTTCGAATGTGGGCAAGTCGTCGCTCATCAATATGCTTACCCGCAATAAGGGATTGGCCAAGACAAGTGTGCGACCGGGCAAAACTCAGTTGATCAACCATTTCCTTATCAACGGGAAGTGGTATATCGTCGACCTGCCGGGTTATGGCTTCGCTCGCGTCTCAAAGACTTCTCGTGCCGCCTGGCAAAAGATGATTTCGGACTACTTCCTGCACCGCGAATCGCTCGTCAATACCTTCGTCCTCATTGATTCCCGCATCCCTCCCCAACGCATCGATTTGGATTTCGTCAATTTCTTGGGACAGAATGGGGTCCCGCTATCCATTGTCTTCACCAAGGTGGACAAACAGAACCAGCGTGAGACGGCACTCAATGTCAACGCCTTCAAAAAAGCCCTCTCCGAGACTTGGGAGGAACTTCCGCTGATGTTTGTCACGTCGTCCGCCACCGGATTTGGGCGCGACAAACTGCTCGATTATATCGCTTCCATCAACGAGTCTCTCTCCACGACTCCCAATCCGTAACGGTTCCACCAGACACCTCGTCTCGCATCTTTATTCTTTTCTCCTTTATCTGTTATGAAAAAAAGTATTCTATATATAGTCTCTTTTCTCCTCTTGCTTCCGGTTGGTGGCAAGGCTCAGAATGTCGATGCGCTCTCGAAAGCGGTCAACGACCTGTCGCGCGAAGAGTCGCTGAAGCATGCCACACTGGCGGTGAGCGTCTACAAAATCGACTCGAAAAAGGAGGTGTTCTCTTTCAACCCCCAACGTGCCGTCATCCCTGCGTCGGTCACCAAGCTGTTCACCACAGCTGCCGGCTTCGACCAGCTGGGGAGCAATTACCGTTTCACGACCACTTTGGCCTATTCTGGCAATATCGATGCTAACGGCAACCTGAATGGCGACCTCTATATCTTGGGCGGTGGCGACCCCTTGCTGGGTTCCTATCGCTACAAGCAGACGGTGCCTGACTCGGTCTTTGCCTCGTGGTACCGGGCCGTCAGCCGGGCTGGCATCCGTGCCGTGCTTGGCAGGGTCTACTACGATGCGACAATCTTCGACCGTCACCCGCTCCACGACTCCTGGGAATGGGGCGACGTGGGCAACTACTATGCGGGCGGCGTTATGGGCCTCAATTTCCATGAGAATATGTTCTTCATCTATTTCAACCCGGGCAGTAGGGTGGGGCACCCGGCAACCATTGCTCGTGTGGCTCCCAAGGGGCTCATGGTGCAGACGTTGAACGAGGTGATGACTGGACCGGCCAAGTCGGGCGACAATGTGGTGGTCTACGGCGATCCCATGTCACCATTCCGCACCTGCACGGGCACCATCCCTCTCGACGCCAAGAATTACTCCATCCGTGCTTCGTTGCCACAACCGGGACAGGCCTGTGCCGATCTTTTTACCGCTTACCTGCGCGATCATAAAATCAAGGTGTCGGGTGCCGGTGCCGAGGCCATGATGCGACCCAACAATCTGACGACGCTGGTCGATATCACCTCGCCCACCTATTATGTCATTGCACAATACACCAACATGACTTCCAACAACACCTATGCCGAGGCTATCTACAAGTATATGGGATTCAAGGCTTATGGCATGGGCTCCTTCGCCAATGGGGGTCGGGTGGTGTACGATTTCCTGAAGCGCTACAATGTCGATGCCAGCGGCATCCGTCTCGAAGACGGCAGCGGTCTGTCGCGCTGCAACCGCGTGACGACCGATTTCGTGTGCCGTTTCCTTCTGGCCATGTCGCAGGCCAAGTTCTTCAAGGATTTCCAGTCCTCGTTGGCTCTTGCTGGCGAAAACGGGACGGTCAAGAATCTGCTCAAAGATCTGCCGGCCGGTTACAAGGTGCGTATGAAGACGGGCACCATCAACAGCGTCCGTGCCTTCGCGGGCTACGTCTCCACTCCCAAAGGCTCCCAGTATTGCTTCGCCGTCATCTGCAACGACTTCGACTGCTCCGGAGCGCAGATGCGCTCCAAACTGGAGAAGATTATTCTCAAAATAGCCACCCTTGAGTAGTACCCGATAATAATAAAGGTATAATATAAAAAGGTGCTCCTAAAAAAAAGTGCTCCATAAGTATAAAAATAAGGCGCTCCCACAGGGGAACGCCTTATTTTTATACGTACGATCGATTTTTATTTGATCAGGAACGAGAACTTGTTGAAGTTCTTCAGTGCGATGCCGGTACCGCGGGCCACAGCACGCAGGGGGTCTTCGGCAATATGCACCTTCAGCTTGGTCTTGGAAGCAATGCGCTGGTCGAGTCCGCGAAGCAGAGAACCACCACCGGCCAGATAGATGCCGCTCTTGTAGATGTCGGCTGCCAGTTCGGGCGGCGTGTCGGCGAGGGTTTCGAGAATGGCCGACTCGATGCGGGCAATCGATTTGTCCAAAGCATGGGCTATCTCTTTGTAGTTCACGAGGATGTTCTTCGGAAGTCCGGTCAGCAGGTCACGACCCAGGGTTTCGTAGTCGTCTGGCGGGTTCTCCAGTTCGGGTACGGCCGAACCGACAGAAATCTTCACCTTCTCAGCAGTGCGGATGCCGATGACGATGTTGTGCTGCTTGCGCATGTATTCCACAACGTTCTCGTTGAATTCGTCGCCTGCCACCTTGATGCTCTTGTTGCAGACGATACCGCCCAGCGAAATCACGGCGATTTCAGCGGTGCCGCCTCCAATGTCGACAATCATGTTGCCATAGGGCTCCAGCACGTCGATGCCGATACCGATGGCGGCGGCCATGGGCTCGTGTATCATGCGGATCTCTTTGGCACCGGCCTGCTCGGCACTTTCGCGCACGGCACGCTCTTCGACGTTGGTGATGCCCGAAGGTATGCAGATGACCATACGCAGTGCCGGCGGCATGAAGCTGCGGCTGATATTGGTCATTTTGATGAGTTCGCGAATCATGTGCTGTGCCATTTCAAAATCGGCAATGACACCGCCTTTCAGGGGCCGGATGGTCTCGATGTTCTTGTTGTTCTTGCCGTCCATCTGCTGTGCCCTTTTGCCTACGGCCATGATCTTGTTCGTCGTCTTGTCGAGGGCCACAATCGATGGTTCGTCAATGACCACCTGGTCGTTGTAGATCACAATGGAGTTGGCGGTGCCTAAGTCCATTGCCAGTTCTCTGTTGAAGAATGAGAAAAGTCCCATATACTATCGATAAATCTTTAATGTGTCTGTTTTTTTCTTCCTATAATACGGAAAAGTGTTTTTTTTGTTTCATTATTTTGTCGACGTCGGTTCATTTTTCGACGTCCAATCCTCATTCTAGTGCTTGAAGTGGCGTTTGCCGGTGATGACCATGGCCATGGCATTCTTTTCGCAGTAGTCGATGCTGTCCTGGTCGTGGATGGAGCCGCCGGGATGAACCACACCGGTGATGCCGGCCTGGTGCGCTATTTCGACGCAGTCGGGGAAGGGGAAGAAGGCATCGCTGGCCATCACAGCGCCGTTGAGGTCGAAGCCGAACGACTGGGCCTTGGCGATGGCCTGACGCAGTGCGTCGACACGGCTGGTTTGGCCGGTGCCGCTGGCCAGCAGCTGTCCGTTCTTGGCCAGCACAATGGCGTTGCTCTTGGTGTGTTTCACCAGTATGGTGGCGAAGGCCATGTCGGCTGCCATGTCGGGCGTCACCTTGGTGGATGTGACGCTCTGGGTGAGTTCGTCGGCCTTGGGAACCACGGTGTCGCGCTCCTGCACCAGTACGCCGTTGAGCACGTTGCGGAACATGGTGTTACTCATCTGGAAGTTCTTGCGGCGCAGAATGATGCGGTTTTTCTTGCCGCGCAGTATGGTGAGGGCTTCGTCGTCGTAGTCGGGGGCGATGCACACCTCGAAGAAGATTTTGTGCATCTCTTCGGCCACCTCTTTGGTGACGGTGCGGTTGGTGATAAGGATGCCGCCGAAGGCGCTGACGGGGTCGCCGGCCAGGGCGTCTTTCCATGCGTCAAGCAGGCTGTCGCGGCAGGCCATGCCGCAGGCGTTGTTGTGCTTGAGGATGGCAAAGGCGGTCTGGTCCATGTCGTCAATCAGACAGCAGGCGGCGTCGATGTCGCCCAGGTTGTTGTAGCTGATTTCTTTGCCGTTCAGCTTGTCGAAACAGGTGTCGATATCGCCGTAGAACCAGCCCTTCTGGTGGGGGTTCTCGCCGTAGCGCAGGGTGGAGCAGTGGTTGACGCTGCATTTGAAGACGGGCATCTGTTCGGTTTCGTTGAAGTGGTTGAAGATGGCCGTGTCGTAGTGGCTGCTGACGCCAAAGGCATAGGCTGCAAAGCGGTGGCGGTCCTCCAGGGTGGTGCCGCCGTCCTGCTCGGTGTAGAGTTTCAGGAATTCGGCATAGTGGTCCACCGAGGGAACGATGACGACATCTTTGTAGTTCTTGGCGGCGGCGCGTATCAGCGAGATGCCTCCAATGTCGATTTTCTCGATGATGTCCTGCTCGGCGGCGCCGCTGGCCACGGTCTGTTCAAAGGG
Source organism: uncultured Bacteroidota bacterium (assembly GCA_902793295.1). Taxonomy (GTDB): domain Bacteria; phylum Bacteroidota; class Bacteroidia; order Bacteroidales; family P3; genus Colimorpha. The sequence goes on from CADBDA010000005.1 coordinate 94,665, forward strand.
GTAGAGGTCCACGATGACGAGGTCGATTTCAGGAATCTCGTATTCGGTCAGCTGCTCTCCGTCGCTGTACATGTCACGACGACTCAGTATGCCGCCGAACACTTTGGGATGCAGTGTCTTCACACGGCCTCCGAGAATGGAGGGGTAGCCTGTCAGGCTCTCCACCGTCACGGCGTCGATGCCCAGGTCTTTGATGAATTTGTATGTTCCGCCAGTCGAATAGATGGTCACACCTTGTTTGTCAAGTGCCTTTACGATGTCCTCCAGTCCGTCTTTGTAGTAGACTGATATGAGGGCTGATTTTATGTGTTTGATATCCATGTATTATTGTTTTTATATATTATTATGCATAACAAAATATTGACAATGCACTACTTAAGTGGTGCATTGCTTTGAAGTGCCACGTGCAAAAGTACAACCTTTTTCTGTTTCTGGCAAAACTTTTTGCTCGGTGGTGCTGTTTTGGGGCTTCTTTCCTGCCGGAAGCGGCAATGGTCAGTCGCCGAATTCGATGCCGACACCTTTGGCGGTGTGGACCAGCCGGCTGTTGGGCGCGATGAGGTTTTGCTCGCGCACGGCTTCTTCGAGCGACACGCCCACGATGTCGGGGTGGTGGTAGGCCACCATCTGTCCGAAGCGTCCTTCCAAGACGAATTCCATAGCACGCACGCCGAATTCGGTGGCCAACACGCGGTCGAAAGCGATGGGGGTGCCGCCACGCTGCAGGTGGCCCAGTATGGTGTAGCGGATGTCGTGCTCCACGCCTGCGGCCTTCAGGTCGGCAGCCAGCTGTTCGCCGATGCCGCCCAGCTTCACGTGCTGGTAGCCCACTTCGCCGGTCTCGGTGCCGGTCACGGTGCCGCCTTTGGGCAGGGCGCCTTCGGCCACCACGATGATGCAGTAGCCACGGCGCTTGTTGTAGCGCTGCTCTATCTTGGCTTTGATTTTTTCGAGGTCGTAGGGTATCTCAGGAATCAGACAGATGTCGGCCCCGCCGGCAATGGCGCTGTGCAGTGCTATCCAGCCGGCGTCGCGACCCATCACCTCCATGATGAATACGCGGTTGTGGCTGGCAGCGGTGGTCACCAGCTTGTCGATGGCATCGGTGCATATCTGTACGGCGGTTTGGAAACCGAAGGTGTAGTCGGTCATCGACAGGTCGTTGTCGATGGTCTTCGGCACTCCGACAATGTTCAACCCTTTGTTGTAGAGACCCAGCGAGATGCGCTGGCTGCCGTCGCCGCCGATATTGATGACGGCGTCGATGCCCAGATACTGCAGTTTGCGAAGCATCTCGTCGCTGCGGTCGACAGTGGTCCAGCTGCCGTCGCTGTTCTTCACGGGCCATGCAAAGGGGCCTCCCTTGTTGGTGGTGCCGATGATGGTGCCGCCCTGTATCTGCAGCCCTTCCACTCGTTTCTCGTCAAGGATTTCAATTTCGGTGGGCTCGCGCAGCACGCCGTTGAACGATTCGATGCAGCCTACCACCTCCCAGTCTTTCTCCTGCGAGGCGCGCTTCACGATGCCGCGTATCACGGCGTTCAGTCCCGGACAGTCGCCGCCACCGGTCAATACCATTACTCTTTTCAGTGCCATATTGATGGTTTCTTGATGGGTTAGTTGCGTGTTAAAAGTTTGGATTCTATTGGGTTGTGTCATTTTAACCATCGAAAATCCAACTTACAAAGATATTTTTTTTCTCCAAACAATGCAAAAAAATCTCATTTTGAGCCTTCTTTTGCTTTGTCGGTTGCCCCTAGTGTCAAAAAAAAACTTATTTTTGCACGATAAAACAATTGGATTATTTTACAATAATATAATGAAAAACAGATCCTTTTCCAAAAAGCTCAGCCGGAGAATCATACTGGTTGTGGCTTTTGTCTTCGTTGTCGGACTGGTGGTGGTGGGTGTCGTCTCCAGCAAAATCATCGCCGAGGAGGCGGAACAGTCCACCCGAGCCATCCTGCATGGCACCATCAGCGATTTCGAACTGCCGCTCAATGAAGTGGAAATTGCCACGCGCACCGTGGCGGCATTGATGATGAACGCCAAAAATGTCGAAATGGTCGAAACCATTCTGCACAGAACAGTGGAAGTGGATTCGCTGATATGTGCGGGTTCGGTGATGATCCCCACCGAAAACGGTCCGGGTGTCATCTACAGCTATTTGGACAGCAACGGTGTGCTGCGAAGCTTCCGTCAGTCGGGCGGATGGGCCGACGATTCGTGGGCTTGCCGCTGCATGGAGGCTGCCAACCGCTTGCGCCGTCCCTTTTGGGCACCGCCCTACAAGGCCGAGGGCGACCGCCAGATGCAGGTCACGTCGTTCTGCTTCCCGGTGTTCCGCGCCGAAGGGGACGACAGCACGCTGGCCGGTATCGTGACTTCCGAACTCTCTATAGATTGGATGGAGAAGCGTTGCGAGAGTTTGCGCCCCTACGCGAATTCGCTGACTACAGTGGCATGCGGCGACCAGATTATCGGCATCACCGACACGGCTCTTATCCGTCAGATTCAGAAGACCATGGCGGACAACAAGGACTTGAGCGCCTTGCAGGAGGATATGAAGCAGGGCAAGGACAGCTTGCGCCGCATCAGGACGGGCTCGAAGCTCAGTTTCGTCGTCTACGGCCCGCTCCACAACGGCTGGATGGCGTCTATCGTTTGCCCCTACCGCGAGGTGCTGGCCCGATCGTCGCAGATGCACGTGCAACTGTTCATTATCGGTATCTTTGGCCTGTTAATCCTTTATTTCATTTGCCGCCACACCATCAAACGTATGACGCTCCCCATCACCGAGCTGTCGGATGCTGCGCTCCGCATGGCCAAAGGCGATTTCAAGGCCGAACTGCCTGCCATCAAGAGCCAGGACGAGATGAAGCACCTGCGTGACTCGTTCATCTTTATGCAGAATTCCATCACCGACTATATCCAGGAACTGAAAACCACCACGGCGGCCAACGAACGCATGGAGTCGGAACTCAACGTGGCACGCAACATCCAGATGGGCATGCTGCGACACGATTTCCCCGACAATCTCCATGCCCTGCTGGTCCCGGCCAAGGAGGTGGGCGGCGACCTGTACGACTATGTCGTCCGCGGCAACAAGCTCTATTTCGCTGTGGGCGATGTCTCGGGAAAGGGTGTGCCGGCTTCACTGATGATGGCTATCACTCGGGCGGCGCTGCGCTTTGTGGCCAGCCTGGACCAACCCATCGACAAGATGGTCAGCCGCATCAACAGCAGTGTGGCCGATTCCAACAGCGACAATATGTTCGTCACCCTCTTCTTCGGCTGCCTGAACCTCGACAACGGTCATCTGGATTTCTGCAACGCCGGCCATAATCCCATACTGCTCATCCCTGCCCATGGTAAGGCTTACTTCTTGAAGGCCAAAGCCAATCTGGCCATCGGCCTCTTCGACAACTTCCCCTACGAGGCGGAGTGTGTCGACCTGACTCCGGGCACCCGCCTGGTGGCCTATACCGACGGCGTCAACGAGGCCGAGAAGCTGGACAAGAGCCTCTACGGCAACGACCGGCTGCTTTCGTGGGCTGACAGCGTCAAGGCTCACGACCTCGATGTCGACGAGAAAGACATTGTCGAAGACCTCTATGCCTCGGTGAAGGAATTCACCGCCGGCAACCAGCAGAACGACGATATCACCATCATGAGCTTGAAATACGTCAAGTAGCGGGTGGATTGTAAGTCGATGTTGCAAACTGAAAGGAATATTCAATTAATAATAAACTCCATTACCTTCTGTTAGGCAATTTCATCTACAGCAATCCGACGAAGCTTTATTTCGGCGACGATTCGCTCAACTATCTTCACAACGAACTGAAGAACTATGGACTGGTGATGCACAGCGCCGAATTGGGAGTCACCGAACAGAATATGGAAGCCATCGCCAACGGCACCTTCCTGCTCAAGGGCGGCTACAGATAGCTGACCCGCGACGAGGTGATCCAGATTCTCCGCGAGAGTCTCTGAGGTCGGAACAGGTGCTTTCTATACTCACCAACAGGTTGCCGCCGGACACCCCCCTGGGTTGCCCGGCGGTTGCTGTTTGTAACGTGCCGCCCCAGCCGCCGCCGAAAAGCTTCGCTAGGGGAGAGGCGGGCGCATAATGATGAGGCGTTTCTGTAAAATATTGAATATCATCCAATCGATGTGGCTTTGCCACTTTTTTGTGCTCAAATGTTCGTTTTCTCATGAAAAAATGCTATTTTTGACACTTTAAAAAACTGATTTTTTAGGGTAGAATTGTCGTACAATTTATTGTTTTTGACATGTTTGTATGATTATTCCGCCTGTTTGTCATTATAGGCTATAAACATGAATTTATCTTTTCTAGGAGCAACACAGGAGGTGACCGGAAGCAAGCACCTCATCACTACAAAAAAGGGTCTTAAAATACTGCTTGACTGCGGTATGTATCAGGGTAAAGGCCTCGAGACCGACGCCATGAACCGTGACTTGGGTTTTGATCCTAAAGAAATCGACTATCTCATTCTTTCCCATGCCCATATCGACCATTCGGGTCTGATTCCCTATATCTACAAGCAGGGCTTTAACGGCGTGATTGTCTGTACTCCGGCCACCCGTGACCTTTGTGCCATCATGTTGGCCGATGCGGGTCGCATCCAGGAATCGGATACCCAGACGTTCAACAAAAAACGCCAGAAGCAGGGGCTGGAACCGGTGGAGCCTATCTATACCGAGGCCGACGCTCAGGCTTGCATGCAGTGCTTCATCAGCGTTCCTTACCACAAGAAATTCAACATCGAAGGCGAGGTTACGGTGGAATTTTTCGATGCGGGCCATATCCTTGGCAGTGCCTTGGTGTACCTCGAAATCAAGGAGGGCCGCCGCACCATCAAACTCGGCTTCACGGGCGATGTGGGTCGTTACGACAAACACATCCTCAAGGATCCCGAACCGTTCCCGCAAGTGGACTATCTGCTGATGGAATCGACCTACGGCGACCGGTTGCACACTACCCTCGACAACGCAGAGCAGGAACTGCTGATGGCGGTGCTGGATACCTGCACCAAGAAGAAAGGCAAGCTGATCATCCCCTCATTTGCCATCGGTCGCGCCCAGGAAATTGTCTATGCCCTCGACCGTCTGCACTCCAAACGCTTGCTGCCCGACATCGACGTTTTTGTCGATAGCCCGCTGAGCGTCAACGCCACCAACATCATGCGTCTGCACACCGAGTGCTTCAACGACGATATCGTTGCTTACATGAAGGAAAACCCCGATCCATTCGGGTTCGACCGTCTGCAGTACATCCAGTCGGTGGAGGCTTCGAAGGCGCTGAATGTGCGACACAAACCTTGCATCATCATCTCGGCATCGGGCATGATGGAGGCCGGACGTGTGAAGCACCATCTGGCCAACAATATCGACAACCCGTCGACCACCGTGCTTTGTGTCGGCTACTGCGAACCGTCGACGCTGGGCGCCAAGATTATGCGTGGCGACAAGAAGGTCTCCATCTTTGGCCGTCCCTACGAGGTGCGTGCCGAACTGCGACGCATCGAGTCCCTCTCCGGTCATGGCGACTACGAGGAGCTGTTGCGATACATCTCCTGCCAGGAGAAACGCCGTCTGAAGAAAATCTTCCTCGTCCATGGCGAGGCCGAAACTCAGGAACACTTCAAGGAAACCCTCAACAAACGCGGCTACAAACGCGTCGAAGTGGCCACCTTCCGCGAAACCGTAGAACTCTAGCTCCTATCAGAGCATATCCTCATATCAACAAGAAAATTATCTAAAAAAATCATGATTACGTTCATTGTTTCAATAGTCTTGCTCGTTTTAGGCTATGTCATTTATTCCAAATTTATCGGCGAACGTATCGCCATCAATCCTCGTCGTATCACTCCTGCCACCTCCCATGAGGACGGTGTCGACTATGTGCCCATGAAGCCTTGGCGCATATTCCTTATCCAATTCCTCAACATCGCTGGCGTGGGTCCCATCTGTGGAGCCATCATGGGCGCCAAGTTCGGTACGGCGTCGTTTCTCTGGATTGTCTTCGGCTCCATCTTTGCCGGTGCTGTCCACGACTTCATAGCGGGTTTCATGTCTATGCGCCACAATGGCTGCTCGCTTCCCGAAATTCACGGCGCTTTCCTGGGTAACGGCACCAAGCAGGTGATGCGCTATTTCACCGTCTTTCTGATGATTCTGGTGGGTGCTGTTTTTGTGAAGACCCCCGCACAGCTCCTTATCGACCAGTTCACACCAGGCTGGCAAATCTGGATCTGGCCTGTCATCATTTTTGCCTACTATCTCGTTGCTACGCTGGTGCCTATCGACAAACTCATCGGCAAAATCTATCCCATATTCGGACTGCTGCTTTTGTTGATGGCTGTCTTCATCGTTGTGGCTTTCTTTGTCCACGATGTGCAGCTTGTCGAGATTTGGGATGGTTTGGGCAATCGTCATTTCGATAAAAATGGCAATCCCGATGCTGCCGCCAATCCCATCTTCCCCATGATGTTTGTCAGCATCGCCTGCGGTGCCATCAGCGGTTTCCACGCCACCCAGTCTCCTCTTATGGCACGTTGTATGACCAACGAACGTCAGGCGCGTCCTATCTTCTACGGCGCCATGATTGCCGAGGGGGTTGTGGCGCTGATCTGGGCTGCTGCTGCTGCCTATTTCTTCCACGACAAGATCGATCTTTGCATCGGCAAGAGCGGTGACGCCATGGTGGGTGTCATTGCCAGGGAGTGGTTCACACCTACGTTGGCTGTCGTCACCTTACTGGGAGTCATCAGCGCAGCCGTCACCAGTGGCGACACGGCACTGCGTTCAGCTCGTCTTATTGTTGCCGACATGTTTCACGTCGACCAGAAGCCTATTCTCAACCGTATCTTTGTGGCGCTGCCTATATTCATCATCTCTGGCGGCATTCTGGTCTATTCCTTCCGCGATGCCCAAGGCTTTGAGACCATCTGGCGCTACTTCGCATGGGCCAATCAGGTACTGGCTACTGTGACGCTGTGGGCCATCACGTCGTTCCTCTACCTGCGTCGTGGCAAGGGCATGTGGCTGATAACCCTCATACCGGCATTATTCATGACCATGGTGTGCGCCAGCTTCATCTTCGTGTCGCAAACCGAAGGCCTTGGTGCCTTCATTCCGCGTCCGTGGGGCTATGCCATATCGGGTGTCATCTCGCTGTTCGCCCCTGTCTTCAGCGGTTTCTGGCGCCAGAAACGTGGTGTCGAAGCGTTGCCCAATTCTACTACAAAGCGGAATCACAAATAAATGTCGTCGCCGCTTCCGGTGGGGAAATGGCATCCGCTTCGGTTTTTTCCCCTGATGGAACAACGCTTTTGTTGTCGGCCCACTGTCAGTGCCGACAAGCCGTATGACAAATAAAATCGGACCTGAATGCAATAAAAATGCAGAAATTAGGTTCTATATGTTGAAAAAGTAGTATTTTTGCATTTTAAAAAATAGATTGAAAATGAAGAAAATCATTTTGTTCGCAATTGTTACCGTGCTGTTCTCTAGTGTCTTTGCTGCCAATGGAGGCCCCCGCAAAAATTCACGCACCGAAATGGGTATCAATGGAAACGCACTCTACGTCATCGAATACACCTATAATATTTATGGTGGTAAGAATGGCGGCCGCCAGCTGGTGTGCATCGACAGCATCACCTTCGACAAACGTGGCAATTTCCAGGATAAAATCCGTCGCACCAACGGCGACTATATCTATTATTCCTACTATTTCGACGTCAACGGCTACGCATTGGGCTGGAACGAATACAACCGCGCCAACCAGCTGACCGGCCGCACGGCTTACCTCAACGACAAGAACGGCAACCGCTTGGAACGTACTGTCTATATGAAGGAGCGCATGTCGAAAAAGGAAACCAGTCGTTACGAGAACAACCGTCTGGTGGAGGAACAGAGCTACGGCTCCGACGGCCAGATGACCGAGCGTCGTGTCTACAAATACGACAATATGGGCAACAATACCGAACTGGAGTTCTACAACTCCGACGGTGACTTGATGCAGCGTTACCTCTACAAATACGACAATCGTGGCAACCGCATCGAATGGCGTTTCTATGATGCTGACGAATTTCTGGTGGCACTGACTACCTATTATTACGACGACCACGACAATGTGGTGGAGGTCTCTTCGTTCAACTACGACGAGCACCTCAATTGGAAGCACAGCTACGTTTACGAATACGACGAGGACGACAACTGGGTGCGCCAGACCATCTATCGCAATAACAACCCCTATCAGGTTATCGAGCGCGAGATCGCCTTCCCGGCAGATTGATTTTTACTGCAGAAAAGATTCAAACAAGTCCTATAAAAGTTCTACCCAAGCTGTAGCCAGGTTCAAGCAGGTTTTCTGAACGTGGCCACAGTTTGGGTAGAATTCTTTTAGTAGGTCGTCCTACCCTTAGTGTCTTTGCAAGTCGTTGATGGACGAGAGGCAATAGAATACGGGAAATGACGTTATAACGAAATGAAATAACAATATAATTATGAAGAGAATTATCATTATTGATGGCGGGCCGCGGAAGAATTTCAATACTGCCGCGATGTTACAGAAATTCGCTGAAGGGGCCGGCTCGGTCAGTGACCAGATTGAAGTGAAGACGGTGCGCCTATATGACCTCGACTATAGGGGTTGTATGTCGTGTATGGCCTGCAAAATCAAAGGTAAAGCTTCGAATGTGTGCCGCTTCAAGGATGCGCTGACACCTGTATTGGAGGATGTTGCTGGCGCCGACGGCTTGGTGCTGGGATCGCCTATCTATTTTGGCGACGTGACAGGTCAGATGCGCACCTTCCTCGAACGACTGGCGTTCCCGTGGCTATCGTACAACGACTACAGCCTGACGGCACCTAAGCGGATGCCCGTGGTGCTGGTGGAGACGATGAACGGCACTCCCGATCGTAACAACAGCAATGGCTATGGCTCGATGGAGCCTTGCATTGCCGGAGCCCTCGGCCAACCGGAGCGCCTGATTGCCTACAACACCTACCAGGTGAAGGACTACAGCCGCTTTGAGCTGGGTGGCTTTTCGGAAGAGGCCAAGCGCCAGTATCGCGACGAGCATTGGGAAGCGGACCTGCAGCGGGCCTACGAGGCAGGCCGGAAGATGGCAAATGACATTATGGCGCGATGACGCAATAATGAAATAATCGATACAATGTAAATCTCACACTTCGGGTATTTTTGACTTGATACTTGGGTGATGACCAATTGCCTGCTGGTGCTGTGCATACCCTTATTCTGATGCTTGGCAAGCAGATAGAAGGTCAGCTGGCGACATTCCGCGAAGAGGGCGGATTCACGGAACCGCTGACGGCCGAACGTCTGGCTCACCGCACGGAACAGAGCCTTCAAGCCGATGCACCCGCTTGTCCGGTTTTCGGCAAGCCTATGATCAAACGTGTCGCAAGAAAGGGGATGAATTCAGGACGGGAGTTTTGGAGTTGCTCGGGATATCCCCAATGCAATGTGACAAGAAATATTATTAATTGATGGTGTGATTTCGTTTTGATGGGATTTCGTTATAACGTTATAACGTTATTTCGTGATAACGTGATAACGACAAAATGTTCTAAGATTATGGAAAAAAAGTTCAATATCCGTCATGCGAGGGCCGATGAGGCGGGCCTTGTGTTGGAATTCATCAAGAAACTGGCTGCATACGAGAAATGTGCCGACGAGGTGGTGGCCGACGAGGCGACGCTGCATCATTCGCTCTTTGTGGAGCGATCCGCCGAGGTACTCTTTGCCGAAGAGGATGGCGTAGTGATAGGCTTCGCCTTGTTCTTCCACAATTTCTCCACTTTCGTTGGTCGTAAAGGGCTCTACCTCGAAGACCTGTTCATCGTGCCCGAGAAACGCGGATGTGGCTACGGGAAGGCCCTGCTGAAACACCTGGCGCAGCTGGCAGTGGAGCGCAACTGCGGCCGCATGGAGTGGATATGCCTCGACTGGAACCAGCCGGCCCTGAAGGTGTACCGCAGCATCGGCGCCATCCCGATGGACGAGTGGACGGTGCAGCGGCTTGACGAGGCGTCGCTGAAACGGTTCGCTTCTGACGCCACATTGTAGGCGGTGTCTTGTCACCGATTCGCTTGCGTGGGGATCGAGAAACGGCGCTCCATGGCTTTTCCCACCGACATCACAAAAACATTTTTCCCCTATAATCAAAAAAATGCTATCTTTGCATAGGTTTATCGTATAATCTACCGAGACGTATAATACTCTGAAAATGGGGTCAGTTAAAGGTTCCAGATAAACGCTGATAATTGACCGGAATTTTAACCGAAATACAGGGTATGATACGCAAGAAAATGACCATTCTTGTCGCCCTTATGGCGACTTTTTTTTTCAACAAGTGTCACGGCACGGAAGAGCGTCCTTCCATGGAAGGTGCTTTTGCGTGTGGCTTGCATGAGTAATGCATTTTTTCCTCTTTAAATAATCAATCCTATGTCAAGAAATCGAACTCAGCATTTAGTTTATGCGCTCATTACGGTTTTCATTACCGTTCACCTATTTGTATTTTATAGCCTTTATGTTATCGAAGGCGACAGCTTGATGCAGACTACTGGAACGACCTCCGTGCTGCAGGCGATCAATAGTCAGGGAGGTGTTTATATGTTAGGCAGTTATTTGCCTATATGGCTGATGATTGTTATTGAGACGGTTTGCGCTTTCGTGCTTGCGGTGGCGATGGGCAGTCCTCTGGCTTTCCGTCTGGCCAGCCGCAAGTTTGACCCGCGCCGCAACCACCCGATGATTTTTGAGTCTGCCATCATCACGGCCACCGTTAGCCTTATGTGTCCGTCGATGAGCCTATTGGCCGATGTCTTTTATTATCCCTATTATGAGGAATTTGATGTAGTCGACTTTATGTGCCGATGGTTCCGTTTGATATGCTACAACCTGCCGTTTGCCTATTTCTCGCAAATGTTCTTTGTCCAGCCGTTTGTGCGGTTTGCCATCCGCCATCTTTTTGCTGAAAACATTTCGCAACGAAACGAACAGAATATCAGTAAGACAGTCAAACCGTCGGATGAGACAGAGGCCATTGCCGATGTGATCATCCGCGAAGACGAAATCGCTGCTACAGATTAAAATCGATTCATTGTTAGTGGTTTGAACGAAATCTGTATCGGATTTTGTTCTGCTAAAACTCTTTTTTTATCGGATAATAGTATATTTTTTTATAGGAATAACTATATTATTTATCCGTGACAACAAGCATCCTGCACAGGGTCTGCTTCGTAGCTTCAACGATTTTTCAACGATACTTCAATGTTAGTTTAACCAGATATAAGGTTAAATAATAGTCGAAGGGTGGTTGAATAGTGGTTGAAATGACGGAGCAGACCCTGTTCTGTTGCGTAGTTGACCCACGGCTTTCGTCAACTGGTAGGGGAGGGGCCGGATGCCTTTTTCAAGTGGGTGTCCGAAAAAAAACGAATTTTTTTCAAAAAAAATTTGGTGGTTTAAAAAATAGTTGCACCTTTGCAGTGTACTAATCAACTAATACACTAGTAAAATAATTGTACAATTAATTGATAAATAAACGAATAAATAATAATTAAAAACATATACAAAATGATTGACATTAAAAATTTCTCGTTCTCATACACCAAAACGCAGGTGTTTGACAACATCAATCTCCAATTCCAGAAGGGTGCCATCTATGGTCTTCTGGGTGAAAACGGGGTAGGGAAGACCACCCTGCTCAAAGTTATCAGCGGTTTGCTGAAGCCTACGGCCGGCAGCTGCACGGTGGACGAATGGGTCAGCTTCGACCGTCAACCGAAGTTCTTGCAGAACATATTCTTGCTGCCCGACGAGGTGCCACTGCCCGACAGCACCACTCCGGAGAGATTTTTCAGTGACTTGGCACCCTTCTATCCCAAGCAGAGCGTTGAGATGCTGCAGCACTTGGCGGGAGAGTTGAATGTGGATATCAACCGCAAGTTCAAAGAGATGAGCTTTGGTCAGCAGAAAAAGTCGTTGCTTGCCTGCGCATTGGCACTGAATACGGAATACTTGCTGCTAGACGAGCCCACCAACGGATTGGATATTCCGTCGAAGGCCGATTTTCGTCGCATTCTGAGTGAGCGCGTGGGCGGCGACCAGACCATCATCATCTCCACCCATCAAGTGAAGGATGTGGAAAACCTTATCGACCCCATTATCATTATCTCGCAGAACCAGGTGCTGCTCAATGCAAGTGTCGAGAAAATCACCGAGAAGCTGTATTTCGAATACGGCGGACAACAACGTCCCGAAGCCCTCTACAGTGAAATGATGCCGGGTGGTTTCCTCAATGTGCTGGTCAACGACGGTATGGGCGAAAGCCAGATCAATATCGAAGGCCTCTTCAATGCCGTGCTCCGCAACCAGTCGACTGTCAAAAAGTTGTTCGATTAATACCTTGACGATAACGAAAACCCTAACTTTAATATAAACTTTGAAAAAATGAAAAATTTTGAATTCAACCGTTTCAATAAGGTCGTTGTTCGCGACTTCCACAATACGTACTCGCTGTTTGGAATGAGTATGTTGATAATAATGATGATACCGGCCTTTGTCTGGCTTATGGGATTGGCAGTGAATGATAGTGTTGTTGAGGTGTGGAGCCGCCGCAATTTCATTAGTATGGCCGTTTATTTGACTGCCGCCATCTCGTCGATGAAGATTTACGGCAGTTGCAACCTCGTTGGCAAGGGCAACTATTTCGCTATGCTGCCGGCCTCGCTGTGCGAGAAGTTCACCAGTATGGTTGTCTATTGCTTCGTCGTTTGTCCGTTGGTGGTCTTCGTTGGTTCGGTGGCTGTGGATACGATACTGACTCTTCTGCCTTTCGGCCCGTACAAGGAATACCTCTGGCAAGTGCCCGACTGGATGAGTCAATTGAACACACTTGGCGGATATACTACAGGTTTTGGGGCTTTCGTGCTTTTGATCTTTAGATTATTCGCGGTGGCCTCACTGTTTATGCTGGCCAACACCATCTTCAAGAGAAACAAGTTCGTCAAGACCATCCTTTGGCTGATGCTCATTGTGTTTGCGTTGATAATCATCATTGTTCCCATAATGCACCATATCAACTGGCCTGAGCATTGGAACTGGATTGTCAAAATGGCCGAATGGCTCGGTATCAAGTCGCAAGAGACCTTAATGCATTTCATCTACTGGAGCCGCTTGTTGGGCAACGCTTTGGTGACCTTCATCTTCTCCTTCATCGCCTATCGCCGACTGAAGAAAATGCAGTATTAACCGTAAGGGCATACCCCCGTGTATGGCCCCCAAAAAACAACCGTAAGGGCATACCCCGTGTATGCCCCCCAAAAAACAAACAATTATGGAACTTTACACAGTTGAAAACATACAAGGCAATTATACGCTGTTGGGCACCGTATCTGGCAGCACCATCCAATCGAAAAACATGTTCAGCGACTTCGGTCAGGGACTGAAAGGCATTGTCGGCGGCGAGTTGAAAGCCTATACCGACATGATGGAGAAAGCCCGTCAGAAAGCCACCGACCGCATGATTGCTCAGGCCGAAGCCATGAATGCCGATGCCATCATCGGCGTCCGCTACGCCACCTCGGCCATCATGGCCCAAGCCGCCGAAGTGCTGGTCTATGGGACAGCAGTAAGGTTTAACTAAAACTGATTTGACGAAAACCAAAACCGATTTGACGAACCATCGTGAGGCAGTGGCCGGGTTTTGGTTTTCGTCTGAAAAAACAACAACTATGGACTTTAAAAAGCAAAAACCGATATATCAGCAAATCGCCGACAGCCTGTGTGAACGCATAGTGTGCGGCGAGCTGCCTGCCGAAGAGCGTATGCCGAGTGTGCGCGACGTGGCGGTACAGTTGGGCGTCAATCCCAACACCGTCATGCGCACCTTCGAATACCTGCAGCAGGCCGAGATTATCTACAACAAGCGGGGCGTGGGCTATTTCGTGTCCGCCGATGCCGCCGACCGCATCTTGGCGCTTCACCGCAAGGAATTCATGGAAGAGGATCTGCCTGCTTTTGTGCAGAAAATGAAGCTGCTAGGGCTTTCGTTCGACGATATCAGAAAGTATGAATGAAAAAAAAACTTGCGCCCGCTGTATTATTTCGGGGGGCTCAAACGATATATTGTTGTTTGGGCACCTTCTCCCCGAAACAAATCCGACGAACCGTATTCCGCTAACAGATAAATTGAATCATTCGATGAAATACAAACAAATCATTTTTGCCATCCTGATGATGGCCGCAGCCGGTCTCTCGGCTCAAACCGCCACGACCAGCTCCGTCAAAGGCAGCCTGGCCGACAGCAAAAGCAACGAGCCTCTGCGCTATGTCAACTGTGTGTTGCTGCATGCCGCCGATAGTGCTTTCGCCTATGGCACCACCACCGACGACCATGGCGACTTCACCTTCCGCAAGGTGGAATCGGGCAGCTATCTGCTGCGCGTCAGCTTTGTGGGCTACCAGACCCAGTGGCAGCCGGTTCGGGTGGACGGCAACGTCAATCTGGGCCGTGTGGCCATGAGCAAAGTCTCCACCGTGCTGGGCACTGTGACTGTCAGCGCCGAAAAACCGCTCTATGCCGTCGACGGCGAGAAGAGTCTCTACAACACCACCGAAGACCCCTCCATTCAGACCGGTACGGCCAGCGACGCGCTTCAGAACGCTCCCGGCGTGGAGGTCGATGCCGAAGGCAACATCACGCTGCGCGGCACGCAGAGTGTGGAAATTTGGATCAACGACCGCCCCAGCCACATGAATGAGGAGGCCTTGAAACAGTACATCAAGCAGCTGCCCGCCAACGCCATCGATCGCATCGAGGTCATCACCAACCCCTCGGCGCGTTACTCGACCAGCGGCGGTGTCATCAACATCGTCACCAACCAGAATGTGAAACGCAACGAGCTGCTCTGCGTCGGTCTGAATGCCACCACCACTCCCGCCATCTCCCCGTGGGTAAGCTACGTCTGGGCCAACGAGAAGGTCGACTTTAACATATACCTCAACGGCTATCTTGGCAATCACGATATGGAATCGGACGGCACCGCCACGCTCTTCGATGCCAATGGCGACACCACTCGCTTCCAGAAGTTCGACAATAAAAACAAGATGCCCTACCAGGGCGGATACTTCGGCTTCAACGCCAACTGGAAAATCGACGAAAACCGGAATCTGGCCGCCTGGGTCGGTGCCTACCCCTACTGGGACCAGAACTCGTTCTACAGAAACTATCAGTACTATGAGTACAACCCCACACGTATCGATTTGGGTTATGTCGACACCACCCTCAACCATGGCTTCAGCCATGGCGCCTACGCCGGCCTGTGGTACGAGCACCGCTACGACACCACGGGTCGCAAGCTGAGTGTAACCTTCAACGGAAGCTATTGGGCCAACGGCGGCTACAGCGACGACTCGCGCTACTACAATTCACCGGCGATTGCCGACTTCAAGCGCCATCTGGTTGGCGATATGTGGAACGGCAGCGGCGAACTGGGAGTCAACTACACCTTGCCGCTCAAGCACGACGTCACGATTGAGGCCGGTGGCGAGTTGGGATTCGGTTACGACTATGACAACGAGACGCTCGACAGCCTTCTGTCTTCGGGCGATTGGAGCAATATGCCCTACCGCTCTTATGTGACGCAGGAAATGACAGTGGAACCCACTTTATATGTGACTGCACAGAAACGCTGGGGTGGTTTCACAGCCAAACTTGGTTTGCGCTATAACAATAACTTCAAGAGCGGTACGATAGAACACCACTCCCTTGGCGACCAGATGCGCCTCGACACGCTGTTCTCCGGCTTGGTGCCGAGCATCCACCTCAGCTATCAGACAAAGACCTTTGAGAGCTACAGCCTGAGCTACACACGACGCTTCTCACACGACGGCACTTTCTACAACTATACGCTTTTCCGCATCTATGACGACTACAGCTTCACCACCGGAAACCCCAACCTGCTGATGAGCTACACCCACAACCTTGAGGCCGCTTTCAACAAATATGTTATGGGATTTGGCAACATCGGTCTTAACGCCTACTTCCGCGCAAATACCGACGAGATAGGCTATATGACCGCCGCCACCTACGACCCCGTCCTTGGTCCCTATCTGGTCAACTATAGCTATCCTGTCAACATCGGTTCGAGCCACACCGAGGGCATCGAGGCCAACATCACCTACCGTCCCACGGGCTTCCTGAACGTGCGCTTCAACGCTTCGCTGTTCAACTATGGCTACAACTACAACGACTTCAGCGACAGCAAGGTGAGCTACAGTCTCCGCCTCAATGTGTGGGCCAAGCTGTGGAATCGGCTCGAGGTCTTCGCCAATGCCCGATACAGCTCGCCGCGTTTGGGTCTCTACAGCCTCACCAATGCCAACAAGGGTTTGGACTTCGGATGTAGCAGCGACTTCTTCGAACGCAAAATGAGTGTCTACTTGAACATCAACGACATCTTCGGTTGGAGCGAGTGGGGCAGCAACACCACTGCGCCGCAGTACCAGACCACCGGCAGCAACCGCTTCAACTCGCGCTTCGTCAGCCTCGGCCTTACCTTCCGCTTCGGCAAGATGGAGCTCGAGAGCAAAGCCCGTCAGGGTGAAGCACAGGGTCCAGTGAACCCTGTGCGATAGCGAAGCGGAGAAGACTCCCCTGGCGGGAGTCGGCTCCCCGAATAGTTTCTCACTTTTCGGGCGTTAGAACGAACTCCAAAACATTAAAAATGATAAGAATGTAATTGAGTTTTTGTAAAGAGGAAAGCGCTCCCTGGCAAGTTGGGGAGCGCTTTGTTTTATACCGGCAGGGCTGCTGCGGTTTGTTCCAGTATGGCTTCATCGGTCAGCCAAGTTTAGCGTAGGATGCCGGTTTCAAACGTTGGCTGTCATTTGGCTATTTGTTTTTTGTGTGTTTGACAATAATTATAGTTGTTCGTCGTTAATCATGTCAATGAAACGTCTACGTAAAATAGCACCTTGGATTTTGATTGCGGCCTATCTGCCGCTGCTGGTGTCGTTGACGTTCCACACCCACACCGAGAGCCGCCCGGTCGCTGCCACCTGCCCCGACTGCGCGCATCATGTGGCTCACCCCGCCCATTTGGCCGAGGCTGTCGTAATGGCGCACAACTGCGTCTACTGCCAGTTGGCCTCATCGTTCTATTATCGCCCCGAGCAGCCTGTGCTGGTGGCGCAGCTGCCGCTGGTGCGAATAGTGGTGGCCGATCGGGGTCGTATGGTCAACTGCCAAGTCCATGGGCTCTCTCCTTTGCGGGCACCTCCGTCGCTCTGTTTCGTCTAGTGGTCGCGACTTCGCTGCCCTGAGGCGGTGTGATGGCTTTCAATCGTCAGTAGCTCTTGGTTTCACGACATTTGTCGTGGGCGCAAGTGCAATTGCCGCATATGGACCATCTCTGGGTGTCTGCCCCATCCGGCTCTGAATAATCGTTTTTTTTATTTTATGGTCGCCCACACCATTGTGGAGCGAATGGTTGCTTTCAACAATATGAGTCTGCAGACCTCGGTCTGTAGGAAGCAACCGTTAGTTTATAATCTTTACCAATATCGCATCATGAAAAAAATCATTTTTATCATCATATTATTATTCCCCCTGTCGCTCCTTGCCCAGCGACACACCGATGCCAATCTTCTGGGGCATGTCATCAATTCAAAAACCGGCGAACATGTGGCCTATGTGACCGTCCTGCTTGAAGGGACAACGATAGGAACGGTGGCCGACGAAACAGGCCACTTCCATATCGCCAATTGTCCGGAAGGGGCTTTCAATGTCATTGTCCGCGGTGTCGGCTACAAGCAGACATCGCTTCGGGTGGTGATCGAGAAAGCGAAAACAGTGGAAATCAATGTCAGTATCGAACCCGACATCGTGTCTCTCAACCAAGTCGTTGTTACGGCCAACCAGCATGCCGTCAGCCGCATGGAGACTCCGTCGGTGGTGGGTGTCGTCAGCAGTCGTCAGCTCGAGGCGACGAGTGCCGTCAATCTCGGCGACGGACTGCGCTATCAGACAGGCGTCTGTGTTGAGAACACCTGCCAGAACTGCGGCGCCTTCGATGTGCGGCTCAACGGTCTTGGTGGCGCCTATTCGCAGGTGCTTATCGACAGCCGTCCCATCAATAGCGCTCTGGCCAGCCTTTACTTGTTGGAACAGTTGCCGACAGCGATGATAGACCAGGTCGAGGTGATGCGTGGCGGCGGCTCGGCGCTCTATGGCAGCAACGCCATTGCCGGCGTCATCAACGTAATCACCAAGGAACCTGTGCGCAACGGCGCTTCGGTGGGCAACACCACCAGCCTGGTGGGCGGCAACAGCGTCGATTGGAGCAATTCGTTCAACGCCAGTGTGGTCAGCGACAACCACAAGGCTGGTCTGTTCATCTATGGCCACAACCGTCAGCGAAACCCTTACGACCACGACGGCGACGGCTATTCCGAACTGGGCCTGCTCAAGGCGCGTATGGTGGGCTTCCGAGGCTATCTGCGCACGGGCGACTACTCCAAGCTGAATCTCGAATATCACAATATCAATGACTTCCGTCGCGGCGGCAACCGCTTCGATCTGCCTTCTAACCAAGCCAACGTCAGCGAAGGCGGCGAGCACGACATCCACTGCGGCAACCTCAAGTGGGACTGGTTCTCGCCCGACGGTCAGCGCCATCTGTCGGCGTTTGCGTCGATGCAATACGTTGACCGCCAGAGCTACTACGGCGAGCGCGAGGACGACGAGCCCTTCGGCAATGCATACGGCTACACCACCGACCTCACCAGCAACGAGGGTGTGCAGTACAGCCGCCATTTCGACCGCCTCTTCTTTATGCCTGCCGAGTTGACCGTGGGTGCCGAACATACCTACGACCGCCTCAGCGACCGCGCCCTGATGGACAACGACACCATCAGCCAAAGCACCAATGTCGTCAGCATTTATGCCCAAAACGAATGGCGCAACAGTCATTGGAACATCCTGTTGGGTCTGCGTGCCGACCGTCACAGCCTGCTGGACATCCCCGTCGTCAGCCCGCGCCTCAATGTGCGTTATGCCCCCAGCGAACATGTTGTGCTGCGCGCCGGCTATTCGTCGGGCTTCCGCGCTCCGCAGATCTACGACGAGGACCTGCACGTCGGTGCCGTGGGTGGTGAACTGTACCGCATCGCCAATGCCGCCGGTCTTCGTCAGGAACGTTCGCATAGCGTCAACGCTTCGGGCGATTTCTGCTTCCATATCGGCGAGATGGAGGGCGACCTGCTGGTAGAAGGCTTCTATACGCGCATCAACGACGCTTTCGTCAATGAACTGCTTTTCGACGACACAACGTCGGGCTACCTCATCTATGAGCGACGCAACGCCGATGGCGCTGAAGTCAAAGGGCTTAACTTTGAATTGCGCCTTACGCCTTCGCCGAACATGCAGCTGCAAGCGGGCGGCACATGGCAGCGCAGCCGCTACACGGGAGTGGGGCAGGAGTGGAGCGAAGGCAAATACGAGCAGCGTATGGAGCGCGTGCCGAACCTATATGGATATGTTACAGTGCAATACAATCCTATCAAGCGCCTCGGTCTTGTCGCCACGGGAACCTTTACCGGACCGATGCTGGTGTACCATTCTGTCGTGGACGATGATGCCAAGCATTCACATTCGGCTGAGATAGAGCAGGTCACGACGCCGTCGTTTTTCGACCTGACCTTGAAGGCGACTTACACTGTGCCTTTCGGGCAGCGCACCTCGCTCGACCTCAACGCCGGTGTCAAGAACCTCTTCAACAGCTACCAGCGCGATTTCGACAGCGGTCCCGACCGCGACTCGTCGTACATCTACGGTCCCGCGCAGCCTCGGACGTTGTTCGTTGGACTGAGACTTAATATCTGATTGTCAACTGATAGGTGAAAATGCTTCGAAGTGGTAAAGGTTACTACTCCTCCATTTCGAAGCCTTTCACTGTCAGTGTGCCACCATAGTTTCGGTCGATGTCAAGATACCAGTAGCATTCGCCACCGACGCTTGCCTCTTCTTGTGGAATCTTGAACACGCGTCCGCGACTGGTGCGTCTGGCAGGTAGTCCCCATGGTGTCTGCGTTCCATTGGAAATGAAACAGATATGGCCGTCGAGCATCACATAACCTTGTATGTCGCGGAAATAGTCCATATCGGTCCACAACGATGGCTCATAGGTGTGCAGAATGCAGTTGTAGTTGATGCAACAGGTTGTGTCAGCGTTGCCTAACAGACCACATTTGGATTGGGTGTTGTCATAGAAACGCAGCATATATTGTTGCTGCTGCAATTGTTTGTTGTTGTGGACAATTGAATCCAATGAAACCCTTATGTTATCATCGTATTCTGTGATTTCATACTCAAACAGATACACCGATGGAGAGTCTTCACCCATCGACTCGTCGACCACCCAGGCACAAGACTCGGAATCATATTTTGTGCAGAATACATTCCACTTGCCGACAGTCGAAAGGTATTGCCCTTGGCCCCAAATGTCATAAAAACAGAGGCAGTACGAGGTGTCGCTTAATATGATGTAATCAAATGTACAATTGATGTTTTCCCCCTGCAGATGAATGTAGTATTTATTGTCATGGTATCCTTTTTGGAAACTGACATCTATAAGACTGTCAGGCACCTTGCCTCCGTTTTCCTGTCTGAAAGCCTCAATTTTCTCAATAGCGTATTCTCCTGCTTGCAAGTGCTTCAATGTCCATTGGTAAGGAGTGTCATCAGCTTCGAATAAGAGAATGACAATCCATAGCGTGAAGAACGCTATCAGCCAGACGATGAACCCACCGAGGGTGGTGAAGTTGCCAAAAGCAGCGCCCCGCAGATGACGCCGGCGTGGAGAGACAATCTGTTTGGAACGTTCTTTTGCGTGCATTGAGAATCTGTTTTTCTTTATCTGTAGCAGAATGCGGCTTTTTTTTTACATGAGTAACGTCTTTTTTTTAATTATATTGTCAATTTCCGTTTCGAGCCAGCCTTTGAAAGTAAAAAACGTGCAGTTTCAAAATTTTATGTATTTTTGTAGTTTGGTCATTCTGGCTTGAGTTGTTGCAACAGATTGACTGTGTGGTAATAATGTATTATTTTGATTATGAAATACAACGAATATAAGCAGCTTGATTTGACCCGCATCGGCGAGGAAGTGCGCCGTTGGTGGGAGGAAAACGAGACCTTTGAAAAAGGTCAGAAACTGAGCGAAGGCCATCCTTCGTTTGTCTTTTATGACGGTCCGCCGTCGGCCAACGGCAAGCCGGGCATCCATCACGTTATGGCACGCACCATCAAGGATGTCTTCTGCCGCTACAAGGCGCAGAAGGGCTTCCACGTTGACCGCAAGGCCGGTTGGGACACCCACGGCCTGCCCGTCGAACTTGGCGTCGAGAAAACCCTCGGTATCACCAAAGAGGATATCGGCAAGAAAATCAGCGTCGACGACTACAACCACGCTTGCCGCACCGAAGTCTTGAAGTACAAGGACCTCTGGGACGAATTGACCAAGCAGATGGGTTATTGGGTCGACCTCAAGAACCCCTACATCACCTTCGAAAACGAATATATCGAGACCCTCTGGTTCCTGCTCAAGAAACTCTACGACAAGGGCCTTCTCTATAAGGGCTACACCATCCAGCCTTTCAGCCCCGCTGCCGGTACAGGCCTTTCCAGCCACGAGCTCAACCTGCCTGGCTGCTACCGCGATGTGAAGGACACCACCTGCGTGGCCATGTTCAAACTGAAAACGGACAACGGCGAGCTGAAAAACGCCGCCGGCCGTTCGCCATTCGCTGCACCTGCCGCCGGTGTGACAACCTATGCCATCGCTTGGACCACCACTCCGTGGACCCTCCCCAGCAATACGGCACTCTGCGTCGGTCCTGCCATCGATTATGTGCTTCTCGATACCCTTCATCCCCAAACGGGCGACGCCTGTCGCATCGTTATGGCAAAAGCCTTGGTGAACAGCATGTTCCCCACCAAGGAGGGTGAAGAACCCAAATACACCGTCTTGGCCGAATGCAAAGGTTCCGATCTTGAGGGCATCTATTACGAGCAACTCATCCCATGGGTCAAACCCACCGTGGTCGACAGCGCAGCACAGACCCATCGTCCGGCAACCGACACCGAGGCCTTCCGCATCATCTTGGGCGACTATGTCACCACCGAGGATGGTACCGGTATCGTCCATATCGCGCCCACCTTCGGCGCCGACGACGCCCGCGTGGCAAAGAAGGCTGGCATTGCCGACCTGCTGCTCTACGACGCCGACGGCAAGCAGATGCCTATGGTCGACCGCCGTGGCCGCTTTGCGCCCATCGCCGACCTCGACGCCAACTGGGTCGCCGACAATGTCGACACACAGGCCTACGGCCAGTATGCCGGCAAGTTTGTCAAGAACGCCTTCGATGCCACCAAGACAGAGAAGGATATGAGCCTCGACGTCGAACTGGTCATCATGCTCAAGGGTGAAGGCAAGCTCTTCAAGAGCGAAAAGCACACCCACAGCTATCCCCATTGCTGGCGTACCGACAAACCGGTGCTCTACTACCCCCTCGACAGCTGGTTCATCCGCACCACCGCTCTCAAGGACCGCATGATTGAACTCAACCGCACCATCAACTGGAAACCCGAGGCCACCGGTTCCGGCCGCTTCGGCAACTGGCTTGAAAATATCGTCGACTGGAACCTGAGCCGTAGCCGCTACTGGGGCACTCCGCTGCCCATTTGGCGCACCGAGGACGGTCGCGAGGAAATCTGCATCGGCAGCATCAAGCAGCTGCGCGAGGAGATTGACAGGGCTGTCAAGGCCGGTGTGATGAAGGACAATCCTTACGCAAGCGACGATATCAATGCGTTCGACCTCCATCGTCCGTATATCGACAGCGTCGTCCTCATTTCGCCCTCGGGCAAACCCATGCACCGTGAACCCGACCTGATCGACGTGTGGTTCGACAGCGGCGCCATGCCCTACGCCCAGATCCACTATATGGGCGAGGAGCTGCGCAAGGACCAGTTCCCGGCCGACTTCATCGCCGAGGGCGTCGACCAGACCCGCGGATGGTTCTACACCCTCCACGCTATCGCTACCATGTGCTTCGACAGCGTCGCCTTCAAAAATGTCATCTCCAACGGCCTCGTGCTCGACAAGAACGGCAACAAGATGTCCAAACGTCTCGGCAACGGTGTCGACCCATTCGAGACGCTCAAGAAATACGGCCCCGACGCCACCCGCTGGTACATGATCACCAACAGCCAGCCGTGGGACAACCTCAAATTCGACGCCGAGGGCGTCGACGAGGTGCGCCGCAAGCTCTTCGGCACCCTCTTCAACACCTACAGCTTCTTCGCACTCTATGCCAACCTCGACGGCTTCGAGTACAAGGAGGCCGACCTGCCCCTCGACCGTCGCCCCGAAATTGACCGTTGGATCCTCAGCGAACTCAACACCCTCGTCAAAACCGTCGACGAGGCCTTCGCCGACTATGAGCCTACACGCGCCGGACGCGCCATCGCCGAATTTGTCGACGCCTACCTCAGCAACTGGTACGTCCGCCTCTCCCGCCGCCGCTTCTGGAAGGGCGATTACAGCGACGACAAAGTCTCGGCCTATCAGACGCTCTACACCTGTCTCGAAACACTCAGCCGACTCATGTCGCCCATCGCACCCTTCTTCAGCGAACGCCTCTTTGCCGACCTCAATGCCGTCACCCATAGGCTCGACGTGGCATCGGTCCACCATGCCCCGTTCCCCGAGGTGCATCAGGAGCTTATCGACAAAGCCCTCGAAGAACGTATGCAGCTGGCTCAGAAGATCTGCTCCATGGGACTTTCGCTCCGCAAGAAGAGCAATCTTCGTGTCCGTCAGCCGCTGGCCAAAATCGTCCTCCCCGTCCACGACGACAATTTCCGCCTGCAGGTTGAGCGTGTCAAACATCTCATCTGCAGCGAACTCAATATCAAGGATGTGGAATTCCTTGCTGCCGACAATTCCATGTTGGTCAAGAGCATCAAGCCGAATTTCAAGACCCTCGGACCGCGCTACGGTAAGATTATGAAGGCTATCGCCGCCACCGTCACCGCCTTCTCGCAGACTCAAATCAACGAACTCGAGGCCAACGGCCGCTACGACCTCACCGTCGAAGGTCAGCCTGTCGAACTGCTGCTCTCCGATGTCGAGATCGCTACGCAGGATATCCCCGGATGGGTCGTCGCCAACGAAGGCAGCCTCACCGTCGCCCTCGACATCACCCTTACGCCCGAACTCGTCGACGAGGGTATCGCCCGCGAACTGGTCAACCGCATCCAAAATATCCGCAAGGACGGCTTCGACGTCACCGACCGCATCACCGTCGCCCTCCAACATGGACCTTGGGACGATGCTGTCACCCGTTACAAGGACTATATCTGCAGCGAAACGCTATGCGAGCAGCTCGACTTGGTTGACACCGTCAACGACCCTGCTGCGCAAACTGTCGAAATTGTCGACGGCCAGTCCGCACAGCTCCTCGTCTGCAAAAAATAAAGATTGACCAACCATCTCCACAGCCGTGTGGCTCACCCCGAGTCGCACGGCTGTATCTTTCCCCCATACCACAAAAGAAAATGCAGCTCACCCTTACAGCCGACGGTTCCCATACCCTCCAAATGGATGGTTGCGACGAGCACTACCATTCCACCGAAGGTGCTGTCGAAGAGGCGCGTCATGTCTATCTGCGCCCCTGTTTCCATGCCGCCTTGAACCGTTTTCCCCAGGCCGTTCCTCTCGCGCTCTTTGAGATGGGATTCGGAACAGGCCTCAATGCACTTCTGACTCGTATCGAAGCCGAACGGCTGCACCGTCCTGTTTCTTACACCGCCGTCGAACTGAACCCCCTCGACCCCCAGTGCTACACCGCATTGAACTATCCCGAATGCCTTTCTGTGCCAGCCACCTATTTCCTTCAGTTGCACGATTGTCCATGGAATAGTCCCGTCCGGCTCTCGCCGTGGTTCACCCTTTGCAAATATCGTGCCGACATCCGCACTTTCCCCTTTCCCCTCCAGCCCACATTCCATGCGGTCTACTACGATGCTTTTGCCCCCCAATACCAGCCGCAGCTCTGGACATCCCTCGTCTTCGACCCCCTCGCCCGTTCCCTCTTCCCCGGAGCATTGCTCACCACCTATTGTTGCAAGGGCGATGTCAAACGCGCCTTGCAGGCTGCCGGTTTCCTGACACACAAACTGCCCGGCTACGGACGCAAAAGGGAGATGTTGTGCGCCACCATGCCGCTGCCCCATCCAGACCCCACCCTCCAATGAAACCGCTAACAATCGGTCGGACTGTGGCCTTTTTTTTTTCAACACGCATCCGCATCTGTCCAGAAAAGTTCACACTCTTTTTTTAACCTAAATTGGCCATTAGAACGAGGAATAGTTTTTCCACATTCACCGTCGAACCGTCCCATAGGGACACAACATAGGTAGCTGGCCAATTAATTGGCTGGTATTCATGGTTTTGTGTTATATAAGCATGCCTTTAGGTATGCGACCATTAATTTGTAACGTACTGGCAATGGCCGCCGCAGGCGACAGCATCGGATTGCAGTGTTAGCCGCAGTTCTCCCGAGGGGTGTATTGTATTGTCGCAACGACAAACTGGAAACTTGATTCGATTCTAATGTTCACGTTTACATTTTTTTGTGTTATGATTTTAAAATTAGCAAGAAAACAAAAATACTGGTTTCCGCGTAAATCGGAAGAATTTTTTTATCTTTGCACCTGAATTCGTTGACCAAATGACGGCACAATCGACCATAGAAAAACCTCTTTTTTCCGACGCTTTTCTCTTAAAAAACGCCGATTGGGATTGCTTGTCAAATAGCTGTTTTTGTGATAGATGTGAAAATGAATCCATGGTCCTACGAATGTAAGATAATTCGTTGATAAATCGAAAGTACCATAATCAAGAATGATAGGCTATATGGTAAAAATGCGACTCTCGACCTGGATAAAGTTGAAATACCGGGTCGTCAATTTTCACAGACATGATGAATTCGCCTTTTCAATGAATATGAAGTGTGTTAATAAAATAGTGAAACATATCAATAATAAAAACAAATAGCCGCGATGAAACAATTATTCTGTCTTTCCGTGCTGTTCCTGTTGAACATGTCCTTCCTACGTGCTCAGGATATGCAAACAAAATTTCCGGTATCAAATGTTTCCCGGCTTTATGAGCCAATCCTTAATTATATATGTAATTATTCTTATCGTGATACAAGTGAGAAGGCATACGCTAATTGTGCATTTTTTGTGAATGGACAATTCGTCGGATCAAGTGCAGGTTTTGTGTTATTCACAAATACGGAAGGGAACAGAGACTCTGCCTTTTTCATGCAAGATGGTAGTATGCTTATCTTTAGACGACAAGATTATAATAGAATGTTTCCTGGCAATACGCTAAAGGATGTGTTAGAAAATGTAAAAGGCAGGGAGGATATAACTATTGTATACGAAATCGATACCCGAGATAACTCCATTATGCGTGTTATGCGTGGTGATAGAAAAACGTGGGTGAACGGGACGTTCGTATTTGACAGTAAATTAATGCTCTTATACACATCCCCCGAAGCCCCAGTTTGCAGTTATGTGTGTTTCTATACGGCTAGAAAGTATTATAAGTATCCCAATTGTTATCATGTCTTTTGGCATTTTGGAGGCTATTCCAATATTCGATATTATGGCGATAAGAAATACCACAAAAAGGTATATCGTAATGCGAGAAAAGTATTAAGAACTGCTTATTTTTGATCCTCAATATTTTTTATTTATGCGATGCTAGTTCCTAATAACGATATCACATTCTCTTTCTCCAGCAAAGAACGCGACGAGGAGACGGGGTATTCCTACTTCGGTGCCAGATACTTGGACCACGAACTGACGACCACATGGCTGAGCGTCGATCCCATGTCAGACAAGTACCTGAATTCGACAACCCAATGATGGCACAAAAAAACATAGCAAACAACTACATTTCTGACGCTTTTGTCGGACAGGGCGCGTGTTGGCGGTACGGGTCGAGTTGTGCCGCTGTGTTCTGATCGGCGGGGCGGTTTTCCAAAGCGTAGAAAGCCACCGCGGAGGGTGGCTTTCTGCGCTCATTTGTCACTGTTGACAGTGAGCCGCCGGCTCTCTGTCGACACTTGTTGCTTCTAGCAATTGCTTATTCGTGCACGTCGTGCAGCTCCACTTCGTAGATGACAGTGGTGAACGGGGGGATGTCTTCAGAACCCTGTGCTCCGAAGGCCATCTCGCTGGGGAAGTAGAAGCGGTACTTGCTGCCCGCTTTCATCATGCAGAAGGCTTCGCGCAGTCCGGGCATCAGTCCTTCGTCGATCATGTGGACTATGGGTGGACGGTTGCCGTAGGTCTGGTCGAAGATCTGTCCGTTGGTGAAGGTGCCTTTGTAGTCGAATTCCACCAGGAGTCCGAGTTCGCCCTTGCGTCCGTCGCCTTCCTTCAGCACTTCGTAGTAGAAGCCTTTGTCGCTTTTCTTCACATTGGGGTTCTGCGCCGTCAGCTGGCTGAAATAGACCTCTTCTTGTTTGCGGACGTCTTCCATCGTGCTTTTGTAGCGCTCGTTTTGGCTGGCGTAGAATTTTTCTTCGATGCGCTGTTGCATAGCGACAATCTGTTCTTCGTTCAGCAACTTGTTGTTGTCGTCGAGTGTGGCCAGTAGCGATTGCACCAGCAGCTGCCGGTCAATTTCTATGCCGCTGGCCAGTACGTTTTGTCCCAATATGTTGCCCATGGCCCAGCTGATGCTGTCGTTCTCGCTTTTGAGTTGGGCGTCGGGGTCGGTCTTGACGTCCATGGTGCCTTTCTGCTGGCACGATGCGGCTAGTAGCATGGCACAAACGGTGAGGAGGATGGTTCTTCTTTTATTCATGGTAAAAAGTGGATAGTTTGCTTTCTTTTGGTTGTTTGTGGGAATGGTCAATAACCTAAAATTTTCAACATCGACTTGTGGCTTTGTTCTTTGGCGAAGAGCTTGGTGGTGTAGTCGCCGTTCTCGTCTTTGTCGATAATGATGTGCTTCGGTGCGGGAATGAGGCAGTGCTGTATGCCGCCGTATCCGGCCAGGCTCTCCTGGTAGGCGCCGGTGTGGAAGAAGCCGATGTAGAGCGGTTCGTCCTTCTGCAGCTTCGGCAGGAAGATGGCGTTGGCATGCGAGTCGGCATTGTAGTAGTCTTGGCTGTCGCACGTCAGACCGCCCAAAAACACTCGTTGGTATTCGCAGTCCCAGTGGTTGATGGGTAGCATGATGAAACGCTGGTTGATGCCCCAGGTGTCGGGCAGTGTGGTGATGAACGACGAGTCGATCATGTACCACGACTCGCGGTCGTTCTGCTGTTTCTGATCCAAAATGCTGTAGAGTGTGGCGCCGCTTTCACCCACGGTGAACGACCCGAATTCGGTGAAGATGTTGGGCTCCACAACTCCGCGGTTGGTGCAGATGGCCTTGATCTGGGCCAGTATCTCTTCGGCCATGTATTCGTAGTCGTAGTTGGCCGCCAGCGAATTCTTGATGGGGAAGCCGCCGCCGATATTCAGCGAATCCAAGTCGGGGCAGATGTGCTTCAGGTCGCAGTAAACATTGACGCACTTCGCCAATTCGTTCCAGTAGTAGGCAGTGTCGCGTATGCCGGTGTTGATGAAGAAGTGCAGCATCTTGAACGTGTACTTGGGGTTGTCCTTGATGGCCTCCTCGTAGAACGACAGGATGTCGTTATAGCGGATGCCGAGTCGTGAAGTGTAAAAGTCGAATCGCGGCTCTTCCTCGGCGGCTATACGGATGCCAATCTTCATCGGCACCTCGGGGTCCTGCACCGCTTCGTCGAGCATCGCCATCTCATGCTTGTTGTCGATCACCGGCACGATGTTGTGGAAGCCGTCCTTGTACAGGTCCGCAATGTTGTCGATGTATTGCTGACGTTTGAATCCGTTGCTTACTATAAAGATATTCTTATCGATGAGACCGCTGTTGTATAGCTCCTGGATCAGGTTGATATCGAAGGCGCTCGAGGTCTCAAGGTTGATGTCGTTCTTCAACGCCTCCTCCATCACAAAGCTGAAGTGGCTGCTCTTTGTGCAGTAGCAATAGTTATATGTGCCTTTGTAGTCGGTCTTGGCAATGGCCACATTGAAAAGCCTTTTGGCACGTTGGATTTGTGAGCTTATTTTTGGCAGATAGGTGATTTTAAGTGGGGTGCCGTATTGCTTGATGACCTCCATCAGGGGTATGTCGTGAAAATAGAGTTCGCCGTCTTCGGTGCGGAATTCGTCCTGCGGAAACTCAAATGTCTGGTCGATTAAGTCGTAATACTTGTTTTTCATTTTTTGAAAACTTTTTGATTAAATCACCATTTTTATTTCCATCCGATTGAGCCGGATTGGCTTCAAAGGGTTTGCAAAAGTACAATTATTTTGTCTATCGGTGGGCGTTTTGGCTCATTTTTTTTGGATTTGTTCAGATAATTTGTTTCGCTTATTTTGTAAATCTTTGTCCTTTAGTAAAATAGTGTGCAGCTTGTTGTGTGGCGTTTTTTGTTGTTTGGGGTATAACAAACCGGGCTGGATAAGGCTTTTGTTGCCCTATCCAGCCCGGTCGGATTGCTTTTGTCGCTAAATGGTCGACTATTTCTTAACAAATTTCGCTATGGCGCGGTTGCCATGATGGTCGGTGGCGACCAGCATGTAGACACCGTTGTTGAGTTGGCTGATGTCGATGGTGCGCTGGGCTTGGTCAGCCTGCAGGCGCATCACTTCGCGTCCGCTCAGGTCGAGTATGACGATGCTGGCGATGTCGTCACCGTCCAAGTTGAGCGATGCGTGTGCGGGGTTGGGATAGATTCGCAGTGTGGCGTCGCTTCCGGCAATGTTGATGCCGATGCTGCCGTTCACGGTCACCGTAGTGCTGGCCGTTGCGTTGCAGCTGCCGTTGTATCCGGTGACGGTGTATTCGGTCGTTTCGGTGGGGTAGACATCGATGGTGCTGTTCGTCTCGCCGGTGCTCCACATGTACTGGTCGGCACCGCTGGCTGTCAGTCGGACCGATTCGCCGCTGCGGATGGTGACATCACCGCCGCTGATGCTCACTTGGGGCAGTGCGCGGACCACCAGGGTGAGGTAGGTGATGCTGTTGGCTGTGCTGTCTGAGAAGATGTGGTTGCCTTCGCTCAGGTTCTCCGTTTCAATGGCGTTTCCGTTGAATGTGTATTCGCTACCCTGGCAGATGGTGTCGATCTGGTAGGTGTAATCGCTTCCGCTGGAGGGCAGGTGGATGTCGTCTATCCATGTGCAATCGCTGCCGCGGCCGACAGAACCGTCTTTCTGGTAGCTGAATTTGAAGGTGTGGGTGCCGGCGGTAATGGCGTATGCGCTACGGCTCCAGTCGACCTCTCCGCTGATGGCTTCCATCTCCACATTGTCGATATAGAAGTGGAAGAAGTCGTAGTCGCTCTCCGACGAAACGCGTTTCCAGAAGGTGATGCTGTCGTTGGCTGTCGACGTCCAGGTGATACTCAGTTCGGAAGAACAGTTGTTGCCGCTGTTTGAATTCCAAGAGCTGGTGCTCCAGGTGCGCGATCTGACACAGAAGGTGCCGTTGTGGGCATTCTGGTTGGTGATTTCCCAGGGGTAGTTGCCTTGGGTCCAATTGGGATAGCTCCAAGTGCTGTCTTCAAAGGTGATGAATCTTGTGTCGTTTCCAATGATCACTGTGATGGTGTCCTTGGTGGTCTTGAAGCCGTCGTTGATGGTCTGGAGGAAGGGGATGACGCGGTCGACAGGTATGGCATCCACGCAATGCAGCTGGTAGGTCAGGTTGACAGACTGGTTTGTCGCTATCTGGCTGATGGTGTTGTTCGGATTGTCGATGCAGATGATGGGGTCGAGGCAGGTGAGGGTCACCTGTGCATTGCTCAGATCGGCATGGCCCATATTTTTGTTCGTGATGGTCAGCACGGCGGTGCTGTCAGCCTCAAAGTTGTTGGTCAGCGTATGTTCCACGCTATGCATGTTGCTGGCGTTGATGGTGAAGTTGAAGTAGTTGTCCGAACGGTCGTTGGCGGTGTTGCCCCAGCGGACTACAACCTTCACTCTGGCGACGGTCTGGTCGGCGACATTGCCCCAGATGTGGCTTGTGCAGACATGATGAAGCGAAAGCTCGTCCCCGACGGCAAGGCCGCTGTTGAGGTCGATGGTGCCCGTGGTGTCTATCAGCATCTGTCCTTCCAGGTTCTGGAATTCGATGGTGATATTGTTGGCGTTGTTCACGCCCACATTTTTCAGCGTGACGTCGAAGTTGACATTGCCGTCGGCATAGAGTGTGTTGTTGGCGGTCATCGACTGAATACTGACGTAGGGGCCGTTGGCAATGATGTTCACGTTCTGGATGTATGGTTGGTAGCCTTGGGCGGTAATCACCACTTCGGCAGTGCCGGGATTGGCAATGGGGTCAAACTGCAGGGTGGCATTGCCAAAGGCGTCGGCAAAAGCTGCTGCTATCAGGTTGTGCTGGGCGTCGGTGAAGCCGATGTAAGCATAGGGTGTGGCGCTGACAGTTAGGCTGTTGCAGCCAACGGTGATGGCGTTGGGCACCGTAGCCTGCATGGTCTGAGCCTGTCCGTGGATGTAGGGCATCAGCGAGGGGTCGCCCATCAGGTGGTAGATTTGCCAGTAGTATTCTTTCATGTCGACGCCGGCACTGCTGGCTTCGACGGCCATGTTGCCGGCCTGTACCATGGCGCCCATCGTGAGGTACCAATTGTTGAAGGTCTCGTTGTGGGTGTGGAACAGGCGGTCGTACATGCCAAGGTTGTTGGCGTCGTAGTTCGGGTTACAGGTGTTGTTGATGGTGCTGCGGATGCCTACCGACCAGTAGAAGTCTTCGATCCAGTAGGTGGAATTGCTGCCGCCGATATAACCTACGGCTCCGGCATTGTTGTCTTTGCGCAGCAGGGCTTCACCGAAGCATGCGTCGACTTGGAAACTGTTGGTCAGGCAGCAGTTGCCGATCATCACCATAGGCTTGTTGTTGTTGGTCATCTGCGACACGTTGGATGCGGTGAAGCTGGGGTCGCCCCATGAGGTCTCGGAACCGTGGGCGGTATAGTTGACCCAGCCGCAGCCGTTGTTGTAGAGGGTTCTCAGTGCCGACGAAGTGGCGCTGGCCTGCGAACTGCCCGTGACGGTGACTCCGGTGGGGGCGAAGCTGGTGTTGTTTTTATAGTAGACGATGTTGCTGAAACCGTTGGCGGCGGTGATATAGGTCTTGGCCACATAGTCCATCGCAGGGTCGCCGTAGTTGTATGCGTTGTCGCCGCTGGTGCCTCTGTCGACTCCGGCAATGAGTGCGGCGGTGTTCAGATACGAATCGTCGGGGAAGGTGTACTGTTCATACATCATCGTCTTGGAAATCTGCGGCGTCAGTTGCGAAAGGTCCTGTGCGGAGAATCGGCCGTAGTGGCAGTCGGGCAGGTAGTCGTTGCCTGTCCAGCAGCAGTAGCTGAGGTCGCTGTGATGTTGCTCGTTATAGGCGGTGAGCTGGAAAGCGGGCAGCTGTGCCACATCGCCTACGAGGAGCACATACGTGGGGGCGGGACTGGTGGGAGTGGCATTGTCGTAGAGACCCTGCAGGTAGTTTTTGATGCTGCTGGTGGTGTTGCCCACATTGGGGTCGTTGGTGTAGACGAGGTCCACAATGAAACCCTGACGACGCTTCCAGTCGGCAAACTCGTCTAGAGCGCCACGGAAACCGCTGTAGGAGACAATCGTGTAGCGCAGTGGGGCGCTGGTGTGTGCGTCTTTGTTGCCCAGGCTGTTCACCACTTCCAATCCGCTGTTGAAGGCCGGACTGGCATAACGCTGCTGCAGCTGACGGGTACCTTCAACGTCGGCATGCTTTTGGTGTATGTTGACAGTGAGGTTTCTGATGATGATCACTTGGTTGGTTTGGGGGTTCCAGCGCATGGGGTTGAACATGACGCGTGCCAGGTTGCGGTCGCGTGCCACACCCATGGCTTCGACCACGATGGGGTCGTTGCCCAGGAAGCTGTTGGCACTGTAGCTACGACGGTCCATCACTAGCTGATGCTCGCTGCGGTCGCTCTTGCTGCGCGACGGCTGGGCGGGAACGATGGCATGGTCGATGCCGAACTGCGAACCGTCAACGGTGTCGCAATCCATCGCCACAATGTCGTAAACCAGTTCGTCACCTAGCGACACTTCGACAATCTTGACGAGGGTGGGCAGCGCGGGCAGACCTGCCACTTGCTGCTTTTGGAATCCCTTCATGGTGATTTGGGTGAAGTCCTGCTTGTCGATGTTGACAGTGGTCCCGTAGGCTTGCAACGATTCGAATTGCAGTTGTACGTTCTGGTAGTTGCTCTCTTTCACTTGGCAGTTCTGTGCCGATACCGCCAGTGCCATGAGGCAGAACATGAGAGTTGTGAGTATTTTTTTCATGTGGTTATTATTAATTGTTTTCTTTCTTTTGATGGGATGTGGTTTTGTAGTCTTTTAAAACGGAAGTTTTATATGGTAATTATGTATTCTTTATTATTTATGTATTTTTAACGGGAGCGATTGTCGTTGGCTTCTCCTTCCAGCATCGGCAGGAAATACTGCCAGATGGCTTCGTTGGGCGGGGGTGCCACGATGGTGATGGGCTCTTTGCGGACGGGATGGATGAAGCTTAGTCGTCGGGCGTGGAGCGAGATACCACCGTCGGGATTGGATCGCTCGGCACCGTATTTCAAATCGCCTTTGATGGGGCAGCCGATGTTGGCCAGTTGTGCCCTTATCTGGTGATGGCGGCCGCTGTGGAGGTCCACCTCCAGCAGGTGGTAGCCGCCGTCGCTGACGCCGACGAGGCGGTAGTCGAGGCTGGCCAGTTTGGCTTGGGGCGTGCCGGCTTTCACCACGTAACTTTTGTTGCTCTTTTCATTGCGCAGCAGCCAGTCTTCCAAATGCCCGTGTGTGTGTAGTGGCGCCTCCTTGCAAAGTGCCCAGTAGCTTTTCTGCATCTCGCGTTGTTTCACCGCTTCGTTCATACGGCTCAGCGCCTTCGATGTCTTTGCAAAGAGCACCACGCCGCTCACAGGGCGGTCCAGCCGGTGGATGACTCCACAAAAGACATTGCCGGGTTTGCTATCGCGCTCCTTCAGGTAGGCCTTGATGCGGTCGGGGAGGGTCTCGTCGCCGGTTTTGTCGCCTTGCACAATCTCTCCGCATCGTTTGTTGAGCGCCAGCAGGTGGTTGTCTTCGTAAAGTATTTGTTCGGCAAGGTCCATAGGGCTGTTATTGTGGGTGGGCGTTTAGTTTTGTTTCTGTTTGATGCGTGCTATGGGGGTGACGCCGTTGCGCACGGTGTCCTGAAGGCTTACGCAGAGTTCGGTGTCGAGCGGCAGGAGGAGGTCGACGCGCGAACCGAATTTGATGAATCCCAGTTCCTGGTTCTGCTTCACCTTTTCGCCTTCGTGGGCGTAGCAGACAATGCGGCGCGCCATCACTCCGGCCACTTGGCGCATCAGTATCTTCTGTCCGTCCTCCAGCACCATGCCGATGCTGGCGCGTTCGTTCATAATGGACGATTTGGGATAGGAGGCCACGAAGTAGTTGCCTTTGTGGTATTTCACATAGTCGATGGTGCCGTTGGCGGGGTAGCGGTTCACGTGGACATCAGTGCCGTACATGAAGACGCTGACCATCAGACATTCGCAGTTCAGGTATTCTTTCTCGAAGGTCTGCTCGATGGTGCAGATCGTACCGTCGGCCGGGGCGATGAGTTGGGCATCGTCTTCTGTGAAGACGCGCCGTGGAATGCGGAAAAAGGAGGCCAGCGCTATCCAAAAACCGAACATCAGCACGATGAGCAGGTAGTTGAAGAAATTCAACGGGCTGGTGAACACCACCATCAGCACGGTGATGGCTGCGAAGATGACCAGCAGTGTGAGTAGCAGTCGGTGTCCTTCTTTGTGTATGTACATTGTGTTTTTTATTGGATTAGTTGTTCAGTTGTTTTGTTGTCACAATTCGCAAATCACGATATAGGCGATGATGAATGGGGTGGACAACAGCAGACTGTCGAAGCGGTCGAGCACGCCGCCGTGACCAGGCATTATCTTGCCGCTGTCTTTGACGCCGCAGTAGCGTTTGAACATCGACTCCACCAAGTCGCCCAAGGTTCCAATGATGCTGCATACCAGTGCCACGACGGCCCAGTCGCTACGGTCGAAGTTGAGGGCGCGGGTGTCGAACAGCGGTCCGACAAGCATTGCGGCGGCGATGCAGAAGATGATGCCGCCCAGGGTGCCTTCCCAAGTCTTGTTGGGAGAGTGGCGCTCCCACATCTTGTGGCGTCCCAGCAGCATGCCGGTCATGTAGGCAAAACTGTCGTTCACCCATATCAGGATGAAGACCATCATCATCAGTCCGGCGCTCTGATTCTGGATGTGGGTCATCAGGGCCAGCGGAGTCATCACCCATAGCGAGGGCAGCAGGGTGTGTCCCACCGTTTCGAAGGGGCGCTGATCCTCGCGCCACAGCTGCACCAGGAAAACGGCCAGCCACAGCATGGGCAGCAGCGCGGGAAGCATGGTGAGGTCGGCGGTGTAGAAGAGGTTGTCGCCGTTCAGCCACAAGGCCAGGATGAGATAGGTGAGCACGCCGACGGCATAGCCGAGGGGGGCGTTCACAACCACCTCCTTCTTGCGGAGGTTGGCAATGACTTCATGGATGCCGATAATGCCGATAACAAACAGCACAGCGCTGAAAACAAAGTTGCCAATGATTTGCTGGTAGGTGTTGCTGTCGCCACCTAGCAGTTTGCCTGAGTAGATGGAGCCTACCACGATAAGCACGTAGACGGCGCCACTGATGGTTCTGGTAACGAATTTGTTCATGGTCGGGATGGTGTTCTGTGGATGGTGCTAATATCTTTTGTTGAGGGATTGTCAACCTTCGTCTTCAATCAGGATGAGGTACATTTTCTGCTGCCCCTTGCGGAAGGCGTAGCTGGCGGGGTTGGTCAGCATCAGATTGTCGGGGAAGGTGGGGTAGAGGTCCTTCAGCCGTTCGTTGGCGGCTTCCCAATCGGGCACTACCTGTGAGGTGAAAGCCAGCACGATGGTGGCTTCGGACAGGGCTGGCATGGTGATGCCCAACCCTTGGTTGGACGAGATGATGATGCCACCCTGCCATGCCGTCAGCGCTTCGCAGAGGGTGGCGCCAAGCGGATAGTGGTGGTCGGGGTCGCAGGTGCAGCGGTTTTCGATGCCCAAATGGCCGATGAAGCTGGTCAGGTTGTCGCTGCCGCAGCCTATGGTCACGTCGCCGTGTCGGCGCTGGATGTCGATAATGCGGTTGCGGATGTCATTCTCGTTGTAGCAGTAGTACATGGTGCCACCGCGTTGGGTGAAGTTCTGTGCGAAGAGTACGCTGAGGTCTTCGTTGCCGGCATCGATAAAGGTGTTGCCGACGGTGACCGTCAGCTCGCGGTTGTCGATGGGGTTCTTGTTGATCAGCGCTTCGCGAATCTCTTTCAGTACCTGTTCTTTCAGTCGGTTGTCTTTCATGTCTTTGGTTTTGTCAGGGGGTGTTTATTCCTGTTGCGGTTGGGCTGCGGGGTCTTCGGCAGCAGCTTCGTCGGCGTTGTCGGTCGGTGCAGGTGCATCGATTGTAGTGTTGGCTTCTGCGCTGTCTGCTTTGGCGTCGCTGTCGGCTTTGCTGTCGGTTTGGGTGTTGTCCTTGGCCGTTTCTTTGGCGTCGTCCCAGGGGCGGGCGCCGTAGATCTTCTCCACATCCTCGCGGAAAATCACCTCACGTTCGAAAAGCACCTGAGCCAGCTGGTCGAGCTGGTCGCGGCTGTCGAGGATGATTTGTTTGGCGCGAGCGTAGGCTTCTTCCACCAGGCGTTTCACCTCGTTGTCGATGGTTTCGTTGGTTTGTTCGCTGAAGGGTTTGGTGAAGTTCCATTCGCTCTGACCAGTGGAGTCGTAGTAGCTGATGTTGCCCACCTTGGGGCTCATGCCGTAGTAGGCCACTAGCGAGAAGGCCATCTTGGTGGCGCGCTCCAGGTCGTTGAGGGCTCCGGTCGATATTTGGCCGAAGACGACCTCTTCGGCGGCGCGACCGGCCACAAGCGATGTTATCTCGTCGAACATCTGTTCGTAGGTGGTGATCTGTCGTTCTTCGGGCAGGTACCATGCGGCGCCGAGAGCTTTGCCGCGAGGTACGATGGTCACCTTCACCAGCGGATTGCCCCAGCGCAGCTGCCAGCTCACGGAGGCGTGACCCGACTCGTGGTAGGCGATGGTGCGTTTCTCTTGGGTGGTGATGACCTTGGAGCGCTTCTCGAGTCCGCCGATGATGCGGTCGATGGCGTCGAGGAAGTCTTGTTTCTCAATCAGTTTCTTGTTCTTGCGTGCGGCGACCAGGGCGGCTTCGTTGCAGACATTGGCGATGTCGGCGCCTGAGAAACCGGGGGTTTGTTTCGACAGGAAGTCGCGGTCGATGTCGTTGGCCAGTTTCAGTCCTTTCAGATGCACATCAAAGATGGCCTTGCGCTCTTCGATGTCGGGCAGCTCCACGTAAATCTGACGGTCGAAACGACCGGCACGGAGCAGTGCCTTGTCGAGGATGTCGGCGCGGTTGGTGGCGGCCATCACGATGACACCGTTGTTGGTGCCGAAACCATCCATCTCGGTGAGCAGCTGGTTGAGGGTGTTCTCGCGTTCGTCGTTGGCGTTGCTCATGCCGCCGCGGCTGCGGGCGCGACCGACGGCGTCGATTTCGTCGATGAAGATGATGCAGGGCGATTTTTTCTTGGCTTCCTCAAAGAGGTCGCGGACGCGCGAGGCGCCAACACCGACGAACATCTCCACAAAGTCGCTTCCCGACATGGAGAAGAAAGGCACATTGGCCTCGCCGGCCACGGCTTTGGCCAGCAGTGTCTTGCCGGTACCCGGAGGACCTACCAGCAGCACGCCTTTGGGTATCTTGCCGCCTAGGGCGGTGTATTTCTGTGGGCTCTTCAGGAAGTCGACAACCTCCATCACCTCCTCCTTGGCTCCGGCCAGTCCGGCCACATCTTTGAAGGTGACATTGGTGGAGGTCTTGCCGTCGTAGACTTTGGCTTTCGACTTGCCGACGTTGAAGATGCCACCGCTGCCGCCACCCATCTGCTTGTTGGCCACGCGGCTCATGATGACGAAGAAGAACACCAGCATCAGCAGCGGACCGAACCAATAGAGCATCTTCTCCCAGGTGTGGTCGCTTTCGCGGGCGGTGATTTCTATGTGTGTGTCGCGGCGAATCTGGTTGATGCGCTCGGTGGCCAGGTAGCCGTTTGTGTCGGCCAGGCCTGCGGTGTCGCGTTCAAAGTTCTGCTGGGCCACGCGGTCCAGGTCGGTCTTGAAGCTCTCCACGTCGACGAACTTGTAGGTGTAGTGGCCGGCCTTTTTCGGGTCGGCGATGCCTTTGATGAGGTCGCTGTAGGCGGTGTCGCCTTTCACAACGCTTTCTTTGATGTATATCTCGGCATACTCTTTGTCGACAACCACGATTTTCTGCTGGTCGCCTTTACGGAGTATCTGGTCCAGTTTGCTCCAACCGATTTCTTTGATGTTGCCGCTGCCGTTGCCTCCCAGCAGCACACCTCCCAGCGTCAGGATGATGATGGCGTAGATGACATACATGAACCAGTCGGGACGTTTGTTGCCGTTGTTTTTCTTGCCGGGGGCACCATTGGGTGTCGGCCGGGAATTGTTGTTCTTTCTCTTGTTGTCGTCCATGATTGTTGCTTGGCGTGTCTTGTTCAGTTGCGTGGGTTAGTTGTTGCTTTCGATGTGGCTGATGATGCCGTCGGCCCAAAGGTCCTCAAGACGATAGTGGTCGCGCTTCTCTTTCTGGAAGATGTGGACCACAATGTCAAAATAGTCCATCAGAATCCACTCGGCGTTGTCGTAGCCTTCCACCTTGTGGGGGTTGTAACCGGTGGCTTTCTTGATGGTTTCGAAGACGCCGTCGCTGATGGCGCTGACGTGCGACGGCACGTTGCCGCTGCAGATAACGAAAAAGTTGGTGGGTGCCGAAGCGATGCCACGCAGGTCGATGGTTACCAGATCCAGTCCTTTCTTGTTCTCCATCCCTTGTATGGCGAGCTTTGCAAGTATTTCGCTTTCAGTTAGATTTGTCTTTTTGTTGGGCATATATATATATTTGTTCAAATTTGCAAAAATACAAAAAAAAATGGAATTTGCCGCAAAGAAGACAAAACGCCCGTTTCAGAACAGTTTTTTTTTATGTTTTTTTGAGAATAATTTGCCACAGCCGCCGTGACGGATGATGTAAGGCGGGTAGGCTCGGATGTGGAAATTCATCCGTCTGCCGTAACGGGTACTACGAGTAGAATGTGATTTGGATATGTTAAAATGACTATGCGGCCGCGCCATTGCGCGGCCGCATCTCTTTTCCGTTGTTGAATGGAGCGAACGGATACTTATTGATTGATAATCTGTGCTTGCAGTGTCCGGACGCCGTTTGCTTCGGTAATCTCGATGCGCAGGTAGTGGTCGGGGAGGAGGGGTTCTATTTTTTCGGTCCATTCGGTGAAGCAGTAGCAGCCGGAATAGAAATACTCCTCGTAGCCGATGTCGTAGGCCTCGTCCAGGTTCTTGAGACGGTAGAAGTCGAAGTGGTATATCGGTTCGCCTTCGCGGTCAGCGTATTCGTTGATGATGGCAAAAGTGGGGCTGCAGACATTCTGCACGACCCCCAGCTGGGCACATATCTCTTTGATCAGCGTCGTCTTGCCGACGCCCATGGAGCCAAAGAAAGCATAGAATCGTTCGTCGGGAAATGCCTGCAGCAGACGCTGCGCCACACCCGGCAATTGCTCGATTTGGTTAAACTGTAATGTTAGCATCGCCTTAGTATCAATGGAATAATAATCCGAAATCTTTTTTAGCTCGGCCTGTCATCGGGATACGAAATGCCATGCCTTTACCGCAATCTGTCGGCGGCGCGGACTTTGATTTCGTCCTTGCGAATGGCACGTTGGGCCAGGTAGAGGAGGATGAGCGTGATGATGGGGATGATGGTGCCGGGGGTCCACATGTTGACTTCGATGGCTCCGCTGCCGTAGCCAGCATGCTGGAGGGCTTCGAGGTAGCCGCCGTTACCACTCATGCCGTTGATGGCCCAAAAGAAGATAAGGAATAGGTAGACGACATTGAGAAGAGCGCCACAGGCCACCACACGCATCTGGAGGATGCGGTTCTTGAAGAGGAAAATGCTGACGAGGGCCACCACGCCTATGATGACGGCAATGACCGAAAGCACCCAGCGACCGCTGAGCTGCACTTGGTCCTGCCCGATATAGGTGATGTTCATCGGGTCTTTGTTCTCGCTGTTGTATCGGCTCTCATGGTTGGTAAGGCTCAGTTCGGAAACGATGTCGCCGTTGCCCATGGGGTTGGTGAGGGTGTAACTGGCGATGGGGAATTTGAACAGCATGATGATGCCGACCACGGCAAGCACCAGAAAGAAGGATTGGATTCTTTGAAGCATGGCTAGTTGTTGTTTATGCAGTTGTTGATGTGATGGTTGTTATTTGATTTCTTCGAAGGGGAATTTCTTCATCTTGTCGGCGTCGTTATAGTGCCATTTGCCTTGCACCACGGCGTTGCGCATCAGTATGAAACCGGGGTTGCTGCGCAGCATGGTCTCGATGGCTTTCTCGTCGCCGAAGTAGTATTCGACGGGCATCAGTTTGTTGCCGTAGAGGAACTGCAGCACGGTGGCTTCGCGGGTGTCATCCTCCATGTCGCTTTCTTCCACGAATGCCAGCACGGCGAAGCGGACGCCCTGCGACTCGCAAAGCTGCTTGGCTTGGGCGATGGCTTCGACACCTTTGGCGTCTACTTTGTCGATGTGATGGATGGTGCAGAGCATCACGGGCTCGACGGTGGCGGCAATGAGGTCGAAGGTCATATCCTGTCCGTCACGGTCTTGCACGAAGAAACCGTCGGCATGAACGTCGTAGGGGTCTTTGGTGACGATGGTGTCGCATTCCCAAGTGCCTGTGGTGTCGCTGAGGATGTATTCGTACTGCTTCCATTCGGTCATGTTGAAGGTCTTTGTCTCGCCGCTTTTGGTGTTGGTGTAGGTGGCGATATTGATGACGGGGAGTTCTTCTTCGATGTTGTCAATCATCTTGTTGCCCACTTTCCATGCGCGGAAGTCGAGCACGGGCTCGTGGTTGATGTTGTAGAGTCCGAAGATAAGCATGGCGGCGATGGCGGCCAGTGCGATAAGCAGGTCCCGTTCCAGCCGTTTGCGACGGGGCCAGCGGCGGGTGAGGAAGATGTATATTGTCGGTACGTCGAGTACGACGTTCTTCCAAAATGTCTCCCAGTTGGTGAGCTCCCAGAAGTCGCCGAAGCATCCGCAGTCGCTCACTTTGTTGGAAATGGCGTCATAGAGCGTGGTGCAGGTGAAGAAGGTCATCATGAGCAGCAGCAGCCACGCTGTCAGTTTGCGGAAGGCGCCGGTGATGAGCATCACGCCGACCAGAAATTCGGCAATGATGAGGGTCATGGAGAGCACGGGAGCCAAGGGGGTGAATCCGGTGAACGAGAGTCCGAAGAAATTCCAGGCGGTCATGTACTCTTCTACTTTGAAGGCGGTTCCCAGTGGGTCGACACCCTTGGTGAAACTGCTGAAGATGAATACCAGGCCTACAAACCAGCGGGCGATGTAACGTAAGGTGACGGTCGTTTTATTCTCTTGTATCATGATGTTGGTAATGTTTTGCTTGATAGTGGATGTGTGATTGGTTTATTTGTTGATTTATATGTGTTTATTGTTTGAAAGGGGGGGTGGAGTCATCCTATTCCTATTCGTTCGATTCGCCGAGTCTTATCAGGCAGAAGAGGGAGTAGTTGATGATGTCCATATAGCCGCCTTCGACCCCTTCGCTGATGATGGTGTGTCCGTCGTTGTCCTCAATCTGTTTGATGCGTTTCAGCTTCATCAGTATGAGGTCGGTCATAGAGCTGACGCGCATTTGGCGCCAGGCTTCGCCGTAGTCGTGGTTTTTGTCGAGCATCAGGGCTACGGTGCGGTGCAGGTGTTTGTCGTAGAGCTCCATGGCGGTGTCCAGGGGCAGTTCGTCGGGCATGTCGGGAGTGGCGTGCAGTTGGATGAGGGCCATGACGGCATAGTTGACCATGGCGATGTATTCGCCGCGCACGTCGTCGCCAATCTTGTTTTCGCCGGTCTCTTCGATGCTGCGTATGCGGTTGGCTTTGATGAATATCTGGTCGGTGAGCGACGGCAGTCTCAAGATGCGCCACGAGGTGCCGTAGTCGCGGCTTTTCTTCTTGTAAATGTCGCGGCAACGCTTGGTTACAATCTCAAATTCTTCTTCCGTTTTCGTCATAAAAATAAATTGTTTCGTAAAAAAACAATTAAAAAACGCATCTGCCGTTAATTTATTGTCATGAGCGAAAATTATTCTTTTTCTCCATTCACAATACGCTTCGGGGGCCGACTGGTTCGGTTCGACCGTCCGGCGGTGATGGGCATTCTGAATGTCACGCCCGACTCGTTCTACGACGGTGGACGCCATTTGGACCCCTCGCAATGGGTGTCCCATGCCCGTCGAATGCTTGACGAGGGAGCTGATATTATTGATATTGGGGTTGTCTCCACCCGTCCGGGCGCGCAGCTGTTGTCGCCCGAGACCGAGGCCGAACGCCTGGTGCCTGTCGTGGAGGCTGTCCGCAGCGGCTGTCCGTCGGCGCTGATATCGGTCGACACCTGCTACGCCCTCCCCGCAAGCAAGGCTGTGGCGGCGGGCGCCGATATGATCAACGACATCAGCGGCGGCGCCTTCGACGAGTCCATGTTCCCCACCGTGGCGGCATTGCAGGTGCCCTACGTGCTGATGCACAATCTGGCCACCCCCGACCACATGCAGGACAACCCCCACTACGACGACATCCTGCAGTCGGTGGTCTCTTTCTTCTCCGAGCGTCTGGACCGGTTGCACCGGCTGGGAGTGGCCGACGTGGTCATTGACCCTGGTTTCGGTTTTTCCAAGACGTTGGATCACAACTACCAACTCTTCGCCGAATTGGGCAACCTGCGCCGACTGTTCCCCACAACACCTCTTCTGGTGGCCATCTCGCGCAAATCAATGATTTATAAGCTGCTTGATACCAACCCCGATGGGGCGCTGACGGGCACCACGGCGTTGCATGCCGCCGCCCTTCTGGCGGGTGCGCAGATGCTGCGTGTCCACGATGTGAAGGAGGCGCGCCAAACGATTGCCGTCATCGGCCGGCTGACCAACGAACTTGTTTAATTCACTATAATCCTGTTTTCCTTTATCATGCAAACTCTTCTGTCGTTACCACTTGCTGCCATACAGGGCTTCCCGAAACTCACCTTTGTCGATGCCATCGACATCTTGTTGGTGGCCATCCTTGCCTACCAGATCTATAAGGCCGTGCGTGGCACCAACGTGCTGCGCATCTTTTGGGCCATCATCATCATCTATGTGCTCTGGCAGATCTCCTCATTGTTCAACATGCGGCTCATGTCGACCATCTTGGGACAGTTTATCTCCATCGGTCTTATTCTTTTGATTATTGTCTTCCAACCTGAAATACGTCGTTTCCTGCTGATGGTGGGTACCAAGACCAGCATCGACGGCGATTCGTTCCTCAAGCGCTTCCGCTTTTGGAAGAAAAGTATGAGCGACCAGAATGCGACGGTCGATCTGGACCCCTACATCCAGGCCTGCATGCACATGTCGCAGAGCAAGACGGGTGCACTGATTGTCTTCATCCGCCAGAATGAGGCC
Organism: uncultured Bacteroidota bacterium; assembly: GCA_902793295.1. GTDB lineage: Bacteria > Bacteroidota > Bacteroidia > Bacteroidales > P3 > Colimorpha. The sequence continues at coordinate 138,654 of CADBDA010000005.1, forward strand.
GACGACATCGTCAAAACCGGCGAACGCATCGACGCCATTGTTTCGTCGGCACTGCTGGAGACGCTTTTCTTCAAGAATTCACCCCTCCACGATGGCGCCGTGATGGTCAAAGGCAACAAGGTCGTTGCCGCCCGCTGCATCCTCCCGGTTTCGTCGAATGGCGAGATTGACCCCAATCTGGGTCTGCGCCACCGTTCTGCCATCGGTGTCACAGAACAGCTGGATGTCATCTCGGTCATCGTCTCCGAAGAGACGGGCGCCATCTCTTATGCTGTCGGTGGCGAAATCTTCCACGATGTCTCCGCCGTCCAACTGCGCCGTTACTTGAGCGAGTCGCTGTAAATGAGGACGTCGCTTCAAGCTGTTTCCGGGTTTATGGCCGGAAAGGACTGCTGTTTGGCATAGGTTTTGCTGCGGTGAAAAGAAAGTGAGGCTTTCACTTCTGTTCCCGATGACAAGAAAAAATGAAGGGGCTGTAAGATTTCGGCTCCTTCATTCGTTATATTGGTTGAAGATGGATGGTGGCTAGGCTTCCCGACAGCGATTTCGGACCCTCTGTTGAGAACCGTTTGTCGACTGTTTTTTGCCATTTAGATAATTAATAGTATATTTGCAATCTGCGAAAAATATTTAAATATATTATAATTCATTAAAAATCAAATTAAAAAATGAAAAAACAACTTTTTATTTTGTTTCTCTTTCTCTTTGCCACTGCCGGCGTGAGCTTTGCTCAGTTTGGCAACACGGGCAGCAAGAAAGAAAAAAAATCGGACCTCTCCGCTAAGGTGCCGATCGACAAAAAGGTGCGTATGGGTAAGCTGGACAACGGCATCACCTATTACATCCGCGCCAACAAAAAACCCGAAGGTCGTGTTCAGTTCCGTCTGGCAGTCAACGCCGGTTCGGTGATGGAGGATGATGACCAGCAGGGTCTGGCTCACTTCTGCGAGCACATGGCCTTCAATGGTACCGAGTACTATCCCCACAATGAGCTCATCAGCAAGCTGCAGGCCAAGGGTGTGCAGTTCGGTGGCCATGTCAACGCTTGGACCAGCTTCGACGAGACGGTCTATTACGTCAACATGCCCAACGACGACGAGATGCTCGAGATGGGTATGAAAATTCTCGACGGCTGGGCTTCCAAACTGCTCATGGATCCCAAAGAGATCGAGGCCGAACGTGGTGTCATCCGCGAGGAATGGCGTGGCCGTCTTGGCGCTCAGGACCGTCTGCAGAAACAGTACTGGCCCATCATGCTCCAGGGTTCCCGCTATGCTGACCGTATCCCCATCGGTCTGGAAAGCGTCATCATGAACTTCCAGCGCCCCGTCATCATGCGCTTCTATCAGGACTGGTATCGTCCTGACCTGCAGGCTGTCATCATCGTTGGTGATGTCGACGTCGACCAGATGGAAGCCAAGGTGAAAGAGTATTTCAACGACAACCAAATGCCCGCCAACCCTAAGGCTCGTCCCGACTATGACGTTCCCGGCAACAAGGAACCCCTCGTGGCTATCGCTACCGATAAAGAGGCTTCCTCGGCTGGCATCCAGATGATGTGGAAACATGCCAAGGCTCCTCAGGGCACCATCGGCGACTACCGTCAGATGCTGGTCCGCAACTTGGCTACCAACATGATCAACGCTCGTTTCGAAGAAATGGCTGAAAAAGCCACCGCTCCCTTCCTCTATGCTGGTGGCGGCTACGGCGGATTCATCGGCAAACATACCGATGCCTTCTTCCTCTCTGCCTACCCGAAAGACAACCGTATTGAAGATGCTACCGCTCTCTTGCTGAAAGAGATGAAGCGCGTCGACGAACACGGCTTTGTCCAGACCGAGTTGGATCGCGCCAAGGAAACCATGCTCGAAGGCTATCGCAAGAGCGCCAAGGAGCTCAACAAAACCCAGAGCAACAGCTTCGCTCAGGAGTACACCAACCACTTCCTCGATGGCGAGGTCATCCCCGGCATCCGTCAGGAAGATTCTTATGCTCGCGAATTCGTTCCCGAAATCACCCTTGACGAGGTCAACGCCGTCGTGAAGGACTGGATCACCGACGAGAACTTCATCTACATCCTCACCGCTCCCGAGAAGGACGGCTATAAAATCCCCACCAAGGCTGAGGTGCTGAAGATTGTTGCCAACAGCAAGAATGAAACCACCGAACCTTGGGTTGACAACTACAAGGAAGAGGAACTCTTCACCAAGAAGGTCGAAGAGGTGCTCCCGGCAGTTGTCCGCACCAACGATGTCCTTGGCTACACCGAATATGTGCTGCCCAACGGTGTCTCTTTCGTGGTGAAAAAGACCAACTACAAAGAGGACGAGATTCAAATGCGCAGCTTCTCTGATGGTGGCACTTCGCTCTACAGCGACAACGAGGCTTTCATCGCCAGCCAGGCCGCCGACTTCATCGATGAGGCCGGTATCGCCAACTTCAGCAACAGCCAGCTGGGCAAGAAACTGCAAGGCAAGTCGGTTCGCATCAGCCCCGTCATCGGTGGTACCACCCAGGGCTTCTCCGGCAGCTGCTCGCCCAAAGACCTTGAAACCATGCTGCAGCTCCTCAACCTCTACTACGACGCTCCCCGCAAGGACAAAGAGGCATTCGACCGCAACATCGAGGCGCTCCGCACCCAGTCGCGCATGGCCGAGGCCAATCCGCAAATCAAATTCATGAAGGACTACTACGGCAAGGCTTACAACAACAACCCGCGTCTGATCCTTGTCCCCTCCGAGTCTGATATCGACGGCCTCAACTTGGATCGTATCTATGAGATCTTCAAAGAGCGTTTCAACGATGCCAGCATGCAGAAATTCATCTTCGTCGGCAATATCTCTGACGAAAACATCCAAACAATCTCCAACTACCTCAACCTGCTTCCCTCCACCGGCAAACAGCGCAACGAGAAGAGAATCGACCGCACCCCGGTGTTGGTCGAAGGTGTCAACCACAGCCTCACGCTTGCCGGTACCGACAAGCAGGGTATGGTCCTCATCCAGGGTGAGACCAGGGGATTCAATGGCAGTCTCCGCGACCGCGTGGCAGTCGACGCCCTCGGCGAAGCCCTCCAGATCCGCACCACTGAGGTGATCCGTGAAAAGATGGGCGAGACCTACAGCCCCTATGCTACGGCCAGCTACGACATCAGCTTCGACGGTAGCGTCAGCTGGATGTTCTACCTGCAGTGCGCTCCCGAAAATTGCGAAAGCGTCGAAGCTGCCGCTATCGACCTCATCCGCGAGTGCATCAAGAAGGGCTGCGACAAGGAAACCCTCAAGAAGGTGAAACTGCAGATGATCAAGGAGCGTGAAACCTCGATGCAGGAGAACGGCTTCTGGATGAACATGATCTATGGCAAGTACGTCAACCACGAAAATCGTGACGCCCTCGTCGCCAATTATGAGGACTTGGTCAACAGCCTTACCGTTGCCGACCTGAAACGTATCGCCAAGACCTATTTCGACCTCAAACACTACATGGTTGGTACGCTGAAACCCGAAAACTAATCGTGCTACCATCATACAAAAGGCAACGCGCTGCTGCGCGTTGCCTTTTTTTTACAACCCTTTCTGGCGTATATGTTGCATAAGCCTCGATTCTTCGATAGGTAAATCGTTTTGTGATAATCTCCAATCTATACGCCCACGTTTTTTACCGTTAATCCAAAAACAGTTTTAGTTTTGTACGATTTTTTGTTCCATCGTGATTCGGAGACCCATAAAGGCGATTATGGTCATGCCCTGCTGATTGCCGGCAGTTACGGCAAGATGGGCGCTGCGGTGCTCGCCGCCAAGGCCTGTCTGCGGGCGGGTGTCGGCTTGCTGACTGTCCATGTGCCGCGACGGGGTGTCGACATCCTGCAAACAGCCTTGCCCGAGGCCATGGTGTCGGTCGATGACCATGACTTTTGTTTCACTTCGCTTCCGGCCCATCTGGAGCGCTACGATGCCATTGCCGTAGGTCCCGGGTTGGGTACCGACGAGTTGTCGCAGACGGCACTGCTCTTGTTGCTGCGTTGGCGCGAGTCGGCCATGGCGTCAGGTGCCGCATCGCCTTTGGTGATCGATGCCGACGGTATCAATATGTTGGCAAAGCATCCCGATGTGCTACATCAGGCTTTGGGGGCGGTGGTCACACCCCACGACAGGGAATACCAGCGTCTCTTTGGCGACGCCGATGCGCAAGCCATGTCCGACCTGCACCAATTGGTCATTGTCCGCAAGGCGCACCGCACCGTGGTGTATGGCCCTCAGGTGGCACCTGTGGTTAACGATACCGGCAATGCCGGAATGGCCACTGCCGGTAGTGGTGATGTGTTGACGGGAATCATGTTGTCGGTATTGGCACAGCAGCGTGCCTATTCACACCGACACGCTGAAGTGTCTGATTGCACTGTCCAGGATTTGGCGGCGTTGGCAGTCCGTATGCATGGCGCGGCAGGCGACATCGCGGCTGCTCGCCAGACGGCTTATTCCATCATCGCTTCCGATTTGGTGGAGGCGCTCACTTCCCCATCTCTTTCAACAATTCTTCGTTGACGTCCAAGGGCTGGTAAGGGTGTGCCTTGCGCGTGGCGCATTGACGCTGGCTGTGGGTGGCACAAGCGCATCCGTTGCTGGCTCCGGTGTAGGGGTCGTGACCGGAACAGTGGCGTTTGAACTCGCCGTTGCGGCGCAACAGTACCTTGATACCGATTCCGGCAAAGCCGATCAGCACGATGCAAAAAGCGATGGCAAGGACAATCAATGTTTTCATGGCGTAGTTAGGAAATAAAAAAAGCTGTTGTGACAACAGCTTCGTTCGGTGCTCCCCAAGCAGGACTTGAACCTGCGACCCCCTGATTAACAGTCAGGTGCTCTAACCAACTGAGCTATTGAGGAATGTTGATTGGTTTAGTCTTACCCTTCATTCATCTTCGAGCTCCCCAAGCAGGACTTGAACCTGCGACCCCCTGATTAACAGTCAGGTGCTCTAACCAACTGAGCTATTGAGGAAGATTTGCTTTTTGTCTCAAAAGCGGTTGCAAAAGTACTCCAATTTTGCGACATGGCAAAATTTTTTTTGAAAAATATCGTGTGGTGTGTATTAAGTGGTTGATTCTGTTGTGTAAAACTTTGCTTTGCGAATGTGCGCTTTTGTCTGTTCTGCATTTGGGGCAGGTTTTCTCTTCTGTGCGATTTTGAAAAATTGACCTCATTTTATACCACTTTTTTTGGTTCTTCTTTCCGAATCGTTTGGTCATGAGAAATGCTCTTTTTCATGAGTGTGGTTGCTATAATCGTCGTGAAATAAGGCTATTGAAATAAAAATTTTGTCAGTCGGGAAAATCTTAGTACTTTTGCACCCTCATTCGGAGAGATGGCAGAGCGGTCGAATGCGGCGGTCTTGAAAACCGTTGACCTTCACGGGTCCGGGGGTTCGAATCCCTCTCTCTCCGCCCGTAACAAACAAGGCAGTCAAGTATGGCGTGGCTGCCTTTTTTGCATGGATTTGGTGACTTAATGGTGTAATACAAATAAATTATGGTTCATCCGCTAAATGGATAGGTGGAGTCGTGTAGGGATAGGAGTTTGAGTTTGAAGAAGGGCATGTCTCGGTAGCCATAGGCTTGACGTTTCATA
>CADBDA010000006.1 GCA_902793295.1 uncultured Bacteroidota bacterium
CCGAGTTCTTCATTGTACACCTGTCGTGTCTGTGTCTTTTGTCTCATTTTTACTTTTGGTATTGCTCCCAAAAGTGTCAACTTTTTTCAGGTTAAGACAGTCGTATAGCTTGCGACAGTTCAAATATAGAAATGATGGTTTGAGGTCACAATTTGTGACTTCAAACCAAAGAAGAGCACCATCCAGTCGACAGAAGTATGTGCAGACAGAGGCTGGTCGGAAACTGATAAAGGATTGTGCATTCAAATAATGTGTAATCCCTTGGCCGTAGTTTGGCCATATTTTTGACGTTTTACTGGATTTTGATGTGTTATTTGAGTGTATAATAATTCATAAAACACAAAATAACAACTATTTGTACTTAATAGGAAATAATTAAAGCGTTCCTGTTCCGGGCAACCCCCAAATGTATATTATTTTACAACCAATATTTCTTCATTTGAAAATAATTCCATATCTTTGCACTTGTAAAAGCAACAAAACAATTTTTCTATAACATTTAATTATAAGTCATTATGAAAAAGTTATTGGGATTATTCAGTATTATGGCTCTGATGCTGTCCTTTGCCGCATGCGGCGACGACGAGCAGTCGTCCGATGGCAACGACAATAACACCGTCCTTACGGCGACACAAGTCGTTGGCACCTGGGAGTCGAAACTCATCACTGTGAACGACGAGGAGATGGACATCGAGATGCGAATCACCATAAACGCTGACGGTACGGGCTATCTGGACGACCCGAACGATGTGTTCCACTATACCATTAGTGGTATGAACATTATTGTCACGCCGCCAAACGGTGGCAGCCACACCTTCACCGTCGAGTCGATTACCGAAACAGAAATGATGATGACCGGCACCGTCATCCCTGGTACTGGCCAACAGGCCAGCTTCAAGGGCTGGTTTGCCAAAGTGAACGGAGACAACCCTGGAGGTGGCGACGACCCTGACCCTACCGGTGCCACCTGGGTGGATCTTGGACTCCCCAGTGGACTGCTGTGGGCTTCGTGCAACGTGGGTGCCACTGCGCCTGAAGAATTCGGCTACTTGTTTGCCTGGGGCGAAACGGTTGTCAAAGACACTTTCTATTGGGGCAGCTATGAACACGGGTACGGATACCACGAGCTGACAAAGTACTGTAGCGATACGAGTTATGGCCTTAACGGATACTCCGACAACTTGACCACACTTCAGCCTTACGACGATGCCGCCACAGTCCATCTTGGCAATGGCGCACGCACACCCAGTAACGAGGATTGGGAGGAGATGGTTGCCAACACCACGCACCAATGGACAACCCTGAACAATGTCAACGGATACCTCTTCACTGCACCCAACGGCAACAGCATCTTCCTGCCTGCCGCCGGTATTATTGCGTCTGGAGGTTATCAACCGTATGACGCCGGCTACTATTGGTCATCATCGCTCTACACCCCCGAACCCGACTATGCTTATAATTTAAGCTTTGGCGCCACATGGTTCGGAACGGAGGTCGGCTATTTACTTACCCATACATACCGATGTATTGGTTTGTCCGTCCGCGCTGTACGCGTCGCCCAGAAATAGCAATAAAACGATACTACCAGAACAGAGAGAAGCGGCTGCTTCTCTCTGTTTTTTGTGGTTATTACCAACAACAGAATTATTGCTATGTGGTCACCCCCTCCCACCGTTGGATGGGAAAACCTTTGACCATTTGTTTGTAATTCACTTCACCCTCGGCATGGAGATAGTACCCTGTATCATCGCTCTTGTCGAAGAATTGTTCCATTTGAATATGTCGGTTGTCACATGAGGGAGGAGGTCATGAACGGGGCTTGCTCGTTAAGACTGGTCGATTATCGTCTTTTGAGGCGGTGGAATGACGTTTTTTGTGTATTTTTGCGGCCGATTATTCTTTTGGAGCATGCTTACTAGTATTCACATTATAGGCATTTTGGTCACGATAGGGGTGCTCGTCGTCCTGGGCGTTTTGTCAGGAAGGAAGGTGCGCGACGCCCGAAGTTTTGTTGCAGGGGGCACTGCAGGATCCTGGATGGTGTGTGGTGCCATTCTGGGCACTTTGGTGGGTGGACAATCCACCATAGGCACTGCCCAGCTGGCCTTCTCGTTCGGCCTTTCGGCATGGTGGTTCACCATTGGTGCCGCCTTGGGTGCCTTGCTGTTGGGGCTGGTCTATGCCAAACCTATCCGCAGCAGCGGTTGTGTCACCTTGATGGAGATCGTGCGACAGCAGTACGGTCGGAAGGCCGAAACGGTGGGTTCGATACTTTTTCTGGTGGGAATCTTCATCAGTATCACTTCGCAGCTGCTCTCGTCGTCGGCCCTGATTACGAGCCTGTCCGGCATACCGACATTCGTGGCGCTCGGCGTCAGTGCCCTGCTGGTAGCCTTGCTGGTTATTTTTGGCGGCATACGCAGTGCCGGCGCCAGTGGAATAGTGAAGCTGGTGCTGCTCTACATCTGTTCGCTGGCCAGTGGCATCGTGGTGTGGAAAATCGGAGGCGGACTTGGTGGAATTGAGCACAGCATAGCGGATGTATATACCACTCCCGGGCTTGCCGAGATGAACGGCATGGACGACCTTGAGAGCATCCATCAGCGCTATGGCAACCCTATAGCCCGTGGGCCGCTAAAAGACTTGGGCGGATGTCTGTCGTTGGTACTCGGCGTTGTCTGCACACAAACCTATGCGCAGGCCATTTGGTCGGCAGCCACCACAGAAAAGGCCCGACGCGGAGCGGTGCTGTGTGCGGCACTTATCCCGTTGATTGGTGCTGCCTGCACCCTTGTGGGCATGTACATGCGCGGTCATTATGTGACGTCGGCCGAGATGGAGGCCTTGCGGCAGCAGGGCGAAGTGTTGCCCGAAGGCGTCGGCGTGCTGCAGAATTCCCTACAGGCCTTCCCCACGTTTATTTTGACCAACCTTCCCGAGTGGTTGGGCGGCATTGCCCTGGGCACCCTGCTGATCAACGTGCTGGGTTGCGGCAGCGGGTTGGTGCTCGGAGCCGCCACCATCGTCACACGTGACGTGTGGCGGGTGGACTACAGCAACGGACGTCAGGCACTGCGTGCCATGCGCCTCACGATTGTCGCCATCCTGCTGTTGGGACTTGCCGTGGCCCACTTTGTGCGCGGTTCGTTCATCAATGATTTGGGCTTCCTTTCGCTCGGATTGCGAGCTGCGGCTTTGCTGCTCCCCTTGAGTTTCGCCCTGTGGTTGCCCGGTCGTTTCCGTTCGCGGGCTGTCATTCTTTCCATGGTGGCAGGTACGGCGGCTATGTTGGTAGCAGGCGTCCTATCGTTGGCGCCCGACCCCATGTATTATGGTCTGGCGGCATCGGCTATCGTGCTGTTTTCCACCAACAAGGCAAAGAATATTTCCTTGTCGGATTGATTCGGTCGGCCATTGAATAGATCATGTTTCAGTCGAAGGAGGCGAAACCCAAGAAGACGGGTGGGATGACCGTTCGGGTGTTTTTCACAAACTTTAGGTGACGACAATGGAGATCGTCGTGGTCAGGCCTGCCAGATGGTGTAGGCCATGTCGGCTTGCCGATGCAGCATGGCGAGGCCGTTGGCTGTTGCAGCGCCCCGTTCGGTGGCGTCGAGTAGGAAACGTGTCCTTTCGGGATTGTATATCAGGTCATAGCACAGATGCTTGGGGGTCAGCACTGCTGGTGTTTTCCAAGGGCTTTCTTCAGTGTGAGGATACATGCCCACGGGGGTGCAGTTGACGATGAGCAAATGGCTGTCGGCCAGCTGAAAGGCCTCGTCGTAGGCGACGGTATCGATGCCCTGTCCGGCATGCTTCAAAGGCGTGCGGCTGACGAACCGATGGGCGATGCCCAACTGGCGTAGCGCCCAGGCAACCGCTTTCGAGGCCCCTCCCGTTCCCAGTATCAGCGCCTTGCGGTGCCAGTCGCGGAGCAACGGACGTAGCGTTTCGAGAAATGCCGGCGCGTCGGTGTTGTAGCCTATGAGCATCAGTTGGTTGTCGTGTCGAATCACCTTGACGGTGTTCACCGCCCCGATGGCGGCTGCGGTGGGGTCCACCTCGTCAAGCAGGTGCAGCATTTGCTCTTTGTAGGGAATGGTGACGTTGAAGCCGTCCAATTGTAGCTCCTGAACCTTTTGGCGTAGCCCTGCCAGCGAGTCGAGCTCCAGAAGTCGATAGTTGTAGCCGTCGCTCTTCGAATTGGCAAATTTTGCATCGAAATAAGCTTTCGAAAAGGAGTGCGACAGCTTTTCGCCGACAAGGGCATAGTGATGGTCCGTATGTTCTAGTTGGTTCATTGTGAGCGTTTATTGGGCCTTCGATAATGTTTGTTCATATCGTAGGGACAATTAATAAACACAAAAAGATTATTTTTAGTATTTTTGCAGTTTAATTAATTATGCGATATGCAAAAGCAACAAGTTGGAAGTCAGTTTACTCAGTTCCTTAAGAGCGGCAGTCTGCTGTCGATTCTGATTATTGTGAATGTGGCGCTGTGGTTGCTGTCGCTGCTCTTCCCCCTGGTCGATTATCTCTACGCGTTCCAGCCGGGACGCACCCGTCAGGGGTGGTATGACCTGTTCTCGTTGTCCTCGCAGTGGGAACTGTTGGTGCGTCGTCCGTGGACATTGCTGACCTACATGTTCTTACATGAAGGCTTCTGGCATCTGCTGTTCAACATGGTGATGCTTTACTTTGGAGGCCTGATGTGCTGCCGCTACCTGAATGCCAAACGGTTTGCCTGGATCTATTTCCTTGGCGGCATCGGCGGCGGTTTGCTCTATTTGTTGGTCTACAACTTGTTTCCGGTGGGTCAGCTGCAGGTGTCGACGATGGTGGGCGCCTCGGCCGCTGTGATGGGCGTGCTGCTGGCGGTGGCCGCTTACGTGCCCAACCAGGAGGTGGGTTTCTGGATGATACGCACATTCACGGTCAAGATGAAATATCTGGTGTTGGCCTTTGTAGTTATCGATCTGCTCAGCATCCCCATATCGAATGCCGGCGGCCACATTGCTCACTTGGGAGGAGCACTGATCGGATTTCTCTTTGTGATGGCGATGCGGTGGCAGCTGCAGCGCCCGGCACGTCCCAAGCGCCAGCGTATCAAGGTCAAGAAAACCGCCAACTACAAGGCTGCAGCAGGCCGACAGGGGCGTCCGTTGAGCGACGAGGAGTTCAACCGCCGTCGCGCCGACGACCAGAAGCGCATCGATGCCATCCTCGACAAGATTTCCAAGTCTGGCTACGACCACCTGAGCAAAGAAGAGAAAGATTTCCTTTTCCGCAAGAGCTGAGACCTCGCACCGGAATGACAAAACAACAACGCAGATGAAGAAAACGCTGAAGATACTATTGCTGATACTGAATTTCGTCGTGCTGGTGCTGATGCTCGGCTCGACGATGGCTGGCTGGCGAACGCCGTCCAAAGGTCTGCTGTTCTCGATGATGGGCTATGGCTACCTTTATTTCACGCTAGCCAATGTCTTTTTCGTTGTCCTGTGGCTCTGTTTGGGCAGCAAGTGGTTTCTGCTGTCGGTGGCTGGCATACTGGTGAGGCTGTCTTTCTTGCCGCTCTATTTCCAAGTGGGCGGCACCGAAACGCTGGAGGTTGAACCCTCTGAGCGGCAGAATTATGTGAAGCTGATGACCTATAATGTGCACCACTTCCAAGGGGTGGAGATGGATGAAACCATCGCCGACCAGAATATGCGGCTCTTTTTGGAAATGGTGGATGCCGAAACACCCGATGTGCTGGTGCTGCAGGAATATGTCGGCAAAGGCGACACTGTGCACTTGACCGATGCCCTGCACCGGCGCGGCTACACCGGACATGCGTCGGGACACGCCGGCGGCTCGATGAGCGGTGAGGTCATCTTCTCAAAGATGCCCGTGCTGCAGGTCCACCACATCAGCGAACCCACCATCTTCTATGCCGACTTGCTGCACCAGGACGACACGCTGCGGGTCTTCTGCCTGCACCTGAACTCCTACGGCCTTGACGACAGCGACCACCAACAACTGCACGACCTGCGCCATGGCACCCTGGACAGCACCACCGGACGCAGCACCTACTACAAATTCAAGCAAACCATTCTGAAACATGAAGAGGAATGGCAACAGCTGGAACCCTACTTCACCCAGTGGAAGAAGGGCCTGATTGTGGCTGGCGACTTCAACGACCCGCCCGCCTCCTATTTCTATCAGCAATGCACCAAACTGCTGAAAGACAGCTATTGTGAAGCCGGGCAGGGCTTCAGCACCACCTACCATGGAACCTTCACCCGTCGCCGCAACACCATCTTCCCTTCATTCCGTATCGATATGGTGCTGCATTCGCCCCAATTGAAAGCCTGCAGTTATAAACGCCTCAAGGCGGAAATCTCCGACCATTACCCCGTGGTGGTGGGAATCAAGACTGAGAACCTTGCCGTCCAGAAATAACGCATCAAAAACAGCACAAGCCATGAGAACAACCGAACGGTACGCACAACTGATAGCCTATTTTGAAAAGGCCATGCCCACGGCACAGAGCGAGTTGCATTACGACAACCCTTTCCAGCTGCTGGTGGCCGTGATACTGTCTGCCCAATGCACCGACAAGCGAGTCAACATGGTCACACCGGCCCTCTTTGCCGCCTATCCCGACTCGCGCGCTATGGCTGCGGCATCGGTCGACGACATCTATGGCTATATCAAATCCGTGTCGTATCCCAACAATAAGAGCCGGCACCTGAAAGGGATGGCCGAGAAGTTGCAGCACGATTTCGGCGGGGTGGTGCCCTCCGACGTGGCCCAGCTACAGACCCTGCCCGGTGTGGGACGCAAGACCGCCAACGTCATTGCTGCTGTCATCTTCAACCAGTCGGTGATGCCCGTCGACACCCACGTCTTCCGTGTGTCGGAGCGCATAGGGCTCACCACCCGTTCCAAGACCCCTTTGCAAACCGAGCTGACCCTCGAGAAACATATCCCCGCTGACCGCATTCCCGTGGCGCACCATTGGCTCATCCTGCACGGACGCTATGTGTGTACTGCCCGCAGCCCCCACTGTGCGGAATGCGGCATCAGCCACATCTGCCGTTACCATGCTGCCAAGCAAAAGGCAGCCGCCAAGAAAAGTGAATCCTAACCCACCAGAATCTCCCCAGCAATCATGACACTCTCATCCCCGTTGTTTCTGATAGGCCTTGTCGCCGTTGCCATTCCGGTGATTGTCCACCTGTTCAACTTCCGCCGCTACCGGAAGGTCTATTTCAGCAATGTCGACTATCTGGAGCAGTTGCAAACCGAAACACGTCGCCAGTCGCGCCTGCGGCAGATGCTGATTTTGGCGGCGCGCATTCTGGCCATCGTCTTCCTGGTTCTGGCTTTTGCCCGTCCGGTGGTGCCCAATCGGAACAATCCCCTCAAGACTGGCAGCAGCGATGTGAGCATCTATGTCGACAACTCGTTCAGCATGGAGCGTACCGACGGCAGTGGCACCCTGCTCGAAAAGGCAAAGACCAAGGCCCGCGAAATCGTCTCCGCCTATGGTCCTACCGACCGCTTCCAGCTGCTCACCAACGACGCTGAAGGGCGCCAGTTCCACTGGCTCAGCAAGGAGGAGGTGCTGGTGGAAATTGACAATATGGAACTGTCGCCCGTCACGCAGACCTTCTCCTCGATTGCCAACCGCCAGTTCGACTTTCTGCATGGTGGCAGCGGCAAGAACCGCTACGCCTATCTAATCTCTGATTGCCAGACATCGGTGGCCGATTTCGCCAATTTTCCGAACGATAGCAGCGTCACTGCCATCTGCGTGCCGCTCGAGTCGAAGGGGTTGAACAATGTCTTCATCGATTCGGTGAGCCTCAATGCACCCGCCTTCAGCGTCGGCAGCAGTGTGGCTGTGGAGGTGATGGTGCGCAACGAAGGCGACGAGAGTTTGGAGAAGGTGCCACTGACTCTTTATGTCGACGACAAACAGCGCGCCTTGGCCACGGTCGATCTGCCGGCACAAGGCACGGTATCGACCACCATGCACTTCACCCTCGAACATGGTGGCATCGTCGACGGACGCGTCGAGACGACCGATTATCCCGTCACTTTCGACGACAAATACTATTTCAGCCTCAATGTCCGCGACCGCATACGGCTGCTTGTGGTCGAAGGGCGTGAACCCAATGAGTACCTGCAGCGCCTGTTTGTCGGCGACTCGGTGGTGCGCTACCAGTCGCTACAGCTGCAACAGATGGATTTCAGCCGCGTGGCGGAGAACGATGTCGTCATACTCGACGAACTGCCTGCGCTTACCAGCGGAATGGCGCAAACCCTCCACTCCTTTGTCGAAGAGGGGGGCAGCGTGGTGGTTGTGGCCGGCAGCAAGGCCGACGAGGGTTCCTATAACGAAGCGCTGCGACTCTTTGCCGCTCCGCGGCTGTCGGGATGGAACGGCGGACGTGTGGCTGGCGGTGTGGTCAATGTGGAGCATCCGCTCTATCAAGGGGTTTTCGCTGGACGCAACGACATCACGGAACTGCCCACCGTGACCGGCTATCACCGACTGGCAGCCGACGGAACCACCCACCGCGAACGTATCATCACGCTGGCCAATGGCGACGACTACATCACCGCCACCAGCTGCGGCAGCGGCCGACTGTACCTGATCGCTTCGCCCTTGCGCGACGCCAACAGCGATTTTGTTCGGCAGGCGCTCTTCGTCCCCACGCTTTACAATATGGCGCTTCTCAGCATCCATCCTACGGCTCCCGCACTGTCGCTCGACGCCAGCGCCCCTGTGCCTTTGGCCGGCCGCTATGGCGGCGACGGAGGCAGTGTGAAGCTGCGTGGCAAGGACAACGACTACGAGGAAATACCTGATGTGCGACGAATGGGGTCGGGCAGCAGTCTGGTGCCCCATGGCAGCATCCGTGAGGCCGGCAACTACCACCTGGTTGTGGATGGTGAGGCCACCGAGGGACTCTCGTTCAACTATTCGCGGCGCGAGTCGCTTATGCAATATCTGAGTCCTTCTGCCGTGGCGCAGTTGATCAAAGACTATCATTTGGACCATTGCAGTGTGGTGGCGCAAGCCGAGAAACCTTTGGACGGCTATCTGAAGTCGCAGATGGAAGGCCGCCAGCTGTGGCGATGGTGCATCGTTTTGGCATTGCTGATGCTGCTGGCCGAAATCGCCTTGATTCGTTGGCCGGAACGATGGAAAACTAAGAAGAACAAAAAATAGAGAAAGATGTTTCTGCTCGAATCACAACATGTGGAAAAGAATTTCGGTTCCTTTCGTGCCCTCGACGATGTCAGCATCGGCGTGCGCGAAGGCACCATCTTTGGTTTGCTGGGCCCCAATGGAGCCGGCAAAACGACACTGATACGCCTTATCAACCGCATCAGCCGCCCCGACAAGGGGGACCTGCTGATAGAGGGGCATCCTATCACCGACGACGATGTGCGCCACATAGGCTACCTTCCCGAAGAGCGCGGCCTGTACAAGAAGATGCGTGTGGGCGAACAGGCAGTCTATCTGGCGCAGCTCAAAGGATTGAGCCGTCGCGATGCCGTCAGCCGACTGCAGCACTGGTTCGAAAAATTCGAAATCAGCAGTTGGTGGAACCGCCCTGTCGAGGAACTCTCCAAGGGTATGCAACAAAAGGTGCAGTTTGTGGTCACAGTGCTGCACGAACCGCGCCTGCTTATCTTCGACGAGCCCTTCAGCGGGTTCGACCCCGTCAATGCCATGCTGTTGAAGAACGAGATTCTGGCGTTGCGCGACAAGGGAGCCACGGTCATCTTTTCCACCCATAATATGGCTTCGGTGGAGGAGCTGTGTGACGACATTGCCCTCATCAACCGTTCGCATGTGGTGTTGGGCGGCGGCGTCGATGCCATACGCCGTTCCTATAGCAGCAACCAGTTCGAACTGTGTTGTCTGCCGAACAAGGAACGTCAACTCCAGTTGCCCGAGGGGTTCCGCGTCGACAGCCAGCACTGTGATGAAGGTGTGGAACACTATCTGGTAACCCTGCCCAAAGAGAACAGCGCCAACGACCTGCTATCTGCCGTTTTGCCACAGCGAACGCTGGTGTCGTTCCGCGAGCTGCTGCCCTCCATGAACGATGTCTTTATACGGACGGTGAGCGACGAAACGCGCTCCGCCGGGAATTGTAACAATCAAAAACCATCTGTAAACCAATAGACACAAATACCATAATGAACAAAATACTGCTTGTCATACGACGCGAATTCCTGACGCGGGTGCGCAAACGCTCGTTTTGGGTGCTCACAGTGCTGGTGCCATTGCTTATGGCGGCGCTCTATGCTGTGCCGGTCTACCTCTCGCTGCGCCCGTTGGAACGGTCGGTGGTGCTGGTGGCCGACGAATCGGGCATTTTCGGAGGTATGGACCGCGAGGACACGCTGCGCTCCGACAGCCGCTTTGCCTCCACTGACAACGTCAGCTACCGCTATGTGCCCACGCTCGACTATGCCCTGCGCCAGATGGACACTGCCACCGAGGTCACCGCCGTCCTCTATGTGCGCAAACGCGCCAGCGAAGCCATCCCCACCGACGCTTGCCTCTACTACAAGAGCGACATGCCTCCATCGAATGTGCGCTACGATGTCGACAGGCAGTTGCAGCGCATCCTGCGCAACCGGTTGCTGCAAGCCCATGGCATTTCCGACGACGAATATGCCCTTATCAGCAACACCAAAATCAACCTCCGTACCGAAGATTTGGAGACGGGTAGGGAGGCCTTCCTCGATGTGAAGACCGGCCTGGGTTTCGTGCTTGCATTGCTTATCTATCTGGTCATCTTCATGTTCGGTTCACAGGTGATGCGAGGTGTGGTCGAGGAGAAGTCGAACCGCATCGTCGAGGTTATTGTCTGTTCGGTGAAGCCCTTCCAGCTGATGATGGGCAAGGTGATAGGCATTGCCATGGTGGGTCTGACGCAGTTCCTGCTATGGGTGATGCTCACCGGAGTGGCGTTGGCTGGCATTCAAATGAGCAACAGCGAAATGTTCCGTCAGGCGACACAGAAACACAATGTCACCGAGCTGGCCACCAAGGGCGGCGAGGCCGGAGTGCAGATGGATCAGGCCGCCGAATTTGCCGATGTGCCCCAATTGGTCGAGGGGCTCAGCTCTATCAACTATGGCGTCATTCTGGGTACCTTCCTGTTCTATTTCATTTTCGGCTATCTGCTCTATGCCACCCTTTTTGCCGCTGCCGGCGCCATGTGCGACAATGATACCGACACGCAGCTCTTCTCGCTGCCGCTCACCATACCGTTGCTGCTCACCATTCTGCTGATGCCCGCCATGGTCAATGCTCCGTCGGGCGTGTTGAGCCAGGTGTTCTCCATCATCCCCTTCACGTCGCCGGTGGCCATGATGCTGCGCATTCCCTTCGGCGTGCCGCTCAACCAGCTCTACTGGTCGATGGCGCTGCTGGTGGTCTCCTTCCCCCTCTGCACGTGGTTGGCAGCCCGCATCTATCGCAGCTCCATACTCCGCTACGGCTTGCGTCTGTCGCTGTTCCGCAAAAAGAAAAACAGCTGATAGACACCTCTTGCCACCAACCCCTTCGGCCCTGGTGCCGATGATACTTTTTTTTCTTTTATAAAAAATTAATAATCATACGATTGTTGGCTTGCTTGTGCGAGGGTGCGAAAAAATAATTTCGCTATTATCCAAAAAGTTTGTAATTTTACGCCCAGTAAAAAATGAAAGAAAAACGTTGGATAATAAAGCAAGATTATGATATAGAGGTTGTTGAAAAACTAGCGGAATCCCTGGGCGTGGACAAAATTATTGCCACGCTGCTTGTAGAGCGTGGTGTCACTACTTTTGAGGAAGCCAAACACTTCTTCCGTCCAAGTTTAGACCAACTTCACGATCCGTTCCTTATGAAGGATATGGACCGTGCTATTGCGCGCATCAATGACGCTATCCGTAAAAAGGAGCGGATGCTGATTTATGGCGACTATGACGTTGATGGCACATCGGCCGTGGCGTTGGTCTACTCCTATTTCCACACCCTCCACTACAACATCGACTTCTATATTCCTGATCGCGATACCGAAGGTTATGGCATCTCCTTCCAAGGTATCGACTACGCCCATCGTACGGGCGTGAAGCTCATCATTGCATTGGATTGCGGCATCAAAGCCGTCGAACAGGCCGACTATGCCAATTCCTTGGGCATCGACATCATTGTCGGCGACCACCACTTGCCCGGTGAGGTGCTGCCGAACTGCTGTGCCGTGCTCGACCCCAAACGGAGCGACTGCCCTTATCCCTATAAGGAACTGTCGGGTTGTGGCATCGGTTTCAAGATTGTGGAGGCCTACATGGAGCAGAAAATCGGTGTGCGTCTTTGCGATTCGTCGTCCGACCTCACGCCGGTGCAGAAGAAGAATATGGAGATGCTGAAATTGAAGCTGCTGCGCTATCTCGATCTGGTGGCGGTAAGTATCGCCTCCGACATTGTGCCTATTATGGGCGAGAACCGTGTTTTGGCGGCTTATGGGCTCAAGGTCATCAACACCCGTCCACGTCCGGGGCTTGAAGCCATTCTAACCTATGGCCACATCGAACCCCGATCGAAAGAGGACCGTATGGACAATCCGGAGAAAGATTCCTATTTTGAAAAGGATTTGAATATCAGTGATCTCGTTTTCCTTGTAGGCCCACGAATCAATGCCGCCGGTCGTATCCATAGCGCGTTCGATTCGGTACGACTGCTGCTTGCCGAGAACATGTCGATCGCTTCCAAATTGGCCGAAGAGATAAACAATTACAACAAGGAGCGCAAGGGTCTGGACACCCTGGCTACCGAAGAGGCCAAGAAGCGGCTGGAATCCGACCCCAATTTGTCGCAGCGCCACTCCATCGTCCTGTTTGGCGAGGACTGGCATCGCGGGGTGGTCGGTATTGTCGCTTCACGACTGGTCGAGGCCTACTACCGTCCTACGATTGTCTTCACCCGCTCCACCGACGACCTGTATGTGGGCTCGGCACGTAGCATCAAGGAATTCGATGTCCATGCAGCATTGGAGGAATGCAGCGATCTGTTGGAACACTTCGGCGGACATAAGAGCGCTGCGGGTGTGTCGCTGAAACCCGAGAATTTTGAACGCTTTGTGGAACGCTTCGAGGAGGTGGTGAGCCGCACCATACCGCCTGAGGCGACAGTGCCCGAAATTGAGATTGATGCTGTCATCAGCTTCTCGGAACATATCACCCCAAAATTCCTTCGCATACTGAAACAGTTTTCGCCTTTCGGACCCGAAAACAATATGCCGGTCTTCTGCACGCGCGATTTGGTCGATACGGGATCGCCTCGCGTGGTGGGCTCCAACCACTTGAAGTTCTCCGCCATCCAGCTCACATCGCGTTCGCGGGCCTATCCCGCCATCGGCTTCCAGCTGGGCGACAACTACGAACGTGTCAAGCAAGGACAGTCGTTCAGCCTCTGCTATCTGCTGGAAGAGAACTACTGGAACGGAAAGACCGAAATCCAGTTGAATGTCAAGGACATCAAGTTTGATGCGTAGTACCGCGTCAAACTGTTACCTATAGGGACGGGCGGCGCAATAAAGTCGCCCGTCCGTCGTTATAAAAAACAATACATCCGTTTATTATGGCAGACGACAAAAAGATTATTTTCTCGATGGTCGGCGTGGGCAAGCTGATTCCGCCTAGTCGCCAAATACTGAAAGACATCTATTTGAGCTTCTTTTATGGAGCCAAAATCGGCATTATCGGTCTCAATGGCAGCGGAAAGTCTTCGCTTTTGAAGATTATTGCCGGTGTGGACAAGGACTATCAGGGCGAGGTGGTTTTCGCTCCAGGATACAGCGTGGGCTACCTTGAACAGGAACCCAAGTTGGACGACACCAAGACTGTCAAAGAGGTGGTTCAGGAAGCAGTGCAGGACGTGGTCGACTGGTTGAAGGAATACGAGGAGGTTAACAATGCCTTTGCGGAACCCGATGCCGACTTCGACAAACTGTGCGAACGCCAGGGCGAATTGACCGAGCTGCTGGAACAGCACGATGCTTGGAACCTCGACAGCCGTCTGGAGCGCGCTATGGATGCCTTGCGTTGCCCCGAAGAGGACCAGCTGGTCAAGAACCTCAGCGGTGGCGAACGTCGCCGCGTGGCATTGTGCCGTCTGCTGCTTCAGGAACCCGACATCCTGCTGCTCGACGAGCCTACCAACCACCTCGACGCAGAAAGCATCGAATGGTTGGAACATCACCTGCAGCAATACAAAGGCACCGTCATTGCCGTGACCCACGACCGCTACTTCCTCGACAATGTGGCCGGATGGATTCTGGAACTCGATAGGGGAGAGGGTATCCCCTGGCAGGGCAACTACAGTTCGTGGCTTGACCAGAAGACTCAGCGGCTGGCAATGGAGGAAAAGCAGGAAAGCAAACGTCGCAAGACCTTGCAGCGAGAATTGGAATGGGTACGGATGGCCCCCAAGGCACGTCATGCCAAGGGCAAAGCCCGTCTGGCAGCCTACGACCGCATGATGAACGAGGACGTCAAAGAGAAAGAACAAAACCTCGAAATATTCATCCCCAACGGGCCGCGTCTGGGCACCAAGGTGCTCGAGGTGGAGGGCGTCAGCAAAGCCTATGGCGACAAGCTTCTCTACGAGAATCTTACCTTCTCGCTGCCACCGGCTGGTATTGTGGGTGTCATCGGCCCCAATGGTTGTGGCAAGACGACGTTGTTCCGCTTGATTATGGGCCTCGAAAAGCCCGATACGGGCACCTTCACCGTCGGCGAGACTGTCAAAATCGGATATGTCGACCAGCAGCATGTGCAGATCGATCCCGAGAAGTCGGTGTGGGAGGTTGTCAGCGAAGGCAACGAACAGATTCAGATGGGAGGCCGACTGGTCAACAGCCGTGCGTATATCTCACGCTTCAATTTCAGTGGTAACGACCAGAGCAAAAAGGCCGGCGTGTTGAGCGGCGGCGAACGAAACAGATTGCATTTGGCCCTGACGCTCAAGAGTGAGGCCAATGTGCTGCTGCTTGACGAACCTACCAACGACATCGATGTCAACACGATGCGCGCCTTGGAAGAGGGTTTGGAGAATTTTGCCGGATGTGCGGTGGTTATCAGCCACGACCGCTGGTTCCTTGACCGCATCTGCACCCATATTCTTGCTTTTGAGGGTGACTCGCAGGTCTACTTCTTCGAGGGTTCCTACTCCGAATATGAGGAAAACCGTAAAAAACGACTCGGCGACGACACGCCACACAGGTTCCACTACAAAAAATTGATGTAATTGATAGTTGTTGAATTACAGGCGGTTTTATACGGATGTGCTTCGGATTCCATGAAAAAAAACAATGAAATAATATTTTTGTGTATCTTTGCAAAATAATTCACTAAAAAACAAAACTATGCAAACAAAAAGATTTCTTTTGGGTTTTATTGCCGTAAGTGCAATGCTGTTTGCTGCCTGTGGCAGTGACGAAGAGGAGACTCTGACCCTCAATGACAACCAGTTGGCCTTCGACGGAGTGGTTTACAACATGAATACCAATGCTTCGATTGAAAATTATGGCAATGGTGAATATGCAATCTTCAGTGGCGAAGGAGAAAACCGTGCGTTTCATCTGACTGGCTCGTTTGGAGAAGGTTCCATCAACCAATCGTACAACATTGCTGTACACAATCCAGGTGTGCACATGACCGTTGATTTCTTCGGTGAGACGATGACAAGTTTCTCTTTTGACAACCACATGGAAGGATTCTTCGGTGGTATTGAGGGTGTTGAAAATGTTGAAGGTTCTATTTTCAGTGAAGGCACGTTGACCAATACCTATGATGAAAATGGCTTCAGAGCCTATCTCAAAGGTACGTTGATAAATGGAAAGAAGATTGAGTTTAAAGTCTTCGTTCCCTTCTCCGAACTGGACGTGATTGGAAGATAGACTTTGTTAAACGTGCATCACGAAAACCGTGATGCACGTTTGCTTTTATAGATAAGGATATGAAACAGTGGATGCTCGTAGCACTGTTGTTGTCTCCTGTTGCATTGTTGGCGCAGCACAGCCGTCAGTCGTTGACGCAACCCGACTATGACGACTACAACCTGCGCTTCTGGCCGCGTCAGGTGACGGTGGTGCAGAAGTATGATTCGGGTGACGACAACAACTTCCAGGAGACCTACAGCTTTGATTCGGTCGGTCGACTGACGGAGTACCGCAAGCGGGGCTTCGGCGGCGAGCGGGTGACGCTCTATCCGTTGGCCATGAGCGAATCTGACGGATGGTGGATCAAGGAGTCGGAGTACTTCCATTTCGACTATGATGGCGATTTGTTGGAGTCGCACCAGTATGACTTGAAAGGGCGGCTATACAGTTCCACGCATTATATTTATGCCGAAGGCGGCAATCTGGTAATGACCATCGAGTATATCTACGATTTGGACAGCGGAGTGGTCGCCAAGCGCACCGTGTCGAGCTATGACAAGAAGGAACGTCTGGTCTCGGTCTGTCAATATACAGCTGACGAACTGCTGCTCGTCTCCGAGAAACGCAAATACGACCGTCGCGGCAATCTTGTCAAGAGGGTCCGGACCTTCTACAATGACGAAGAGGCGATTGTCAACACCGAAAAGCGTGTCTATACCTACGACCGCCATGGCAATTGGATTCATTGCCGCTATTTCCTCAACGGCAAACAGGAATACACGTTGGAGCGTACCATATCTTATTACGGGGAATAATGTCTCCCAAGCCTTCTTTGGACAAGGTAACGAAATGGTATAGCGAGGAATAGGTTTGTTGTTGAAAACTATTGATATATTAGGTGCCTGGAGTTGGCGTTTTTTTGTGTATTTTTACATCTTCAAACGTTCCTCCTAATATTGTCGTAGTATGCCCTATTTCACCCATTTACACGTCCACTCGCACTTCTCTATCCTCGACGGAATGTCGAAAGTGCCCGACCTTATCAGCAAGTGCAAAAAAAACGGCATGTATGCCATGGCACTTACCGATCATGGCAATATGTTCGGTATCAAGGAACTGGTGGATACGGTAAAGAAGGAGAACGGCAAGGTCAAAGACAAAATCAAGGAGCAGGAGGCTGTTCTACACAACGACGGCGCCTCACCCGAGGAAAAACGTGAGGCGGAATACCAGGTGGAACAACTGAAGGAGCAAATCTTCAAGCCGATTATCGGAATCGAGGCCTACTGCGCCCACCGAACTCTCTACGACAAGGACGCCAACGTCAAGGAACGTGACCCCGAGACGGGCCGCGAGCGTATCGCTGACCGTAGCGGCTGGCACCTGATACTGCTGGCAAAGAACAAACAGGGCTACAAAAGTTTGTGCAAGCTCAGTTCGATAGCATTCACCGACGGCTATTTCTACTCGCCACGTATAGACCACAATGTGTTGGAAAAGTATCATGAGGGGCTTATCTGCTGTTCGGCATGCATCGGCGGCGAAATCCCTCAAAAAATCATGAAAGGCGACATTGAAGGGGCTGAAGAGGCGGTGCGCTGGTTCAAGAACCTTTTCGGCGACGATTACTATTTGGAGCTACAACGGCACAAGACCGACAAGCCCAATGCCGCCTACGACACTTATGACAAGCAGCAGCAGGTGAACAAGTATCTGATTGATTTTGCCCGGAAATATGATATCAAGCTGATTGCCACCAACGATGTCCACTTTGTGGAGGAGGAACACGGCGAAGCGCACGACCGCCTGATCTGTCTCAGCACGGGCAAGGACTTTGACGACCCTAACCGACTGCATTACACCAAGCAGGAATGGCTCAAGTCGCCCGACGAGATGGCCGCCATCTTTGCCGATTTGCCTGAAGCGCTGGAGAACACCCGCGAGATAGCCGACAAAGTGGAAACCTACAGCATCGACAGCGACCCCATCATGCCGATGTTCGACATCCCGGCATCGTTCGGTTCGGAGGCGGAATATCGCAGCCGCATCAGCGAACAGGAACTGTTTGACGAATTTACCCGCAACGAGAAAGGCGAGGTGGTGATGAGCCAGGAGGCTGCCGAGAAGAAGATTGTCAAATTGGGTGGCTACGAGAAACTGTACCGTATCAAATTCGAGGCCGACTACCTGTCCAAGCTGGTGTGGGAAGGTGCCCACAAGCGTTACGGAGCTGAGCTGACCGAAGAGCAGCAGGAGCGCATCACTTTCGAATTGCACACCATCAAGACGATGGGTTTCCCAGGATACTTCCTCATTGTGGCCGATTACATACGAGGTGCCCGCGAGGAGTTGGGAGTCAGTGTGGGTCCCGGACGTGGGTCGGCTGCCGGAAGTGTGGTGGCCTACTGTCTTTGGATTACCGATATCGACCCACTGAAGTATGACCTGCTGTTCGAACGTTTCCTCAATCCCGACCGTATCTCGCTGCCCGATATTGATGTCGACTTCGACGATGCGGGACGCGGCAAGGTGCTGGAATGGATTACAGAAAAATACGGCAAAGAGAAAGTGGCCCATATCATCACCTACGGCACTATGGCCAGCAAGTCAGCTATAGCCGATGTGGGACGCATCCAGAAGGTGCCGCTCGGCATCGTCAACCAAATCAAGAGCTACATTCCCGATAGAGGATTTCCCGACAACATCAAGGACGATAAGGGAAAATCGCCCAAGGTGAACCTCAAGAACTGCTACCGCTATGTACCCGAGCTTCGGGAAATCATGGAGGGCGACGACGACTCGCTCAAGTCCATGCTCACCTATGCCGAGGAACTGGAGGACACCAACCGCCAGGTGGGTATCCACGCCTGTGGCGTCATCATCGGTGCCGACGATTTGACGAAATATGCTCCCGTCTGCACCATTAAGGACAAGGAAAGCGGCGAAGATGTGCTGGTGACCCAATACGATGGCCATGTTGTGGAAACGGTGGGCCTTATCAAAATGGACTTCTTGGGGCTCAAAAACCTTACTATTATCAAGGATGCGCTGTCCAATATCAAGAAACGCACGGGCGAGGAAATCGACATCGACCACATACCCATCGACGACGAGAAGACCTACGAGCTGTTTTGCGAGGGCAATACGGTGGGCACCTTCCAGTTTGAGTCGGCCGGTATGCAGAAATACCTGAGGGAACTGCAACCGCACGTCTTCGAGGACCTCATTGCTATGAATGCCCTCTATCGCCCGGGTCCTATGGATTACATCCCCGACTTCATCGACCGCAAATTGGGGCGCAAGCCGGTTGAATACGACATTCCCTGCATGGAGAAGTACCTCAAGGACACTTACGGCATCACCGTCTATCAGGAGCAGGTCATGCTTTTGTCGCGCCAGTTGGCCAATTTCACTCGCGGTCAGAGCGACACCCTGCGTAAGGCTATGGGCAAGAAGCAGATCGACAAGATGAACGAACTGGAGGTGCTTTTCTACGAAGGTGGTGAGAAAAATGGCCACCCTAAAGAGAAACTGCAGAAGATATGGGAAGACTGGAAGAAATTTGCCTCCTACGCTTTCAACAAGTCGCACGCCACTTGCTATTCTTGGGTAGCCTATCAGACTGCCTACCTCAAGGCGCATTATCCGGCCGAATACATGGCTGCCGTGATGACCTCATCGTTGAGCGATATCACTCGCGTCACCGAACTGATGTCCGACTGCCGCAAAAACAAACTGGAGATTCTGGCGCCCAGCGTCAATGAGTCGGAACTGAACTTCTCAGTCAACGAAAAGGGACAGATCCGCTTCGGGCTTTGTGCCATCAAGGGTATGGGCGAGGCGGCGTCGCAAGCCATCATCAGTGAACGCGAGAAGAACGGCCCTTACAAGGATATTTTTGATTTGCTGGATCGTATCGATATGAAGGCTGTGAATCGCAAAAACCTTGAGGTGCTTGTCAAGTCGGGTGCCTTCGACCAGCTGGAGGGGATGCACAGGGCCCAATATATGCACCGCGACGTGCCAAGCGACAATGCACCGACCTATCTCGAGAAGCTGATCCGTTGGCAGTCACGCAAACAGGAGGCTGCCAGCATGTCACAGATGTCCATCTTCGACATGTCGGACGATATCAAGGCCGAAGACCATCCTCCTATTCCCGAATGCGAACCGTGGAGCAGCGTGGAGCAGTGCAACAACGAGAAGGAGGTCATCGGCTTCTACCTCAGCGGACACCCGTTGGACGACTACAAATACGAAATGCACAATTTCGCCACTATCGATGTGACCCAACTTCAGGATCTCACACCGCTGCTGGCACGCAGGGAGGTGCGCTTCGGCGGCATCGTGTCGCAAGCCAGCTTCGGCGTTTCGCAGCGTACGGGTAATCCCTACGGAAGCATCACCATCGAGGACTATGTGGGCAGTTACGAATTGCGCCTGTTTGGCGACGACAGTGTGAAATACCGCAATTTCTGCGAGAAGGGTCTGTTTGTTTTTGTTCAGGCCGATGTGACCCAACGTACCTACAAGAAGGGTGACGGACAGCTGGCTCAGATGCCCCCGCGTCTTCAGATACGCAAAATAATCCTCTTGAGCGACGTGCTTAACAATTTCGCAAAAACCATCAACTTCCATATTGATATCGAGCGGTTGAACGATGCTTTCTGCGAACAGCTGAACAAGATGGTGAAGCAGAACCGTGGCAAGGTTCAGCTGACGGTCAATGTGGAGGATCGCGAACACAACATGTCGTTGTTCATGTCGTCACCACAGATGCTGGTCGAACCACGACAGTTCGTCAAACTTTTGGAATCGATGCCCGAAGTACACGATATCAGAATCAATGCCAGATGAAACAAATCAGACTCACCACTCCCGTTGTGCCCGATGCTGCACCCTTTTCCATTGGCCCGACCGACAGCTGCTTGCTGATGGGGTCGTGTTTCACCGAGAATATCAGCACACGGCTGGAAGCGGCAGGATTTGACATCCTCACCAATCCGTTTGGCATCAGCTACAATCCGCTTTCGATGGCCGATGCTGTCGAACGCATCCTCGATGGTCGCGGGGTGGGGGAGACCCAACTGGTGGAGCGCGATGGCTTGTGGCACTCGTGGTTGCATCATGGCTCTTTTTCACGCCATACGAAGGAAGCGTGTCTGTCGGCATGCAATGAGAGCCTAAGTGCCGGTCATGCGTTTCTGGATGCGTGCCAAGTGGTCATGTTCACATTCGGATCTGCATGGCACTATCGGCTGCAGCGTGACGGCTCTGTGGTGAACAATTGTCACAAGGTGCCTGCCGATGCTTTCTCTTGCCGTTTGGCGACGGTCGACGAGGTGGTGGAATCTTGGCTGCCGTTGCTGGAACGGCTGCACATGATGGGAAAACGGGTGCTTTTCACTGTCAGCCCTGTGCGTCATGGCGCCTATGGAGCCCATGGCAACCAGTTGGGCAAGGCGGTGCTGCTGCTGGCTGTCGAACGCCTGCGTGCTGCCCTTGGCTCTTCCCCATCGTGGTTCTATTATTTCCCGGCCTACGAAATCATGATGGACGAGCTGCGCGACTACCGTTTCTATGCCGACGACTTGCTGCACCCTTCCTCCATGGCGGAGGAAATCATCTGGCAGCGCTTCCAGCAGGTGCTGATGACTCCACAAGCGTGCGACCTCGTTGCATGCAATGAGAAACATGCCCGACAGCAGGCTCATCGACCGCTGCATTGAATTGACCCTTTGCAAGAACAAATTAAAAACTCCAATAAATATACTGCAATGAAGAACATAGCATTAGTAATGGGAGGCTTCTCCGGCGAACACCAGATATCGATCAATAGCGGATGTCAGGTGTACGATTCGCTCGACAAAACGAAATACAATGTCTATAAGATAGTTGTTGGCGATTATAGTGGTGACACTATCGACCGACAGGTGTGGTACTGGCTGGCCGACGACGACAGTCACCATCCGCTCGACAGGAGTGATTTCACTGTGACGGAGAACGGCCACAAGGTGCATTTCGACCTGGCTTTCATTATCATTCATGGCAATCCCGGCGAGAACGGTGTCATGCAGGGCTACTTCGACCTGTTGGGTATCAAATATACCACATGTGGTTTCTACACATCGTCGCTGACGTTCAACAAGGGCTACTGCAACCCAGTAGTGCGCAGTTTCGACATCGTCAATGTGGCTCGTTCGGTGCTGCTCTACAAGGTTCCCTCCGACATCGCTCATACACCTGTGACAGAACTGCACTACCCGCTGTTTGTCAAACCCGCCGCAGGCGGAAGTAGCGTGGCCACTACCAAGGTCAAAACACCCGATCAGCTCATGCCGGCCATCGAGTTGGCTTTTACAGAGGATCGTCAGGTGCTGGTGGAAGAATGCATCAACGGTCGCGAGTTCGACTGTGGTGTGATGAAAATCAAGGGGAAGAAGTATGTTTTCCCCGTCACTGAAATTATTCCGCTGGGTGAACATGAATTCTTCGACTATGCCGCCAAATACGACGGATTCTCCAACGAGGTGACCCCCGCAGAGGTGGACGAGGCCATTTCTACCCAGATTCAAGAGGTGTCGTCGCGGCTCTATGACCTGCTGGACTGTCGTGGAGTGGTCCGTTTCGACTATATCTATGACGTGGAGAAACAGCAGCTTTTCTTCCTGGAGGTGAACACCATTCCGGGACAGAGCGCCGAAAGCATCGTGCCCAAGCAGGCACGTGCCATGGGAATCTCTACGGCCCAACTCTACGAAATGATAATTGAAGACGCTTTGGAAGGTTGACAGTTAGTGAATCAAGAATATAATGTTGTAAACGATAATTATCATGCAAAACGAAGTATTGAAGTCCTTATGTCAGCGGCGCAGTGTCCGCTCCTATAAACCCGATCAAATCACCGACGAGGAGCTGAAGGCAGTCCTCGATGCCGGTACCTATGCCCCTACTGGTAAGAACTATCAGGACCCGTGGATTGTAGCGGTTCAGAATCCAGACATCATTGCGCAGCTTGTGCGTATGAATGCTGCGGTGATGGGTACCGACACCAATCCTTACTACGACGCACCCACTATCGTCCTGGTGTTCGCTTCCCGCCCGGACAAGTGGCCCAACGGCGTTTGCGACGCCGCCTTGGTGCTCGGCAATATGATGAATGCGGCTCATGCTGTCGGATTGGGTTCTTGCTGGATTAATAGGGAACGCGAAATGTTCGACACCGACGAGGGCCGCGAACTGATGCGTCAGTTCGGATTGCCCGACGGACTGATGGGCGTGGGTAGCATATCGTTGGGCTATCCTGCCAAACCGCTTCCGCCAGCACGTCCTCGTAAAGAGCACTACTATCGAATTGTGAAATAGATTGCCGACAACCTTTTTTCACCGCTTTTATTATGGCTCGCTATCAGCACTTTTGGTGGCACGAAAACATTTTTTTTACAATTTGTTGTTGATAATTCAAAAAAAGTAGTAATTTAGCAGTGTGAAAAGGTGGACTTAAAAGTCTGTGAGAGTTAGTGTAAATAATTAAAAAATAATAATATGGAAGCAAAAAAAACAAAGAAGGCAGACCTTGAAAAAAGAAAAGGTTTGTTCCTTGAAATCGGATTGGTTTCGATTCTTGCTGTCGTTTTGGTGGCTTTCAACCTTAGAAGCACCGACAAAAAAGATTCCGGTTTGAAGGCTACCGCCATTCAGGCAGAAATCCAGGAGGAAATTATCCAAACGGAAGAAGAACAGAAACCGCCAGAACCGGAACCCGAACAGCCCGAACCCGAGGTGGCTACTGAGGTTAAGGTGATCGATAACGATGCCCAGTCGGACAACGAGCTTAACGTTGTTGAGGCTTTCGACGAGACCAAACCTGTCGAAGCTGTTCCTGTTTCTGCCGAGCCTGAAAAAGAGGAAGCTGAAGAGGAAATCTTCGTGTTCGTGGAAGAGGAAGCCTCTTTCCCGGGAGGTGTCGATGCCCTCTATGCCTATCTTAACAAGAATCTGCAGTATCCTGAGCTGGCCCGCGAAAGTAATATCAGCGGTACCGTAGTTATCAAGTTCGTCGTCGAGAAAGATGGCTCCATCACCAGAGCGTCCATCCTTCGTGAAATCGGCGGTGGCTGCGGTAAAGAGGCTCTGCGCGTAGTCAAGGGCATGCCCAAGTGGAAACCTGGCAAGCAGAGCGGTCGCGCTGTGCGTAGCGAGTTCACCCTCCCCGTTCAGTTCGAACTGCATTAATTCCATTCTTAATGTAAACTTTAAGGCGGACAATCTGTTCGCCTTTTTTGATTTGTAATGATTTCTGTCAATAACCTGTCCGTCCAGTTTACAGGTGTCAACCTGTTCGACGACGTCACTTTCAATATCAACGACCGGGACCGTATCGGTTTGGTGGGCAAAAACGGCGCCGGCAAGTCTACGCTGCTGAAAATCCTATGCCACCAACAGGAACCTGAAACGGGAACTATCGTCATCGCCTCCGGCCAGACGGTGGGCTATCTGCCACAGGAGATGGTGCCCGAGGGTATGGGTACAATCATCGATGTGACCCTGACGGCTTTCGACCAAATTGACGCTTTGGAGCACCAGCAGGAACAGCTGTCGGCCGAAGTGGCTGAACGCACCGATTACGAAAGCCAGGACTATGCTCGTCTGCTGGGACGTCTGCACGAGGTAACGGAGCAGATTGCTATGCTGGGTGGCGGCAACCGTCGCGAACAGGCGGAGAAGGTGCTGCTGGGATTGGGCTTCCGTCATAGCGATTTCACAAGGCTTTTGGCGGAGTTCAGCGGCGGCTGGCAAATGCGTGTCGAACTGGCCAAATTGCTATTGAAACATCCCGATTTCTTGCTGCTCGACGAACCGACCAACCACTTGGATATTGAATCCATACAGTGGTTGGAGAACTACCTATCCACCTATGTGGGCGCCGTAGTGCTGGTATCGCACGACCGCACTTTTCTGGATAATATCACCAAGCGTACCATCGAGATCACGGCAGGAAAGATATACGATTATAAGGTGCCCTATTCCGAATATGTCGTTCAGATGCAGGAACGACGCGCCTCCCAAATGGCGTCGCTGACCAACCAGCAGCGTCAGGTGGCGCAGATTGAGGCTTTCATCGAACGCTTCCGCTACAAGGCTACCAAATCGAAACAGGTGCAGTCGCGCATCAAGATGCTTGAAAGAATGGATAAAATAACGGTCGATGAGGTCTCCACCGAGAGCATCCGTTTCCAGTTCCCACCGGCACCGCATAGCGGCAAGATAGTGCTGGAAGCGTCGCATTTGGGCAAAGCCTATGGCGATAACCAGGTGTTCGCCAATGTCGACTTTCTGGTGACAAAGGGCGCCAAACTGGCCTTCGTGGGACGCAACGGCGAGGGCAAATCCACTCTTGCCAAAATTATTGTGGGCGAGCTGAACGACTATGAAGGTGGTTTCCGCTTGGGACAGGGTGTCCAGATTGGTTACTACGCGCAGAATCAAGCAGCCATGCTCGATGGCGAGAAGACGGTCTTTCAAACCATCGATGATGCTGCCTTTGGCGACATCCGACCCAAGATACGTAACATCTTGGGTTCGTTCCTGTTCGACAACGACGACATCGACAAGAAGGTCAAAGTGCTGTCGGGTGGTGAAAAGGCTCGTTTGGCATTGGCCAAGTTGTTGCTGACCCCGTCAAACTTGTTGGTGCTCGACGAGCCGACCAACCACCTGGATATGGACTCCAAGGATGTGTTGAAAAACGCCTTGCTACAGTATACGGGTACGTTGATTGTCGTCTCGCACGACCGCGACTTTCTGCAGGGATTGACTGACGCCCTATTCGAATTCCGCGATGGCGCGGTGCATGAGTTCAAGGGCGACATCTTCGAATTTCTTGACTATCGCCGTATGGAGCATCTCAAAGAACTTGAGACGGCAAAGAAGAAACAGGGTTCGGAGACTGTAGCACAAACGGTGTCGCAAAACAAATTGAACTACCAGCAGGCGAAAGAACGCGAACGTGAGTTGCGCCGCCTACGAGGTGCAGTGGAGCGTATCGAACAGGAGATTGGCGATTTGGAACAGTCTATTGCCGAAAAGGAAGCCCTGCTATCGGCCGGGAGCGAACAGACGGTGTCTGATGGGTCTTTCTATGCCGACTATCAGGCATTGAAGGACAAATTGGACGAGCGTATGGCGGCATGGGAGGATGCGACGGTGGAACTGGAGAATTTCCAAAACTCGTAGCGGCTGCGCCTTTCTGCGACGATAACCAAAACTATTAATTACTGCAAAAAAAACGGACTCTTGGCACAACATAACGACTTTGGAGTAGACGGCGAGACCATGGCACGCCGCTACTTGGAACAACACGACTACGAAATCTTGGAGACCAATTGGCGTTCAGGCCATTTGGAAGCCGATATTATTGCGTTCAAGGACCATCGCATCGTATTTGTGGAAGTGAAAACAAGAACAAAAGATGAATTTGGCGATCCCGAATCGTTTGTCGATCGCAAAAAGCAGAAGGCTTATATCCGTCTGGCCAATGCTTATATTTTGCAGCATGACCGTACGGAAGAGGCACGGTTTGATATCATTTCGGTGATTGCCAACAAGGAGGGCGTCACCATCAAACATCTGCCAGGCGCCTATTCCACCATCGGCTGAGGCTTGTAGCCCGACGCCGTATTGGGTCTTGTGTGAATATGGGGGTTAGACATTTTCTCCTGCCGCGTGTCCTGTCGTGAAGGCCAGTTGCAAGTTGTATCCTCCTGTGTCTGCATCCAGGTCAAGCACCTCTCCGGCCAGGTAAAGTCCTTTCACCAGACGTGATTCCATGGTTTTGGGATTGACCTCTTTCAGGCTTACGCCGCCTTGAGTGACGATGGCCTCCTCGAAGCCTCCCGTTCCTGTCAGTTCAAAGGTGAAATCCTTGAGGAACATCAGCAGTCGGCGACGTTCCTCTCCGTTGATCTGGTGCAGTCGTTTGAATTGGGCAATTCGTAGATGCTGCAGGGCCAGCGGTATCATTTCGGCAGGAAGCCACATGCGCAGCGCGTCGTGGAATAGTCGGTTCCCATTGCTGTTCAGGTCGTTGATCAGTCGTTTGTCAAGGGTGGCGGTCTCAACGGCTGGTTTCAAGTCCAGATGTGCCTTGACGATTTTCCCTTCGTGCAGAGGGCCTGTGGCTATGCGGCTTGCGGAGAGTACGATGGGACCACCAATGCCTTTCTCGGTGAAGGTGAGCTCACCGAAATGTTCGCTCAGCTGGCGGCCGTTTTCGTCAGTCAGTCGCAGTTTGACGTTTTTCAAAACAAATGCCACGAGTTCTTGTGGTATCTTCAGATCGCAATGCAGTTGAACCAATGCGGGGCGGCGTGGGCTGACGCTGTGTCCGGCAGCAGTGGCCATCTGGTAACCGTCGCCGGTGGATCCTGTCAGGGGATAGCTCATGCCGCCAGTGGCCAGAACAGTGGATTCGGCACGAAGTGTGGTCCCATCGGCACAACGCACACCGTGGCAGACACCCTCTTCGATGAGGAGTGATTC
Organism: uncultured Bacteroidota bacterium; assembly: GCA_902793295.1. Lineage (GTDB taxonomy): Bacteria > Bacteroidota > Bacteroidia > Bacteroidales > P3 > Colimorpha. Next base: position 27,486 of record CADBDA010000006.1, read on the forward strand.
GACACGGCAGTTTTTGCGAATGGTGATGTTGGACATCTGCTCCAACTTTTGAATCAGTGCCAGAAAGATGTCCAGCGACTTGCCACTCTGTGGGTAGACGCGTTCGCCGCGCTCTACAACCAAGGGAACGCCCAGCGCTTCGAACAGCTCCATCAATTCTTTGTTGAAAAAGGTGGAGAAGGAATTGCGCATGAAACGGGAATCTGATCCCACATGGGTGAGAAAATCTTTTAGTGTGGCGGTGTTAGTGAGGTTGCAACGACCTTTGCCTGTGATGCGCAGTTTGCGACCGGGCTGGTCCATCTTCTCCAGCAGCATCACCTGTCGGCCGCGTTGGCCAGCGTAGAGTGCGGCCATCATGCCGGCGGCGCCAGCTCCTACAATGATTACGTCGGTCATGTCGATTCTTTGCTATCTGGCGATGTCTCCGATATCTTCAGGATGAATACAGAGAACCGGAATCTGCGAATTGTGGACAATCTGTTGGGCGTTGGTGCCTAGGAATAGGCGCGCCAGCAAACGGTCTTGTTCGGTATTGATAACCACCAGGTCGGCGTTGATTTTGGTGGCGTATTCCAGTACGGTTTTGGAGTAGTTCTCGTAGCGGCGTCCGCAGCTGGTGTAGGGGATGTCCTCTTTGGCAAAGTACTGCTCCACCTGTTTCAGGTAGGTGCGCAGCGTCAGTGCGTCTTGGGCGGTTTCGAGTAGCCCGAGAATGTGGACTTGTGAACCGAAAATGCGTGCCATTTGGGCGGCCGGACCTACCTTCTGTCGCGAATTGGCATTCACGCGGATGGGTACGACAATATGTTCCAGTTTTTTGTGGAAGTCAAAGCCTTCACGAATTGTGAGGGTGGGGCAGGGGGCTTCTTGGACAATCCGGACGGCGGTGCTGCCCATCCAGTATTTCTCGAATCCCGAAGCACCATTGGTGCCGATGACTATCATTGGAGCTTCTTCGTTGCGGGCTTCTTCGGCAATGCAGTTGGCTACCTTGCCGCTCAATATGGCCCATTCAATCTTGCCATGCTTCATGTCGGGCTGGTGCTTGTCACACAATTGCTGCAATTTCTCTTCGGCCAGATGTTCTGTCGTCTCTAACTGCTCGCCTGAAAGCAGTTTCTTCTCTTTCTTGATCCACAACAGGCGAATGTTGGTCTGCAACTTGTTGGCAATGTCAACAGCTATCTCTAGGGCCACGTATGATCCCTTCGAAAAATCGGTACCTACAATAACTGATTTCATGGTGCGTCGGTCTTTGATTATTATTTTGACAACGACGATTGGTGTATATTATTGTATATTATATGCACTTTTCAAAAAAAAGTATGTGTTTTTTTTCTGAATGCGCCCAAAAAGCTGTCGGATGTTGCTCTTGTAATCTGAAATAAAGGTCGGATTGCATCCTGTCAAGGGACGCAAACCTGTGGAATGGTGTAATGGTATTCCGTCATTTGTCCTTGCTGCAACAGGTGAAAAATCATCGCATTGTCGAAGGTTTTGCACTGCATCTGTATCCGTTTGAAAAGATTTTTTTGTGGTTTGCAAATTTAAGCGTAACTTTGCATCGCTTTTGGTGTGCGATGATTTGCTCGAATTGCACCAAATGCTTGAAATGCTAATATCGTTTATACTATCGCATGAATGACAATCTAGACCCTACCGGCAACACCCAAAGCGCCCGCGAACGCGAAGTGGAAAGAGCCCTGCGACCTAAGGTCTTCGACAACTTCGCCGGCCAGCAGCAGGTGCTCGACAACCTGCGCATTTACGTGCAGGCTGCCAAAAACCGTGGCGAATCGCTCGACCACGTACTGCTCCACGGACCTCCGGGATTGGGCAAAACAACGCTTTCGCATATCATTGCCAACGAACTGGGTGTCAGTCTTAAGATGACATCCGGGCCTGTGCTCGACAAGCCTGGCGACTTGGCTGGCTTGCTTACCTCGCTGGGACAGAACGACGTGCTTTTCATCGACGAAATCCACCGCCTCTCGCCCATCGTCGAGGAATACCTCTATTCTGCCATGGAGGACTACCGTATCGACATCATGATCGAGTCGGGCCCTGCTGCACGTAGCGTCCAGCTCAACCTAAAGCCCTTTACCCTCATTGGCGCCACCACACGCAGCGGTATGCTTACTGCGCCTCTGCGCGCCCGCTTCGGCATCACCTGTCGACTGCAGTACTATGACGCACCCACGCTGACCAAGATCGTTAACCGATCGGCCGAACTGCTGGGTGTCAAAATCACTAGCGAGTCGGCACTCGAAATAGCACGCCGCAGCCGCGGCACTCCGCGTATTGCCAACCTGTTGTTGCGCCGTGTGCGCGACTTTGCGCAGGTCAAGGGCGACGGTACCATCACACTCGACATAGCCCGCTATGCCCTCCAGGCCCTCAACGTCGACCGCAACGGCCTCGACGAGATGGACATCCGCATTCTTTCGACCATCATCGACAAGTTCAAGGGTGGCCCCGTGGGCCTCAACACCATAGCCACCGCTGTCGGCGAAGAGGCTGGCACCATCGAAGAGGTCTACGAGCCCTATCTCATTCAGGAAGGCTACATTATGCGCACACCCCGCGGCCGCGAAGTGACACCGCTTGCCTACCAACACCTGGGAAAAATCAAATACAACGGCAACCAACAGACATTGGATATTTAACAATTCTGGTCCTATAAGACCTATCAGTTCTAAGGACTGCTTTTAGGCCCTTCGTATGTCGTTTTTCGGACAGATGCGTTGTTTTATTTTTGCCATATAAAATAATTGTCGTATTTTTGCTAAAAATTTCGTTGCTGAAATATTCGCAAAATAATTGCTATTATAGCGTTTTATTTAATGCTGAAAACAAAGAAGATATAGATTATATGCTTACACTTGTCAAGAATATCAAGCAGTTGGTGCAGGTCGAGAGTGGCCGGCCAAAGTTGCGCGCCCAAGGTAAGGAGATGGCGCAGATGGAAATCGTCAAGGATGCCTACCTTATCATCGAGGACGAAAAAATCAAAGCTTTTGGAAAGATGGAAGAGTTTGGAAAATCTCAATTTTCAAACCTTAACTTCCAACTCACTGTCGACGCCACGGGTCGACTGGTCTTCCCTTCGTTCTGCGACTCGCACACGCATCTCGTCTATGCCAACTCTCGCGAGTTGGAATTTGTCGATAAAATCCGTGGACTCAGCTATGAGGAAATAGCCAAACGTGGGGGCGGCATCCTCAACTCGGCCAAAGCCACTGCAGCGGCCTCAGAGGATGAACTCTACGAACTGGCTCAACAGCGCCTTGACGAGGCGATGCGTCTTGGCACCGGTGCCATCGAAATCAAGAGTGGTTACGGCCTCTCAACTGAAAGCGAGCTGAAATTGCTGCGCGTCATCCGTCGACTGAAAGAGAACTCGCCAATGACCATTAAGTCTAACTTTCTCGGCGCTCACGGCATACCGATGGAATATCGCGGACACCAGGAGGACTATGTCGACCTTGTCATCAATGAAATGATACCGCGTGTGGCGGCTGAAGGTTTGGCCGATTTCATAGATGTATTCTGCGACAAGGGCTTCTTCACCGTCGAGGACACCGCCCGCATCCTCGAGGCAGGCATCAAATACGGTATGCGTCCCAAGATTCACGCCAACGAGATGGCCGTCTCGGGCGGCGTGCAGGTGGGTGTGAAATACAATGCTATCTCTGTCGACCACCTGGAACAGATGGGCGATGCCGAAATCGAGTGCCTGAAGGGCACCGACACCATGCCTACCATTCTTCCGGGTTGCGCCTTCTTCCTCAACTTGCCTCTCTCTCCGGCTCGTCAGATGATCGAAGCGGGCTTGCCAGTGGCAATGGCATCGGACTACAACCCTGGAACCTCTCCGTCAAACAATATGCAGCTTGTCCTATCGATGGCTTGCATCCGCTATCGACTCACGCCCGAAGAGGCCTTCAACGCCACAACCCTCAACACCGCATACGCTATGGGCGTTAGCAATGAGGTGGGCACCATCGCCGTCGGCAAACGTGCCAATTTCTACATCACCAAGCCTATTTCGAGTCTGGAATATATGCCTTACTCCTTTGGCGAAAACAAGGTGGAATCGGTGTTCCTTAACGGCAAACGCATCTGAAAACAAGGACGGCTATGGCTATGATTCAGGTAGAACATCTGTACAAATCCTACGGTTCGCTGGAGGTGCTGAAGGATATCAATCTTTCGGTCGAAGAGGGCGAGGTGGTGTCGATTGTGGGCGCTTCGGGCGCCGGCAAGACCACATTGCTGCAAATCATCGGCACTCTCGACCGTCCCGACAAGGGTAATGTGTCTATCGATGGCACATCGCTGGCTCGCATGAGCGACCGCGAATTGTCCCGCTTCCGCAATCGCCATATTGGTTTTGTTTTCCAGTTTCATAATCTGCTGCCCGAATTCACGGCGCTCGAGAATGTCTGTATGCCGGCCATGATTGCTGGACGCTCACTCGAGGAGGCTTCGAAGGATGCCATGGAGATTCTGGATTTTTTGAATCTGAGAGATCGGGCTCCTCACAAACCGTCACAGCTCTCTGGCGGCGAACAGCAACGGGTGGCAGTGGCTCGGGCGTTGATCAACCGCCCTGCGGTAGTGCTGGCCGACGAGCCGTCGGGCAATCTGGATTCAGGCCATGCCAAAGAACTCCACGAACTTTTTTTCCGACTACGGGAACAGTATCATCAGACTTTCGTCATTGTCACCCACAACAATGAGTTGGCAAACATGTCGGATCGTCAGGTCACCATCAAGGATGGTCGCAACTATTAAGTGTTTAACGCTAGATTCTGTAAAACTGCATGATAAAAAAGAAAGATTATAGCCCCGCCGAAAATCGGCCAAACCGCAGCAATTACGCCACCAACAATCGTTTTCATCAGAAGAAAAGTGAAGGTGGTGAAAACCAATCGTTTCACGTGAAACACCCCAAAGAATCGAAACTGCAGCTCGTTTGTGGTATTCGTCCTGTCATGGAGGCGATAGATGCTGGAAAACAAATTGACCGTATTCTGATGCAGTCGAATTTGGAGGGTGCTTTGGCTCAGGAACTTAAGTCGAAAGCGCGCACGGCCAATCTGCCGGTGCAGTTCGTCCCGGCCGAGAAGTTGAACCGCATGACCGAAAGCAACCATCAGGGTGTGGTGGCAGTGGTGTCTCCAATCGTTTTTTATGATTTTATGGAATTGCTGCAACGTCTTGTGGATGAGGAAAAAACACCATTTGTTCTGATGCTTGACCATATTACCGATGTGCGCAATTTGGGTGCCATCGTCCGCACGGCGGAATGTGCCGGTGTCGATGCTGTTGTGGTCCCCGATCATGGAAGCGCCCAGGTCAACGAGGATGCTATCAAGACTTCATCGGGCGCTTTGTTGCGTATGCCCATGTGCCGCGAGTCAAACTTGAAAACGGCGGTTAATGTGGCCAAACAGTATGGTCTGCAGGTCTGTGCCGCAACAGAAAAAGGGGCAACCGACTATCTTGAGGTCGATTTCACCCAACCGACCCTGCTGGTCATGGGCGCTGAGGATTCCGGCATTTCGCCCGAACTGCTGCGCATGGCCGATGTGCCTGCCAAACTGCCTATCCACGGTGAGGTCCAGTCGCTCAATGTCTCGGTGGCGGCTGCGGTATTCATGTACGAAATGTTGCGCCAGCGCCGATAGTTGCTGCTTGGCACCAATTGCTGTCCGAAAGACTCCAAACTATGCCGACAAGGATCATTCCTTGTCGGATTTTTTTTGTTTTTTTAACATTCCTTTTTCGTCTTTTTGTAGGAAAAACGACACTAATATCACAATTCTAAAACTGTCGTAGTGGCATTGTTTGCTAAAGTAAATGCTAAGTAATTTCAAGTTGTTAAAAATAAAATAATTATGTTGTTTTGAAGTGCAAAAAATGAAAAAATTCTTTCGTGTATTTATTTTTTGTGTAAATTTGTAAGTTCTTTTCACAATATCAACCCGTTCTGAAAGGGAGGGTTGGTTTTGTGCAATATACTAATAATGAAAATTATATAAATATATTAATATGAAAAAAAGGTCATTGCTACTCGGTCTGATTTCTCTGTTTTTGGCTTTTTCGGCCAACGCTCAGATCGTCACTAAGTACCAACAGGGATTTGAAACGGGCGAACCCGTCTCGTATCAGGTCACCTCTGGATCGGCAAGTCCGATTACGTCTCTGTACTCCTCGGGCAGCCGTTCGTTAAAAATGCAGCATGGAGCCACTGAAACCATTGTGCTCCTGGATACGCTTGACTTTACAGATAACGCCAGCTATACGGCCTATTATCTGGAGTTCATGCACATCTGCGATGTCGACCCGCTGACTTGTGCGTCGGCAACTGATGTGGCTATCATCGAGGTGATGCACCCCGGCGAAAGCAACTGGCATACACTGACCGACCAGGATTGCGACTTCACTTGGGGCGGTGGTAGTACTCACTTCCGCGACTACAGCTCCTACTCGCAGCGCGCTTACGACCAGTGGATGGGCTCCGCAACCTCCAACACTTGGTGGAAACGCGAACGTTTCAGATTGGCCAACCGCATCAACGATGTGTCTGACCTCTCTCAGCGCAAACTGCTGGTCCGCTTCCGTCTGAAACCTCGCACTGCTGCCGGTGCAACCAACTCCGGTTGGTATCTCGACAACATCACGGTCAAGTGCAGCCCCGAGTCGATGGCCCTCCCCGTTGCCAAAATGATTGCTTACCCCGATGCTATGTCCTATCCGTGCAGTCGCGCCACCCGCATCGAGGTTGACCTGACCACCTCGGTGGCCGCCGGCATGTGCAACGACTCGGTCTATATCGACTACCAGTTGGGCCGCTTGGCTCCTATTCGCCGCATGACTATGACGCCGGTTCCTGGCCACGCGGGCCGCTACCGCTCCTTCATCCCCTTCTGCGGCTACGACACCGTCGTCTACTGGCGTATGGTTGCTATGGACAATACCGTGAACCACAACAAGACAACCTTCCCTCTTGATGAGTCGGGATGGCAACAGTATAAGAGTGTCCGTGGCGTCGAAGCTTTCCAGGAATTGGGTATTTGGAATACCGACCAGCCATCGTTGCCATCCAGCAACATCTTCCCGTTCCCCAACAAAGGTCTGCACAAAAGCCAAATGAGCTATAGCCAGGCGGAACTGCAAGCTGCAGGCTATGGCCCGGGTGCCATCACCCAAATCCGATTCCCGGCCCGCTCGTCGGTGGTGAACTCCAACCACCAGCGTTTCGTCGTCGAAATGCGTAACATACCCAATGATTATGCCCTCCATGTGGATAACAAGTTCAACACAGAATACCATCGCACGGTTTACGACTCGTCTCTGAGTATCACCCAGAACTCGGGTACCTTTGGTATCATCAATTTCCAAGATACGTTCTACTATGCCGGTGATGGACTGATGGTGACCATCACCTCGAAAAACACCACACAGAACCCTGCGGCACTAAGCGTTTCTACCTACACCTTCCCAGGCAATACATTGGGAACGCTCTATAAGAACTATGATTACAACTTGGGTAGCGACTTCGACCCGTTCAATAGTGCTTATTTCATGAATGGCGGTCGCGAAGCTCAGCGTCCTAGTTTCATGTTTAATGCCAACAAGAATATGCCACTGCTCTACGACTGTGGCATCAGTGGTTTTGTCACGCCCAACGACTCGGTGACCGCCAATGCGGTCGGCAACAACGATGTCACGGTGACGCTTAAAAACTACGGCGCCCAGCCCATCAATGCGGTACGTATCTACTACAGTGTGGATAATGGATCTGCCCAGTATTATGACTGGACGGGCACGCTGGCTGGCGGCGCCTCCACCAGTGTCACAATCAATACCACCCAAACCTATTCGGCTGGCTACCATGAAATGCTGGCATGGGTGGACGACTCGGTGACCACTGCCGGAATGCGCTACCGCGACCACGAACCGCTTAACGATACGCTGTGGACCCGCTTTGTGGCTTGTGACGGACCGATGAGCGGTACCCGCTATGTGGGCGGCTCCACTCCCGACTATCAGTCGCTCGAGAAATTCCTCTATGCGGTCAGCCTTTGCGGTATCAATGGTCCGTTGACCGTCAAATTGGCTCCGGGCACCTATCGCCCTGTGGTATTCCCTTCCATTCCGGGAACGTCGGCAAGCAACTACGTCCTCTTCGAGCCGAGCAACAATACTGGAAACAACAGCGTCATATTCGAGGCTTTGAACGATGCAAATACAACCATCACCCCATATCTGGTCAATTTGCAGCAGGCCAACCATATCCGCTTCAATAGAATTACCTTCAACAGCAGCGTGTCTGTGTCCAATGCGGCAAATTATCAGGTGCGTTTGGGTATCAACAGTACTGGTTGCCAGTTCAACAATTGTGACTTTCTTGAGGGCGGCAATAACGCCAACTTGTCGTATACCGTTGCTACTGCGTTGCTCTATTCTGGCGGCTGCGACTCCCTGACCGTAACCAATTGCCAGTTCTCTCGTGGTAGAGCAGGTATTAGTCTTGTGGGTCCCGCTGTCGACAATATGGCACACGGTAGTTATATCTATGGCAACAAATTCCTGCACCATGGTGTCAACGGTGTCATCATCCGCAATCAGGTGGGCACGGTTGTCGACAGCAACAGCTTCGACGATGTCTACGCCAACTCCAGCTACGTCATCTTGCTACAAGACTGCGCTGGTCCGACTAAGGTGACGCGCAACACGGTTTACGTCACTTCGGGCGCCTCCTGTCTCGGTGCCACCGGTTTCAACGGCTATGCCACCGACAATGCGCTCATCGCTAACAATATGCTGGTGTCGAATGACGACGGTACCAGCAACATGTTGACCACCCCGCTCAATATCATCAACGCCGAATACACCAGGGTGCTCAACAACTCCATCAAGTTGGTGGCTCCTACACGTAGCGGTATCGCTGCCGCCACTTTCGGTGGTACGGCTATTAACAATAGTATGTTCTATAACAACATCGTTGCTTGTTTCGATACTGTCAATTTCGCCTTCAACTACATTCCTTCAACTAACGCTACTAATTATATTGGATACAATATTTATTATACTCGCGGACCTATCCTCAACAAGTACGATGGTATTAACTGCCTGGCGCTTTCCAACTGGCAAGGTCACTACCCGTCGGATGCCAATTCACTGCAGGTGGATCCCGCCTACCTCAACTCGACCAATACCGACCTGCGCTCCTACAGCCAGAATGTGAAGGGCCATGGTATGCACTTCGACCAGGTGACCGATGATATTTATGGCACCGAACGCGACAGTGTGGCTCCCTGTATCGGTGCTTTCGAATTCTCGGCACTGCCTTACGACTTTGAGGTGATCGAGTTCATTGAACCTTTCGATGCTTATTGCGATGCACCTTCGGCTGCTCCTATCAAGGTGGTCATCAAAAACAGCGGTATCAATGCTTATGACCCTGCCAACCAGACAATCCCGCTACAGTTGAGCTACTCCCGCACGGCTACTCCGGGTTCGATGGTTCCTGGCTTCTCGGGTATGGTGTCGGTCAACAGGGTGATTCCGGCCACCGATACCATCATCTTCAACACGGGTGTCACATTACCGTTCCTGCCCAATGGTTTGAACGATAGCACCTATCATCTTACTGTGTGGTTATCCTCACAGATCGACCCCAACCCGGCCAACGATACGAGCAGCACTACCGTGACCGCCCGCTATCATGCTCCGGCTCCGTCCAATGTCCAGGTCAATGCTAGCTACGGTGTGAACACTCCGGTAACGGCAAACGGCGGTTTGCAGACTTGGTACTCCAATGTCTATACCTCCAGCACTAGCCACCAGTCGGAGGTCTACTGGTTCACCAGCCCCACCAGCACAGAACCCATCTGGCGCGGACAGACCTATGTCACTGACCCGCTCTATACCGATACCACCTTCTATATTCGCCAGAAACGTGACTACCCCCTGGTTAAAATCTCTGAGGTGCAGCTTAAAAACAACATGCCGGGCGTGACATACCCCATGCCGCTGTGGATGAACGGTTCTACCGCAATGGCAGTTGAGTTGACCAACGTCGGTGACTATCCTGCCAATCTGAAAGACGACTCGATCTATACCGTCAGCGGTACTTCGTCACTCAACAATAAATTCTACAAATTCCCCGATGTGACCATCCAACCTGGCCAGACGATCGTGTTGCAATATCGTAGCAGCATCAGTGTCGACTCTGCCGTGACGCTGGGTACGGCGACCATATCTCCCCAACTCACCGCCAATTTCGCCATCATTTATAAGAGCAAAGGCGTTATCATGGATGCTGTGGCTTTCAACGGCGTCACCACTCAAAACCAGTGGAACAACGCTCAGGTTCCCAACTACGTTTGGGCTGGCGAGGGTATCACCATCCCCGACACGGTCCAAACGGCTGGTGTCATCCGCACAGGATGGCCTACCGGTGGTACCCCGTCCAATAGCCGTCAGTATTGGTCACTGGCCGGAGACAACAACAAAATGACTCTGGGAACGACCAATAGCAACTTGATCCGCTTTGTCGATAATGGCTGTGAAGGCGATGTGGCTACGGTCCATATCCATCTGATCAATCTGCCCGATGTCGACTTGGTGGTCGATAGTCTGGATGTGGCTTCGGGTTGCGGTCTGGGCATCGACACGCTTAGCGTGATGGTCTACAACCGTGGCGCGTTGCCTAGCAACCAGGTGGTGATCCATTATGAGGCTGTCTCCAACCCGCTCTTCCCGGGCCAATCAATCGCTTTGCAGACTTGCAGCGATACTATCGCTAATATTCCGGGCGCTGCCACCTCGCTGCTTCATACCTTCTCGACCCCGCTCGATTTTACGGTCAGCCAGGGTTCTGTTAACTTCTCTCTCCGTGTGTGGGTAGAAAAGAACACCAATGATAATACGAACTTCAACGATACTTCCTATGCCGAATTCGTCTCCTCATTCACTCCCGGCATTCCCAATGTGTATGGCTATGACACGGTGAATTACGGTGGACGCGCAGTGCTGCAGGCTATTGCCACCAACGACTCGTTGGCTTGGTATGACAGCAATATGCAGCCGCTCGACACGACGAATGTGTTCGTCTCTGACTATCTCTATGCTGACGACACTTTCTATGTCACTTCGTTCGGTACTCGCGAAAATCTGCTGCATGTTGGCCAGTTGGCTTCGCTCAACAGCGCCACGGCATATCCCTCGCCCTACAACCCCAACAAGAAATTCATCAAGGAACAGTATCTCTTTACTGCTCAGGATTTGATCAACGCCGGTCATGGCGCTGGTCCGATCAATTCTGTTTCGTTCTACCTCGACACGATTGTCGCTTCGGCCGGAACCATGACCTTCACTGACTATGTGGTCTCGATGGGTACCACTACCAACGATATTTTTGCCAACAACCACGACTGGCAGCCGGTGACTACATTCAGCACTATCGACACCCTGACGCTGAGCAACAGCACTCGCGGTTGGATCAAACATGTCTTTGATAGCGTTTTTGTGTGGGACGGCACGTCAAATATTGTGGTTCAAGTGACCCGCGCCATCGATCCTAACATCACTCAGGGTGCCCGTACCCGCTATACAGCCGCTGGCAATAACAAGGTGCTCTACAAAAATGGTACCACTTCGCTTGTGAACAGCACTGACAACGGCTCGCGTAGCCCCAACCGTCCTGATATCCGCTTCGGTTTCGTTGACTTTGGCTGCGAGGGTCCGGCCAAACCGGTGTATGTGACTATCGTGGGTATGCCTCCTGCAGATGCTGCTCTGTCGCTGCCCGATGGCAACGACACGGTAACCTATTCCTCTTGTGGCAATATCAATATCGATATGAAGTTGAGCAATTTTGGTACGGCTCCTATTTCTGCTTACACTGTCAACTATTGGATCGATGGTGTGGCAGGTTCCTATGCGGGTTCCAGTTCCGTGGCTTCCCACCAGTCGGCTACGGTAACCATCGCGCAGCCTTCGCTCACTCCGGGACGCCACTTCATCAAGGCTGTAGTCTCTGTTGCCGGCGATACCGTGCCTACCAACGACACCGTGACGAACCTCATCAACGTGCGTTTTTGCGCCGGTACCTACACGATTGGCTCCACGGGCTTGTTCCCCGATTTCACCACTGCTATCGATACGTTGGTCAATGCAGGTATTGATGGCCCCGTGGTGTTCTCAGTCCAGAACGGCACCTACCAAGAACAATTGAGCTTGGGCGCAGTTGATGGCTCATCTGCTACCAATACCATCACCTTCCGTAGCGCTTCGCGCAACAGCGACGATGTGATATTGAGACATACTCCGGCCAATGGCTCGAACTATGTGCTCAGCATCGATGGCGCCAGTTTCGTGGCATTCGAACATATTACCCTCTACAGTACGGGCGCCACTTATTCTAATGTGGTCGATGTGGCCAATAGCCGTAACATCCACTTCACAGGCGATGTGATCCGTGTGAAGGGTACGGTGAACAATACCAATGGCAATGGCGTTATCATTGGCGAAGGCGTCAATTTCCTCTATATCGACAGCTGTGTGATCGATAGCGGCTACTGCGGTGTGCGTAGCACTGTTAGCGCTATGGGTCTCACCGAAGGAGTCTTCATCAATAACAACAGCATCCAGAACTTCCTCTCGCAGGGTATTGCCTTGCGCAAGGTGAACGATGTGTATGTGGTACACAACCAAGTGCGTTCGGGCGTCAATATCAACAACCGTTCGCTCACGGGTATCTTCATTGCCGAACATAACGGACCGGTGTCTGTCGAACGCAACAATGTGGTGCTGAGCGATAACCGTTCGGGTGGAAAGCAGTGTATCAAGCTGGTTAACATCAACGGATCCAATGCCACCAGAAGCCATGTCTACAACAATATGGCAGCTTCCTATGGCTCGGCTACCGCCGGTCAGACCTCGTGCGGCATCTGGATCGACAGCTCTTCGTGGATTAATGTTTACTACAACACTTGCCAGGTGTATGCTGGTTTGACAAATGCAGCTGCTGGTACGCGTGCTTTCAGCGTTGAAACGACAAGTTCGGGCATCTACGCTATGAACAACCTCTTTTCCAACATCAGCCGCGGCTATGCTTTCTATGTGAAACAGGCTGCCAATATCGGCAATACCAACTATAATAACTATTGGACCAACTCTTCGAGCCGTCTTGCTTTCTGGAGCGGTACGGAATGTGCTTCCTTCGAGGAATTGCAGGCTGCAGACGGTATGGATGTCAACTCGGTCCACAAACAGACCTACTTCATCTCCAATGAAGACCTCCACCTCTCGGTCGGTACCTTCTGCGAATTGGCTCAGTACAACACCGAGGTGCCTGTCGACATCGACGACACCATTCGTCCGCAGATTCCTAACCCCTGTATGGGTGCCCACGAATTCCAGCGTTCCACCCACAATGTGGCTGTGCTTGACGTGCTGGAACCGACAATCGATATCGAATTGGGCGTGACCGACAACATCGAGGGCGATCCCTTGAAGGTGAAGGTGAAATTGATGAACGATGGTACTTCTACCGAAAACAACGTTGTGTGGTGGGCCGAAATCCTCAACGCTTCGCCGGCCTTGACTTCGCCGCAGCGCACTATCGAAGAAATCATGCCGCAGGAGGAGGTCTACGACTCTACTGTCATCAATATGCCTATTGGCATTATCGATACGCAGTATGTCGTCATCCACCTGGAACTGCTCAACGATGCCGTTCCTGAAAACAACACATTGGTAGCACCCTTCTTCCTCGACCCGGCCTTCAACATCAAGACCGACTCGGTGACGGTGTTCAAGGGCGATGGCTGCCGTAAACAGGAAACCCCTGTGTCGGTCAACTTCAAGAATGTGGGTCGCAAACCTATTGCAGCTGGTACTGTCGTCAGCATCGGCTTCCAAGCGGTTCTCGGCACTACGGGTGTCACGGTCTCCACGCTGCCTGTCCAGTGGGTCGAAAATGCCACCATTCCTTACGACATCGAAGTAAACGCTTCAGGTACGCTCAATTTCACTACCATGGCTAACCTCTACCCGACGGGAATCCATAAGGATATCAATGTCCGTTGCCGTGCCTGGGCTACCCATCCCCACGACCAGAAACCGTTGAACGACACGAGTACTTTCATCACTGTGCCGTCCAAGTTCACTCCTGAGGCTCCGGTGGGAATCAATCTCCAAATACCTTATGCTACTTGGGATACAATCTTCGCTTCGGAAACAAACCAGGATCCGGTCAACAACAATGATATCCATCGCCCCATTCGTTGGCATCGCGATTCGACCGACGTTCCTTTCTACAGCCCCAACAATTATGCAACGTCATGCTGGTGGGAAACTCCTCAGTACTTCCACGATTCCACCTACTACCTCAGCTGCATCAGCAATTCGGGTTGCACCAGCTACTACAGCCCGGTCCACGTGATGCTGAATCCTCGTGTGCCGGTCGATATGGCTGTGCTCAATGTGGTGGAACCGCAGCCTCGCATGGTCTACATGCTCGACGACTCGGTCAAGATTTCGCTTATCAACTATGGCTCGCAGCCTGTGTCCAATATCCCTGTTGTCTACCAGCTGTTCAGCCCGACCAATGTGCTGTTGCAGGAAGTGCGTGAGATCTGTCCCGTCACTATCCAGCCCGACCAGGTGTATGTCTACAAGTTCGACTCCCTGATCCATATTCCGCAATGGTCGTACAATTCCTATCGCATCCGCACATGGACGGACATGACCAACGAGAATGTCCGTTTGAACGATACCCTGCGCGGTGGATATCAGTTCCAGGCTGTTCCTGACAATGAATACACCATCGCTGGCATCAGCGCTAAAACGGGTCTTGATATCACTCGCGTGGCATTCAGTTCGCTCGACAACAATATCGCGCCCGTGGGCTTCACCTATCTGAATTTTGTCAATGCTACCAATTCGACTGCAAACATTGGCTTGGGCGACATGGTGTTGACTGAGGCTGGTGCCATCGCTACTCCCAGCTTGATTTACGACGGCGTTCAGGATTATGGTGGCAGTGTTTCCATGCAGGGTGTCGGTCAGCTCCGCGCATTGCATGTGGTCAAGGGTACCAACGATACCATGATTGTGGAATGCGCCAACACTGACCGTTCGAACGATTACAGCACCGGCGGTTGGCTGACTGTCTTCATCGACCAAGATCGTGATGGCTTCTTCTCGTTCTTCCCTGAAGAAATCGGCGATTCGCTCAACTATAGCTATCCCTACACCGAGATTGTCTACCACGACAGTATCAAGAGTAACACCCCGCTAAGATTCCCCTTCACCATCCCCGAAACCATGCGTACGGGTTACACCCGCATGCGTGTCATGCTGAATCAGGCTGCGGTGCATCCTACGTCCTCTTATAAGACAATGCAGTTCGGTCAGGTTCAGGACTACCTGCTCTATGTCGAGGATCGTCCGACCGATGTCGATATCTGTGCCGCTCGTATCGATTCGCCCACCAGTCAGTTCATCGGCGGCCACACAGGCCTTGGTGGCGATACTGCTGTGACGGTACGCTTCCGTATGGCCAACAAGGGCGCTTTGGCAATCAACTCTGCGGTTATCACTTACCAGTTTATCCATCCCGATTCCAATGAGGGTGCGCAGACCCTGCAATGGGCCGGTACGCTCGACAAGGGCGCCAGTGTCTCTGTCGCGTTGCCGCCGCATGTATTCCCAGTGGGTACCACCGAATTGATGATCGTGGTCTCCGCTGCGGGCGACACCAATGCGACCAACGACACGCTCATCTACCAGTTCCACCGCTCCAAAGTGCTGACACTGATCTACAGAGAACAGTTCGAAGAACAGGATATATGGTTCGCTCCTCGTGGCAACTCGGCCTACACTCAAAACGTATGGCAGCGCGGCTACCCGCAAAAAGTCAATATCATGGCTTGTGTCAGCGACTCGAATGTGTGGGCTACCAATTTGAACGGCTATATCAACACCTATCAGACGGGTACCCGTAGCATTCTCTACACGCCTATCATCGATATCTCGACCATCAAGGCGGATACGATGACCATTTGGGTGGCTACCGACATGCCTGAAGGCCATCTGTTGAATATTGAGTATTGTGACTATCTCGGCCGTTGGAATGTGATGGGCTCTGCCAACGACAGCAACTGGTATAATGTTGCTGGTGGCTGGGGCGATGTCAGTTCAGGCTATGGCTACTCACAGTTCAGTTTCCCGATCTCGAAGGTGAGCGGTAACTTCCAGCAATACGTCCAGTTCCGCTTCATCTATAGTGCCACGACCGAATCGCAGGCTTGCGATGGTGCTGCTTTCGACGACCTGATCATCGGTCGCCAACGCCGCAATATCGATGCCAGCGTCGTCGATATCATTTATCCTACCGAACCGCGTTTCGGACAGATAATCAATCCTACGGTGATCCTCTACAATCATGGCTACGATACGCTCTACAATGTGCCGCTGGCTTACATGCCCTATGGCTCCTTCCTGCCTAAGACGGGCACTTTCGAAGGCGTCCTGCTCCCGCGTGGTACGGCGACCTACACCTTCCCGACTCCGTTTGTGGTCATGAACGACTTCCCCGACACCTTCACCATCTGCTCTTTCACCACAATCAATATGGATATGTATCGTGACAATGATACCGTCTGCAAGGAGTTCTACCTGACCCCACTTGACAATGATATGGCTATGGTCAGCTTCCTCTCTCCGATGCAGCGCGTCATTGCTGGTGATTCGATCCAGGTGTCTACACGTCTGCGTAACTATGGACAGGCTCCGGTGCAGTCGGCTCAGGTGACTTACGTTATCAATGAAGATTTCTCAGTGACCGAAACCATCGACTTCGAGGAGGCTTTGGGCCATCCGCTGGGTTCGTTCGAGTATTTCAACTATACCTTCCACGACAAATTCAGGGCTACCATGGGTCTCATGAACCTGACTGCCTATGTGGCTATGGCCAACGATGACTATCTGTTCAACGATACTATCATCCTCGATTTGAATGGAATCTCGGCTATCACCGACCTCCAAGCCACCGATATCGTCGTCGATACGTCCGACCACTACTACACGGTGATCCAGCTTACAATTGACAATGTGGGCGCTCGCGCTGTCTCTGACTTTGACGCCGGATTCTGGTACTACAACGATACCAACCGCATCGTGAAGGCTCACATCCATCTCGATCCTCCGCTGGCGGCACTCTCCCGACTCTACTATCGTTTCGACACCTTGCTGCCTCATCATGCCGAACTCTATCGTAACGTTGTCGCCTACGTCCATGTGGATGGCGATAATGATATGAGCAACGATACTACGACTCGTATCGTGACGCAGACATTCGACATGATGGCTGTTCAGGTCGAGGTAGAGGAAAATCGTGAAGAGGATTGCAACGTGCGTTTGCGTATTGAGAATATTGGAAATAGGGTCTTCGCCAACTCTATGGATATCTTTGCCACCATCAACGGTACGTCAATCCGTCGTATGCAGATTCGTCCGGTGGTGCCTCCGGGAGAGACCTTCGTGTTCACTTTCCCGGACAAGGTGCCGAAGAGCCCCACTCGTACCTATTCTGGTTACGGCCGTGTGGTTTGCCAGGGCGACAAGAATCCTGACAACAACGAAACGAGCGACATTGTTGTGTTGAACTATTTCGAACCCGACGGTATTCCTGTGGCTCCCTCCAAGAATGGTATGGTGCTGCAGCAGAACTACCCCAACCCGTTCAACAACACCACTCGCATCGACTTCTTCCTGCCTTTCAGCGGTCATGTCAGCTTCTTTGTGATGGACGAGATGGGCCGTCTGGTCTTCCAGCGGAACGACAGCTATAGTGCTGGCGACCACTCCATCGACTTCAACGACGCTTCGCTGCCGTCGGGTGTCTACTACTACGGCATCGAGATGAACGGCGAACGCTTGATGCGAAAGATGGTTCTGAAACGCTGATACCACTGCGTTCAAAAAATAGGATTCTAATCATGCTGAATCGTTTTTTGGACTATATCCGCAAGGAGCACTTGATTGCCTCTGGGCAGCAGGTGCTCCTTGCTGTCAGTGGCGGTCGCGACTCGGTGGCAATGGCGTCGCTGATGGCTCGTAGCGGCAATCCGTTTGCCATTGCCCATTGCAACTTCCATTTGCGGCCGGGCGACTGCGACCGCGACGAGGCTTTTGTGCGTGCCCTTGCCGAACGGCTGGGGGTGCGTTGTTTCGTGGCTCAGTTCGACACATTGGCCCTTGTCCGCTCCGAACGGCTTTCGGTCGAGGAGGCGGCACGCAATTTGCGCTATGCCTTCTTCGACGAGGTGATGGATCGCGAGGGGTTCGATTGTGTCGCCACAGCCCATCATCGTGACGATGCTGTCGAGACGTTTTTCATCAATTTGCTGCGCGGAGCTGGTATTGGTGGCCTGCATGGCATCCTTCCTCGCAACGGGCGTGTGGTGCGTCCGATGCTCTGCTTCTGTCGCGACGAGATCGACGCTTATGTGAAATCGCAGAAGTTGGATTTTGTGGAGGATGTCACCAACGCGGAGCCGCTCTATCTGCGCAATCGTATCCGGCTGCAGTTGCTGCCCTTGCTGCGTTCGCTGTCGCCGTCGTTCGATGCAACGATGCAGGGCAATTTGGAACACTTGCGCGAGGCGGATGCGCTCTATCGGCAGGCGGTGGATCGGGCTTGTAAGGAGGTGCTCATCCACGAGGGAGATGGCTTCCACTTGGATATCACAGCTTTGCAAAAACAGACTGCACCGGCTACCATTCTTTTTGAACTGCTGCGTCCTTTCGGTTTTTCATCGGCCATGATGCCTCAGATTGTCGATTCGCTCGACGGACAGAGTGGTGCGGTCTTCCTTTCACCTACCCATCGGTTGCTTAAAGACCGCCAATCGTTGTTGCTGTTGCCTCTCGATGGGGATTCCGATGGTGATGCCTCCTTTGAATTGCAGCCACAGTGTCGGTCGATAGAGCATCCGCTGCCGATGCGTTTCGATTGCCTCCCTGTGGGCGAATGCCGACTGAAGGTGCCCCCCCAGAAGGCTTGCTTTGACTACGACAGGTTGCGGTTTCCGCTGCATCTGCGTCGTTGGCGTATGGGCGACCGTTTCCGTCCGTTTGGCATGAGGGGGTCGCGCTTGGTCAGCGACCTGTTGGTCGATGCCAAACTGAGTCGTGAGGCGAAAAAGAAGGTCTGGCTGTTGTGCGATGCCGACGACCGTATCCTCTGGGTGGTCGGATTGCGTGCGGCGTCGGTGGCGTCAGTGGATGGCTCGACATGTCGCGTTTTTACTGCTGCAATCAGTAACTCATGATTTCTTTCAATCCAACCAGCCGGTCGTAGCGTGCGCTGGGCATGCGCAGATATACGTATATCGTGTAGCTGTTGGCGGTCATGTAGTGGTCGCCCTCCAGGGTGGCGGTGAGCCCTTCGGTTTCGCCTGTGGGCAGAAAGAGCAGCTCGTAGGCATAGTATCCCTGTTTCAGCAACATGCGTTTGGTGTAGGCTTTGTATTCTTTGTTCCATTCCATGCGGCTGGCGTCGTCGAGCCGCCATTGGGTCAGGTCGCCCACAATGTGGATGCTGCCGTTCAGGAAGGGGCGTTCCATGGGAAGGCTGAAGTTGACCCACACATAGTCGGCTTCGATTTGGGGATTGTTGTGGTCGCGGATGTTGATTTTCATGCCGCCGTTGAGGCTGGAATATTGGGTGTAGACTTTTCCCGACCGGTCTTCTTCCGGTTGTAGAAAGGCGAAGTTTTCCCCTCCCCATTGTTCGATGCGTTGCACGTGGTACATAGCCGCCCACATGTTGCTCAGGTCGAAGTATCGGAAGCAGTTGCCGCCGGGGAAAACATTGGCCGATTTCCATCGGTACATCATCATGCTGCCCGAAAAGCTGTCGAAGGGCAGCGTCCTGTAGAGGTCGGTGCGGCGATTCTGCTGCAGCACGACGCTATAGTAATCGGATTGCATGGGCAGGTAGCTGCCGCTGCGCGGGCTGATGCCGACCGCGACTTCCTGGTCGCGATGGATGTTGCCGTAGCCGCCTGAGGGCTTGGAGACGGTGGCTTCTATGGCCGTGAGGTCCTCGACAACGCAGAAACGACGTGTGATGAGTATGCTGTCGGGATGGTCGTTGGGAAACACTTCCAGCAGATAGTTGCCCGAGGCCAGAAAACGGCTGTATGCATCGGGTATGGGCTGGTAGTAGTTCACGTATTCGACGCGGGTGTTGAACGAGAACTGGTAGTTCTCAATCAGCCCTTCCTCTCGTCCGCTGATGAACTCGCCGGGCGTCAGGTCGTCAATCTGCCAGTCGTAGGTGCAGTGGCGTATGCGGTAGCGCAAATCGTGGGGCTGCGGCCAGAGGATGTCGAAACGGAGCATCAGCTGCTCTGTGTCGTCTCCAGGGGCGCCCATGCGTATAATGGGCCGTTCCATCTCGATGTCGCTTCGGGTCAGAAAGACGCTTTTTATCTCGTCGTTCCAAATGGAATCGGTGGCTATCTGGCTGAAAGCAACGCAGAAAGCATGGACCATGAGGGCGATGGCTAGCATTTTTTTCATGCTGCAAAAGTACCAAAAAATCTTCACTCACGTACATTTCTCTCCCCAGAATATACCAAATTCGCTTTTTTGCAGTTATCTTAAAAAAATACATCCAATGAATCTTGCACTGATAGGATACGGAAAAATGGGCCATGCCATCGAATCGTTGGCGCTGGAACGTGGTCATGCAGTAGTCTGCACGATCGACAATATTCAAGAATGGGAATCCAAGCAGGACTTGTTGCGTCATGCCGATGTGGCGGTCGAGTTCACCATGCCGTCCATTGCGGCCGACAATATTCGGCGTTGTCTTAATGCGAACATCCCCGTGGTTTGCGGCACAACCGGCTGGTACGACGCCTACGACGATGTCGTTGCTCTCTGCCAGACCAAACAGGGTGCGCTGTTCACTGCCACCAATTTCAGTATTGGAATGAATATCATGTTTGCCTTGAACGAGCATTTGGACCGCTTGATGGCCAACCTTCCGGAATACCGCGTGGGAATCACCGAAATCCACCATATCCACAAGCTTGATGCCCCCAGTGGCACGGCAATAACCCTGCGGCAGCAGATCCATCGTGACGATGTGCCTATCGAGTCGATTCGCGAAGGCGAGGTTCCTGGCACCCATACGGTGCGCTACGACAGCGAAATCGACACCATCAGCCTGACCCACGAGGCGCATAGCCGCAAGGGGCTAGCCTTGGGCGCCTTGCTTGCTGCCGAATTCCTGAAGGACCGAAAGGGGGTCTTCACAATGAAGGATATGCTTGCTATGAATTGATTTGTTATCTGATGATGTCGCTGCCGAACTGTCGATTGTTACGATGGCCTCTGGGCTTTGCCCTGATGTCGCTGGTCGTATTGTTTTGCGGTTGCCGCTCGGTGCGTCCGCCCGAGCCTTTCGGTGCGTGTCCTTCTCCCGCTCAGTTGCAGTGGCAGCGCATGGAGATGAATATGTTTTGCCATTTCGGGCCCAATACCTTCACTGGGCGCGAGTGGGGTGACGGCCGTGAACCGGATTCGCTGTTTCAGCCTTTGGCGCTCGATTGTCGCCAATGGGCAGCCGTCGCTAAGGCTGCCGGTATGCGGGGCATTATCCTTACGGCCAAACACCACGATGGGTATTGCCTGTGGCCAACCCGAACGAGTGTTCACTCGGTGTCGGCTAGTCCGTGGCGCAATGGGACGGGCGACGTCCTGTCGGAACTGCGTCGGGCGTGCGATGCTTACGGCCTTTCAATGGGTGTCTATATATCTCCTTGGGATCGCAATCATCCCGCCTATGGTACGTCCGGCTACAACGATGTCTTCGCGGCTACGCTTAGTGAGGTGCATCAGGCCTACGGACCGCTTTTCGAGCAGTGGCTTGACGGCGCCAACGGCGAAGGGCCCGACGGCAAACGTCAGCGCTACGACTGGCCCTTGTTCCACCGGTCGGTCTATGCGTTCAGTCCCCAGGCGGTCATCTTCAGTGATGTCGGACCAGGATGCCGCTGGGTGGGCAACGAAGAGGGTAGGGCAGGGGAGACTTGCTGGTCCACCCTCAACACCGAAGGCTTTGCGCCTGGTGCCGAGGCACCGCCGACTGATACCCTTGGCCACGGCAATTGCAGAGGTTCCCACTGGGTACCTGCCGAAGTTGATGTCAGCATTCGTCCTGGCTGGTTCTATCACGACAGCGAACAGCCCAAGTCTTTGCAGCGACTGCTCGAAATCTATTATGCCAGTGTGGGACGCAATGCGTTGCTTCTGCTCAATGTCCCACCCGATCGTAGGGGCCTGATACCGGCATCCGATTCGCTGCGTCTGGTGGAATTCCGTGCGGCGCTCGATACCATCTTTGGTGTCGATTTGGCGGCTGGCGCCATGGCCGAAGCCTCCCATGTGCGGGGCTGCAAGTCAGCGTTGTATGGCCCGCAACACTTGTTGGACACTACCTACCATAACTATTGGGCTGTAGACGATTCGGCTTGTTCACCCGTCGTGACACTCTCCTTCCCCCATCTGGTCACATTCAATCGTGTCATGCTGCAAGAGTATATCCCGTTGGGCCAACGGGTGGAGTCCTATCATCTCGACTACCAGTCCGCCGACGGATGCTGGCATCCGCTTGCCGAGGCCACCACCATCGGCTACAAACGCATCCTTCTGACCCCCACAGTTACAGCCCGCGCAGTTCGGCTCACTATCGATCGTTCGCTAGCCTGCCCCATCATCAACCGCCTGGCGTTGTTCAGGGACACTGTTTACACCCCTCCTGTCAGTGATTGACCACTTGAGGTGGAGGATGAGACCCAATCATGGTTGGGTTTCAATTAACATGAAAGGAAATGATTTCTTGTTTTTGCAACAGCATGTCGTTCAATGGTGTATGGTCTGGCAGCATCATGGCATGGCAAAATGCGGGTCCTCTTATTGTGCGGCACGACGGGCGCGAAGCGCCATGTTGCGGCGTAGGGCTTCGCGGTAGAGCGATATTTCCAGCCTATGATAATTCCCTTCAATGCCAATGAGTGGCAGCATGTAGTCATTTTTAGTATAGCCTTCGACAAGCGTTAGCAATGATGCGGTGTCGAGACTCACAGTGACAGTATCGCCATTATATGTTAGCTGGGCAGGTGTGGCATCGGTACGCCAGTTGGCGGGATTGATGGCCATACGGTTGCCGTCGCTGAGCATCGGAATGGCACAATCGGGCGAGCGGACGCTGTTATAGCAGATGGTCACACCGAGGTCGGCGCTGTCTTTTGCGGGTCTGAAATGCTTGCTGGCGCTAAGGTCGTCTTCGGTCACTTTCCACCCTATCACGTAGGCGGCTACCATTCGGCCGTAGGCATCATCGTCCATCGCCTTGAGCAATTCCACCACGGCGGCTGCTCCCTGGCTGAAACCGGCCAAAATGAAGGGCCGACCACCGTTGAGGTGCTCGATGTAATAATGGAAAGCTTGTATCACATCGCCCATGGCCAGCGGCATGCGCGCCGCTACCAAACTGTCGCTGGTGAATGTTTCCATGGTGCATTGGCGATAGTAGGGTGAGTAGAAATTAAGGTCGCCGGCCAGCAGATGATCCACGCCTTGCATTTCGCCTAGCAGCAGCTCTTGGATGCTGTCGGCGTGGATATTGGCGTAATGTTGTACTTTGCCGTCGGCTGTGTAATCGCTGGTTTCTGTGGAGGTGATGTAGAAAATGTCGACATCGGCACCGCGGTCCACCACGAACCATTGCGCCGTGTCCGCATAGTCGGGTGCGGCGGGAACGGCATCGCGATGACAGCAGGCTCCTGCCATCAGGACAACTGTCAGACAGCAGAGAAGGCTTTTGAAAAGTGTCACTGCTACTTCTTTTTGGGATGCAGTTTCTTGTCGACGTTCAAGCCCCAGCGGAGCTGCTTGACGGTCGATTTGTTTATGTAAGATTCGCCTTCGCGTTTGCCACTGGTGAAGTAGAACCACAGCCGTTTGCCGCCCAGCATTTTCTTGGTCACTTCGCAGATCACGGTGATGTCCTTGCCCAGTCGCTCGCCTCCAGTGGTCGTACGGGCGTTCATCTCAACGATGGTGCCGGCATCCTTGTCGAAAAGTGCCAGAATCGAATCGAGTGTGGCAAAGGCTGCTTCGCGGTCGGCGCCGAGCCAGATACAGGCCTCGTCGAAAATGCTGAAGGAGGATTCGGTTCGTGGCGTGGTCACGGTCAGAATCTCCATCTCGTGGGCTACACTCAGGTAATAGCCATAGGTTCCGTCGTCGTCGATATAGGTAAAGATGCTGTATACTTCATTGTTGTGGGTTATTTCGGTCGATTCGTAACGAACACCGGCTACCTCATTCTGTGCCACTACGGGTAGCACGGTCAGAAGCACAGCAAGGCAGATAATTAAGCGTTTCATGGCTATTGTTTGCAATTTTGATTGAATAAATTGATTAATTGTTTGATTTTTAGATTGTCTGTTTTGTTGTTTCTTTTGCAAAAATACGTATTTTCTTCAAATTGCCAAAATATTTTGTCTTGAATATGGTTTTGAGAGGTTGCGCACTGCTTGAGGAAAACCAATTCCATATCGTTGTTGCGGTTAGGCAATTCTCGCGGTACCCGTTCCTTTTTGATGCGGTGCACTAGGAAAACAGGCGATTGCCTGCAACAGGAAAAGGTTCCCTTTTAATCCGTTCGGCATCGGGTGGCGCATAATCGTAGAGGTGGCCGGAGCCAATGGCGACTGTCTGATCATTGTCTTTATTCAAGTGAGGCAAAAGTGTTACACCTGTTGCGCTTTTTTGTAGGGTTCGACGTGGAGGGTGATGTGGGTGTGTTCGCCGAACCGATGTTTCAGCGCTTGTTCTACTTCGCAGGTGCGTGCATGTGCTGTGCATAGCGGCAGGTCGCCATCCATGCGGATGTGCAGTTCGATGGCGATATGGTTGCCGATGCGGCGCGTGCGCAGATGGTGAGGGTCGTGTATATCGGGGAAAGATTCCACAACCGCCAGAATCTCCTGTTCCACGTCGTCGGAAAGCGATGCCTCCAGCAATTCTGCCAGGCCTTGAGCCGTCAGTTTGTAGGCCACGTGGAGAATGAAAAATGCAACGACAATGGAGGCTATGGGGTCCAGTACCGTCCAACGGTCGCCTAGCAAGATGGCCCCGCCGATTCCCACCAGTGTTCCAAGCGAAGAGAGGGCGTCGCTGCGATGGTGCCAGGCATTGGCTTCGACGGCAGGCGACTGCAGTTTGTGCCCTCGTCGAACGGTGTATTGGTATACAGCCTCTTTCAGCACCACCGACACTACCGCAGCCCACAATGCCAACCAGCCTGGAGCTTCCAGATGGGCACCATGCATCCATTGCCAAAGGGCCGCACCGCCATGCCATCCTATTCCCACACCCACTGTTGCCAATGCCAGGCCGATAAGCGTGGTGGCTAACGTCTCAAATTTGCCGTGGCCGTAGTCATGGCTGCGGTCCTCGGGCTTGCCGCTGATGTGGACAAAGAACAGCACGACGGCGTCGGTCAGCAGGTCGGACAGCGAATGGACAGCATCGGCTGTCATGGCGGCACTATGTCCCACGATGCCGGCGACAAACTTGAACACTGTCAGCAACACATTGGCCATGCTGCCCACCAGCGTAACCTTGAATATTTCACGTTCGCGCTTCATTGCCTCTTGTAACGTGAATAGCTACGGGTATATTGTATCATAGGGCTATTATATCTTGAGATAACGTCTGGCTATGGTAGACAAAAAAAGTTGCACCCACACGGATGCAACTTTTCTGTTTGCAAATCGAACTTGTTGGTCCGATTATTTGACGCGGTGGAAGGTTACTTTATCCAAACCAAGCATTTCTACTGCTTGTGCATCGTCGACTAACATCGTGTAGGTGTCTGCACCCTTATCGTAGGTCAGGTTCATATTACCGTCGGACTCATAAATGGTCAGGTTCTGATCGTTGTCGAGGGTGTAGGCAAAGTTATCCAGCATGCTTTCAGTTCTGCCCATGAAAGTAATATCAATGCCAAACTGGAGAGAGTCTTGCGAAAGCACGTTCATGTTCAGATCAAAAGAACCGGTCTGGCCCATGTAGCTGATGGCGTTGGTGGAATTCCATTTGCTTCCCACGAAGCTTTCCTGTTCGTCATCGCTGCCGCAGGAAACTGCGAAGAGGGTCATGAAGGCAATAGCTGCCATTGCAAAAAATTTCTTCATAATGATTTTTTTTTTGGTTAATAAAAAGGATTGTTTTACTTTTTCTTCTTTATATTAGAGTCCCAGCACTTTGGCACCCTGTTTGTAGACGATGTCGCGCGGAATTTTGGCGTCGCGGATGGCATCGAGGTCTTTCTGCAATTCGGCGCTAATCTTGCCGTTCTTGTCGCTGTAGGACTTGGCAGCAGCCATGTCGCCTTCGCCTTCCATTGCGATGATGATGGCAGCCCAGCCGCGAGCGGCCTCACGTGCTTTCTCCACATTGATCACATATTTGCCTTGGGCATTGCGGGTGAAAGCACCATGCTCTTTGAAGTAGTTGTAGCACATGATGTTGGCTACGCCGTGAGCCTCGGTG
The DNA here is from genome assembly GCA_902793295.1 of uncultured Bacteroidota bacterium. Lineage (GTDB taxonomy): Bacteria > Bacteroidota > Bacteroidia > Bacteroidales > P3 > Colimorpha. The sequence continues at coordinate 54,153 of CADBDA010000006.1, forward strand.
GCACCGAAACGAACCGAGCGCAGAATGCCGGCAATGAAGGTGATGTAGTTCTGGTTGATAGTGGTGTTGGTGATCAGGCCGCGCTCAATCAGCTGTTCAGTAAGGAACAGACCGCAGACGTCGGCTTTGGCCTCTTCCCAAGCGCTGTACTGGGCGCCGAGAGCCTGGCGGCAGGGAATGCCAGTGGTGACGGTGTTCTTGATGCCAAGTCCATGAGCCACCTCATGGTAGCAGGTGTTGCCGAAGAAGGCGTTGAAGGTCACGCTGTCCACTTGTTCGTCGCAGACCATCAACTTGGCGATGGGAATCATGATGTTGTCGAATTTGGCCTTCATGGCGTTTTTCAGTTGCAGACGGCGGCTGCCTTTGGCCAGCTGCACGCGTTCGTCGTTGGGCAGATTGATGGCGATGGTCTTGGAGCCGGCATTGCAGTCGCCACCGTAGTATACCACATCGTAGACATTGATGTCGCAGTCGGTGCCGGGCACTTCTTTCTTGTATTTTTCGTCGCAGGGCAACAGTTTCTGCATTTCGGGCAGCATGGCGGCAAACTTGCTGAGGTCGTTGCTCCACTGCTCATCCTTGATAAGCACGTAGGCTTCCTGAGAGCATTTCAGACCGTGAAGGGCATCGTCGTAGTTCTCGATGGGTCCGACTACGAAGTCCAGTTTGCTGTCTTTCATGTCCATCCACACCATGTCGCTGTTGAAGTAGTCGTCGGTGCGGAAAGCTTCGCGACGGGCGATGAGGTATTTCTTCAGACCTTCGTTTTCGGCCAGTCCGATGGCTTTCTCGAGCAGTGCGTCGACCTTGGCCAGCTGTTCCTTGTAGGCTTCGTGGTAGGGCAGCACATAAAGTTTGCCGTTGGCATCGCGGCGAATGACGCTGTACTGGCTATTTTTCAGCGTGTCTTCCAGCGCGTCGAATTCGGCCTTGGTCATGTCAACAGGGTAGAAGTTGGCACCCTTGGGACGTTCGCCGTAGCCGGGAACAAAGGGTTTCTCGGAATCCAAACGGTCCCATGCTCCGTACTGTATGTTGGCAAAAGCGCGGATGGCGGGGTCGCTGAGGGTGTCGAGGGCCTTGCGGTTTTCGTTGCCGAAGTACTGGTCCCAGTAGATTTCGTCCATGATTTCGCTGATTTGGATGAAAATCTTCACCAGCTCTTTCTCGTTGGGCGAGAGGTTTTTGATAAGGTCGGAGGTTAGTTCGAATTCGGCGTATTCATCCACCTTCTGCTGGATGTCCGAAGTGGCAGTCTGCTGCTTGTTACCTTTGCATCCGACTGCCATAAACATGCTTGCTGTCATAGCAATTAAGAATATTTTTTTCATCTGATATTTATTAATGGATTTCTTCTATTTTTCGTTTGTTGTGGTAGGAACCTTCAATTCAGGGACCTTCTAAAGGCGCTGGCTGTCAGTTTGACTTTAACGATTATGTTCTGTTTTTATTATAAGGATACAAAAAAATAGGCTGCTGTTCGTTGGCGGATGTGGCGATTGACAGTTCGAATATGGAGTTCGTCAACATTCGCCTATAGGAAATGGTAGGCGACTTGGCATCCGATTTTGTAGGGTTTGACATATAGTTCGTGTGAGTCGACATTGAGCATGTCAGTGACGCCCCAGTCCACGCACAAATGCACTTGCCAGTGGGAGGCGAATTCATATCCTACCGACAGGGAGATGCCTGCGTTGAAGTCGTTCATGGCAAAACGGGGTTCTCCGGTTCGAGGGTCGTTGGCGATGATTCGGGTGAAAGGATTCTCCAGGGTGCCGTCACCGCCGATGCTGCTGCCCAAAATGAAGTGTGAGTATGGGCCTGCCGCAAAAAGCCATGTGCCTTTTTTGCTTGCCAGCCGATAGCAGACCGGCATACGGATGCCGATGCTGTAGGTGGTAAGGGCGTTGTCGTCCCCGTTGGTCTCGGCGTGAATGCGTTCCAGTGCGCCCTCGGCTGCCAGCTGGAGACTCCATTGACGGGTGATATGGTATTCAAGATAGGCTCCTGCACTGACGCCCATGCCGGCATGGGTGCGGTCGGGTGCGTCGGTGGTGTTGTCCAGACTGATGCGACAATCTGTAAGCGACGGTCCGGCAGTTATTCCCCAACTGACGTACTGTATGTTCTCGTCTGTGTAGTCGTCGGTCTGTGATGCTGCCATCCATGGCAATCCCATCGCAAGCAGCAGCAGTATAGTATGGAGTATATGTTTCATGTCTGAGTTAGGTTTTAATGTTAGATGGTGAATCGGAATTCGATGCGGAAAAAGCCTTTCTGTTTGGAGGTGAGGTCAGCGTCGTAGGAGAGTCGCCGCACGTAGTCTATGCGGATAAATTTGAGGATGTTCTCGATGCCGACACTATATTCCATATATGGCTCATTTCCTAGTGGCGAGGTGTTTTCGGGCAGCTTGAAGAGGCCGGCGGCATTCTCTACCAGGGGGTTGTTCTTGGACGAGAGTCCGCCGTAGAGGATGTTGAACCCTACCACTTCGCGCAGACGCAACCGTTTGATGAGTGGTATGTTGTTCAGTATCCATCCTTTCAGGTGGTAGGTGGCAAAGAGGGCTGCATATTGGTCCACAACAAATTCCATGGGTTTCATGGTGTTGAAAGCGTTGGACGAGAGAAAGATATTGTCGTTGCCATTGGGGAAGCAGAGGCGCGGGTAGGGCACTCGGTTCCACACCATACCCGACTGCAGGCGTGCGTCGATATGACCGAAGGCTCCTAGCCAAAAGCGTTTCTCGGCAGTGAAATCGGTGCGTTGGTAGCGGAATCCGCCTTCCATTAGTCCGATACGGTGGGTCAGACTGATGGTGGGGGCGTCTTTCTTCAGGTTGACCATGCCGGCGCTGCCGGGACGTTTACTGTCGGGACTGCGGTTGGGGCTGAAACTGATCTTGCCCATCCATTCGGCTTCGGCGAAATGGTCTACGGGCTTCAGACTACCGTCGTCCTGATACTGAAGGTATTCCAATGTTCCGGCGGGTTCGTAGCGGCGGGTGGCCAGCCAGGTGTCGATGCTGATGTGGCTGGGCCATTGTTTCCGCAGTCGTAGCACGCCTTGGGCCACGTATTGCAGCTTGTGGGGTCGGTCGTTCGACATCAGTATGTTGTCGCGATCGAAATTGTCGAAGGCTTGTCCGGGCGCTTCCAGTTCGTAGCTTGCTGTGGCGCTCCACCAGCTGAGGGGTGATTCGTGGGAGTGGTGCTCCTTGTCGTCGAAGGTGTGGATGAACGAGGCGTTGAATTTGGGCCGTTTGTCTCGGAAACCGTAGGCCATATAGCCTTCCACGAAATTGCGTGGACTCAATGCTGCGGTGGTCATACCGCCCAGACGCAGTCGCCAGCCTTCTTCGTGATTGTGGCTCAGAATGTTGTAGATGGGTCCAATGTCGAATCGACTGCTGTCGCGTTTGGAGGCAGTGGGAATATAGCCCGAGACGGTGATCTCTGCCACTTTACGCATGGTCTGGAATTCCGGCAGTCGTGCCAGCTCGTATCTCAGGCTGTCGATGACGGTTTCTTTGGCTGTCAGTTCGATGGGGCGCAGCCGGTTCCATTCTTTTCGGCGCATCTTGGTTTTGGGCAGGCTGGCGGTGTTGTTGAGTGGCGAGAAGAGGCTGTCGGGCAGCAACTTGGCCGTGTCTGTAAGGTCATAGTTGTGATAGATGCGAACTTGGTGGGCATAGACTTCTTGCAGCCTCTTGTGGATGTAGAGGCGTCCGTAGGTGTCGCAGCGGTCGGGGATGTAGCGTGGCGGTTGGTCAACCGAATCGCTCGGCTGTTTGAAGAAGGATTGGGTGATGGTCAGGTCTCGGACAAAATTTAAGTTGACGTGGGGCGACACATTCATGCTGTAGCGGATCACGGCATAACTGCTGTCGAGTGCTATGCACATCTGACCGGTAAAACCATAGCTGCGCACGTTGGCGGGCACAAAGGAGAGTTCAACGCAGGGAATGCCCTCCACTTCGAGTGTGTCGGTGATGTAATACTTGTAGAAGGTGGTCGCCAAGGTGGTGTTCAATGGTCCGGTAAAGTGATTCAGCATCACTTCAATCTCGTTGTCATAAATGTCGATGGGGACAAACATTTCGCTCAGGCTGGCATCAATTCCTTCTTGTCCTAGCACCTGGTCCACGCCTTCCATTCGGCGGGCGGTGAGCAGCGTTCGGTTTTGGCGGGGTCGACGCCGATAGGACTGCTGCATCATGATTTCGCGCATCGAGATGGTCAGAATCGGCGTGGCGTCAAAGGGCGTCATGTCGATATATTTCTCAAGGAAATTGAGTTTGCGCCAGATTCGTTTGTTCTCGAAATCGGGATGGAAATCGTCTAGTGCCAGCGTGGTCTTCTCGTACACGTCGCGTCGGTAGCGGTCGAACGACTGAAGGCGGTTGTGATCTTTGTGGTCGATGACTTGGCGTACCAGGTCTACTGCAGGGTTGTTGCGACGGCGGTAACGGTTGCGTTCTTTGCGCGAAGCAGTCACAACAACTTCCTGCATGACGGTGCTTTTTGGCTGTAGCGCCACCTTGGCGTTGCGTTTGAATGTACCGACTTCAATGGTCATCTCCTGTGGCTGATAGCCCATCATCTGGAAACGCAACTGTGTCGCCCCTTGGGTGTTGGAGACGCTGAAGCGTCCATCCATATCAGTCGATGTGCCGCAATTGGTTCCGACGAAGCCGACTTGTACAAAGGGCAGGGGCTCGCCTGTGGCGGCGTCTGTAACCTTGCCTTGAAGTCCGGTGGTGGGTGTTTGGGCACAAATGCGAGTGGCTGCTGTCAGAATGAGTAGCAGTATTGCGAAATGATGAAACGTTCGGTACATGTGGAGAGATTCAGTTAGTGCTGATGGAGTGGGGGTAGTCGTTGGCAGCTGTATAGTGGGGTCGGCAGGTGCCTATTGTAACATGGCTCTGTAGGATTCCACTTTCTTCTCCAGCTCCTGAAGGGCATTTTGCGATTCGCTGGCGCGTTTTTCAAGGTCGGCTTTCTTCTCGCTGTTTTTGTTCACCGACGACTCCAATTTGGCGTTTTTGTCTTCCAAATCCTTGATTTTGCCTTGCAATTTCTCGATGTCCTTTTGGTTGGAGGCCATCTTAGCTTGGTCAGAATTGATGTTTTTGTTCAGTTTCTCCAAATCGGAACTGGCGTTTTTATATTCTTTCTGAGCCTTTTTCAGATCCTTCTCCGACTGGGCTAGCATCTCCTCGGCTTCTTGACGTTTCACCTGCTTGATCAAGTCTTCCAGATAACGGCGGACATACGAATCGGAGATTTTGTCGGCAATGTTCATCGGCATGGCACAGAGGGTGACGACGGTTACTTTGTCCGAACGTCGGCCGGATTCCTCAATCTTGACGTATAGGTTGACCGGTACAGTGGCGATTTCTGGAACGACCTGCTCAAGGCTGGCAATGTATCCCTCGCTCTTGGTAGTGCTCAGTTTAGAATTTTTCAGTTTTTGGTTGAGTGCATTCTGAACTGTCTTGACATCCTGTGGCATCGAGACAATGAAACCTGGTACGGTCTGTACTCCGATTTTTAGAACGGTATCCTGCACTTCTTGTGCTTTGAGTCCGGCAACCATAAGAATTGAAAGGGTCAGTAAAGCGATTTTTTTTATCATGACGGTAATATTTTAATGATTAACAATCGAATATAATGTCTTTTATTCTATAATTATAATTGCAAAAATACATTTTTTTTTACTTCTTTTCCAAAAAAATGAAACATAAATCATTTGTCTACGTAAAATAATTTGTCTATTTTTGCAGAAAGAATGGTGATTACATGATTTATGGAATAATTTGTTCATTGAGCAGATAATCAATTTGTTATCGGATAAACTCTAAATTTTAAAACATACAAAAATGAAAAAAGTAGTTACATTATTTGCCCTCGCAGTTGCTATGCTTACTGCCGGCAGTGCAAAAGCACAGTTGAATCTTCATCTGGGTTACATGCCCGAAACTTTCACCACAGAAATTAACGGCAACAGCAGTGACGTCTCCATGGACGGTTTCTTTGTCGGTGGTGACTACATGATGAATCTGACGGGTGACCTCAACCTCTCTCTTGGCCTGCAGGTCCGTTACAACATGAGTTCTGAAACTGTTGCTACAATCGAGACAAAATCCAGCCAGCTGCTGCTCGATGTTCCTATCCTTTTCAACTATGGTTTCCCTCTTGGCAGTGATTTCAAACTCTCTGCCTTCGTCGGCCCCACCATCTCTTTCGCTGTTATGGGTAAAAGCAAAGTTACCATCCTCGGTACTGAAACTGAAACTGACTGGTACGAAAACGATGACAACTATTCCCGTTTGAATGTTTATGGCACAGTTGGTCTCTCCCTCTGCTACAGAGGTCAGTATCGTCTCTTTGGCGGCTACAACTTGGGTCTGCTCGATCTTGACAAATCTGACAACACCAAGTTCACCAGCGGCGGTCTTTTCGTCGGCCTCGGCATTGGTCTCTAATCAGATTCCTTACAAATTATATAGGGAGGGAAACAGTCTTGTTTCCCTCCTTTCTTTTTGTCCTTACATCTTGTCCTTACAGCATCACTTCTCAGAACTTTTACGGCAATAGCCCCCATAACTTATACTACTTGGCTTCCATAACCCTTACAGCAATACTTTCCCGTATATAGCAACGCGGTTTCATATCCTTTGGCGACAGCATTCCGCGTCCATACATAATGCCTTTTTTGTTTCCTTGCGGTAATACCTTCCGGTCGCCATGTGTCATTATAATCCCATTTCCTTGCAATGACTCTTTTTCGTCGTCTCTTAACTTGCAGGCGTTAGATTTGCATGATTTTATGTCGTTGCCTTTCCCGTACAAAAAATAGGGTGACTCACACGAGCCACCCTATTTGGTGTATTCGTAGCAGGAGTTACACCTGCCAGAGTTTCGTCTTATTTGTACTCGGCGATGATAGCGGGTATTTGGTCGGGGGTCAGACGGCCGTAGACCTTCTCGCCAATCATGGCTACAGGTGCCAGACCGCAGGCTCCAACGCAACGCAGCGTGTTCAAAGAGAACTTGCCGTCGGCAGTGCATTTGCCGATTTCGACGTTCAGTTCGCGAGCAAAAGCGTCGAGAACCTTCTCAGCACCACGCACATAGCATGCCGTGCCCAAGCAGACATCGATAGGATGTTCGCCCTTGGGCTCCATGGTGAAGAAACTGTAGAAGGAAACGATACCGTATACACGCGATACGGGGATATTCAGTTCGTGGGCAACGACTTCCTGCACTTCAGCGGGAAGATAACCAAATTTGCCCTGAACCTGGTGGAGGACATTGATAACCTCACCAGCTCTGTTACCAAAGGATTTAGCAATCTCTTTGATGGTATTGACTTTATCTTCAGATAACTTGATATTTGCCATTGTATTTTGGTTTTTAGTGATTCGTGATTCGTGAATAGTGAATTGACAAATGACAGCGTCAGTATCGATTCACTATTCACTTGTCACTATTCACAGTATTATTTACTTTGTTGCCTCCAGTTTGTCGCTGCGGTCGAAATAGTGGGTGTGCAGCTGTTCGTGGCTGAGGTGGCCGCAAGGTTCGCCATAGTATTCCTTGTAGATGGCAATGACCTCGGGGTTCTCGTGGCTCTTACGGATGGGCTTGCCAGCATCTTCGCGGTAGATGGCTTCCATACGTTTGCGGATGATGTTGCTGTCGCCGTGGTGATAGGGCTGGCCAGCGCCGCCGATACAACCACCGGGGCAAGCCATAACCTCGACGAAGTGGTATCCGTTGGGGTTGCCGTTGCGAACCTCTTCCATAATCTTGCGAGCGTTGCCAAGGCTGTAAGCCACAGCAATCTTCAGCGGGAAGCCGTCGAAATCGATGGTGGCTTCCTTGATGCCCTGGAATCCGCGGGTTTCTTCGAAGTCGATCTTGGGCAGTTTCTTGCCGGTGTGGACTTCGTAAGCGGTACGGAGAGCTGCCTCCATCACACCACCAGTGGCACCGAAGATGACAGCAGCACCAGTCGACTGGCCGAGCGGACTGTCGAAGTCCTCTTCAGGCATGTCGTTCAGGTTGAGGTTGCACTGACGGATCATGTGAGCCAATTCACGTGTGGTCAGCGAGAAGTCCACGTCGCGGTTGCCGTTGACGCTGAGTTCTTCACGAGCCAACTCGCTCTTCTTGGCCAAGCAGGGCATGATAGAAACGACAACGAGATCTTCGCGTTTCACACCCAGTTTCGGTGCCAGGTAGTTCTTGGCAACAGCGCCGAACATACCCTGGGGCGACTTGGCGGTCGAAGGATATTCAAGCAGATCGGGGAAGTTCTTCTCGTAGAAGGCGACCCAAGCGGGGCAGCAGGAGGTGAACATAGGCAGTTTGACCTCTTCGCCTGCGAGGGCTTTCTTCAGGCGGCCGAGGAGCTCGGTGCCTTCTTCCATGATGGTGAGGTCTGCGCTCCAGTCAGTGTCGTACACCTGGTCGAAACCAAGACGACGGAGGGCGGCAGCCATTTTTCCGGTGACAATTTCGCCGGGTTTCATGCCGAACTCTTCACCCAGAGCCACGCGGACTGCGGGAGCGGTCTGGACAATGACTTTCTTGGTAGGATCGGCAATGGCCTTGAGGACATCGCTGATGTTGTCGACGAGGGTGAGGGCTCCAACGGGGCACACTTGAACGCACTGGCCGCAGTTGATGCAGCTGCTGTCACCAAGGTTCTGTTCGAAGGCGGGAGCAACAACAGCCTGGAAGCCACGGTTGACACCGCTCAGAGCACCAGCAGTCTGGAATTTGTTGCACATGGTCTCGCAACGACGGCACATGACGCATTTGTCCATGTCGCGATACACGCTGAGGGTGCTGTCCTTACGATAAGTGGAGGTCGCACCTTTGAAGGGAATTTCCTTGATGCCGAGACGTTTGGTGAGGCTCTGGAGTTCGCAGTCACCATTCTTCTCGCACTGCAGACAGTCGTTCGGGTGGTCGCTGAGAATCAGCTCAACAACGGTTTTGCGGGCGTTGATAACGCGTGCGCTGTGGGTCAGCACTTCCATGCCTTCCATTACATCGGTGGCGCAAGCAGGGGCCAGGTTGCGGCGGCCTTTCACTTCGACCACGCAGACACGGCATCCGCCGGGTTTGTTTTCAAAATTCATCCCATCGAGCTCGAAATGGCAGAGCGTGGGGATATCGATACCGTTCATGCGGGCAGCCTTGAGAATAGTGGTGCCTTCGGGAACTTGAATCGCTTTATTATCTATTGTGAGATTAATCATTGTTCTATTTTTATTTTTGTTGATAAGTTGATCGGTCGATATGTTTTATGAGATGAGGTCTTGTTTTCCTGTTGTATCCGCATTAGACATATGAACGTATCAACAATTATACATTAATGAATAGAGATGGCACCGAATTTACAGTTGTTGATGCAGGCTCCGCACTTAATACACTTGGTGCTGTCGATAACCATCGAAGCCAGTTTGTGTCCAGGAGCGGTATATTCGGTACGGCTGATTGCCTCGACGGGGCATCCCTTGGCGCACTTGCCGCAGCCGATGCACTTCTCGCGGTCGATGACATAGCTCATGAGTTTCTTGCAGACACCGGCACGGCATTTCTTGTCGACGACGTGCTCCACGTATTCGTCCCAGAAGTTGTCGAGGGTCGAAAGAACGGGGTTGGGCGAGGTCTGACCAAGACCGCAAAGAGCGGTGTCCTTGATGACGGCTGCCAGGTTGCGGAGCTCGGTGAGGTCCTCCATGGTGCCGCGACCGTCGGTGATTTTCTCAAGGATTTCGCAGAGGCGTTTGTTACCGATACGGCAGGGAGAGCACTTGCCGCAGCTCTCCTCGCATGTGAATTCAAGGTAGAACTTGGCGATGGCGGGCATACAGCTGGTTTCGTCCATGACGACCATACCGCCCGAACCCATCATAGAACCGGCAGCGACGAGGCTGTCGTAGTCGATAGCAGTGTCTAGGTGCTTAGCAGTCAAGCATCCGCCGGAAGGACCACCGGTCTGGACAGCTTTGAACTGACGGCCGTTCTTGATACCGCCACCAATTTCGTAGATAATCTCACGGAGGGTGATGCCCATGGGGACTTCGATAAGACCCACATTGTTGATCTGGCCAGCGAGGGCGAAGACCTTGGTACCCTTCGATTTCTCAGTTCCAATGCTGCTGAACCAAGCAGCGCCCTTGGTGATGATGACAGGCACATTAGCGAAAGTCTCAACGTTGTTCACGTTGGAGGGTTTGCCCATGTAGCCGCTGACAGCGGGGAATGGAGGTTTCAGGGTGGGCTCGCCACGCTGTCCTTCCATAGAGTGGATCAGAGCGGTCTCTTCACCGCAGACGAATGCACCGGCACCGTAACGAAGCTCGATGTCGAAGTCGAAACCGCTGCCCATGATGTCGGTACCAAGCAGACCATATTCGCGTGCCTGGTTGATGGCAATTTTCAGACGCTCGATAGCAAGGGGATATTCGGCACGGATGTAGACCAAACCTTTGGTGGCACCGATAGCGTAACCGCAGATTGCCATGGCTTCGACGATGCTGTTGGGGTCGCCTTCAAGAATGGAACGGTCCATGAATGCACCGGGGTCGCCTTCGTCAGCGTTGCAGATGACGTATTTCTGGTCGGCTTTGTTCTTGGCGCAAAGTTCCCATTTCAAACCTGTGGGGAAACCGGCACCACCACGTCCGCGCAGACCGGAAGCTTTCATCTCGGCAATAACCTGCTCGGGGGTCATTTCGGTGAGACATTTGCCAAGGGCTTCGTAGCCACCGCGCGAAATGCACTCTTCGATGTTTTCAGGATCCACAAAACCGCAGTTGCGCAAAGCGATACGAATCTGCTTTTTGTAGAAGTCCATGTGCTTGGAGTCGCTGACATGCTCTTTGTTCTCGGGGTTGGTGTAGAGCAGTTCGGGAACCTTACGGCCTTTGATGATGTGCTCCTCGACGATGCGGCGAGCATCTTCGGGCTTCACTTGGGTGTAGAAAGTGTTGTCGGGCATAATCTTGACGATGGGTCCGCGTTCGCAGAAACCAAAGCAACCGGTCTTGATAACCTGAACGTCGTCAGTGAGGTTGTGCTCGGCAAGGATATTTTTGAAGTTTTCGATAATCTGGAGGCTGTTGGAGCTCTTGCATCCGGTACCGCCGCAGATTAGGATGTGCATTTTATATTTTGCCATAATTCTCTTTTTTTTGTTGATATGTTGATATGGTGGATGTTGATATGGTGACTGGTTCTGTGTTTCAGCAATCAAATGGTATATCAACAATCAGCGTATCAGCAATTTATTTATCGATTGTTTCGTAATTGACGGGGATGATGCCTTCGACGAGTTCGCCGTTCTGGACGTACTTGGTGAGGATTTCATCGGCACGGTTGTTATCGACATGACCGAAAACGATGGGGTCTTTGCCGGGAACACGTACTTCGAGGGTGGGTTCTGCGTGGCAGTATCCCATGCATCCTGTCTGGGTGAAAACTGCGGCGATGCCCAGTTCGTCGGCTTTCGTCATCATGTGTTCCATGACTTTCTTGGCTCCGGCTGCAATACCGCAGGTGGCCATAGCAATTTTGATTTGCACAAGCGATTCGGGATTCTCCGCTTTTTCACGGATATCCAGATTCGACTGAAGCTTTTCTCTCATGGCCTTGAGGTCGGCCAGCGATTTAACTTTTGTCATTGTGTAAACTCCTTTTAATTAGTTTTTGGATTAATATTAATTAATTATTATATAATGCGTTATAATGAAACGGTTGGTTCATTTCACGTTGCAAAGATACGTTTTTTTTATATATGTGCAAGGGTTTTGTAAACAATTTTGTTTCAACATGATTTAATTTGGTTGGATTGCGTATCGGCGGTTTCTTTTTTCCGGTGGCGTTCGTCTGACTAAAGGTGTTGTGCATTTTCTTTCAGATTTGCTCGGAAAAACTGGTATTGATTATTTTACTAGATTGAATGTTAATATGTTGTATGGTTGCTGTCAGACTAAAAAAAACGGGAGCGACAATCGAAATTGTTGTCGCTCCCGTCTTCCGGTGTTGATCGGAAACTGTCGTCTGTCAGGCCTCCCATTTGCACTTAAAGCGGTGCTCGTATTCTTCGATAAGCATTGGTCTGAAATCGGGATGGGCGATATTGATCAGGTCTTCGGCCCTGTGTTGTAACGTGCGTCCCTTGAGACGCGCTATGCCGTATTCGGTAACGATATAGTCGACGTCGTTGCGCGAAGTGCTTACTGCTGCACCTTCGGTAAGGAATGGCTTGATGCGCGAAATGGTTCCTCCTGCAGCAGTGCTGGGCATGGCAATGATCGCTTTGCCTTCGCGTGCCAGCGAGGCTCCGCGGATGAAATCAACCTGGCCGCCTATGCCACTATATTGGCGCATGCCGATGGTCTCGCTTGCAACCTGTCCTTGTAGGTCTACCTCGAGGCAGGAATTGATTGATATCATGCGGTCGTTTTTGGCTATGATGAGGGGGCTGTTGACATAGTCTACCGGGTGGAATTCCACATCGGGGTTGTTGTCGACGAAATCGTACAGCTCACGTGAGCCCATGATGAATGTTACTACGGCTTTGCCTTTATGGAGAGTCTTGCGGCGGCCGTTGATATTGCCGTTTTTCATCAGTTCCATTACGCCGTTCGAGAACATTTCACTGTGAATGCCCAGGTCGTTCTTGTTTCCGAGCGAATTCAGCACTGCGTCGGGAATCGCCCCTATGCCTAATTGGAGCGTCGATCCGTCGGCGACAAGTGAGGCGCAATGCTTTCCGATGGATGTCTCGACTTCACCGGGTTCCGGCAACTGTAGTTCCTGCAGGTTGTAAGAACAGGGTATGATGTGGTCCATCTGAGAGACATGTATCATCGTGTCGCCATAGGTGAATGGCATCATCTCGTTGGTCTCGATGATCACAGTCTTTGCCGAGCGGATGGCCGCCTTGGCATAGTCGCAACTTACACCGAGTGAACAATAACCTTCTTCGTTGGGTGGAGTGGTTTGGAAAACAGCGACATCGCAGGGGATGTCGTTGCCGATCATAGAGGGCACATCTTTAAAGTATGCGGGAAAGAAATCACCCTCGCGACGCTCTACTACCTCGCGGGAATTGGCGGAAAGGAAATTGCTGACATGGCGGAAGTGACCATAGCATTGCGGCTTGTAGCAGGGATTGTCGCCAAGGGTTGTCATGTGAAAAATAAGCACGTCGTTGTAGTCCTCGCAGTGGTCCGCCAAAGTCTGCAGAATGAGGCGCGGTGCTGCAGCGGCATGTCCCATTACCACACATTGCCCGTCGCGTATGTCTTTGATGGCATCTTCGGGTTTCGAAAGTTTTCTCTTGTAGTCGTCTTTCCAGTTCATATTGTTTGTGTTATTATAGTATTTCCAAATTATAACGTCGCGGTGCTTTGGGCGTCATAAGTCGGTCGTGAAGATTGTCGTGGAAGACTGCGCTGAAAGCGCGGCAGCTGCGGTCGACAATGGCTTTTGACGCGAAAGCATTGCCAAACATCTAGGCAGGTATCCTGGCTTAAAGACTAGGAAAGGCACCTTCTCAAACCTTGCGGGTCCAATGGCTTTTTGCCTTTCTTCAGGCATCTTGTTACAGTTGCGCGACAGCTCACGGATTGCACGTGATTCCCTTTTAATTTTGCTCTTTGACGCAAAAACCTACATGTTGTGTATGTCCAATAGTTTGAAGACGTGACTTTTATAAGTGCAGTGATCACGTCGTCCGATTTGCAAAATTAATTATTTTTCACGGATTTTCACTTTTTCCCAAAAAGAATTTTTTTGAACGATATACGAAATGCACATTTCGGTCGTTTGAAAAACGTGATGAATGATTCCTCTAGCATAGCACACCTTACCAGACTTTACGAACTGCTTCGGATGGAACGGAACTACGAAGCGGAAGCTTACGAACGATCGCTTACTGCCGACAATATCAGTGGCCGATCCAACGAGGCTGACTGTAAGTATCCGGTGACAATTTGCGGTTCGGGATTCAATGCTTTGAACCAATATATCGTGACCTTGTCTTACGAAACGGATGGCGAGGAACTGGAGAACGATTTCGAACCGGGTAGACCGGTCTCGTTCTTCCATTTGTCACAAGAGGGCGATAGCGTGGTCAACTTGCCATTTGTCTGTTTCGTGGATTCCTATAAGGAGGGCGTGCTACAAATCCAACTGCCGGGAACGGCAGCGTTCCAATCGTTGAGCGACCGGGCCTCGCGTTGTATGCTGGGGGTTAGAGTCTGTGTCGACGACACCTCTTTTCGTGTGATGCAGGAGTCTCTTTTCGCCGTGATGCACTCTGACAACGAAAAATTGGTGCGTCTGCGTGAAACTCTGTTGGGCCCTCTGAAACCACGATTTCGCCAGCTTCCGGCGGTCGCTTTCCCTTGGCTGAATGATGCGCAAAATGCCGCTGTTCGAAAAGTGATCGCTGCGATGGATGTGGCTATTGTACACGGTCCTCCGGGTACGGGAAAGACCACCACGCTGATTGAAGCGATCATAGAAACACTGCAGCGCGAGACGCAGGTGCTGGTTTGCGCTCCCAGCAATGCCGCTGTGGATTGGATCAGCGAACAGCTGTCAAAACGTAGCATCAATGTGTTGCGTGTCGGAAACCCATTGAAAATGAGTGATGAAATGCTTGGGTGTAGTTATGAACGCCGCTATGCCGATCATCCGGACTATCCGGAATTGTGGCAGATAAGGAAAACACTCAGTGAAGGGCATGATGAGAAGAAATCACAGTCGGCAAGAAATCTAAGGCTTCGGTTGCGAAAGCGTCAGATGGAGCTGGAGATAAAGATTAATGAAGATCTCTTCAATCAGGCTCGGGTGGTGAGCTGCACTCTCATTGGCAGTGCTTACCATATCTTGGAACACCGCCATTTCAGTACGCTTTTCATAGATGAGGCTGCGCAAGCGCTGGAGCCGGCCTGTTGGACAGCGATCTGTAAGGCTGATCGTGTCATTCTGAGTGGCGACCATTGCCAGTTGCCGCCGACGGTGAAATGTGTCGAGGCTGCTCGCGAAGGACTTTCTGACACGCTGATGCAGCGGGTGGTGCGCTCCAAAAAAGAGTGCGTGTCTTTGCTGACGGTGCAATATAGAATGCACCGCGATATTATGGATTTTCCCTCCCGTTGGTTCTACCACGGAGCGTTGCGTGCGGCACCCGAAGTGGCCGACAGGCTTGTGAATCTGATGGATACGCCGTTGATGTGGATAGATACGGTCAACAGTGGATTTGGCGAACGTCAGAACAAATCTATGAGCCGGCTGAATGCGGATGAGGCCAGGTTGGTGGTTCATACGCTTCGCGACTATGTGGATATGATAGGATTGGAACGCCTTGTCGCCGATAATGTGGATTTTGGCATTATTTCGCCCTACAGGGCTCAGGTGCGGATGATTCGACGGCTGTTAAAGATGCAGCGTTTCTACCGTCGTTTGCGTGGACAGGTGAGCGTGAATAGTGTTGATGGCTTTCAGGGCCAGGAACGTGATGTGATTATCATTAGCATGGTCCGCGACAACGACAAGGGCGAAATCGGCTTCCTTGGCGATTTAAGGCGAATGAATGTGGCAATTACTCGCGCTCGTATGAAGTTGATTGTCATTGGCAATAGTGAGACGCTTTCAAAGCATCGGTTCTATGCTGGACTGGTCGAATACTTCAAAGAAAAGGGTATGGTTGTCGATGCGGGTGTCGAAGAAGAGAGCCCGTCAGAAAAGGTTGACGATCGTCCGTGATGGAAAAAACTATATTTTGCTGAGTGGCAAAAAAGGTAGGGGCATTTATTCGTGCATCCGGTCCTTGCCCCATACGGCATTCATGGCGGCAATACACTCCTGACGTGTGATTTCGTTTTTGCGTTCCAAATGGCGTTGGTAGAAAATACAACGCGACAGACCGATGCGGTTTATGACCACGTCGCCGGCAAAAGATTCGCATGTGGGGGCGCCGCACAAGCCACAATCAATCTGTGGCAGCTGAGCCTTCAATTGATTGATGCGTTCCATTTTTTCGAAAGCTTTGGAACGGTCTTCGTCCAGAACAAACATGGAGCGGGGCAGGGGTGCTTCAACACGACTGTTTTCAATCAGGTAGTCTTTCATGCGGTCCATGTCTCGGTCGCGAGGCACTTCGCCGTTGCGCTCCCTTTCAGCGGCTTTGCGTGCGCGGGAGTACATGCGTGCGCCACAGAGAAATCGGTTTTCATAACTCAACAATGCACCGGCACAGCTTTGGTCGCAAGCCCTCAACTCGAGGAATTCGACATCCTCAACCTCGTCATTTTCCAATTTGTCCAGAAAGTCCATCACGTTCTGTATACCGTCGATGGAGTAGCTTTTTTTGGCCATGCAGATGCGCCGTTCGCCATTGGTCAGGGTGCTCAATATGGCGTCGCTCGAAAGGTTGATGGTGCGGCTCTGTCGGGGGATGTAGTTCTTGCCTTGCTCCTTGATCTTGTGATAGGTACGGTTGAACAGCGAGTCCATATTGATGACGCCGTCAATGATGGACCTCTTTTCTCCGACGGGGGCCTTCACGGCGGCAATTTTGGCGGCGCAGGGGGTGACATAGAAAAGACCGATCTCTTCGCGAGGGATGCCACGGTTTTGCAGCTCTTTCAGACAGTAGGTGGCCGAGATGTCCAGCGGCGCCTTAATGGGTGTGATGTTCGCTACAAGCGAGGGGTATTTGATTTGTATCAATCTGACGATGGCGGGACAGAAACTGGATATTAAAGGCCGGATGACTTCGTTCTCGCGGGCGTATTTTTCTTTGGCTTCGGCGAAGATGTTGGCGGCAGATTCCACCTCAAAGACATGTCGGAATCCCAGATCTTCCAGCGCAGAATAGATGCGCGACACGCGTATATCTTCTGGGAATTGGCCTAGAAATACGGCAGGAATCAATGCTACGGAGTGCGGAAACTCGTGTACCATCTCGAAGTCGTCCTGGTTGATATAGATGGCTTCGGCTGGACAGAGTTCATGGCATCGTCCACAATCGATACAACGGTGTTCCTGAATATAGGCTGTGCCTTCGCTGATTCGGATAGCCTCGGTGGGGCAGGTTTTCAGACAGCGCATGCAGCCTATACATTTCTTGTCGTCAATTCTAAGTGCGTGTACAAACATCTTTTGGATAGGTTATGAATGGTGAAATGGTGTATTCCGATGTGGTAGGTGATGTGCGGGGTGACGATGGGGCCTGGTTTGTTAGAAGTTCACTTCCATCTCGACGGTGGTGCCTACGCCAACCTCCGAAGTGACGTTCAGTTTGTCAACGTTTTTCTGCATGTTTGGCAGACCCATGCCGGCACCGAAACCCATGTCGCGTACCTCGGGGCGGGCGGTGGAATAGCCTTCCTGCATGGCCAGTGCGATGTCGGGTATGCCAGGGCCTTTGTCTGCAACAACCATCTTGATTTTGTCAGAATCAATGTCTACCAGTACCTTGCCGCCGTAGGCGTGGGCGATGGCGTTAACTTCCGCTTCGTAAAGAGCTACGACGACACGTTTGATTTTTGTGGGGTCGACATTGAGTTGTTTGAGTGTTTTTTTTACGGAACTTGAGGCTTTGCCGGCATTGACGAAGTCGCCTTCTACAACGGTGTATTCTTGATGCATATTCCTGAAAGTGGGGTTGTTGGTGGTTATTGATTCGGTTCTGATTGTTTGAGGTTTATTAGAATAGGGGCTTGATGCCGGCTTCGTACAGCATGCCACAGACTTTGAACATTGAGTAGGCACAGCTTAAGATAACCATGCCGTTATCTTCGGCCAGTTCTAGCATGTCCTCTGTCACTTTCTTGTTGCGCACCACGATGATGATGTCGAGCGTAGCCATGTCGCAAGTGCGGATTGTCTGCACGTTGCAAAGCCCGGTTATCAGCATCGGCGTGTCTTTCAGTGTCAGCACGTCGCTCATCAGGTCGGAAGCGAAGGCGTGTTCAACTTCCTCATCCAGTCGGTTTTCGCCTATGCACACGGTGGCATTGAGCAATTTTGCTATTTCTCGGAGTTTCATTTTCTTTGTTGTCTTATGGATTGTTTGATGGTTGTTTTATACAAATGAGAATGCAAATTTACACTTTTTTTTTGAAAAAAGACCATTTTTCTCGATGGAATTTTAAAGAATTTAACATTTTAATTTGTAAATTATTGATTTTGTGTATCGTGTTTTTTCGATAAACGGGCCGTTGGCAATAGGATTTGATGGTGGTGTGTGTCGGGCTTACCTAGGCATGCTTTGAGGGTCGGGTGCCATTCTGTTGTCGGTTGGCATTGATCGGATTGTACAAAAGAATTGTTTGTTAATTTAAAAATGAGAAATTGGTATAAATGTTTCAAGTTACTGTGAGTTATACATTTGTGTTGATTTTGGTTTGCCTTTCGAACCTATGTTAAAAAAAAGTTGTATCTTTGCATTTTATTTTGATACAATGAAAGGCTTATGTTGCTAATTCATGTGCCAAAACTGACCAATAGGGTGGGGTACACGCTCAATGTCATGTTCAAGCATGTGCTCAAAGTCGAGTTCGAAATCACCACCGATATGGACATCTTCCAACGTCGTGAAGGTGCTAAGTTGTGCTATGGTTATCGGAAGGTGGGTGATGGTGTCTTTGTGAAGTCGTGCGATCTCCTTTTTCGAACCACGATCGAGGAACAGCATCCCAATTGTTTTCCTTACGAGGGATGTGTGGGCCTTTTCCCCACTTACGACAGCAGCAGTGCATTCCCATTCGACCCCTTCGCTGCAGCATTTTTCTGCCTGTCACGTTATGAGGAATATCTGCCGCATTTCACTGACGAACATGGACGGTTCCCTGCCACAGAGAGTGTTGCCTTCAAATCGGATTTTCTTCATTTGGCGGTTGTGGACAGGTGGGCTTTGATGCTTGTCCGAAAAATCAAGGAACGCTACCCTGACGAGCATTTCCCTTCACGTCATTTTGACTATGAAGACACCTTCGATATCGACGCCGCCTACTGCTACCTGCATAAGGGCTTGATGCGAACGCTGGTGGGAGTGGGGCGTGACCTTTTTGTTTTCCGACACAAAAGCGATGTCCGTAAGCGTTGGCGCGTGCTGCTGCGTCGTGAGCAGGATCCGTTTGATTCTTTCGACTATATTTTGGATGTTCACGAAAAGCATCCGGGTATTCGTCTAAAGTTTTTCCCCTTGATGGCTGATTACAACGTCTACGACAAGCCAATCTCTTATCAGAATAGGGAGTTTCGCCAGTTGCTGCAACATCTGTGCGATTATGCCAAGCTGGGATTGCATGCTTCGTATGCTTCGCACGACGACCCGGGTAGGCTGGCTGTCGAAAGAGAACGGCTGTCGTCACTCCTCCATCGTGCTACTGTACGCAACCGATTCCATTTTCTCCGTATGTCATTGCCCGAATCGTACAATGCCTTGATGGAGAATGGTATCCTCCACGATTATACCATGGGCTATGCCGACGAACCAGGCTTCCGTGCCGGTACGGGCACTCCCTATCCGTTCTTCGATTTGGATAGTGACAGCGAGACGTCGCTGTTGGTCCATCCCTTTGTGGTGATGGATTCCACACTCTACTACTACAAGAAGAAGTCGTGCGACGATGCTGAAAAAGTGTATGTCCAGATGCTTGACGAACTGCGTTCGGTGGGAGGGGTGTGCTCTATGCTTTGGCACAATCAGAGTCTGTCCGAATACTTCGGCTGGCAAGGTTGGCGAGCAGTCTACGAGCGTGTCATGGAATTGGCCGATGCTTATCGAAATACCAAATGTGAAATCTAAAGAAATGTAAATGTATGAATTATAAGGCAAAATTACACGATATTAAGGCTTTTGTTTTCGATTTCGACGGTGTGATGACCGACGGTAGTGTGTGGATGTATGCCGACAAGGAAACCGTGCGTTGCGGCAACATCAAAGATGGTTTCGCTATCCAGTATGCAGTCAAGAAAGGCTATATCATAGCCCTTATTTCTGGTGCCACATCATTGAGTATCAATAATCGAATGGAATCGCTTGGAGTGAAGCAGATCTATACCGGTTGTGCCAATAAAATTGAAACGTATCGCAAGTTTTTGGAATTGAACCACCTGCACGAGAATGAGGTTCTTTGTATGGGCGACGATATTCCGGATTTTGAAATCATGAGCCATTGTGGCGTGGCGGCTTGCCCGGCCGATGCTGCCGAGGAAATCAAGCAGATCGCCGATTATATATCGCTTTATGGTGGTGGTAAGGGTTGTGTGCGTGATGTGATAGAACAAGTTATGCGGCTTCAGGACAAGTGGTTCCACGCTGATGCTGTGAATTGGTAATATTTTAACTCGAAGACTATGAAACAGAAGGCACTTGTTATATTACTGCTGTTGATGTCCGTTGTCGCTCTGATGGCTCAAACGGTATCTTCTACAGATACGGTTACGGTCCATTCCATGCGCGGCACTTATTATAGCGACCGCTTCGTGGGTAGGAAGACCAGCAATGGAGAAATCTTCAGCCAGAACAAGTACACCGCTGCCCATTGTTCCTACAAGTTTGGAACGCTGCTGTTGGTTACCAATCCAAAAAATGGCAAACAGGTGATCGTCAGGGTGAATGACCGTTGCCCACGACGCAATGTGGTGGATATGTCGCGTAAAGCGGCCCGTCAAATTGGTGTGGGATCACTAAATGTCAAGGTCCAAGTGCTTCCTCCGAGATTCTATCCCTTCTGGGAGTCGCAGGAGTCTTTTCTGGACGTGATGAGCGAAGGAAAATTCCTCCATTTTGCGGCGACCAAATTGGGCGCAGAATGGCTCTTGCACAATGCCCAATCGCCTTCCTCCAAAGTGGACGAGGCGGACACCGCTGGACGCGAAAACAGCCGATGGGAGGAGTTGAGCCGCTCCATGCAGGGTATCGACTACCAGCTCTACGATATCGAATTGTTCCGTTGCACCACTCGTACTGTCGCACAAAAGCGTGTAAATCAGTTGCCTTTTTACTATCGTGACTATGTCGAGTATGCCATTGCATCGGGAGAAAACCGTGTAGTCGTGCGATTGTCGGTCTCCTACAAAAAAGACAGGGCGGAACGTCTTTTGGAAGAATTGAAGGACGCTTTTCCCGACGCAATTATTGTAAAAACCAAATAAAATACGTTAATTGTTGATTTGTAACGTATTGTAATATTTTTTTATATTTTTTTTAAAAAAAAGGTGCTTGAATAGATAATTCTTATTATCTTTGCAAGTCAAAATCTACTTTATCTTGATATTCTCAAGAAAAGTTGGTTTGGTTGTATTTTATTGAAAATAAACTAGTTGAAATATATTAACTCTTTTAACAACATGAAAATCGAAATCAAAAAAAACATATCAATTCTGCTTTTGATATTGGGATTTTCATGTGTTGGCCATTCACAACAGGAGATTCAGTTCACTCAATACATGTTCAACCGTTTGGCTGTTAATCCTGCCTATGCAGGCAGCTCGGGTTCCATGTGTGCTTCGCTTATGTACAGAGGACAGTGGCTGGGTTTGCGTTTGGATGCTCCAACACCAGGTGCCAAAGCCGGCTCTTTGCCTACCAACGGTCTTTTTTCGTTCGACTCCCCTGTGAAGATCCTTCATGGCGGTCTGGGTCTTACATTCTACTACGACAAGATTGGTTACAACTCTACGGTCAGCGGCTCTGTTGATTATGCTTTTCGTATCTACTGGGGACCGGGCAACCTCTCGGCCGGTATTGAGGGCAACTTCTACAGCATCACACGTGATGGCGGTCTGCTGGGTTCTGACGACCTCCCGGGCGATCCGACACAACTTCCTTCTGGGTCGTCCGATCCGTACATCAATGGTGAGGAGGTGAGCGATTTCCTCATCGATGCTTCTTTTGGTGTCTATTACCAAGTTCCGGGTACCTATTATCTGGGCTTTGCTGTCAAAAATATTTTTGGTGCTCATAGTGACAACTTGAATTTCGGAACCAGCCGCATCCTTAATCTCCTTGGTGGCTATGAGTTCATCATTCCTTCCAATCCCT
Source organism: uncultured Bacteroidota bacterium (assembly GCA_902793295.1). Lineage (GTDB taxonomy): Bacteria > Bacteroidota > Bacteroidia > Bacteroidales > P3 > Colimorpha. The sequence continues at coordinate 76,257 of CADBDA010000006.1, forward strand.
CTTTCCGTTTGAAACCGTCGGTATTGATTCGCACTGCGGATTTCTCTATTTTTCAGGCCGAGGCTTCCTGCTTGTTGGAATACCAAAATCTTTTCTGGGGCGGCGTAAGTTACCGTTTCCAAGATGCCGTGTCGTTCTTGGCGGGTGTCAACTTTGATAAGATGAAGATTGGCGTTGCTTACGACTTGACAACGAGCAAACTCGGTGTTTATAAGACGGGCTTCAGCTTCGGTTCGTTGGAGTTTTACCTGCGCTACTGCTTCCGCATCATCATTCCTCCCAAGTTGCCCACCATCTATCAGGGTACACGCTATCTTTTGTAACATCTGACATGAAAATGAAACTTTCTTTTTGTTTTTCCGTAAAAGAGCAGAAAAAGTCATTGTAGAAACACATCAACAACGTTATTATATTATAGAAATTAAATCATAATTTATATGAAAAAGTTGTTTTTCTTACTCGCAGGAGTAGTTCTGTTGTGGAGCTGCGGTTCATCTGAGAAGGGTGAACTCGTCGGCGTTCAAGACCGCCCCATATTTGAAGATATCGACCTCAAAGGTATGGTATTTATCAATCAGGGCAATTTCAGTATGGGTTCGGGAACTCAGGGTGTCGTTTATGGCAAGCCTGTCCAGCCACGCACCATGCAGGTTGGTTCCTATTTCATGGACGAGACCGAAATCACAAACAATGAGTATCGTCAGTTCGTCAATTGGGTCATTGACTCTATCGCTCGTCGCATGCTCGGCGAAGCTGGCATTGACGGCTATCTGATTGAAGAGGATGAATACGGCGAACCTCTCGAGCCTGCAATCCTCAATAAGAAAGAAAAAATCCGCTGGAATGAGCAGGAAACTCGTGAGGCACTGGAAGATCTTTATCTGCCGGAAAAAGATCGTTTCTATCGTCGTCGTACAATCGATCCTGCCAAGTTGAACTATGAATATTATTGGATTGACTATGCCGAGGCTTCCAAAAAGGAAAGCAACACGACTGTCAAGGACGAGTATAAGGGTACTATGTTCGCTCCGCGTCCCAAGGGTTTGAACAACCGTTCTTCCCTCATCAAACGCGAAGTGGTCAATGTCTATCCCGATACGCTCTGCTGGGTGCACGACTATACCTATAGCATGAATGAGGATTTCACTCGTCAATATTTCACTTCGCCTGCTTACGACAACTATCCTGTTGTCGGTGTCAGCTGGATCCAGTGCAAGGCTTTCTGCGTGTGGCGTTCCAATTACCTGAACCGCTATCTGGAATCTATTGACTACCAGCAGATGAACGACTTCCGTCTGCCGACCGAGGCTGAATGGGAATTTGCTGCCCGTGGCGGTATCGCTGGAGAGTCCTATCCTTGGGGCGGCCCCTATGTGCGCAACCCGAACGGATGCTTCCTCGCCAACTATGAGCCTCTGAGAGGTGCTTACGATGACGATGGTGGCGTGAAAACTCTGATGGTTGGTCACTATGCCCCCAACGACTACGGTCTCTATGATATGGCCGGCAATGTCTCCGAGTGGTGCCTTGACGCATTCAATCCCTCCACCTATGTGGTCGCCAATGCTTTGTCGCCGTTCTACAATTACAACGCTCCCGACGATGCAGCACCGGCAATGAAGATGAAGGTCATCCGCGGCGGCTCTTGGAAAGACCAGAAATATTTCATCCAGGTTCAGACTCGTGACTACGAATTCCAGGATACCGCTAAGTCTTACATCGGTTTCCGTTGCGTGCAGCCTTATCTTGGCCGTGTCAAGGGCGACAACCTGAAGTCGGCTTCCAATGTTGCCAAGTAATTTATCACGAAAAACAACTTTTTTATTCGCTGTCTGTTTGACTAAGGTACTTTCCGTTGAATGACATTGGGTAAAAAACAATTGAAAAAAACAATCTTAAAATAAGTAAACACTAATTAAAACTTAAAAGTTATGAGTAAATTAGACAACATTGTTCGGAGTAAGGGTTACAAAAACTTCATGAGCAAACTGTATGGATGGGGAGCATCGGCCGTTATTATCGGCGCCCTGTTCAAAATCAACCACTGGCCCGGTGCTGTTCCTATGCTTATTCTTGGTATGGGTACTGAGGCTGTCATTTTCTTCCTTTCGGCCTTTGAACCTCTTCACATCGAATGGGATTGGAGTTTGGTCTATCCTGAACTGGCCGGTATGAAGGGCGAGGATGTCACCGCTAATCTGAAAAGTGAGACAAGTGGTGCGCCTTCTGTCACCAGCGAACTGGACAAAATGCTCGCCGAGGCCAAAATCGGACCCGAACTGGTGGAACGCTTGGGACATGGTATGGAAAATTTGGCCAACTCCGCCAATTCTCTCAACAACATGACCACTGCTGTAGCCGCTACCGACAAGTTTGTTACCAATATGGATGTTGCTGCTGAGGCCGCCAACGATCTTTCTGCAGCATACAAACGTACCACTGATTCTATCAACCACGACTTCGAACTCTCTTCCTCATATTCTGAGAGCCTCAAGGGTGCTACCGCTGCTGTCACCAACCTGTCGACCATCTACCAGGAAACAGCTCAAACACTCCGCGCAGGCGATACTTCCTATGTCGACGAACTCAAGAAGATGGCTTCCAGCCTCTCCTCTATCAACGCCATGTACGAAATCCAGATGCAGAACTCCTCGTCTCAGCTTGAGGCCACCAAGGAGGTCCAGGAACGGATGCAGAACATGGTCGCCAACTTTGCAGATTCTGCAGAGGGCGTGTTGAAATACAAGGAGCAGGTGGATGCACTCACCAGAAAGGTTGCCGAACTCAACCAGGTCTATGGCAACATGCTCGCTGCTATGCAGACCCGCATCTGAGGCTTGTAGTTCTATCATCATAGGTTAATTCATTAATGTTTGACCGTTTTCGAATTGTTGTGCACTTAAACCGATGGTTCTATGTGTGGACATGAAAACGATTGTTTAAAAACCAAAAAAAGTTAGAATATGGGTGCTACAAATTGCCCGGAGACCCCGAGGCAAAAGATGATTGCAATGATGTACCTCGTGTACACCGCTCTGCTGGCACTGAACGTTTCGGTGGAAATCTTGAACGGCTTTGTGACGGTGGGCGATGCTATGAACGAGTCCAATAAAAATATTGAAACGCAATTGGCCGAGGCTTACGATATGTTCGACCAGGCTATGCTGAACGACTCCACCAAGGTGGCCAAGTTCTATGAAGCAGCCCAGGAAATCAAAGGTTACTCTGATTCCTTGAAGCTTCTGATTGACGAGTCTCGCTATGGATTCCTTTGCTATATGCAGAGTTCAGCCTCGGTTGAGAAACACACCAGCGATGGTGTCTACAAACGTAAGATTCCGCTGCGCGACGGCAGTGGCAACCCCTTGCTCGACAGCGCCAAGGTGGCTCTGGATCTGGGTGGTCTTGAAATTGTTGAGAAGAAGGACAATACCGATATGGGTTCGCATTATTTTTATGGTAAGAGTGATGCCCCCGATGGTAAAGCTATCGACATTAAAAACGCTATTATTGCCTACAAAGAAAAGGTGACCAAGGTGTTTCAGGATACCAACATCACTCACGATACTGTGGAAGTTAACTTCGGTATGAATGTCGAAGGCGAGTTCTTTAGTTCCCATGCCGGTCGTATGGTCACTTGGGAAGAGTACAACTTCGACGGTGCTATCGCTGTGGCTGATTTGGTTTGCCTTTCCCGTATGAAATCGGAGCTGATGAATGCCGAATACGATGCCATTAAAAAACTTTTTGGCATGATCGGCAAAGAGGACTTCAAATTCGACCAGATCGCTGCTATTTGCCGTCCTACATCCAGCTATGTCATCCAGGGTGGCAAATATGAAATGAAAGTTAACGTTGGCGCATACGACTCCAAACGTCAGTTCCGTGCCGTCATCAATGGCGCTCAGTTCCAGAGCGGTCCTGATGGTTCTATCACTTATACCGCCGGTGCAGGTGCTCCGGGCGAGAAACGTGTCCATGGCGTGGTCTACATGATCAAGGATGGTAAGGAAGAGGAATATCCTTTTGATGAGAGCTACTTTGTCGCTGCTCCTGTTGCCGTGACAGAGCTTACCAAGATGAATGTTGTTTACGCCGGTATCGACAATCCTATCTCGATTGGTGTTCCCGGTGTGGCCTCTAAGGACATCTTCCCCTCTATCTCCAGCGGCAATGCTACTATTGTCAAGAGCCAGGGCGACGGTAACTATATTATCAAGCCTTCTAAGATTGGTAAATTGAGTCTTAATGTCAGCGCTAAAATCGATGGAGCAACTAAGAATATGGGTACTAAAGAGATTCGTATCAAACGTATCCCGAAACCGTCACTCCGCATCGGTAGCTTCAAGAGCGGTGACCAGGCTTCCAAGGCCGAGATTACGGCCAATCCTGTGCTTCGTGCTTCCATGGAGGATTTCGACTTCCAGATTCCGGCACTGCGCATCAGCTCCTTCGTGTTCAACGTTCAGGGTTCGGGTGCTCTCGACCTCAATGGCTCAGGCAACCGTCTCACGCCTGAAATGATCAGCCGAATCAACAACGCCAAACGTGGTCAGAAGGTCTACATCACCGATGTGACTGTCAAGACTCCCGATGGCGCAACACACTCTCTCGACTGCACGCTTAGATTGAAGTAACATAAAACTCACATACAATGAAGAAAATTCTGTTTTGTTTAGGACTGTTCATCTTTGTGGCCGCTGGCTACACGGTCAATGCCCAAGGTATCATTGATTCTGAAGATGATCATAATTTCAACAACTTCTATAAGAAGGATCTGGCAAAAGGCAAACAAGCCATGCCGTATGCATATCTTCGTGAAACGGACGTCGTTTGGGAGCATTTCGTTTGGAGAACTATCGATTTTCGTGAGAAATTCAACCAGTTCTTTTATTTCCCGACAGATCCTAACAAAAGCACTCAAGGCCGTGTCAATCTGACAACAGCCATCATGAACGCCTTACGGGATGGTGATATCGAGGTCTACAAAGAGGATGACCTGGTGACGCCTTACACCTATGAGGAGATGATGAGCCAATTGACTCGTAGCTATAACTTCCATATTGCCGAATACGACGAATGGGGTGATGAGACAGAAGGTCGCGATACGCTGATCACTGAAGAGTTCCGTCCGGAAGAGGTCTATTCTGCCCGTATCAAGGAATCGTGGTATATCGACAAGCAGGACACTCGTCAGAAAGTCCGTATCCTTGGTCTGACTTTGGTTTACAACTACTGCAAGGACCGCGATGGCGAACGTGTCTGCGACAATGTGGAGATGTTCTGGGTTCCGATGGACGACATGCGTGTTCGTAATGCGCTGGTTAAAATCTATGCCTATGACGAGAACAACTCACACTCGGTGCGTACCTACGATGACATCTTCATTGAGCGTTACTTTGACAGCTTTGTTTATCGTGAGGCGAACACTTACAACCGTACTATCGCTTCCTATCTGACGGGTACGGACGCCATTCTCGAGTCGCAAGCTATCGAGAACAAGATTTTCGACATTGAATCCGATATGTGGGAGTACTAATGTACTGTTTGGTTGAAGCCTGTTTGTAATTGACAGTAACAATCATCGGATTATAAATAATAAGAGTTAAGGATCGTGTCGGTTCTTAACTCTTATTTTTCTTAATTATGTTTCGAAGGTTCCTTCTTGTCGTTATTGGGCTGGTGTTTGCAGCCGTAGCTCTTTCTGCTCAGACCGTGGAGAGTGGTGCGGGGCATTTTTATGAACGCCATCTTACCAAAGAACGCGAAGCTATCGATCTGCCTTTTATTCGGGAGACCGATGTGGTGTGGGAGTCTTTGATTTGGCGCACCATTGATGTGCGCGAGAAGTTCAACACGTTCTTCTATTATCCTATTGAACGCAATGGTTTTGACGGGCGTCGCAATTTTGCCTATCTGATATGGGATGCAGTTGTTGCCGACGAGATACCTATCTATGCCGATGACGAATTGAAGGTTCCATTGGATAACTATGCTTTCGTTCAGCAGTTTACCAAAGCCGATACCATCATCTTGGAGATTGTTGACGACGACGAGAATTACGAGTACAAGACGGTGCTGGTTCCGAAGGAGTTCAATTCGGAGGAGATGCTACAGGTGCGGTTGAAGGAGGTATGGTATATCGGCAAACAGAATACGGATATGTTTGTGCGCATGATTTCGCTCTGTCTGACCAAGGAGTTGTACAAGGAGCATGATGGTGACCTGGATTATATCGGCACTGCCGAGATGTTTTGGATACCGATGCAGTCGCCTTTGGTTCGACGTTTGCTGACGCGCAACGAGGCTGTATTTGAAGAGAACTCGGCACATCAGCCGTCATGGGAGCATATCTTCATGAGCCGTATGTTTAACAGCTATATCACTCGGGAGTCGAATACGTACAATCGTTCCATTTTGGATTATTTGACGGGTCCGGATGCCATTTGGGAGTCGGAACGCATAGAGACCAAATTGCTCGATATTTGGATGGATATGTGGGAATACTGATTCCTGTTAGATGTTTTGACGAGACGATTCGGCGTATTTGCGCCATTTTTCTACCACAGACAGCATGTCTTCCGGAAGGGGTGACTCGAAATGCATCTGTTGATGTGTTGTGGGGTGCTCAAATCCTAGGATTAAAGCATGGAGCGCTTGACGTGGTAACAACTGAAAGCAGTTAGTCACAAATTGTTTGTATTTGGAGAAAGTGGTGCCCTTCAATATCTGGTCGCCACCATACATGGCGTCGTTGAACAGCGGATGGCCTATGTGTTTCATGTGGGCACGGATTTGATGGGTGCGCCCCGTTTCGAGCACACACTCCACCAAGGTGACGTATCCGAAGCGCTCCAGAACCTGCCAGTGGGTTACCGCATGTTTTCCGACCTCGGGGTCGTCGTAGACGGCCATGACGCGGCGATCCTTAGTCGAACGGGCCAGGTTGCCGTCTATGGTACCGTTGTCCTCCGCAAAGTCACCCCACACCAGAGCATTGTATTTGCGTTCTATGGTGTGGTCGAAGAATTGTTTTGCCAGTGCCACCTGTGCGTCCTCGTTTTTTGCAATGAGAAGCAGGCCGGAAGTGTCTTTGTCGATGCGGTGGACCAAGTAGGGGACAATCGGGTTGCCATCGGCGCCTTTCTTGTCCTGGAAGTAGAAAGTGAGTCCGTTGAGCAGTGTGCCGGTAAAGTTGCCATAACCGGGGTGAACTACCAGCCCCGCCTGTTTGTCAACGACCAATACGTCGTCGTCTTCGTATACGATATGGAATGGAATATCTTCTGGGATGATCTCCAGTTCGCGTGGCGGTGTGGGCAGCAATACGCTGATCACGTCACGCGGTTTCACCTTGTAGTTCGATTTGGAGGCTTTGCCATTCACCAGGATACAGCTGGCTTTGGCTGCAGCCTGTATTTTTGTTCGTGAGACACCCTCCAGCCGCATCATCAGGTATTTGTCCAATCGCATCATTTCCTGTCCTTTGTCGACGGTGATGCGATGGTTTTCGTAGAGTTCGCGTTCTTCGATGGGGTCGATAAGGATTTCTTCTGTCGCGGGTACAATGGAATCTGTGGGAGTCATTTTGGGCAAGTGTGTGGAGGTTGTCGTTTTTTAGTGAGAGACGATGATTTTGTGTCGCGCCTGTTGTCTGGAGGCGACATCTTCAATGCAAAGCAAGTAGACGCCGTTGGGCAATGCGGAGAGGTCGATGGAGGGGCTGAAGGGCAGATGCATTCTTCGCCGGCCCTGCATGTCGAAAATTGTTATGATCAGCTGGTCGGTGGTGCCATTGTCCCAACGGATGTGTAGTTGTCCATGTGTGGGGTTTGGGGAACAACTGAATTCGAGCGCGAACGATGGTGGGTTTTCTATGCCTACCAGGGCATGGCTGCCAAATACCGGACGCATCATAACGGCACCACTCAGTATGCTTTGCATCCATTCGTTGCCGGTACGGTAGTAGGTCTGTTGCCGGGCGTCGTTGCTTCGGTCGAAACCCAAGTTTATGAAATCGGTGCTCAACTGTTCAATGCCGACAAAGATGGTGTCGTTCAGTGTCTGCGGGTTGCCCAGAGGGTATCGGTGGTAGCGGTTCATGCCGTCGAACTCGGGATGTAGGCGGGTGTCATCCTTGTAGATGAGTTCGCCAGGTTTGCCATTGCGGGATTTCCAGATGCAAAGTTGGAACTGTATGTTGGCATTTTCATTGTTGCGCGTGCGGTTGAAGTAGAGATCCACCGCCGTAAGCGTGTCTTCTGTGTTGAGTGCGTAGCGTTGGGCGAACCACAAGCGGCTGCCAGTGGCGGTCAAACCGTAGCCGTTCTCGGGAACGCCGTCGTCGTATGCGTAGTAGTTGCTGAAGGTCTGTCGAAGCTCCATCGTGTCGTTACAGATATGGTTGTCGCCACCTACACCTTCACGCACCACGTGGACCACACGGAATTCAACGGGAGCCCCTGCCACAGGATAGACGAAGTTGACGGGAGGGTTGCTGTGGACTGCCATCTGCTGGTAGCTGCCATTGGGGAAAAATGCCGGAATGTTTTCGTAGCCACCGTTATAGTTGCCTATAATGTTATCGTTTTCGTCATAGACGGTGTATGAGTAGTTGGATGCCAGCGTCTGGTTGTAGCGGTTGACGATGCGGACTGCCACTTGGTCGGCCATGTCGGACGGGACGAACTGCTTGGCCGGCATGGCACGGTAGTTTTTCAACATGGAGGGGGCACGTTCCACGAAGGCCACATCACGGAATAGCGAGTCGGCATGATGTCGGTTGTAGTTGAGGAAGATGTAATCGATATTCCATTGGTCGCAGTTGCCGGAGATGCCGCTTTTGGGATTAGGGTCGAGGCTGGCATAGTTGCGGAAGCGGAACTGGAACTGTTTGTTGAAGAAGATGGGGTCGTCGATAGCAATGCAGGCGAAACGCCACGGCCAGCGAGAGGACCGTCCGGCGGTGTCCGCATCAAACCCGCCCGTGGCCCATACAATGTGCCATTGGCTGTCGGCAGCCGCATAGCATTCCAAAAAGAGTGAGTCCTGTTGTGAAGGTGTGTTGCCGACGCGTTCCCACATGTTGCCATACCATCCGCCGGGCAGGTAGAAAAAACTGAGACAGACGGAATCGGAGGGCTGCAACTTGCGGTTGTATATGCCGGTGATGGAGTCAAGACGTATGCGTTGGGACGTCAGGGTGTCGGCCGAGAAGATGTTTGTCGAAGCGTTGGGGTAGAGGTCGCCCTGCTGGTTGAGTGCGTCGAGGGTGACGATGCCTATGGTGGGCGGTTCGGGGGCGTAGTCTTTGTTGACAAAGGCGTCGTAGGTGAGCCACCGTGCGGGTGATGGAAGGCCCTCGTAATTGGAGAAGTCGTCAAAGAAAGGCAGCTCCAAAGTCAGTGTGTCGGTCGATTTTCGTGGCGACGGACGGTTGGCCGAGCTGAGCGGAGCCAGCACCTCCTGGGCTTGAATGGAACCCAGTGTTGCCAGTGCGGCAAATGCAATCAGAATATGATGGACGAAGTGTTTCAATTGTCAAAGGTTGCTTGTCGTGGTGTATGGTTAGAATGCATCCAGATCTAACAGGTCGTATTGGCTGGAGCTGCTCTCTTCGAAGAATTCGCCGTTCATGAGCATCTCCAGGGTGCGTAACGAGTCTTCCTCCTGACGTCTCTTCATGCGCTCCAGCTCTTCCATGGCGACGACAGACTTGTCGCAGTACCAAATCTCGACGGTCGAGCCGAATTCGGTGTCGCTGCGACCGGTGTAAGCAGGACTCTGGCGGAAGACGATGGCGCGGCTCATGTCGGAAATGCCGTCATAGTGTTCCGAACCGATGTTGAGCGATGCTGACAGTATGTTGCGGCGCGCTTTGACGGGCGACATGCCTACCAGATAAGGCACAATGGTCTGCGTCTTGCCGCTTCCGCGACCCACTACCAGGTCGACGAGTGCACCACGCTCCATCTCTCGTCCCGAGGCGACGGTGCGGCCGCGGTATTTTTGCTCCAGAACGGTGTGGTGCGGGTCGTTGACAAAGATGAGTTTGCCGCCGTGCAATCCGGCGTTTTCCAGTTGAGAGATGGCGTTGCGTACCGACAGCGAATGTAGGTCGGGCATGTTTGTGCTTTCGGGTCGCGATGCGGTGATGGTGATGTAAATCTTTCGGCCTCTCTTGATGAGCGAGCCCGAATCGGGATCTTGGCGGAGGATGTATCCGCCTTTATGGTTCTGCTGGTAGATGGAGTCGATGATGACATATTCGATGCCCAGTCCCTGGTCGCTCAGTTCGTCAATGTTCATTCCAACGACATAGGGTGTCGGGTATTCTTGTCCCACGCGTCCGTAGTGCTTCAGTATGATGAAGACGATTACGACGATGAGCAGCGAGGCGGCAATGGCGATGAGGGTGTGAAGGACCCACGGATATTTTTGTAAAAAACCTGTTCTTGACATGTGTTACGAAACGGTGTTATACGGTGTCTTTAATAGTATCGAAACGTCAACTTTTTATAATTATTGTGCTGTTTTTCAATTTTCAGTTTGCCAGTTCGCCGATCAGGGTGGCGGCAGTGCAACGCGTTACGCGGACGTTGACATATTGGCCGGGCTGAATGTCGCCGCGGTCGAACACGATGACTTTGTTCTGGCTGTTGCGTCCGAAAAGCTGTTGGTCGGAGCGGTGCGAGACGCCTTCCACCAGCACTTCGAAGGTCTTACCGACCTCTTTCTGGTTGTTTTCGAGCGCTATTTCGCCTTGTAGTGCGATGATTTCTTCCAAGCGGCGGGTCTTGACGTCGTCGGGGATGTCATCTTGTAGGTGCTTTTCGGCATAGGTGTTGGGGCGCATGGAGAACTTGAACATGTAGGCGTAGTCGTAGCGCACACGGCGGAACATGTCGAGGGTGGCCTGGTGGTCCTCTTCGGTCTCTGTGCAGAATCCGGCGATGACGTCGGTAGTGATGCTGCATGTGGGCAGATAACGGCGAATGGCGTTGATACGGTCCAAGTACCATTCGGGGGTGTAGCGGCGGTTCATAAGCTTCAGTATGCGTTCGCTGCCCGATTGGACAGGCAGGTGGATGCATTTGCAGATGTTGTCGTAGTCTGCCATCACCTGCAGCAATTCGTCGCTCAGGTCCTTGGGATGTGATGTGGCGAAGCGGACGCGCAGCAGTGGGTTCACTTGCGCCACCATGGCCATCAGTTGAGGAAATCCTACGTCGCCGGCGGGGTCGTGCCAGCGATAGCTGTTTACATTCTGTCCGAGCAGCGTCACCTCGCGGAAACCCTTCTCAAAGAGCGAGCGAGCTTCGTTGACGATGGTTTCGGGATTGCGGCTGCGTTCGCGACCGCGGGTGTAGGGAACCACGCAGTAGGCGCAGTAATTCTGGCAGCCGCGCATGATGCTGATGTAGGCGGTGATGCCGTTGGTGTCATATCGTATGGGTTCGATGTCGGCATAGGTCTCGGTGTCGCTGAGCAGCGTCTCGGCCATCCGTTCGCCGTCGTTCACATGGTGCAGCATGTCCGGCAGCTGCCGGTAGGCGTCGGGACCCACGATAAAAGAGACGTTCTCCTCTTCCTCCATCAGCTGGGTTTTGAGCCGTTCGGCCATGCAACCCAGAATGCCAATCTTCACCCAAGTACGTTGGCGTTGCAACGCTCGGAGTTCGCGCAGACGCTTGCGGATGCGCTGTTCGGCGTTGTCGCGGATGGCACAGGTGTTGATGAGAATAAAATCAGCCTCGTCGATATTGCGTATCAAGGCGTAGCCGGCTTTGGTCAGAATGGAACCGACAATTTCACTGTCGGCCAGATTCATCTGGCAACCGTATGTTTCTATGAAGATGTTGTTTTTCAATGCGCTGAATGATAATGTTGGTGATTGATGCAATCTGCAAAGATACACAAAAAGATTGGATGTTATGTCTTTTCTGTTGGAACTTAAATAATTTCACAATTCTTCTCTCCCGAGTGCGACAGAACATTTTTTTTACTATCTTTGCATCCGCAATGGTCATGCGCACAATAGTGTAATCGTTATGATTTCTATTGTCTTGTGACCTACAAAAGGAACTATTGACGATGGACAGACTCACTCCCGACCAACGACACAAGTGCATGTCGCACATCCACAGCAAGGGCACCAAGCCGGAACGCCTGGTACGTCGCTGGTTGTGGACGCATGGCTACCGCTATCGTCTCAACGTGAAAAGTGTACCAGGCTCACCGGATATCGTGATGCGCCGCTATCGCACGGCAATCTTCGTGAACGGCTGTTTCTGGCATGGTCATCATGTCGTGCTGCCCCCAGCCGGCAGTGGAATGGATGTTGCGCTGTCATCGGATTGTTGCAAGATTCCCCGTTCGAACCGTCCCTTCTGGGTGGAGAAAATCAGACGCAACCAGGAGCGCGACCAGCGCAATTGCCAGCTGCTGGTGAAGAACGGTTGGCAGGTCATCACCGTTTGGGAATGCCAGTTGCGGCCAGACCGGGTGGAGCAGACCATGTGCGGGGTGGAACGGCTGCTGAACGAAAACCTGCTCTCCGGCTACCGCCTGAAGGGGCCGAAGACGTATACCCCAGAGGAGGAGACGTCGTTGCCATTGGCAGCCGAAGAGGCTACGGGCTACCAACCTCGTAAACACATCGAAGTCGTCGCAGCCATCATCCGCAAAAAAGGCCTTATCTTCGCCACCCAGCGCGGCTACGGCGAATGGAAAGACTGGTGGGAATTTCCTGGAGGCAAGATGGAGTCTGGCGAGAGTGCGGAGGAGGCGCTGCGCAGAGAGATACGTGAAGAACTGTCGGCAGATATCAACGTCGAAGAACTGCTTTGCACCGTATCCTACGACTATCCGAAATTCCATCTGACCATGCATTGCTTCTACTGCTCGTTGGCGTCGGAAGCGCTTCATCTGAACGAGCACGAATCCGCCCGATGGCTTTCCCAAGCGAGCCTCCGCAGCGTTCGCTGGCTGCCGGCAGACATCGAAGTGCTGGAAAAGATTCATTTTCTTTAGTTCCATCCTGCCAATGCGAAGATTTGAGAAAACATCCCATTTGTACGTGGGTCTGTTCGAAACAAGAATCGAATTGCCTGAACGCAATTTGGAACATCCAAATTCGAAGAAAAGTGTATTTTTGCAGTGAAAATGATAATCGTATAATTACAGATAAATATTTAATAATGAAACGTATAACATTTATTATCTGCGCAGTGGCGATGCTGATGGGCACCACCGCTTGTGCACAAAACAACAAGGAGAACAAAGAAATGAAACGTACACTTGTAGCTTATTTTTCGGCCACCGGAACCACCTGTGCCGCCGCCCAACGTCTGGCCAAGGAAAAGAATGCTGACCTCTATGAAATAGCACCTGCCGTTCCCTACACGTCGGCCGACCTCGACTGGCGCGACAAACAGTCGCGTTCCACCAAAGAAATGCAGGATAAAAGTTCGCGTCCCGCCATCAAAGGCACTTGCGACAACATTGCCGACTACGACACCATCTGGATTGGATTCCCCATCTGGTGGTACACCGCCCCAACCATCATCAACACTTTTATCGAGGCTCACGACTTGAGCGGCAAGACCATCTGCGTCTTCGCCACCAGCGGAGGCAGTGGAGTGAGCGGTTCGGCTAGCGACCTCAAAAAGGCCTACCCGCAATACACTTGGGGTGAAAGCAAATTGATGAATTAATTGTTTCTTGGCCAGCTATCGTTCAAGTGAAAAAACTGTTGCTTATGGCAGCCACAATGCTTATGGCTTCAGGTCTGTACGCACAAGGTGCAATCGACCTTCATGCACATCTTATCACGCCTGCTTTCCTGTCCGACTTGAAGTCTCACGATGCACTGATGGATGAAGGTTTCCCCATTCCGCAATATGATGTGGAGCAGCATCTGCAATGGATGGACGAGGCAGGAGTTCAAACCTCGGTGCTGACATTGGCCGCACCCCATCCGTTCAATGCGGCGACCGTCCGTCAAGCCAACGAGGAGGCCGCACGTCTGAAGCGCGTCCATCCCGGCCGCTTCCTCTTTTGCGCCGCCCTTCCGTTACCCGATGTCGACGCGGCGCTTCGCGAAGCCGTCTATGCGCTCGACACCCTGGGTGCCGATGGTATCAAACTGGCCACCAATGTCCGCGGACAGTACCTTGGGGCGCCCGAACTGGACACCCTGATGGCGCTGCTCAGCTAGCGGAACGCCGTGGTCATCCTCCATCCTCATCGTCCCGAGCCGGTGAACCGTGCGGTGATGCTTCAGACGCCACTGGCCATGCAGGAATATCTGGGCGAAACCACCCGCGCCGTCGCCAATATGATATCGCGCAATGTGCTGGCCCGCTATCCCGGTCTCAAAGTCGTGGTGCCCCATTGCGGTGCCTATCTGCCGCTGGCCGTTCCCCGCATGCAGTCACTCACACCGGTCATGCAGCACAACGGCTTGGTGGGTGACATCGATTGGGAGACCAACCTTGCCCGACTTTACTACGATTTGGCTGGCGCCCATTCGCCCGAAGTGATTCGTATGCTGCTCACCGTCACCACACCCGACCATTTGCTCTATGGTTCGGATTACCCCTATGTGTCCCCGCAGGTCCTTACCGCAAGTATAGCCCGCATGCGCAAATACCTTGTCGAGGAACCTGATTTGGCACCCTTTGCCGAAATGATTTTGCATAAGAATGCCGAGCAGCTGCTGGAAATTGGCGACGCCAAGCGAACATCCCGGACTTCCGCTGCCGCTGCGTCTCCCAGACCTGTTCAGACAATGCTTGTCCGCATCGCCGAAATTGAAGTTTATCCTGAATATCTGTCGGAATATCTGGCCTATGGAAGCGAGGTGGCATCTGTTTCGGTACGTACCGAACCTGGTGTGCTCTGCCTCTATCCGATGCAGCTCAAAGAGGATAGTACCCAGATCCGTATCTTGGAAATCTATGCTTCGCAAGATGCCTACCAGCGCCATATCGCTACCGACCACTTCTTACGCTATAAGCAGGGGACCCTGCACATGGTGAAAGCACTGAAACTCTCCGATATGCGTCCGCTTGACCCAGACAGCATGAAGCGTATCTTCAACAAGATGCATTAAGCCGTGAGGCGATTTCGGCCAATACTGACATATCGGGTCCGGCTACGCCATAAAAAAACACATCTGACCGCGCGGTCAGATGTGTTTTTTGTTGTCCTACCAGGATTCGAACCTAGACAAGCAGAACCAAAATCTGATGTGCTACCATTACACCATAGGACAAACTCTGCTTTTTGTTTGAGGCGTCGCTTTGTTGGGTCCAACAACGCTCAAAAGCGGGTGCAAAAGTACTATAATTTTGCGTTTTGGACAAATTTTTTTTCGTCCTTACTGGTATAACTGTTCTTAATCCGTTGATGTCGTTTGTTTTAAAAGGATCAGTTCCCTTTGAAGGGGAGCTTGATGGAGGGCAGTTCGATGCTGCGGAACGAGGAGAAAAGTCCGGATTTGGTGTCGTCCTGCTTGCCGAAGATGTCGGTGATAATCTCCTTGTATTTGTCCTGCAAAAGGTTGCGGCGCAACTTGAGGGTGGGGGAGAGCAGGCCGTTGGTGGTGGTCCATTCCTCGCTCACCAGACGGAATTTCTTGATCTGTTCGTGCGGAGCGAACTCCTTGTTGTAGATGTCAATGATTTCCTGCATCTTCTTGTTGACCTCGGGCAGCTGGATGAGCTGCATATTGTCGCGATAGTGCAGGTGGTGTTTGAGCGCCCAGTAGTGGAGCGTGTTGAAGTTGGGCGAGACAATGGCGGCGGCGATTTTTTGGTTTTCGCCGATGACCATCACCTGGTCGATGTATTCCGATTCGCGCAGTTTGTTCTCAATCACCTGCGGTGCCACATATTTGCCTGCCGAGAGTTTGAAGATGTCCTTCTTACGGTCGGTGATCTTCAGGTAACGGTTGCCCACATATTTTCCGATGTCGCCGGTGTGGAACCAGCCGTCCTCGTCGATGACCTGTTTGGTGTATTCCGGGTCTTTGTAGTAGCCCATCATCACGTGGGGTCCGCGGGTGAGGATCTCGCCGTCCTCGGCAAATTTCAGCTCGGTGCCGGCCAGCGACTGTCCCACAGTGCCCAGGCGGACGTAGCCGTCGACGGGGTTGTTGACGGCAATGACGGGCGAGGTCTCGGAGAGTCCATAGCCTTCATAGATGCTCATTCCGGCAGCCGTGAAGAGGCGCACCAGGCGATCGGGGATGCTGCTGCCGCCGCTGATGATGATCATGTGCTTGCCACCAAATTTCTCACGCCAGTGGCGGTAGACCATGTAGTCGTAGAACCGCTGCATGAGCTGGTACCAGATGGAAACCTTTTTGATGATGCCGTTATCGTAGCGCATGCCGTGTTTGAATGCGCGGAAGTAGATGGCTTTCTTGATGGCGGGGAAGTCCTTGCCGGCAGCGTAGAGCTTGTCGTAGAACATTTCAAGCACGCGGGGCACTGCGCAGAAACCGCCGCATTCGATGTCAAGCATGTCGCGTTGCAGCGTGCCCATGCTTTCGGCGTAGTAGATGCTGCAACCGTGGTGCTGGAAGTGGTAGTTCATGCTGCGTTCAAAGACGTGGTTGAGGGGCAGGAACGAAAGCACGCGGGTGTCCGACGTCATGGGGTTCACCTTCGAGTGGGCCATGAAGTTGGAGACGATGTTGCGGTGCGAGAGCATGACGCCTTTGGGGTCGCCGGTGGTGCCGCTGGTGTAGATGAGGGTCAGCCAGTCGTCGGGTTTGGTGTTCTCTTTGCGCCGTTCCAGTTCGGCCAGGTGCTTTTCGCGGTTGGCGATGCCGAGTTTCAGAATCTCGAGTGTGCGGTGTTCGCCTTCAATATTGGCCAGCGTATAGATGTCGGGTTTGTTCTCCAACTGGTTCCATGCGGGCCGGATTCTGTTGAGCAGCACATTGCTGCTGACCAGAATCAGCCGTGCTTCGCTGTGACGGAAGATGTGCAGGTAGTTCTCAGTCGAGAGGGTGGGGTACACTGGCACGTGGATGGCACCCATAAGGGCCAGTGCCATGTCAATGAAGTTCCACTCGGGGCAGTTGTTGGAGATGGTGATGATGCGGTCGCCAGGCTGGATACCCATTTCCATAAGGCCGTAGGCCATAAAGTGGGCATATTTATAGTAGTCGTGGGAACTGTAACGGACCCATTCGCCGTTCACTTTCCCGGCCAGAATGTCTTCCTTGGGATGGTTGACCACCAGGTGGTCCAACAAGTCAAAAAGACGGGTGATTTCTATTTCCATTGAATGATGAATAAAATCGGTATTTTAATGTGCTTTAATTATTTGTGTATCTTTTATGATGGACTAAAACGAATAATCCAACATGCAAATATACAAAAAAAGTAATTAATCACATTTTTTGTCATCTGACTGGATGTGGGTCAGCTGGTGAGTGCGGTCAGGCGGTCGATGGCGCCGTGTATAGAGTCGACGTTGTCGCACACCAGCGACAGACGTTCGCTGGTTTCGCGCAGGTGGACGCTGCGCGGATGGTCTTGGGCGAAGGTGATGAGTTTGGTGAAGTTACCAGACTGGTAGAAGGGGTTGTCCTGGTTGGCCACGAAATAGCAAACCATCTTGCCTTGTTTCATCACCAGCCGTTCGATGCCGAATTCCTTGGCCATACGCCGTAGGGTGATGGTTTTGACCAATTCCTGTGTGGCGTGGGGAATGGGACCGAAGCGGTCGATGAGGTTCTCGCGGAATCGGTCGAGTTCGGCTTCTATGTCGGCTGCCGTCGTGTTGGCGCTGCGGTCCATCCCGATGTCGTTCAGGTCCTTGTATAGTAGCAGTCGTTCGCTGATGTTCGACACGTAGTCGTCTGGTATCAGTACCTCGAGGTCGGTTTCTATCACGCACTCCTTCACGTATTCGTGGTTCTCGGCGGCTTCCTGCTGGAAGAGTTCCTTGAAGTCGGTCTCCTTCAGCTCCTGGATGGCCTCGTTGAGGATTTTGTGGTACATGTCGTATCCTATTTCGCTGATGAAACCGCTCTGTTCGGCACCCAGAATGTTGCCGGCGCCGCGTATGTCGAGGTCGCGCATGGCGATATTGAACCCGCTGCCCACACTGGCAAATTCCTCGATGGCGCGCAGCCGTCGCTGGGCGTCGTCGGTCAGCACGCTGAACGATGGGATGAGTAGGTAGCAGAAGGCCTTGCGGTTGCTGCGCCCCACGCGTCCGCGTATCTGATGCAGGTCGCTGAGTCCGAATTGCTGGGCGTTGTTGACGATCATCGTGTTGGCGTTGGGTATGTCGAGCCCGTTTTCGATGATGGCGGTGGCCACAAGCACGTCGACTTCGCCCTCAATGAATCGCATCATGGTCTCTTCCACCTCTTTGCCGTCCATCTGACCGTGCGCAATGGCCACATGGGCGTCGGGCACAAGTCTGTTGACCAGCCCAGCCATTTCGGGCAGGTTCTCCACACGGTTGCTGATGAAGAACACCTGTCCACCGCGCGACAGCTCAAAGCTAACGGCATCGCGGATGGTCTCCTCGTCGAAGGGGCACAATTCGGTTTCGATGGGTTGGCGGTTGGGTGGCGGCGTTTGGATGACGCTGAGGTCGCGCGCCCCCATCAGCGAGAATTGCAGTGTGCGCGGTATGGGAGTGGCGGTGAGGGTCAGCACGTCGACGTTGGCTCGCATCTGTTTCAGCTTCTCTTTCACGCTGACGCCGAATTTCTGTTCCTCATCAATAATCAGCAGTCCCAGGTCTTTGAATTTCAGCTTACTGTTGGTGATGGCATGGGTGCCGATGAGGATGTCTATCTTGCCTTCGGACAGGCGTTGTATGATTTGGTTCTTTTCTTTGGTGGTGCGGAAGCGGTTCAGGTAGTCGATGTTGACCGGCATGCCTTTCAGACGTTCGCAGAAGGTGTTGTAGTGTTGGAAGGCGAGGATGGTGGAGGGCACCAGGACGGCCACCTGCTTGGAGTCACACACCGCTTTGAAGGCGGCGCGGATAGCCACTTCGGTTTTGCCGAATCCCACATCGCCGCACACCAGTCGGTCCATCGGTGCCGACGATTCCATGTCGTTCTTCACGTCGCGGGTGGCTTTCAACTGGTCGGGAGTGTCTTCGTACATGAAACTGGCCTCCAGTTCGTTTTGCAGGTAGCTGTCGGCGCTGAAGGCGAAGCCTTGTGAGGCTTTGCGTTTGGCGTAGAGTTTGATGAGGTCTTGGGCGATGTCCTTGACCTGTTTCTTGGTCTTTTGTTTGAGTACTTGCCAGGTGTTGCTGCCCAGCCGGTTGAGGGTGGGGGCGGTGCCCTCTTTGCCCACATAGCGGCTGATTTTGTGGAGGCCGTGAATGCTGATGTAGAGTGTGTCGTTGTTCTTGTACACCAGTCGGATGACCTCCTGCTGCTTGCCGTTGGTCTCTATCTTTTCCAGTCCGCTGAAGCGTCCCACGCCGTAGTCGATATGGGTCACGTAGTCGCCGGGTTTCAGTTCGAATAGTTCCTTGAGGGTCAGCGCCTCGCGGTTCTGCTGCATGTCGCGGACGTTGTATTTGTGGTAGCGTTCGAAGATTTCGTGATCGGTGAAGCAGAGTAGTTTTTCGTCGTGATCTATGAAACCGTATCGGAGCGAGAAATCGAGGTATGTGATGCGGGCGGCCACCTCCTCCATCTGGCTTTCTACGAATATCTTGTCCAGTCGTTTATGTTGCTGTTCGCTGCTGACGCTGATGCAGAGGTTGTAGCCGCGGTCGTCGTTGTCGCACAACGACTGTTTGAGCAGTTCGAACTGTTTGTTGAAGACTGGCTGGCGGTCGCTGTGGGCTTCGATGCGGAGGGCTTTGGAGAAGAAATTGGAGTTGCCCGATTCGATGACCTTGCAGCAGAGCAGCGCTTTGAGGAATTCGTTGGCGGGCGAGTAGAGCTCTTCGGGTTTGGCTTTGTGCATCCTGATGATGCCATTGGCCTTGTCGTCGTCAATGGCTTTGTAGGCTTCGCGCGCTTTGGCGAAACAGCTCTCAATGGTCTCGCTGGCCAGCATCAGGCTTTGGGTCCAGATGATGTCGTTGCTGCCCAGATAGTGCAGCAGGTTGACTTTCTCTTCCACCTTCTGCGCTACCTCGTGGGGCGATTCCAGGTCGGGAATGATGTTGATCTGGTCGTATTGGCGAATGGAGAGCTGGGTGACGGGGTCGAAATTGCGGAGTGAGTCGATGGTGTCGTCGAAGAATTCGATACGGAATGGGAATTCGTTGGCGAACGAGAAGACGTCAATGATGCCACCACGCACTGCATATTGGCCCGGTTGCACCACAAAATCGACCCGTTCAAAGTCGTAGTCTTGCAGCACGTCCATCACAAAGTCCATGTCCAATTTGGCACCTCGATTGATCTGCAGAGTGTTCTTGGTCAGTGTTTTCGACGAGACCACCTTCTCGGACAGCGCCTCGGGGTAGGTGACCACGATCAGGCGGTTGCCGGCGTTGAGCTGGCGCACCACCTCCGAGCGCATCAGCACGTTGGCGTTGTCGGTCTCGTCGGTCTGATAGGGCCGGCGGTAGGTGGTCGGAAAGAGCAGCACCCGCTTCTTGTCCATCTCCAGTCCCACCTCGCCCATCAGGGTTTCCAGGTCGTTCTGAAGGTAGTAGGCATCCTCTTTGTTGCCTACAATGTAACAGAAGTTGCTTTGGGTGAGCGTTTGCGCCAAGGTGGCGCCGATAACTGCGGGGAGGCTTCCCGTCAGTCCGCTGACGTGTACACGAGCTTGTTCGGAAGCCAGCGCTTCGCAGATTACAGCAACCAGTTTTGAGTTTTTATAGCGTTCAGTCAACAACATTTGTCTTCCTATCTTTTTTTGGTTCAGCTGCTTATTGCCAATCGGCTGTGTGTGATAGAATTTCAAATATACGAAAAAAATGAAAACTCCGTTACCAAATTGTATTGCGGCCGCTTGACGGGCCGTCCTGTCCAACCGAAAAAAACACACCAAACCATGGATAAAATCAGCATTCTTTGGGCCGACGACGAAATCGACCTCCTGAAACCCCATATCCTCTTTCTGGAAGAGAAAGGCTACCGCGTCATCCCCGTCACCTCGGGCAGCGAGGCCCTCGACGAACTGGCCGGCGGCAACATCGACCTGGTCTTTCTCGACGAGAATATGCCGGGTCTCAGCGGCTTGGTGACCCTCACCGAAATCAAGAGCCGCTTCCCGCAGGTGCCGGTCATCATGATCACCAAAAGCGAGGAGGAGCACATCATGGACGAGGCCTTGGGTGGCAAGATTTCCGACTATCTCATCAAGCCCGTCAACCCCAACCAAATTCTCCTTTCGGTCAAGAAGCATACGGAGGCTCGTCGCCTCGTCAGCGAGAAGTCGACGTTCAGCTACCAGCAGCAGTTCCGCGACATCAGCATGCAGTTGTCCGACAACCTGAATGCCGAAGAATGGATTGATGTCTATAAGAAGTTGGTCTATTGGGATTTGGAATTGGCTAATACACAGGACGACAACATCCACGACATCTTCCTCTCCCAGAAGGCGGAGGCCAACCAGCAGTTCTGCAAATACTATGAACGCAACTATATCGACTGGGTGAACGGTGAGAAGGAAAAGCCGCTCATGTCGCCCACCGTGGTGCGCGAACGCCTTTTCCCCTTGCTCGAGGATGGCCGTCCCACCTTCATGATCGTCATCGACAATTTCCGCTACGACCAGTGGAAATATATCCAGCCCCTGCTCGAGAACTACCTCCACACCGACCGCGACGAAATCTACTACAGTATCATCCCCACCACCACCCAGTTCGCCCGCAACAGCATGTTCTCCGGCCTTATGCCTGCCGAAATCGAACGCAAGTATCCCCAGTACTGGGTCAACGAGGACGAGGAGGGCTTCAAAAACCAGTTCGAGTCCGAACTGCTGGGCGAAAACCTCCGCCGTCATGGGTTCAACCTGAAACACAGCTACAACAAGGTGCTCAACGTCCAGCATGGCAAGCGGCTGGTCGACAGTCTTCCCAATCTGATGCACAACAAGCTGAATGTCATTATCTACAACTTCATCGATATGCTTTCGCATGCGCGTACCGACAGCAATATCGTCCGCGAACTGGCCCAGGACGAGCGTGCCTATCGTTCGGTCACCCTCTCGTGGATGGAGTATTCGCCCCTTTTGGAGGTCATCAAGTTCCTCGCTGACCACGATGTCAATGTGGTCATCACCACCGACCACGGTTCGGTGCGTATCGACAACCCTGTGCGTGTCAAGGGCGACCGCGACATCTCGGTCAACCTGCGCTACAAGCAGGGCCGTCTGCTCGACTACAACCCCAAGCAGGTCTTCGAAGTCAAAGAACCACGCAAGATTTTCCTGCCCAAACGCTATGTCACCTCCCCCTACATCTTCGCCCACAACAACGACTTCTTCGCCTACCCCAACAATTACAACCAGTACGTGCAGTACTACATGAACACCTTCCAGCACGGCGGCATCTCGATGGAGGAAATTCTCATCCCCTTCATCACCCTCCGCAACAAATAAGCCCATCCTTTGATCGGTAAGCGGACCGCTGGTCTGCAAAAACCCATCAAATTCTGCATCCGCCAAAACCGGGATGGGCGAACTATGTCTCGAAAATCCAACTCCCAAACGCTTCGTTTCCCTTTGTGTCGAGCGCTTATTTCAGTGTTGCCACCACGTATTCCGACTGGGTGCCGATGCGGTATTTGGCACCCCAGATGCCCATCCCCGAGCTGACGTAGTATTGCGTCGCGCCGCGTTGGTGGCTGCCCCACGAGCATTCGTAGAGGACGTCGGTCAGCCACGATAGGGGCCATATCTGGCCGCGATGGGTGTGTCCGCTGAATTGGAAGTCGATGTGCTGTGCTTCGGCCTCCTCCAGATGGTAGGGTTGGTGGTCGAGCAGAATGGTGTATGTGGTGTCGCCGATAGCGAAGTCTTTCAGTCTTTTGCGTCGTTGGTTGCTGCGGTCGTCGCGACCTATGATGGTGACACCGTCAAATGCGGCGACGCTGTCAATCAGTAGGTTGATGCCTGCTTCACGATAGAAGCGTTCGGCGTCGGGTTCGCCGGCAATGTATTCGTGGTTGCCCAAACAGGCGTAGATGGGCGCTTTGATGCGGCGGAATTCGGCGGCCATATCCTCTTCCATCACGGGACGGAAGCTGTAGTCGATGATGTCGCCGGCAATCAGCACCATGTCAGGCTTTTCAGCATTGATAAGGTCTACCCACATGGCCAGGTCGGCGCGGCGGTTGTGGTAGCCAATGTGCAGGTCTGAGGCCATCACAATCGTCAGCGGCTGTTCCACGTGTCCATGGCTGTCCAGGTCGATGGCCACTCGCTCCTTGTGGCGGTAGTGGATGCCGGCCCAGACAAACACGACCGTCATCAGTAGCGTTATTCCCGCTGCGGTGGGAAGGCTGTCGTGCAGCATCGACCGCGGCACCAGATGCACCAGGCGTCCCAGGTCCAGCAGTGCGAAGACCATCACCAGATAACAGAGGATGATCAGCGTCTTGTTGCCGATGTTGTACACGGCCGAAGCCATTCCGAGCGGCAGCTGGTTCATCAGGGGGGTGAAGCCGACAAATTCGAGTGCGAAGCAGAGTGTTCCGAGAGCCACTAGCGTCCATTTGGCCCAATGGGGCAGCGGCACCACCGCCCATACGTGCCAGCCGACGTAAATCAGCAGCCCGATGAGAATCAGTATGAGGGGCAATAGTCTTAAAAACATCTTCATCTTTAGGGTTTGGTGATGGGTGGCGGACCTTATGTCCTTTCGCTTCACGATTGGTGCAGCCGGTCCGTCTGTGCATCAATGTTTGCTCTAAGATTTCATTGTCAGTGAAATGCGGTGGCGTCGCAGGTCCACTTCCATCACTTTCACTTGCACGTGCTGGTGCAGGTGTACCACTTCGTTGGGATCGTTCACACGGCGGTTGGCCAACTGCGAGATGTGGACCAATCCGTCCTGGTGCACTCCCACGTCGACAAAGGCGCCGAAGGCGGTGATGTTTGTCACAATGCCAGGCAGCACCATGCCTTCCTTCAGGTCTTCGATGCGGGTGACATTCTTGTCGAATTCGAAGACCTCGAATTTGGCGCGGGGGTCGAGTCCGGGTTTGTCAAGTTCTTTCATGATGTCCTGCAGGGTGGGCAGTCCGCAGTCGTCGCTGACAAACTGGTTGATGTCGATTTTTGAACGGAGGGCTTTGTCCTTCATCAGCTCTTCGACCGAAGCGCCCACGCCTTTGGCCATTTTTTCCACCAGAGCGTAGCGCTCGGGGTGTACAGCGCTGCGGTCAAGGGGGTTGTCGCTTTCGCGGACGCGGAGAAATCCGGCGCATTGCTCGAAGGCTTTGGCACCCAGCCGTTGCACCTGCAGCAGCTCGTGGCGGTTGTGGAAGGCTCCGTGGCTGTTGCGGTAGTCTACAATGTTCGTGGCCAGCGCGGGTCCGATGCCGCTGACGTACGACAACAGTTCGCGGCTGGCGGTGTTCAGCTCCACACCGACGCTGTTCACACAGCTCACCACCACGTCCTCCAGGCTGTCGTGCAGCAGGGTCTGGTCCACGTCGTGCTGGTACTGGCCCACACCGATGCTCTTGGGGTCTATCTTCACCAGCTCGCTGAGGGGATCCATCAGCCGGCGGCCGATGCTTACGGCGCCGCGCACGGTGACGTCATAGTCGGGGAACTCCTGTCGCGCCACATCTGAGGCACTGTATACCGATGCGCCGTTTTCGCTCACCATCACGGCAATGATTTTGTTTTTGAAGTGGCAGCGTTTCACCACCTCCTCGGTTTCGCGGCCAGCGGTGCCGTTGCCGATGGCTATGGCTTCGATTTTGAAGGCTTCTGCCAGTGCTTCCAGCTTGGCTACGGCGGCCCGCTCTTCGCGCACCGAGGTGAAGGGGTAGATGGTCTCGTTGTGCAGCAGCTGCCCTTGGGCGTCCAGACACACCACCTTGCAACCCGTGCGGAATCCGGGGTCGATGGCCAGCGTGCGCTTCTGTCCGAGCGGCGATGCCAGCAGCAGCTGTCGTAGGTTCTCGGCAAAGACCTTGATGGCCTCCTTGTCGGCACGCTCCTTGAGCAGGTTGTAGTATTCCGTTTCTATTGAGGGGGCCAGCAGTCGTTTGTAGCCGTCGCGAACGGCGGCCGACACCTGTTGCGACGACTCGTAGTTGCCGCGTACAAACTGGCGTTCCAGGGCCTCTACGGCGGGCGCCTCCTCGTCAGGAACTATCTTCACGCGCAGCAGCCCCTCGCTCTCGCCGCGAAAAAGGGCAAGGATGCGGTGCGAAGGGGCACGCATGGCATTCTCTTTCCAGTCGAACCACGACTGGAATTTGCCGGCTTCCTCCTCTTTGGCTTTCACCACTTTGGAACTGAGCATGGCTGTGCGGCGGAAGATATTGCGCACCTTGTTGCGGGCGCCGATGTCCTCACTGACATGTTCGGCAATGATGTCGCGTGCACCTGCCAACGCCTCGTCGGTGTCCTTCACGCCTTTCGCCTCGTCGATGTAGGGCTGTGCCAGCTGCTCCACGTCGCATTGATATTGCTTCATCAGCGCGTCGGCCAGCGGCTGCAGTCCTTTTTCCACGGCCATGCTGGCGCGGGTTTTGCGTTTGGGCTTGTAGGGCAGGTAGAGGTCCTCCAGTTCGGTCAGCGTGGTGGCGTCAGCTATCTGCTGCTGCAGTTGGGGCGTCAACTTGCCTTGTTCGCCGATACTTTGCAGTATGGCTTCACGGCGTTTGTCGAGCTCTTTCAGCTTCAGCAGCATGTCGCGGATGGCGGCAATCTGCACCTCGTTGAGGTTGCCGGTCATCTCCTTGCGGTAGCGGGCGATGAAAGGTACGGTGGCACCTTGTTCCAGCAGTTCGATGGTGTGCTCCACCTGTCGCACCCTGACGTTGATTTGGCTGGCAATGATATTGGCGTAGTTCATCTTTGTGGGTTGTAAATCAGTTTGGTAGAAACCAATCGGTTCCGTTTGTCAATTTACAAAGGTAAGTGAATTTTGTGAAAAGAAAAAACCATATCGCCATTTTTCGGTGCAAGTATGTGACTGTTAGATGGTTCGACCGCTTTTGGCACTCCCGCTGTTTTTTATTTTCGGGTGAACAAAATATTATTGGCACAATTGCGTTATCCCAACTAACAAATCGCAACGACATGAAGAAAGTCCTCTTAATCATAGCCCTCATGGCTTCGCTCACCGTGGCGTCGGCCCAGGAGGTGAGTGCCCGCGCCAAAGCCATGCGTATGATGAATTTCGCCAATCCGGAATACATGGTGAAGGACATCAAGATTTTTATCGACACCATGACTGTCTACTCGCTGGCCGACTATGTCATCTATCCTATCGGCAAGTGGGAGAATGTCGAACAGTACATCACCAACACCCAGCTGCAGTGGTACCGTGAGGTGGGTTACAAACGCTACTTCGACTCGATGATGGTGTCGGTCAATACCCTCCGCCGTCTCGACGACAGCTACATCGACATGTATCGCAGCATCGCCACCGGACGGGTGGAGATGATTGCCGGCAAGATTACCGACCCTGAGGTGGTGCTTGACAACGGCATCCATGTCGGCATGTCCAAGGACGAAGTCTTCCGCGTGCTCTTCAAGCGCTTCCCCAAATCCTACGTCTCCGACATCAACGTCCTCAAGGTCATCAGCGGCGCCGGCGAAGTGGGACAGATCTATACCTTTCGCGGCAACAAGCTGCGCCATATCGGCATCATCTCCAAGTACAAATACTATTGATCCCCTTTGTCGCTCCATCCGCAGACCGTTAGCTTC
Source organism: uncultured Bacteroidota bacterium (assembly GCA_902793295.1). Classification (GTDB taxonomy): domain Bacteria; phylum Bacteroidota; class Bacteroidia; order Bacteroidales; family P3; genus Colimorpha. The sequence continues at coordinate 103,115 of CADBDA010000006.1, forward strand.
GATGGGGTAGGAGCGGCCCCCAAGTCTTTTAATATCTTTTTTGCTTAAGGTGAAACACATCGGACTCTTCTTCGGTTCGTTCAATCCCATCCATGTGGGACATCTCATCGTGGCCAACTCCATGTTAGAGCTCACTGATATGGATCAGGTGTGGTTCGTCGTGTCCCCCCAAAACCCCCTCAAGGAACGCCGCACCCTTCTGGCCGACCACCATCGTTTGCAAATGGTCCGCGAAGCCATCGAGGACAATTACCGCATGCGGGCCAGCGACGTCGAATTCCATCTGCCTGTACCCTCCTACACCGTAGTCACGCTGGCCCATCTCAGCGAGCAGCACCCCGACAAGCGTTTTTCGCTCATCATGGGAGGCGACAATCTGGAGAATTTCCGCCGGTGGCGCAACTACGAGCACATCCTCGAGCACTACCACCTCTACGTCTATCCCCGTCCGGGAAGCCATCCCGACAGCCTCGCCGACCATCCCCATGTCCATCTCGTCGATGTTCCTATGATGGACATCTCCTCCAGCTATATCCGCCAGCAGGTAGCCTCCGGCCATCCTCCTAAGTACCTGCTAACCGAACCCGTCTTCAACTACCTGACCGAAATGCATTTCTACGAAAAACCCACCAATCCCTAACTTCCCATCCCATCCCCACGAAAAATAAAAATAACATCCAACAACCCATCCCTCGCCGGAGATAAAAAGAACGACTGCCTGTCTGCCCCCAGCCTTTCCAAGATTCAAAAAAATTAAAAAGATTCCGCCCGCAGCAAGTCAGGGCAAGCGACCATCCATCCAAACATAATAAAAGCCGACCGAAGTCGGCTAATATAATAGGAATTTAAGAGATTTAAAAAGATTTCCAAGATCTCGCTCGCGAGGCGAGTAGGAGTCCCTATTTCTTCTTTGTCGTGGATTTCGTTGCTGTGGTTTTGGCTTTCGCCGTGGTGCCCTTCACCGTCTTGGTCGTTGTAGCCGCCGCCTTCTTGGCGGTGACCGTTTTAGCGCTCTTGCTAGCCGCTTTAGGCTTGTCTGGGCTCTTTGTCTGTTTGGCTTTGCGCACGTCGACGCCCACAGCCTTTACGGCTTTCACAGCGCGGCTCTCTTTTTTCTTGCCACGTTTCTCGTCTGGCGGGTTGTCCTCGCGGAGCAATCCTTCGCCCGCGTCGGCCTCGTCCAGCAGTGCCTCGATGTCCAGCAACTCATCGTCGTCCGGTTCCATGTCCTCGTCGTGGTCTTCGTCGTCTTCCTCATCGTCGGTGTCGTCGGCAAGGTCGGCAAATTCGCTTTCCAGGTCTTCGTTGGCCATCTCAAATTCTTTCTTGTCTTCCGGCAGGCCTTCGAACATCTCTTCGTAGGCGCCATGTTTCAGTCTGCCGACAGAGTGTCCGCCGCCCTCTTCTTTTTCTATGGCTTCCGACAGCGGTGCGAATTCGGGCTCCTCCTGGTCGTCGCCGTCGTATAGGTCTTTGTCCAGGTCTTCTTCAACAAGGCCGGTGTCGATCTTGACGTCGAATTTGATCATGTATGAGGTGTCCTCGGTCTCAAGTGGCACGACGAAAATAGGGTCGCCGTTCGGTTTTATAGTCTTTTGGAGGTAGTCCTTATATCCTTCGGGATAAGCTTCTTTGAAGAGTTCCCGAATGTCTTCGGATAAGTTTTTGTAGCTGATAATCAGTTTCTTTTTTCGATTTCTGTGGTCTGTCATTGCCGAAAAATTTTGTGCAAGTATAGTAAGATTATCTAAAATGGGCAAAATTTTTTTTCATTTTGCATGAAATTTCAAGGCGTTTGGGCCTTTTGGGGAACTGATCTGTCGACTTCCGTCAGGCAACGACTATCGTTTCGTCGTCTTCCACGCGCAGGTTGTTCATGATGAAATCGCGTCGTTCCAGGGTGTTCTCGCCCATGTAGAAGCTGAGGACTGCTTTCGTGTCAAAGTCTTTGTGTAGCAGTACAGGGTCCAGACGCATGTCTTTGCCGATAAAGTTCTTGAATTCGTCTGGTGATATCTCTCCCAGACCTTTGAATCGGGTGATTTCTGCGTTGGGGGTGGTGTTGATGGCGGCTATTCGCTCGTCGTCGGTGTAGCAGTAGTGCGTCTTCTGCTTGTTGCGGACGCGGAACAGGGGTGTCTGCAGTATGTAGACGTGCCCCGTGCGGATCAGCTCCGGGTAGAAGCGCAGAAAGAAGGTGAGCAGCAGCAGTCGTATGTGCATACCGTCCACATCGGCATCGGTCGCTATCACCACGTTGTTGTATCGCAGGTTTTCCATCCCGTCGTCAATGTCCAGGGCATTGTGCAGCAGGTTCAGCTCTTCGTTCTTGTAGACGTCCACTTTGCTGATGCTGTAAGTGTTCTTCGGTTTGCCGCGCAGGCTGAAGACGGCTTGCGTCGCCACATCCCTGCTTTTGGTAATCGAGCCGCTGGCCGAGTCGCCCTCTGTGATGAAGATGGTTGTTTCCAGCCGCCTGGCGTTATTCGAGTTGTAGTGTATGTGGCAGTCGCGCAGCTTGCGGTTGTTGAGGCTGGCTTTCTTGCTGCTTTCGCGGGCCACCTTTTTGATGCCGGCAATCTCTTTGCGTTCTTTCTCGTTTTGGTTGATTTTCTGCAGCATGGCGTCGGCGGTGGCGGCGTTCATGTGCAGGTAGTTGTCCAGGTTGCGTTTCAGTATGTCCAGAACGTAGGTCTTCAGCACGGGGCTGTCGTTTGTGCCGTCGGCGTTGTTGGGGGCCAGGTGGGTGGAACCCAGTTTGGTTTTGGTTTGGGCTTCAAACACAGGCTCCTGAATGCGGACGCACAAGGCGCAGACGAGTCCCTGACGGAAGACGGCAGGCTCGTAGTCTTTCTTGAAGAATTCGCGCACCACGCGGGCAAAACCTTCGCGGAAGGCGCTTTGGTGGGTACCGCCTTCGGTTGTGTGCTGCCCGTTGACAAAGCTGTAGTAGTAGTCCGCACTCTGTCCGTTGACGTGCGTGAAGGCGCATTCGAAGTCCCCCTCCTTGATGTGCACCACCGGGTAGAGCCCTTCGGCGTCCATGTTGTGCTCCAGCAGGTCCAGCAGTCCGTTTTTGGAGTAGTAGCGGCGGTCGTTGTAGTACAGCGTCAGCCCCTTGTTCAGGTACGCGTAGTTCCAGATGCGCTCCTCTACGTATTCGCCCACAAAGTGGTAGTTGCCAAAGAGTTTGTTGTCAGGGACAAATTCGACAAGGGTGCCGTTCTCTTCCGCACAGTCGATAATGCCGCTGTCGTTTGTCAGACGCCCTTCGGCGAATTCGGCGTAGCGGCATTTGCCGTCGCGCACGGCCTGCACCTTGAAGTACGAGCTGAGCGCGTTCACGGCCTTCGTGCCGACGCCGTTCAGTCCGACAGATTTCTGGAACACTTTGCTGTCGTATTTGGCACCGGTGTTCAGCTTGCTCACTGCGTCCACAATGCTGCCCAGCGGTATGCCACGGCCGAAGTCGCGGATGCTCACACGACGCTCCCCAAAGTCGATTTTGACATTGATGCGTTTGCCGTAACCCGACGTGAATTCGTCGATGGCGTTGTCGATGACTTCTTTGATCAGCACGTAGATGCCGTCGTCGTGCGAGCTGCCGTCGCCCAGCTTGCCGATGTACATGCCGGGTCGCAGACGGATGTGCTCCATGTCTTCCAGATGGATGATGCTAGATTCGTCGTAGTCGTTGATAACGGGGGATATGATGTCTTCTTCCATGATTAAAACAGAGTGTAGTGATTGAAAATCAGATGCAAAATAGAGGTTTTTGCATCGTTTCATTCTGCAAAAATACTAAGAAAGAACAATTCAAAAGCGGACTTCGCTCTTTTTTTTCCCCACAAAGATTGTTGAAAACTCTTGAGTGGAAACTGTAAAATTTTCTTTGAAAGTGCTACATATAGTACGAAAACATATTTTTTTACGTTATGCCAAACGAAGTTATCAAACAAAAATGCGTCGTGCTGAAAAAAATCCATAAATATGTGATACCCATAGCCTGTCTGTTGCTTGCAGCTGTCTCGGTCAGGGGGCAAGTCGGATATTTGCTGCCCAGCATGGAAGAACAATTCGGACACGGGATCCGCAAAGTGGTGCAAAGAGAATCGGATGGGTCGAAGTGGGTTTACAAAGTTGCACGCAATGGCACGATGTCCTCCTCTATGTGGCAGACACCGGCAGTCCGGCGGGTCCGTACACGGTATGACGAGGCAACGGGAGATTCAATTACCTGCATGCAAGTGAAAAGATATGACCACAACGCCCAACGCAAGCGCTGGATTGACATCGAGATACGCAAACAATATGATATGGTTGCCGGTGTGGGTTGCACTACCGTCTGGCATCGTTTTGAGGAAGGAAAGCTAATGATGGCCGAAATGACACGGCGCGACTTTCAAACCCTGACAGACTCCGTGTTCCAGGCGCCGCTTTCCGAATATGGAATCAACCCTGAGGGGATGACTTTGGAGAGTGTAAGACGGTATTCCAACCACAACTTCGACACAGTTGTCTATTACCGGTTATGCAGGGAGGGGGTCCTACAACATGAGGCTACTTTGTACAAGGTGGATGATACGCTAATAACGATAGATTCCTACGAATCCTACTTCAAGATTCACAAACAGTACCAAGAGGGAGAGGAGCACCGTGTCTATGCATCCGACAGTACTTTGAATGAGTTGTATCGCTTGACACGCAATGAACGCGGTATGCCCGACACGATCTATGAATGGCGTAAAAATGGAGCTCCGCATGGGTGTGTACGTCCGAAAGAATGGAAGGATGAAGAATGGGAGCGGACCGAAACCCACCGGTACAAGTACAATTCGCGGGGCGGCATTGTCGAGGATAACATCTATATTGACGGTACCCTTGTCAGACAGGTGCGCTACAAACTGCGGTACCGCCTGTTTAAATGAAAGAGTAAAAGCCCCGGAGATTTCAGTCTCCGGGGCTTTTGTGTTCTTCTCTTGTGCGGATGGGGGGACTCGAACCCCCACTCCGTGAGGAACTAGATCCTAAGTCTAGCGCGGCTACCAATTACGCCACATCCGCAATCGTGTTCATTTACATGGTGTTGCGATAGCAACATGTGCTTCAAAAGTTTTGCAAAAATAGTATTTTTTGCAAAATCCACCAAAATAAAAACAAAAAAGATGCGCCGTTGTGGCAAATCGCAATCGTGTAATACAATAAAACAACGCTTTTTGAGTTATCATCACACTTGATTTTTGGAAAACGGAAAATGAAAAGATTCTATTCGCTGCTTCTTTTGACGCTTCTTTGTTTTGCGATGCCTTCGGCTCGTGCCTCGTATCTGTTGATTCCGATGGACGAGACCCAGCGCAATCACTTAAAGGCTTATGGCATTGCATACTATGCGTTGGAGCGCGAGGTGGAGGTGACCTGGCTGCTGAACTATCGCGGCGGCGCTTTCATGATGAAGTATGCCGACGCGCTGGAACGCGAGTGCAAGTTGCGTGGCGTCAGCGCCGAAACCATTGCCGACGGACAGTCGACGGCCATTCTCAGTGAGATTGCCGACCCTTCGGTCAACATGGATGCCGTGCGCTTGCAGAAAGCCCCCAAAATTGCAGTCTATTCGCCGAAGAGCAAGTTGCCGTGGGACGACGCGGTGACGTTGGTGATGACCTACGCGGAGATTCCATACGACGTTATTTACGACGAGGAGGTGATGGCCGGGGTGCTGCCAAAGTACGACTGGCTGCATCTTCATCATGAGGATTTTACGGGCCAGTACGGCAAATTCTGGGGCAACTATCGCAACGCGCAATGGTACATTGAGGATGTGCGCGACCAGGAGGCGCGGGCGCACAAGTTGGGCTATTCGAAGGTGTCGCAGCTGAAGCTGGCGGTTTGCCACAAGATTCGCGACTTCGTGATGGGCGGGGGCTTCCTCTTTGCCATGTGCTCGGCGCCGGACAGCTACGACGTGGCATTGGCTGCCGAGAATGTGGATATCTGCGACGTGATGTTCGACGGCGACCCGATGCAGCCTAACGCCCAAGGACTGCTCGACTATTCGAAGTGCTTTGCCTTCAAGGATTTCCGCATCAGCACCAATCCGTCGGAATATGAGATTTCGACGATAGATATCGACGACAGGGTCCGACAGCGGCAAATCAACGAGAAGAACGACTTCTTCACGCTGTTCGAGTTTTCGGCCAAATGGGACTGGGTGCCGACAATGCTGACGCAGAACCATACGCGTGTGGTTCACGGCTTTATGGGCCAGACAACGGCGTTCCGTCGCGAGACGGTGAAAACCAGCGCGCTGGTGCTGGCCGAGAACCGGGAACTGGGCGAAGTGCGCTATCTGCACGGCGAGTACGGCAAGGGCACCTGGACTTTTCTGGGTGGCCACGACCCCGAGGACTACCGCCATTTTGTGGGCGATCCGCCCACAGATCTGTCTCTCTATCCTAATTCCCCGGGATACAGGCTGATACTGAACAATATCCTTTTCCCTGCGGCGAAGAAGGAGAAACATAAGACCTGACACCGGAGGAAGTGGTGCAGGGCCGTGAAATGATGATATATGAATGAATTGTATTAACTCTGACTGCATAATGAACAAGATATACAGAACGTTTTTGGCTGTCGTTCTTATGGCTTTTGCCGGCACACCACTGACGAGAAGCGTGGCGCAAAACTGGACGGCATTCAACATGTCCAATTCCGAGCTGGGCAACTCGGTGCTGGCGATGGCTTCGGACAAGAAGAACAACAAATGGTTCGGCACCGACTTGGGCATGGCACGCCTGACGGGCAAGACATGGACGGACTTCTCAATGTTCAACGAGAAACTGAAAGGACAGTACGTTAACTGCCTGACGGTGGATGGGAACAACGTGTTGTGGATAGGCACCGACGACTATGGGGTGATAGAATTCGACGGCGCGCGCTGGACGGAACACAAGGACCAGATGAAGCGTCTTCAGATGAAATTCATCTCGAAGATTGCCATCGACCGCAACGATGTGAAATGGATTGGTGTGACTCTGGGCGGCTTGGTGCGCTACGACGGGCGCGAATGGACCAAGTTCACCACCAACGACTCTGAACTGCGGAGCGACTTTATACTTTGCGTGGCCATCGACCGTCGCAACCGCAAATGGATCGGCACAAACGACGGCATATCGGTTTATGACGACCGCGGATGGAGTTCCTACACAAAGTCTAATTCGCCCCTGCCGGACAATATCGTGCCGGCCATTGTTATCGACCGCAACGATGTGGTGTGGATGGCGACGCTGGGGGGCTTGGTGCGCTACGATGGCAAGGAGTGGAAGGTGTACGACACGGGCAACAGTCCGTTGCCGTGCAACCAGCTGAATGACCTGGCTTTCGACCCTTCGGGAGCGTTATGGATAGCTACCGACAAAGGCATCGTGCTGTTCGACGGCGAGAAGCATTGGCGGCTCTATAACAATAAAAACAGCCTGTTGCCTAACGACGTGATGCGTCGGGTGATGGTGGACGGACAGGGCTCTAAGTGGTTCGGCAGCAGCTTGAAAGGATTGGTACGCTTCGCGGCTCAGCCGATTATGGGACGTGTGGTGGACGAACGGGGCGTCGGCGTGTCCGGTGTCACCGTGGGCGACGCCACGCATCAGGCCGTGACGGACGCGAATGGTGAATACTACCTCGAGGTGGCCACCAATGCCACCCTTACGCTGACACCGCAGCTGGATGGCCGCACCTTCGAACCGGCCAGCCGCAAGCTGAGCGTGGTGACCGGGGCCCGCTTCGAACAGGACTTCGTGGCCTCGTCGGGCATGGTGGCGGAAGGCACTTCGGGCGAAAAGGTGGTGGTGAACCCTTATCTGGAACAGGGATATATCACCATAACGATGGAGAGCCCCATGGCGGAGGTGGAATTTGTGAACGAGAAAGGTGAAAGCATCCGCACCATACCGCAATACAAAAACGAGGCGCGCATCACCATCAGCCGTATGCCCAAGGCGAATTACACGCTCTTTATCCGTACGGTGAAAGGTGAGAAGAAGTTGAAATTCAACTTGAAATAATGGTTTGATAACGGAACGCTCCGCCATGGGGCGTTAGGATTTCTTTAGTTGGATGGTTTTTACAGACGGGTTGCTTGCCGTCTGTTCGGTTTCTCTTTTGGGAAGGTGCTTTCCTCCTTTTTTTCCCAGGGTAGGGGTGAATGAAAAAAGGCTTCCTTGGAAAGAAAGCCTTTTTTAAGAAAGTGAAAACTAGAGGTGGAACGATGCACTTATTGAAATGACTTACAGATCTTTCGGGGTCTGTAATCGTTACCTTTTCAGTTTAAAGTTTTTCTTAGCTGCATTTGACAACGCCGTCAATGTTCATGTCGGAGCATTTGTCGATGCTGACGCCGTAGGAGCTGAACTGCTCGTTCATTTCGTCGAGGTCGTACTCCACTTCGCTGCCGTTGGCGAATTTGCAGTTGCATTTTTTGGAGCATGAGCTGAAGCATGCCACGGTGGCGATGATAGCCAGAGTTAAAACGATTTTTTTCATACTTTGTATTGTGTATTAATTGATTATGCCTACTCTATAAGGTTTTCGGCGGCCCCTTTGGATGGTGCAAAATTACATAAAAAAATAAAATTGGCCGCCATTATCACTTTTTTTTTGAGTGTGTGAAAAAAAATGTATTTTTGCATGTTTTATCAAAAAGATAGTCTAATCGTAAAATAGTGATTTATATGAAGAAAGCACTCAAAGCACTGGTCCTTGCCCTCTGCATGTTGCAGGTGGTGACTGCCGTTGCGCAAATCAATCCGGCCCATTGGAAATTCAATGTGAAGGAGCTGTCGGCCGACGAGGTCGAGTTGCAGTTCCAGCTGTCGCTGGAGCCCGGATGGCATTTCTATTCGCAAAAGTCGGACCCCAACGGCCCCATACCGGCGGAGTTCACCTTCGAGAACAACGCCAGCTACAAGCGTGTGGGCGGCGTCGTGGAACCCAAGCCCCACGAGGAGATGGACGAGGTGTTCAAGTGCATGGTCCGCTCCTTTAGCGGTAAGGCCACTTTCCGTCAGAAAATCAAACGCAACAGCGACAAACCGTTCGAAGTGAAGGGCTCGATGTACTATCAGCTCTGCAACGACGGGTCGTGTATAGCCCCCGACGATGTGCCGTTCACCTTCAAGGTGCCGGCGGCGACGCTGACCGATGCTGCTGCGGAGCCTGGTGATTCGTTGGCAGCAGAGGCCGACACGGAGTCGGTTGACGAAACGGCCGTGGCTGTGGCCGCGGAGACGCCTGTGGTGCAAGCTGTCGAAGCACAGCCTCAAGAGGAGAAGAAGGACAAGTCGATCTTGGGCCTTTTCTTTGGCGCGCTGCTGGCTGGCATCGTGACGATGTTCACGCCGTGTGTCTTCCCGATGATTCCGATGACGGTCAATTTCTTCATGCACAGTAGTGAGAACAAGCGCAAAAGCCGTCGCCAGGCATGGGCTTTCGGATTCTCTATAGTGTTCATCTTCGCCGTTATCGGCGCCCTGCTTTCGCTGGTGTTCGGTCCCGATTCGCTCAACTTTATCGGCACCCACGGCATTCCGAACCTTATCTTCTTTGTGATTTTCTTCATCTTCTCACTTTCCTTCTTCGGACTGTTTGAGATCAAGATGCCCGAGAAGTGGGTCAACGCCTCCGACGCCCAGGCCGACAAGGGTGGTCTGATGGCGCCGTTCTTCATCGCTTTGACTACGGTGCTGGTGTCGTTTTCGTGCACGGGCCCCATTATCAGCGCGGCATTGGTCGAATTTGCCACTTCCACCACCAACCGCTGGATTGGCTTGGTGTCTATGTTGGGCTTCGGCATCGGCTTTGCCTTGCCGTTCACGCTGCTGGCTTTCTTCCCGTCGGTGCTGAAGAACATGAAATCGGGCGGTTGGCTGAACTCGGTGAAGATCGTCTTTGCTTTCCTCGAGCTGGCCTTCGGTCTCAAGTTCCTCTCCATGGCCGACCTCTTCTGGGGCTGGCGACTGCTTGACCGTGAGGTCTACCTGGCTCTTTGGATTGTCATCTTCGCGCTGATGGGCATCTACCTCATGGGCAAAATCAAATTCAAAGGCGACGAGGAGGTGCAGCATATCGGCGTCATCCGTCTGGCTCTGATCATCGCCTCGTTCAGTTTTGTGGTCTATATGATCCCCGGCATGTTCGGCGCCCCGCTGAAGGCCATTTCGGGCTTCATCCCGCCCATGAACACGCAGGATTTCAACATCGAGCGACTGGTCACCGAGTCGGGCCACTCCATTTCGGCGGCAGAATTCCCCACCGATGTGAAATATAAGGAGGAGCTCCACAAATATAGTGTTCCCGGATACCACGAGTTCTACGACCTTGACGAGGCCAAAGCCTACGCCAAGCAGCAGAACAAGCCGATTTTCATCGACTTTACGGGCATCAACTGCGGCAACTGCCGACTGATGGAGCAGTCGGTGTGGACGGACGAGAACGTGAAGAAGATGCTGAACGAGCATTTTGTGCTCTGCGCATTGTATTGTGATGCCAACAGCATCACGCTGGATCCGGCCGACCGGGTGACCGACAACAACGGCCGCGAGCTCGACAAGCTGGGCAAGAAGAACCTCTACTTCCAGCGCAGCCGCTACCAGATGAATGCGCAGCCCTACTATGTCATCATCGATGCCAACGACCCGGAAAACAAACCGCTGACCAAGGATAATTACTCCTATTCTCCTGATGTGGAGAAATTTATGGCGTTTTTGAACGAAGGCCTCGATAATTACGGCAAAAAGTGATATTTAGAATGCCAAAATCGTCAAAAAATACTGATTTTTGATGCTTTTTGGTACCATAGACGATTCACCTTATCCGTTTCGCTTATAGCGTCTTGAGCGGATAAGGTGAATTTTTTTGTTTGAAAAGTTTTGTCAGTTCGTGAAAAGTGTGTATCTTTGCAGTCGCAAAACAGAAAAATAGTGCGGGGTGGAGCAGTGGTAGCTCGTTGGGCTCATAACCCAAAGGTCGGAGGTTCAATTCCTTCCCCCGCTACCAAGACGGACTTGTCAGTTGGCAAGTCCTTTTTTGTTGCCCGTAACTGCTTGGTTTCGTTATCAATCAGTTCAAATACAGCATTGATTTTCTTGGTTTGAAATGATTTTCCGTCAAACTCCACTTTTTCTGACGACAGTATTTTTTTATTATTTTCTTAAGTATAGTTTATAATGTTTTTGTATGTTTGTAAAGTATATTTAAGAATAATATTATTGATAAACAACTCATTAAGAGCGTTATCGTTGAAAAACAGCAGCAAATCAGTCAGGTGAAATTGTTGCAACGGGGCGTTATTTTCGATGCGAAGTCAAGTTATGTGCTTATCGGCATCCGTCGCGCGGGCAAGTCTTATACCCTATATCAGGACATCTTGTCGAAGCTCTCATCGGGTGTGATGAAGGTGGAAGATTTCCTATACATCAATTTTGAGGATGAACGCATTGCGCCAATCAAAGGAAATGAATTAGGACTAATAATTGATTCATATTGGGAATTGTATGACCAGAAACGCCCATATATCTATCTTGACGAGATACAGAATATCGACGGATGGGAAAAATTAGCCCGTCGTTTGACCGAGGAGAAGCGCAAGGTGATGATCACTGGCAGCAACGCCAAAATGCTCAGCCATGAGATCGCTTCCACCCTTGGCGGAAGCTACGTCCAACGACATATTTATCCATTTTCGTTTAAGGAATATCTGGACTACCATAGTGTCAGTCTCACCCGTAACTGGGAGTTCTCCTCCGACCTGCGACGGGCGGTAATTCGACATTTCGCCGAGTATTTTAACTATGGAGGCTTCGCTGAGTCGTTCGACAAGGTCGACAAGCGTGAGTGGATCACCTCGCTCTATCAGAAGATACTGATGGGAGACATTGTGGAGCGCAACAAAAACCGCAACCCGCGCATTCTCAGGTTGCTGGCTCGCAAGTTGGCTGAGTGCGTGATGCAACCCACCACCCTTAAAAGACTGGAGAATATCATCAAGTCGACTGGCGACAACATCAGCCCCACCGTGTTAAAAGATTATCTCAGCTACATGGAGGATGCCTATCTTATTATCTCCATACCAAATCTTATCTCACCTATCACCGAACAACAGACCATTATGAAACGCTATTTTGCAGACAATGGCATTCTTGGTCTTTTCTTTGTGGGTGGCGAAACCAAACTGTTGGAGAACCTCGTGGCTGTTCAACTAAATCGACAGTATCCCAGCACTCCCGACGAACAGCGGCTGTTCTATTACAACAAAGGTGTAGAGGTGGATTTCTGTGTTCCAGAGGACAATCTGGCCATACAGGTGTCGTTCAACATTGACGACAGCACCACTTACGAGCGTGAAGTGGGGGGAATAGTAAAATTTCTGAAGGCTTACAAACATTATCACGGAATGATAATTACCTGGGACACAGAGCGCCAGATTACCGAAGACGGCGTTACCATCGATGTAGTACCCATATGGAAATGGCTGTTGCGGTAAATTGTGATGAGTAATAGCCATACCACGATATTTCATTACAATCACGGCGGAGTACTCAATAGGCTCCGTTTTTTTTCACACAATATCTCTGCTATTACAAAATAATAATTTGCAGTCTGAAAAACACGTATGGTGTCCGACGAGACAAAACGGAAGATGCCAGCCGCCCACAAAGGCAGCAAAAACGGAATGTATAAACGCATTGCCCACAACTTTTCCAAGTCTTTAAGAAACTGATGCGAAAAAAACAACATCCGAGCCTACCTAAATCAAAATTGAGCAGGACGTCAGTCCTGTTTTTTTTTGTGTCTATTTCCCGGCGAAAGCCTTTGGTGATGTCGAAATAGTAGGTTTCAGATACACCATTTCCGTTAAGCGGTTTAAAATCCAGGATGTCGTAGAATCGTCCTTCCTGTTCAAATAGTTTCTGTCTCTCATATCTTTCATGGCAGAACGGCCCCAGGATGTATTCCATCATACAGTGTTCAATCGGTACATAACCGCTGTCGTATTCGATGACAAACGGATCGTCGATGTTGCAGCCTTTGTTGGCGATGTCGTATTTGTCGTATTTTTCTATGTCGATTTGTTCGCCCAATCTGTTGTCCGCTATTACCTTCCTTACGTCGTCCACGGTAAGCGGTGCGCATCCTGAGTTTATCGCGAACAAATCAAGGTATTGTTGTATGACTTTGCCATGCAGTATGAAATAAAGAGTGAAACGCGGTAAATCAAGCAAAGACTCTTTGAGCGTCTTTCCGTTGACCTTCAACTGCTGCATTATGGGTTTGATTGTCTTTCTGCATATCGGCTTACCAGACAGCTTCGATTTGCTATAGGCTGTGATGTCGCCCGATTTTTCACCCTTAGTGCTGGGTGCTTTTGTTTCTTTTTGAGAACCCCGTGGGGGAACCGAACACCTTAATAAATTAAATGTCAGTGAGGAACTCATTTTGTTGGTTTTGAAATATATATTAATTTGGAATTCTCTATTATAAATAAAATAATTTATAAAAATATAGGCCAAATTATCTGATATTTAGCGTCTTTTAGCGAAAAAATACATTCTATAATCCGTTGATTTTTGCCTATTTACAGATTAATATTGCTTTGAAAGGGCTTGGTTTTGAAAATTTTGCGTATATTTGCAAATTTAATGTACTTGATATCAAGTATAAAGTATAGAATGGCATTGCCAATTGCACATAAGTCTCATGCTGTTCTTATTGTTGGATTTAAACGCTCCGTCGGAGATTTGCGGACACTGAAATGAATGACAGACACGCAAGTGACAAAATACTGTTTCTCGGGACACGAGTCGTTCCCCTGCAAAACCCTCTGGCTGAAGAAAGGCTACGATTTCGTTTGCGCAGGACTCGATTTCAATACACCAGACGCTGTGGTGCATCTTGGGGTGGGGAAGAATATGGTGACTTCTATCCGCTATTGGATGCGAGTCTTCGGCCTGCTTGATGGCTCCGAACTCACTACTCTGGCTCACTATATCTTTGACGATAATAATGGCTGCGACCGTTATCTGGAAGATATAGCCTCTTTACAACTACTTCACTTCGTACTTGTAAACAACGGAGAAGCGTCCATCTATCGGATGCTCTTCTGTGGTCTTCAACGTGAACGCAATACTTTCGACCGCGAACAGGTGCTAAACTATGTGTCACTTAAGATGGCGGAAGCCGGCAAGCAGAAGCTCTTCAACGCGAACACCGTGAAGAAGGATATTGCCGTCTTTTTGCAGAATTATTGCCTTCCCCGCAAGCCGCAGGGCAACGAAGACTTCTCGTCGCTGATGATTGACCTTGACCTTATCCGTCAAAACAACGAGGACAACAACTACTATTTCAATGTCGAAGGAAAGCGTCCTATCATCCCCGCCGTCTTTCTGTGCGCACTCCTTGTGCTGCGAAGTGAAACAGGTGACAACAGCATCCCCTTTGACACCATCCAAAGCCGTATTGGCCTCACCTACTGTATGACCGACAGTGAAACAACCGGTATGCTACGCGATCTTTCAACCGACTATCCAGATCTGCTTTCCTATAGTGATGTGGCAGGTGTACGACAAATACAACTTGTCGGGGATGTAGATTATTACAAAGTGTTAGACAATTACTATGGCAAATAAAATATCCCTCTCCGCTAATCTTGAGAACGGATTCTCCGATAGTTCAAGTTATATTGCCACTCCTAATGTGCGGCAAAGTATCCGTACTATCATTGACGATTTTCATGCAGGCATTCATTCCTTTACTCTAGTTGGCTCATATGGTACAGGAAAATCCAGCTTCCTTCTTGCTGTTGAATCTGACCTAAAGGGGCATAACAAGAAGCCCCTTTTGTTCAACTCGTCGACTCTTTCGTCAACTGATAAATACAACATCGTTAATATAGTAGGTGACTATGAGGAGTTGTCCGTGTTGCTCAAAAGAGCGCTTGGTGTGGAGGAGAGTCGCATCAGCGCTGTAGATGAGGTGAAACACCATTATAGCGTCTGTCAGAAAAAGGGAGAGTTCCTAGTTCTTGTGATAGATGAATTTGGCAAAGTTCTGGAACATGCAGCAAATCATAATCCGGAGAAAGAACTCTATCTTTTGCAGAAGATAGCTGAATTTGCCAATGGCGCAGATAGGCAAATGCTTTTCATTACATCATTGCATCAAAACTTTGGGGCATATGCAAAGGATCTTTCACGAGAGCAACTGAACGAGTGGACGAAAGTGAAAGGTCGTTTTAAGGAGATACCCTTTGTGGAACCCATAGAACAGACCTTGCAACTTGCAGCGCAGAAATATACTGTACAACACGACAAACCCACAAAGGCCATCAAAAAACTCTGGAAGTTGGCGCAAGAAACACATATGGTTTCTCCAGAGTTTACTCTCCAGTCAGCAGAGCAAATCTATCCTCTTGACCCGTTTTCAGCATATGTTGTTACCTCCGCCATTCGTAAGTATGGACAGAATGAGCGCTCTCTATTCACGTTTTTGGCATCCAAAGGAAACGGGTCGGTTTCCGACTTCTCGCCCAAGGAAAATCTCACATACAATCTCGTTGACGTATACGACTACATAGTGTACAATTTCCAGTCATACATACGAGACACGAACGTTGATATTATGAACTGGAATGCTATGCAAGTGGCCATTGAGAGAGTTGAGGGACAAGTTTGGGAAGACCACGAGCAAATGATAGCGGCCATAGGACTTACAAAAGCCATTGGATTGCTCAATCTGTTTGGAGTTGCTGGATTTAAGTTGGATGAAAAACAGTTCTCGGAATATGCACAATCAGCAATGATGATAACTGGTGCTGATGAGATAATCCGCAAACTTGAAGAGAAGAAGATTGTTCGGTATGCGACTTACAGAGAACGTCTGATGTTGTTCGAGGGAACAGATGTAGATATTGAAGCAGAAATACGCGAGGCTTCGCTTGTTGTTCCTCGTCCGGTTGCGTTTGTTGATGAGTTGAATGTTTTCTTCAACAAACGCATATCGCCTGTAAAAGCGCATTTCTATCAAAAAGGCACTCCGAGATTCTTCGACTATCTGGTGCTTGATGCTCCAATGAACATCTCACCGTCCGGAGATACAGACGGGTATATTGAACTGATATTCTCCACCCAAAAAGATATTCTGGATGTAGTTAAGAAAGCAAGTACAGATTCAGACAACGCCTTAATATTTGCCGTCTTCCTTAACACCAACAATATTGTTGACCACCTTCATAACATCAAGAAATACTCGTATCTTCTCGATCGAGTGCTGGACAAAAACGATCGTGTTGCCGTCTCTGAGATAAAGAAAATGAAGGAGTACGAAGAAAGCTTGTTGAACAAGGCTATCAGCGACAACCTTTTCTCTTATCGTGGTCGTGTCGTGTGGGTGTTCAATGGCAAGGAGCAATGTGTTGAATCTCATCGCGATTTCAATAGATTGATCTCTACTGTGTGCGACAAAGTCTATCCGCTCACGCCTGTATTAAGCAATGAATTGTGTAACAAACACAAACTGAGTGGAACTATTTCTGCTGCTCGAAAGAATTATCTTGTACAACTCGTAGAACACAATCAGGAAACCGATATGGGATTCCCAGAGGACAAATTTCCTCCGGAGAAGACCATCTACTATTCTCTTTTGAAGAGCACCGGGTTGCATATCAAAGGGGAATTTGCAGACAAACCTTCGAACGATGGTTTTATGCCAATATGGCAGGCTTGTGAAGACTTTCTCAGTACCACAGTCAACAAATCTCGCAAGGTATCTGAGTTGATAAAACTTCTTTCCAATCGCCCATATAAAGTAAAACAGGGATTGCTTGATTTTTGGATTCCAACCTATCTATTCATGAGACGACAGGAATATGCTCTCTACGATAGTAACACCGGAGCTTTCATTCCGAATGTGAATATGGAATTCTTTGAGTTGCTGCAGAAACACCCTGCTGATTTTGAGGTCAAGAAGTTTGCTGTAGATGGAGTGAAACTTGGTTTCTTTAATCAATATCGTCGGTTTGTGAACCTTGGGGACGAATTTGCTATTACCAATACAAGTTTCATTGAAACCATTAAACCATTTCTGGCCTTCTATGCGAGGTTGAATGATTATACAAAACATACTCGGAAACTTGACCACGAATCAACTCTGCGATTTCGCGAGGTTCTATCAAAAGCAAAAGATCCAGAGAAAGCGTTCTTTGAGGATTTGCCGGAAGCACTCGGTTTTGACAAGAATCAATTGAAGCAAGAAGAATTCATCAACCAGTATGGTGATATTGTCCAAAGAGCCATCCGTGAATTACGCACATGCTACACTCAGCTAATAGATCGTATTGAGCAATGTGTTGTTGAGGGGTTAAGACTTGATTCTTATGATTACAACGAGTATATTCTTGAAATACGCGAAAGACTTGCAAATATCAAAACCCATTTGCTGACAGACAAACAGCGTGAATTCTACCAGCACGCCACCACGGAATATGACAATCGTATTCAATGGTATCAGTCGATATGCTATACGATATTGGAGCAGAGACTTGATACAATGCGAGATGAGCAAGAGGAAAAACTGACAGAAGATCTGGTGTATATGTTCCGTGAGTGCGAAAAATACGCAGATATCTCAAAAGTGCTCGATGAGAACGATAAGAGTGATGCCTATTCCATTGATATGGTGACAAACCGAGGGACAAATGTTAGAACAATGACCTACAAGTTGCCGGAAAAAGATAAGGCGGCATCTGCAAAGTTGGAGAAGGAAATAGGAAAGTTGCTTAAAGGAGACGACAATATGGTCGTTTGCACACTTCTGTCAATACTAAACAAGAAACTGACGAAATGAACGTAAGGCACATATTAGGCATATCTGGAGGGAAAGACAGCGCAGCTCTTTCCATCTATCTCAAACAGAAATATCCTGAATTGAAGATAGAGTACTACAATTCTGATACGGGTTGTGAATTGGCCGAAACAGAGTTGCTCATTGACCGTCTCGAAGCATATTTGGGAAAGATTGTTCGCT
The DNA here is from genome assembly GCA_902793295.1 of uncultured Bacteroidota bacterium. Classification (GTDB taxonomy): domain Bacteria; phylum Bacteroidota; class Bacteroidia; order Bacteroidales; family P3; genus Colimorpha. The sequence continues at coordinate 121,187 of CADBDA010000006.1, forward strand.
TGCGTGCGGCTAAAGATAGCCCTGAACCCACACCGTTCCACCATTTTCTTAAGGCGGCTGGTGGTTTTCTTCCTTCACCTCAAGCCAGATGGTGTACCCAGAAGATGAAGTTGCAAGAGTTTGAACGATATGTTGGTGACGATATGGCTGTATCATACGTCGGCATCCGTGGTGACGAAGACCGCGATGGTTATATCTCCTCCAAACCGAATATTCAGGCGGTCTTTCCTTTCCGCAAAAACATTTGGAGCCTTGATGTCATCAACAAGTTTCTCGGTAACGATAATCTCGACCAGTTGGTGGCACTCTATGAACAGATGTGTCCGCAGGGATTGATGCACGATGAGATAATTGAGACAGCCAAACGCAAAATAGATAAACAATTCTTCTACTCAAAGAAGCTTAATGCATTACTCGATTACGATATTCGCCTGTTTAATCATGCCGTTTTTGAGTACTTGAAGACGACTGATTATCCTATTGGCAAATTGGTATCATTCCCTCTACTAGACAATACTGATGTGCTGGTAAAAGAAGACATTTTCCGTCTATTGCGTGAAAGCGGAGTGGGTGTTCCTGCCTATTACGAGGAAATACCTTTTGATGTGGAAGGAAAACAAGGGACATATTGTCGCAGCCGTTCCGGATGTTATTTCTGCTTCTTCCAGCAAAAGATAGAATGGGTTTGGCTTCTCGAACAACATCCCGACTTGTACAAGAAAGCAATGGAGTTTGAGAAAGACGGCTACACCTGGAATCAGGGAGAAAGTCTGGCTGAACTAGCTAAACCCGAACGTGTGCGACAAATTAAACTCGATATAATCAAACGTCAGGAAGAGAACCGCCAGCAAAACAAAGGAACAACGCTGGTGGACATTCTCGGTGGTGACATCATGTGTTCAAATTGTTTCATCTGATATGGGAAACCTGCGAGAAATAGAATGGCCAAAGGGCAGGCGTTTTAAGTCGAACACGCGATGGGAGCCAGCAGGGTTCTTTAGCGATTGTCTGTGTAATTCTACACAGTTCGACCTGATGCTTGGTTTTTTCTCTTCGTCTGCAATCAACCTGCTATCCGACAGCTTCGCCATTTTTATCGCCAATGGAGGAAGAATGAGGATGATAATAAATGATGTTCTTTCTGATGAGGACCAGAAGGCCATTAGCAGTGGCATGAGTAACAACTCTTTCGTTCCTGCATTTGATTTAACAAACATCGAGAACTTACTTATGACATTAAGCGAGAGAGGTCAACATTTTTTTGATTGTCTCTCATATTTGATTCGTGAGAATAGAATAGAAATACAGATTGTTAGACCTAAAGGTGGAGGTGGAATCGCACACAATAAGTGCGGATTGTTCTTTGATGAAGAAGACAACAAGGTTGCATTTGAAGGTTCTTGTAATTTTTCCAGAACGGCTTTGATTGAAAACAACGAGAGTTTCTCTGTGTTTTGTTCCTGGGACGGAGAAACAGATTGTGACCGAATTGCGGATATCGCGGAAGATTTTGATCGAACATTCTCGGGCGGAAATGAGTTTATTGAGTATATTGATCCATCCGACTTAAGAAACAGCATCCTATCGTCATACAAAAGTAAGGATTTAGCGAAACTATTGGATGACGAGAAGAAGATAATCGATAATCGCCTTAAAACTGACCTAACACCTTCTCTTAAAAGATCATTGAAAAGAGCGAAAGACAAGGTTGAAAGACTAATGGTACTTCAACAAAGTAAAACTGTTGCATGCGAGGATGAAAATGAATACGGGACTCCTCACTTTCCATATCCATCAGGCCCCCGTGATTACCAAAAAGAAGCTTTCGAGAATTGGAAGAACAACAAACAGCGAGGCCTTTTCGCAATGGCCACCGGCACAGGAAAAACCCTTACTGCTCTGAATTGTTTGTTAGAGATATATCAAAGAAAAGGTTACTATAAGGCAATTATTCTGGTACCCACATTGACACTAGTGGAGCAATGGAAGAATGAATGCCAGAAGTTTGGATATTCAAGAGTTATTAAAGTTAGCTCAAAGAATGCCTCTTGGCGCGAGGATATACGCAGAGTTCAATTTGATGAGCAACAATGTCAAGATGATGACAATGTATCATTCATTATCATTGCTACTTATAGTTCTTTTGCCCGTCAGAATGTATTCGACATGCTGAATGGTTTCTCCCGCAACCAAATGTTGCTGATTGCTGATGAAGCTCATAATATGGGTGCCCCTGGAATACTAAAGAAACTTGGCAGTATCAACTACCTACGAAGAATAGGACTCTCGGCAACGCCAGAAAGACAGTTTGATGAACAAACCAACCGTAGACTTGGACATTTCTTTGGTGCAGAAGAGAAATACACCTATGAGTATTCCATGGAGGAAGCGATTAAGAATGGCGTCCTTTGTCGATACTATTACTATCCCCACATAGTACAGTTGACTGACGAGGAAATGGAGCAATATGCTGAATTGTCATCGAAAATATCTCGATATTTCAATTTCAATAGTGGGACTTTCGACAAAAAAGATGACATCTTGATGGCTTTGTTATTGGCGCGAAAACGCATTATACATAAAGCCGCAAATAAATTACCTGCCTTCCGGCAGATTATTACTGAGCATTTTGAAAAGCAGGGTTCTCTCAAATACACTCTTGTTTATGTCCCAGAAGGTACCAATCCAGACGAACAGGGAGCCGATATTTTTGAAGACCATGAAACCGTAAATGATGATCAAGATTCCGAGCACCTGATAGATATATATACACAAGCCGTATGTGATGTGGATAAATACGTTACCGTAAGGAAATTTACAGGTGATACAAAAGATCGCGACAGAATATTAGATGACTTTGCAGCTGGAAGACTTCAGGTTCTAACCTCGATGAAGTGTTTGGATGAAGGTGTAGATGTACCTCGTAGTGAACTTGCAATATTTTGTGCAAGTACTGGAAATCCGAGACAATTCATCCAAAGGCGTGGACGTGTTCTTAGAACACACAAAGAAAAGAAATACTCATATATCCACGACTTGGTTGTGATACCAAGGGTAATGCCAGATACTCAAAGCTATCGCATGGAGCAAGCGCTTTTGGCAGGTGAACTGAAAAGAGTATATGATTTTTCATCTATGTCCGAGAATCCATCTCAGGCGCAGATGGAATTGATTTATGTGATGAATTATTATGGATTAAACATGTTTGACAATACACATATTAACCATGACACAGAAAGATAGAATGTTGCAATTGGTGCTCAATAACGAGCAACTAATGAAGCAGTATGGTTATGCTGCTGAGCAAATAAATGACATCGATTTGCAAGAGGCGTTGCATAACGATAACGCTGTTATTGCGAGTGTGGCACGTATTATTCGCGAACTGGACGGTTCGATGGATTCCTCCAAGCAGAAAGAGGTTTACAAGAAAGTATTTACCCATTTGAATAATAACTTGTTCCTATGATAATCAAGAATATTTCAATCGAGAACTTCCGAAGCTATTATGGAAGTAACAGCATGGATGTCGGAGAAGGTCTTACTCTGATTATTGGTGCTAATGGCGATGGAAAAACAACGCTTTTCGAGGCATTGGAATGGTTGTTTGACACTGTTGACAACAAACCTAAAGTTGACACAAAATATATCTCGAAGAAAAAGATTGCCGAGATGATGCCTAATGAATCAGCAGTAGTCAAAGTTTCAATGACATACGAAAGCGAACGCAATGAAAAGATAGTAGAGAAGTCGTTCAAGTTCACAAAAGCACAGGATGGCTCTGTTTCAACATCAAACTATATGCATTGTCTTTTTGTTCAGAATGGTAGTGAGAAAGAGGTGCGTGAAGGTGATGCAGCAAAAAGACTGTTTGATATTGATTTCTCTGCATCAATTAGAAAATATTGCTTATTCAAAGGCGAGCAAGAACTGAATATTTTCAATAAAGAGGAAGCAATGAGCTACCTAGTGGAAACATTCAGTAAGATACGCGATTTTGACCCATATATTGACTTTACAGGGAAGGCTCAAAAATGGTCTCAAGATGCAGCTGACAACGCAATGAAGGCTGATCGGAAGAATAGTAAAGAGGCTGAACGGTTAAGATCCCTGATAAAGAATGAATCGGATTTCATTAGGGACAGAAGCGAAGAATTGAAAAATTCACAGAAAGAAGCCGTCAACTTCGCAACATTGCTTGACGAATTAGAGAAAAATAAGGAGTCGTCGGAGTTGCTTAATTCGACCAATAACAGGATAGCGACTTTAAAAGAAAAGATAGCGAAAGCATATCATGGCATTTCTGAGAATTACACATTTCGCTTACTTGACGAGATGTGGATTTTGATGGGATTTGAACCCATTGCTCGCGAATATGGTGATATGGTTGCAACGCTCGACAAAGAGCAACGTCGCATGGAGAGGGAATACCAACGTGAACAGGGCGCGAAGAAAATGGCCGGGAAAATGCAGGAGGAAATAAACCAAGGATTTGTCCCTCTTGCATTGAATATTCCTGACGAGAATACTATGCGAGAGATGTTGCATGATGAAGTGTGTAAAGTTTGCGGCACCCCTGCCCCCAAAGGGTCGGCTGCATATAATACAATGAAGAAACACCTTGATGACTATTTGGCTTCCCTAAAAGAAACCCATAATAACGATGAAGAGGAAGAAGATACTCTTTTCAAACGGGAGTTTATTCGAGAGCTGGTTAACCGTTATACCGTATTGCATAATGGAATGAACTGGCTTACTCGCTTACCCTTAATCATTCAGACAGAGATTGAGAAGAATCGAAGCAATCACCAGATAGCTGATGGCTTGCAGGCAAAACTCGAACAAGAGGAAGAACAAAAACGTAAGATTTTGGCTCAGACAGATGGTCTTACTGAGGAACAACTAATATCCGCTTTTAACAATATCTCTGAATGGTGGAAGCAGAAGAATAACGCTGAGAACAAATCTGATTACTTAAAACGCCAAATCGACGAACATCGCAAGAAATTAGAAGAATATCAGGAAGAGTATAGTCAGATTTCTGAAGAATCTGTGGCTGCAACATATGCTCGTACCAGCATCGCCATGCAGCGAATAGCAGAAGCTTTTTTGTCTGCCAAAGTGCGTAACAAACGAGAGTTCTTGGCACAACTGGAGAGTACTACCAACAAGTATCTGGAACGGCTTAATCGTGGAGACTTCCGTGGCCAGGCTCATATTGTAGAAAAAGCCGATGAAAGTGCTGAGCTGATGCTGATTGATACCGACGGTACTCGTATCTACAATCCCAATACAGCACTTAAAACCACTATGTATATGTCGTTGCTCTTTGCAGTGGCTGAACTTACTACAATAAAACATGAGGATGACTATCCTCTGATTTTTGATGCTCCTACCTCGTCGTTTACTGCTGCCAAAGAAAGCGACTTCTTTGGTGTAATTGGCGAAATAAACAAACAAACAATTATTGTCACAAAGAGCTTCCTTAACGAGAACGCTGACGGCTCATCATCAATCGACACGAAACGGCTTAAGTCAATCAAAGGTAAGAAATACCGTATTGAGAAGAAACGTCCGTTCGACGAAAAGAACCTGGCTACGATTGAAACCAGAATTGAACCGATTAATTAGAAAGGAGTAAAACATGGCAGTAAAGAATAGTAAATTCGACAGCGAGAGATTCGTCTCACTCTTTGAGCTTTGGGGACGTAAGAATCCATCGTACGAAAAGCACTACGATGACGAAGTGATTAAAAAGTTATGCGACTTTGGTAAAGGTACGAATGAGGCTTCTGATTCAAAAGCAAAGATTCTAGGAGCTGGATACGAGGCTTTGATTATGGCTTTCTTCATCGGTCTCTATTCCAACAAGAAGTTGGCACTGAACGAAGACCTTGATATCAAAGACCTTGGACAACCCATCCAGTTCTGGGGTAATTTAGATTCAAAAAAAGGTCGTCGCGCTTATCCCAAACTGAGAGAGTATATGTTTATCGCTTTAGTGGCGAAAACGCCTGAGATTAATTGGTATGAACTGGATAAAGGTCGTTGGACACCTAATGAAACGGTGAATGCACTAATGATGACCATGGAGGAGTATATCAACTATGGTCTTATGGTTATCAAGGAGAAACTTGATGAAGACGAATCACACTTCCTCAATCAAGATGCCTTCATAAACCTCATTCAGAGTATTGTTCGCCCCAAAACAGAGAAAGCTGCCGACGAAGACGAACCAGAGTCGTTGGATTAAACATTTATGTAAGTATATTCATCTTAATGACTTGATATGCGACGAATTCCTTATTGTCGACCCCGAAACACCATCACAAAAGAAAAATAAGAATTCCCAAAGTTTAATATGGTAGATTTGCAAAACAATATTGTCACACAATACCGAGGTTTCTGGTGGCTATCTGAAAAAGAAAGTCAACGAGTGCCTGGAATTTTGACAAGATTCTCGGATGGTAGGATTATTCTTGATTTAATTGGTAGTTTTGATTCTGATGAGAATAATCCAATGGGTGATTGGACTTCAAATCTCAACGGAGAAAGAACAATATTAGGAATAGACGAAAATGCAAAACTGATTTCCCTTTGGGGACGTCGATTTGCTCCAAAACGGAATTTTGCAAGCACTTTTGCAATTGTGTCATATCGAGTAAGGGTTATGATGTATGGGAAGCATTGTAACAGCCTTACTGAAAAATATAATTACAGAATATTGGCCAAGATACCCGAGTTGTCCTACTGGTGCATACCTAATCTGTTGAAAGAAAGCATCACTTATGATGTTGAGGAAAATCCCACAAGTGTTTCCATTCAACTGAACTTGAACAATGATATACTCAATCCCAGAGCGATTTCAGAGTTGGCAGACGGCACGGTATTGCGTTTATACGATGATGGGATATGCCAAACCGACGGAACTCTCCTTTCTCCGATAATCGAACAATATACGGTACTTGAGCTTTGGAATGGAAAAGGATTATCTCTATCTGAAAGTATCCATATTATCAAAAGGTTCGAGAAGTTTCTTTCCTTTTCGATGACCAAACAAGTATATCACAATGAAATAAAAATACAAGATCTTTCCAATCCTCAAACAAACCTCTCCGGGAAGATTTATTATAACTCATCTTTTGTCTATTTATCAGGAGATAAAGAGCAAAATAAAATAGTTCGGCCACCGCATTTCCTCTTTAACCACGATATTATAAAAGACGATTTCTCAAAAATAATACATCATTGGATATCAGAGGATAGTGAAACAGCGCCATTAACTGACCACCTAGTAGATAGTATTATTCCTAATACCAATAACATTAGCATTTATTTTCTTACAGTTATCCAGGCCATTGATGGTTATTGGCAAAGATACAGAGAAGACAACTACAATAAATCCAAAAAGAAAAACACATCAATAAATGAAATGTTGAAGATTCTGAGTTCCGAACTGACTTCTATTCCTTCGATGAACAAGTATTCGCTGGATATTGATGCAGCAGCTGATTCGAGAAACTATTACTCTCATTTATTGAAGAAATCATCCAAGGAACATATTCTTTATGGAGAGGACTTGTTGTCACTAACTGGTAAATTAAGGACTTTGTTGCTATTTTGTATATTGAAGGCGACAGGCTTCTCTGATAGGGCAATCAACAAAATTATAGAACAATACAAAGGAATATTTGTTTGAATTAATGGGAAAGATATAAGGGGAAATAAAAACACAAATGGCAGGAGATTCTGCAAATTAATGATTATGATTACAAAAGAAGACATAAGAGCATTGCTCGATGATTTAGAAAGTGACCGAGTGGAAAGAACCGTATCAACCACTAACACCGACAAATTCGGTCAGGCCATTTGTGCTTTTGCCAACGACTTACCGAATCATCAACAGCCTGGATTTTTGTTTCTTGGTGTGGAGGATGACGGCACAGTAAAAGGTGTTAATGTTACTGATGAGTTGCTGAAGAATGTGGCTGCCATTCGCACAGATGGTAACATTCAGCCGCAGCCGTCAATGACAGTGGAAAAGGTTTCGTTGGAAGAGGGCGACATCGTGATGGTAAAAGTGGAACCTGCCGTGTTTCCTCCTGTCAGATACAAGGGACGTATATGGATTAGAATAGGCTCCAGAAAGGGTGTCGCCAACGAAAATGACGAGCACATTCTAATGGAAAAACGACGCTCAAATGTGACATCTTTTGATTCGTCGCCATGTTTAAACGCAACGATTGACGATTTGGACTTGCAAAAGTTCAAGCACTATTATCTCCCAAAAGCCATAAACGACGAGGAACTGGAGTCAGACCGTCGAGATGTGAAACTCCAATTAAGTGCGTTTGGATTCTTCGATACTCGATACGACTGCCCGACAAATGCGGGTATGCTATTCTTCGCAAAGAATCTTCGTCGCTTTATTCCTGGTGCGTATGTTCAATATGTGCGTTTTGCAGGTAAAGACAGGGCCGGGGATATTCTGACTGAACACGAGTTCAAAGACAACCTTTGTACCACCTTACCAGAATTGGATACTTTTATTAAGACAACCATCTCCAACCGACGTCCGATACCAGTTACCGCCTTGCAAGAAGAGCAAGTCGCAGATTACCCCGATTGGGCCACTCGCGAGCTTCTAATGAACGCCATCTGCCATAGAGACTATACAAGCAATGGTCCCATCCAGTTCTATCAATACGATGACCGAATAGAAATAATGAATCATGGTGGTCTATATGGCAGGGCTAACGTCGATAATTTCCCGAATGTGAACGACTACCGGAATATAGTGGTTGCGGAGGCTATGAAAGTGCTTGGTTTTGTGAATCGTCACAGTCGTGGCGTACTGCGAGTGCAAAAGGAACTGAAAGCGAATGGAAACGGAGATGCTATATATGACTTCTCATATCAGACGGCTGTCATGGTAACGGAAAACAAATCGCCAAGAGCAGAACGAATGATGAAAGCAGCCATTGCCAATGGACTTTTGATGGAGGATGATCAAAAACGGTCAAATTTGGCAGAAAGCACCGATGAAAAACAGACAGATTTGTCTGTTTCAGAAGAAAAACAGACGCAAAAACAGACAAATTTGGCTGATTTTGATTTCCCAACGCTACTCGTTAAAAATGTTTACGAGACCATCAAAATGAACCGCAAGGCAAAATACTCTTGGCTTGCGGACAATCTCGGTGTTAGTGAACGAACAATTCAACGAGCCATTGATGAGTTAAAGAGATTGGGATATATCAGTTCGGAACATTCTAAAATCAAGGGTGAGTGGCAATTATTAAAATAATATAATATATATATAAAGAATAATATTCTTTTTAGTATTTATGTGATACGATTTTACCACCTGTAATAAAATGGAACAATTGACGTTTCTTTAAAATGGAATCTGTGTGTATTGGACTGAAAAAAGTTGACTCGGAAAGGAAGTCAACATGTTTAAATATCGAATCGAAAAAAGGGACAAGTATTATGGATTGGTCACCGACATGT
>CADBDA010000007.1 GCA_902793295.1 uncultured Bacteroidota bacterium
TGATAACGCTTTCAAAAGTGCGACAAGCATTTTGCTACGCAAATTATTGAAAATATATTATATACAAATCAAATTAACAATTTTTAATAGACATTAGTGATTGTACATAATGCCGCACAAGATAATTCTAAGGAAATCTATAATTACTATCGCATATAGGTAACAGTACTCATATTTCATTAGGTGAAAAGTACAATACACATTAATATTGTGTTTTTTAGCTAAGAGCTATTTTTGTCGTAGAAGTGAGCTTCATATTAATAATATTCACTCTCATATTATGTAATAATATCTATGAATGTTAAACAGACTATATATAATAAAATAAATCATACTGACTATAAAATTAATAATTATTTATTAAAACTTTATAGATTGGTTAAGAGAATTAATGCAAAATAATCAAATCCAGTCACAAATGCCTCCCAAAATGCTCGCCCCCATCATACTTTTCGTCTACAACCGACCCTGGCACACCCAACAGACCGTCGAGGCACTACAGAAAAACGAACTGGCCACAGAAAGCGACCTGTTCATTTTTGCCGACGGGCCCAAAACTGACGCCAGCGAAGAGTGTCTTGACAAAATAAAAAAAGTACGTCAATACATCCACACCATTGATGGATTCAAAAGCATAACTATAAAAGAATCCATTTTGAATATTGGACTTGATACATCTATTATAAGAGGTGTATCTCAAATATTGCTTCATTATAAATACGCGATAGTTCTCGAAGACGATATAGTTACTCATAATATGTTTTTAAATTACATGAATGACTGTCTTGTCGAGTATCACGACTATCAAAATATATATATGATATCAGGATTCAGTTGCAATATAAATATACCAAGTTGCTATAGGAAATATATGTATTTAATACATCGGCCCAGTTCATGGGGATGGGGAATATGGAATGATCGATGGGAAAAAATTGAATGGGACAAATCAAAATATTCTTTTAAAAATTTCACTCAAAGACAAAAGAATCTCTTTTGCAGAGGTGGTAACGATTTATTCAGAATGTTCTCTTTTTTCTATGAAAAAGATATAATGCCCTGGGATTTGAGATTTGCTTACACAATGTATAACAATAATGCCCTATGCATATATCCGAGGTATTCTTTTGTAAATAATATAGGCTTTGATAGTTCCGGTGAACATTGTGGATATATGGACACTAAGGTTTTTACAGCACCGTCTCCTGAATCATATAACACTTCAGACCTCCCCAAAAGATTATTTTTTAATCCTTTTGTGGAATACAGATACAGACAATTTCTTAAAAAGCATCAATGATACTTAAGGCTATGATTGGACGTATTCCATTTATCAGTAAATTAATTAAAAAGAAAAATCAACAACAACATATCAATTATATTAATCAATTTGTCGATGTCGACAAAACCACAATTATCGACAATCCCATCAATATCCGCCTTGACAACCCCGATACACTCTCCGTCAAAAAGTATCTTCGCATAGGTAAAGACTGCATCGTTCACGCATCGTTTATTTTCGAGTCCAAAGAAGGCATAGTCACTATTGGTAATCATTCTTTCATTGGCTCCAGCACATTCATCAGCCGTTCGTCCATAACTGTCGGAAACAATGTAACTATTGCCTGGGGATGCACAATTTACGACCACGACTCGCATTCTTTGAACTATTTGGACCGCCGCAAAGATATTGACGACGAACTGCGGGACATAAGAAACGGCGACAACTTTATACTACACAAAGACTGGTCGAATGTGAACAGCGCTCCTATTACGATTTGCGACGATGCTTGGATTGGAATGAATTGCATCATCCTTAAAGGTGTTACGATTGGAGAAGGTGCTATCGTTGGGGCCGGCTCCGTAGTGACAAAAGATGTTCCGGCCTGGACCGTAGTGGCTGGCAATCCTGCAAGAGTTGTAAAAAAGATTTCCAAATGAAACAATCTTTAGGTATTTCAATATTACGGGTCATCGCAACAGTGTTTGTCGTATTGTTCCACTCTTTGGGATATTACACACACGCCTGGCCATTCGACGGAATTAAAGTAAACACCTACAGTTCTTTCGACATTGTACTGAATCAGATTACTATGCCGACTTTTTTCTTCCTATCGGCATATATTTTTGGAATCAAAGTACGCAATGGTCAGTATTCTAACAAATTGTCATTCTTCAAAAACAAGACAATCCGCCTGCTCGTCCCTTACGTTTTATGGTCAATAGTACAACATTTACTTTTTTCGAACCAATTTGAACCAGCCTTTTCCCTTAACGGCAACCTTTTTTATGGTATTCTTCACGGTTATCTTCATTTATGGTTTATATTAGTACTATTCTTTTATTTCTGCTTCTTCTATTTACTTTCAAATGTATGGTGTAAATTCGGCAAAACAACATCCATCCTCATCTTACTTGCCCTAACGCTTATTTCGTCCTGCACTAAAATAGACACCAACCTACTGTGCATAAACGGTTTTGTTCACTATATTCCATTCTTCTATTTTGGAATATTGATATCTGGCATAAACTTAAAACAGACAAGAAGCATTCCGTACCTGGTTCTATGCCTTTGTGGAATTGTCACACTGACATTGTTTACATTATATATTTACATTGGCCAAAAAACAAATTTGTTTATTAGAGAAACGGCAAGCACGTTTACCGTTTTATCGCTGTTTTTAATTGCAATATCAGTAAAAAAAGTTCCTTGCAGAAATTTAGAGAAGATCTTATCCAGCCTCGACCAAAACAGCTTTGGAATATACATATTGCATCACATAATAATCTGGTGGAGTGTCCAGCAATCTTTCCTGCAGCCATTTCTAAACGAGCACTTCATTTTCGCTCCTGCCTGCATTTTTGCCACATCTTTCTGCCTGTCCTGGCTACTCTCCGATATCATTAGAAAAAACAAATTCACAGGTATATTCTTGGGAGAACGTATAAAATGAAAATCCTAATCATCGGTTCCAAAGGGTTTATTGGCAGCCATTGCGTGAAACACTTCGCCCGAAAGCACGAAGTTTGGCAATGCGATATAATTCTCGACTACAATACCCCCCGATATTTTATCATCGACCCTGCCGTAAACAACTACAACAGCATTTTCGAGCATAATGCTTTCGACATCTGCATCAACTGCTCTGGTGCGGCCAGTGTCCCCTATTCACTGTCCAACCCTTTGATCGACTTCAATCTTAACACAGCCAACGTTATCAGTATCCTTGAAGCAATACGGACCCACAACAGCAGCTGTAGGTTTTTGAATCTGTCCAGTGCTGCAGTGTACGGCAATCCCGAAGTCCTGCCTGTTTCTACCGCCTCCAAGACAAGCCCAATTTCTCCATATGGCTTTCACAAAATGATGGCTGAGCAAATATGCGAGGAATACTACAAATTCTGGAATGTGAGGAACTGCAGCGTGCGCATTTTCTCGGCTTATGGTCCTGGACTGAAAAAACAACTCTTCTGGGATCTGTTCAACAAACTGAATGCCGGCGACCGTGTCGAGCTTTGGGGTACAGGCAACGAATCTCGAGATTTCATCTACATTGAAGACCTTGTCAATGCTCTGGATTTGACCATCGACAATTGTCCTTTCACGGCTTCCTCCGTAAACGTAGCCAACGGCAGACAAATTTCGACATCGCAAATCGCCTGCATTATAGAGAGTTTATTTCAAGGAAAGAAGAAGATTACCTTCAACGGCCAAGTCAGACCCGGAGACCCCTGCAACTGGGAAGCCGACATCACGCAGATAAAAGAATGGGGCTATGCTCCATCGGTCGACATCGAACAAGGTATTTCAAACTATCATCAATGGTTACGTCAAGAAAACATATTGGCATAATATACGAACCGGAAAGCTACTGGATAGCCGGTGCCTACTATCTGCAAAACATAGTAGCCTCGTTAGGCGTACTCCCGTCTAAAATACAGCCTATCGTACACGTGATATGCAGCAGCAAAGCCATATTTCACGAATTCGCAACAGCCACGAAATACGGACATCTAAAATACACCCCAAACAAATACAGCAAACTGAATCTAACCATTAGAAAGACAGCACGCAAAATAACAGGCATCCAGTTCAACAACACTCGCAAATATGATGTAGGAATACAAAAATCCATTTTCATATATCCCACAAACGGCAGCTATAATTGCGGATTGCTAAAAGACAAACGCAAAGCGTTGGCGTGGATTCCTGACTTTCAGGAAGAGTATTTGCCTCAACTGTTTTCCGATGAGGAAATCAACAGTCGCAGAAACACTACACGATTTTATATAGAAAACAAAATACCTATTGTTATCAGTAGCCAAGATGCCAAAAACGATTTTGAAAAGTTCTATAGCACACAAAATCAACATAAAACATTTGTCCTTCCTTTTGCCGTTTTCCATCCCGACTTTTCACATCTGAACATTCTTGAACTGAAAAACAAATACAACATCACAAAACCCTACCTCTTCTGCGCCAACCAATTCTGGGTCCACAAAAACCACTCGTTTTTATTCAAGGCATTCCTTGACGCCAAACAGAAAGGGCTTGACTTGCAACTGGTTTGTTCCGGCAAAATGCACGACTATCGCAATACGGCATACTGCGATGAATTGAAGACTTTCATAAACGACAACAAACTACAAAACGATATACTTTTGCTGGGCTTTATTAGCCGCGAGGAGCAACTGTGTCTGATGGATAACTCCTATGCTGTTGTACAACCCTCACTCTTCGAGGGATGGAGCACGGTTGTGGAAGATGCAAAACGCCTAAACAAATTCATCTATGTTTCTGACCTTGAGGTTCACAAGGAACAGGAACCTGTCAACTCCTCATTTTTTAATCCGCACGACACTGCCGACTTGGTCGATAAACTGATTAACGTTACGCCAACAAACAAGCCTTACGACTATACAATGTCGGTAAAACGTTGCGCAGAAGCGTTTAACAGCATCATAAATTGTTTTTAGTTTTATATATAGCCCTTATTCCTTATCCATCGACCAATTAAAACCTTGTTCAGCCCCCCTGGGTACGGAGCAAATTCAGGACTTTACAACGCCTTACTCCTTCAAGTCTTGTTCGATGATACTTCAATCTTTTTTCTTCGATAGGTAATTAAAGAAATAACGAAGAAGTAATGAAAATATGGAATGGATGTACGGCGCTAAAAAACTGAAATAACAGTGCTGAAACTGTTTGTGCGATATGCACATACCATACTCCTACAGCAGAAAAGAACATTATTGAAAAGATGGATTCTTGAGGATATCGTCCCAAATACAACAAAGGATATATGGTTTTTCATTGTGAAGAACACTTTTCTTCACCTTATCTAAGAAGGGGTGTTGTTAGATTCTACAGAAAATAATTGTTACTGAACAAATGTTTTTTCTTTAATATACTGAACAGTAAAACTAACGTATCTATACACTCCCCCCCAAAAAACTGTAATACATTCTATATGTCTACAAAACCCCATATCAGCTCCTTCGACATCTTTGACACCTGCCTTGTCCGTACTTGCGGTACGCCTGAAAACTTTTTCGACGTGCTTGCCTATATGGTATTTGACGGTGACGTAGAAGATTCTGTACGCAATCAATTTATCATCGCCCGACGACGAAGCGAATTGTCCATTAGCAAAACTGATCCGTTTTTCGACATATATAGTATATACAAGAATCTGGATTTCAAGCACGAGAAATTAAAAGAAATATCGCAACTTCCTGAGGTTGAAATGCAGCTTGAGAAAGAATTGCTTCGACCAGTTTTGAAAGCTAAAGAATTGATAAAAAAAGAACGAAGCAATGGTCACAGCATCATTTTTATTTCGGATATGTATCTGCATTCTGAGTTCCTTATTCCCATACTGAAACAATATGGTTTGTTCGAGGATGGCGACAAAGTGTATATTTCGTCTGAAAAAGGATTCGTAAAATATGGCGGAGGTCTGTTTCGTTTGATTCAAAAAGAGCTCAACGTTCCTTTCAAAAATTGGAAGCATTATGGCGACAACAACAACTGCGACTATGTGGCGGCGCGAGAACTCGGAATAAAGGCCGAAAGACTGGTATGGGAATATCAACCTTATCCTATGATGTGGAAAGAAAACGACACATCATTGAACTATAAATATGCAAGTATCGCTGCGGGAATTTCAAGAGCATTATACTTTTCTGAGCCGGACAACTGTCACAAGAATTTTGTCCTTGACTTTATTGCACCGTTCTATTGTTCATATGTATACCGAGTAATGACGGATGCAAAATCCAAAGGTTTTAAAAGACTATATTTTTGTGCTCGAGATGCATATTATTTTTTTCAAATAGCAGAAAAGCTTAAACCTATTTTCCCTGACATCAACATAAAATACTTATATATTTCAAGGGATGCTTTGTACAATAGTGACCCCGAAACTGTTTTTGAATATATGAAACAAGAAGGTTTAGCAGATAAAAACACACATAACGCTATTGTCGATACAACAACCTCTGGAAAAACGATTTCTTTTCTGAACAATTTATTTGAACGTAACGGGGTTAATAAAATATATGGCTATTATATTTTTCACTGGAACGGAGCTGAAACATATGAAATAACAAAAGAATCACAATTTCACTCTGATATACTGGAAACTAATATATACAATAATAGTAAATATGCTTTTTTGCGTAGCAATTTTTATATTTTTGAGAATTATTTTTCACTGAACTCTAACAAACATTTAAAATGTTACAAAAAAAATGGCCAAACAATTGTTCCCGTATTTGAGGATACAAGTTCCGAAGAGTGTTATATCGAAGATGTTGAGAAATGGACAGACATACACAGTGATCTTATAAGCAAATACACATCTGAATTTATCAATACAAAACTTTACAACAAATCAGACGAACTATTTGATTTGACCATTCGTTCTATTTTATTATTTTTTAGGTTCCCTGACAAAGAATACCTTCCCGCGTTTTTTACATTTAGTTCTTTTTTCAGCAATAAACCTGTAATAAAAAAAAGCGGAATTATTCATCTGCTTCTATACAGAGGGAAAGACACAGAATGGCCAATGGCGACAAAAATTCTAAATCTACCAAAGCAAGCATCATTTTTCATCAAAAACAGATATCGAAGAAAAAATATTTTCTAAACTGCGTTTGATGTATTCAAATTATACACTTTTTGCATTACTGCCCAAAATCTCCATTGCATTTTTTTCAACTTATTAATTATCTTTAAAAAAAATGAAAATAAGCATTGTTATAGTTACTTATAACAGACTAAATAAACTAAACAAAGCTCTTGATTGTTATGACGATCTAACCACAAAACCACTGAACATCATTGTTGTAAACAATAATAGTTCTGATGGGACTAAAAACTATCTTGAAAAATGGCTAAAGATTCCCTCGAGTTATCAAAAGCACGTTCTCAATCTTCAAGAAAACAAAGGCGGATCTGGCGGTTTCTTCGAAGGACAAAAATACGCTCTTGGACTAAATTCTGATTGGGTTATGCTCGCAGACGATGATGCCTATCCACAAAAAGATTTGCTCGGGCAGTTCAACACTTTTGTTTCAACGCACAAAACTAATTATATTTCTGCAATTTGTTCGACTGTATTACATCCTGATGGAAGTATAGACACAAAGCATCGAAGCTACTACAGACTAATAAAAGGTTTGTTTTACGAAAGGTGGCCATCCGACATAACAGATTATAATAAAGAATGGTTCGAAATAGATTATTTATCTTATGTTGGTTGTTTTATCAAAACAGAGGCTCTTTGCAAAGTCGGGCTAGTTAATCCTGAATTCTTTATATATTCTGACGATACCGAACATAGTATAAGATTGAAAAAAGCAGGCAAAATAGTATGTGTTCCTAAACTTAAAATAATTCACGATGAACAACTACCAAACAACAACAACGTTTCTTGGAAAGATTACTATGGATTTCGCAATGAAATTGTAATGTTAAAAAAACACCACTTCCTATCGGCATTATTCTGGTCAAGACATCAATATAAAATCATTAAAACACAGACTGAAAAGTTTATGATTTTTAAAACAGCGATGAAAGATGCCTGGTTGGGAAAATTAGGTGTCCACCCAATATACAAACCTGGATGGAGTGCTCAAAAATGAAAAAAAATATAATTTTGCTACTTACCGCCTGCGTGAATCCTGACGGAATGTCGTTCACACAATTACAATCCCCTGAAATACGGAAAAAACAATATTGTAATGCTTTAAATTTCTATTTGGACAATACGTCATATCCAATTGTTTTTGTAGAAAACTCCGGATGTGATTTCAGTTGCAATTTCGCCGAGCACATTAGCTCTAACAGATTGGAATATTTGACATTCGAGGGAAACAATTACGACAAATCGATTGGTAAAGGTTTGGGCGAATCAAAAATACTACGTTATGCATTAGATAATTCCTTGTTTATAAGGAATTGTAAATACTTTATTAAAATTACAGGACGACTAATAGTTAAAAACATTTCACATTATGCGACTTCAAAATGGCTATCCTTCAATAATGTTTTTCGATGCGATTTGTTGAAATCAGGTTATGCACAATCAATGGTTTTTGTGTCTTCTCCAAAGGATATGGTTAAATTGTTGAATAAGAACTTTGATAAAATAAATGACTCTGCTGGTATATATTTTGAACACTGTTTATATGAGTCTCTTCGAAACTGCAAAAGGACAATAATCATACCTTTTGCTGAAGCACCTTACATAGAAGGATATACAGGAAGTAATAACGACAAATATATTACAATACCAAAGTCAGAGAACCTATTTCGCAATCTAAGAATATGTACTCATCTTTATGCTGAATCACATAGATATTTAATGACCGCATTGTGCCTTTCAGTATACATACCTTACAAATTTTGGTTTAATTATAACAAGAGAAATTGAATGCCTAAATTATCAATCATAACTATTAATTATAACAATCTTAATGGGTTGAAAGAAACAATCGACAGTGTCATTTCCCAAACTTTCACCGATTTTGAATGGATTGTAATAGATGGTGGCAGCACCGATGGTAGCCGTGAACTAATCGAACGATTTCAGAATCATTTTGTTTACTGGTGCAGTGAACCCGATAAAGGCATATACAATGCAATGAACAAGGGAATCTCTCATTCTAAAGGCGACTGGTTCCTATTTTTGAATAGCGGCGACTGTATCTTGAACAATACAATACTAGATAAAATTTTCACTCAAGAATATACATCTGAAATCATCTATGGTGACGTATTATACACATCTTCAAGAGGAGACTTTACAGTAACCTTTCCCTCAGAATTAACACTAAGCTATCTGCTTCAAATGTTCATCAGTCATCAAAGCTCTTTATATAGACGTGAACTATTTGATACTAACATGTATAATGAATCTTTTAGAATTGTATCGGACTGGCTTTTTCATATTCAAATGATTTTACAAAACAGAAAATTTGAATATTTACCTTATGTCATAACCAAATGCGACCATAACGGGATAAGCGTTAATTATGAGCAATTAAACAAAGAGGAAAGATTACGTGCTATTGAACAGTTCTTGCCTGCACCCATTAAAAGGGATATGGATTTCATAGCAACATACAATGTTTTCAAAAAGAGAAAATCTTTTAGAATAATTTCCCTTCGGGCTGTCAAGCGTTGCTTAAGATTAGACAGAGTTTTGAAACTAATAGAGAAAACAAGACAACCTAAACAAATATAATTTAGAATCTTTATACTATACTCTACTTTTCAAATGCTGAAAAAAATCATTGCTCCAATTAGTTACAGATTGATTAAAAACTATAGGGACAAATATATAATGCCACCTGTAGACAATAATTCTTATTTCACCGATGCCGTTAGTGATCCCGATGACGCTGCTAAAATAATTTCAAATGCTCTAAAAGCAGAAATGCCCTGTATGATTTCACGACTTGGATTCACAGAATTGGATGCAATGTTAGGCTTCAAAAAAGGGGTTCCTTTATCGTTATTACGCAAATGTTTTCCTTTCTGGGTCGGTGATCGTACCAAGCTGAAAATGCAGGCCAATGCTGGTTTTTTCCCAAATACCAACAGGATGTTGTCAAGATTCTCCGACCTGATGTTTGCAATAATTCCAAGCATTGACATTATTACTATTTTTCGTTCGGAAGAGAGTTTAGCAGTCAAACACAAGTGTATTAAAATAAAAGCTCCATACTTAGAGCCCTTTTGGAGCATTAACCCTTGGACTGCTCAACTCAAGAACAAAAAAGTTTTAGTTATTCACCCTTTTGCAGAAAGCATTAAAAGTCAATATGCAAAAAGGGATTTGCTGTTCGATAACAAAGATGTTCTTCCTGAATTTAATTCACTCACAGTTATCAAAGCGGTACAGTCTATTGGTGGTGAGACAAATGGATTTAAAACTTGGTTTGATGCCCTGCAATATATGGAAAACGAGATTGATAAGGTAGATTACGATGTGGCTCTCATCGGCTGCGGCGCGTACGGAATGCCTTTGGCTGCACACTGCAAAAAAATGGGGAAAAAAGCAGTTCATCTTGGGGGGTCTCTTCAACTCCTGTTTGGCATACGGGGCAACCGTTGGGAAACCGAACAGGATATATATATGCAATTTATGAACGAGCACTGGGTACGTCCACTCGAAAGTGAAAGACCTGCAGGAGCTCAAAATGTCGAGAATGCTTGCTACTGGTAATAACAACAAATTACAAAGAGTACTCTCACGAAAAAACCAACAAGAGAAATGAAAGTCCTTCACATTTCCACACACCAGACTGGCGGTGCTGCTTTGGCAGCATTTAGGTTGCATCGCTCATTGATTGACAAGGGCGTTGACAGCCGTATGCTTACATTGGATGGAGACTGTGACGACAATAATGTAGTATGTTACAAGCCTGCTTTTGGTTTGCAAAAATCTAAAATATTCAAAAGCACCTTATATAGATTAGGAATTGGCATTGGCCGCTACTGGCGGATGCACGACAAGGCACGCAAAGGGCACGAATGCCAATACACATACCCTGTTTCGCTGTATCGCGTGGAAAAACACCCATTGGTGAAATGGGCAGACGTTATACACCTTCATTTTTGCGATGATTTCATTAACTATCCTACTTTTTTCAAGAAGGTAAAGAAACCTATTGTATGGACCCTCCACGACATCGGTATTGGCTATGGCGGATTTCACTACAAGAACGACTACGACGCACTTCTGCCCTACTACAAAGAACTGGAGACAGCATTTCTTAAGATTAAAAGTGATTCTATTTCCAAGGCTCAAAACCTTTCGATTGTCTCTCTATCGCAAGAGATGTACGATTTTACAAAAAAGATAGATTATCTTCGTGACAAACCAAATCATATTGTTTTCAACAGCGTAGATTCTACCAAATTTCAGATGTTCGACAGAAAGCAATGCCGTTCGGAGTTAGGACTTCCACAAGACAAAAAAATTCTGCTTTTTGTCAGTGAGTATGTTGAGGTACAAAGCAAAGGGCTATCCTTGTTGAAAGAGGCCATACTGCCTATGCACCAAGAAAACATTCTACTCTATATTGTGGGAAACCATAGTGCGGACCTACCTTCAAAAGATATTGTAGCAACCCGTTATTTTGGGAAAGTAACAGATTTGGTTCTGTTGAGCAAATTATATTCAGCAGCCGACTTTTTGGTTGTTCCATCTTCCCAAGAAGTCTGTTGCCAAACACCGATGGAAGCTATGTCCTGTGGCACCCCCGTTGTTGTTTTCCCATCCGGAGCTATGAAAGATTACGTTCGTCCGGAGCAAGGCGTTGTCTGCAAAGATTGTTCTTTGGAATCTCTTAAAGATGGCTTGACGGAAGCTCTGGCTAAAGAATACAATAGAGAACAGTTAAGAAATTATGCAATAGAGAACTTCTCTCCTACGCGAATTGCAGAAGAATATATTATGGTTTATAATAAAGCTCTGGATAATAGAGTATAATGCTTTCTGTTATCGCCAAAAACCACAAACATTGCACCATAAAAGTGCAATAATACAACCAAGTCAACGCTAAAATCAAAAAAGAGACAACACGAATCTGTGCTATACATTGTCGGTTCAGTCGCCAAACATTGGTAATATTCGGGAAACGTTCTTTTTAAATCAGATGCACGTAAACTATGGTGTGCGCAGTTCTGAAAAATCCGATTTTTGCATCGATGATTTGACTTTTGAATTGGGGGGCCGCAGTAAAAAAAACAAACAAGTGGCAGATATTGACAATGCTTACATAGTTAAGGACGACATAGAGTATGGCTATGGGAATGTTATTCCATTGTGGGCATTCGGTCTGACCTATTAATAAAGAACATTCATAAAAAAATGACTTTATCCATTATCACCATAAACTATAACAACCACGACGGCTTGCAGCGCACTATCGACAGCGTTGTCGGCCAGTCGTTCACCGACTACGAATGGATTGTCATCGATGGCGGCAGCAAGGACGGCAGCCGTGAACTGATAGAGCGGTATGCCGACCACTTCGCCTATTGGTGCAGCGAGTCCGACAAAGGCATCTACAACGCCATGAATAAAGGCCTTGAAAAGGCCAACGGTGATTGGTTTCTGTTCCTCAACAGCGGAGACTGGCTTTATGGCAACGACATCCTTCAAAAAGTCTTTTCCGAGCCAAACGAAGCCGACATTCTTTATGGCGACGTAATGTACCACTGGCCCGACAAGCGAGGAACAGAATTGGAGAGGAAACCAGACAGACTAAGCCTTTACTTCTTTTATTCGGACACGCTATGCCATCAAGCCACATTCTACAAAAAAGGCATTTTTGACACTCATAGATATAATGAAGATTTGCGAATCTGTTCGGATTGGGCTCTTTACATCCAGCTGCTCCAAGAAGGATATCGTTTCAAGCATCTTCCTTTCTGCATTTCCAATTTTGCACAAGACGGCATCAGCACTCATCTCGACGAAGCACATCTTGCAGAACGGGAAAAGGTGTTTGACAAGTACTTTCCTGACTACATAAGACCTGACCTTGATGAATTAAAACGACAGGAAGAGTTCCAAGAATATATTAAAAGCCACAAATCGTACTCTTTCATAATGAAAAGGGCATACAAACGAATTCAGCGTATAGAAAAAATCATTAAGTTTATAGAAAAGTGCAAAGGATTTAAGAAATGAAAAAGCCCTCTGCTAAGATATACTTTGGATGAGGGCTAGTGTGTGTTTGTATTTTATTCTATCAATACTTCTTTCACAAGTTTTCTTATAATAAATAGTCTAATTACAGTTATTTGTTGGAATATTACAACCATCAATTATGCCAAATAAGATGAGAAAAAAATATGACATATTTTTCTGGTTTTATACGGTTCTGATTCTGACCCTATACAATCTTACCCCGTCCATTGGCGGATTTGATGTGCCGTACTATTTCCTTGCCGGCGAGCATATCTGGAACGGGCAGATTGACTGTCTGCGGACACCAGTTTATCCGTTTTTGCTCAAGTTGTTCAATGTATGGTTTGGCGAGCATGGCGGAATCGCTGGGGTCATTATATTGCAGAGCATCGTGTACCTGATTTCTCTGGTTAGTTTAAAAAGCCTGGCAGAGAAAGTGATACAAAGCAATGGTATTCGTTTTGTCCTTCTACTTTTTTACGTTAGCTGTATTGCACCTGGCTGGTGCAATGAATTGCTGACAGAATCATTAAGCATTTCGGGATGCATCATTCTGACAGATATTGTTGTTTCATATATCAATAGACCCTCACCTGGACGCATCACTTTTATACATTTGTTGCTTTTAGTTCTTGTTTTTTTGCGTCCCACATTTATTCTATTCTTTGCTATTTTGCCAGTAATATGGATTTACCAGATATGGAATTCAAAAAACAAAGGTCATTACAGCATAGCTCTTGGATTGACAATTGTCTGTGTCTTATGTTTTGGCAGCTATTGTAAACTATACGAAAAACAATTCGGACATTTCGGAGTATCTACAACTTTTGTTTTCAACAAGGTGTACGATGCTCATCGTGGCAATTATTGGGATCCATCTGTTGTCAAAGACACCGAAGTCCGCAAATGGATCGAATTGATTGATCATGAATATGATGGCACATACGATTTTATCTATAATACCGTAACAGAACACCCAGAAGCATTAAATCTTATCAACAGAGGATGCGACGACATCATTAATGCACATTGTGAAGAACACAAACAGTATCGTCTAAAACTCTTTATCAGTAGTTTCGACAAGCGTCTTCTCGCAGCCGTCAACACTCATACTCCGCTGTCATCAGTTCTCTTTTTCAGTTCATTATTCCTTTCTTTTCCAGTTTCATTATTTTACCTAATTACTTTAGCAGCAACATTTGCTTTGATTTTGAACACTATCCAGAAAAGACGGATTCCATTGATTGCTTTTTTCTTGACTGCTGTCGTCTTGGCACAAACTGTAGGGATTATCTTAACCACCAGCGATGCCCACGAAAGGGTTCTGTTGCCTGTATACCCTGTCTTTTTAATCCTGCTCGGCATCGGCATAGAGAAATGCTTCAAGATATTGAAAACTGAAATCTAAATATTTGTAAGTTTTGGCAGAACGAGATAATTATATCGACTTTCTTCGTTTTATAGGACTGTTGCTGATTATTTTGGCACACGTCCATTCCCCGGAAACAATCCATCAGATTCGTTGTTTTGACGTTCCTCTTATGCTATTTGTTTCTGGATTGGCGTATGGAAATAAGTCATTAAAAACCTCGTGGGATGGTTTTTATCTACCACGCCTTAAACGATTACTAATACCTGTATATCTTTTTGTTGTTTGTGACCTTGTTGCTCTTTATGCTATTGGCAAAACAATTACATTGGAGAATGTAACCAAAAGTATATTTCTTTGTACCGATGGATTAGTTGGATATGTGTGGGTTATAAAGGTCTTTGTATTGATAATGTTGGTTACTCCATTGCTAATCAAGCTGAACAAAAGACTAAATAAATTTTTTTTCACACTGTTTGTTGTCGGTCTCTTCGGTTTTCAAGAATTGACCATATATTTAATCTCAACAATTGACAAATCAATACCCAAAGCGATATTCCAAGAGACTATTCCGTACCTCATTGGATATGCAATTCCTTTTCTTTTGGGTCTTAAAATACGCACTTCGGACAAAAAGGAAGAAATGTTTTTCATAATATTATTATCATCAATAACTATTTGTTCTTTAGTATTGTATATTTATAATAACGGCTTGCCTGTTAGTATCACCCCAACCTATAAATATCCACCACGATCATACTTCATTGTGTATGGGTTGTTCGCTTCAATGCTGCTTTGGAGCCTTCGAAGTTTTTTGAAGCCAATGACCAATAACAAAGTTATTCTTTTTATAGGAAGAAATACCATTTGGATTTATCTTTGGCATATTGTATATGTTTCTTTAGCAAATATTTTTCTGGATAGTTGGATAATAAAATATTTTATGGTTTGTCTGCTCGCTATAATCACATATATGATTCAATATTCAATTATCAAACATTTAGCAGAAAATAGGAAAACATCTTTCTTCAAATATTTCATTGGATAACTATTGAGTCTAATCCTACTTTATTCTAAAAAAAACAATAGTATTTAACGCCAACTATGTTATTCAATTCTGTAGAATTCCTTATTTTTCTTCCTGTTGTCTTTGCTATTTATTGGTTGCTGAAAGGTAGGCTGAAATGGCAGAACGCTTTTGTCGTCGTTGCGTCATACTTCTTTTATGGATGGTGGGATTGGCGGTTTTTGATTCTCATTGCTTTCACGTCGCTGTGCAGCTTCCTTTCGGGACTCTGGATGGCGAAAATACGTAACGAAAACGAAGACGATAACGAAAACCCTAATAATAACACTTACACTAAAAAATCCAACTCAGGACTGCGGGGAACGCGGTGGATTACAGCTGGGAATATCGTCATCAACTTGATGATTCTTGGTGTATTCAAGTACTACAACTTCTTTGTCGAGTCGTTCGTAGCCCTCTTCCCTGCCCTTAATGCCGACAGGTTGTTGCTGAACATCATCCTGCCGGTGGGCATCTCGTTCTACACTTTTCAGGCATTGAGCTACAGCATCGACGTGTACAGACAAAAGATTGAACCCACACGCGACATTGTGGCTTTCTTTGCCTACGTCAGCTTCTTTCCGCAGCTGGTGGCTGGACCTATCGAACGGGCCACAAGCCTGTTGCCGCAGTTTGAACGCAACCGCACTTTCGACTACGCAACGGCTGTTGACGGTTTGCGCCAGATGCTATGGGGTTTCTTCAAAAAAATGATTGTCGCTGACCGATGCGCTATGTTTGTCGACAATGTATGGAGCGACATGGCTTCGCAAAGCGGCAGCACGCTACTGATGGCTGCCATCTGCTTTACGTTCCAGATCTATGGCGACTTTTCAGGCTATAGCGACATTGCCATCGGTACTGCAAAATTATTCGGTATTCGCTTAAAGCGGAACTTTAATGTACCGTACTTTAGTCGCGATATAGCAGAGTTTTGGCGTCGCTGGCACATATCGCTGACCACTTGGTTCCGTGACTATCTTTATATACCTCTTGGTGGCAGCCGCGTGAGCAAAATCAAGGTGGTACGCAACACTTTCGTCATCTTTCTCGTCAGCGGGCTCTGGCATGGGGCCAACTGGACCTTTGTGGCCTGGGGTGCCTACCACGCGCTGCTGTTCCTGCCTCTGATCCTGCTTGGCAAAAACCGTCGATACACCAATATTGTTGCTGAAGGCCGAATGCTACCAACGGTCAAGGAAATCCTACAAATGCTAATGACGTTTTTCCTGGCCGTCATTGGTTGGATCATATTCAGGTCTGAAAACATCGGACAATCGTTCGAAATCATTCAGGGCATTTTCTCCCCCACCCTTTTCAGCATCCCGCAAATTCCCGGTTTCACGCTCTTGTTCGTTCTTATAATGCTTGTCGTCGAATGGCTGAACCGCAGCAAGGAGCACGGTTTTGTAGTCGATGCCATCAAGCCTCGCTGGATCCGCTGGACTATCTACTATACAGTCTGCCTCTGCATTATTCTGTTCTCGGAGCAAAGCGAAACGTTCATCTACTTCCAATTCTGACCTATGAAACTTTCTATCATCACCATTAATCTTAACAGCATCGCCGGCCTGCGCCGCACCGCCGAAAGTGTTTTTGCACAAACGTTCACTGACTTTGAATGGATTGTCATTGACGGGGGTAGCACCGACGGCTGTCGCGAACTGATAGAACAACACGCCGACAGGATAGCCTATTGGTGCAGTGAGCCAGACAAAGGCATATACAACGCTATAAATAAAGGCATTTCGCACGCAAAAGGCGAATATGTGCAGATTCTGAACAGCGGCGACTGGTTCTATGAGGCCACAACACTGGAACGACTTTTTGCGAACCAATCCAACGCCGACATCCTTTATGGCGACGCCATACTGCTCTATCCCGACGGAAGCATAATCGACAAGCACTATCCCGACATCGTCAGCCTCAACTACTTCATCCACGATGTAATCAACCATCAGGCCTCCTTCTATCGGCGCAAGGTCTTCGATGGGCACCCCTACGACGAGCACTTTCTCATTGCCGGCGACTGGGCATACTGCATCGAGGCCGTCTGCCGTGGGCTGAGGTTCCAGCATATTCCGCAAACAATTGTATACTACGACAATGGTGGCATCAGCGCAAAATGGACCGAGCGTCAGATAATGGAGCGGAACGAGATTCTCGACACCTACATACCCCAGCACCTGAAGCCCGATATGGCAGCTATCGACAAGCTAAGAGACCTGCAACTGAGACGCTCTACATCAAAACTGCTTAGTTTAAGCCTGCGGATGTGCCAGCGTTGGGAACGCCTAATGCAACGAATAGAAAAACGAAAAAAATAACAAACTTTTAATTCCTTATTCACCTTGCAAGAAAATACTTCAAACCAAGAACAATGGACTGCGATTCTTGAACCACGCAAGAAAATTATGCAGTTCAACCTAAAAGAGTTGTGGGACTACCGCGATTTGTTCAGCATTTATGTACGTCGCAACATTGTGACGGTCTACAAGCAGACGGTGCTGGGTCTGGCTTGGTTCTTCATCAGCCCGATTTTCACAACGATTATGTATATGTTCGTCTTTGGCGGACTGGCGGGCATCTCGACCGGAGGCGTGCCTCAGGCGGTTTTTTACCTTAGCGGCATCCTGATGTGGAACTACTTCAACGCCTGCTTCGGACAAAACAGCAACGTGCTGGCTGCCAATGCGGGAATATTTGGCAAGGTCTACTTCCCGAGGCTCATCATCCCGCTGGCGGGAATGACGTCGTCGCTGGTAACATTCGGCATACAGCTGCTGCTGCTCATCGTGGTCTACGTCTACTACCTCGTCACAGGTGCTCCGCTCTGTCCGCGATGGGAACTGCTGCTGTTTCCCGTCTACCTGCTGCTGATAGCACTGACAGCCATGTCGTGGGGAATGATAGTAAGCTCTCTGACAGTGAAGTACCGCGACCTTAACATGCTCGTAGGTTTTGGTATCAGCCTGTTGATGTACGCCACGCCTATCATCTACCCGATGAGTCTCACTGCCGCCAAAAGCTACGGCTGGATTGTGCGCCTCAACCCGCTCAGCGGTGTCTTCGAATCGTGGCGATACTCCATCACCGGCATCGGTTCGATGGACTGGCTAGGCCTGCTCTACTGCGCCGGATGTCTTGTCGTCACCATGTTCATCGGCCTGCTGCTCTTCTCAAAAGCCGAACGCAACTTCATAGACACGGTTTGATGTCCAACTCGAATCTATACGTCAACTAACATATTGATTGTAATTTCCCTCAAGTCATTGAGGCGAATCAAATAATCGACTTCCAAACTCTCTATCTTTCCTAAATGTCATCCAAAAAAGAAAAAATAGCGACCGCTTCATCCAAGCCACGTCTGGTGGCGGTCGACCTTATGGTAGGTCTGGCCATGCTGCTGGTGGTGATGGGCCACATGAGCGTCGGAGTCGAACCCGAATGGTATGCCCATGGGATGCGCCAATGGATCTATTCATTCCACATGGAACTCTTCGTATTCCTCTCGGCATTCCTGATCCGTTACTCTTACAAAGGGGTTCATTCTCCACTTGAATACGGACAATATATCTGGCGCAAATTCAAGAAGTTCTTTCTTTGGTTTCTTGTCATCGGAATGGGTATTGCCATCCTGGTTCCGCTTTTCCGTCACGAGTCGCTGACAGCCGACCGCCTGTGGCAGTCGTTCCGCACCCTCCTACTCTACCCCCGCTACAGCGAAGCGTCATTCCTGTGGTACATCTATATCCTCTTCGGATTCTATCTCGTTTCGCCGCTCTTCTTTGCCTTGCCTCAGTTGGGACGTGTGCTTTGCTGCATCGCCGCCATGTTTCTGGCCATGATCGAAGGCAATCAGCTGCTCTGCGCCTACGATTTCTGCAACTACACCTTCTTCTACTGTCTGGGCGTGCTGTGCGCCGAATGGATTGAAGAGATTCGTGGGGCCAAGCGTTGGCTTTGGGCCTTGTTGTCTGTGCCTTTTGTCGTCTTCTCGGTGTGGCTTTTCACCGACGGATGTCGCTACGGCTACAACTACACCCTGCTGGGATGGTGGAGCCTACTCACCGGTGTCGCCTCGCTGCCATTCTTCTATTTGCTGTCGCTCTGGCTGCAGAAAATCAAATGGGTGCGGCAAGCCCTGACGGCCATCTCCGAAAACTGCTACCTTATCTATCTGCTACAGATGTTCATCATCTGGGGCGTCTGCCACTTGCTCAACAGCGTTCATCTGCTACCTCAAGTGCCATTTGCCATCTTGCTAATAGTCAACACGATTCTTGCCATCCTCATCCCCATCCTAATTGCTGAGGCATACAAGAAGCTGACGAAACAAAAAAAAGTTGAAGATCCGATCCAAAAAGGAAACCGCTGATACTATTTTTCCCGACCATGGTCGAAGGGACTTATCAAACAGTCCTGCAAGAAAATCGGATTCCTGCTCATCAATCGCTTGATATCAAATCAATTCCATCCATTCAAAGACAAATAAAAAAAGCGGGACTTCTCTAGAGTCGTCCCGCCAAAAATACATCTTTGAAATAAGTAAGCACGCCATAGTTTACGCAATCAGGAAAGAAAAGTTTCATTTGTATAAAATTTTTTTCAAAAAATAGAGTTTTTCTCTGCATGAATAGATCCATACATCTTTTATTTGCGGCCACAGCCATCATGCTCTGTCTCGCCGCTTGCAACTCAAACGTCGATATCGACCAACTGAAACCGGAAGATGCCATCGAATACCTCGATGCTCAGATAAAAAAACATCCCAACGACGCCAACCTCCTCTACCAGCGCGGCAAAACACTCATCCAGCTGGGCAAGGAAAAGAACCATACACAGTATTTCAAAGAGGCCATCCACGATTTGGAAGCAGCCATCAAGATCGACGACAGCCGTGTGGAATACTATACCGCCTTGGGCGACGCCCACTTCAGTATCGGCAATGTGGGCGACAGCTACTCCGCTTTGCAAAAAGCCTTGAAACTGGATGAAAACAACCTGGAGGCCTGCCTGAAGATGGGCGAGATTTCATTCTACAGCAAGGACTACGACCGCGCCATCGAAAGCCTCAACAAGGTCACCGAACAGGACAATACCAACCAGACGGCCCTCTTCATGAAGGGCTTCATCTACAAGGAAAACAAGGATACCGCCAACGCTGTGTTCTATTTCCGCAAACTCATCGACCTCTACCCCGAATATGAACCGGCCTACGAGGAGCTGGGCATGCTCTACGCCCAATTCCGCAACAAGCTGGGTCTGGAATACCTCAACACCGCACTGACCTTGCAACCCGACAACACCTCCGTGCTGTGGGGCCTGGCGCAACTCTACCACGACACCGAAGATGCCGAGAAGGCCAACGAATACTATGTGCGCATCCTCGAAATCGACCCCAACAACCAGTACGCCTGGTTCAACCGCGGTCGCATCGAAATGGAGCTGTACCTCGATTTCGAGAATGCCATCGATTTCTTCCAGAAAGCCATCGAATGCGACCAGCAGTTCGCCGAGGCCTACCACAATATCGGCGTCTGCTTCGAAGAGCTGGGCAACGGCGCCAAAGCCCAAGAGTATTACAACCAGGCCAAAGCGCTGGGCTACAAAACCGAAACAAAATGAACCTCAGCATCAACTGAAAACGAATCGTAAACCCTTAAATCCCCTATCATATAATGAAAGACGTAAAACAATACATCGAAGCTAACAAGGACCGCTTCCTCGAAGAACTTTTCTCGCTGATCCGCATCCCGTCCATCTCGGCCGAGACCGAACACAAAGACGACATGGTGCGTTGTGCCAACCGCTGGAGCGAACTGCTGATGGCCGCCGGCTGCGACAAGGCTGAAGTGATGCCTTCTGCCGGCAACCCGGTCGTGTATGGCGAGAAGACCATCGACCCCGCCAAACCCACCGTGCTTGTCTACGGTCACTACGACGTGATGCCTGTCGCTCCGCTCGAACTGTGGAACACCAAGCCTTTCGAACCGGTCATCAAGGACGAGAAAATCTGGGCCCGCGGCGCCGACGACGACAAGGGCCAGAGCTTCATGCAGGCCAAGGCTTTCGAATTCATGGTCAAGACCGGACAACTGCCTTGCAACGTCAAATTCATGCTTGAAGGCGAAGAGGAAATCGGCAGCGGCAGCCTCTACGGATTCTGCGAAGAGCACAAGGAAATGCTCCGCGCCGACGTCATCCTGGTCAGCGACACGGGTATGATTGCCCAAGACACGCCTTCCATCACCAGCGGCCTCCGCGGCCTCTGCTACTGGGATGTCGAAGTCACTGGCGCCGACCACGACCTGCACAGCGGCATCTACGGCGGTGCTGTTGCCAACCCCATCAACATCCTCTGCAAGATGATTGCCGGCCTTCACGACGAAAACAACCATATCACCATTCCGGGATTCTACGACGACGTGCTGGTCATCAGCGACGAAGAACGTGCCCTGATGGCTCAGGCTCCTTTCAACCTGGAAGAATACAAGAAGGGCCTCTCCATCAAGGAAGTCCACGGCGAGAAGGGCTACACCACCACCGAACGTACCGGCATCCGTCCCTGCCTCGATGTCTGCGGCATCTGGGGCGGTCACACCGGCGAGGGTTCCAAGACGGTTCTCCCCTCGAAGGCCTACGCCAAGATTTCAACCCGTCTGGTGGCCAATCAGGATTTCGAGAAAATCAGCAAACTCTTCAAAGAGTATTTCGAGGCCGCCGCTCCCGACTGCGTCACCGTCAAGGTCACCCCGTCGCACGGCGGTGCCGCCTACGTCAGCCCGCTCGAGATGAACGCCTACAAGGCTGCCGAAAAGGCGCTGACCACCACCTTCGGCAAGCGTCCCATCCCCACCCGCAGCGGCGGAAGCATCCCCATCGTGGCTGGTTTCGAACGCATTTTGGGCATCAAGAGCATCCTGATGGGCTTCGGTTTGGGCAGCGACGCCATCCACGCCCCCAACGAGAATTACCCGCTCTTCAACTTCTTCAAAGGCATCGAAACGATTCCTTATTTCTACGAGTACTTCACCGAATTGGAAAGCAACAAGTAATATTGCATAACCA
This sequence comes from uncultured Bacteroidota bacterium, assembly GCA_902793295.1. GTDB lineage: Bacteria > Bacteroidota > Bacteroidia > Bacteroidales > P3 > Colimorpha. The sequence continues at coordinate 22,721 of CADBDA010000007.1, forward strand.
TGCGGCGGCACTGGCGTGCCGCCGCATTTTTTTACCATGACCAACCGTTTCCGCCATTCTTTTTGGGCTGTGCTCTGCTTCCTGCCAGTCTGTCTCTCCATGAAGTCCGACCTGCGGGATGAAAAGCCGCCTGTCGACAATACAGCGCTGCATGTCGTCATCCTTGGCGACTCCAACAGCTCCATCGGTGGCGACGATTGCGACCGCCCCGAGGGTTGGACCAAATGGTTCTGCGAATGCTTCCAACCGGCATCATGCCACAGCTATGCACGCAGTGGCGCCACCTGGACCCACACTCCAAACACGGTTCGCGACGAACTGCTCAACACCAGCAAACTGCACAACAACAATGTGGTGTACAACCAAGTGTGCCGACTGCTGACTGCATTCCGTCAAGGGCAGCAACCCAAGCCCGACATTATCATCATTGCCGCCGGAACCAACGACGCTTGGTTTGCCAAACGTCGTCCGCACGCCTTGAACCAAAAGGAAGCAGCCGACACCACAGGGCTTCTACAACGCCAACCGTCTGCGCTGCTCACCCTTTCCGATGCGGTCTGCTACAACTGCCTGTTGCTGCAACGCCACTTCCCCGAGGCTTGCATCGTCCTGCTCACCCCCATGCAGTGTACCGCCACCAGCGAACAGCGCATCAAAACCACGGGAGACATCATCGCAAACTGTGCCGAGGCGCTCCGCTTGCCTTGCATCCGTCAGGACAGCCTCTGCTGCCTGATCCGCTCCGACGAACTGAAACAGCATCGCTACACCGTCGATGGCATCCACACCAATGCCGCCGGAGCCGAAATCAACGGCCAACGCCTCTGCGAATCCATCAACGGGCTGTTACGATAGGTCTTGAATAATATCACAATGAATCATTACTTTTTATTCTATTGATCCTTAAATGGTCTTCTCCGATCTTTTCTTTTTATTTGTTTTTCTGCCGCTTTTTGCATGTTGCTACTTGCTGGGGGCGCTTTTGGACCGCAGGGTGCTGTCGCGCAAGGGCGAGGCGGATGTGTTCCACGCCCGCAATAGCGTCCTTGTGGTCTTCTCGCTGCTTTTCTACGCCTGGGGCGAACCGGTCTACGTCTTCCTCATGCTGGTCAGCGTTCTGGTCAACTGGCTGGTGGGACGTCGGCTGACGGCGGTCCGCCATCCCAAACTGCTGTTGGCGGTGGGCATAGCCTTCAATATCGCCATTATCGGCACATTCAAATATCTGGGCTTCTTCGCCGAAATCCTCAACGACCTGGGACTTCGCGTGGGTGCACCCAACATCGCGCTGCCCATAGGCATCAGTTTCTACACCTTCCAGTCCATTTCCTATCTGGTCGATGTCTACCGCCGCGAGTCGCCCGCCCAACGCCGCTACCGCGACCTGCTGCTCTACATCTCCATGTTCCCGCAGCTCATCGCCGGACCCATTGTGCGCTATGGCACCATTGCCGAAAACATCAACAATCGTCGCGTCCAGGCGTCCGACATGGCCGAAGGCATGTTCCGCTTTGCCATCGGTCTGGGCAAGAAAGTCATCATCGCCAACCAACTCTCCTCCATCTCCGACCAGATGCTGGCTGGCAGCTTCGACACGCTGACCACCACCGGCTCGTGGGGGGGGCTGCTGGCTTTCACTCTGCAGATTTATTTCGACTTCTCGGGCTATTCCGACATGGCCATCGGCATGGGGCGCTGTCTGGGTTTCCGTTTCAACGAGAACTTCAACCATCCCTACTGTTGCGACAGCGTCACCGACTTCTGGCGCCGCTGGCATATCTCGTTGGGCAGTTTCTTCCGCGACTATGTCTACATCCCTATGGGCGGCAACCGACGTCACCAGCCGATCAACATTCTGGTGGTGTGGTTCCTCACCGGCATGTGGCACGGGGCTTGCTGGAACTTCATCATTTGGGGCCTCTATTTCGGTCTCATCATCATGATCGAAAAATACACCGTCCTGCGTATCAAGCGCTTCATACCGTCATTGCTGCTCCACATCTACAGCCTGTTGATTGTCATCACCGGATGGGGCATCTTCTATTTCACCGATTTCGGCCGCATGACCGATTTCTTCGGCATCTATTTCGGCGCCACGGGAACCTTCCACGACTTCCTCACCTTCAGCATCCTCAGCGACCATTTCTACCTCTGGCTGCTGGCGCTGCTCTTCTGTCTGCCGCTGCGCCAATGGACCAACACCCTGACGCTCAAACTGACCCACGGACCTTCGACCACCTACCACAACCTGGTGCTGCTGTCGCGCCTGGCCGTGACGGTGGTGGTCTTCGCGCTGAGCATCGTGCTGCTGGTCGGCGCCACCAACAATCCGTTCCTCTACACCCGTTTCTAACACCATGAATCGTCCGGACATGAAAAAAATCCTTTTATGGCTCTTCCCTGCCCTGCTCTGCTGCACCCCCGGCGCCAACGCCCAAAACGGCAGCAAGGCTGAGCGCTCGGTACCCGACACCTATACCAACACCATCTGCGCCGACGCTCCTTTCCACACGGCTCGCAAAGGCATCCTGATTGTGGGCGACAGCGGCTCGATACGCGCCGTCAGCCCCTATTCCTATAGCCGCCAAGGCATGCTGAGCTATGCCCGCGCAGTCAACACCTACCATGATTCGCTCGCCGCCGGCATCCGCATCTACTGCATGCCCATCCCCACCGCCGCGGCCTTCTATGTGCCCGACAGCGCCGTCTCGCTTTCGGGCGACGAGCGCAAGGGCATCAACACGCTCTTCGCCGCACTTCACGACTCAGTGGTTCCGGTCAATATCTACACGCCGCTCGCGCAACATGCCGCCGAAGCCATCTATTCCCGCACCGACCACCATTGGGCGCCGCTCGGGGCCTACTATGCCGCCAAGGAGTTTGCCCGCGTGGCGCAGGTGCCGTTCGACAGCCTCGACGCCTACGACACCATCGTCACGCCCAACTACGTGGGCACCATGTACAGCTTCTCACGCGACGTGGCTGTCAAAAAATCGCCCGAAGACTTTGTCTGCTACATTCCTCGCAAGGCCGACTACCGCACTTTCTACACCATCTACACGCTCGACAAGAAACGGCAACGCGTCATCAGGGAGAGCGACACCAAAGAGGGCGACTTCTTCAAACTCAACTACCTGAAGCCCGAAAATGTGGGCGCCGCCTACTGCATCTTCGGCGGAGGCGACTACCGCTTGATAAAAATCACCACCAGCACGCACAACCATCGCCGCCTGCTCGTCCTCAAGGATAGCTTCGGCAACGCGGTCAGCGCCTATCTGCTCAATTCGTTCGAGGAAATCCATGTGGTCGACTGCCGCTACTTCACCCAGAACATTCGCCGCTACGTGGCCCAAAACGGCATCACCGACATCCTCTTCGCCAACAACATGTCGCACGCCCAGTCCGACAAAACGTCCAACATGTATCTGCACTACCTGGAACAATAATCACCACCCCCTTTCGATAACAAACAATCAAAAACATACGACTTTGAAACAACACAAAATATACATCACCCTCACCGCCGTGTTCCTTCTGGGCTGCGCCGCCGTGCTCAATTTCTTGCCGCGCAGCACCGTTTCGGCACTCGAAAAACGCGACCTCCGCTCCTTCCCTGCCTTCAGTTGGCAGTCGCTCTTCGACGGCTCTTTCGCCAACGACATCTCGCTGTGGTACAGCGATAGCGAGCCCTTCCGCGACGAACTGATGACGGTGAGCATGATGGTGAGCAAATATCAGGGGCTGGCGCTCATCAACGAGGAGGACCACATCTCGTTTGTGGCCAACAACGAGCCCGACCTCACCGCGGTCGACGATACCGACAGCCTTGCCGTCGACGATGATTCGGATACGATTGTCAACATCGACGAACTGACACGCATCGGCCACTCGGGCATCATCGTCCTTGGCCAGCCCGACACCGTGCGCGCCCTGATGTGCTATGGTGGTGTCGGCGGTGGCAGCGCCTACGCCAATGCGGCCAACACCTACCAGTCGACCCTCGGCAGCGCGGTGCACGTCTACTGCATGGTCATCCCCACCGCCACCGAATTCTACATACCCGAAAAGGTGCGCAACCGCTCCAAATCGCAGCTGTCCACCATCCTGAGTGTCGAGTCGAAGCTGACTGGCGGCGTGAAATCGGTGAATATCCACAACGCACTGGCGTCACACAAGAACGAGGACATCTACCTCCGCACCGACCACCACTGGGCGCCGCTGGGCGCCTACTATGCCGCCAAGGAATTTGCACGTGTGGCGGGGGTGCCCTTCCTCGACATCTCCACTTACGACCGTCATGTGGTACACGGCTATGTGGGCAGCATGTATGGCTATTCGGGCGACATCTCGGTGAAACAGTCGCCCGAGGACTTCGTCTACTGGACGCCCCGCAACGTCTCCTACTCCACTTCCTACATTACCTACACCCTCGACAAGGAATACCATATCGTTGCCGAAAGCAAACCCCACAGCGGCCAGTTCTTCTACAAGCACAAAGACGGCAGCGGACAGGCGTACTGCACTTTCATGGGGTCCGACAGCAAGATTACCAATGTGAAGACCTCCACCCACAACGGACGCCGACTGCTCATCCTCAAGGACAGCTTCGGCAACGCCCTGCCGGGATGGCTCTTCGGTTCGTTCGAGGAAATCAACGTGGTCGACTGCCGCTATTTCACTAAGAATATGGTGAAATTCGTCCGCGAACGCGGCATCACCGACATTCTCTTCGCCAACAATGTCTTCAAGGCCTACAGCCCTTACGTCGGGAAGAATTATGTCCGCTTCCTCTCGCAGGCGGGCGGTTTGCCGAAAAACCCGAGTGCTGCCGACAGCACGGCAGCAAATCAAGCGACACCTGTCGACAACGGACGGCCGTCGCCTTCGTCCGACGGTGAGAATGGCATCGGAACATCGGCCGACGCGCCCCTGTTGCCCGAAACCGACGAAACCGACATTGACCAATTCTGATACTGTCTGCCCATGCGGAATCCGCTGGTACCTGTCGTTCTGCTCCTCATCGTCGTCATCCTGTTGTGCGAGCTGCCCTTCGGATGGGTGTCGTGCTGCTTCGCTCCCGAGCGTTCGCCACAGCACTATAGCCATTATGTGTCCGAACAGAACTGGATGCGCATTCGTGTTGCCGAAACGCCTTCCCAACATCAGCGGACGGTCCATCTGGTGGCCGAAGTGCTGGAAATAGCGGACAGCAACGGCACGCCTCACGACTGCCATGGCAAATTGCTGGTCTATTTGATGAAGGACAGCCTTTCGACATCGGTGCCCGACTATGGCGACGAACTGCTGTTGCTGGCGTCGCCACGGCTGCCTTCGGCCGACGACAACCCACACCAGTTCAACTACCGGCGCCACCTGCACAACAAGGGTATCAGCCACACCGCCTTCGCCTCGCCCTCGGCCATCCGGCTACTGCAACACGACAGCCACGGCCTGATGTCCGCCGTCAGCATGCTGCGCCAACGGCTGGTGCAGGTGATTCGTCTGAGCAGCCTCACGCCCGCGCAGCAGGGCATCGCCGAGGCGCTCTTTCTGGGTTGGGACGACGACCTGGCGCCCGAAACGCAGTCGCAGTTTCGCCAGGCGGGCATCACCCACCTGCTCTGCGTGTCGGGTTTGCATGTGGGCATCGTGGCGTTGCTGGTGGGCTACCTGCTTTCCTTTATCGGCAACCACCGCCGCGGTCGCATCGTCAAAGGGTGCGTCACGCTGCTGGTCATCTGGAGCTTTGTGCTGCTCACCGGCATGGCGCCTGGTACCATGCGCGCCGGACTCATGTTCAGCTTTATCACCGTGGGTCGCATGGCTTTTTCGCGGCCGCCCACGCTCAACGCGCTGGCCGCTTCGGCATTGGTGCTACTGGTAGCCAATCCGTTGCTGCTTTTCGATGTGGGCTTCCAGCTTTCCTATGCCGCCGTGCTGGGCATCGTGCTGCTCATGCCCGGTTTCCAATCGCTGCTGCCTGCCATCACTTCCGATGAAGGCTGGCGCCGAAAAGCGCAACTGCTGCTGCACAAAGTCGCCTCGCTGTTCTTTGTCAGCCTGTCGGCCCAACTGGCCACAACGCCGTTCATCCTTTTCTATTTTCACCAGTTCCCCGTCTATTTCCTTATCGCCAATATGGTGGTGGTCCCCTTTGCGGGATTGCTGCTGGGCAGCGTCATTCTGATGGTGGCGTTGGCATGGTGGCCCGCCGTGTTCGCCTTGCTGGGTGGCGTGGTGTCGGCCGAAATTGCCGCCACCGAATGGGTCACCTCGCTTGTGGCGCGCCTGCCCCATGCGCTGATTCAAGACATCTGGTTCGACCCTTGGATGTTTGTTCTGACGCTGGCAATGACCTTGTTGGTGGGTTTTGCCTTGGTGCGACGCAGCTGGCGGCCGTTGTCGGCTGCACTGGCCTCGGCTGTCGTCTTGGCGGCCTATGCCCGCGTGGTCGAATCACGCTTCGCCGCACAGAGCCACTTCGATGTCTACCGGCTGGGCAACCGCACCGCTGTCGAATTCTTTGCCGGCCATCAGAGCTATCTGCTCTGCGACAGCACCGTGGCGGCGCACCCCGAAGCCATCAATTACCAGACCTCCGGCAACAGGCGCTACCGTCAGGCACATGCCACCACGGTACTGCCGCTCGACACGCTCTTCTCCGACGACCGTCTCATGGTGGCCGACCGCTGGGTGAGCTTCGACGGACGCACTTTCCGCATCGTCGACCGCTCCAATTGCCGTCAACACTCCATGGCGCGACCGCATGTCGACTATCTGCTGCTGCGCGAAAGCCCTTATCTCACTGTCGGCGAACTGCAACAGCAGTACGATTTCGACACGTTGCTTATCGCATCGCAGAACTCACAACGGCGCCGGTCGGCATGGCGGGCACAATGCGACAGTTTGGACGTGCCTTACATCGATTGCCGGTAAAACGCCCCCTTAAAAAACACACTTGCCAGTATTCAGAATCCGATAGCGCACCGCACCATACCACACAAAAAAATCCTCCACAATCGTGAAGGATTTTTTTTGTGTCATTTCTATGCTTAGCGCTTGCCGCCCATTCGGCGGTCCAGTGCAGCGAGGAATCCATGTATGTCCTCTTCGGTGGTGTCGAACGAGCACATCCAGCGTACCACGTTGGCCGCCTCGTCCCAATCGTAGAAGAAGTAGTCCTGCTGCAGTGCTGTCCACACCTCGTGCGGCAGTTGCACAAAGACGCTGTTCACCTGGACGGGATACATCACCTTCACCTGCGGGAACGAACGCTTCAACTCGTTGTAGAGCAGCTGCGCCATGCGGTTGCTGTGTTCGGCGTTGCGGCGCCACAGGTCGGTACCCAGATACACTTCGAATTGGGCCGCCATATAGCGCATCTTCGAGCAAAGCTGGCCCATCTGCTTGCGACGGTATTTCAGCTCCACGTCGAGTGCAGGGTTCAGTATCACGGCCGATTCGCCCATCAGCAGTCCGTTCTTGGTGCCGCCAAACGAGAGGCAGTCGACCCCCTGGTCGGTGGTCATCTCCTTGAACGAGCAGCCCAACGCCACAGCGGCATTGGCCAGGCGGGCGCCATCCATGTGGAGGTACATCTGATAGCTGTGCGCCAATTCGGCAAGGGCGCGAATTTCGTCCAGCGTGTAGAGGGTTCCCAGTTCGGTGCTCTGTGCGATGCTGATGGCACGCGGCTGCGAGTGGTGCTCGAAGCCGAAGCCGTGCAGCTGGGTCTTCACCAGTTCGGGCGTCAGTTTGCCGTCGGGGGTGGGAACCGTCAGCAGTTTGCATCCCACTATGCGTTGCGGAGCGCCGCATTCGTCCACATGGATATGGGCAGTGTCGCTGCACACCACCGCATGGTGCGAACGGCACATGGCGTCGATATTCAGCACGTTGGCGCCGGTTCCGTTGAAGACGAAGTACACACTGGCCTGCTCACCAAAAGTCTGCTTGAACAGTTTGGTGGCACGTGCGCAGTATTCGTCGTCGCCGTATGCCAGCGCATGCTCCTGGTTGGCCGAAGCTATCGCTTCCAGCACTTCGGGGCTCACCCCCGAATGGTTGTCACTTCCAAATCCTCTTTTCATTATCTTATTTGCTTGGTAAAGTGTCCGATTCTATGGTAACAGGAATGTCCGTTGTCTATCGCCTCACTTGTCCATGGTGAAGATGAACTCCTCGTTGGTCTTGGTGTTGGCCATGAAACGGCGCAACATCTCCATTGCCTCTACGGGGTTCAGGTCGGTCAGCTGGTTGCGGAGCACCTGCATGCGCGACAGAATATTCTGCGACACCAGCAGATCGTCGCGACGGGTCGACGACGAAACGATATCGATGGCTGGGAAGATGCGTTTGTTGGCCAGACGGCGATCCAGCTGCAGCTCCATGTTGCCGGTGCCCTTGAATTCCTCAAAGATGACGTCGTCCATCTTCGAGCCGGTCTCGGTCAGGGCTGTGGCGATGATGGTCAGCGAGCCGCCGTCCTCAATGTTGCGGGCAGCGCCGAAGAATCGTTTGGGCTTCTGGAGCGCGTTGGCTTCCACGCCGCCGCTCAGCACCTTGCCCGATGCGGGCTGCACCGTGTTGTAGGCGCGGGCCAGACGGGTGATGGAATCGAGCACAATGACCACGTCGTGGTGGCATTCGGTCATGCGCTTGGCTTTCTCGAGCACGATATTGGCGATGCGCACATGGCGTTCGGCGGGCTCGTCGAAAGTGGAGGCAATCACCTCGGCGTTGACGCTGCGCTGCATGTCGGTGACCTCCTCGGGGCGCTCGTCAATCAGCAGCACCATCAGGTAGACTTCGGGATGGTTGTAGGCTATGGCGTTGGCAATCTCCTTCAGCAGGGTGGTTTTACCGGTCTTGGGTTGTGCCACGATAAGGCCGCGCTGACCTTTTCCGATGGGGGTGAAAAGGTCGACGATGCGGGTCGAGAGGGTCTCCTGCGGATGTCCCGTGAGCTGGAATTTCTCCTGCGGGAACAGCGGGGTGAGCGACTCGAAAGGCACACGGTCGCGTATCTCTTCCGGAAGCAAGCCGTTGATGCGCAGCACCTTCACCATGGGGAAATATTTCTCCATGTCGCGCGGCGGACGAATGGTGCATTGCACCGTGTCGCCGGGCTTCAAGCCGTAGGTGCGTATCTGCTGCTGGCTGACCTGGATATCGTCGGGCGATGCCAGGTAGTTGTAGTCCGACGAGCGGAGGAAACCATAGCCTTCGGGAGCTATCTCAAGCACGCCTTCAGCCTCCACGTAACCGTTGATTTCGAACGGGAATTCGGGACGACGGTTGTTGAACTGCTGTCCGTTACGCTGCTTGTTGTAATAGTTCACACCCGGCACCTGCATGGATTGTTGCCGCTGCTGGTAGTTATGCTGTTGGTAATTGTTGTTCTGCTGTCCGTTGTTGTTCTGTTGCTGCGGGTTTTGCTGGGACGCAGTCGTATTCTTGGCGTCGTTGGCAGGGGTGTCGGTCTGCGCTGCCGTGTTGTCGTTGTCGGCGGCGGTGGCGTCCGTTTTCTGGTTTTTCGGTTTGCGACCGCGACGCTTTGCGGGCTTCTGCTCGCTATCGTTCGTTGTTTCGGCTGCCGGCTGGCTTTCGGGAGCGACTGTTTCGGCCGGTGCTGCAGGCGTTTCGTTTGCCGTTGCCGACGGCTGTTCAGGCTTTGGAGTTGTTGCCTCGACGGCTTCGGCCTGCTGTTTGCGCGGCGGACGGCCACGACGGCGCTTGGCGGGTGTCTCGGCAGGGGCCTCCTTGGTGGCGTCGACCGTCTGCGGCGCCGCTATCGTTGCCGTAGGCTGTTCGGCAGCCACTTCGCGCGGCTGGCGGTTTTCGTCGGCCACGGGGCGTTCGCTCTGCACCTGGTTGCGCTGCTGCATGTAGGCCTGAGGTGTCAACACATCGGGCACCATGGGCACTACCGGAATCTCCAGTTCGTTGATATCCACATGGAATGAATGATCCTCCTTGATGTCATTCGCCGCATTTGTTGTGGCTGCGTTGGCATTGGAGGCCTGTGCATTTTGTTGGTAAGGACGGGGATTTTGCGACTCTTTCTTTTGTCGCGACTGATAATTCTTCACATTCGACTCGGCAACGGGAACGGGTTTCAAACGGGCGCGATGGGGTTTCATGCGCTGTTCCTCTTTGCGGACCTCCTCTTGCGAGGGGTTGTTGGCCTGAGCATCCAAAATTTTATATATCAGTTCCTGGGGCTCCAAACGCGAGGTTCTAGAAACACCCAGCTCTTTTGCGATTTCGATGAGCTCAATATGAGCCTTGCTCGACAAATCAGATTTGCTGTACATTAAAAAGAAATTAAGTGATAAAAATGAATCAACAGAAAATCAATTTTCCCGTCTGTTTCAAAAAATAAAACTTATTGTAATTGTCTAGTAAATAGTTTTTTGGAGAAACAATTGGCCGAGTAACTGACCTCTTTTGACTTCACAAAGATAGAAAAAAAAATCGACTCACAAAAAAAATTTTGCCAAACTGATTAAAAAGTGTATTTTTGAATGCTGAAAAAAAATCTCCGCAACAGATTCCTTTCAGCATAACAAACTGCAAATCAAACAAAGAAATCAAAATAAGTAATTTAATTTAAACAGAAAATTATGAATATTCCTGAAAATCTCAAGTACACCCAGGACGACGAATGGGTAAGAATGGAAGGTGACATTGCCGTTGTTGGCATTACCGATTACGCTCAGCACGAACTCGGCGACATCGTTTTCGTCGACGTCGACTGCGAAGGCGACACCATCGAAGCTGGCGAAGCTTTCGGTTCCATCGAAGCTGTCAAGACTGTTGCCGACCTGCTGATGCCCTGCACTGGCGAAGTGGTCGAATTCAACAGCGCCCTCGAGGATGCTTCCTCCATCAACAACGATCCTTACGGCGAAGGCTGGATCATCAAATTCAAACCCGCCAACGCTGCCGACGTCAACGCTCTGCTCGACGCCGCTGCCTATAAGGCAAAAATCGGTGCCTAATCGCCCGATATCATAATCCTATTCCAAAAGCCCTCCCCCACCGGAGGGCTTTTGCATATATTGTCTAGCCCATCATCGTCTTCCACTCCATCGGCGTCCCCACAAAGCACAGGTTCACTCTCCTGCTCCGACGGCAAGACAATCTTCCCTATTAATTTATAACAACTTCCTGCATTTAGGATTTGGTGCTGTTCGCAGACCTGCGAACATCTTGCATGTGAAAAAATAATACAAAAAAGCGGCTCCCGCAGGGGAACCGCTTTTTCTTTCATTATATAACCGTTTGTTTTCAGTCAACAATGACGTTCCAGTTGTGCTTGTCCTCGGCCTCGCCCAGCTGGATGGCGCGCAGGTGCTCGTACAGCTTGGTGCTGATGGGACCGGGTTTCTTGCCGAATTCGTAGCTCTTGCCGGCCTCGGGGTCGTCAATGCGCTCGATGGGGCTGATGACAGCGGCAGTACCGCAGGCACCGGCTTCCTGGCATTCGGCCAGCTCTTCGACGGCGATGGGACGACGCTCAACCTTGACGCCCATATCCTCGGCCAACTGCATAAGGCTCTTGTTGGTGATGGAAGGCAGAATGGAGGTCGACTTCGGGGTGATGTAGACACCGTCCTTGATGGCGAAGAAGTTGGCAGCGCCAGCCTCGTCGACATATTTCTTCTCTTTGGCATCCAGATAGAACTCGCAGGCGTACTGACCACCGTGGCAAGCCTCAGTGTGAGCCTTGAGAGAAGCAGCGTAGTTACCACCGACCTTGTAGATACCGGTTCCGAGAGGAGCCGAACGGTCATACTTGCGGGTGATGACATAGGGGTTGGCCTGGAAACCGCCCTTGAAGTAAGGTCCGACGGGGGTGACGAAGATGAGGAACAGGTACTCGTTGGCGGGTTTCACACCTACGGTGATACCGGTACCGATCATCAGAGGACGCAGATAGAGGCTTGCGCCGGTTCCGTAAGGAGGAATGAAGCGCTCGTTCATCTTCACGACCTTCTTGCACATCTCGATGAATTTGTCGGTGGGCATCTCGGGCATCATAATGCCGCGGCTGGTGCTCTGCATACGGGCAGCATTCTCATCGGGACGGAACATACGGATCTTGCCATCCTTGCAACGGTAAGCCTTCAAGCCTTCGAACGACTCCTGGCCATAGTGCAAGCTGGAAGCAGCCATATGGATGTTAATGGTCTCTTCAGAGGAGATTTCAATCTCGCCCCATTTTCCGTCGCGATACCAGCAACGTACATTATAGTCCGTTTTTACGTAACCAAACGGAAGGTTTTGCCAATCTATATTCATGATAATTAATTTTTTATTAAAGTTTCACTTAATTTTGGGTGATTGCAAAGATAGACTAAAAAAGTGAATTGACCAAACTTTTTCAGACTTTTAATTCACTAAAAAAGAAACAATAATTACGCCTCGGCGACCGCCATCGGCACAAAGGCCATAAATTGTTTTCCCATAAGCAAGCGCTCTCCATTTTTGTATATTTTTTTCCGACGATACTTGATCCGATTATCCAAATGCCATTTTTTTCATCTTCATGTAAATTATGATGTTTTTTTGCCACCAACAGTAATGTAAGGACGCCAATAGGGAAAAATATTTCAAATCATTATCTCCTAAAGGCATGGAAATCAAAAATTATTATTACCTTTGCAAAACGGGACCATATCAATAGACGAACACTAATACCGACCGAAAATGAAGAAGATATCTATATTTTTTGCTGTTCTCTTTATGTTCGCATCGTATGCAGAAGCCCAAAGTTCGGCCGACAGCGTCAGCATACGTGGGAGAATCCTTTTGGATTTTGACGATATTGATGTTCCTGAACCTTTTTCGGGAGCAGAGCTATTCATCATGGATAAGGATAGCCACAGGTCTCTAGAACGGGCCACAACCAATAGCTTTGGTGAATTCACATTTCTCATGCCCAAGGGCGAATACTACATCGGTCTCTATGGGGTTCAGTACTACAAAGACTACTGGCTTTTCCCCGAAAAGGATTTCACCTGTATAATACCCCAATATCCATTCCGCAAAGTGGATGCACGGACAAATGTAACTTTGGACGAATGGACACTCGTTGTCAAAAGATACATTCAGCTCCCTTTTTGGTTTGGGCCAAACAGCGAAATGCAAAAGATGAAGATTGATGGAGTCAAGGTCACCGTTCACTAAAACAATAGGAAACATGCGTGCCTTTAGGTACGCGCCCCCCCCCCGTTGCATACCTACGGCATCGCCTGCTGAACTTGCAAAAGAAAACAAGAAAATGAATAGAAACAGGAAATAGTTTACATTGCACATACCCGTCTTCTGCAGGGCGTCGCACCTGCGTATCACATGGTTTGTCGACACTACATGAAACAACAGTTTTTAACATTATGAAGAAAGCATTTTTAGCCTTCGTGGTGCTGTGCTGCATCGGGTTGACGGCCAGCTGCCAAGTCAGAAATACAAACGAACTGAAAATTGACTCCATTCAGCTGAACGATGACACCAATGCCGTGGAATTGATTGACCCAATTCAAATAGATCCACAGTTTCCAGGAGGAGTGGATTCAATGTACGCATTCATCGCACGCAATTTTCGCTTGCCACAAAGGTGCGATGGCGTAAAAGGCACGATATGGGTCCAATTTGTCATTGAAAGTGATGGTACTGTCTCGAATGCTGAAGTGATGCAAGGTATTGGCAATGAATACAACAAGGAAGCCCTGCGGGTGGTCCAAATGATGCCACGCTGGACACCAAGCAGATTTGCCGGAAGCAAAACTCCAATTCGGTCCCAATATGCTGTGCCCATCAAAATCGACTTTGAATAATTCATATATAATGAGCAACAGAAACAACAAACACAAAAAGAATATGGAAATACCCGATAACGCCATCAAGGTTTACAAAGATAACGTATGGGTATGGGTCGGCATACTCTCTATGGTCGTTATGGAAGCGTTGCTCGTATGGCTTTTGTTTTCAGGCTCACTTACGACCTGGATATACGTATTTTTTGGAGCCGGGGCCGTCATTTGTCCTCTGGACATCATCTTCGATATCGTGAAAGCAAGAAACACCATTGTCGTCTGTCCCGATTTTGTGCGGATAGAACGCGCACAAAGTCTGACAAAGGACTACAAGTGGGAAAACATCGGCACGGTCGACATCGAATGGTCCAGTATCAAACAGTTCTCGAAAGAATCTATAAGTAGATCTTATTACTACTACTTAAACTTAGATACGACCAATGGCAGGATGTATCGCTTTGCTGTAATGGAACCGACATGTCTCTTTCTGAAACGGCAACTGAGAATGTACCACAAGCAATATCGAAAACCGGAGAAATGACACAACAGCTGCCACCCTTGGCTCAACAAGTCCGACAGGCAACCACGCGCTTCTCCTACTGTCGTGTCGCACAGTCGCTCTCGAATACCTTGGACGCATTCGATAGAAACTCGTCCTTCAACTGGTGGACAATCGTCTTCGAAACATTGTACTTCTCCACTATCTCAAAGACGGTCATTTGATTGCTGATAGGATCCAAGCACCAGTGGCGCTTGGAAGCAAGGAATACCAGCGCCTCGAAAGTGACGTAAGTCGAGTGCAGAAGAAACGGGTATATTCTGCCAAGATGAAGGAACGCGGACAACGTCAACTCTGCCGTGAATTTTCCTTGCATTTTTCAGCCATGTTCTGATTGCATAATTAAATTGTTTCCGCATATCAGTGGTCTATATTTTGGGGAGTATGACAAAAATAGAAAAGGGTGCCCACTTGGACACCCTTTTCTATTTTTTTGTGGAACGAATGCATTCCACCCGTTTGTGCCGGGGGATGTACTTTTTAGTACATACCGCCCATGCCGCCCATACCGGGGTTGCCGGCGGGCATCGGGGGTTCGGGTTCCTTGATGTCGCAGAGGACGCACTCGGTGGTGAGGAGCATACCGGCGATAGAGGCAGCGTTCTCCAGGGCCACACGGGTCACCTTGGCGGGGTCGATGACGCCACTCTGGAACAGGTTCTCATATTTCTCGGTGCGGGCATTGTAGCCATAGTCGCCCTTGCCGTTCTTCACTTCGTTGACAACAACGCTGCCTTCGAGGCCGGCGTTCTCGACAATCATACGAAGAGGCTCTTCGACGGCGCGACGGATAATCTCGACACCAAGTTTCTCGTCTTCGTTCTCGGCTTTCACCTTGTTCAGCTTGGCAGCTGCACGGATCAGCGCGGTGCCGCCACCGGGGATGATACCCTCTTCGACAGCTGCACGGGTAGCATGCAGAGCGTCGTCGAAGCGGTCTTTCTTTTCTTTCATTTCGACTTCCGAAGCGGCGCCGACATAGATGACTGCCACGCCACCGGCCAACTTGGCCAGACGTTCCTGCAGTTTTTCGCGGTCGTAGTCGCTGGTGGTCTTCTCAATCTGAGCCTTGATCTGACCCACGCGAGCCTTGATCATGTCGCCATTGCCCTTACCGCTGACGATGGTGGTGTTGTCCTTGTCGATGGTGACTTTCTCGCTCTGACCCAGCATGCTGAGGTCGGCGTCTTCGAGCTTGTAGCCCTTCTCTTCGCTGATGACGGTACCACCGGTGAGGATGGCGATGTCCTCGAGCATCTCTTTGCGGCGGTCGCCGAAACCGGGAGCCTTGACAGCAGCAATCTTCAGGCTGCCGCGCAGACGGTTGACCACGAGGGTGGCAAGAGCTTCGCTCTCGACGTCTTCAGCAATGATAAGGAGCGGACGGCCGGTGTTGACAACCTTCTCGAGCACGGGCAGCAGGTCCTTCATGGTGCTGATCTTCTTGTCATAGATAAGGATGAAAGGATTGTCGTAGGTGCATTCCATCTTCTCGGTGTCGGTGACGAAATAGGGGCTGATGTAGCCGCGGTCGAACTGCATACCTTCAACGACCTTCACATGGGTGTCGATACCCTTGGCATCCTCGATGGTGATGACGCCATCCTTGGTCACTTTCTCCATAGCCTCAGCGATGATGTCGCCGATGGAGCTGTCGTTGTTGGCGCTGATGGTGGCCACTTGGCGGATCTTGGCGATGTCGCCGCCCACTTCCTTCGACTGGGCCTTGATGTCGGCAACG
The DNA here is from genome assembly GCA_902793295.1 of uncultured Bacteroidota bacterium. GTDB lineage: Bacteria > Bacteroidota > Bacteroidia > Bacteroidales > P3 > Colimorpha. Next base: position 38,841 of record CADBDA010000007.1, read on the forward strand.
ATGGTTGCAACAGCCTTGTCAATACCGCGTTTCAGGTCCATGGGGTTGGCACCGGCGGTGACGTTCTTCAGACCGGTGTTGACGATGGCCTGTGCCAGAACAGTAGCGGTGGTGGTACCGTCACCAGCCTGGTCGTTGGTCTTGGAGGCAACCTCCTTCACCATCTGGGCACCCATGTTCTCAACGCCGTTCTCAAGTTCGATTTCCTTGGCGACGGTCACACCGTCCTTGGTCACCTGGGGTGCACCAAATTTCTTGTCGATGACGACGTTACGACCTTTAGGTCCGAGGGTTACTTTAACTGCGTTTGCCAAAGCGTCAACACCTTTGCGGAGTTGTTCGCGGGCGTCATTATTGAAAATTATCTCTTTTGCCATGATTCTTTGTTTTGTTTAAAGTTGAATAAGTTGGATGTTGATTAATGATACGCGATTCGGATAAGCGTATCGGCATGTCAACCGAAATTAAATGATAGCGTAGATGTCGCTTTCTTTCATAATCATATAGGCGGTGCCGTCGATGTTGATTTCGGTGCCGCTATATTTTCCGTACAGGACGTTGTCGCCCACTTTGACGGTCATCTCATAGTCTTTCGTGCCTTTGCCAACGGCCACAACTTTTCCGCGTTGGGGTTTTTCTTTTGCGGTGTCGGGAATAATGATGCCGGAAGCGGTCTTCTGCTCGGCTTCGGCCGGTTCAATCAGAACTCTGTCTGCTAAAGGTTTAATCTTCATAATGTTATTTTTTTTATTAGTTTATTTTCGTCATGTTTGTGTGCGGCCTTACATCCGCAGACGTTCTACTTGTCATCCAAAATTATGCCAAAATGGGTTTCTGTCGCAAAAAATGACAAAATGTCACAACTGACAGATCGCCTTTCCCCACGCTGCAACTATGACAGAATTTCTATCGTCAGCCGACCCCAAGGGTCGTTTTTGTCGCCGCCATCCGTCGCACGTACATATTTTTTTTACTGATTGAAAAAAAGTGCGTATTTTTGCAAATTATTTCCACCGTTTAAAAACATGAAAAACTTTGTTTCACACATAATCTCCAACCTCCGCATCCTCTACCTCATCTCCATTCTGGCGGCCACCGTGGCACTAATCCTCATCATGTTTCCCGACGACTACCAGCGGGTGCAATACGACTACGCCATCGGCTCTTTCTGGCACGGCGACGACCTCTATGCTCCATACGATTTCCCCGTAACCTTCGACGACGACAGCACCGGCAGCACCTCCGACAAGGTCAAAAACGAATCGACCCTTTATTTTCTGGTCGACACTTCGGCGGCCACCAACGCCAACCGCCGTTTCGCCAAAACACCCATGGCTGCCAACCAACGGCTCATCTGCCAGCAGATTGTCCGTCTCGTATACCATGCCGCGGGCTATACCGACATCGACTCCTCGCTGCTCGGACATCCTGTCGTGCTCCTCAACGGCAATGTGGGTCGCGAAGTGGAGGCCTCCGAAATCCTGACTCCCTCCGACATCGTCACCCTGGTGCGGCAGAATGTGGCCGACAGCAGCACAGCGCTTCACCTGGCTGCGCTGCTCACCGACAGCATCCTCGCCCCTTCCGTCATCTTCGACCGCCAGCGCACCCATCTCGAGCTCGACAGCCGGCTGTCGCAAATCCGCTACTCCTCGCGCATGATACAGAAGGACGAGCGCATCGTGGCCAAGGGCCAGCGCATTGACGAGGAGACGGCACAAATCATCGCCTCGCTCGAAAGTGAGGAACAGTCGCGCCAGTCGTCCGAATACAATGTGGTGCTCCACTACCTGGGTCAGGCGCTTCTCTGCATCATCGCCTTCGTGGCCCTCTACATCTTCCTCAAAAACATCCGCCACCCCATGCTCGACGACCTCAAGAAGGTCTCCTTCGCCTTCTTCATCGTCATCTTCATCAGCGCCATCGTCGCCCTCCTTGTCCGCACCAATCCCGACTTGGTTCTGCTGGCGCCGGTCTGCATGGTGCCCATCCTGATGCGCATCTTCTTCGACATGCGTGTCGCCCTCTACATCCACATCGTGGCCGTCATCATCATCGGCAACATGGTGCCCAACAGCTACGAGTTCATCTTCTACCAGCTCATTTCGGGCATGATGTCCATCATCTCCGTACGTAACTTCGAACGGCGCAGCAACTTCTTCGCTGTCGCCCTGGTCATCTTCTTCACCTATTCCATCATCTATGTCGCCGGAATCCTCAGCACCGACACCAGCTTTGCCAACATCGACCCCTCGCGCTTCCTCATCTTCCTTCTCAACGCGGTGCTCACCCTCCTCGCCTACCCGCTCATCTTCCTCTTCGAGCGCATGTTTGGCATGACCACCAACCTCACCCTGCTGGAAATCTCCAGCACCAACACCCCGGCCCTCCGCGAACTGTCGCAGAAGGCGCCCGGCACCTTCCAGCACAGCATGCAGGTGGCCAACATCAGCGAGGACATCATCAACGAAATCGGCGGCAACGCGCTGCTGGCCAAAGTGGGCGCGCTCTACCACGACATCGGCAAAATCATGGCGCCGCTCTATTTCACCGAAAACCAGAACAACGGCTTCAACCCCCACGAGAATCTCGACTACGAGGACTCCGCCCGCATCATCACCCAACATGTTCGCGACGGCATCACCCTCGCCAAGAAATACCACCTTCCGGCCGAAGTGACCGACTTCATCCGCACCCACCACGGAACCACCGTCACCGGCTACTTCTACGCCCAAGCCAAACTGCACCATCCTGGCGAGGAAATCGAAATATCCAATTTCCGCTACCTCGGCCCCACCCCCTTCTCGCGCGAAACGGCCGTGGTCATGATGGTCGACTCCGTCGAGGCGGCCTGCAAGAGCCTCAAGGTGCAGGACAAAGAGAACATCGACAACATGGTGGACAACATCATCAACGACAAGATAAACCACAACCAGCTCAACAACTGCCCCCTGACCCTCAACGACATCAACCACATCCGCGCACGCCTCAAGGAGCGCATGATGAGCATCTACCACGTCCGCATCGCCTACCCCGTGGTGAAATAACCTTTCCCAATCGTGTGAATCTCTAATTCCATCAACAAGTCATACCCCGATCATCTTACACAAAGATATCTTACATCAAACATCAACAATGAAACCGCAAGTGAAAAAATCCCTGACCCATGTGGCCGCCATCGTCATCATGCTGATTGCAGCATGTCTTTATTTTTCGCCCGCTCTTAACGGCGACATCATCTTCCAAGGCGACGCCCAGAAAGCCGACGAAATGGCTTTCTGCCAACGTTCCGTGGCCGATTCCACCGGCACCATCCCCAACTGGAACCCCTCCATGTTCGGCGGCATGCCGGGCTATCAGACGGCTGTCGAAGCGCCCAAATCGGTCTTCACTCCCATGAAGTCCATCCTCATCATGCGTCCCCTCGGCCTCGAGCGCAACATCGGCATCCTCTGGCTCTATCTCATCGGTTTCTACATCGCCATGATCGCCTTTGGCTGCAACCCCTGGCTCTCCCTCTTCGGCGCTGTGGCCTTCGGTTTGGGCAGCTATAATATCATTATTATCGAGGCCGGCCATATCACCAAGGCTTGGGCCATGTCCATGATGGCGCCCGTCATTGCCGGCATGATGCTCTGTCTGCGCGCCGTCCTCAAAGACGAGGACAGCCGTTACCATATCCGCTGGAAACGGATGGTGTGGGGACTCATCCTCTTCACCCTCGCGCTGGGTCTGCAAATCACTTTCAACCATATCCAGATCACCTTCTACACCGCCATCGCTTGCGTCGTGATGGGCATCACCTATGCCATCTACGCCCTTTGTCAGAAGTGGTTCCGCCAGTTCATCGTCGTCGTGGCGCTCCTTGTCGTGGGCAGCCTCTTCGCCGCCGGCGCCAACTATCGCCACCTCACCGTCAACCAGGAATACGCCAAAGCCACCATGCGCGGCGGCAGCGAAATCACCGTCAAGCCGCACGACATCGGCTCTGCCGACAACGCACAGGAACAGGCCACTCAATCCGGCGGCCTCGACATCAACTACGCCTTCAGCTGGAGCTACGGCATCGGCGAGACCTACACCATCCTCGTGCCGCGTGCCATGGGCGGCGGCTCGGGCGAGCAAGTCGAACCCGACAGCGAATGGACCCGCCAAACCGGCCAGCCGATGGCCCCGCTCTATTGGGGCGACCAGCCCTTCACCTCAGGCCCTGTCTATTTCGGCGCCATCGTCATCTTCCTCTTCATCTTCGGCTGCATCGTTGTCAAAGGCCCCGACCGCTGGTGGCTCATCGTCACCACCCTCATCGCCATCGTCTTGGCGTGGGGTCGCCATTGCATGCCCATCAACGAGTTCCTCTTCAACCACCTGCCGCTCTACAACAAGTTCCGCACACCTTCCATGGGTCTCGTCCTGGCCAATGTCACCATGGTCATCATGGCAACCCTCTCCTTGAAATATATCGTTGACGCCGTTGCACGTCGCGCCGAAAAGAAAACCGTGACCGCCAAGAAAGGCGCCGCCGCTCCTTCGACCGACACCAACGACCTCAAACAGCAGAACAAGCAGCTCTACACCGCCGGCATCATCACCGCGGGCATCCTTATCCTGGGCATCATCTTCGCTTCGGCCAACCTCTCCTTCTCGGGTGTCGACAACGACGCCAACCTCAAAGGGCAATACCTCAATGCCATCCAAAGCCAGGGCGCTTCGCCCGACCAGCTGGCTCAGTGGGAGGCTGCTGTCTGGCCGCAATGGCATGCCACGCTTGTCAAGGAACGCAAGTCGGCCTTCATGTCCGACTCCTGGCGCTCGCTGGCCTTCGTGGCGTTGGCCTTCGCCATCCTCTGGCTCTTCGTCAACGGCAAACTGAAAAAACCTGCCCTCACCGTCATCCTGCTCACCATCCTCACCACCATCGACCTCTGGGCCGTCGACCGCCGCTACCTCAACAAGGACAACTTTGTCGGTCCCGAACGTGCCAAAATCCACCGCTCCGCCACCGACCAGCTGCTCGACCAGACAGCTGCCAACTACGGCGACCGCGACTATCGTGTCTACGACCTCACCGTCAACACCTTCAACGATTCACGCCCCAGCGCCTTCCACAACCAGATTGGTGGCTATAGCCCCGCCAAGTTGCGCCGCTACCAGGACCTCATCGACTTCTACATCAACAGCAAGAAGTTTGAGGAATACTACCGCACGGCCGTCTCGCAATCCATGCTGGTACAATCGGCCGCCGGCGTCGCCACCCTCGCCCCCTACCCCGTGCTCGACATGCTCAACACGCGCTACATGATGCTCACCGCCCAAGGCCAACCCATGCCTCTCCGTCGCCAAACCGCCCTAGGCAACTGCTGGTTTGTGGAAAATGTCAAACTGGTTCCCGACGCCAATGCCGAAATATTGGCCCTCAACGAGTTCGATCCCTACACCACCGCCATCGTCGACCAGTCGCAATGGGCCGACCAGGTGAAATCGCTCACCGCCACGCCGCGCGACAGCAGCGAAACCATCGTCCTTGTCCACACCTATCCCCAAACGCCCGACCACCTCACCTATCAGAGCCACACCAACGGCACCCGTCTGGCTGTCTTCTCCGAGGTCTTCTACGCTCCCGACTGGCGTGTCTACATCGACGGCAAGCCGACCGAATACCTCCGCGCCGACTACATCCTCCGCGCGCTGGTCATCCCCGCCGGCGACCATAAGATCGAGTTCGTCAACGAGGCGCCCACCCTCCATCGCAACGACACCATCAGCCTCATCATCGGCATCGTCATGCTGCTCCTCATGGCCGGCGCCCTGGTCATCGTCTACAAGAAGAGCAAAAACGCTGACGCAGCATAACTCCACAACGCAGGCATTGACAAAACACAACGCAGACGACATCAAACATCCTACAACTCAGCTCAAAATGCAACACACCAAATATCTCATCCTCGGAGCCGGCATCAGCGGCCTTGCCTTCGCTTACGAACAGCGCAGCGACGACTACCTCATCCTCGAAAAGGAGACCGTTCCCGGCGGCCTCTGCCGTTCCTTCTACGCGCCCGGCTTCGTCTGGGACGTCGCTGGACACTTTTTCCACTTCCACTCCGACCAAACCAAGGCCTTCGTCAAGCAGATGCTCGACGGGGTCGAACTCTGCAATGTCACCAAATGCGCCAAGGTGTTCTATGCCGACCGCTATCTCAACGCGCCGTTCCAGTACAATATCCACCAGCTGCCTCACGACGAGTTCATGCAATGCCTCACCGACCTCTATTTCGCCAACGGCCTCGACGACGCCCCCTCCTTCAAGAGCTTCGTCCGCCAGAAATTCGGCGCCGGCATCTCCGACAAGTTCCTCATCCCCTATAACGAAAAGCTCTACGCCTGCGACCTCGACGAACTGGAGCGCGACTCCATGGGCAAATTCCTCCCCAAACTCACGTTCGACATGCTCATGACCTTCTACCACGGTCAGAAAGGCACCACCTACAACGACTTCTTCCTCTATCCCCGTCAGGGCACCATGCAGTTGGTCAACAGCTACCTCAACCACTTGGACACTAGCCGCATACACCTCGGCGAATCGGTATCTGCCATCGACACCGACGCCAAGACCGTCACCACCTCCCAAGGCACCTACTCCTACGACCATCTCGTCTCCACCATACCGCTCAACCGCTTCATCGACTTCGCCCATTGCGGCGACAGCTCGCTGCTCCACTCCAACAAAATCGTCGTACTCAACCTGGGTTTCGACCTTCCCAGCCGCGACAAGGAGGTGAACTGGGTCTATTTCCCCGGCGACGAAATCTTCTACCGCGTGGGCTTCTACAACAATATCGCCCCGCGTCCCAACCTCAGCCTCTACGTCGAAATCGGCTGCCGTTCCGACGAGCAGGTCGACATCGACCGGCTCATCCGGCAAACTCTCGTCGACCTCAAACGGGTGCGCATCACCGACGACCACCAGCTTGTCAGCCACCATGCCATCGTGGTCGAACCCGCCTACGTCCACATCACCGGACAGAGCAAAGCCGAAACACAGCGTGTCATCGACGCTATGCGCCAACGCGATGTCCACATGGTCGGCCGTTACGCCCGCTGGGAATACTCCGCCATCGACGACTCCATCGAACAGGCACAGCAACTCGCCCAAACCCTCTCCCCAACCAGTCGCTAGTGTTGTCCTCAATCTGTTTGATGCGGAAAAAAACGAAGAAAACGACATTTTGTCACCCGACAAAACCTGTCCCCAACCCCCAAAACCCAACAGTTCCTCCACTAGGACCCCGGTAGGACCCTGGTAAGACCCTGTTAGGACCCATAAAACCAAAAACAACATTTATAGGGGTCGGCCATCATGCCAAATGGCATGCAATTCTGCCACCTTTCCTCGTTCGCCCTGCTACGCCAGTATATCTCGCGATGCAAATTGGGCGGCGCGTAGCTTGTAGTAGGGGTAGCGGCCTTCGAAGTGGCGATACATCTCCGTGAGCGACTTCGGGCGGTCCTCGACAATGTACTCGATAATCTCGTCCAACTCCTCCGACGGCAGCAGCATGTCGACATCTATCGCTCCGGCTTCAAGGGCTTGCTGCAGGTGGCTGGCAACGGTCGACGGAGCCAATCCGCGCGTGGCGGCGACCTCCTCCATGCTCTTGCCTTCGACAAAAAGGCGCACACTCTCGACCCACACTGGCGACTTCTCGGCTTTGGAACGTGCGTTGCGACGCACCTCCTGCCCCATCGCATCTGCCACAACGGCTTGCTTGGGCACCTCGATGCCCTGTCGGCGTATGAAATTTTCCACCACCTCGACAATGGCGTCGCCAAACTGGCTGCACTTGGCTTTGCCTATGCCCGAAACCTCCATCAGCGCCTCCTTGGTGCGGGGCATCTTGGCCGCCACGCCTATCAGCGCCTTCTGCGTCAGTATGTGGAAGGCCGGCACATTCCGTTCGCGTGCCTCCTCCATGCGCCAATGCTTCAACAGATCCACCAGCTTCGGATAGCGCACATCGGGATTATCTTCCGCCACCTTGCGCTTGCGGCTCCGCTGCCGTTCCTTGGGTTGCTCCTTTTCCAACAGGAAGTCGACCTTGGCTTGGTTATACACCGCCGTCGAAAAACCCTCCGAACCTATACGGCCAAAACAGCGTTCCTTCACGCCGACGGCATCCCTGAAGGCTTCTGCCCATTCCTCCAGTTCTTCAGCTACGGCTTTGTTTTCCACCTCCACTTCCAGCAGCGTCGCTGCAACCAGATTGATGCGTCCCAGTTGCTCGCCAAAGTATGCTACGCCCTTGGCTATCCGCTCGTTCAGCTGGGCGTTCGTCACATCGCCGCCCGTCTGCTGACGTATCTGCATCAGCTGCCGGTGGAATTTCTCCGACACGGTGAGCAAGTTCACCACCTGGGTGTCGTACAAGTCGGCCATCTTCTGCGCCTGCTGCGGATAGATGCGGACCAGATGTTGCATGAAGATGCGCCGCAACCGCTCGGCGGCATGGTTCAGCGCCGTGAAATCGAACAGCTCGTACACCTGCGCAAAATAGTATTCCGCCTGCGAACCGTCCAACTGCTGCTGCACCGTCTCCATGGTCGGAAACGAACGGTTGAATTCCACCACATCGGCATTGTCGAAGATGCAGCTGCCCGAAATGCGCGACTCCAGCACCAACCCCTCCAGCGTCCGGCAACGGCTCAGCGCCACATACACCTGTCCGAAGGTGAAGGCGTTTTGTGCATCGATGATAACCTTGTCGAATGTCAACCCCTGGCTCTTGTGCACCGTGATGGCCCATGCCAGCTTCAGCGGGTACTGCACAAAGGTGCCGTCGACTTTCTGCTTGATCTGGTTGTCCTTCGGATCGACCTCGTAGCGGATGTTCTCCCATCGCTCGCGGCTCACCACGATATGGTTGCCTTCGCGGTCGACAACGGCCACGCCCTGTTCCTCGTCAAATCCCTCCACGGTGGCCAGCTTGCCGTTGAAATAGGCGCCGCCCGAGGCGTCGTTCTTCACAAACATCACCTGCGCCCCTTTCTTCAGCACCAGCTTGCCCTCGGTGGGGAACGACCCCTCGGGGAAGTTGCCCTCCACCGTGGCCTTGAGTTCGAAGGGCCGGCCCTTCAGCGCCTCCAGTTTCCGACGGTTGACGTTGTCGGCCTGGTAGTTGTGTGTGGTCAGACGGATATACCCTTCGCTGTCGGGCGGGTCGAAACCGGGATGGCAGCGTTGGTTGAGTGCCTGCAGGGTCTCGTTGTCCAGGCGGTTCTCTCTGATGTTGTTCAGCAGGCCGATGAAGCGGGCGTCCTGTTGGCGGAAGATGTGCGTCAGCTCTATCGTGATGTAGTGCAGCTTCTGCAGCGCCTTGCTGTGGAAGAAGAATGGCGACGGGTACACCCGTTCCATCCAGGGACGCTCCTCGTCGGTAACCACCGGCGGCAGCTGGTGCACGTCGCCTATCATCAGCAGCTGCACCCCGCCGAAGGGCTTGCTGGAACGCCTGTATTTGCGCAGGGTCATGTCCACAGCATCCAGCAAATCGGCCCTCACCATGCTGATTTCGTCAATGATAATCAGGTCCACCGTCCTGATGATGCGTATCTTCTCTTTTCGCAGACTTCGATGCTTCTCGGGCATCTGGTATTCGGTCACCAACTCCTTGACATCCGGCAGATAGAGGCAGAGCGGCAACTGGAAGAAGGAGTGTATCGTCACCCCCGCAGCATTCACAGCCGCCACGCCAGTCGGCGCCAGCACCACGCATCGCTTCCCTACGGTTTGCACTATTCGCCGCAGAAAAGTGGTCTTGCCCGTCCCTGCCTTACCGGTCAGGAAGAGCGAAACATTTGTCGTAGTGATATATTTTTCAGCCAGTTCGAGTGGTGCCATTCTTTGATGTTCAGGTAGGTAAAAGTAGTTCCGATTCAGGGCAACAGATGCTGTACGCAATGGCCCCAAACCATGATAGAGCAAACGTCCGCTCGTTCAATGCCCCGCCCCTTAGGAAATCGGCACGCGGCGGTCGAGGGTAAACGACATGGGCGACACCTTGAGCTGCGGTGCAAACTGCAGACGTTTCCATTCGTTGACGCGCACCTTACGCAGCACCTCGCGCACCAGGTCGGGGTCATATCCCTCTTCCACAATCTCTTCGCACGACAGTTCCTCTTCGATGTGGAGGTTCAGAATGGCATCCAGCACCGCATAGTCGGGCAACGAGTCGGAGTCTTTCTGGTTGGGACGCAGCTCGGCCGAGGGGGCCTTGGTGATGCTGTTGACGGGGATGAGCTCGCGTTCGCGGTTGATCCATTCCGACAACTCGTACACCTCGGTCTTGTACAGGTCGCCGATGACCGAGATGGCGCCGCAGCTGTCGCCGTACAGGGTGCCGTAGCCCATGGCGGCTTCGCTCTTGTTGGTGGTGTTCAGCACGATGGCGCCAAACTTGTTGGCATACGACATCAGGATGGTTCCGCGGATGCGTGCCTGCATGTTCTCTTCGGTAACATCCTCGGCGCGTTCGCCAAAGACGGGCTTCATCGTCTCCTTCAGCGTCTGGAAGCAGTCGGCGATGGGAACAATATGGTATTCAATGCCCAGATTGTTCGCCAGGTCTTCGGCATCCTTCACCGAATGGTCGGTCGAATATTGTGAGGGCATAAGTATGCCATGCACATTCTCGGGTCCCAGCGCCGCCACGGCCAGCGCGCACACCAGGGCGGAATCGATGCCGCCGCTCAGTCCCAGCACGGCCTTCTGGAAATGGTTTTTAACGAAATACTCGCGCAAACCCATTGTGAGGGCCTTGTAGACGAGTTCCACCGCTTCGGGCTTTTCGTCCTCGCAGGCGGTAAGCAGCTGCAGGTCGACCGTCTGGCGATGCTCCTCGAAATAGGGGAACTGGCACAACACCGAGCCCGCCGCATTGAGGGCCATGCTGCCGCCGGCATAGAGGAACGACCCTTCGCCACCCACACGGTTGACAAAGACCAGCGAGGCGTTGAGGTTCTCCACAATCTTATGCATGCGATAGCGGATGCTGTAGGGTTTCTTGTAGTCGAACACGTTGCAGCCGCAGCAGATAATCATGTCGGGTTGTTCGGTGTGGCTCTTCGACAGCTCTTTCAGGTCCTCGTAGAAGCCGATGGCAATCTGCTGCCCCTGGTAGTTGACCATCTGGACGCCTTCGCCGCGAACGAAATACTTCTGCTCGTCGGGTGCCAGATATTTCTTGGTGATGATGGCTCGTATGGCGTTGTTCTGCACAAAGACGATGGCGTTGCAGAGCCCCTTGTCCTGCACCTGCAGCGGCATGCCGATCAGGAAGGCCTTGTGCTCCGAATGCTGAATGCACTCCTGCAGCGCCGCCTGGGCGCGCTTCTGCAGGTCGGTGTAGGCAGCCGATCCGAACAGCGGATAGCCGCACAGCGTGCATGCCGGAAAGACCGTCAGCAATGCGTCTCTCGCTTCGGGAGAATCTATTTCCTCAAGAATCCACTTCAGGTTCTCTTCAGGATTATTGGTGATGATGTTGTGTTGTACAATATGAACGTTCATTATTTTAATATTGAGTGTTGCTTATGATGAATTATGACTCGAATTGATTCATTAAAAAATTGTGACGCCTCGTCCCAAGTTTTCGTTTTCGTTATCGTTTTCGTCCAATCACGCAAACAGCGACCGGAAGGCTTCCTCTATCACCGACACCTCCACAATCTCGATGCCGAAGCGTTTCTTGTTCAGCGAGCGGGCGTTGTATTTCGAGATGAATATCTTCTCGAATCCCAACCGGTCGGCCTCGGCAATGCGGTGTTCCACACGGCTTACGGGTCGCACCTCGCCGCTCAACCCCATCTCTGCGGCAAAGCAGAATCGGGGCGAAATGGGGATGTCCACATTCGACGAAAGGATCGACCCCGCCACAGCCAGGTCGATGGCAGGATCGCTGACGCGGATGCCGCCGGCAATGTTGAGGAACACATCCTTGGCTCCGAGCTTGAATCCGCAACGCTTCTCGAGCACGGCCAACAGCATCGAGAGGCGTCTGAAATCGAAACCGTTGGCGTTGCGCTGTGGTGTGCCGTAAACGGCCGACGACACAAGCGACTGCACCTCGATGAACATCGGACGGGCACCCTCAAGCGTGGCGGCAATGGCACATCCGCTGAGGTTCTCGTCGCGCTGCGAAAGGAGGAATTCCGAAGGATTGGCCACCTCCTTCAGCCCGTCGCCCTGCATCTCGAAGATGCCGATTTCGGCGGTGGAACCGAATCGGTTCTTCAACGAGCGCAGCAGACGGTAGCCGTAGTTGCGGTCGCCCTCAAACTGCAGCACGCAGTCGACGATATGCTCCATCACCTTGGGGCCGGCCAGGGTGCCGTCCTTCGTAATGTGACCCACCAGCAACACGGGCACCGCCCGCTCTTTGGCAAAACGCTGAAATTCGGTGGTGCATTCGCGTATCTGCGAGATGCTGCCGGCCGACGAGTCGATGCTTTCGGTGCAGATGGTTTGTATCGAGTCGACTATCAGCATGTCGGGCTTCAGGGCTTCCACATGTTCGAAGATGCGCTGGGTGACCGTCTCGCTGACCACGTACAGCTCGCCGACATCCTTCCTGCCTTCGCCGCACAAGCGGTCGGCGCGCATCTTTATCTGCTCTTCGCTCTCCTCGCCGCTGACGTAGAGGATACGACGGCCGGGGATGCTCAGCGCCGTCTGCAGCAGCAGGGTGGACTTGCCGATGCCCGGTTCGCCTCCCAACAGCAACAGCGAACCCGGAACGATACCTCCGCCCAGCACGCGGTCAAACTCAGCACAATGCGTGGCTATGCGCTGCGTCTCGCTGGTGGTCACCTCATGTATCAGCTTCGGCCGCGATGCGGCTCCAGCCACCGTTCCCCGACTTGCAGCCGCAGTCTTAACGGCCTGAACCACCTCTTCCTGCATGGTGTTCCACTTCCCGCATTCCGGACATTTCCCCAGCCACGAGCTGGATTGGTATCCGCATTCGCTGCAAAAAAAATAGGACTTCGGTTTCGCCATAATATTTACAAATGTCTGTTTCTGTGCATATTCGCATTAATCCTACAAGGAAATGCCATTCCAAATAGGGATACAAAAATACGAAAAAAAAGCATTACTGCAAAAAACGCTTCGACCACGACCGTCGATACAGTATCGCGCCAACAGCCGTCGCGTCGGCCGGAGCGTCATCAAAATTCGTCAACCACCTTGTCCACACGATACAGCTTGTCGCCGCGGCGCAAGGGCTGCGTGGTGGCAAAGCTGAACCGCTCGCCCTGATGCACTTCAGCAACAGGATCGCGCTCCAACCGCAATTCCGCTATTGTGGTGCGGTAAACGCCGGTCGTTTCGCCTATCACCATCACCGTGTCGCCGGGTTTCAGCGTCTCGGCCGTCTGTATTTGGGCTTCGGCCACCCCGATGCGGTTGAAATAGTTCTTTACCAAACCCAGATAGACCTTGTTCTCAGTGGCTTGCGAACCGTAGCGCTCACTCCATTCGCCCATCTTGCGACCCATGTAGTAGCCGTCCCAGAAACCTCGGTTGAAAACCGTGGCCAGCCGTTCCTTCCAAGCGCCGATGCGCTCGGGTGTGTAGGTACCGTCGGCTATGGCCTGCACAGCTTCCTTGTAGCATTCGGTGACCGTCTTCACATAGTCGGCGCTGCGTCCGCGGCCTTCGATTTTGAGGACCCGCACGCCGGCTTTCACTATCTTGTCGAGAAAATCTATGGTGCAGAGGTCCTTGGGCGACATGATGTACTTGTTGTCGACCACCAACTCGGTGTCGCTCTCAAGGTCTTTGACCAGATATTCACGTCGGCACAGCTGCAGGCAGGCGCCACGGTTGGCGCTGTAGTTGTAGTTGTCAAGGCTGAGGTAGCACTTGCCGCTTACGCTCATACACAATGCTCCGTGGGCAAACACCTCTATCTGAGCCAGTTCTCCCTTAGGTCCGCGAATGTCGTTGTCGCGAATAAACTGTGTGATTTCGGCCACCTGGCGCAGCGGTAGCTCTCGGGCGGTGACCATCACGTCGGCAAACTGGGCGTAGAAGCGCACAGCCTCGATGTTGCTGATGTTGCACTGGGTCGAGATGTGCACCTCGACGCCGACGCTGCGGGCGTAGGTGATAACGGCAAGGTCGCTCGCTATGATGGCGCTCACCCCTACCCTTTTGGCGGCATCGACCAGTTGGTGCATCTCGTCGATTTCGTGGTTATAGATGATGGTGTTCACCGTCAGATAGGTACGCACACCATGCTGATGGGCTATGGAGCATATCTTCTCCAAATCCTCCAAGCCGAAGTTGGCTGCCGAGCGCGACCGCATATTTAAGTTGCCGATGCCGAAATAGACGGCGTCGGCACCTGCCTGTATCGCCGCCGTCAAGCTCTCGTATGAGCCTACCGGCGACATAATTTCTATTTTCATTTCAGATTCTTTTGTTTCATACAAACGCGTTTTAATGTTTTTTATTATTTTTTTTTATGTTCAAAAGCATAAAAAAATGTATTTTTGCAACGCTTTTTTGAGGATAAAAGCCAACTACTATATATATAAATATACATCTAAATATAAATCTTTCAATTTCTTACAGAAAGGAGCTGAACAAGCCAAATGACTACAAAAACATCCAAAAAACTAACAATTCTTCTTTTTTTATACTCATTTCTTCTGTCATTTCAAGCGCAGGCGCAAACCAACATCACCTCGCTGAGTCAAATTACAGATGCTGAAGGCCACTATGTCATTACGCAGGACATAACCGGCGGCACTCCCGGCGTTTCTTCTTTCAGCGGCACCCTCGAGGCCGCCATCGACCCAGCGACAAAGATGCCTTACCGCATCAACAATCTTAGTGTTCCTCTTTTCACCACCCTCACCGGCACGGTGAAGAATCTGGTGATTGAGAATGTCAGCATCAGTCAAACCGGTCAAGTTGGAGCCATCGCTTGCACCGCTACCGGCTCTGCACGCATCTACAACGTGGGTATCCTTGGAGGTACGGTGGCCAGCACAGGCACATCTACTGCCAACGATGCCACCGACTGTTGTGGCGGTCTCGTGGGCCTTCTTGACGGCAATTCCAATGCGTCGAATGAGCCTCGTGTGATCAATTGCTACTCATACGCCGACATCACCGGTGGTAACTTCGTGGGCGGCATTGTAGGCTACAACAATTACTCAACCAATAGTACAAACCGACGTTCGATGGTCTTTGCTTGTGTGTTCTATGGCGACATCACGGACGGTGACAGCATATCTCCCATCTACAACGGCAAGATAATCAGCAACGCTGGTGACAAGGGAGTGAGCAACTTCAACTATTTTCGTCTTGAAGCCCCATATGTGCAACCAACTGGTGTAGCCTACAACTGCGCCCTTGGTGCCGAAGACCGTTTTCTGAAGCGTTTCGAGTTTTACCGTCACCTCCTCAACGGCCAGCGCAAGCTGGCAGGCTGGTGGGCCACGGGCACCTACAGCGGCAGTGATATGCTGAAATGGGTGCTGCTGCCCGACAGTCTCGGCACCGACCATCCCTATCCGGTGTTGATGCAGCAGGGCAAGTACCCTTCGGTGGTGAACATCGATGCCGAGAATGCCATCACCGGCAAACCGCGCAACCAAGGCGGCAAGCTGGGAGAGCTGACGGTGAATATTCAGATGGGCGATGGCGCAGTATACCAGAGACCTTCGGGAGCTGCAATTACCACCTCACAACTAACCCTCAACATCACTGACAAGGACACTGCTCATTTCAACTTTAACTACTACAAGGTGCAGCTGCCCTACTATAACGACGTAGGCACGAAGAACTACAATGGCAACCGCGTGGTGACGGGTTGGAAGATTGTCAGCATCACTGGTGGTACGCCTGGTACCTTCAGCACCAGCACTGCTGATGCACCGAGTTTTAACTTCGCCGACCGCAACTGCACCAACAAGGACCTCTACTCCGTCAGCGGACGCATCTTCAACCAAGGTGCCTACTGGGATGTGCCCGAAGGGGTAACGGAAATCACTATCGAGCCTTACTGGGCCAAATGCGTCTATCTGGCCGACCAAAACGCCGACAAGGTGTATAATACGGCAATGGGGACAGAATATAATGTCCTTAATGTGGGCGGCGGAAACATCTATACTAACGGTGACGCATCTTTTAACAGCCAGATTGTTTTCACCACGATAGGTAATGCCATCGCAAGTTCGGGCACGGCACTTTATTCGGGTATCAACGAGGCGACGAGGAAGGGACAATCCGTTTATGACTATGCCGTGGTGCTTGTGGGCAATTATCACCATATTGCATCTATATCGGCAGATGAAAGCAAACCCTATACAGTTACCTCTGTCGACCTTGATGGCGACAACGAGCCGGACTATTCCTTTATGCTTCGCTTCAATGGCCGAACTGCATTTCATCCTTTGAGATACGATTTCCTGAACCTTATAGGTCTCGGTATGGCGCAGAAGTCTACGGGTGGAACGGGTTCATACAACTTTGGTATTATGCAGCCTAAGTACTGGTTCGAGGTGACAAATACCGCTCTCTTTCGCGTTACCCAGTTCGAGTACGACCGTAGCGACCGTGGCACTTTTCCATATATTGTGCAAGGTGGTGTGATGGAGCAATGGGTGAGTGGCCAGAGCAACAAAGTTGCAAACAAGACCACCTATTTCCTTGTTGGCGGCAACGTATGGTTCAAGGAGTTCCATCGCGGCACCCACCAGGATTATACATATCAATCGAAACATCCACCTGTATCGGTCACGGGTGGCGACTACGACGAGTTCTATCTTACAGGTCTCTATCGAGGCGATATCACCAGCTATGCCGACAATGCCGAATGTTACATCAACGGAGGCCGCTTCGGCACTGTAGCCGGTGCTGCTATGGAGGGCTTGGGCAAAGCCAATGGTGCCGACAACACGGGCAACATCACCTGGCAAGTGCAGAATGCCGACATCCGTGAATTCTTTGCCGGTGGTATCAATGCTGCCCAACCGGTGACAGGTAATCTTAGTACCACAATTACAGGTGGTTATATCGAGTTGTACTGCGGCGGCCCCAAGTTCGGCGATATGAGCGTCGGAAAGACGGCAACCACTACGGCTACGGGCTGCACCTTTGGTACTTTCTTTGGAGCTGGATATGGAGGCAACTCCTACAGCCGTCAGGCACCATACAACCATAACAATATAATAAACTTTCCCCATAACAATGCTCAGGCTGGTAACGACGCTTCTTGGAACGCTTGGTTGAGTCGATTCTACACTCAGTCCTACAACTCCACTTACGGCGGTGTCTCCACCCAGTTTAATTACCAGTTCCTGCCTATGTCTGGTAATGCTGACAACTGTGCCCGTATTTTTGTGGAATATGTGAAGTTCTCGCTGGCCACCTGCCGCGATGTCACCACAACGTTGACGGGTTGCACCATCTTGAATGACTACTATGGCGGCGGTAGCCTTGGCGCGGTTAACGGCCCAGCCTCATCCACCCTTGACAGTTGCACCGTGAACGGCAATGTATATGGTGCAGGCTTTTCGGCATCGCTGCCCACCGTCGAAGTGGATTCTATTGGCTTTAGGGTGGAACCATACTATTACGAAGCCCTCGGTACTTACCGCACTGGCGTTAAAGGAACAACAACCACCTACACTTGGGAACATAAAGATGCAGTAAACTCAACAGCCACAGCCATTGATAAGTCTAGCCATAAACTCTACACAACAGAGGACCTTACCACTCTTGGACAGGTGATGGGCGATGTGTCGCTCACCATTACCGGCAATTCGCACATTGTGGGCGATGTATATGGCGGCGGAGCCTTGAGCAATGCCAATACTGATGCAAACAACACTACGACGGTCAACATCCTTGGCGGCACATACGACGGCAATATCTATGGCGGCGGTCAGGGCCGTTTGGCTGATGTTGACAATAATATTAATGAAGTTCCTGCCAAAGTGAATGGCGTGGTAACGGTCAATATCGGTGCGGACAACGGTGCTGGCAACTATTCGGGCGACGCCAACCTGACAGCAAGCTCGATATACGGCTGCAACAACACCAACGGTTCGCCGCAGGCCGATGTTTTTGTGAATGTGTACAAGACAGCTCGAACAGCAGGAACTAACACCGTAGCCGATGACGGCTATGCCATCGACCAAGTGTTTGGCGGCGGCAATGCGGCCGACTATGCCCCTGAGGATGGCAATGCCGCATCCACTAAGAAAGCGACGGTGCATATCTATACTTGCGACAACACCATCAGACGTATATTCGGTGGCGGCAACGCTGCTGCGGCCCAAGGTGTGGCTACAATCGTCGACGGCGGCCGCTTTGACTGGGGTTTCGGCGGCGGCAATGGCGAGATTACTGCTGCCAACATCGGCAATGGCGGCGTGGCGCTGACCGTGAATGGTGGCATTTTCAACCACCTTTTCAACGGAAGCAACCAGAACGGTACTATTGGAGGTTCCATCACGGCCACGTTGACCAGTTCGAGCGGATGTGAGGAGGATATCAAGGAATATTTCTGCGGCAACAACCTGATGCCCATCACTACAGACCTTACCACGACTATTGTCTGTAACACAGAACACCCCGTTTATATCACCGACCTCTATGGCGGCTCGAATCTGGCACCAATCACAGGCAATGTCACACTTAATGTCGAGGGCGGCGTAATAGACAATGTCTATGCCGGCAGCAAGGGCACGAATGAGACCGACGCCAGCATCAGCGGCAACGTGCTGCTCAACATCCACGGCGGCACTATCGGCAATGCCTTCGGAGGCAGCAATGTCAAGGGTACTATTGGCGGCACAATAACGGTCAATGTGTATGAGAACAGCGAGTGCGCGCTGAGCATAGACAATGTCTACGGTGGCGGCCAGCTGGCACCCTACAGCCATTCGGCTGGTTACCCTGAAGTCAACATCATAAAAGGCACCGTCAACCAAAATGTGTTTGGCGGCGGTCTTGGTGCAGGTGCTGTGGTTACAGGTTCGCCTAAGGTGACCATTGGCGCCAAGAGGGAGTCGGTGGCTTATCCCTGCCGTGTGGGAGGCGATGTGTTTGGTGGCGGAAATGCTGCTGCCGTCAACGGCAACACCGATGTCGAGGTGACGAATAGGGCCGTTGTTAACCGAAATGTCTTTGGTGGCGGAAACGCCGCAGCCGTCAGCACCAATACTGAGGTCAAGCTTACGGGCGCAGCCAAGGTTTACGGCAACGTTTACGGTGGCGGCAACCAAGGCCAGGTCGGAGGCGACACGAAAGTGATTGTCAACGGCGAAGTTACTCCGTAACCGTCATCGGCAGACAGAGATAATATCGTAGGCAGCCTGCCTACGATATTTTTTTATATATATACAAAAATATGTATATTTGCATATAGAAATGATATGCGAAAACTGAAGAGTTTTCTTGTGAATTTGCTAATAATTAGATAGTTGTTGGTAAATAGGGCTTATTGTATGTAATGAAAAAAAGCAATATACATATAAAGAAACATCTTTTTTCATACTTGTTCCTGCTGGTCTTTTTGTTGGGCTGCGGAGCCATCAAAGCTCAGACGGATTACTCGGGAATATATTATATTGCAAGCACTGGTTACAATTCCGCCAACACGACAACCAACTATTACCTCTGCCCAACGGAGGGCTGGTGCTATTATCAGGCCACCGACGACTTTACCAGCCAACCAAACGAGACACCCTTCCTCACAACGCACAAATGCCGTGACGGAGTTTACGATGTCAACGCAAAAGCAGTGTGGTATGTCGAGAAACACCCCACAGAGGATTATTACTACATCCGACGCGTCTCAGATGGCAAATATATCGTTTTGAACGGCCAGATCAACACGACTGGCGATGCCAACCGAATGCGCGTGCACCTGGAGGCGCTGGCAGAGCCCGACGACAAGGCTCTTTTTGCCCTGTTGCCCGATCCGGATGGAACGGCTTTGAATATCAAGCCCAAAACCCTTAATACATATCTCACCGTCAACGGTGGCAACGACAACAACCTTGTAGGCGTCTCGGGCAAGACTGGTGGTCCAACTGGCTATGTCAACACCAAGGGTATCATCGGTATATATGCAACGCGAGACAACAATTCGAAATTCTATCTTGAGAATGCCGCCATCCACTCACCTGTTATCACCAACAATCACGATGGTACATTCACAATTACTGCCGAGGCGGGAGCAACCATCTATTATACTACCGACGGAACCACCCCTACCTTGTCTACTCCTAACATCGGTTCAACGCCAGTCATTATCTATCAGACAGAAAGTTTGGCTGTTATCAAGGCTATGGCACATATAGCAGGCGATCCTTTCCCGTCAGATGTCACTACATACATTCTCCCTGTCTGCGAACGCCCTGACATCGTAGTGAACAACAATGATGTCTCTATCTCCTGTGCCACTTTGGGGACAACTATCCACTATACCACCGATGGCAGCGAGCCAACCAGTTCGTCACCGACCTATAGTGGTTCTTTCAATCTTGGCAGCTCCACAATTGTCCGTGCCATAGCTACAAAGGCAGGTTACCGCAAATCCAACGAGGCTGTATATCTTCCACCTCTCACAGTGCATTCATCAAGCGAAATGGTGGATATGAGCCGCCGATATTTCCTTGCCAGTGACTTTGTTTCCACGGCTTCGATCGGCACCAGCGACAATCCCTTTACGGGAGTCATCGACGGCCAGCTGAACACTGTCAGCGGTCTCGACCATCCGCTTGTGGCTTATGCTGACGGGGCGACGATAAAGAATGTATTTGTTGACAACGTGAACATCAGTGGCGGCACCAATGTCGGAGCCATCTGCAATGAAGCCGCAGGTTCCACCCGTATTTACAACTGCGGCGTACTGGCCAGCAATAGCACGGTGGAAAAAGATGCTGACGGATATGACGTCATCACTTCGTGCAGCAGCACCATCAGCGGCAGCGGATATGTGGGTGGCATCGTGGGCCTGCTTGACGGCACTTCGCGCGTCATCAACTGTTTCAGCTATGCCAATGTCACGGGAGGCAACTATGTGGGTGGCATAGTGGGCTACAACAATGTGGCTACCACAGCGAACAGCATTAATACGATGGTAATGAACTGTATGTTCTATGGCGAAGTGAGTGGTACATCGATTGCTCCCGTCTACAACGGTCAGATTATCACCAATGACGGCGATGACAACGGCATCAACAACTTCAACTACTTCCGCATCGAAGCGTCTTACATTCAGGATAACAATATTGCCAAAGTCTATAACTGTGCCCTTGGCGCCGAGACACGCTTCCTGCAGCGTTTTGAGTTTTACCGTCACTTGCTCAACAGCAACCGTGAGTTGGCTGCCTGGTGGGCCACGGATGATGCTGCAAACAAGGACGAGATGATGAAATGGGTGATGGAACCCAGCCAGATAGGAACCGCCACACCCTACCCTATCCTTAAAACCCCTGGCAGATATGCTTCGGTGGTCAATTACACCCCCAGCACCACACCCTACGACGATGCCAACCGCCACAAAGGCCGCAAACTGACCAGCGAAGGCGACAATGGTGTGCTGCACGTCACCATACAAATGGGGACGGGTGGTGATCAATACTCGGCTCCGACAGGTGCCGGACTAAAACCTGGCGAATCAGGTGTGCTTGAGCTTATTATCACCGACAAGGATTTTGAACACTTCAACTTTAACTACGGCAAGGTGCAGTTGCCATACTATAACGACTACTGCAACGGCAACTATACGGAAAACCGTGTGGTCACTGGTTGGAAGATCACCAGTATCACTGGTGGCACGGCAGGAACCTACACCACAGGAGACGATGTCACCTATACGGACGGAGTATTGACTGCCACACCCTACAACTTCGCCGACCGTAAATGTACCGACAAAGACCTCTACAGCACCAGCGGCCGTGTATTCAATCAGGGCGCCTACTGGGATGTGCCCGAAGGGGTGACGGCTATCACTATCCAACCTTATTGGAGCAAGGCTGTTTATCTGTCCGACGCCTATTGGGATGTGACCTATAAGAATGGTACTGGAACTGATTTCACTAAAGCAGGATATATAAATGATGCTATGACCACTCCCATCAATGTCACCACCGTTGGTGGAAATCAGCGCTATAACAATGGTATTTCCACTTTTAATGGCCAGCCTGTTTTTACCTCTATAAGCGACGCTATCTCAAGTTCGAAAGATAATGGTCTTTTTAAGGGGGCTACAGAGAGTGCCAGTCATACCGTTTATGATTATGCTGTGGTGCTTGTGGGCAATTATCACCATACTTCCACCCCTGAAGCAAGTGAAGGAAAGCCTTATACGGTCACCTCTGTTGACTTGGATGGCGACAATGAACCGGACTATTCTTTAATACTTCGTTTTAACGCTCGTCCGGGCTTCCATCCCGTAAGATACGATTTTTTGAACATGATAGGCCTTGGTATGGCACAGAAGACGACAGGCGGCACAGGTTCATACAATCTGGGTATTATGCAGCCCAAATATTGGTTCGAGGTGACCAACACCGCCCTCTTCCGCGTTACCCAATTCGAATACAGTGGAAATGACAGGGTCAAGAAACCCTATATCCTACAGGGCGGTGTCATTGAGCAATGGGTTACACAGCAGCAGGATGCGGGAGACAGAGTTTCGTATTTCCACGTGGGAGGTAACGTGTGGTTCAAGGAGTTCCATCGCGGCAGCCACCAAGACCATACAAACAAGAGCACCCCACATCCGCCAATATCTGTCACAGGAGGAGACTTCGACAGATTCTACCTCACAGGATTCTATCAGTCGCAGGCCAAAATTTACGATGACAACGCCGAATGCTATATCAATGGCGGAAGGTTTGGAGAGATGGCCGGTGCAGGAATGGAAGGCATAGGTACTTCTGCCGGCAATGGTAACATCACTTGGATGATCGACAACGCTGATATCGATGAGTTCTATGGAGGTGGCATCAACTTTGACAAGCCTGTTTTTGGCAATATCAATACAATCATCTCAAACAGCTACGTGCGACAGTACTGCGGCGGTCCAAAATTCGGCGATATGAAAAACGGACGAACTGTCACCACAACTGCCACCAACTGTGTTTTCGGCACCTATTTCGGTGCTGGCTATGGCGGCAACTCATACAGCCGTTATGCTCCGGCCAATAGAAACAATGTAATTAATTTGCCTGGCAATGGTACGCCTCCCGGAAATAGCAATGTAACATATTTTAATTCGTGGAACGACTGGGTGCAGGAGGAGTATACGCAATCTTATAGCGGTACATACGGC
Source organism: uncultured Bacteroidota bacterium (assembly GCA_902793295.1). Lineage (GTDB taxonomy): Bacteria > Bacteroidota > Bacteroidia > Bacteroidales > P3 > Colimorpha. Next base: position 62,201 of record CADBDA010000007.1, read on the forward strand.
GGTATATCTACACAGATTGACTACCAATTTATTCCTATGTCAAGCAATATCAGTAATGTGGCTCGTCTATGGGTTGAATTTGTCGGTTTTTCGCTGGCCACAACACACAATGTCACATCAGTGCTGAAGGGTTGCACCATCTTAAATGATTTCTATGGCGGTGGCAGTCTTGGCATGGTCAACGGGCCTGTGACATCCACGCTTGAAGATTGTATTGTATACGGAAGTGTTTTCGGCGCCGGCTATTCGGCATCACTACCTACGGTAGAGGTGGATCAAATAGGTTTCCAATCCGAACCATACTATTACGAAAGTCTTGGTACTTATCGTACGGGTGTCAAAGGCCCGACGACAACTTACAGATGGGAGCACGCTGATGCCATCAGTATCGACAATGTCAACCATATCTTATATACCACAGTAGAACTCGACGGCCTTGGCAAGGTTATAGGCGATGTGGAGGTGAGAATTTATGGCAACACCAACGTGTTTGGCAGTGTCTACGGCGGTGGCAACCAAGGTGAAGTGGATGGCAATACAAAGGTGATTGTCAATCAAGAACATCATGAATAAAAAAAAGCCCCGGAAACGGGGCTTTTTTTTTGAGGTCAATTCTAGCTTATATCATCCTCACAAGGCGGACGACCACATTGCCGGGAATGTCGGTCATTGGCACATTGTCGCCGCTGAAAATGCATTTATTCTCGGTCAGGCTGTTGATAGTGTACTCAAAGTGCATACCGCTGCGCGGGGTGATGGTCAGCTGGTCGCCGTTGACGCTCCAGGTAAAGCCGTTGTTCTCGGTCACGCCATTGTCATTGGCCAAGCCGGTACCGTCTTCTTCCATAATGAAGATCACATTCTCCGGTGTCATATCCTGGCCGTCGACAGTCATATTGTCCACCTGCCAAGTTCCGACAATCATCTCGGCGCTATAGCCATTGTTGCCGTTGTTGCCGTTGTTGTCACCGTCGTTGTCTGTCTCGCAGCTTGCTGCGCATAACGTTGCCAATGCTACAAAGCAAAGGATCAGATTGATTTTTCTTTTCATAATAATGGATTTGATTGTTTAAAATGTATTAATTGACTATCGAATAACGTTGTGGTCCATAATATATTGTATTGGAAGCGATTTTTTTGAAGGTGAGGTAAAAACCGCCAGAATCAACGCCATCTTGCCAAGGTGCGGAGTAGCCTTATTTCCCTCCTTTATAAAGGTCGAAGACGTTCATGGTGGTCCATTGTGTCGCTCGCACGTCGTTGTCCCTCACCGTGGCGTCGTAGTGCATGGTGCGTCCGCCCAGGGTGGCATCCACAAAGGCGTCAAACTCTTGTATCGTATAACTCATCAGCGACGCCACTTCGTGGCCGATACCATCGAAAACAAAGAACCAGTGACTGTAGCCTTGCTTTTCGAAGAGCTTGTGCAATTTCTTGGCACCATAAAGACCCGATCGCAACACCGGCGGAAACTTCTTGTAGTTGACAATCCGGTCCTTGTTGCCGTGCAGTATGAAAGTCGGAGCCGGCGCTGTCTGGTAGTGCGGACGCTCGTGGTCGCAATAGATGGCACCCGAATACGCCACCACGGCGGCAGGCTTCCAACCGGCCGGCAACTCCTTGGCAGGCCAATAGGAGTTGCAGCGGCAATACTCCATCTGCATCACGCTGATGGCACCGGCGCTGCTGCCACACAGCACCACCCGCCGCTTGCTGACACCCCACGCGTCGGCATTGCGGCACACATAGGCAACAGCCGCCGCACAGTCCTCTGCGCCAATATTGATGGCGTCCCTGAAAATGCGCTGCATATTGGTCAGCCGGATGGTGTCGCCCTGCACATCGCGCAGATGCAGCCGGTAGTCGATGGCCACTGCCGTATAGCCGCGCTTGGCCAACGTCTGGCAGTACTGGCGGCTGCTTTCGTTGTCGCGGGCACCGCTGAAAAAACCTCCGCCAAACATGAAAATCACACAGGCTGAGTCGGGCCGCGCAATTGTCGGTGTGTAGACATCCATCAGCAGCGACAGGTCGCCTCGCTTTACAAATTCATACGTCTGCGGAACAACGGTGTCAACATCCACCTGCATGGTCTGCCCATAGGCGCATCCCGCCCACAACATCAAAAACAGACCCACACCTCGCAATCCTCGTGCCATATATATTAAATGTATATTCTATTAAAACATCAAATGCATTCCCAAGCCGGCGCTGAAACGCTCGTAGTTGAAGTAGTTGTTTTCCGTCGGCCAATCGGTCAGGAAGGCGTATGCCACGTTGACCGAGAATTTCACTTTCTGCCATCCGAATCGGAACATCAGCTGCGGCTGCAGCAGGAAGTGCACCTGGTCGTGCCGCTCAGCCAGGGTCTCGGTTCCGTCCGACAGTCGCTCTATCTTGTCCCATTTCGGGGTGAGCAATCCGCCCTTCAGGCCCATGCCGACATCAATTCCGCCATCGTCCAATCCGGCCCATCCGAAGTTGATCTGACTAAACACCAGATTGTAACTTCCGTCCACCGTGTAATGATGATGGTTCAGATCACCCACCGAATCATCATACGACAATCCGTGACCATATCCCAAGTAGCACTCCAGCACCGCATTCCCAAAGGGGAAATAAGTGCCACCGGCCGCCTGGAAATAGCAGTTCTTGAAATCCGTGACGCTCGCAGAAGCCTGCACGCCAAACATGTCAAGCGGAGCCCATGCCACCGTGGCATTCAGTGCCGGTGCCACCAGCAGCGGCGCCGACATCGACACCGAACCGTCCACATGCAACTGGCCGCGCTCGCTCAACAGCGGTATGTCAACATTGTGCGGATGGTACACCACACACGATCCGAACACTACCACCGTCAGCAGCAACACTATATATTTCCTCATACTTATATGATTTTCAATTTTAAAATTCATATTGACCTCCTGTTTTATTTGATTGTTTGCAAATGCAAATATACGATTTTTTCACTTCATGCCACACAATGTGACAAATTGTCATATTTTTGTGCAACGCTCATTTTGGCACATTTCTTGATTCATTCCTTCGTGGTTTTGCTTCATCGCAATCCCAACCAATCAAATCATTCACGAACAAAAATAAAAAATTATACAATTATGGGAAAAATCATAGGAATCGACTTAGGAACAACCAACAGCTGCGTCTCCGTTATGGAAGGCAATGAACCTGTGGTTATTATGAACAGCGAAGGCAACCGCACCACCCCGTCGGTGGTCGGCTTCCTCGAAAACGGCGACCGCAAGGTGGGCGACCCCGCCAAGCGTCAGGCCATCACCAACCCTCACAACACGGTCTACTCGATTAAGCGTTTTATGGGCGAGAGCTACGACCGCGTGCAGAAAGAAATCGCCGCAGTGCCCTACAAGGTGGTGAAGGGCGACAACAACACTCCGCGCGTCGACATCAACGGACGTCTCTACACTCCGCAGGAAATCAGCGCCATCGTGCTTCAGAAGATGAAGAAGACCGCTGAGGACTTCCTCGGTAGCGAGGTGACCGAGGCCGTCATCACCGTCCCGGCCTACTTCAACGACAGCCAGCGTCAGGCCACCAAGGAGGCCGGCGAGATTGCAGGCCTGAAGGTGCGCCGTATCGTCAACGAGCCTACGGCAGCTGCTCTGGCCTACGGCCTTGACAAAAAGAACCAGGATATGAATGTGGCTGTCTTCGACCTCGGTGGCGGTACGTTCGATATCTCGATCCTGAACCTCGGCGACGGCGTCTTCGAGGTTAAGTCGACCAACGGCAACACGCACCTTGGCGGCGACGACTTCGACCTGAAGATCATCAACTGGCTGGCCGACAGCTTCAAGAGCGACAAAGGCATCGACCTGCGCAAGGACCCGATGGCTATGCAGCGTCTGAAAGAGGCTGCCGAAAAGGCTAAAATCGAGCTTTCCTCGAGCCAGGAGACTGAAATCAACCTGCCTTACATCACCGTTGCCGACGGCGTGCCGCAGCACCTTGTAATGAAACTGACCCGCGCCAAATTCGAGCAGCTCTGCGACGACCTGATCCAGGCAACCATCGAGCCCTGCCGTCAGGCTATGAAGGACGCCGGACTTACGAACAGCGATATAAATGAAGTTATTCTGGTGGGCGGTTCGACTCGTATCCCCGCCGTGCAGAAGAAGGTCGAAGAGTTCTTCGGCAAGACTCCCAACAAGGGCGTCAACCCCGACGAAGTGGTCGCCATCGGAGCCGCCATCCAGGGCGGTGTCCTCACCGGCGAAGTCAAGGATGTGCTTCTGCTCGATGTCACCCCGCTTTCGCTGGGTATCGAGACCCTCGGCGGCGTGATGACGCGCCTGATCGACGCCAACACCACCATCCCGACCAAGAAGAGTCAGGTATTCTCGACGGCTGCCGACAACCAGCCCGAGGTCGAAATCCACGTGCTGCAGGGCGAGCGCCCGATGGCTGCCGACAACAAGACTATCGGCCGCTTCCATCTGGCCGGCATTCCGCCGGCACCGCGTGGAGTGCCGCAGATTGAGGTCACCTTCGACATCGACGCCAACGGCATCCTCAACGTCAGCGCACTCGACAAGGCTACCGGCAAGAGCCAGAACATCCGCATCGAGGCCAGCAGCGGCTTGAGCGACGACGAGATTAAGAGAATGAAGGCCGAGGCTGAGGCACACGCTGCCGACGACAAGAAGGCCAAAGAGGAAATTGAGAAAATCAATGCTGCCGACAGTATGATCTTCCAGAGCGAGAAGAACCTGAAGGACTATGGCGACAAGCTGCCCGCCGACAAGAAGAGCGCCATCGAGAACGCCCTCAACGAGCTCAAGGCCGCCCACAGCGCCCGCAACGTCCAGCAGATCGACGCCGCCATGGCCAAGATCAACGCCGCCTGGCAGGCCGCCAGCGAGGACATGTACAAAGCCCAGCAGCAGGCTGGCGGACAGAACCCCGGCGCCGGCTTCGACCCCAACAACATGGGCGGTAACCCCAACGCAGGCCAACAGCAAGGCAATAACCCCAACGACAACGTCACCGACGTCGACTACGAGGAGGTGAAGTAAAGAGCCGGTGGCTCTTTACGATAGCGAAGCGGAGAAAGACACCCTCGCGGTGTCTGCGGTCCACGGGACCGCTCCGCGGATTCGAATACCGCGGTAAGTTTAGAGGCTTTGCAATCACAATTAACAACAAAGAGGTGCAATCACATGTTTGCACCTCTTTGTTTATATTCTTTCGGCATCCAACAGCGGCCAACTGGCTAGCCAACTGACATAATGAAATTTGGCCAACTGACACAATAATAATTGGCCAAATTGTACAATAATAATTGGCCAAATTATACAATAAAAATAATAATCAGTCTCTTTTTTTGCCATGCGGAGAAAAAGTTGTATATTTGCCGCATAATATGCGGAGAATAAAACCTGTTTTATCCGCACAAAAACAGGTGAATATGTATTTATGGGAACATACGGACTGGCCCAAATTCCAGTGGGACACACAGAGAATCAACGAAATATTGGTTGATGTAAGACACCAGCAAGGGAAGCTGTTAGGCATGGCAGAGATGCTCGGGTTTGATGTAAAAAGCCCAGTTGTGCTTGACGCAATGACATCGGACATCATCAAGTCATCTGAGATAGAGGGCATTGCCTTGAATGCCGACGATGTACGTTCGTCGGTAGCGTGGCAGCTGGGAATTGACCGCGTTGGAGTGCCCTCGTCCGACCGCTACATTGAAGGGGTGGTGGAGGTGATGTTTGACGCCGTGCATCATTATGGCGAACCTTTAACACAAGATAGGCTGTTCCGTTGGCATAGCGCTTTGTTTCCCAATCCCAGCCGATTGGCACACATCACCGTGGGTAACTGGCGGCAGGGGGATATGCAGGTAGTATCTGGACAATATGGCAAAGAGAAGGTACACTACGAGGCACCTCCCAGCAAAGATGTACCGCAGATGATGTCGGAACTGCTGCAATGGATAAACAACGCAGACACTGACCCTGTACTGAAAGCAGCCATAGCACACCTATGGTTTGTCAGCATACACCCTTTCAGCGACGGCAACGGACGGTTGGCACGTACCATCACCGATATGCTATTGGCAAAATCCGATGCCACACCCTATCGCTTCTATAGCATGTCCACACAGATTGCGTTGGCACGAAAAGAGTATTACGACATACTGGAGCAGACGCAGAAAGGAACACTCGACATCACCGCATGGCTACTATGGTTCCTCGGAAGGATGAATGTGGCTATCAATGTGGCCATGGAGACCATCGAGCGCACACTGAGTAAAGCCACTTTCTGGGAAAGTCACCGTCATGTTGCCATGAATGAGCGGCAGACCAAAATGGTCAACATGCTGTGGGATGGTTTTGAAGGCAAATTGACCTCCTCCAAATGGGCGAAGATAAACAAATGTTCTCCGGACACCGCCCTGCGTGACCTGCAAGACCTTGTCGCCAAAGGTATCCTTGCCCGCACCGAGTCAGGAGGTCGTAGCACCGGATACGACTTGGTAAAATAATCGAATTGATGACAACAAATGGAGCGTCAATTTTGGCGCTCCCTTCTTTATGCCTTCTTTATGCCTTCTTTGTGGCAATAGTAAAACTACTGAAAACCAACCGAATATGCAAAATCGCATGTAAGGCATACAAAATGCTGATTTACAGTGTTATTATTGCATGACCTCTCGGTGATCCCTCGGTGGTGTGTCGGCGGTCTGCATATCCTACAAATACGGTGAAGTGGATATGTCGCAAAAGGGAAAGTTTAACTTTTACACTACACATCTTCAACACCGACAAGAATACACATTCCTAAACAATTAGCATCAATGGTATGATATACAACGTCTTCTGTTTTCAAACCTCCTTTGGTTTTGTTTTTTAATTCATCTCCACGATGCAAAATGCAAATTAGCCTCACTCCATCTTGAACATATTTTTTGTCAATCAAGTATTTTACCTCATGTTCTAAATCCTCATCAACAAGATGGTACAAAATGTCATCAACCCAGACACACTGTTTCCACCTATTCATAGATTCAATTATCTGCATGTGATAATTTTTACAGATCTCCAGTTGCGAACTTTTAATTCTAATAGTTAAATCCTCATCAACAAAAACTCTCATTTTTCGTTCGACAATAATTTCTTCATAAGCTCTTTGTTCGGTTTGAAAAATTGAAACATTTCTTGGCAGTTTGTTCATTTCATCATCTGTCCCACTCCAATGTGCCGTTAATTCAAAATCTTCAATATTTGAAGAGCAACCACTTATCAGACTGAACCCAGAGATATAACATGTGTTCTCTTTTACCAATTCGTTAACCAAATCATTGTGTACTCGTATCCATTGCTTGAATTGGGGTTCACTATATATTCTTTTTATCTCTGTCGAGGATTTTATGCATGGTATTCCTCCTATAGTATCATTACAAACATCAAAAATACTAAATTTGTTCAGTTCTTCAGAGACATACGTTGATAAAGCAAAATAAATACCGCTATCGAACAAATGTGGAACCTTTATTTGAAGGAATCTGGGTTTCAGAGAATCGCCAAGAGAAACATATTGAGCATCACCGATTAGTTTCAAAAAATCTGGATAAAAACAAATATAATTTTCTGTACCACAATATATCACACTCTCAATAGTTAGTTTGTCTCTGAAGAAATCAATTATTTTATAAAACAGAGTCTCGAATGAAATTGTTTTTTTGCTACTATCAAAACCATCCATTCCTAAGTTTTTGTTATCAAAACAAACAACAACTGATTCTGGATTATATAACATCGCCTGATAGATTTTTTGACAATAATTCCATAAATCCTCAGCAGCATTGTAACATATTATTCCTTGCTCGTAATTCATTGCATTTTATTTATTGCGTCTAAAATCATGTGGTGTTCTTCCCTCTTTCCATTAAGGAAATGAGAATAATCAAGTTCATGAGGTTGTCCGTCTTTAAACCAAAACACTTTTTCGACATATTCATAAGCAGATTCATACTCAATCAGTGTTATTGTCTTTTTATTTTTATCCACCCTATAATCGGTTCTGCATAAACTTTTCTCTATTTCGCGAGTGAAACTATTATCACAAAGTATTATAATATTGTCAACAATATCAAACACCAGGAAATTTTCACAATCTAAAATATCACTTGCACCTGTAGAGTTTGGAGACATACAAACAATTAATTCCTCCTCCCCATCAAAATCGATATCTTCAAAATATATAATATTGTTGCAATCCAGAAGTGGTTTGCCTAAATCTTTATGCGTGTTATGTAGTATTATTATATCTTTGTCAGTGTAATCATCTTTCCATATGCGTTCTAAGGAGATAAGTTCAGAGAAATAATAATCCTCGGTTCTTCCATCTTTTTGCAGGTAAAGAACCATACTGAAGTAATTAGGACCGCCCTCAAAAGCCTGTCTGCAATGCATCGAAACATCGTATCCATTTATTGGCTCATCGTATTTAAACCATACGTCAGCCAAAGGTTCAGATGTTTTGCACTTATCGGTATGGACACATGCGGACATCAATAATATGCCAACAAACGAAAGAAAGATGTTTTTCATTAGGTAATGACTATTAAAGTACCAAAAGGTAAAGATTTGAAATAGAGAACAAGCACTTCAAGCTCTATCTATTTTTTTCTATCTCTACGTTTTATGTCACCATCATTTTATCAATTTCACGCTGCAAAGATACACAAATAATCCAATTACAAATAATTATTCCAATTCCGCTTCGATTTCTTCGATGGTGGGGAGAGAGGAGCGGAGGTCGTTCGGAAGAGCCTGTCCGAGTTCATAGTCGGACACGCCTATTGGTTTGGCTATGTCCCGCAGCGCATACTCGGCTTTGATACGGTCTTTGGTGCGGCATAGCAACAGGCCAATGGTCTTGTTATCGCCCTCGCGGCAAAGAATATCATCGACGGCAGAGCAGTAAAAGTTCAATTTGCCGATATATTCGGGCTTGAACTCCGTGTTCTTCAATTCAATCACCATATAGCGATGGAGGAAGGCGTTGTACATCAGCATGTCGATATAATAGTCGTCGCCAGACACCTCGATATGGTACTGCCGCCCCATAAAAGCAAATCCTGCCCCCATCTCGACGAGGAATTTCTCGATGTGTTTTGTCAATCCAATCTCAATGTCACGTTCGTTATACTGGTCGGTGAAAGTCAGCATATCAAAGATATAAGGGTCTTTGAGCATGGACTTCACGTCATCAGATTCGACTGTGGGAAGTGTTGTGTCAAAATTGTTGGCAAGCGCACCGTGCTGGTTGTAGTAGTCGAGTTTGATAGTCTCGGCGAGATAACGGCGCGACCAATGGTTGACAACACACTGCGTCATATACCAGTAGCGGGCGCGGATGTCTTTGACCTGCTGGATGAGGAGAATATTATGTGACCAAGACAAGTGTTTGATTGGCAGCTCAAAGTTATACTTGGGTAATTGTGAAACCGGTGGTTTCATATTTGATTGTAATTGTGAAACCAGTGGTTTCGTATTTGTTTCCAATTGCGCAACGGGTGGTTGCGTAATTGACTTCACCATAGTTAACTCCTTGTTATATTCCTCAAAAAACTGGATCATGAAACGACAGTTACGCGGAGAGAACCCCTTCACTTCTGGATACAGATTGTTAATGTCTGTCGCAAGTCGTTCTAAAGTGCCATTCCCCCAACCCTCAAGTTTTTGTGCCGAAGAGAGCATCTCACCAATGTCCCAATACATCCGCAAAAGTTCTTCATTGGCAGCATAAATGGCACGTTGCTGGGCTTGCGACACGCGCTGTTTCACCTGCCGCAGAAGTTGCGAATAGTCAAAAGGTATCATCTGCGTCATATGCGAATCTCCTAGTATAAAAGCAAATGCAAAAGTACACTTTTTCTGCGACATGACAAAAATAAAGTTTTGAGATTGCCACCAATATATGTATGAATGCAAAGAGACTGCCGAAAGACCGTCGAAGGATCGCCGAAGGGTCGAGGGGTTAAGTATTGTAAATGAGCTTTTTGCGTTGTTTTGTGATGTTTGGTTGGTTTTTATTGATTTTCAATATGTTGCGACTATTTCAAAGAAAGCACAAAGAACCCACGAAGAAGGAGAGAAGAAGGAAGGGCGACGGAATCATAAAACAGCGACATCTGGTGTGCCCCGCGAACTTGATGAGCGAACGAGGTCATCTTTGTGGGCGGTTCCAGCCGTATTCCCGTCGTGCAGAAGAAGGTCGAAGAGCTGCTCACATTCTTTCAGTGGCCAACTGACACGACGAAATGTGGCCAACTGCCACAATGAAAAATATCCAACTGACACAATAAAATTTAGCCAACTGACACAATAAGACAAAAATTATTACGTTATAGATGCTGTAAATAATTGAAATGTTATGCAGTACAAGAATAGAATCGCCGACAAACTGTTACAAGAAAGCCTTGAGGCTTCGGGTGCCGTACTGATACAGGGACCCAAATGGTGCGGTAAAACAACTACAGCCGAGCAAATTGCAAGTAGCAGGATTTATATGAATGACCCAGAAGATATGGAGGAAAATATAATCCTCGCGTCTACGGCCGCACGTAGACTCCTTGCAGGTTCAACGCCACGACTGATTGATGAGTGGCAACTTGCTCCACAGTTGTGGGACGCTATCAGGTTCGAAGTCGACCATAGAGAACAGCACACGGGGCAGTTTATTCTTACCGGCTCGGCGGTTCCGCCCGGTCGTGAAAAGATAAGACATAGCGGTACTGGTCGTTTTTCTTGGCTCACAATGAGAACAATGTCGCTGTGGGAATCTGGAGACTCAACAGGAGAAGTATCTCTGCAATCCATTTTTGCAGGAGAAGAGCCTGTCGGTGGTGAAAAAAAGATGGACATAGAACATCTTGCATATCTGATTTGTCGAGGAGGATGGCCCGAGGCGTTGGAGATGACAGAGAAAGCTGCTTTGCGGCAATCCTATAATTATGTAGACGCAGTTGCCCAAAGTGATATGTCCCGAGTGGACGGTGTCGCACGAGACGCCAATTCTGTTATGCGATTATTACGGAGTTATGCCAGACACCAAGGTGGTCAAGCAACGGCAAGAATGTTACAGACCGACATGATGGCCAATGACGGCGGAATGAGTGAAGGAACAATACTGGCTTATCTAAAAGCATTGAACATGATATTCGTTACGGAAGATATGCCTGCTTGGAATCCCAACCTACGGAGTAAGACCGCAATAAGGACCTCCGACACAAGATATTTTACAGACCCCTCCATAGCAACTGCTGCTCTTGGCCTCGGTCCTGACGACTTGCTTTCGGACCTGAAAACAATGGGGCTCTTGTTTGAGACCATGGCGGTTAGGGATTTGCGTGTCTATGCCGACGCCCTTGATGGCCATGTGTACCACTACCGGGACAAAAATGGCTTGGAATGCGATGCCGTGATACATCTACGGAATGGCAAATATGGATTGGTGGAGATAAAACTGGGTGGCGAGAAGCTGATTGACGAAGGAGCCTATAATCTATGCAAGCTGGAGAAGAAGATCGACACCGAGCGTATGAAAGCTCCGGCTTTCAAGATGGTCCTTGTCGGAGTAGGAAAATATGCCTATCGTCGAGATGACGGAGTATTGGTTGTTCCAATAGGCTGTCTGAAAGACTAATTTGCAATCCCCAACGACAACGTCACAGACGTCGACTACGAGGAGGTGAAGTAATTCGCTGAAATACACTAAATAGAAACGGGTGCTGGATGGTTTTCAGCACCCGTTTTTTATTGCTTTCTGGACTGGATGTCTCAGGAAAACCAAGCATTTGTGTGGTACAATGGACAAAGTTGTATCACACTTTTTCATTTTTGGGAAACTGGATTTGCCCGAAGAAATGTCGGGAAGTTTGTACCATATTTGTACCGGAATATCTTTAACGACAAAGTGAAATATCTTGAAGTTAAAATATTGACAATCATCCAATGGGGAAAAGCAAACTACAAATACCAAAGGTCGGCGGAGATTATTGAGAGATATCACGACAGTGATGAGTTCAGAAAAACGAGGAGATTGAGTGGCAGTGTCGTTATTGACACTTAACAAAAGCTGTGCTGTTTGGTGCTTTCTCAGAGATGGCAGATAATGGAAAGACCAATTCAACCATATCCAATTCAAACTTATATATTTATTTCCAATAATTGAGGAGAATATTGGATGTCATATTTCCAATCAGTAAGACCAGCATTACAGAAAGTTGTCCCTTTCCAACCAATTGTTCCGTAAGCAGAATGAACGTGTCCAAAAAGGTGCATTCTTGGCTTTATATTGGAAACCTTGTCCAGTAGGATGGAACTGCCATAGTGTATGTGGTCGTCGATGCTATCCAAAATGCCAAGCGGAGGACGATGGGTTATTAAAATATCAGTGTTGTCTGGTATTTGTTCGTAGTGTTCTACCTCTTTCAATTCCTCTCCATCGAATACAGCAAACATCGGAGCCCCATAGAATGATATTCCGCCAATAGTGATACCCCTATCGGAAAGATAATGCACGTCATCAGGCAGGCCCTCCAATGAGGCGTCCAACATACAGTCGTCGTGGTTGCCGGCGATGAATAATTTGTGTTTATAGGGTAAATCACAGAGCCATTCAATGAAATCAAGGGCCTCCATATCACCGCCAGACAGTGTAAAATCGCCACTATGCACCAGTATGTCAGCGGATGGCATATCGGTGAGTTCTCTATGTTTGCCGTGTGTGTCGGATAGATGGAGAATCTTCATTTAACGACGATTTTCACATCCTCAATTGAAGTGCTTTTTGTAATCACCTTGCTTTTCAGTTCCTCTGACAAGTTGAGTTCTCGAAAGTCACTTTGTGCTTCACGGTGAATAGGGATAATGGCCAGTTGGGGATTCACCTTTTTGCACACCATCTCCAGTGTCTCACGCGAAGCGTGACCAGAAGTGTGAAGATACTCGAAATGCCAGTCGTATGTGTGGATAAAGTCGTAGGTACTCTGCATAAAAGCCGAGTGCTTGGGGTCGATATAACCTTTGAATTGTGAATATACCAAGCAGCATTGTTCTTTGTCCAGCAAAGGCATCATCTCATCGAGACTCTTTTTGATGTTTCGATTGTTCCTAACAAGCATCGTGAAACCACGCTTGCAGTCCTTATCCAGTACATAGTTCCAGTCTTTACGGAAATAGTGTTTTCTATTATACTGGTAACGGAAGTATCTTCCTTGTCCCAATTCTTCTTCAAAAGCTTCAAGCACTTTATATTGGTATCCGTCCACTAACATCCGTCGGCCTCTCACGGTGTCTGTGGCGTGGTTGATGGATGATATACGGTCGGCATCTTGGGTAGTACACATAAAGAAGACGTACTTGTATTTTCTCATCAGGTCGGTGGCTTGTTCATACAACTGCTCTTCAGAAATCATCCTGCCATCGTCACGACCCAACATAGTACCTTCTGTAATAAGTACGTCAATGTGGCGAGGGGTAATATACTTTTGGATAGTAGGTTCCAGACCTTTGCCACGATAGCCGTGGTCACGGAAGTCTCCTGTGTGCAACACGGAATGTCCGTCACACTCAATCACAAACATATAAGCATCAGGGGAGGAATGGCTGACATAGTAGGGAGTAACTACAATATCACCGACCTTCACAGGTTTGGCGGCTTCATAGGTGATAAAGCCCTCAATAGCTTTTTTACTGGCTCTCAATTCTGGGGTTGGGTGATAGTAGAGAATGTTCCCACGTTGAAGCAGCAGCAGTTTCTTCGAGAGTTTTCCAATATACTGTGGAATTTCTTTTTCTGCCACATAAGACTCAAATCCAACGTGGTCGCCGTGGGAATGGGTGTAGAAAATGGCATCCACACCATCGAGGATTGGGTCGATGTTCTCGGCTTTCTCCAAAGGGTCGTTGTCTCGGTTCTCTCCCTCTGGTAGATTGTGGCCGAGGTCAATCAGTATTTTTGAGCCCTTGGCGGATGCAATCTCCGTGATGCACCCGCCAATCTGGTTGATTCCACGATGGATGGTGATTGTCATTTGCCGAATTGATTGTATGAAAGTATGGCTTTGTCAATATTCGATTTAACACCGTGTGCTTCCAATAATTTCTTTATGTCGGCCAATCGTTTCACCCTTCCTGGGTGCTTTGGTTTCCTGTAATATTCTGAATCATCGATAAAGAGATGCACATAATCGGACAATCCTTCAATTTTACGTCCTCTAAAACGTAGAGGTAATACGTGAATCTTATTCATAATTTCCAGAACCTTCCGGTAATAATCTACAACCATTAAGTTATTGCCATTCTTCAGTTGTGAAACATCGTTTATGAATGTAGCATAGTTGCCCATCTGAACAAGTATCTCAGAATCCTCAAGATTGCCACTTCTCAATCGGGAATCACCTATCAGTTTTAACTCCTCAAATTGAATTAAGTTGTCCTTTGTCAACGAAATCAAGTCAATTCTAATGTCAGTGCCATCGTCCAATCTGACAGCAAATTCTGTATCTATGTATTCGCCTGTCAGATACATCTTGGCTTGTACTGCCTTTTCACTGAAAGCATCTTTGTAGTTGACAAATTCACCTTGTGGAATATCTGTTTCCGCTAAATTAGATTTGAATTTACTGTTGCCAGCTATCCTTTTTTTGATAAGTGCAAGTCTGCAAACAAGTTCTTCCGGAGACAATGACTTTACATTACCGTATTTTGTTCCCAGCAAGGTTGCAATAGGTTTTTCCACACCCAGATAGTGGTTGTGTATTTCGGCAGTTATCTTTTCCCCATTATGTTCAAGACTCATTACCGAGGCACCCCTATAATAGACGTTGATTCGGTTGTACTTACGGATGTTTACATACAAATCTTTGTCCTCTCGAATCATTTTCCACCACAGTGGGTCTTTTGCTAGTTCTTCAAAGAGGGGATTATTGGGGTCTAATACCTCTGGCTGAAAATAGTCTTTAAGACTTTTGGGGTTAGTTTGTTTTGCCATATTATTATGTTTTATTCGGTTTTCTTTGATGCACTCGTCAATCTGGTTGATTCCACGATGGATGGTGATTTGCATTATTATTTTGAAAACAACGACTTATGAAATGTACTCTTTTCGTCAATAGCACAAGGGTTTCCTTGGTCATCTGTTTTATAGTAAAGGGTATAAAGGTGAAGTGTGGTGTTTAAGTGTAATTTGGGGAATAATTTGTCTGTTTCTATATCATCCATTATTCCTTCCGAAGAATCGCCTGATGGCATTAAAGTGACCACATCCAAGTCAATATGTTCAGGTACGGATTTTTGTTCATCGTTTTTTTCGTTTTTAGGAGGGTTTCGGAAAATGTTCCACCAATCCTTTCCGCTCTTACTACGGAATAGAAATGCCATAAATGTGGCATAAATAAGAGCTTGTGTCATTACTGTGGCTTGACTCTCGGTCTCTTTGTTTTCGTCTTTTAGTTCAATTATAGCGTATCTCCACTTCCCTGGATTTTTTTTGTTTCGTGCCAGAATATCGATTCCTCCTCCGGTTGCATAATATGATTTCTCTCCAGTTCTCCTTGACTCTTTTGCTCCAATACTAATAGTAGGTAAGTGTTTGCTTGCTTTTAGTGGTGTGGTAAATTGAAAATATTGCCTTCCTAAAAGTACAGGTTGAATATATGGCAATAGTTTATTTTTAGTACTCTCTTCAGAGAAACAATCAAGTATGAAGTTTTCTATTCTATGCTCTTTTGTATGAATGGAGAGGTCGTCACTTGAAATCTTGTTTTCAAAGTGGGACCGAAACTTTACACATTTTTTATCTTTCCATTCAACATAATCAAAGGGTTCACTATCTGAAAATCCCAATGCCTGGGCTATTTTCGATTGTTTTGGTTTTATTTCCAAACGAGGTTCATATTCGCCGTTTTGTTTTTTTATAACTTTTACAGTTCCGATACTTTGTCCTGCAAATCGCAGGTCATACTTTCCGTTCTTTATCAAAGATATGCTGCTGTATTTTGATATTGCACCTCTAACCTGAAATTTACCTGCCTTTTCTATGTAATCTTTTTCTTTTTTCAATATTTCATCAGCATACCCAGCATAGATTGATTCCACAATTTCCTGGTTTTGCCAGAGTAATTCTAACGTATCATTGACAATGGTTTCATTGTCTATTTTATTTGGTTGGATTTTCTTTGCCATCTTCATTCAGTTTTTACGGTGCAAAGGTACAACTTTATTTTCAATCAGCCAAATATTTTTTTGACACCTCCATTTCCTGTGATGCATCCGCCAATCTGGTTGATTCCGCGATGGATGGTGATGGTCATAGAAGGTATTTTTTTGACAATTTCAATCCATCAGGTATCGGATTGAAAAATGTTTCATCCTGATCCTTGGGCAAAAAAAGAACAGGAACATTATCTGGAATTGACACCGATGTTTTTATTGCATTGACAAACTCCCTTTTATCGGTATTGTTTTGTTCTTTCATTATAAATGCAAATTTGGGTTTCTCTTTCTTCAACACAACCTCATTTTTTTCAAGGAAGAAACCCAGATTCTTTTTTGCTGTGAGAAGAACATTAATATCATCCCAAAAATATATCCACTTTTCATCATCTCCCACCGTATTGAGGTAATCATTATAATGGACATCTACACCGGCATTCCCATCAACAGCCCCCATTCCATATTTCAGCTCCATAACATACAACTGTCCTGTTCTTTTTTCTATAGCCACAATATCAATTCTCGGTTGTTGTCTATCAGGAGTTCTATCATCCCGGTAAAGAGCATGCGCACTTATTGCATACTCTAAATCAAGCACAAGATAATCCGTGCCTTCATCATATTCCTTGTTAAATAACGATATATAGTGCTGCACAACACGTTCTCCGGACTCTGTCTCTCGTCTACCAACTTCTTTCAAACTCTTTTTCCAGCCATCCATAGTTGTCTTCATCTCCTCCATAATAGATGCAATCTCATTGTATTCCGTGCAGTTTTGCAATCGGGATAACAGTTCGCTCCACCTATTTTGCAATGTACTTTCGATTTCTACGGCCTCTCTTCTGTATTTTTCATAATCAGAGTAAATATGTCTGTATCGATTGTACCTATTACCAGGCGTTTCACTTGTTTGTTTATACCACGATTCGGATTCGTTTTTACAGAGCCTTACGATGTCGGATTTTGTCAAAACACTCTCTTTCGTTGGTTGGTAAAAGTACCATTTGTCAAATGATTCGGGGCGAAGTGGTTCATTATCGTCAAAATAAAGTCTTAACAGATTTCCACCTCGATAATAGATGTTTATATATCCTCCTCTAAATTGTATATCCAATCCATTTTGGGGATTGCGCGCATACTCTATTATGTGCTTGCATATTTGAATGTTATGAGTTTGGAGAATGTCCAATCCTTCTCCCCTTCTAACATAAATGCCATCTTTTTGAACAATGCGTGCCATTTTGATAAAAGTATTTAGTTTGACGGTGTAAAGTTACGATTTTATTTTCAATCAGCCAAATATTTCTAACTAATTACTTCTCGCAGAGCATTCCACTTGGCAATTTCAGACTTCCTAAACTCGGCACTGTTCAGGTAATCATCCATCTCTCTCAAATCTAGGTCAAGGAGAAAGTCGGCCACATTGCCTGATATATTGAACTTGGAGACAAGCATATTCTTGGCCTCGCTGGAGTTCTTGCTTTTGCGAACCACTTCGATAATCTCATCAAGGTTCAGTGTTCCAACTATCTCGATGTTCTTAATTTGGTTGTCGATGTATTCTGGGGTAACGACGGGAATATCAATTCTGTCAGATCCGTCTTCGCGGATTATTACGTTTGGTTTTATAAATAGTTTCATTTCTATTATTGTTTTTTATGCAAATAATATTGCGAACAGTCCCATTAGTTCTGCCCTTGAAAGGCGGCCATCGATTTCGTAAACGTTTGCGCCATTGAAATCCTTGATGACGTTACCTTTGAGTTCGTAAATAATCCCTCCGCAATAACGTCTTATAAATGTGCCGTCGAATGTAATCAACTGTTGTCCGCAATACTGCCTCACCGCGTCATCGCTTATTTCGTACAGGTAGTTGCCGACATTGTAATGCCGGATCTTGTTTTCAGTCAATTCATAGACTTTGATTCCATAGGCATCCTTGTAGATACCATCGGAAATCTCCATAATTCTGCTACCGTTGTAACGTTTAATTGTTGCCATAATTTGATTTTTTAATTGTTAGTAATTGTTATGAATTTAAGCTTGAATGATTTATTTTTCTTTCCTTTGCGAGCGACGCCAATACTATAATCACGAATCTCTTCTTTGACGTGAAGCCCGTTTTTACAGCAGTCGTCCACAAGAGCCTCCACCCTTTCATCGAAGTTTTTTGATTTAAAGAATCGTAGAGTCTCGGTCATATACTCAGCCATATAGTGCGCTTTGAGCCAAGCGGAAATATACACCACCCAGGTGACATTCACAGCAGACGCTTTGCTGACGGTATGATGACATTTCTCCCATAAATTCTGGAGCATTTCCTTTGAGTGGCCGTTCTGAATTCCTCCATTGACAAATTTCTGTTCGTAACTGATTAAGGTTTTTTCTTCTTCCTTGTTCTTTGATTGCATCGCGTGATACATTCGAGCCGTCTCACGGGGAGGAATGTCTGCCAGAATATTGGCTAATTGTATCATCTGTTCGTCATAAATCAAAAGGCCATAGGTTTCTTTCAGCACCTCGTCAACCTGCGAATTGTAGTGCTTGATTTCTTGTTCTCCCTCTTTTAGGCGGAGATATTCTTTCATTGTCTCCTCGCATTGTCCACATTTCTGGTTGATAGCATTTATCATCACCAGCTCGTCAAAACTTTGCGGTTTTGTTTTTGGCATAAATTCTTTTATTAGTGGCCAATCAGACCTAAAAACGCCACAATCCTTGCCCTCTTGAAAGAGCTTATATGTTGCAGCATCGTCCTTTGGTATTTGCGTTATGTCAATGGTTATTCCGTGCATTTGCCGAATTCTGTCAAGTGTAAATCTTATTATCTCCAAGATGTAATGTCCAAGATATTCAATGCGATACAATCCTTTGGACTCACACTCCATTCTTGGGCACTCGACGGCAAGAATATTTTTACCAGAGTCTAAATCCTTGACAATCCGAGTAGGCATAAGACTTTCTATATCGTTGTCGCTGATTACTACGCTGGTCGGATATACACCTAATTTGTTGGTTTGATCTGGATTGGCGATGCGTGCCACGTGTTGCTTGCCGTAGTCGTCCATCAGCATACCAATAATACCGCTCTTGAAAATGGAGTCAACTAACAACCAAATGGCCGTGTTGTTTGTGAAATAGAAGAATCTCTCGAAAGACAACCCATAGCGCAAGGGGTCGATCCCTGTAATATTCAAACAATAGCATACCACGCTGCCCGATGAAGGGCCTTCTCCGGGAGCAATGGTAACTCCAGATTCACGCAATTTACACACAACATCTCCTACAATCAGAAAGTACCTTTCTCTTCCCGCCTGGATAATGGCATCTAGCTCCATATCAATCCGATTGCTTTGCTCATCTGTGAGCACCTTACCGTAATGATGGTGAGCACCTTTCAAAACCAAACTTCTCAACGTTCTGGCCGCATCCTCATATTCTCTTTTTAACAGCATTTTTCTATTATTTTATTGTTTTACAAATATCAATAACTCTCCCCATTGTTCCCCGTGTCCGAATGTGAAAGTGTCATACAGGATGTATCCCCGTTCCTCGTAATCCGCGATCACCGGATGCTCGGTATAATCCACATAACCAAAGACAACCTCCACTTCGGCTGTAGTGTCCACTTGCCGGTAGCGCTCATAGCACCATTGGCGTAGGTTCTCTATTTCAGCGTCTTGTATCATTTGTTTTGTGATTCTTTGAAGACTCCTCAAACCGCCTCCGAGGGGCGGTCGAGGTTGATGATGTCGGTGTAATCTCTGCGAAATCCGCGTTTGAGGTCGCTGACCGGCAGATCGGAAACCACGATGAAGAGTCGGCTGCTTTCGTACACCTTGCCCTTGAAAATGGGCTGGTAGGAGGAACTCTTGAAATTGAGACCGAGCATTTCGATGACCATTTCAAGCCAATTCATTCCCTTGCGGAAATTTCCGCTGATGATGACGTTCAGGTTGTCGAGCTCGCTGGTTCTCGGCGCGGCGAGTTTGACGGACAGATTCGTAAGATCCTTCATTTCGCGCATGTTGAAGATGGTGTTTCCGTTTTTTGTTTCCATGTCTGTGATCGTTTAAAAAAAATGTTTATGATTATTAATACTGAGAATTATGATGAAAACAAAATTTTAAAGAGTCAAGTTGTTGATATATAATAATATGATAGAAACAGACTTTAACACTTGTATAACATTTATTTTGCATATGGATTATTTTTCGTACCTTTGCACCGAGAAACATAATAACAGATGGACTACAAAAATTTGGAGATGCTTTCTTGGCTGGTTGCACAGTTCCGTAGAGCTGGAGAGACAGGAATCACATTCGACCAGTTGATAGACAGACTTGTCGATGAACCGAATATGGAGAAAATTCTGCCCAAGAGGACGTTCCACAACTATTTGAAGGAACTCCGAGACCGTTTTGGCATTAAGATAGAGTGCGTCAACCGCCTTCAACACGAGGTATGGAAGAAAGCATTGTCAGAAGAGAACCGAAGGTATCGCTATCGACTAGTGGAAGAGCCAAGGAGCAACAACAGCCCTTGGACGATGCCGTTTCTAATGGCTTTTGAAACATCAGCGGCAATGAAGCGGTTGCAGGATTCGGAAGAAAACAAAAAGTATATGTACATCGACTGCAAGGCCACAGGTGTAGAAAATGTGAATGTTCTAATGGATGCCATCCGTCAGCAAAAGTGTGTTGATTTATACTACCATCATCCAAGAACTGGTTTTCCTTATCATCAGGAACTATTTGAACCAAGAGGATTGGTAATGAAAGATTATGTCTGGTACGTTTTGGGTCATACGAGCTATCGTGTGGAGACGATTTGGCCGTTGTATTTGCTGAGTGATATTAGAATAACAGACACAACATACCGTCATTCCACAGGATTTTCACCAAAGAGATTTTGGGAAACCCATAAAAATCTATGGCAAGAATATCTAATATAATAAAACTTATTTCAACTTGGTCTTACGTGCAGTTTTAATTGATTTTGCAACCATAAAAAGATTATCAGTTTGTTCTTGCCATAAACAGACTTATATTCCTTCAAATGCAGAATCTCAAAGTGTTGATGGCTCATCTGGTTATTCACCGGACTTTCCGGAATGACAAACCGACTCTCAATAGTTAGTATTGGCAGAGCTGTTCCGCCGTGTTCGGATCGGCGGGACGGCTGTCACCAGCCGCAGCTTCCGCAAGGGAAGCTTTCTCCGCTTCGCTATCGTAAAGGTTTTGCCACTTCATTGTACAAAGATTCGGTTACTTTGATGTCAGTAGTACCACAGGCACATTTTACCCGAAGATATTTCTGTTCTTCGACCCATTGGCCATAGTATGTAAACAAATCCCAAGACATAATACCACAATAAACTTTCATTTCTGTTTTCTATATTTTTCTTAGGGTTTAGCCATATATTTTTTGCTGCATATTTGCTACACGTTTTCAGAAAAGATTAATCTACAATAAGGTTCACATACGAGGAGGTGAAATAATACACTTCATCAATAACGAAAAGGTGCAAACATTAGGTTGCACCTTTTTTATGTCATGCGGAGAATAGTATGTGCATCTGCTGCGCAAAATCCTTATTTTTGGGGATTGTGGGGTCGTGGGGCGGTCTGTAATTTTGCAGCAGGATTCAAAAATGCAATATTATGGTTAAAAAACTGACATTGTGGGGCGCTACGGGTTTCGTGGTGCTGTATTTTGTAGCGGTGTTTGCCGCCGAGTTCATTGGTTTTGCCCATCCGGTATGCTGGATGCTGGCTCCTGCCTTGGGGGCGCTCCTCGGCGCGTTGCCTTACCGTTGGCTCTCGCTCCGCTGGCATAGGTTTGGTTTGGGTACGGTGCTGTCAGCCGTGTTCGGCCTGCTGATGATGGCTATGGGTGAGGTGGACTTCACACGGTTGGCTATCATCGTAGGCTTTGGTGTGCTGAGCGACTTGTTGCGAGTGGGAGTCAAGAAGGACGCCGTCACTTACCCGCTCCTCACCCTCGGCAACATCGCCGAGATCATCTACCTCTGGACGCGCAAGGCGTGGTACCTGCAGGATGCCGCCGAGGAGGTGGGACAGGACTATGCCGACGCCATGGCTCCGTTGCAGAGCACGCTGTGGTTCGTCGTCGCCTTGGTGGCCATCGTCGTCGCCGCCGAGTGCGGATTGTGGATAGCAAAGAAAATTATTAAATAAACAATAAGATTATGGGACTTCTAAGCAAGATTTTCAGTAACACACGCAAGCCCGAAGGTTTCTTCGGAAGAATGATGGTCAATGGCATGAACGGTGGAGGCCACGCCCGTCTGGCGGAGTGGGGCCTCTCGCACCTGACGTTCACCGACGATGCCAACGTCCTCGATGTGGGATGCGGCGGCGGTGCCAACGTGGCACGGCTGCTGAGGCGTTGCCCCAAAGGGACGGTAATGGGCATCGACTATTCTCCCGTCTCGGTGAAGAAAAGCACCGAGGTGAACGCCACCGCCATCGCAGCAGGACGCTGCCGGGTGCTGGAAGGTAGCGCCGCAGCATTGCCTTTCGAGGACAGCGCTTTCGACCTCGTAACCGCCTTTGAGACCGTCTACTTCTGGCCTGACATAGAAGAGTGCTTCCGCGGTGTGCGCCGATGCCTGAAAGCGGGTGGACGTTTCGCCATTGTCAACGAGGACGACGGCCTCACGGCCAACAACGAGAAGTGGGAGAAGATGATTGATGGTATGCACACCTACACCCCCGACGAGCTGCGTACCCACTTGACCAATGCTGGCTTCCACGACATCGCCGTCCACGGCGACGGACAGCACCACTGGCTGGCTGTAATTGCAACAAAATAATATATATACTATGAAACCCAACTACAAAAACTGGATGCCCAAGGGCATGATACGTGGATCGGCGGCAGGATGCGCGGTATGCCTTGTGCTGTTCCTTGTCTTCGGCGTGAGCGGATTGCTCGCGGCCGGAATATGGAGAACCATACTGACGATACTTTTCCTTGTCCTCACACTGGTCTTGCTGGCGGTGACGGTCTGGATGATTTTGTTGTACCGAGCCTTCTCGTACGACGGGAAGCGCCAGCTGTCGCGTGTGATAATCGACGGCGTGGCCACGAGGGTCGTGTTGCCCGAAGGCGGCTGCGGACTTGACGTGGGGTGCGGCAGCGGCGCATTGACTATCGCCGTGGCCAAGCGCAACCCGAAGGCGCGGATGACTGGCATCGACCGCTGGGGGGCGGAGTATTCATCTTTCAGCAAGACCCTGTGCGAGGAGAACTCCAAAGCCGAGGGCGTAGCAAACACCTCCTTTGCCAAGGGCGATGCTGTTCGCCTCGATTTCGCCGACGAGACCTTCGATGCGGTATGCAGCAACTATGTGTACCACAATATCCCTAGCCGCAACCGCCAAGAAATCCTGATGGAGACCCTCCGCGTGCTCAAGAAAGGCGGCACCTTCGCCATACACGACATCTTCTCGCCGCTGAAGTATGGCGACATGCAGATGTTCGTGCAGCGATTGAAAAACATGGGCTATGCCGATGTGAGACTTGTCCCCACCGACGACGGCCTGTTCATGAGCCGCCGTGAGGCCACCTGGCTGGGGCTCAAAGGTTCCGCCATACTTGTGGGGAAGAAATAAAAGAGCAGACTTCCCTCGGTATAAAACCACAAGGAAGTCAAATGAGCCTGCCCTCATTAAATAGAAAAGATGGACCGCGAGACCTCTCTTTTATTATGCTGTTGGATATGAGGGTCTGGCGGATTGTCTATCCGTCAGAATGCACAATAAAACCCATTCTGAAAAATAAACACGTCGGAATTGAAAAAATTGGTATTTTTGCAAATCCCAATGGGCCAAAACACTGTAGTGAGGACAGAGGGAGCGAGCATTATAGCTCATTGATAATTTCAGTTTATTGTAGTGAAAGTGGTCTGACAATCACCATTAGCGCTTCTTAATAACTGTCAAAAAAATATTTGTACAACTCAAGTATTTTTCATTATTTTGCAAATCAATTGGGGTAGGCCTTCCGCAGGTTCTACTGCCTTAATCGCAAAAACAAACATATTAAAAATCAAAATTATAAAAGAAATCACTTCAATCCATTCTACAACAATATTATCGACCTCTGATTTCGGAAACAGGGAAAAGGGATGTTGACCGAAACAACAATTTGTCGCCCGATGGTACACTCCCCTACCCGACTGCCAAAAAGACAATTCGCAACATAACATAAACCATCATCACAATGTCATCATTTGCCGATCTATCCGCCTGGGCTTGGCTCATACAGTTCTTCATCATCGTGCTGGCACTCCTTGTCGCCAACCTTGTACGTTGCAATGTGCCGCTGTTCCGCCGCAGCCTGCTCCCCTCAGCCCTTCTGGCCGGTCTTCTCATCCTCTGCCTGAAACCTATGGGGTTCTTTTCCGCCATGGTGGACAAGCATTCCATGGAAATCATCACCTATCATGCCTTGGGCCTTGGATTTGTAGCCATGGCGTTGAAAAACAAGAAAATCGAAAGCGCCACTTCCACCATGAAAGTCGTCGAAACGGGTGCCGTCACGGCAAGCACCTATATCATTCAGGGGCTTGTGGGATTGCTCATCACCGTTCCGCTGTTCCTTTGGTGGAACGGTTCTGAATTCTTCTACGCCTCTGGTCTGCTCCTTCCGATGGGCTACGGTCAAGGGCCCGGACAGGCGCTCAACTTTGGCATCACCTTTTCCGGTTGGGCCGATGGTCAGGGGCTGGTGTTTCATGGCGCCGATTTCGGACTCAGCATCGCTGCCATCGGTTTCATCGTGGGAAGCCTTACCGGCGTGGTGTATATGAATGTCCTGCGCCGCCGCGGAAAACTGAAGATCAAAGAAAAAGTATCTGAACGATATACCCTTGCCGACTACGAGACCGAGGGCGAAATCCCCCATTCCGAATCCATCGACAAACTCACCGTCCAGCTCTGTCTCGTCTTGCTGGTCTACGCCCTGGTGTTCGCACTGATGTATGCCATCCAGCGGCTCGACTTGGGCGATTTTGGCACCAAGACCCTCAAACCGCTCGTGTGGGGCTTCAACTTCCTTTGGGGCACCCTGTTCGGCGTGCTTGTCAAATGGATCATCGGCCGTCTACGCAGAAGCAACCTGATGCAACGCGAATATATCAACAACTACACCCTCGACCGCATTGCCGGCACCTGCTTCGACTTCATGATTGTGGCCGGCACCGCCGCCATCGACTTCAACAACCTGCGCGGACTCTGGCTGCCACTGATACTGGTCTGCTCCATCGGCGCCACCGTAACGTTCTTCTACGTGCTGCGCTGCTGCCGCAAACTGTATCCGGGCTACGAATACGAGGGCTTCTTCTCCATGTTTGGCATGCTGACGGGCACGGCGAGCAACGGCATGATTCTGCTCCGCGAAATTGACCCTCGCTTCGAAACGCCCGCCGCCAACAACCTGGTACTCCAGACCATTCCCGCACTGGCATTCGGCTTCCCGGTGCTGCTGCTTATGGGATTTGCTCCCCAAAGCTTGCAGAACACGCTCATCACCATCGGCATCATGGCCGTGGCGCTGCTGCTATTCTGCCTGTTTATTTTCAGAAAAAGAAAAACAAAACATTAAACACTACCGTCATGAAAAGAAAAATACGTGTCACGCTTGCTAACGCAAGTCTGTTCTTGTTATTTCAGTTCTCGGTTTCCAATCCCCTCGCGGCACAGGATTCCGCCCAGCATATCCGCAAGGGCTGGACTTTCGGCGTCCTGCCTAGCGTGGCCTTCGATGCCGACCTCGGCCTGCAGTATGGCGCTTTGACCAATATCTATTACTTCGGCGACGGCTCCACCTATCCGGAATACCTGCATTCCTTCTATGCCGAAGCGGCCTACACCACCAAACATTTCGGCATCTTCAGACTTTCATACGACTCCAAACATCTGATTCCCAACCACCGCCTGAGCGTCGACCTCACCTATCTGCCCGACCAGATGTGCGACTTCTACGGTTTCAACGGCTATGGGGCCAAATATGTCGCCGCCTACGCTGACCCTGACGATCCGGCCTATATCACTCGCGCTTTCTACAAATATCGACGCGATTTGTTCCGTTTTTCGGCCGACATTCAGGGCGAAATCCGCAAACCGTGGTTCTGGAATGCGGGCATCGGCTTGCTCCATTTCGGCGTCGGCCCTGTCAATGTGGATCGGCTCAACAGATTCACTCGCGACGAGGCTGATTATCTGCCCGACACAACGTCACTCTTCGACCAATATGTCTCCTATGGTTATATCGGTGCCGGCGAGGCTACCGGCGGCACGCATCCTTACCTGCATGGCGGCGTCACCTACGACTCACGCGACCGCCTACAAAATCCCACCCAGGGCGTCCACGCCGATGCCTTCCTAACCTACTATGCAGGCTTGGGTTCGATGAGTGATTATAATGATTTGAAATTCAACGCTAACTGGCGGCAGTATATCACACTCATTCCCAATCGTCTCATCCTGGCTTACCGTTTGGGCACCCAGCTGAACGTGGCCGGCAACTGCCCGTTCTATCTCAACACATATATCAATCAGCTATACATGCAACGCGTTGTTTACGAAGGCCTTGGTGGCGCCAACTCGGTGCGCGGCATCATGCGCAATCGCATCCTTGCTCCTGGCGTGGCCTTCGCCAACATCGAGCTTCGCATGCAACTGCTTTCCTTCAAAGTTGGCAAAAACATGTTCTACATAGGTCTCAACCCATTCCTCGACGCCGGTATGGTTGTCCAGCGTTACGACCCCGTGGTCGATGATCCTATTGCCGACCCCTATGTCACTGAAAACTTCTACTATTTGCGCATCTACCGCCCTCACCCTTCCGGCGGCTGTGGCCTGAAAGTGGCCATGAACGACAATTTCGTCCTCAGCGTCGACTGGGCTACCGCCTTCGACAAGAAAGACAATGCCAAGTTCAACAACCTCTATATCAAGATGGGATATATGTTCTGATTCCCAGCATAAAAAATCAGGTCTGATCCCCATCATTCTGTTTTCGGACGCCTGTAAAATAAATAATGCTTTTTTGCGTAAATAGCATCAAATAGAACCGTCCACCACTGTTTCTGAAATGAAAACCGACCATCTGAACATAGCCCCTATGAGGCGCGACGATGTCGACGAATGTGCCGAACTGTCCGTTCAGGCTTTCGCCGATTACGAATATTTCACCAACTTCTTCCCCAATGTGCATGAACGGCTGCCATTCATGCGCGCCATGATTCAGAGCGAATACCGCTCCACACGACGTCGCGCACATTTCCTCATGGCTCGCCACGATGGGGTCGCGGCCGCCGTTGCCGACCTCTTCCCTCCTAATTGGAAGAAGCCCTCCGACCTGCATTATCTGCTGCACGGATGGGGCAATGTGCTGCGACTGCCCAAACAGGACATCATTAAGCAATGGCTGGCTATGGACCAGAATGCGGGTCGCTTTTGCCACTCGCTGCTGGGCTGCTCCACCTGGTACCTCAGCTCGCTGACCGTCAGCCCCACCCTTCAAGGCAAGGGATTCGGCCGCGAAATGCTGATGCAGTGCGTCATACCCTACATCCTCCAAAATGGCGGCACTCGCCTGTGCTTCTTCACCAACAGCAAGAGCAACTTGGATTTTTACCAGCATCTGGGATTCGTTGTGGCGGACTACCAAGAACTGGATTGTTTCGGCAACAAAATGGGCAGTTGGAGTTTCCTCAAAGAACTTTAGCCGACAGTTGGCCACACTCATCAAGACTAAAATAACAAGATAATGATACAAAAACACTGCCACCAGTGCGGTACTGCACTGATCGAAAAGGAATTGGAGGGTGAAGGCATTGTGCCCTACTGCCCCCAATGCAAGGATTACCGTTTCCCGATGTACAACGTCGCCGTAAGCATGGTGGTCATCGACGAACAAAGCGGCAACATCCTGCTGATCAAACAATACGGCAGACCTCATTTCATTCTGGTGGCGGGCTACGTGAACCGTGGCGAGGCGCTTGAAGAGGCGGTCAAACGCGAAATCAAGGAAGAGACCAACCTCACCGTAAGCCGTATCATCTACAACCGAACCAGTTTCTTCGAGCCTTCCAACACTCTGATGTGCAACTTCACAGCCTTCGTTTCCGACGCAAGCCTGATGTCTCCCAATGGTGAAATCGACGCCTACCAGTGGTTTTCTCCCGTCGACGCCCGCCGCAACATCCGACCCGACAGCCTCGCCGAAAAATTCTTGAATGCTTATCTGGACACGGTCGAGAAGCCAACCGGCCAAAGCGTGCCAGTGCGCTGTGACAAGAATGGGGAATGCGGTTCTGAAGAATTCGCCGACCTATGCTCACACCTGCAAAAGAAACTGTTCGACTCCGACGGCATCTACCACCATCTTTGGCTGGCTATTCAGAACGATCCCGAGCTGTCTGCCGTGGCCCGCTCCCGCCAGCTCCACATCTACCGTAAGGGCAAGAAGGTGCTGGTGCTGGCCGGCAAAGCAGCTCCAAAAATCATCCGCGACGACAGTCTCTGCAATCTGCTTCCCAACAACAAATAACAGACAGCCAAACAAATGAACGAATCGAATGTCACACAAAAGGACGCATCTATGGGATTCGCTCATAATGTCGTTCTTCTCAAATCTGGTATTTAAAACGCTCCATAACCTCCTTGCAGGTCCTCTACAATGAAAACAGCATCAACCGCCGTTCGCAACTGCATCATCGTCCTTTTCCTTTCCACCATGGTGGCCGTGGCCGAAATCAGCGGCATTCACGAAATGGTCTTCCCCGAAGCGGCTGCACTATGTGTCGGTTTGTGGCTTTTGCCCAAGTCGGTGTGGAACGTGCGCTGGTGGCAGATACCGCTTCTGCTGACAACGGCCGCCTTCATCGGACTCGCCACCAATCTTTTGCTACCCTGCCGCTTCGAAGTGCGTTTTGCATTGGCATTCATCGTTGTCATCTCCTTGTTGCGTCTGGTTCGCTGCAATATGTATCCTGTCGCCTCTGCCGCCATGCTGCCCGTGCTCATCGATACCCGCTCGTGGGCCTATCCGCTGAGCGTTCTGGTGCTTTCGCTATTGCTGGCTGGAGGTCGGGAACTGCTCCGCCAGGAGGGCCGTTCCGAATACTCCCCATTCACTCTTTTGCAATTGGTCCTATTGGCCGTAGCATTGTGCATTCCACTGGCTGTCAATAGTATACTTCACCTCTCAATTCTCAACTATGCCTTGGTGCCACCTTTGGTGGTGACCATGATCGAATTCGCCGGACGTAAAAGTGGCTTCCGCAAGCGACCCTGGTCCATTTGGGGTCTTATTGTCGCCGCCGCCACACTAGGGGCCTACCTGCAATGGCTGGTGCATCTGACATGGGGTCTTCCCAGTGCTGTCGGAGCCTTTGTCGCCCTGTCGCTGATGTTGCTTCTCTTCCATCGCTTCAAGCCGTTTGCGCCGGCATTGGCCATCTGTCTCGTACCGATATTGTTACACGGCGAAGCGTTACCTTTCTTCCCTCTTCTCGTTGCCCTGGGCAGCTCATGGTTCATCGTTGCGGGCGAATTGGTGGCCCGCTGGTCCGAAAGGAAAAAGATGGGACAATAGACCGAAAACAATTTGAACTTAGGATTTACATTGATTGGTGGCGGACTTTTCCCGTCGCCGCCCCTCTTCCAACGCCTTGCGTCCAGCCGGGGTCATCAGTCCTCGCTGCTCCAAGTCGGCACATCGGGAGCGGTTCAGCTCGGTCCAGTGGCTTCCTTTCCGTCTGGGCGACAGTCGCTGCGCCAGTCTTCCGTCGGGCAGCTTCTTGCAGGTCGAATCGATCCATCCGAAACAGAGTGCTTCCTCCACAACGACCAGATAAGGCAACGCATCGGGCATCGCATTTTTACCCCGATAGGTGGCCACCCAACAGGCATTGGTGGTCTGGTGGTGTTCCTCCAGCCACTTGCGCAATGCCTTCCGGTCACCAAACGACAATAGTTGTTGGATTTCCATGATGGATTGTTTCGATGGTGTGTGTCCGCCGCAAAATATTCAGGTCGTGAAAAGAAGTCAAACCACCTGGTTGGTTTTCCTTACGTAAACAGGTATCAGCTTCATGGCCAAACCCTTGCAGTGTCTTAATATCATATCCAACAGCCGCAACGACCATTTCTTTTTGAAATAGGGATTGTGGGCATAGTCCGGCACCTGGCGCAGCAGTTCGTCGCGGATTTCGTTGAGGGTGGTTTTCTTGGGTTCGGTGGAGTTGCTCACATAGTTGAACACCGAACTGAAATAGCCTTTCTTCAGATAGATGAAGTCAATCTCGTCCTTGTTACCCTCATACACTCCTTTCTCCTTCAAAAAGGCCATCATCGAGCTGAAGGTGGCCAGTCGCCGCTGGTACTTGACGCTGTCCTTCGTCGTAGTCACCGACCCGGGGCGGATCATGTAATGATAGAACGGCTCGTCAACATGCGCCATCGACTGCGCCATCACCAAAGCGCTGGTGATGAAGAAGCTGTCGTCGGCACTGCGCGACTCGGGGAAATGCAGCTCGCCACGCACCACCATCTCTTTCTTGTAGATATAGGTGGAAAACATCGACACATAGTGCGTCAGAAAGTAGCGCTTGCTTTCCGCAGTCATCGGGCCTGAGGCGATTTCTGGATTCTTCAGTATCTCCGAGGGCTGCCCGTCGGTGTAGTCCTTCGAAATCTGACAGTAGCAGAGGTCGCTCCCACCCTGCTTCTTCGCTTCGTTGTAGAGCGACTCGAACATGCGGGGCTCCACCCAGTCGTCACTGTCCACAAAGGCCAAATATTCGCCTTGGGCATGGGGTATGCCATAGTTGCGCGCCAATCCTGCTCCCATATTGTGTTCTGGCTTCAGAAACACAAACTGGTGCTCGCGCGTATGTCCGGCAATGAGTTGTTTCACCAAATCGATGCTGTTGTCGGGACCGTGGTCGTCAACAAAAATGAACTCCATGTCCTGAAGCGTCTGGTCCAAAAGCGACTGGGCGCATTTCTCTATATATTGGGCCACCCCGTAAACGGGCAGAATTACAGATACCTTGATCATCGTTTATATTGGTTATTTATTCGAATTCACTCTTTTTGTCGTAATATCAAATGTGGCATGTGCAGCACCTTTCGACAGCCTGTTTTGCAGCATGTGAAAGGCCGTCATCATCGCACCTTCGGTGTCGGAACGTCGAAAGGCCTTCTTGTCAGTCCTCTACGCTTTCCAAGCCTTGGTATTCGCGTGTTTCCTCCTTCACATTGGCCTCAAGCGACTGGCGTATCATGGCCTTCAGCCGCAACACTTGGTTGTCCACCTCGCTGCGTTTGGCAGGACGGTAGAGGTCCTTGTAGCGCAACTTGGGTGATAACGAGAACTTCAAATCGGGCATGGTGCCGAACACATCGACAGCCAGACGCACCGGCAGCGGTGTCTCCACCAACTCCACATGGTAGTCGTAGTTGTTGTCCAGATTGTGGCGTCCCTCGGCAACCAGCTGGTACTTGTGCAACTTCAGAAGGAACGGATAGACCTCCAGCTCCTTGCGGAACACGGTCATGGCCACATCGAGGCTGTCGACCCGCATCTTGGAGTCGTCGTCGCGCCAGTTCTTCAACTGAAGCAGTTTGGCTATGCGGTCGATATCCTTGTTGTTAAGCACCACAAGGTCTTGTCCCGTCAGGGCGGCAGCGGCTCTGAGGGTGCTCATCTTGGGTTTGTAGAAAGCGTTGACATAGGTCTCCGCACACAGGTGGAAGTCGGCGGCGCCCTCCAAATCGGACAGCAGCAGCACCAAGGTGTCGACATAGGGTATCATGTCGATAAGTTCCTGAATGTTAATATCAAGCAGATGGAAATCCATGCCGACAAAGATGTGGTTCATACGCGGGGTCTTGTACATGCCGGTCAACTGCATACGGGCTGCCTTGCAGACAAAACCCACCTGGTTAAGCACGGCCACACCGTCACGGATACGCACATCGCCGGCCACCTCACGAAGGTCGTTTTCAAATGCTGTGGCTTCCTTGATGCGTGTGTGGAAGGTGAAGTCGACATCCTTGGGCACTATGAAGGGATGGGCCGAAGTGTCCACATTGTCAGCCTGTCGCTGCGCTTCCAGGGTATCGGCATCCGAACCCATTCCGCTGAACACATCCAGCAGGTCGTCCACATTGGTGTAGTTGGAGGTGAAGTAGAGGTCGCCTTTCAGCATGTCCTCATGGCTCAGCCATTTCTCCAGCCCCGTGACCGCTCCCGAAAGGTAGAAGTCGCTATTGCCGAACACCACATTGGCACTGGCTATCTCGCAACGCTCGGGTTTGTAGTTGAACTTGATGTCAGGTATCTGGACCAGATAGTCGACCTGCGCAATATCGATATAACCACGCTTGAAGTCGACATCGAGGTTGGGCGACCATTGCTGCAGCGTGTTGGAACGCGAGGGGTCGTAGTTGGCACCGCCCTTGATGGTGAGACCGGCCAGGTCGACCTTCATACTGTCGTTCACTTTGCAGTGCAATTCGCTGCTGGTGAAGTCGATCTTGTATTTCACTTTGTCGCCTTTCTTGTCAACAGGCATCATGGCAAAAGTGCCTACCGGATGGTTCATCTGCGCCTGCATCGAATCCATGCTGCCTTCCAACTGGGCAAGGTCGAAATCGCATACCACTCTGAAAGGCTGGTTGGTGTCAAAAATGTCGTTGACGGCCAATTTCAGCTGGGTCTTACCCACATTGCCGTCAATCTTCTGGTTGGGCAGCTGGGCCGCAATCCCACTGCAGCTGACCGTCGCCGATAGCAACTCTTTGAAGAGTCCATATTTTAATGCCGCAGGCAGCTTCACATTGATCGTGGCTTCGGGCACCTGCGCGTAGATGGTGTCGTAGGCCAGTTCCACCTCCTTCAAACCCACCACTCCGCTGAGCTTCATGTGACTGAAGTCGCTCTTTTGCAGCTGCTCCAGATTGGTTTGTGCATGCAGGTCCAACCTTGCACATCCATCCAACTTCATGTTCAAGTCTTCCGGCATCATGGGTTTGGCATCAGCAAGGAAGATGTTGCCTTTCACCTGTGCATCGGTGTTCATCTTCCCCAGCAGGTCGTCGACTTTGCCCGACAGCTCCACATAGTTGCGTCCCGTTCGGGCCGACAATTTCACCACCTGCACATTGGAGACGCCTCCGTCGTTCAAATCCAGATCGGCATCGATTTCGGCACCGATGTTGTGCAGCCGGTAAGGCAGAATGGACCGGTCGTAGAATCGGCCGTCGTGCAACTTCAGATGGGCGGTCACCGCCGGCAACAGGCTGTCGCCCAGCTGTCCTACAACGGTACCTTCCAGTTCGGCATCGGCATCAAGACTCATCGTGCGCTTCCAGTCGGTAAATTCGGCAGGAAGCATGGACAGCAGCGTATCCACATTCCACGCATTGGTGGCATATTTCAAATCCATGGACATCGGCTTGCCTTCCTCCGGCAATTCCACCGAGCCGTCCACCTGCAGGGCGTATTGTTTCAAAACCGCCTTCAGCGACTCGACATCCACATGGCCTTTTTGCAAGTCGGCTACCACATGTCCGTCAACTTGCATCAAGGCTCCCTGTCGTGCCGAAGCAGCATGGTTGACATATTCTTTATCATTGAATTTCAACGAACCGCGGTCAACGGCGAATTGCATCTCGCCATCCACCACATCGCCGTTTTGGTTGCCGTCCACCTTCAACGTCACCTGATGCACATCGGCCTGCATAGCACTGCTGTCGCTCTTCATCGCAAAGGCCACTCGGTCAATCAGCATGTCAACCTTGGCGTCGAGCGACTGGGGCGTGTAGTGCCCGTCGACAGCAAAATCGGCATCGGACAGATGGGCCGACAGATTGGACTGGTCGTCCACATAGCTGGCATTCAATTTGTTTATCCTTATCGAACGAAGCGACACCAAGTCGGGCATCTCGAAAGGTTCCGAGGTGGTGTCGGTGCTCTCCGACGGTGGAAAGATATCGTAATTGGCCACACCTTGCTTGTCGACATAGAGGTTGGCGGTCGTCTGGTCCAACAGCAGTTTTGTGACAACAATATTCTTATCCTTCAGGTATTCCTTTAAATTGATGCCGATACAGAGTTCTTTTACAGAGAGAACCGTATCCGACATCGCTCCTTCCATAGGATTTATTATCTGCACGCCTTCCACAACCAGACCCACATAGGGGAATGTCTTGATAAGGGTGAGGTCCACATTGTCGAAATGGCTGTCACAAAGGATGTATTTGTCGGAGAGTTTGTTGACAATGGATGTCAGCCGGGCGGGGGTCAGCACCAGCCACATGACCAGTACGACGGCCACAAGAAGCAATCCAAATAACGAGCCCAGTGAAATCCAGGTGATCTTCCACCCTTTCTTCATCGAGCGTTTCCGCTTCGGTGTTTCGGGTGTTTCATTATGCTGTAATTCTTTCGTCTCCATGGTTTTTAATTCACATGCGTATAGGTATAGGTATGACCGTAGATGTCCTTGTAACTCAACGTCGAGTCTGTGAGTGCGGTGACAGTGTACGATTTGGGTACCACACCGCCCATCTCCATCTGGTGAACCAGGGTCAGGCGGTTGGTCTCGTCTTCATATTCCCAGGTGAAAGGCTGTGCCTCGTCTTCGTTAACATCGTCAGATGTGTCCCAGGTGACACCTGTGCCGCCTGCATCATAGCGATAGTACTCGGTGCCTGCCACCCACTTGCCGACAAGCAGCTCTGGGTTGAAACTGACATGCTCTTGCTGGCACGACACCAGCATGGCCAGCATCGCGGCAAAAAACAATAGCGGAATATGTCTCAGCTGTAATTTTTTCATTGTATAAAAATTCAGTCTTTATTTTTGAATTGTTATTCTCTGTTGGACAATCACATTCAATCGAATTGGTTCATAACGTCGTCCGCATTTATTGGTCGACCACATAGATGTCGGGATAGCAACGACCGCGGCCGTCGTAGTCGAGCCCGTATCCCAAGATGAAATCGTTGCCGATACGCTTCCCTACATAGTCGATGGGGAACGTCTCACGGAAGCTGTCGGGTTTGAACAGAAGCGTGGCGATGTACACGCCGGCAGGCTTGAGCGGAACCAGCGCATCGAGCATGGCCTTCATGGTGGTGCCGCTGTCGACGATATCTTCGACAATGACCACATGGCGTCCGCTGCATTTGGCGGGAAAAGGCAGCTCGGCCCGCACAATCCCCGTCGACGACATGCCGCTATAAGAGGTGTACTTCACAAAGTAGGTCTCGGCATCAAAGTCCATCGCCTTGGCCAAATCGGCCATAAACATGTAGGCGCCTGTCAGTGTGGGACAGAAAAGGGGATCCTTGTCTCTCAGGTCGCGCGAGATTTCCGTAGCGATACGCTGCACCTCCCGCGCAATCTCCTCTGACGATATGAAAGGACGGAATTGTTTGTCGTGAACGCTGATTGTCATTTGATTGTAACGATCTCTACAAAGGGTTGTTTGAAATCAGTAGATCGGTTATGCAAGACGCCTATTCCTCTTCGGGTTCTTCCACCGAATCGAGCACCAGACGGAAGCCGTGGAAGCCATAGCCGTAGTCGGGCTGGTACCAGCTGCGGTCGGACACCGTGCATCCCCAGGAGGGGCTGTTGAGGCACCCGCCGCGAAGGATGCGGCTGTCTCCATGCTTGGGTCCGCGGGGGTTGGTCTGCGCTTCTGCAGTATAGGCCTCATACCAGTCGGAGCACCACTCCCACACATTGCCGGCCATGTCGTGAAGACCCAATTCATTGGCTTTTTTGCGTCCCACAGGATGGGTGATATTGCCTGAATTCATGCCGTACCAGGCCACTGCTCCAGGGTCGCCGTCCTGTCCGGGAAAGACATGTCCCTTGGAGTTGTTGCCGCCGCGGGCGGCGAACTCCCATTCTGCCTCGGTGGGCAGACGGAAACGGTAGCCGGTCATCTGCGAAAGGCGTGCAATGAACATCTGGGCGTCGCTCCACGAGACTTGCTCCACCGGCAGACTGTCGTTGTAGGTCCAGCGCGAAGGATTGCTGCCCATAACGGTCACCCACAGGCGTTGGGTCACCTCGAATTTACCCATATAGAAACTGTCGACAGTGACTTTGTGGGTCGGAAATTCGGCTTCGTAATTGTGCTTGGCGCTGCCCGGACGGGTGCAGCCCATGGTGAAGGTGCCGCCGGGGACTGGCATCATACGGAATTTCATGTCGCCCACCTTGATGTCGACCGATCCGTCATCCACCTCCACCGAGAAGCGTATCAGGGTATCGGAAGGGTTGTAGCCGGTCGAATCGGGTTCGTAGGGAAGAAACCGCAAATCGGGCAGGTCGTAGACAATAATCGTCTTGCCCTTGCCAGCTTTGACATCCTTTCCCACATCGCCACTCATATTCTGGATATACTCGCCATAATAGCGTCCGCCGTCAATCGACACACAGACTCTGATATTGGCCGTTTTGGACAGATCATAGGTGATGGTCACCTCTTTATCGTGCCTTACAAAAGCCACATTCGAAATGTTTTGTCCTTGGGCAAAGCCGCAGAAAAGCAGCATCATTCCGAATAAAAACCTATGTTTCATATATTTACAAGTTTTCAAATCAGATAAAGTCAACTTGCAAATATACAAAAAAAATCAGAATTTGTTTTGTTTTTGATAATGTATCTTTAAAAAGGGTCACAAATCGCTGTTGGCAATCACATAATCGCCCCATTCTTCGGCGGGTTTGAAAAGCACATGGAATCGTACGCTGCACCCTGCCTTCTTGAGTCGCTGGCGCATGCTGGGGTCCATCCGCTGCAGCCACCGGCCATACAGCTGAATGGCAAGAGCCTCTTTCTGTCCGACATCGCTGACAGCGGCCTGATATTCGGGTCCCACAACGGTCAGGGTCATCAGCACCTCGGTGCCGTCAAGGGACACCGACTCGACCGTGACTCCGTCAGCCAGTGCGACGGGCAACTGGTCGTCGACAGCGGCCAGCTCCTGACGTATCTCGGTCAGCTGACAGCCGACAGGCAACAGAAACAGCGGTAAAAGCATGAGTGTAAGTAACTTTTTCATATCATGAGGATAAAAAAAAGAGTGACGTCGGGAGTTCCCAAAATCACTCTTATGGCAATATGCTTATAAAAAAATTGACAATAAAACGGTTGCTCACTCCGATCAGATACCTGCCGAAAAATACTGTATCTGTTCGGCTATTTTGTCAAGTGCGGGACGCAATTTGGGCTTGATCATCATAGTAACCATCGGATTGCCGCCTTCAATCTCGGCACGCACCAACGCCTCGCAGCTGTTGTCGTCGACAGGGGTGATGCACAGCACAAAACGGAAGGGAACCGGCGACCCGCTGTTGGCGGCGGGAGCAATGGCAACGGTCGTGTAGGGCACTCGCTCAGCGTATTGGAGCGTCAGCGACACGAAACCGCCGACTTTAAAAGAACAGCGGTCGGCATCGGCCTGAAAGTCTTCGACCTGAGAGGGCAACAGACGTTGGAAATTGCGGAAATCACAGGCGAAACCATAAAGGCGTTCTGCACTGCATTGGGCTTGTACTTTTTTTGATTCTGCGTTCATTGGGACAACAATAGATAGTGTTTGACGATCGGCAGCGGACGTCTGCGCCACAGGGAATTACGCCATATGGTCATCCGACCATTTCTCGGGGTTCTGGCGCCAGGTTTTGAGCGACTCCAAGTCTTTCTCCATCACATAGTCCTGGTCGCAGGCCACCTTGATCAGCGCATCATAGTTGGTGAGGGTGTGCAGTTCCACATCGGCCTCCTTGAAATTCTTGGCGGCGACTTCCAATCCGTAGGTGAAGATGGCCACCATGCCCTTGACCTTGCAGCCCTTCTCACGCAGCGCGTGGACGGCAATCAACGAGCTCTTGCCTGTGGAGACAAGGTCTTCCACAACGACAACGGTCTGACCGCTGTGGATTTCGCCTTCTATCTGGTTGGTAAGACCGTGCTTTTTCTCTTCAGAACGCACATAGACAAATGGTTTGCCGAGCTCCTGGGCAACCAGCGCTCCCTGTGCAATACCACCAGTGG
Source organism: uncultured Bacteroidota bacterium (assembly GCA_902793295.1). GTDB lineage: Bacteria > Bacteroidota > Bacteroidia > Bacteroidales > P3 > Colimorpha. Next base: position 100,592 of record CADBDA010000007.1, read on the forward strand.
CCACACCGGCAATGACGTCGACGTCACCAAAATATTCGTTAATCATTTCAACAAAACGCTGACGGATATAGGTACGTATTTCAGGATAGGAAAGCGTTACACGGTTGTCGCAATAGATGGGCGATTTTCTACCCGATGCCCAAGTGAAAGGTTGCTCATTGTTGAGTTTCACGGCTTTCACCTGCAATAAGAAAGTGCTTGTCTGTTCGGCAGTTTCGTTCATTTTTTTCTGTATTTGAATTAAGTTTTCGAGGGGCAAAGATACGAAGATTTGTCGTTATAGAATCAAAAAAAATCTAAAAAACCTTTTTTGAGGTGCGCAACGCGCTATTCGGCAGATATTTGTTGTGACAGTACATCCATGGTGGCATAACTCCTGCTCAGCAAGGTGCGCCAGCGTTCCCGGCTTACCCATTCCACCGCGGTGACGCCCTCCTCCATCTGGGGTTTGAAGGGGTCGCCCGTATGGCCGCGCAGGGCGAACCACGAGGTCTGCTTCAGGTGCCACCCTCCATAGAGATTGTAGATGTGGTAGCTTTTCAAGAGCAAGCCGTCGCTTTGCAGCCGGACAAGCCCGGTTTCTTCGTTGGTTTCGCGCAGGGCCGCCTGTTGCAGGGTTTCACCGGCTTCCACCATGCCTTTGGGCTGGTCTGCACGCCCGTTGCGGGTCATGACAAGGAGCCGTCCGTCCTCGGCAGTCACCACACCGCCGGCGGCTTTAACATATTTATATTGTTGCATCAGATAGCGCCACAAACGCCGTGCCGAGCCTTCTGCACAGCGGACGGCGATATTGCGGTTCTCTTCGACCAGACAGTCAAAACAGCGTTTCAAATCGCTGTCGTCGAATAGGATGGCATCGCTTCGCAAGGGTGCTTGTCCAGGGGCCAAAAACTGTAGATTCCAATATTGGTAGTTGATAATCATAGGGTGAGGTTTTGATTCGCACCAATCGTCGGAGGGCGATTGGTGGGGAAGTATTTGTTTTGCAAAAATACACATTTTCGTGAAAACAGCCCGCAGTGGTGATGGAAATGGCTTTGTCCCAACACTCTTCACCATTCACTACGTCTCCGCCCGACCTGCTTTTTGTGGGGTTGGAAACACTTTTTTTGTGGGGTTTCCATTTTTTGCGTATTTTTGCACCTTCTAAATCAATCAGGCTCATTATCCAAGATAGCACACAGATGAAAGACTACACCTACGAAATGGCACTCAGTATGCTACCCGGTGTCGGCAGCCATTCGGCACGGCAGATTCTGGACATTGTCGACTCGGCCGAAACCCTCTTCCACATGTCCGCTTCCGAACTCCGACATCTCTTTGGAAACCACGACGCTATCATTAAAGCCATCCTTAACCGCTCCATGTTTCCCGACGTCGAAGAGGAACTGCGCTTCGTCGAAAAAAACCACATCGAAATCCTCTACTACACCGATGCCGCCTACCCGCAGCGGATGAACCGTTCGGAGTGCGTCGACACCCCTATCCTACTCTACCGCATGGGCAATGCCGACCTGAATGCCCAACGGATTGTCAGCGTGGTGGGTACACGCCGTGCCACCGAATACGGTAAGGAGATGACCCGCAAGCTGATCGACGGCTTCCGGGGCGAAGGCATCACCGTGATCAGCGGACTGGCTTTGGGCATCGATGCGGCTGCCCACGAAGGGGCCCTCGCCAACCAGCTGCCTACCATTGGTGTGCTGGCTCATGGCTTGGACCAGCTCTACCCGCCCTCCAACCGTCCGCTGGCCAAACGCATGCTGGCTCAGGGCGGCGGACTGGTCACCGAAATCAAAAGCCGCACCAGCATCCTGCCGGGCATGTTCCCGGCACGCAACCGCATCATCGCTGCCATGAGCGACGCCACCATCGTGGTCGAAGCGTCACGCAAAGGCGGCGCCCTCATCACCGCCAATATCGCCAACGGCTACCACCGCGACCTCTTCGCCTTCCCCGGCCGCGTGGGCGACAAATATTCCGAGGGCTGCAACGGCATCATCGCCGCCTGCAAAGCCATCATGATTCGCGACGCCAAAGACGTGTTTTTTAACATGTCGTGGGCACAACACACCAAACACGAAGGCACCCAGGCAACCCTCTTCCCCAAGCTGCAGGGCGACGAGGCCGCCGTGCTCTCCATCATCCGCGAACATCCCGACATCTCGGTCGACCAGATTCAGAGTTATTGTGACTTGTCATTGCCCAAAATAGCGACCGCCCTTCTCAGTTTGGAACTCAAAAATTGCTGCAGATGTCTTCCGGGAAAAATCTACAAAGCACTATGATTCAACACAAAGAAGCTACAGTTTAAAAAAAATCTAAAAAAGAATTCAATATTTCCGAGAATTGTTGTAAATTTGCAACTTATTTCCGACAAAAAAATCAATATATATGGAATCTAATTGTAAAGGTAAAATTTCCCAGATTATCGGAGCCGTCATTGATGTCACTTTCGGCGACGACGTAACGCTTCCCGACATCTACGATGCATTGTCTGTCACTCGTCCCGACGGAACAGAAATCATCCTTGAGTGCCAGCAGGATATCGGAGAAAACACCATGCGTACCATCGCTATGGACAGCACCGACGGACTGCAGCGTGGAATGGAGGTCGTTTCGCTTGGCGGGCCCATTTCCATGCCCGTGGGCGAGACCATCAACGGCCGCCTATTCAATGTCATAGGCCAGACCATCGACGGCATGCCCACCCCCGATTGCGAGAAGAAATACGGCATCCATCGCGAACCTCCGAAATTTGAGAACCTTTCCACTACCCAGGAGATACTCTACACCGGTATCAAGGTCATCGACCTCATCCAGCCTTTCCTGAAGGGTGGTAAAATCGGCCTCTTTGGCGGCGCCGGCGTCGGCAAGACGGTCCTTATCCAAGAGCTTATCAACAATATTGCCAAGAAATACAGCGGCATGTCGGTCTTCACCGGCGTTGGCGAACGCACCCGCGAAGGCAACGACCTGCTGCGCGAAATGATCGAAGCTGGCGTTATCAAGTACGGCGATGCCTTCCTTAAGAGCATGGAAGAAGGCAGCTGGGACCTTTCGAAGGTCGACAAGGCCGCCCTGCAGGACTCCAAGTGCACCATGGTGTTCGGTCAGATGAACGAAACCCCGGGTGCCCGTGCCCGCGTGGCACTGTCGGGCCTGACCCTGGCCGAATACTACCGCGACGGCGACGAGAAAACCGGCGGTCGCGACATCCTGCTCTTTATCGACAACATCTTCCGTTTCACCCAGGCCGGCTCCGAAGTGTCGGCACTGCTGGGCCGTATGCCCTCGGCCGTGGGTTACCAGCCTACCCTGGCCACCGAAATGGGTATGATGCAGGAACGTATCACCTCGACCAAACGTGGTTCTATCACCTCTGTGCAGGCTGTCTACGTGCCTGCCGACGACCTCACCGACCCGGCTCCCGCCACCACCTTCGCCCACCTCGACGCACAGACCGTGCTCAGCCGCAAAATCTCCGAACTGGGTATCTATCCCGCCGTCGACCCGCTCGACTCCACCTCTCGTATCCTTTCGCCCGATGTCGTGGGTGAAGAGCACTACAACACGGCACAGAAGGTGAAGCAGATTCTGCAACGCTACAACGAACTGCAGGACATCATCGCCATCCTCGGTATGGAGGAACTGGGCGAAGCCGACAAGCTGGTCGTCAGCCGCGCTCGCCGTGTACAGCGTTTCCTCTCGCAGCCTTTCTTCGTGGCCGAAGCGTTCACCGGCCTCCAAGGCAAGTTTGTCAACATCGAGGACACCATCAAGGGTTTCAACATGATTCTGAACGGCGATGTCGACTACCTGCCCGAACAGGCGTTCCTGCTGGTCGGAACCATCGAGGAGGCCATCGAAAAGGGCGAAAAAATCCTTGCCGAGACGAAATAAATATCACAACCAGTTCTTTAACTGAATTACTAGTACCCCCAATACAGGTCACAGTTCACTCATTACGATACGCATTATGCATATTAGAATCATCAAACCCGACACCACCCTATTCGAAGGACAGGCAACCCTCATCCAACTGCCTGGAACCGGCGGACTGTTTGAAATCATGGAGAACCACGCCCCCATCATCTCCAGCCTCGCCGAAGGCACTATCCGCGTGCAGACCGCCGAAGCCGAAGAGAAACTGTTCGACATCAAGGCTGGCGTCGTAAAGGGTCAACAGAACGACATCCTTGTCTTGGTACAATAACTGGAAGAAAAAAATCCTAAGGGTTCCGAAAGTGTTTCGGAGCCCTTTTTGAAATTTTGGTTCAAGCAAACAACAATCAAACATCACTTATATGAAAAAAATCATTACCTCCCTGACTGCATTGGCATTGCCGATGCTCTCATTCGCAAGCGAGGCCGACCTCAAGATGCCTGACACTTGGGGCGACGCTCCCGAAAAGAAAATCCTCTACTGGGGCTTCCTTATTGTGGCCCTCGGCATCTTGTTCGGCTTCTGGCAGTTCAGCAAGGTCCGCAAACTGAAAGCCCACAAGTCGATGCTCGAAATCGGCAATGTCATTTTCAAGACCTGCTCCACCTACCTCAAACAGCAGGGCAAATTCCTCATCATCCTTTTCCTCTTCATCGGCGCTGCCATCGCCCTCTATTTCGGCGTGCTTAGCGACATGAAGGCCGGTGGCGTCATCCTGGTTTTGGCTTGGACCATCATCGGTATCCTGGGCAGCTACGGTGTGGCTTGGTTCGGTGTGCGTATGAACACGCTGGCCAATGCCCGCATGGCTTTCGCCTCCCTCCGCCGCCGCCCGCTCGACCTGCTCAACATCCCGCTGCGTGCCGGTATGAGCATCGGCATCGTGCTTATCTGCGTCGAACTGGTGCTGATGCTGGTCATCCTTCTCTGCATGCCTGGCGACCTGGCCGGTAGCTGCTTCATGGGCTTCGCCATCGGCGAATCGCTCGGCGCTTCCGCCCTTCGTATTGCCGGCGGCATCTTCACCAAGATTGCCGACATCGGAAGCGACCTGATGAAGGTGGTCTTCAAGATCGGCGAAGACGATCCCCGCAACCCTGGTGTCATCGCTGACTGCACCGGCGACAATGCCGGCGACAGCATCGGACCCACCGCCGACGGCTTCGAGACCTACGGCGTCACCGGTGTGGCTCTCGTCAGCTTCATCCTGCTGGCTGTCCCCGACCCCTCTATCCAAGTCAAACTCCTTGTCTGGATATTCGTCATGCGTATCCTCGGCATCATCGCCTCCGTCCTTTCCTACTACATCAACGGCGCCATCGCCAAAGCCAAATACAGCAAAGCTGACGACCTGAACTTCGAAAAACCGCTGACTTCTCTTGTTTGGATCACCTCCATCCTCTCCATCTGCGGAACCTTCCTGGCCAGCTATTTCATCCTTGGCGATGTCAAAGAGGTGGTTTATAATGGTACAGCCTACGCTATGGAAAACCTCTGGCTTGCTCTCTCCATCATCATCAGCTGCGGCACCCTCGGCGCTGCCCTGATTCCTGAATTCACCAAACTCTTCACCTCACCTACCTCCAAGCATGTCAACGAGGTGGTGAAGGCTTCTGAACAAGGCGGCGCTTCGCTGAATATCCTCAGCGGACTGGTGGCCGGCAACATGGGTGCCTTCTGGACGGGCATGGTCTTCTTCGTGCTGATGCTTATCGCCTATATCGCCGCCACTGGTTTCGGCATCGAACCGGTCTTCGGTCCCTACTTCACCATCTTCGCCTTCGGCCTTGTAGCCTTCGGTATGCTGGGCATGGGTCCTGTCACCATCGCTGTCGACAGCTACGGCCCTGTCACCGACAACGCCCAGTCGGTCTACGAACTCTCGCTGATTGAGGACGACATCGAAAAGACCACCAAAGAGGTGGAAAACGAATTTGGCTTCACCCCCGATTTCGAGAAGGCCAAGTATTACCTCGAGGCCAACGACGGCGCTGGCAACACCTTCAAGGCTACTGCCAAACCGGTGCTAATCGGTACTGCTGTTGTGGGTGCCACAACCATGATTTTCTCGCTGATTCTGATGATTCAGAAGGCCCTCGGCATCAATCCTTCCGATGTGCTCAACCTCCTCAACCCCTATAGCATCCTTGGCTTCATCCTCGGCGGATGTGTCATCTTCTGGTTCACCGGTGCTTCGATGCAGGCTGTGACCACGGGTGCCAACCGCGCGGTTGAATTCATCAAGAATAACATCAAGCTCGACCCCAACGCTCCCAAGAAAGCTGATACCGAAAAGAGCCAGGAAGTGGTGAAGATCTGCACCAACTACGCTCAGAAGGGCATGATCAACATCTTCATCGCCATCTTCTGCTTCGCGCTCGGTTTCGCCTGCATCTCGGCTCCTTCCACCACAAGCAACGATGCCGTCTGCCTCTTCGTCAGCTACCTCGTCTCGATTGCCGTCTTCGGTCTGTTCCAGGCCGTCTTCATGGCCAACGCCGGCGGCGCTTGGGACAATGCCAAGAAAGTGGTCGAAGTGGATATGAAGTCCAAGGGCACCCCGCTTCACGACGCCAGCGTTGTGGGCGACACCGTGGGCGACCCCTTCAAGGATACCAGCTCTGTGGCTTTGAACCCCATCATCAAGTTCACCACCCTCTTCGGTGTGCTAGCCATGGAAATCGCCATCGCTCCCAGCTTCCAGGGTGTGGCCCGCTGGGTAGGCGTTGTCTTCATCATCATCGCGCTCTTCTTCGTCTACAGAAGCTTCTACAAGATGCGCATCAAGAATTGATCCGACCGCCCGTAACAACCAAACGGGTACAACAAAACCAACCAAAGAAAGACCGGAGACAACGCTTCTCCGGTCTTTCTTTTTGCCTATACGAACAATTCCGTCAAAAAAGCACAATAATAAAACGAAAACAGCGTTTCAAAATAATCCTAAGCAATATTATAATAATTAGGAACAATATTATTTACCTCATCAAACAAAGAGACACAAAAGAATGAAAATTGCAGTTGTTGGAGCCACCGGACTTGTGGGTGGCGTGATGTTGAAAGTATTGGAAGAACGCCATCTGGGCGACAACGAGATCATTGCTGCCGCCTCTCCCAAATCGGTCGGCAAACAGATCGCTTTCGCCGGCAGAACACTGACCGTCGTATCGGTCGACGAGGCCATCGCCATGCACCCCGACTACGCCATCTTCTCGGCCGGCGCAGCCGCTTCCCGGCAGTACGCCCCGCTGTTTGCCGCCGTCGGAACCACGGTGATTGACAATAGCTCGGCATGGCGCAAAGACGCCGACAAACCGCTGGTGGTGCCCGAAATCAACATCGACGCCGTCAAAGCCGACGACCGCATCATCGCCAACCCCAACTGCAGCACCATCCAAATGGTGTTGGCACTCTCGGGCCTTCACCGCCGCTACCGCATCAAACGCCTGGTCATCAGCACCTACCAATCCATCACCGGCACGGGCATCAAGGCAGTCCGCCAACTGCAGGAAGAGGAGGCTTGGCATGCCGAACAGGTGCGCATCGCAGGACACGACACCCCGACCCAACTCGACAACATGCCGCCTCACAACCAGGCCTACCCCTACCAGATTTTCCGCAATCTTTTCCCCCACGGGGGCGACTTCCAAACCGACGGTTACACCACCGAGGAGCAGAAGCTGGTCGACGAGACCCGCAAGATTCTCGGCGACCCCTCCATCGCTATCACCGCCACCGTGGCACGCGTGCCCGTCGTGGGCGGCCACAGCGAATCGGTGAACATCGAATTCTGTGAGGAATACGATCTCGACGAAGCCCGTCGCATCGTGTCCGACACCCCCGGTGTGGTGCTCTACGACGACCCCGCCACCAACCGCTACCCCATGCCCGTCATGAGCGAAAACCGCGACGAGGTCTTCGTGGGTCGCATGCGCCGCGACCTGTCACAACCCCGCTCGCTCAACCTCTGGGTGGTGGCCGACAACCTGCGCAAAGGCGCCGCCACCAACGCCATCCAAATCATGCAAGCGCTGATGAACAAACGACTTTCCTAATTCTATAAAACCACCACGTCTATGAAACGTCTGCTTCTCCCCCTATTTGCTCTGGTGCTGCTCTGCGCCTCCTGCGGCAATGACACCATCTTCGACGAAAGCCATTCCTTCGACAACGACACCTGGCTTCGTTTCGAACCCGAGGTGTTCTCGGTCCCCGTCACCAACAACGACAAACCTTATTGCCTGACTGTCAGCCTGCGCTACGACACCAGCCGCTTCCTCGACCCGAAACTGCCGCTGGTGGTGGATTTCTTCCAGGACAGCAACGAGCTCCACAATTTCACTCCCACCATCCGCCTGCGCAACCGTAACGGCAAACTGCGCGGCGAGTGCATCGACCGCTACTGCACCGTCACCGACACTATCGACCGCTTCCGCATGTACAACAAACCGGGCACCTACACCTACCGCATCAAACAGCGCACCTCCAAATACGAGATTGGGGGTATCGCCAGCATTGCACTGAAAGTGGAACAAGTCGTCAAATGATCGACCAAAGCATCAACAAAAATATTGAGCACATCAAGTTGAAGCTCAAAACCATACCCGAGACGCCAGGTGTCTACCAGTACCTCGACGACTCGGGCAAGGTCATCTATGTGGGCAAGGCCCGCAATCTGCAACGACGGGTCACCTCCTATTTCAACCGCTACGACGACCACACCCCTAAAATCAAGATGCTGGTGCGCCACATCTGCGACCTGCGCATCACCGTGGTGGCCAGCGAAGTCGACGCCCTGCTGCTCGAAAACAACCTCATCAAGCAGTACCAGCCACGCTACAACAGCATGCTGAAGGACGACAAGACCTACCCCTATCTCTGCATCACCGACGAAGACTACCCCCAACTGCTCTTCACCCGCGACCGCACACGGCTCAAGGGCCAATTCTTCGGCCCCTACCCCAACCAGCGCATTCTGCGTGAGTTACAAGATATTATCCGCAAGCTCTTCTCCTACCGCAAATGCAAGAAGAAGCTGACCTGGGACTCTCAGCATCAACGTGTCATCGGCGGCGACCGCCCCTGCATGAACCACCAGATAGGTCTCTGCAAGGCCCCCTGCGTGGGACTCGAAAGCCACGACGAATACATGGAAACCATCGGCCGCATACGCAAGATTCTGCGTGGCGACTTCGGCGAAATCCTCGACGCCATGAAAAAAGAGATGATGGACCTTGCCGACCAACTGCGCTACGAGGAAGCGGAAATCATGCGACGCAAAATACGGCTGCTGGAAGAGTACCAGTACAAATCCACCGTCGTCAACACCAATGTGCGCGACGTCGATGTCTACTCCATCATTTCCGACTCCAAACTGGCCTATGTCAATATGATGCGCATCAAAAACGGCAGCATCATCTATTCCTTCTCCACCGAAATCAAGAAACAGCTCGACGAGAGCGACAGCGAAATACTAGCCACCATCATTCCCGCCCTCCACGAAAAAACCGAGAGCACGGCCCGCGAAGCCATCGTTCCCTTCGTGGTGGAGGACATCCCCGAAGACTACCTCAAGCAGACCGTCGCCACCCGCGGTGACCGCAAACAGCTGATGGAACTCAGCGAACGCAACGTCCGCTCCTACCAGCACCAGTGCATCCACCAGCGCCTGCTGGTCAACCCCGACGAGGGTCGCGGACAACTGATGGAACGGCTGCAGAAAGAACTCCATCTCAAGCGGATACCCGTCCACATCGAGTGCTTCGACAACAGCAACATACAAGGCGCCTTTCCCGTAGCCGCCATGGTGCGCTTCACCGACGGCAAACCCAACCGTAGCGAATACCGCAAATTCAACATCAAGACCGTCGAAGGCCCCGACGACTACGCCTCCATGGCCGAAGTCATCTATCGGCGCTACAAACGACTGTCCGACGAGGGCAAGGAACTGCCCGACCTGCTCATCGTCGACGGTGGCGCCGGACAGATGGAGGTGGCTCGGCACGTCATCGTCGACCAGCTGCAACTCGACATCCCCATCGCCGGCCTGGCCAAAGACGACCGTCACCGCACCAACGAATTGCTCTGTTACGACCCCGACTGGCAAATCGTCGTGGTGGGACTCAAACCCACCGACCAGCTCTTCCACCTCATGGAACAAATTCAGAACGAGGTACACCGTTTCGCCATCACCTTCCACCGCGACAAACGCAGCAAGGGCACCTTCCGCACCCAACTGACCGACATTCCCGGCATCGGCGAAAAAACAGCACGCGACCTGCTGCTACGCTTCGGCTCCGTCAAAGAGGTGAAACTGCAAACACTCGACGACCTCACCAAAGCCATCGGCCCTTCCAAAGCCAAAACCGTCTTCGATTTCTTCAAAAAATAAGCCATATTTTGCGATGCCGCACCAAAAAACATCGTATTTTGAACGACAGCGACGAAGAAACGCAAAGAAACAATCCACAAAAAAGCGACAGGCTTCGGAAGCACGTTCCGAAGCCTGTCGCTTTATCATGTAAAACCGAACTGGTTGTCAGACGATAGCCAGCAGTTCGACCGTGAAGATAAGGGCGGCGTAGGGCGGGATGGAATTGCCGGCGCCATGTTCGCCATAACCCAACTGGTAAGGGATATAGAACTTGTATTTGGCGCCCACCTTCATCATCTGCACACCTTCGGTCCATCCTGCAATCACTTGGCGCAGACCGAATTCGGCGGGTTGGTTGCGACGATAGCTGCTGTCGAAGACGGTGCCGTCGATAAGGGTGCCCTCATAGTGGCAGCGAACGGTGTCGGCGGCTGTGGGGCGGGGGCCGTTGCCCTCGTTCAAAATCTCGTACTGCAGTCCGCTGCGGGTGCAGAAAACGCCTTCGCGTTTGGCGTTGGCGGCCAGGAAGGCCTCCCCTTCGCTCTTGGCGGCCTTGCCTTTCTGTTCGGCTTCGGCCTGCTGCAGCTGCTCCATTTCGGTGAAGAAACGGTCCAGCACTTGGCGACTTTCTTCGGCCGACAGCTGTGCCTCCTTGCCCGTGAAAAGGTCGCGGATGGCAGCGGCAAAATCGTCTACATTAAGACTGGTTTCCAGTCCCATATCCATTAACTGATGACCAATATTATGGCCCAATGCATAACTTAATTTATCCATATTGTCGATTTATTTTTCGTGTTCTTGAATGAATTTCACATTAACGTTCTCAATGTCGCTGAGTTGGTTGCCCACATTGGTGAAAAGGGGGAAATACCAAAGCTGCGACTCGAAATGCTTCTTCAGGTCGTTGGAGTTGAACGAATAGCCGTGACGGGCCATGATTTCGTTGCGCATCAGACGGAGTTCTTTTTTCGACATTTCGGCCAGGTCTGAGCAGCCAGTTGGCTATCGGCATTGGAGGATTGCGTTTGTTTGCCGCCGTTGCTCGACACCATGCCCACCGAAAGCAGAGCGAATGACAAAAAAGCAGTTTGTAGTTTCATAATATTCTACAGATTAAAATTTTACAACATTATTCAAACCTCAGAAAGATTTGCAAAAATACGATTATTTTTGGTACAAGACAGTTTTTTATGCCACAAAGGCTTTCACGGGCCCATTTTTGCACCCGCCAACCAGTTGTAGAAACGTCCGCCATAACCACGGTTGGGATACTTGCAGCCATACTCATGAAGTGTCTCCCCAAAGGATCGGCCATTCAGTATGGCATCGGCCACGGCCACAGTCATCATCGTGTCGTCGGCGAAGTCGCATTCTGGGCAGCAGTTCACCGGAAATCTTGTACATGTTGGGAATCATCAGCAGCAGACCCTGCGAAGCGGTGTAGGTGGTGGTCAGCTCACCGGCCTGCAACATTTGATTTTCGACACACATCTCACCGCTCCCAATACAACCTCTCGGCATCCCGTCGGTGATCCTTCGGCGACCATTCGGCGAAATCCTTATACCACCTTAAAAAACAGCGCATTATGATTGTATGCAAAAGATAATCTAAACAATTATTAATCAACTCAATACCATTCAAACATCCTATTATTTAAGATTAGTTAAGAAGTGTTAAAATCGACCTCCTTGTCACACAATTCAAAAATTTTTACGTCTAATAAGGTAAACAGAAAGAAAGAAAGAAACAAACAAACAAACAAACAAACAAACAAACAAACAAACAAACGAGAATGCGCGATAATCGCGATAATAATGATTATAACAATATAATTGCTATAAAAACGTTATAAAAACATGAATATGAAGTAGATTGACATAACGCCCAATGCCAACGCTGCAGCAAGAAATAGAATTCAGCGATCTGCTGAAACGCAACTACCAAACTATTAACAGTATCTGTCTCAGGTTCTGTGGTGGTAATACTTTCTATTTCGATGAGTTGCGACAAGAATGTGCCTTGGCGATATGGACAGAGTTTAGTCATTACGGCCTCGACCGTTTCCGTGGCGACAGCACAGAGGCGACATGGATATACCAAATCTCATATCACGCCATTGTAGATTACCTTCGCAATCCTAATCATCAAGAGTTCCTGTCTGTCTGCGACCTGTACAGTTTTGAAAACCTCTACGGAAGTGAATTGATGAGCCAAGCCCGCGACGGCTGGAGTCTGATCGACGAACTCTCAGAACACCTTGACTACAAAGAACGTAATCTACTGAATCACTACCTTAGTGACGACTCCTACAGCACCATATCGCGCACCGAAGGCATCACAGAGAGCAACGCTCGTAAACGAATGTCAAGACTTTTAAACAAATTGAGAATGCTAATTCATAAGTAATATTAACCAGCCTATTTCTTACCTGCGGTGACGTTGCTTAGGTTCGGCCAAGTGAGCAAGCTCCCACTGCACTCACATAGCGCAACGTTCCCTCATTATCAATCATCTGCAGGGGTTGGTAAAGCACTAATTATCAATGAAAAGAAAAAAAAGAAAATTGGAATTATCCAAACAAGAGGAAAGAGGACACATTGCTGCTCGTGGCTTGGGCGCAATTGAAATGAGTAACATTTCAGAAATCCAGCCATTGGCTTCCACCAAGTCTGCCACATTCGACGAGGTAACAAGCCGAATGCGTTCTGCCCATAGGCTTATGGATGAAGTTGCCTCGCGAATACCGCCGTTTTCCCCAGAGCAAATCCATTCGTTGGTTGAAGGCGACAAGATTCCTCAGTTTCAACTTCGCCGTCGATGCGACCGCTATCTGCTAATCTTCTGCCTGTTGCTCCTCGCTCTTTCGGCAAGTATCTTGTGGCACACCGCTCCGGCGGGACCCTCACCCCTCAATGTCGCTGTCCTCGTCCTTGCCGTCGCCGATGCTGTGGTAGCCTTGCGTGCCGTCCGTAGCCTTTGGCTTATGCGGCAGACGCTCCGCCTCCGCCCTTATCCTTATCGTATGTCCCGCTATGCCGATAGGCTGAATCGGCTCTCCCGTCACCGCCGCCGTTGGATTGGTTTTGTCCTCGCTGGCAGCTACAATTCGGTTACCTACGGTGACGTTTTCTCGCCTCGGGATAAGAGCAAGCTCTCCTCCTCTCGGCTTGTCGAAAACGTTTCCGATAAAGACTACCGTCGGCGGGAGTTCTTCTCTCTCCGTCTTCCTTCATATTCCATTGCTGCTTGCATTTTTCTGTTGATTGTCCTGAACGCAGACAAAGCGTTTGCCGCCACTCGCGACTTTGTTAAGGTCACCACCACCTCTGAGAAAACCGACGATGCGATTTGCGATACTATTAACAATACAATCGAGCAGCTATGAAACGTCCTTTTAATAAAAAACGCTTTTGGCTGATCATAGCCATCCTTGCTCTCGTGGAGGCTCTCGTCTGCTACATAGCCATACAGTGGAAATACATCTTCCCTTCCAACGAGGTCAGCGAAATATATGCTCGTTATGAGAAAGTTGAAGGTATCGATGTTTCTTTTGTCAAGGATTATAAAGTAAATGACACCGTCTTTGTCGATGTCACACTGTTGGAGGCAACAGATTCCGTTATTTGGACCACCCTAAAAAAAGATTTTGAAGTACCCAACCCACCTCCTGACGTCCAGCAATTCATAGACAACGGAGAAGATTTGATTTATGTAAAAGTAATTCCCAAGTCCACCACCACAGATACCATCCTCGACTCATACTCCAATAATCTTCTTGCCATCTCCCACTTGAAGCGCACATTAACAGTTTTCCACATCAAGAATAAGGAAGAACTAAACGCAGTAAGACACTACAATTACGACAAATCTACTAATCAATAAAACAGATATTATGCGTAAAATTTTCATTACCATCGCACTCTTTGCAGTGCTCGGAACGCTGGCGGTCAGTTGCCAGAAAGAAAACATTATTGACGACACCTGTGTCGTTGCTGAAAACGGTACCGTTTTCACAGTGAGTTATTCGGTTGACGGAGCGACCCACCATATCACGCTTATTGGAGAAGACGCATGGCACGATTTTCTGAATCGTATGTTCGCCTTGGCGGAAGAAGGACATGAAGTCAGTTTCCGCAACGAGGATAGAGCCTCGCGTGTTCTTTCCTCAAAGGATGTTGTAACCTACACCACCACCAATCACGATGATGCCTATGCTTGGGCAGATAAGATGTCAGACGAAGGATATACTGTAACTATACGCTTTGACAAGGAAACAGGAATATATACCTGCAATGCGATAAAATAGTTTACAAACAACTATATGTTCGAAATCTCTACTAATTAGTTAATGATTAAGCTGTTGATTTTTAATATTTAATTTATGTCAAAAAAAACAATTTTACTGCTGATTTTATTTTTGCCTTTTTTAAGGCTTGCTGCTCAAATTTCTGAGATAGAACAGATATTTCGCTCACCGGACTACGTCCAGTACACCTCGATTGTGCGCAATTACAATGAGACATACAATGTCTTGACACAGTATGGCTATTTTACGAATGCACCTCGTGCAGACACAATCAAAGGGTATACTTCGTTTATGATTCAAAACACAACTACTGGCGATATTAAGCACATTTTTGATTTGCCAAAAGGGTATAAAGTCAATGATGTCAGGTTCGTTACTCTTCGTAAAAATGGTACTTTTGAACCTGTAGACTTTTGCTGTTTCTGCGGTACAAGAACAGAACTTGGAAATCAAGGGTACTTGACACACGGGTTCGCTGGTTTTTTCTCTATGGATGAAGCCTTGAGTCCTTCTTCTTCTTATACAGTAAAAGTGCGTGACGTAGAGAAAACGAAAGAATTATATAGAATGGTATGCTATGCAGAGGAGTATAGCCTTTATTATCATATTCAAAACACATTCCTAGACAATGCTGTTCTTGATATCATTGGACTAGATGACTTGGTTAATGCTCCGTCTTGTTTTTGTAGAGCCAAATTCTACCCCGATTGTTTGGGAAGTGTTCGATGGGATAACAATATAAGAACTAATACTAATGAAGTGCTTACAGATATCACTATCACTGATGATTATGTTGTTACCGTTTCAAACGATATCACAGGAATTGAACAGTGGATTAGATACAGCGGACAAGAAGACCACCTAATTATGGGAGGATTAGAACTGAACGATAGTGTAAATGCAATTCTTTTTACACCTTTGATTATTGAACCCGAGTGTGATAGTTATAATGAGATTGAGAAATTCTTCAGGTATGACCCTGCAAAAATCTGTTTCACAACAGGCAATGGAATAGAGGTAAGCTATCATATTAAATTTGAGAAGAACGAAGGACTCTTCAACAGCCAATACGACTATCCTAACGGAAGGCTTAAATTTTTAAGAGGAGCATACCTTGAAAGCACACCTTTGGTTAAGGAATTAATCCATTTACCATCAAACAATGCTACGGCGGTTCTTTTTGAAGAACATAACTCCGACATTGTTTCCATTTTAACTTGGAACAAAAACAGGTATTGCAGATATCCAGTCAAACAGTATTTGGATGATGGTATTCTATTCCAATCCATAACACTTCAAAAGAGGAATGGTTATGAGCATTTGTTCTGGAGTGGAATGGAAAAGAATAACATTTTTTCACCATTGTATCTGATGTCTCAAAGAGGGGAAAATGGTGGCGGATATGAACAGAGCTGCCATAAAGAAAACGATGTTGAGGCTCAACCTATTACTGTAGAACATCAACTTATCGAAAACCAATTGCGTATTATTCACCGATTCCCTTATGATGAAGTTACATACCCTGTAACATATATTCCTTTAATAGATAATGAAATAGAAAAGGAATTTCCTTGTGTTAAAGAATAGTATGTGGGCAAATTGAATAGCATTTTTCAAGTAAAGTAAAAAAAATTATGAAAAAGTTATATAGTATACTAATCCTTGCACTGTTTGTAATGCCAGGAATAGCCTTGGCATCAACGATAAGTCCGTCGGATGTGGACGACACAATACCTGCAACCCCGCGTTGTGACAAATATTATTACACCAAGTGGTTTGACGATTGTCCGAACTGGCGACCTAATGGTGTATGGGACAGCTGTTTCTGTTTTAAATACAAGTTTCATCGTTATTTGGAAGGTGCGAATATTGCCAAATGGGAATATGCACACAACAGACATATGAAGGTGAAGGGATTGGTAGCAATGGTGCAAAATTACAATCCGCCGACTGTCGACACCGCCGCTGTTGTACAGAAACTACCCGAATATCTTTATCTATACCAGATGACTGCGGCTGGCCATCGGGTATTTCAGGAAATTGACGATACGGTCCGACTTCAACTGCTTGACTCTGTGAGGTGGGATACGGCCACTGCGCGTGTAATGGAGCTCCGTCAGGGATGGAACGATGAGTATGTCCAATACTGCTATCTATACGAGGCATATTTTGTGCAGCCGGTGTGGGTGGATACCGAATTTTTTATTGTCGGTTCTACAAACAGTGGGTATAATAGTGTTAACAGTAACGGAAGAATTCCTACTGTCTATGTTGATATTATGGATTTAGGCGAATATATGTTAGATCCCAAAACAGGATGCGACATAAGTAACTATCATGATTTGATAGGTTCCGATGGACCGTTATTCCAAGATCAACACAGCTGCCATCTTCCAGGCAGGCCGTATGCCTTTTGGGATAATTGGTTTAGCCCTGCGCTTGGCGGCGTCTGGATGAGCGACTGGCCCTACAGCCCTGTGGGATATTACCTTGTCATTGTGGACAAATGGGACCTCAATGCCATGCCTAATGAGACGGGCTGGGGCGAGGTGCTTGGCGGCGGACGCTTCCCCGACGAGAGCGACGACACCATCACGGCCATTCCCGCACCGGGCTTTGCCTTTGTTTCGTGGAGCGACGGCGTGACCGACAACCCACGCGTGGTGCATCTTATGAGCGATACGACAATCGTCGCGACCTTCCAGTGCACTCAGCAGTTCAACTTGCAGGTCTCTGCATCGGGCGAGACGATGGGTACAGTCACTGGCAGCGGCACCTACTACGCCTCCGATGTTACAATATCTGCAGCACCAACCCTCGGTCACAGGTTCTTGCACTGGAACGATGGCAGCACCGAGACCACGCGCATCATTCACCTCGTCAGCGACACCGCTTTTGTTGCCTATTTCCAGGATATCAGCAGCCAGATGTTTAATCTCCAAGTCTCTTCGGCAAATGTGACGATGGGCAACGTCACCGGCGGCGGCAGCTACTCGGGTGGCACCTACCACACCATTACCGCCAATCCTTTTGCAGAGAGATTCCGTTTCACGCACTGGAGTAACGCCACTGGCGACAGCCTTACCGACAACCCCCTCACGATATACCTAACCTGCGACACCGCCTTTGTCACCCACTTCATTGAGCTGCCACTATATCACGTGCAGACAGCCGTCAACAACGTTGAGTGGGGCACAGTTGAAGGCAGCGGCACATACGTGGGTGGCGATGAGGCTATCCTCACCGCCACCCCGGCGATGTACTGCATCTTCGACGGCTGGTCGGACGGCAATGAAGATTCGCCCCGCACCATCACCGTCACGCAGGACACTCTCTTTACCGCCATCTTCTCATTCGACTCGTCAAGCATAGGCATCAATCAAGCCGCTACACTGGAGCTCTCCGTCTCACCCAATCCAACAACTGGACGGCTAACAGTGCAGCTGAACCAACCAGAACCGTATGAAATGACAATCTACGACGTTAACGGCAAGGCCGTAATGACCAGAAAGTGTGAAAGTCAGTTGACCGAGATCGACATCAGCACACTTCCCGCAGGACAATACCTCCTCGTGGTGTGCACCAAAGACAAATACGGAGTGAAGACAATTGTGAAGAAATAATTCCAGCCCTCAAACACCCGTAGCCCCAAAACACAATAAGGGACGAGACTACACGCATCTAGACCCTTCACGACAATGAAACGCACAATGCCTCTCCACGCACTCCACAGGAGCTTGTGTCATACCTCAAACTCGTGAAGAAATAGCCAAAACAATCCGTGGTTAGTGGGCACCCACGCCCACTAACCACTTTATTTCATAGATGTATTATCACAAAAAAAGAAACAAAATGAGCAAGAAGACAGAGTATAAGATTTTTATCAGTTGGTCTGGCGAACATGGGAAGACTATCGCCAAAAAACTGAAACAAGGAATAGAAAACGATATTTTCCCCGGCAAAGTGAAGTGTTTTGTTTCCGACATGAATATCACCTGTGGTGAAGATTGGAAAAACAAAATCAATAATGTTCTAAAAGGTGCCCAGTTTGGTATCGTGTGCGTCACCAAGGACACCGTAAGATCCCCTTGGATTCACTATGAAGCTGGTGCCTTGGCAGGGAATGACATTTTAACCATACCGTTGCTTTTCAATTGTAGTGAAAAGGCAATACAAGGAACCCCGTTACAAGACAAGCAATGTGTCCAGTTTCATGACAATGACCAACCCCGTGACAGATTCCGGTCTCGCGATGGTGTACAGTTCCATGATAGGGTAAAATTTTGCAAGATGATTTCTGACATCAATGAAGAATTAAAGTTAATCGACATCGATAAAACACAACTGGATGAAATCTCGAAAAAAGCCTATGTAAAACTTCAGAGAGACTTCAAAAAGGTTTTTGGCAAGTTGAAGGGGGAAGGATTCTATAATACCGAATACATTTATCCTAAGGAAATTAGTACGATTAAAAGGAATACGGTTTTTGTCAGTGCACCAATGAGCACATTGTCAACTGATGATTATCAGTTGCAGCGCAAAGAATTAAAAGAAATAGTTGGGGCATTATCAACAATTGGATTCTCTGAGGTAACTTGTCCTGCTGCTGAAATCGAAGACAAATCGCATTTTGAAGGGAAAGATGTTGCCGTAAAGAATAATTTCAGGAAACTCAAACAAGTCGACAGTTTTGTTTTAATCGTTGATAAACCGCGCCCATCCAGCTCTTTTGTAGAATTGGGTTATGCTATTGCTTTATGCAAAAAAACAGTTATATTCTACAAAAAAAGCCTTCCCTATCTAATCAAGAATGCTGGTGACAATATTCCACACGTACGTGTTCGTCAATACTCGACATTCGCTGACCTTAAGAAAGAAATTCTTTCCAACAAAATGCTTCTTTTTAGCGAGGATAACAATGAATAATTAACTAGACTAATAATGACTAAAACCATTTTTGTTTCAACGCCAATTACTGGGTTTGGCAACATTCAAGACTTCTTGTCATTTAAAGAACATGCAGTGTCGATTATTGATATGCTTAAAAGTTTTGGGCATTCAGTTTATAACGAATTTGAACATATTGATAGCGATAATTGTTTTGACAGCCCAAGCAAATCAGTTGATGAAGACTTTATGAAAATCGAAAAGTCTGATGTTTTTTTACTGATTCATCCCCGAAGAATGCAAACAAGTTCATTGATTGAATTAGGTTATGCCTGTGCCTTACAAAAGAGAATAATCATCATAGGCAACTTTAATGATCTCCCATTTTTGGCTAAAGGATTAAGCAAGTCCAGCATTAAGGCTCTTCTGCTGGATTTTGACATCAACATTTGCAAAACGTTGTTCAACGCTTTACAACAGATAGATAAATGATGTTTATACTGAAATTGGTTATGGTGAGGCAGCTCATCCATCAAAAACCTGTCACATGTCTCAAAATGGTCAAGAAAAATCAAATCAACCATGGTTAGTGTGCGGCCACACAGATTAACCACTTAATTAATGTAAAAAGGCGGGAATAACCGTCAATTCACTCTCTAAACCATGCAGTTCATATAGCAAAGCCCCGCACAAGTTTGGTGCGCCGTTGTGTCGGGGCAAAAAAGAGAGGGTGCCCAAGCAGGGAGAGCGTGATTGTATTTAGAAACTCGCAACGCACGCTTCCCTGCCGTCCCGCACCCGAGGCATAGAGCAGTTGCTCTACATTGCTTTTAATAACGTAGATCGACTAACTCTATTGTGTGGCAGTAGAAAATGTTGCGCAAATCCACACAGTGCTACAGCAACCGCAATAGCTCTCGCGAAATAAGAGCTTAACAAAAAATAAATACAACAAAAAAATGAAAAAAAAATCAATAATCATACTGGCTACTTTCTTTTTCTCGGTTTTTACGGCAAGTGCCCAGCTTGTCATCAAAAACGACGGTCGAGTTATAGTTGGTCCCGACACCCGCCCGGATGACGATATGTACCGAGTTCTTTCAATGTCAATTCAAGGAAGGCTCGGGGAATTCAATGCTGGTTCAAAATTGGCATTTGGTGATTTCGGACGATATGACCACAATGGTTGGAATGTGTTCATAGGAGAGTTTGGCACGTACGATTCAGATATTCTGTGGTTGCATGGAAAAAAAGGAGTCAAAATGTCTGCCTTTAATGGTGATTATATTGTTGCAGAATGGAACTATAATGGGCAAAGGGATTATCTTCCGCGGTTTACCATATACGATGGTGTCAGACTGGATAGGCTCTCCGTCAGTTCTGATGACAACCATAAAAGTTCAATCAGAAACATTCAGTATGCACTTCCAAGATTAATGCGGTTGAATGGTGTTACATATAATTATAAACCTCTTGATAATATTCAACCTGTTGGCAATGTTGGTGAAATAGAGAGAGCTGAAGGCTTAACTGAAAAAGAGGACTTAGCCAGACAACTTGCGACATCCGCCTTACAGTCACGAGGCTTTGGCAATACCCGTTATGGTCTGATAACCTCTGAGATTATTGACCTTTTCCCGGAGATTGTTGAGTTTGATTCGTTGGGTAACCAGTATGTGAACTATCTGGAAATGATTCCTATCATCGTGTCCGCTTTCCGTGAATTGTACACAGCCATTGAAAACAGAGGAGTTTCTTTAGATCTAATAGAGGACTACGAGGATTATCTTAGGGGGATGCAATCGGACTCCACCGTTGACCATGAATCTAGAGCTCATCGCAGTACGAACTCAAATTCCTCCATTACAAATGGTGCTGTATTATATCAAAATTCCCCCAACCCCTTCACAAGTGCTACAACAATCGAATACTTTATTCCAACAGACGCAACCAGTGCAAATATACTCGTTTTCAACTTAACGGGAGAACTGATGCAGTCATACCCCATACATGCATTCGGCAATGGGCAAGTGGTTATCAGTGGCTCCACTCTTAATGCTGGTATGTATATTTATTCGTTGGTAGTAGATGAACAAATTGTCGGAACAAAACGAATGGTATTAACAAAATAAGAATCGTCATGAAAACGAAAAAACTATTATTGTGCTCGGTAGCATTGTGTTATACTACAGTTGGTTTTGCTCAACATCAGAACGGATTCCAGTCTTTTTTCGGTCTGGAATCAACTGAATGGAACGGGGTGACGGAATACTATGATGTTCCATGGGAAAATCAATTATTGCGAATTACCAATGACACATTGATTAGTGACATGTATTTCAAGAAAGTAGAGTATTCTGCAGTATATTGGCATAATGGTTATTCTGAAGGCAGAGATTCTTCTCTTGATTTTTTTCTTAGGGAAGATACTGCAACAGGAAAGCTATGGTGTCGATTTCCGGATGGGAATGCCGATTTAATAATAGCAGACATGTCTCTTTCTATCGGTGATACAATTTGGTTGCCAAACTATGTTGATTATCGAGATAGTGTCATGTATACTGTACTGGATACACTTACACAAGACGGGTATTACACAATTACACTCATTGATGAATTTACCGAACGCTCCATAATGTTTATTGAGGGGGTTGGTTGTTCAAATCTTTTAGATTATTTACGTTTGCATATCATCGGAAGCCGGATGGTTTGTTGTCACAAAGATGGGGAATTAATCTATCACTACTCCATGGAAGGCTGGTCGGAAGAAGACTGTGTTGTTCGCCCTGTGGGGATTAATGATTGCGTAGAGAATCAAAAAGTACATATATGGCCAAACCCCTGCAACGATTGGATATACATTAATAGTGACGAATATATTGAATCGGCAAAAATCTATGATATGATGGGGCATCTGATATTGGACAATATCAGTTGTAAAGACAAAGTTTGTATAAAGAATTTACCACAGGGAATATATTTGCTATTCGTTGAGACAAATTATTCGAAATCACAAATTAAAATAATAAAACAGTAATATGAAAAAGGGTCTAATATTGTTATTATTGATTGGACTAATAATACATACCGCTTTAGGGCAGATTGTATGTGGCTATGAACAAACAAATACGTTAGAGTCCAAGACTACATCTCATATCGAAAATGGTGGAGTGTGTCGTTTCCTAAAAAAGGTTGACTCATTTAGAGTGTAAAGACTGAGTTTTGTTGACTCTGTTTTGTGTTAATAACGGTTGTTGGTTGACTTTGTTGTTTTAATCCTGATTTTAGTTGTCGTTGTTTCCTTTATTCCGTACAGGGGTTGACTGGAGGGCGTAGCCTGGAAGGAAACCCCTGTACGGGAGCGTAAGATAAACCTATGGCCGGATTAGTCTTCGCCAGGGCCTCCTCTCGGTAACTTCGCCATCTCTTCTCTATCGGGCCGCTG